>NZ_JAUOPD010000004.1 GCF_030546745.1 Thalassotalea sp. 1_MG-2023
CGAACTCAGTAGTGAAATGCAATAGCGCCGATGGTAGTGTGGGAGTTCCCATGTGAGAGTAGGACATCATCAAGCTTTTATTTAGAGAAACCCGTAGCGAAAGCTACGGGTTTTTTAACCTCTAATGATTAAATAATTATTAAGTTGTTTAACCATTAAAGGTTTTTATCTGGTAACCATAGCATTGTAGAACCACCTGATTCCATGCCGAACTCAGTAGTGAAATGCAATAGCGCCGATGGTAGTGTGGGAGTTCCCATGTGAGAGTAGGACATTACCAGATTCTTATTTAAGCCCTTGTCTAGCGACAAGGGCTTTTTTCGTTTACAGTAGTTTTATTTTATTTATCTATGTTTGAACCCACGTTAACTTGGCAGAATGCTAAGAAAAGAGCTGAAGTGATACATCAGATCAGATCCTTTTTTTATCAAAAAGGTGTTGTTGAAGTAGAAACGCCTTTATTATCACAAGGTACAGTGACAGATAGATACATGGAAGCCTTCTCCACTCAACCTAATGGTACTGCGCCATCACCCACTTATTATTTACAAACTTCGCCAGAATTTGCAATGAAAAGGCTTTTATCTGCGGGTTACAAAGATATTTATCAACTCTGTAAAGCTTTTAGAGATGAAGAACAAGGCAGGTATCATAATCCTGAATTTACTATTCTTGAATGGTATCGTGTTGGTATTGATCACCGAGAGTTAATGAAAGAAGTTGATGCTTTATTAATGTCAGTATTAGCTTGCAAGTCATCAGAAATTATTACTTATAGAAATATTTTTATTAATGAGCTAGCAATCGATCCTTTACTTGCAAGTGTGGAGCAATTGAAACATTTGCTTTATGAAAAAGGGGTTGAAGGAGATTGGATTGTAAATGAAGTGGATAAGGATATTTTGCTACAGGTGTTATTTTCTGAGTGTATTGAAAAAAATATCGGGCAAGATAAACCTTGTATCGTCTATGAATTTCCAGCATCACAAGCATCCCTTGCTAAAATTTGCCAAGAGAATCCGAAAGTCTCTGAAAGATTCGAGGTATATTTTAAAGGTATTGAACTCGCGAATGGCTTTCATGAGCTACGCGATGCTACAGAGCAATTAGCACGGTTTGAACGAGATAATATCCACAGGGTTAACGAAGGAAAAGAGGCTAAACCGATTGATAAACGTTTCATACAAGCTCTAGAATCAGGGTTACCAAGTTGCTCAGGGGTCGCATTAGGTATCGATAGACTTTTGATGATTGCGTTAGGTTTAAACCATATTGAACAGTCAATCTGTTTTATGTTTAATAATGCTTAATAGTTTATATTGTGACAATGTATCATGTGTGATATTATCTCATTAATTACTTAGGATAAGGTTAAGTTCATTGTGTTAGATAGAATTGGTATTACAGCGACATCTCTATGTGCATTACATTGCATATTGCTGCCTGTTATCTTACCTGCACTTCCTTTATTGGGGTTAAGCTTCTTAGCTGACCATACTTGGGAGCATGTATTTTTACTTGTGACAGGTATTCTTGGTTCTATAGCAATGTTTTCAGGGTTTAAACGCTATCACAAAAGGTTATATCCATTTTACTTGCTGATTTTAGGTCTAGTAATTTACTGGATGAAGCATGACTTTTCTGAACAAGCACAGCCTTTCTTTATCATAATAGGGGCAACGTTAATTGTTGCAGCCCATGTGATTAATCTGAAGCTTTGTAATAATTGTAAACGCTGTGATGAACATGGTTGTTCAAGCTAGAGCTTGACGTTAAAGTTTTAAATCTTTTAACTTCCTAGTTAGTGTATTCCTGCCCCAACCAAGTTTTTTTGCCGCTTCTTGTTTATGGCCATTGGTTATTTTTAGGGCAGCTTGTATCATTATTTTTTCAAATTCCGGCAGCGCTTCTTCTAATATTCCGTTCTCTCCTGACGATAATTTTTCATTAGCCCATTGTTTAAGAAGTAGTTGCCAACTTACGCCTTCAGCATCGTAGCTGATAGCTTCTTGAGTGAGCTCGCTTGGTAAGTCTTCTAGGTGAATCTCTTTACTACTTGCCATAACAGTTAAAAATCGACAAATATTTTCAAGTTGTCTGACATTGCCTGGCCAATCAAATTGCTTAAGGTATTCGACAGTAGGTTTGTCTAGTGTTTTCGTTTCAACGCTTAGTTCAATGGCGGCATGTTTAAGAAAGTGTTCACACAGTTGTGGGATATCTTCTCTACGTTCACGTAAACTCGGAATATGAATTCTGATAACATTTAATCGATGGAACAAGTCTTCTCTAAAGTCACCAGAACGAACTTTATCTTCTAAATTTTGATGTGTCGCCGCAAGTATACGAACGTCTACTTGAATAGGGGAGTGACCACCTACTCGATAGAATTGCCCGTCGGCTAATACTCTTAATAATCGAGTTTGAATATCTAGCGGCATATCGCCAATTTCATCAAGAAATAAGGTGCCATTATGTGCTTGTTCGAATCGACCTTGTCTTACTGAATTCGCGCCAGTGAATGCGCCTTTTTCGTGTCCGAATAATTCTGATTCGATCAAATCTTTCGGAATTGCTGCCATATTAAGTGGAATGAAAGGTTCTTTTGCCCTAGGGCTGTGCATATGCAATGCATGGGCGACAAGTTCTTTACCTGTTCCTGACTCACCATTTATTAAAACACTGATACTAGATCGAGATAACCGTCCGATAGCTCGAAAAACTTCTTGCATAGCAGGTGCTTCACCAATTATGCCAACAGCGGCTGAGCTGGGTGCATCTTGACGCGTTTTCGCTTTTACTTCGTGTGCATGAGCTAAGGCACGTTTGCTTAATGCAAGTGCCTCATCAATATCAAATGGTTTAGGTAAGTATTCGAATGCCCCACCCTGATACGCATTAACTGCGCTATCTAAGTCTGAGTGCGCGGTCATAATGATCACAGGAATATCAGGAAAACGTAAATTTATATCATTTAATAACTCCATACCATCGATATTAGGCATGCGAATATCAGATATGATCACTTCGGGTTGGCCGTGATCTAGAGCAGTTAACACATTTTCTGCACTATCAAATGACGCGGAACTGATATTTGCATTTGCAAAGGCTTTTTCTAATACCCAACGAATGGAACTGTCATCGTCTACAACCCAAATTTGTTCTGTAATCATGGCGTTTTATCTTCTGAAATTGGTAATAAAATAATAAATTCGGTATGACCCGGGCGACTAATACAGGAAATTTTCCCTTTGTGTTGGTTTATGAGCGTTTGTGAAATAGCAAGGCCTAAGCCAGTGCCATTAGAGCGTCCTGAAACCATAGGATAGAATAAGGTGTCTTGAATTTTACTTGGGATGCCAGGCCCATTATCGATAATGCTAATTTGTGCCGCAAGTTTAATGCGACGGCCATTAATCGTTTTATTACTGGCAGCGCGTGTTTTTAATCGCACTACACCACTTTCGCCGATAACTTGAATGGCATTACTGACTATGTTTAGTAACGCTTGCTGTATTTTATCAGCATCAAATTTTATGTCTGGTAACGAAGGGTCGTAATCTTTAATAATTTTGATGTCGTGAGGATTATTGAAGCTAACAAGCTGAGCAACTTTTTCCAGTATAAGGTGAATATTTTGACTGTTAAAATCTGGCAATTGATTAGGGCCTAATAAGCGATCAACTAAATTTGTTAACCTGTCTGCTTGTTCAATAATCATTGCTGTGTATTCTTGTTGATCTGGCGTAAGTTCTTTATTGAGTAGTTGAGCAGCACCTCGTAAGCCACCAAGTGGATTTTTTATTTCGTGCGCTAAACCGCGAATTAAATCACGCGCAGACTCCCACTGTTGATGCTGAAATGCTTCTTCACTAATTTGTTTTTGTTGATCAATTTGTTTAATTTCAAGCAATATAAACGGAGCGTTATCTAAGGAAAATGAGGAAGCTGTTAGTTCAACGGTGATTACACGTTTATCAAAAAACTCTAACACAACATCACTATCACTAAACTCTTGGCCTGAGGTCAACAGTTGTTTTAAACGTATACTACTAATGGGGCTATTAAAAAAAACATGTTGTAAACTTTGATTGCGCAACTTGTTAAGGCTTTTAACTAATAATGCTTCGGTAGCTGGATTTGCGTATTGAATGTTTAATTGGCTATCAAGCACAATCACAGCCGTTACCATATGATTGGGTAAATTCTGTTGATAATATAATTTTGCTGTTGCGTCTAATTTTTTTGTACTAGGCATAAAACCTCTATGCACTAAAATGGTGCGAATATTTTTTAGTGTAAAGTTAAAACCTATTTATTGCACGATTATATCGGCTAATTAGCGCTTATTTTTGAAGCTCTGTGCATATAAAAGGTTATTTGCTTAGACGATGCAATAACCTTGCCTTTCTCATTAAGGAGAGATAATTTTAATTGATGCTCGCCCCTGTCAATATTAGACAGCCTAAACTGAGCATAGCTTTGCGGAGAGTTGTAAGGTTTATTATCGAGTAAAAGTTGAATAGTGTGCCCTTGTTTAAATAAGGGTTTTATTCTACCTTGCACCAAAAGAGAACCAGTATTGTCTCGAATAGTTTGTTTATTGCTAGGTTGGGTAATTTCGACATTGAATTTATCTTCGATTACTTTAGGCTTTATATCAAGAATGGATGTATCCACATGGGTAGAGATAATGTTTTTTTCTTGAACCTCAACTTCTTCAGCGCCGGGGCGTGGGGTATCTGAATAAACGACTTTGCCAGATTCATCAACCCAAACATAGACCTTGGTAGATGCAGCATCAGCCACTTGTGAGAAAGAGATGCAAAGCATTAGAGCACAAATTAAATAGATATTTTTCAATGTGTACTCCTTTTAAATAAATCGATTACCTTTTAATCTATCGAAAAAATATCAAATTAGCTACAAAAAAGCTCACCGAAGTGAGCTTTTTCTTTAATCTCAGTAAATTACTGATTAAAGGCTGTAATACATTTGGAACTCAACTGGGTGAGTTGTCATATTTAGTGTTTCAACTTCTTCACGCTTTAAGCCGATATATGCATTTATCATATCTGTATCCATTACGCCGCCAGCTGTTAAGAAATCATTATCTGCTTCAAGTGCGTCTAGCGCTTCTTCAAGCGATGAGGCGACTTGTGGGATCGCTGCTGCTTCTTCTGCAGGCAGGTCGTACAAGTCTTTGTCCATTGCATCACCAGGATGGATTTTATTTTTGATACCGTCTAGGCCAGCCATTAACATTGCAGAGAATGCTAAGTAAGGGTTAGCTGTAGGATCAGGGAAACGTGCTTCAATACGACGTGCTTTCGGTGAAGGCACCACTGGAATACGAATAGATGCTGAGCGGTTACGTGCAGAGTAAGCAAGCATTACAGGCGCTTCAAAACCTGGTACTAAACGTTTGTATGAGTTAGTTGAAGCATTAGTAAATGCGTTTAATGCTTTAGCATGCTTAATGATACCACCGATGTAATAAAGTGCAGTTTCAGAAAGTCCGCCATACTTATCACCAGCAAAAAGGTTAACGCCGTCTTTTGCTAGTGATTGATGTACATGCATACCAGTGCCGTTGTCACCTACAAGTGGTTTAGGCATGAAAGTCGCTGTTTTACCGTAAGCATGTGCAACGTTATGAACAACATACTTGTAGATTTGTACTTCATCAGCCTTTTTAACCATGGTGTTAAAACGACATGCGATTTCGTTTTGGCCAGCTGTTGCTACTTCATGGTGATGTGCTTCAACAACTAAGCCCATTTCTTCCATAACTAAACACATTGCTGAACGTAAATCTTGTGAAGAATCAACAGGTGCTACTGGGAAATAACCACCTTTTACACCTGGACGATGGCCAGTGTTGCCATCTTCATAAGAAGTGTTTGAATTCCAGGCTGCTTCTTTATCGTCGATTGAATAGCTTGCACCGCTCATGTCTGCTTTGAATTTAACGTCATCGAATACGAAAAACTCTGGTTCAGGACCAATCAGTACTGTGTCTGCTATACCTGTAGAGCGCATGTACTCTTCAGCGCGATGTGCTACTGAACGAGGATCACGGCTATAACCTTGCATTGTTCCTGGTTCAACGATGTCACAACGAATGTTTAAGGTAACTTCTTCTGTGAATGGGTCTAAAACAGCAGTCGATGCGTCAGGCATTAATACCATGTCTGATTCGTTAATGCCTTTCCAGCCTGCAATTGAAGAGCCATCAAACATTTTTCCATCTTCGAAGAAATCTTCATCAACTTGATGGTACGGTAATGAAACGTGTTGTTCTTTACCTTTTGAATCAGTAAAACGTAAGTCAACGAACTTAACGTCATTTTCTTTGATTAAGTCTAATACTGCTTGTGACATGAGTGTCTCCAGTGAAATGAACAAAATTAATATAAATGCTTGTACCGCATTTTGCTTTGCTAGGGTGTAAGCTAAAAGTGTGCCAAGCGATAACTTGTTGTAATATAAGTTCTTTTGTAAAACTAAGTTTTGCCATTGCACCAAGATGATCCTTACCTTGCATCTGTATGGTGCAATAGCAGTGTAAGAGACAATGCGTTATTTTTCTAGCAAATGAAATTTATATTTCATTATATTTTCATTGTTAGGGAGACTGCTGTACAATACGCGCCCAATTGAAGCCCTTTGAGCAAATTCCAGTGTTAGATAAATTACGTAACATCGCTATTATAGCCCACGTTGACCATGGTAAAACTACCTTGGTTGATAAATTATTAGATCAATCAGGTACATTAGATTCAAGAACAGATCTTGAAGAACGTGTGATGGACTCAAACGATATCGAAAAAGAACGCGGTATCACCATTTTGGCTAAAAATACAGCCATTAATTGGAAAGACTACAGAGTGAACATTGTGGATACTCCTGGTCACGCTGATTTCGGTGGTGAAGTTGAGCGTGTAATGTCGATGGTTGATTCTGTACTACTTATTGTAGATGCACAGGAAGGCCCTATGCCGCAAACACGCTTTGTAACGCAAAAAGCCTTTGCTCAAGGGTTAAAGCCTATTGTTGTTATTAACAAAATTGACAAACCTGGTGCTCGTGCTGAATGGGTAATGGATCAAGTATTTGACTTATTCGATAACCTTGGTGCTACAGATGAACAATTAGACTTTCAGGTTGTTTATGCCTCAGCAATTAATGGTTGGGCATCTTTAGAAGAAGGTGAAGAAGGCGCAGATATGACGCCGCTTTTCCAAACAATTGTTGATCAAGTACCTGCACCAGAAGCAGATCCTGAAGGTGCATTTCAAATGCAGATTTCTCAATTAGATTACAGCTCTTATTTAGGCGTAATCGGTGTTGGTCGTATCACTCGCGGTACTGTTAAACCTAACCAACAAGTGACTGTTCAGGGTGCTACTGGAAAAATACACAATGGCAAGGTAGGAAAAGTATTTGGCTACTTAGGCTTAGAGCGTCACGAAACAGATTTAGCTGAAGCTGGTGATATTATTGCTATTACGGGTTTAGGCGAATTAAAAATATCAGATACAATTTGCTGTCCAAATGAAGTTGCACCTTTACCACCGTTATCTGTTGATGAACCTACAGTAACAATGACATTCCAAGTAAATACATCACCTTTTTCAGGTAAAGAAGGTAAGTATGTTACTTCGCGTAATATCAAAGATCGTTTAGATAAAGAACTTGTTCATAATGTTGCTTTACGCGTTGAACAATTAGACGATCCAGATAAATTCAAAGTGTCTGGCCGTGGCGAACTTCATTTAGGTATTTTAATTGAAAATATGCGTCGTGAAGGTTATGAATTAGCTGTTTCTCGTCCTGAAGTTATTATGCGTGAAGTAGATGGTCAAATTGAAGAGCCTTATGAAACAGTAACAATTGATGTTGAAGAAGAACATCAAGGTTCAATCATGGAAAAAATGGGCTTACGTAAAGCGGAGCTTACTGACATGGCCCCTGATGGTAAAGGTCGTATTCGCATGGACTTTATCATGCCAAGCCGTGGTTTAATTGGTTTCCAAACTGAGTTTATGACATTAACGTCAGGTTCTGGTTTGATTTATCATACGTTCTTCGAGTATGGACCACATAAAGGCGGTGAAATTGGCCAACGCTTGAACGGTGTAATGATCGCTAATGCTACGGGTAAGGCGTTAACTAATGCTTTATTCAATCTACAGGAACGTGGTCGTTTAATGATTGGTCATGGTGTTGAAGTTTATGAAGGTATGGTCATCGGTATTCATAGCCGTGATAATGACCTGACAGTAAATGCCCTTAAAGGTAAGCAGTTAACTAACGTACGTGCGTCAGGAACTGACGAAGCGCAAGTGTTAACACCGCCAATCTTGATGACATTAGAGCAAGCATTAGAATTTATTGATGACGATGAGCTTGTTGAAGTAACACCAGAGAATATTCGTATTCGTAAGAAATGGTTAAAAGAGTCTGATAGAAAGCGTGAAAGTAGAACGGCTAAAAAGTCATAGTTTTATTTATTCGCAATAAATTAGCAATAAAAATACCGCGTAATTCGCGGTATTTTTTTGCCTTTTAAAACTGTTATGGTGTTGTGTTCGGCTTGCAATATCTATCGCTGTAGTGACTGAAGAACGTTTCATTTTTATACGTGAAACAGTAGTAGGAAAATATGTAAAATACGATGTAATGCCATTTCGTCTAAGAAAGTGAGTGCTTAGCGAGAATTTAAAGGTGTAGAAGCACAGGTTAGTTGTTCCCGACCTAACTTAAGCGCCTACATCCTTCTACGCAAGGCACTGATTGCAGAGAATAGTTATTCTATTGTTAAAATCAATTTAATAGTAAGGTAAGTCAAAGCAGCAGAGTTTGTGAGATATATCTCAAGCTGCTGTCAGCATTTTGATTATTCTCTATCATATATATCCAGTAGTGCTTTTTAACCTTTTAATTTTAATAGGTTTTACTTTTTTTGAGTTTTGGTTTGTGTTTTCTAATAACTTAAGGATATTAATGCTCGCTGGCTGAATGCTCATTCAGTGCTACACTTATTTCCATAGTAAATACCTGATCTTGAATGCTATGGAGTGGTTAGCAAGGGGTGTAGTAATGGAAAGAAATAACATAAACAGGTTAAATGTGCTTTTTGAAAAAGCGATGTCTAACCAAGCAAATTTACTGGAGCGTAAAGAGCTGAATCGGCTTTATCAAGCGTTTATTGATGACGGACGTGATAAACCAAAAGCTACGGTTATTAGGCATGAACACATAAAAGTAGCAATTGGATAAGAGAATAAACATAACAATAACGATAAAAGGAATTAAAGATGTCTCCTGAGCAACTTAAAAAGCTGCATTCACTAAGCCAACTCTTTAGGGACGGGCAAGCAGGAAGTGAACAAGTGAAAGAGTTATCTGAGCTGTTAGCCTCGATAAATCATCATTTTGATCCAGATAATGATCTCGCGAGTGAAGAAAGATTAACGATAAGAAACAGAGTAAATTAATTTACTCTGTTTTTAATGTCTCAATAAATGCTTGAGAATCATCTATTGAACGATTCATTTGTTCTATTAATTGAGCAACATTTTGTTTGATACTGGTATATTCAGCGTTTAATGAACCAATTGCTTTGGCGTTTAAGTTATGTTTCAAATATAACATGTTGTCTTGTAACGCAGATAAAACAGGTTGCATTTTATCTTTGGCACGATGCATTGCACTGATAACATTTTTATAGCGACGCTCAGTGTCACGAAGTTGCACTTGGCTTTGTTGTTTGTACTGCTGATTAGAAAATTGTTCTATCTCATCTTGCCATTCATCGAAGAGAGCCTGAGCCACATCTTCAATGAGTGAAATGCGTTCGGCAACATCATCTGCAGCTTCTTTACTTGATTCATAATGATCTTTACTGCGTTCATAGTGTGATTGTAGCTCGCCACCTTCAAAATTCATCAACTTGGTAAATTGCTCAAGTGCATCTTGAAACTCTTGCTTAGCCTCTTCTTGCGAATCTGTCGCCTTTTCTACGCGATCAATGAGAATATCACGCTTATGTGTACCAACTTTTTCCATCGCGGAATAATAGGCAGATTGACAACCAACGAGAATAAATAGCGATATTATTCCCATCAATTTAATAGGTTTATTACAGAACATGATAATTAACTTCTAAATTTTGCGGCATCAATAATTGCCCATACGTGAAAAATAAACCCAGGTATTGCCATGAAAAATAGAATTCCTGTTGCTGCTAAAGAGTAATTTACCCAAGTAAGCAAGAAAAAAATAATTGCTGCAAGTATTCTTCCTTGCACTAATTGACCTAAGCCTGCGATAAAAAAACTACAGATAGCGGCTAATACATTACCACCAGAACCTTGACTAGACATAATTTCTCCTTTTGTATTTTTAAACTACAGTAAAGCTATGGTAGGCTTTCATCAGTAAACCATCATATACTCTATCATTAAACGATGTCACTAATTATGCAATATGAGCTTTGTAAATAAAATTGTAAATTCTCAACAATGGGTTTCGATTAGCCAATTTATCGTGTTTTTTGTTAAACGTTTATTCGTTGAGCAAATTCATGTGAATGCAGGTTATTTAGCATATGTCACCTTAATGTCGTTGGTGCCATTAGTGGTGGTCATGTTATCTGTAATGACGGCATTTCCGATTTTTAGTGAAATTAAAATTATCATTGAAAATTTTGTTTATCAAAATTTCTTACCTGCTGCCGGTGATGTTGTACGGGAGCACATTACTGGATTTGCAACAAATGCTTCTAAAATGTCAGCAGTGGCAATTACCTTTTTATTTGTGTTTGCTCTGATGTTAATTTCAGCTATTGATAAAACATTGAATAAATTATGGCGAGTGTCTAAAAAAAGACGTTTGATCACTGCTTTTTCTATGTATTGGATGGTATTAACATTAGGTCCTGTACTGGTTGGCAGTAGTATTGCTGCAACATCTTATGTCGTTTCATTTATGTCATTAGATGGCTATGAACTGTTTGGGCTTGATCATATTGTAATGCGTTTAGTACCACTACTTACATCGGTCGCGGCTTTTCTTATCATTTATTTAGTGATCCCAAATAAATATATTCCTTTTAAATATGCAATATCTGGTGCAACACTTGCGGCAATATTATTTGAAATTGCGAAGAAAGGATTTGCTTTTTATGTTACACAGCTTCCTTCCTATCAAGCTATATATGGAGCTTTAGCGACGATACCTATATTGTTTTTGTGGGTTTACTTGTCTTGGCTTATTGTGCTGTTTGGCGCAATTTTTACTGTGTGTTTGCAAGATTTTAAAACAGAATCTGCCGCAGAGGAGCAATAGAAAGTGACTAGAATATTAAACCCCAAAATATCTCCCTTTCATACTGAATTTGTTGATGTAGGTGAACAACATCAAATTTACCTAGAACAAGCTGGTAATGTAAAAGGTATTCCTGTTCTTTACTTACATGGCGGACCTGGCGGCGGTACTAGCGAAAATCATCGACGATATTTTGATCCTGAAAAATATCACTATATTAGTTTTGATCAACGAGGCTGCGGTCAATCTACGCCAGCGGCTGAAATTGAGAATAATACGTCTGAAAAGCTCATTGATGATATTGAATTTATTCGCCGTCATTTAAAGATAGAACAATGGCTAGTGGTTGGTGGTTCTTGGGGAACAACGCTCGCTTTATTATATGGCATTGAACACCCACAACGTGTTTTAGGTTTTATATTACGAGGTGTCTTCTTAGCCACTCAGCAAGAATACAATTGGTTGTACAAACCTGATGGTGTACAAGGCTTTTTTCCTGATTATTATCAAGATTTCATATCACCATTAGATGAAGCTCAAAAGTTAGATCCTATCAAAGGATATGGAGATATTTTCGCGGGTGATAATGAACTAGCAAAAAGTGCAGCTTGTAAAGCATGGTATTTATGGGAGCTAAGACTTTCAAGTATTGAACATCCTCCATTAGGGCTTTCCCAAGTTGAAGATTTTCATCAGGCCTGTTGTATGGCGAAAATATCACAGCATTATTTCCAACAAAAAAGCTTTATTAAAGAAAATTATATCATTGAAAATATTAATAAAATTTCTAATATACCTGCCATTGTTATACATGGTCGCTATGATATGGTATGCCAACTTCAACAAGCGTATAAACTTGTTGAACATTGGCCAAGCGCTCGTTTGCAAATATTACCGCAAGCAGGGCACAGCGGTTTTGAAAGCCAGACAATTGACGCAATGTGTAAAGCAACAGATGTTATGGCAGATTTTTTAAGAGATAAGTAAATATGATTGCATTAATTCAGCGTGTTAGCCAAGCTTCTGTTGACGTTGAGCACAACACTGTGGGCAAAATAGAAAAAGGTTTGTTGGTGTTATTAGCGATTGAACCAGAAGATAACGAAGCGAAAGCAACTCGGCTTGCTGAGCGTGTGGCCGGTTATCGAGTGTTTGAAGATGATAATGGAAAAATGAATCTTAACGTTGCTCAAGCAGAAGGCGATATTTTAGTCATTTCTCAGTTTACCCTTGCGGCAGATACCTCAAGAGGTATGCGCCCAAGCTTTACTGGTGCAGCAGCACCTGAATTTAGTAAAAAATTATATCAATATTTTTGTCAGCAGTTACGAGAAAAAGGCTTTCGTGTACCTACGGGAGTTTTTGGTGCAGACATGAAAGTAAGCTTGCTCAACGATGGCCCTGTCACTTTTCAATTAACGATCTAAGCTACGGTGTAGCCAAAGTTTACGCGCGCGATTTACGTATCGTGGGGGAATGTATTTGTTTTCTTTTTCACAAGCGTTGCTCGGATGTAAGTGAACAATTATGTTTTTATAGTGCGGCACTTGAAAGTAAATAAGTGAACGTGTTCGTTTTATTTTATTTAGCCGCTGTAAAGTTTCATTAACTTTATTATTTGAGTGATTTGAAATGTTTAACGTAAACCAGTTTTGTTCATTTGATTGATCTATCATTGATTCAATTAACGGCCATTCGTCATCATTTTTTTGTGAAGAAAATATATCATAAATGAGCCAGTCTACGCCTGACGTTGAATGATTTAACAGCCACTGTTTTACCGATTGTTGATGAATCAAATAAGGATGATTATTAGGGTTAAAATACTGTTGAAAGCACGCTATCACCTCATTACTCTGCTCAATACTTTCGATGACACTGTTTGGCGATATATGCGATAGAAAACGTAATAAATTTCCACCGCCTAAGCCAAACTCCACTACACGTTTAGGCACGATAAATAGTAAAGGCAACATCATGAAATACTGGTGTGGTAATGTTAAAACGAAAGGCTTGCGTTTTAACATAATACTTTGTGTTGTTTGTCCGAAGTTTAACCAACGGTAGTGCGAATTTTCTACAATGGATAACGAAAATTTGTTATTTAGATAATAACGTACCTTTCCTTGTTGTAAATGTGATTCTAATTTCATTTAATACTTTATTAACGACACTCTATTTACAGCATAGACAATGATTTCATGTATCGCTCCTCAAACGCAGGAACAATTTAAACAATACTACGCTTTACGCTGGCAAGAATTACGAGCTCCATGGCAACAACCTAAGGGTAGTGAGCAAGATGAGCTTGAAAAGACTGCTTTTCACCGTATGCTTGTTGATGAGCAAGGTAAAGTTTATGCTGTTGGTCGGCTGCATATCGATAACAAATGGCAGGGTCATATCCGGTACGTAGCAACAGACAAACATCAGCAAGGAAAAGGACTTGGTAAAACAATAATGCTGGCGTTAGAGCAGCTAGCAAAAGCGCATGGTGTGCATACTATCACTTTGAACGCGCGTGAAAATGCATTATGTTTTTACCAGAATATTGGCTATACAACGAAATCTATCGCGCATAAACTTTACAATGACATACAACATTTTTCGATGGAAAAAAGGTTAACTGAAATACCAGAGAATCAATGTTCATTGATCAAATCATTACAGCACATATGGCATAACACCATACCGCTAAGTAAAGTGATGGGTATTACCGCTGATTTTTATGATGGTAATACTTTTTTAACGCATTGTGATATTGCAATTAATAAGAACATTCATCAAACAATGTTTGCTGGCAGTATTTATACTTTAGCCACCTTAACGGGTTGGGGGTGGGTTTATCTACAAATTAATGCACAAAATGTTCAAGGAGATATTGTGCTTGCAGATGGAAAAATCAAATATTTTAAACCTATACCAGATGGAGCCAATGGGGTGATTGAACGTGAGAATACTTCAGGTGATGCATTGCTAACAGAGCAACAAGGTAAAACTAGTTTTATCGTTGAAGTTGGCATATATACAGGAGATACCTTAGCCGCTCAATTTAAAGGTAAATATGTGGTGGTAACGAAACGATGAGAAGGTTTTGGTTAATTTTTTCTTTTATTTCAAGCTTTAGCTATGCTCAACATGAGATAGAGCATGTACTTGATAATTTTCATAAAGCAGCAGGTGCCGCTGATTTTACAGGCTATTTCGCCTTATTGGCTAACGACAGTATTTTTCTTGGAACTGATGCTACAGAGCGTTGGGATAAAGCGAGTTTTAAAGCCTTTGCAAAACCACACTTTGATAAAGGAAACGGTTGGCTTTATCAGCCGACACACAGAAATATTACCATCATAGAAGCGAATAAAATCGCAATGTTTGATGAGTTGTTAACAAATGAATTTTATGGTCAATGTAGAGGCTCAGGAATCATTGTAAAACGTGAAGGGCATTGGAAAATTTTGCAATATAATTTATCAATCCCGGTACCAAATAAGCTTTCAAATCAAGTGGTATCAATCATTAACGGTTCAAAAAACAAGTGAGAATAACGAGCAATGGCTAATAAGCAAGACGCTATCAATATAAAAAAACCATCTGTTGGGATTATCGGCTGTGGTTGGTTGGGCTTAGCGTTAGCGAAAAAGTGTTTAGAGAAATCAATTAACGTGATAGCTACAACACAAAGTGAAACAAGTTTAACAACAGTAAAAGCGCATGGCTTGCATGGTCATTTGTTAAGTTTGCCTTTAGCACCTAATGATACGAATCAATATGCTGTTTTTGATCAGGATATTTTAATCGTTTGCTTTCCTCCTAAGCTTCGAAATGGTCAGAAAAACTATGTTCAAAAAATCAAAAATATCGTTAAATTTTCGAAAAATAGTCATGTTCGAAAAGTTGTGTTGATCAGTACGACTGCAGTTTATCAAGGGCATACCGGTGAAGTTGATGAAAACACGCCGTTAAAGCTTGATATTGAAAAAGTAGCGATACTCGCGCAAGCTGAGCAGCAAATTTGTTCGATTAATGATGACTGTGTCGTGTTAAGGTGTGCTGGGTTGGTCGGCCCAGAAAGATACCCAGGGAACTTTTTTACTAAAGGAAAAGTGGTAAAATCACCGAATGCATACGTGAACTTAGTCCATCAGTTTGATGTTGTTGAGCAAATATTCGCTTTTATCACGCAGCAATTACCTGGCGGAATATATAATTGTGTCAGTGAAATGCAGGTTACCAAACAACACTTTTATGAAATAGCTGCTAAATTAGCGGGAAAGCCAAGCCCCGTATTTGATCAATTATCTGAACTTGATTTAGGAAAATATGTTTTAGCAAATAAGCTACGCCAAATATCACCCGTACAACATCAATATGATGATCTGATTGCGTGGTTATCAACTCCCCAGAATGATTGATAGGATGTATTAATGTCAAACATCAAACAAACAAGTTTTTTTAGTCTTTGCTTATTTTTACATGTGTTTTTATTTAATTTAGTGATGGTAAATAGCAATGGCCTTCATTTTTATTGGCAAGAAAACTTAAACCATAAAGCACTTTTTGTGTATTTTTTGACGGCCTTATCAGGTGGAAGCGTATATTTTATTACGGGGCACATAAGGAAATTGGTGGCTCAGAAAGAAAACACCAATTTTGATCATGTTTGGCCAATATTGTCAGTGCTAGTGTTAAGCCTGTTGGTTTTATTATTAGCTTATTAAACCTACTTGAATGAAAACAAGTAGGCTTATGAGCAATTGTTAAACGAGCTAAATGGGTTTACTGCCTAATGTTTTAAGCCACTGTTCAAAGTCTAATAAGTTCGCAGGCAAAATTACCTTTCTGCTTTTATCGCTTAAACCTGAAAGCTTGCTGAGGTATTGTTCATTTAATTGCATTTGAATTGCCTGATCGCCACCTGGCTGTTCAATTGCTTGTGCCACTTTTTCAATGGCATTCCCTGTTGCTGTTGCAATGGCTAAAATTTCAGCCGCCTTACCTTCCGCAGTGTTAATCCTTCGCTGTTTCTCACCTTCTGAAATATTGATCATTTCGGTCATTTCACCTTCAGAACGGTTTATTCTACTTGCTTTTTCACCTAAGCTTTTTGCTAATATAGCGCGTTTTTCACGCTCAGCATTTACTTGTAACTCCATTGCATTAGTGACTGTTAGCGGAGGAGTTATATTTTTTATTTCATAACGATGAACGCGTATTCCCCAGAGTTCTCCGGCTTTATCTAATACTTCGACTACTTTAGCACTGATAATATCGCGTTCTTCGAAGGTACGATCTAAATCTAACGTGCCTATAACTGAACGGGTTGTCGTTTGTGCTAACTGCATGGCAGCAAAACGATAGTCCGTTATGCCGTAACTTGCTTTTAAAGGGTCGGTAACCTGTATATAAATCACCCCATCAACTTCGACATTAACTTCATCTTTTGAAAAGCATTCTTGAGGAGGGACATCTATGGTTTCTTCTTTTAAATCTTGTATAAAGGCCACGCGGTCAATAAAAGGTAGTAAAACATGAAATCCTGCTTCAAGAGTGCAGCGATATTTACCTAATCGCTCAATCACGTAAGCTGATTTTGTTGGTACTAAGCAAATTGCTTGAATAAACTTATAGGCTAAATATAGAAAAATAGCAGCCCAAATACCCAGTACAATAAGATCTAATTGTGAAATATTATCAGGGATCATTTCGTCGCTCCTTGCACGTTTTGCGTCACTTTATCCATACCTTCAAAGAAACCTTCAAGTTTTGCAAGCTCGGTAGGTAAAACGGAAACATCGGCAGTTTTCAATATATCACCAGTTTGTTGAATAAATTGTTCTAATAAGCGCATTCTAATCGCTTTATCACCACAGGGTTTTGAAGCCGCATTAGCAATTAATGAGATCCCTTCAGCCGTTGCTTGGGTTAAAATTTCAATTTCTGCTGCACGCCCATGTGCTTCATTTATTTGACGTTGTTTGTCACCTTCCGATAAATTGATTGCCTCTTGTCTTTGCCCTTCGGATAAGTTTATGGTCGATTCTTTTTCAGCAAGCGCTAAGGTGATTTCTGCTCTTTTTTGTCGTTCAGCTTCCATTTGTTTTTCTAAGGTATGAATAACATTGTCAGACGGGGTAATATTTCTTAGTTCGTAACGTAGTACTTTTATACCCCAAGGATCAGAAGCTTTGTCAATTTCACGAACAATGGTTTCATTGAGCGTATCGCGCTCTGAAAAGGTTTGGCTTAAATTTAATTTACCGATTTCACTTCGCATGGTAGTTTGGGCTAAATTAATGCTGGCACGCTTATAGTCTTCAATACCATAACTTGCTTTTGCGCCATCCATCACTTGAATATACACTAAGCCATCGACATTAATTTGAATGTTATCTCTTGATATACAGCTTTGAGCCGGAATATCTAACACTTGTTCGCGTGTTTCATGACGGTAAGCGACACGATCAATAAATGGAATAAGAAAGTGAATTCCTGGTTCCATGACCGCACGAAATTTACCAAGGCGCTCTATCACACAAACTTCTTTCATTTGCACAATCAACACCAACTTTACCACAATAAAAAGTAACGCAAGCAGTGCGAAAGTAAGCGTGGCTAACATAAAAACCCTCCAGGTTTTAAGGTAGTAGTAAAATTAAAAATTAGACGTTATTTAATCGGTTCAACAACTAAAGAGATGTTATCTTTACAAACGATAGTGGCTTGGCAGCCCGCTGGAATTTCAGAACCGTCACTTAGTGCTGTCCAAGATGTTCCTTGAAACGAAACTCTACCGGCATGTGTACCAGGGCCGATATTTTCGGTCACTACAACTTTTTTGCCATAGATATCGAGTTCTTCATAAATGTTGCCAATGGTTTGCTCGCCTTTGAAGAACTTTTCTGTGAAAAAATAGAGCACAAACAACAGCACAGTTGCACTAATAAACCAAGCAGTGAGAGTCAATACCCAAGTATCAAGAATGTTTTGTTGTACGCCAATGGCAACAAGTAAAGAAGCGATGCCAAGGTTCAGTAAAATTCCGCCAGGTATAAAAATTTCAAGGCAAGAGAATAAAATTGCAAGTACAATCCACGTTTCAAAATACAAAATATATTCCACTACTCACTCCTTGTTTTCTAGCTGGAAATTCGTTGTCTATGATAGACAAGTTAGTCCTAGTATAACGTAAAAAAAATGTTTCACTACTGTAATTTAAACGTTATTGTTTTTTTAGCTTAGATAACGAAGTGTCACTATATCAAGTGTTTATGAATATACGTTATACAAACAATGAAATAAAATAGAGCACAAGTGATGAACGGTTACTACGAATTGTTAACAATTTAGCTTTTTACAAGATGTAGAATGGTCGAAGTAACTTAATACCTAAAAAGCCGACGTTTTGTCGGCTTTTGTCTTTTTGCACTTTATTTAAAGCCAATTAAAAGCTAGGCAACATACCTTGAGGGATAAGTGTGTTTAAATCTGCTTCGGCAATTATACCGGATGCTTCAGCAATATCAGGCGCAAAGTATCGATCTTTGTCATAATAAGCAACATACTCACGTAAAATAGCTTTGGCTTGCTCGATAACGGTTGAACTTTTCAGTGGCGCTCTAAAGTCAAGACCTTGTGCAGCAGCAAGGTATTCAACAGCAAGAACCCCATTAGTGTTTTCTGCCATATCTGCCAGACGACGTCCGGCAAAAGCCGCCATTGAAACATGATCTTCTTGGTTTGCTGAAGTGGGTAAACTATCAACTGATGCTGGGTGAGCAAGTGATTTGTTTTCAGATGCAAGGGCCGCTGAGGTCACTTGTGCGATCATAAAGCCAGAATTAACCCCACCATTTTCAACTAAAAATGGTGGTAACTTACTTAAGTTAGCATCAATTAATAGTGCCATTCTGCGCTCAGATAGCGAACCAATTTCTGCAATAGCAAGTGCTAAATTATCTGCTGCCATTGCAACAGGCTCTGCGTGGAAATTGCCAGCAGAAATAAAATCACCTTCATTAGCAAATACTAACGGGTTATCTGTGACCCCATTTGCTTCTACTAATAATACCTCTGCAGCTTGGCGAATTTGCGTTAAACAAGCGCCCATAACTTGTGGTTGGCAACGTAGAGAGTAGGGGTCTTGCACTTTCTCACATTCAAAATGAGATTGACCAATCTGCGAATCTTCACCTAAAACGTGCCGATAAGCCGCCGCCGCATCAATTTGGCCTTGCTGACCACGAACTTGATGTACTCTATCATCAAACGGAGCGCGAGAGCCCAGGGCAGCTTCTACGGTCATAGAGCCAATGGTTACACCAGCAGCATATAAATCTTCAGCTAAAAACAGCCCTTCCAGGGCAAAAGTAGTCGATGCTTGTGTACCATTTAATAACGCTAAACCTTCTTTAGCTGCCAGTGTTATAGGTTGAAGACCAGCAATTTTTAAACCTTCTTCTGCGGATATTACTTGATCTTGGAAAGACATTTCACCTTCGCCTAACAAAGGTAGCACCATGTGAGACAATGGAGCCAAGTCTCCAGAAGCGCCAACAGAACCTTTTTTAGGAACACAAGGGTACACTTCTGCATTTAACAAAGTGATTAACGCTTGAATCACTTCTAGTCTAATACCTGAAAAACCGCGTGCTAATGAATTAATTTTTAACACCATCATTAAACGAACAGTCGCATCTTCCATATATTCGCCAAAGCCGGCAGAGTGGGATAAAACAATAGAGCGTTGTAAAAGTTCTAACTCATCTTTCTTAATGCGAGTATTGGCTAATAAACCAAATCCAGTGTTGATACCATATACTACTTGGTTTTTTTCGATAACTTCTTCTACTGCCGCAGCGCTTTTGTTGATGTTGTCAAAGGCGCTTTCGTCTAAAGAGTATTTAATACCGTCATAGCGGCTTACTGCTCGTAATACTTCAAGTGTCAGTGTACCTGGCTTTATGA
This sequence comes from Thalassotalea sp. 1_MG-2023, assembly GCF_030546745.1. GTDB lineage: Bacteria > Pseudomonadota > Gammaproteobacteria > Enterobacterales > Alteromonadaceae > Thalassotalea_C. The sequence continues at coordinate 20,302 of NZ_JAUOPD010000004.1, forward strand.
TTAATTCATTCATGATTAAGCTCCTTTCTTACCATTGGCACCATCAATCATTGGCAGATCTAGGCCTTGTTCTTTAGCACAATTAATCGCAATGTCATAACCAGCGTCAGCATGTCGCATAACTCCTGTACCTGGATCATTCCATAAAACACGTGCAATACGTTTTTCTGCTGCATCAGTACCGTCAGCAACGATAACTACACCAGCATGTTGACTAAAGCCCATGCCAACACCACCACCATGGTGCAAACTAACCCAAGTAGCACCACCTGAAGTGGATAATAAAGCATTGAGTAACGGCCAATCTGAAACAGCATCAGAACCGTCCATCATGCTCTCAGTTTCACGGTTTGGAGATGCAACAGAACCTGAATCTAAATGATCGCGACCAATCACTACAGGCGCTTTAAGCTCGCCATTTTTTACCATTTCATTGAATGCAACTGCAAGACGAGCGCGATCCTTCAAACCCACCCAACAAATCCTAGCGGGTAAGCCTTGAAATGCAATGCGCTCTCGTGCCATATCCAGCCAGTTGTGTAAATGAGGGTCATTAGGGATTAATTCTTTTACTTTTTGATCTGTTTTATAAATATCTTCAGGATCGCCTGATAATGCAACCCAACGGAATGGGCCAATACCTTCACAGAATAAAGGTCGTATATAGGCTGGAACAAAACCAGGGAAATCAAAGGCATTCTTGACGCCTTCTTCTAATGCCATTTGACGAATGTTATTTCCGTAATCGGTAGTTGCTGCACCAGCAGATTGCATCGCTAACATTGCTTGTACTTGAACGGCCATCGATAATTTTGCCGCTTTTACAACAGCTGCTTCATCTTTTTGACGCATTTCAGCGGCATATTCCATGCTCCAGCCTTGTGGAAGATAGCCATTTAGTGGGTCATGCGCTGATGTTTGGTCGGTGACAACATCAGGTGTTATGCTACGTTTAACTAATTCAGGATAAACGTCTGCTGCATTACCAACCAAGCCTACTGAGATTGCTTCGCCTTTTTCACAAGCGTTATTGATGATCGACAATGCTTCATCTAAGTCTGTTGCTTTTACATCAACATATCGAGTATTCAAGCGGAAGTCGATGCGTGATTCATCACATTCAACAACAAGCGCGGAAAAACCAGCCATCGTTGCAGCAAGCGGTTGTGCACCACCCATTCCACCTAAACCACCAGTTAATACCCATTTTCCGGTTGCATCACCATTAAAGTGCTGTTTTGCCATAGCAACAAAGGTTTCATAGGTTCCTTGAACTATCCCTTGAGAGCCGATGTAGATCCATGAGCCAGCGGTCATCTGGCCATACATCATTAAACCTTGTTTATCTAGCTCGTTGAAGTGCTCCCAGTTTCCCCAGTTAGGCACTAAGTTAGAGTTTGCAATAAGTACTCTAGGTGCATCAGCATGAGTACGAAAAACACCTACAGGCTTGCCAGATTGCACCAGTAGTGTTTCATCTTCTTCAAGGCGGTCTAATGTTTCTACAATTTTGTCATAACATTGCCAATCACGAGCAGCACGGCCAATGCCACCATATACAACTAATGATTGCGGATGTTCAGCAACCTCATCATCTAGGTTATTCATTAACATGCGTTTTGCTGCTTCAGTTAACCAGCTTTTAGCGGTTATTTCACTGCCACGCGCAGCACGAATTTTTCGAGTAGTATCTAATCTTTTGTCGATAGTCATGATTTGTTCCAAACGATTGAATGCGTTAAAAAGTTAAATGGCTACCAAGGCGATATTTATCACCAGGTGCCGTTAATGTTGCTAAGCTCACTACGCCCTGGCTTGACCAAGTACGACGTTTTACTTGAAGGCAAGGTGTGCTTGGAGCTATTTCTAGTAATTTGCAGTTTTCTGGTGCAGCAAGTACAGCTTCTATTTCGTGCGTTGCTTCTGTTAAAGGTGCTTCATTTGATAAATATTCATGTGGTGTAATGTTAGCGAAGTCTTGCAATAAATATTCAGGCACTAATCGTGGGTTAACAAAGCGTTGTTCGAGCTGAATAGGTTGTTTATTTTCAAGGTGTAATACTTCTGAATAAAACGCACGTTCTCCTTGTTTCATGCCTAGAAGTATTGCAAGTTCTTCGGTCACATCAACGGTGGTTAATTGAAGTTGCATTGCTTGATGTTCATGTCCGCGTTCGCCTATTTCATCAGCGATATTCCGAATCTCTAGCACAGATGATTGTGATTTAAATGTAGCGACAAAGGTGCCTGCGCCCTGAGTACGTACTAACAAACCTTGTTCAGTAAGTTCTTGTAAAGCTCTTCTTGCCGTCATACGGCTAACTGAAAATTGCTCAGCAAGTTCATTTTCCGAAGGAACTTTGCTATGTTGCTGCCAAACACCGGATTCAATCTTTTGGCAGATATGCTCTTTTATGACGGTAAACTTAGCGGCTTTTGCTTGACTCATGATTGCTTCACTTAAAGGCTATTGGTTAATGGTTGAACGCTATCTTGTATATACAATCTCATGTTTTATTAAGTGGGTCAATAGTTGTATATACAAGTTTGCAATATCTTTGTTTATTCGTTAGAGTTGCGACAATTAAAAACGTATTGTTGAGAATGTTATGAGCTTTAATGTTGCGAGTTGGCAAACTCTTTTTATCCATGTAAATGTTGCAACGATGTCACATGGTGGCGAAAACTATGGCGAAATAAAAAATGCAGCTTTGGCGATCGCACAAGGGAAAATTGCATGGATTGGTACGATGGAAAGTTTACCTGCTTATGACGTCAATAGTGTAGATGTCATCGATGGCCATGATCAATGGTTAACGCCAGGGTTAATAGATTGTCATACTCACTTGGTTTACGGCGGAAACCGTGCCAATGAATTTGAAATGCGCTTACAAGGCGCGAGTTATGAACAAATTGCCAATGCTGGCGGTGGTATTGTATCTACTGTATCTGCAACAAGAACAGCTTCTGAAGAACAATTGCTTGTTAGTGCATTGCCTCGATTAAAAGCGCTACATAACGAAGGTGTCACCACCGTCGAAATCAAATCGGGCTATGGTTTAGATACAGAAAATGAAATAAAAATGCTTAGGGTAGCTACAGCGCTCGCAAAGCATTTACCTGTTACCGTAAAACGTACGTTTCTTGGAGCACATGCGTTACCTGTTGAATATAAAAATATGCCTGATGAATATGTTGAGCTTGTTTGCAAAGATATGCTGCCAAAAGTATCGCAAGAAAAGCTCGCTGATGCTGTGGATGTGTTTTGTGAGAATATTGGATTTTCGAAGGTGCAAACTGAAAGGGTTTTTCAGGCTGCTAAACAGGCGAACTTACCCGTAAAAATACATGCAGAACAGCTTTCAAATTTAGGTGGTACTGAATTAGCAGCAAGGTTTAATGCGTTATCAGCTGATCATATTGAATACTTAGACGAGCAGGGTGTGAAAGCCATGAAGGAAAGTGGAATGACCGCAGTGTTATTGCCCGGTGCATTTTACTTTTTAAGGGAAACTCAACAACCACCGATAGATTTATTGCGTAAATATAATGTGCCTATGGCAATAGCGACAGACGCAAACCCAGGCTCATCGCCGATAAATTCATTACTATTAATGTTACACATGGCGTGTACATTGTTTCGTTTGACACCAAGTGAGGCGCTTGCTGGGGTAACATGCCATGGTGCAAATGCGCTTGGCATTGCTGACTTAAAAGGGAAGCTTGAAGTAGGCTATGATGCGGATATTGCGATGTGGAATATTCAGCAACCAGCTGAGCTTTGTTATCAATATGGTGTAAACCCTTTGACATTACTTGTAAAAGCGGGGAATACTGTTCTTTCTCGCTAATCTGCAACGATTAGTTATTGTGAAGCTAACTTTTGCTCCGGCTTGCTGTTGAAAGGTACATATGGTGATGATTGCTAATCGTTTTATTTTGCTGTTAATGATGCTTATTTTAGCGCCTTATGCCTTTGCAGCGGACAGTTTGTTCGTTGCTACTTTCCAGTTTTATCATCTTATTATTGCTTTAGTCGTCGGAGCACTACTCGCATTATTGTTAATGCAACTTATTGCCTACGGCAAAAGGCGTCAAATTCGTCAAACAAAGCACTTACCTACGACACAGACTTTTGCTCGAGATGCGGTCACGAATTTACCTGTAATGCAGCGTGGCTTAACAGTGCTTAAAAAGGTAATAAAAGAAAAAGGCGCAAATAATATCGCGGTTATCGTTTTTAAGCCGGTAAATTTTGATCAAGTGAATAATGTGCTTGGCCACCAAAACTCTGATCTAATACTGCTGCAATTTGCCTATAAAATGCAGCAAGGCTTACAAGATAAAGCGCTGTTAATCAATTTGGGAAATGATCAAAATGAGCAAATAAAGTTGTGTCGGTTACAAGGCTTAGAATTTGCTGTGCTTGTTGATAAAAGTGCTTTTCAATACCCTGAAAAAATAGTGCTTGAAGACTTATGCCAAACATTAATTAATATCGTGCCCAAAGCGATAAGTGTTAAAAGTTGCTCGTTGAATTTTGAATTAATGCTAGGAATTTGCTCAGGCACCTCGCAGCACCATGCCTCAAGTATGATGACAGATGCATGCGATGCATTATCACTTGCTGAACGTACGGGGGAAACGTTCCGCTATTATGAAACGAGTCATGCTATACATAGCAAACGTCAACTTGCTCTTATGGAAAAATTACGCAAATGTCAGCAACGAGGTGAGTTAACATCACTTATTCAGCCACAAGTATCTTTCACTCAAGATAAAATTATTGGTTTTGAGATGAAACTCGATTGGCGTAAACATTTTGATGAAAATCTATCCCAAGCAGAGTTTGAACAATTAGCATCTTATAGCAACGTATTATATCCATTGACTAAAATGTTATTCAGCGATGCCTTTGAACTCCTTGCATTAACCAAAGCGAATGGAATAACGGCAACGGTTTCGGTTAACTTAAGTAGTAGTGCGTTATTAGAAACTGAACTTGCTGACTTTATTGCACTGCAAGCAGAACAAAATGACATACCGTTAAGCCAGCTTATTGTCGAGTTACACGAAAAAGTATTACTGAGTAATGCCTATAGAGCGCGCATGATGATAGATCAATTAAAGGCGCTCGGTGCTAACATTTCAGTAGATGAATTTTCAGGCAGTTATGAAGCATTAAAGTATTTGCGTCGAGCATCAGTTTATCAAGTGAAAATTGATTGCAGTCATATTGATGATATAGCAGGTTATCGGGTTGATAAAACGATTGTTAATGCGCTGATAAACTTGATCAGAAAAATGGAAATTTCAGTGATAGGAAAAGGTATCGATAAATTATCATTGAAAGAAAATTTTGTCGCTATTGGCGGCGATATTGCTCAAGGAAAAATTATTCACGCTGGTTTACAAAAAGAACAAATTATAGATTGGTGTGTTAGCTGGCAAAACAAAACCAAGCAGCTTGGGTAGGTAATGCCAAAAAAGCTGACATTACTCTATATCAAGCGCATCTGGCGATAAAATGATACCGGTATTATCGGCATATATATGATCATCAGGTAAAAATGTAACACTGCCAAAATTGATTGGAAGATCTGTTTCGCCATGAGCTTCGTCGCTTGCACCGACTGGAATTGCAACTAAACCCTGAATACCTAAGTCGATATCTTCCAATAAGTCGACATCTCTGACACTGCCAAAACACACAATACCTTCCCAGTTATTTTTTGCAGCTGCTTCAGCGATATAACCATCGATTAGCGCACGTCTTGTCGAACCGCCACCATCAATAACTAATACCTTGCCGGTGCCATCGGTTTCAACCATCTGCGAAATTAAACCATTTGTTTCAAAACATTTAACCGTAACCACTTGTCCCCCAAAAGAACTTCTACCACCGTAATTACAAAATAGAGGTTCTACTACGTCAATTACATCGGCATACAAATTACATAATTCTGAGGTATTGTATTCCACGGGTGAATCCTTTTGTGGTTAATGATCTTACATTAGCGTTTAGTATACAGGGCTTACGGCACTTAACAAGTCGACAACAGAAATTGCACTTGTAATCAAATGTAAAAGTCGATTTAATGCGTTAATTCAAAGTAAAGACAAATTAGGTAATAGTGTAGTGATGCCAGAGAGCACATATACGGTAGGCTTTTTGTACACGTTTCAAATGTGTACTTCATTCGTGCTGGCATTTTTTCTTTATGAATATTATAAGGATGTTGATAAAGGTTTTGTGAAATATTGGGGGCTTGCTTTTACGGGATTAGCGGTAAAATATCTAGCACTAGCATGGCAAAATTTCACACCACATATTGCAGATACTACGTGGCTTAAAGTTATCATCGCGTTCATTACCCAAATGGGGGCTTACACCTTTGCGTTATTTTTTGTTTTAGGGTTTTTAGCTGCACTCAAGAAGTCTCCTGCTATTTTTAAGCATCAAAGTTGGTTACTCGGTTTAGTGTTGACGTTTTCATTAGCAGCATCCTTTGTTTTTGCTTTTGACGTAAACGCTGCTTTTAATCGTTTCTATTTACGGGTGAGCTTATTAGATTTCATTTTATCAGGGGTATTTCTCGCTGTTGCAATTTTATTGATCAATAGTCAAAAACGTTTTTTGGCTGCGAAGGTAATGGTTGTTATTTGCCTATTGTTTAGCATCCGTTATTTGATTTGTTCATTTTTGTCTGTCGTGATGCTGCGTGAAAATAATTTCGCTCAGATAGAGCTTATTTTTCGTTATTTTGATTTTGCCTGTTATGCCGTGTTGGGTGTTAATTTAATAATATGGATGCAAGGTGCTGAGAGAAGTGCTGCGGAAGTCGCGATAAGTCGCGCTAAATATATGGGGAAGCACGATTTACTTACTGGGGCATTAAACCGCGAGCAAGTGATTGAAAATATTCCATTAGCCATATCAACAGCAACCGATAAAAATCTCAAGCTGGCAATCTATTTAATTGATTTAAAAAGGTTTAAATTTATTAATGATACTTACGGTTTGAAAGTTGGAGATTTAGTGCTTGGTAAGGTTGCTAAGCGCTTAAAGCAAAGTGTGTTATTACCGCAGGTTATTGGGCGGATCAGTGGTGATTCTTTCGTTTTTGCGATCGAAATAGGTGATGAAGGCCAACTAGAAAAAGCGGCTCAACATTTACATGATGTGATTTCTCGCGCTTACCGTGTTAACAACCAAGAAATACACCTTCAAGCGAGTGTAGGCTATTGCTTAGCGCCTAGTGACGGCGATGAAGCAGAAAATTTATTACATAAAGCTAATTTAGCGCTGTTTCGCGCAGAAAATAAAAATATTCCAAGCTTACGTTATTCCGCAGGTATGCAAGCAGATGGTAGCCACTTACCTGCGGCTGAGAAGGCAATTAGATTGGGAATACAGCGAAAACAGTTTGTATTGTATTTTCAACCACAATTAAATTTAGTTTCTAACCGCATTGAAGGCGTGGAAGCACTCGTACGTTGGCAGCACCCTGAAAAGGGATTATTACAGCCTGATAGCTTTTTGCCAGATTTTGAAGCCCTTGGGCTGAATAGTGTACTTGATGGTTATGTGCTTGAACTTGCTTGTCAAACACTTGCTAACTGGTATCAAAGCTTTAAGCGACGTTTAACCATTGCTGTTAACGTCAGTGCGGCTGAGTTCCAAGATCCTGCCTTAGTTTCAAAAATACAAGGGTTGCTGCTTAAATATCAGGTTCCTTCAAAGTATATTGAGTTAGAAATCACTGAAAATGTGGTGATCACAGATATGGAGTCTGCAATGGACACCATTGTCACGTTACAAAATATGGGGATAAAAGTTTCTATTGATGACTTTGGCACCGGTTATTCTTCTTTGTCTTATTTGCGTGATCTGCCGATAGACAAAATAAAAATTGATCGTAGTTTTATTACCGATTTCGCTCGTAATGATTCTGACTTAACCATTGTTAAGTCGATGATCAAATTGTCTCATGGTTTAGGTAAACGTGTATTGGCAGAAGGAGTTGAGAATCAAGATCAACTCGCACTATTAAGAAAACTTGGCTGTGATGCCGTGCAAGGCTTTTATATCAACCGTCCGTTGACAGAAGAAAAATTAGTTAGTCAATTTTCACGCCGAGAATAAAATTGTACATAATTATAAAAAAGCGCTTACATTTCTCTCAATCTTGCCGATAAAGTCTATACTTACCTTGAACAAGTTTTACCATTAAAGGGTTGTATATATGTTGATTAAACATAAGCTAATCGCCAACACCACAATACTTGGCTTAGCAATGGTTTTTATGCTGCTGTTAATTTCGTATACCGAGTCATCTCTAGAACAAGACATCACCGTGGCCAGAACTATCGGAAATATTGAGGTGTCAGTTCTACAATTACGACGACATGAAAAAGACTTTCTTGCTCGTAAAGATTTAAAATATAAAGAAAGATTTGAAAAAACCTATAACACTCTTACCCATGATATTAACCAGCTCGAACAATTTTTAATAGATGATAATCCCCCAGAAATTGACAGAATGCGAAGTGTAATGACTGATTATGAACAGCATTTTACTAATATGATTGAAGCTCAACAACGCATAGGGCTTAATCCGCAAGATGGCCTTTATGGGGATTTACGAGCCGCAGTTCAGCATGTTGAAACGCTTATTGGTAATAAAGATCATCAAATGTTGAGCATGATGTTGCAATTACGTCGTGATGAAAAAGACTTCATGCTGCGTTTAGATGATAAATACATTTCGCGGTGGAATAACAACGTACAAAGGTTTGTCAATTACGTTAATACTAGTACGCTTGCTGCTGATACACGAGCAACCATTGTTGATAGCTTAGCGCAATATCAATCATCTTTTAAAGCATTAACTGATGCGCAGCGTGAACTAGGCTTTAAAGCGGACTTAGGGTTGATGGGGGAAATGCGGGCCGCGGTACATCAGGTGGATGAAAACCTATTATCGCTACTAAATACCAGTAAAGCATTGGTTGACAAGCACACTGACTTTGTAGGAAAAGTAGCGGTAGGGGTGTTTGCAATCGTATTACTTATTGCTGTTGCCTTTACCTACTATGTAAGTAAATCTATTTTAGATGGTGTAAACAATTTGAAAAACACCATGAATCGTGTTGCAGAAACGAAAAATCTCTCAATTATTGTTGAAACCAAAGAAAATGACGAATTAGCACAAGTGGCGAGGGTGTTTAATACTATGATCGCCAGCTTTAGAAATTTAATTGTTGAAGTGAACCATTCTGTTAATACGGTGAATACCGCAACTCGAAGTTTATCTGAAAATATTCACAAGGCAAACGAGGGTGTAGATACGCAAGTTCAGCAAACTGATTTAGTGGCAACTGCTGTTACTGAAATGGTTGCAACCGTGGAAGAAATTGCCAAGAACACCCATGAAGCTGCTGGAAAAGCGGAAACTACTCACGATAATGCACAAGCGGGGAAAACAGGCGTAGATTCTACCATTGGTCAAATAGATCACTTATCGGATACTTTATTAGAGTCAGAAAATGTCGTTAAAGAGCTCGCGAAAGATAGTGACACCATTGGCTCTGTACTTGATGTTATTCGTGGCATTGCTGAACAAACTAACTTACTTGCATTAAATGCTGCTATCGAAGCTGCTCGAGCAGGTGAGCAAGGTAGAGGGTTTGCCGTAGTAGCCGATGAAGTGAGAACCTTAGCGAGTCGTACGCAAGATTCAACACAAGAAATTGAAACCATTATCAATTCATTGCAAATGCGTACTAAAGATATAGTCACTCATATGGCTGCATGTAGAACGCAAGGCCAAGAAAGTGCGGAACAAGCAGCATCAGCGGGTAAAATGTTAGAAGAAATTACCCAAGATGTCTCAACTATTATGGATATGAATACGGCTATTGCGAGTGCTATACAACAACAAAGCACTGTTGCTCAAGAGGTCAACGAACACGTTGTTATGATCCGTGATGTGGCAGAAGAGGCTGGTCAAGCGGCTTTCCAAAATGCACAAATGAGTGAAGAAGTGTCACAACAAGCGCAGGTACTTGATAAAGAAGTTAATCAGTTTAGTGTGTAATTGGTATCACACTTTATTTTTATTAGCACAGACGAAAAAGCCATCGAAATATTTCGATGGCTTTTGTCATTTATGAAATATGAGCTATAAAATAAACCGACTTAAATCTTCATCTTGTATAACGTTATTTAAGGTTTTGTTCACGTAAGCTTCATCAATCACAACAGCTTCTCCACTTCTATCATTAGCGGAAAACGATAACTCTTCTGTTAGACGCTCTAACATGGTATGTAAACGACGCGCGCCAATATTTTCAGTGCTTTCATTTACTTGCCATGCCGCTTTTGCAATCGCTTGAATGCCGTCTTCACTGAACGATAAGTCGACGCCTTCAGTTGCTAACAATGCTGTATATTGTTCTGTTAATGAGGCACTCGGTTCGGTTAGAATTCTGACAAAATCTTCCGTTGTTAACGCTTGTAACTCAACGCGTATCGGTAAACGGCCTTGTAACTCAGGGATCAAGTCAGAAGGCTTTGCCATTTGGAAGGCACCTGATGCAATAAATAAAATGTGATCAGTTTTTACCATGCCATGCTTCGTTGAGACGGTTGAACCTTCAACGAGTGGAAGCAAATCGCGTTGTACACCTTCGCGTGACACATCTGGGCCTGAGCTATCACCGCGTTTACAAATTTTGTCTATTTCATCAACAAAGACAATACCGTTTTGTTCCACTGCTTCAAGGGCTTTTACTTTGATGTCTTCTTGATCAACAATTTTAGCTGCTTCTTCTTCTTGTAACGATTTAAACGCATCTTTAATTCTTAATTTGCGTTTATTTGTTTTTTCTGGCGATAAATTTTGAAACATGTTTTGTAGTTGCGAGGTCATATCTTCCATGCCTGGAGGTGCCATGATTTCAACGCCCATTTGCGGTGCAGCTAGCTCTAATTCAATTTCTTTATCGTCTAACTTTCCTTCACGCAGCTTTTTCCTAAATACCTGCCGTGTTGCGGTATTTTCAGAAGATTCATCGTTACCATAAGTATCGCGTGGGTTTGGTATTAAAACATCAAGAATTCGTTCTTCTGCACGTTCTTCGGCAAGATGTTTCACTCTGGCCATTTCTTGCTCTTTGGTCATTTTGAATGCCATGTCAGCAAGATCACGAATAATCGTTTCTACTTCTTTACCAACGTAACCAACTTCTGTGAACTTTGTCGCCTCTACTTTAATAAAGGGCGCATTGGCTAATTTAGCTAAACGACGTGCGATTTCTGTTTTACCAACACCTGTTGGACCAATCATGAGTATATTTTTGGGCGTTACTTCTTGGCGCAATTCATCATTTAACTGCATACGGCGCCAACGGTTTCTTAATGCAATAGCTACCGCTCTTTTTGCATCAGCTTGACCAACAATATGGCTATCTAATTCATGTACAATTTCACGTGGGGTCATATTTGACATAGATGATTCCTTTTCGCTGGTTATAGTTCGTCTAAGGTGTAACTATGGTTGGTGAATACACAGATATCACCAGCGATTTTTAATGATTTTTCAACAATTTCTGAGGCGGTTAACTCTGTATTTTCAAGTAATGCTGTTGCGGCTGATTGCGCAAAGTTTCCACCACTTCCAATCGCGATTAAATCGTGCTCTGGTTGAACAACATCGCCGTTACCGGTAATGATCAAAGAAGCTGTTTCATCAGCAACCGCTAATAATGCTTCTAATTTGCGTAATGCTCGGTCGCTACGCCAGTCTTTGGCTAACTCAACAGCAGCTTTTGTTAGGTGTCCTTGATGCATTTCGAGTTTGCTTTCAAAGCGTTCAAACAAAGTAAATGCATCTGCAGTGCCGCCAGCAAAACCAGCTAATACTTTGTTGTTATACAAACGGCGTACTTTTTTGGCATTGCCTTTCATCACGGTATTACCTAAAGAAACTTGTCCGTCTCCACCGATGGCAACTTTACCGTTTCTTCTTACTGATACAATAGTCGTCACGTTAAACCTCTACAGGTGTCTGCTAAATCATACTCACCTTAACTAAATTGCGGGAGTATAAATTAGCGAGTTAATTACATTGTAGATTAGATGGGTGCGCTTACGGGTTTTTCAAGATTAAGCGTACAATTAAGCGCAAACAACACGTTCAAAAGGGAAAGAAAGTCTGTTTGGCTTAATTGCCAAGATAGCGAGAGATAAAAATCGAGTCAGTTATCGCCATAACCAAATTTGGCAGGTGCTAATGCGGTTACCACGTAATTTATGTTTGTCGCGTTCAGCATCTCGTTTTTTATCATATGGACCTAAGTACACTTTATGCCAAGTACCATTACTACCGCTTGATGCACTAATATGAGATGACAATCCGGCAAAGGCTATGGTTGCCTTCATCTTTTCAGCTTGTTGCTGTGTTCTAAACGAGCCACATTGCATTTTCCAAGGGCCTCTGTCTTCTACGGTATACTCACCGGCATCAACTTCTTTTTCTTGTAACTGCTGAGGGTAAGCCCATTTTTCTTTTGGCGGCTCAGGTAAAGTAGTCGCCTTTTTAGTGGAGGGGTTGCTATTTACTGTTGTCGCTTCTTCAGGCGTAATATCTTTAATAGACCATAATAAATAACCAAAACCTATGCCGAATGTTAGTGCAATAACGATTAACAATTTTAATTTTGCTGTCACTACTTTTGGAGCAGGCGCTTGTTGCTTTTTATAAGGATTCTTTTTATTTTTGGTTCGGGAAACGTAATCTTGATGCGTCATTGGTTTACTACATGATAACTGAAACTTAAAGCGTGAATGGCTTATTGTAACTGAGCAAGTCAAAATTCAAAGCAATAATGAAAAATAATCGGTTTTATTTTGATATTGAAGGCCTGGTGGGCTCGTCAATATTTGTACTTACTATTTACTAAGGGGGTGTTTACCAACTTAAATCTATTGGATCTACGTCAATTGACCAACGCACTTTACTTTGACTTTCAATACTATCAACTTCAGCAAGTATTACCTGCAACGATTGATGTAACTCTTTACGAGCACCAGCCTGCACTAATAAGTGATAGCGATATTTACCCGCCTTTTTCTCCATAGCTGCAGGCATTGGGCCAGCAAGGTTACAAGTAAGCGTTAATTGACTAATATGTCGTAAAAATTGTTCAGGTAGATAAGGTGTGTTGGCTTCAGCACGAATCAATGCCTGAAAACTATAGGGCGGTAATTTAGCCCACTGACGTTCTTGCAAACCCGAGTTGGCAAATTCGGCATACCCTTGATGCACTAGTTGGTGTAATAACGGGTGTTGTGGATATTGCGTTTGAATGTATACCGTGCCTGGTTTACTGGCGCGACCCGCACGGCCAGCAACTTGTTCTAGTAGTTGTGCCATATGCTCGGCTGCACGATAATCAATGCTAAACAATGCGCCGTCAATATCGAGCATGACCACTAACGTAACATCAGGAAAGTGATGGCCCTTTGCCAGCATTTGAGTGCCAATAAGAATGTGATGTTGTTTGGCAGCTACTTGTTCTAATCGCTTACTTAGTTCACCTTTACGTCTGGTACTATCACGGTCTATTCGTACCACGCTATGATCACTAAAACGTTCTGTTAGCCATTGTTCAACTTGTTCGGTGCCTTGGCCAACAGGGTTGATCCGAATGCTGCCGCAATCAGGGCATTGTTTAGGAATTCGTTTTTGACTATTACAATGATGACAAATTAATAACCCTTGTGATTTATGCAAGGTATAAGGACGGTTGCATCGTTGACAGTCAGCCACCCAGTGGCATTCTTTACAGTTTATTGCGGGTGAAAAACCACGGCGATTAATAAAGACCAATACTTGCTCATCTTTAGCGATGGTTTGACTAATTGCTTGTACGGTTGCAGGCGTTAATCCACTTGCCATTGATTGGCCATTAACATCAATTAATTTTAACGTGGCTTGGACACTGTTACCGGGACGCTTTGTTAGTTGGTGATAACAATATTTTTTAAGGTTAGCATTTGCCAACGACTCAAAGCTTGGGGTAGCACTGCCTAGTACGATTGGAATATTTTGTTGCCTTGCGCGAATGATGGCTAAGTCACGGCCGTGATAACGAAAACTATCCTGTTGTTTAAAAGAGGGGTCGTGTTCTTCATCAACGATGATCATCCCAAGCTGTTTACAAGGCGTAAAAACCGCTGAACGCGTGCCTATGATTATGGCTGCGTTACCTTGCTTCGCGTGTTGCCAAGTGGCAAAACGTTCTTTATCGTTCAATCCTGAATGGTGTAGCACAACAGGTACATTAAAACGTTGTTCAAAACGAGCAAGCATTTGCGGCGTTAAACCTATTTCAGGGACTAATACTAGCACTTGCTTGTTTTCAGCAAGGATAGGCTCCATTGCTTGAAGGTAGACTTCTGTCTTACCGCTACCGGTAATACCATGTAAAAGATGGCATTGAAACTCAGTTTTATGCTGTGAAATTGCAGCAACAGCTACTGCTTGTTCGGTAGACAGCGACAGTTTATCTGAATTATTTAAGCTGTCTTTTCGCCAATTAAACTTAGTTAGCTCTTGCTCAACGGCATGTATAAATTGCTTTTCTTCTAATGCTGATAATTGTTGTTTACTATAACCAAGCGTTCTTAATTCGGGCCAAGTAATGTTTTGATGTTTCGCGATTAATGATAATAGTGCCGCTTGTTTCACTGCTCGTTTTTTTGTTAATTGTGCCAACACCTGAGTAACGTCGTTAGCTGATGAACGCCATACTCTTTCTTTTTCAGGCATTGAAGGCGATATTTGCCGCAATAAAACGGGTAATGCGTGCTGAAATACTTCACCGATAGGGTGTTGATAATAATGGGCACTGATGGTTAATAGTTTTATTAAGTCACTAGGAATTGCAAGTTCAGGGTTTACCCTAGATACAATAGGTTTTAGTTTTTTAAGATCAAAATCAACGTTTTCATCTGGTTGTAAGCCAATAACTACGCCGATTACTTGCCGAGAGCCAAAAGGAACTAATACCTGTTCGCCCTCTGAAATTTGAGGGTGCTGTAAAGCTTGTGGTACCAAATAAGTAAACTGCTGGCGTAGTGGTACAGGAATCGCAACTTGTACAAGAAAACAATCAGACAAAGTGAAAAACTATTATTAATGATCAGAGACACTATTTTGCTTATTATTGGCGATGATGCCAAGCGATATATTATTTGGTTATTTTTTCACTAATACGTCCTTATTTTTCTTGAATACCGACGAGTTATCAATTACTATTCGCCACCATTATTTTTTAACACGTATGGTGCTTAGCGAAATTGGTTCGACTGAGTGGCGATACGGCCCATATTTAGAGGTTTTCCATGAAAGAAGGTATCCATCCTGAGTACGTTGAAATCAAGGCACATTGTTCTTGTGGTAACGTAATCAACACTCGCTCAACGAGAGCGAAAGACATTCACCTTGACGTATGTTCAGAATGTCACCCATTTTACACTGGTAAGCAAAAAGCTGCTGAAACTGGTGGCCGCGTTGATAAATTCAACAAACGTTTTGGTGCATTAAGCAAGAAATAAGCTTAATGATGCATTTCGTTTGAGAAAAGCGCCTAGTGATGGCGCTTTTTTTATGCGTGAAACTTTTTCTTTTAAACCTTTTTTATTCATACTGCATCTAAATGATTAAACAGCCAACATGGAAAGAGCATTTGAGTAACTCTCAAGTTATTGACGCACAGCAACGCTTTTCTCAAGATCAAGACTTTGAGCTGGTAACACAAGCACAACGCGGAGAGCAACACGCGTTCATTGAATTATACCAGCGTCATCATAAACGCATATATGCGTTGTGTTGGCGAATGCTTGCAGATAAAGATAGCGCAGAAGATATTTGCCAAGAAGTATTTGTGCAAATGTGGCAAAAAATTAGTCACTTCCGTGGTGATAGCAAGTTTTCTACATGGTTTCATAGTGTCGCGACAAATGTGGTGTTAAATCATCTTCGAAAGCAAAAAACATGGATACAAAAAGTATTCAGCGTGGAAGACAAATTTGTTGAAGAGCAAACCGTTGTTATGTCTGATCATGTTGAAGTACATGAGTTAGATAAGCACATTCAACAGTTGCCAGAACGAGCGCGTATTGTGTTTGTGCTATTTGCGGTGGAAGGCTATCGACACGAAGAAATTGCTAGCATGACTGGAATGGCTGTTGGATCAAGTAAAGCTCAATATCACCGAGCTAAAACATTGTTAAAAGAAGCATTAAGTGAGTAGTAGCATGAAAAAACCGTTAACCGATAGCGAACTACAAACACAAGTAGCGCAATTACCGAAAGAGCGTACACCTGAACGAGACCTTTGGCCTGGTATAGAAAAAGCCATCGCGCAACAATCAAGTAATACAAGCAAACGACAATCATTTTACCCGGTAGCTTGGGCTGCCAGTATCGTTGTTGCAGTGGTAGTGTCTTGGTTAAGTTTAACGCCGGTCACTGACGTTACTGAACAGCAAAGCCTTGCCAAAATAATGAAGCAAGACTTTGAACAACAAAAGCAACTTATGTTAACCAGCTTAGGGCAACCTGATTTAACTCAGTTGTCATCTACAATGAAAACCCAGTTAATTGAGCTGCAAGAAGCACAGCTAGCAATACAAAAAGCACTTGCAAAAGATGAAAATAATGGTGATTTACTTAATTTATTACGTTGGACTCAAAAACAAGAGTTAGATTTGATCAAAAAGTTATACAGCCCGCAATGGCAAACAATTTAAAGGAAGGTTTATGAAAACGTTATTTTTACTGGTAGGCATATTTAGCGCTATTGTTACCTTACCTGTATTTTCAAATGATCTAATAGATGAAACCATGTCTGGTGAAGGTGTTAGCAAAGTGTACGTTGAAAATATGCGCGGTGAAGTTGCGATAAAGGGCTGGGATAAAAATCAAGTATTGGTAAAGGGTAAGCTTGATGAACATGCAAAAGCACTGGATTTTAATAAAAACGGAAGTGTTATTGATATTAAAGTGCGCATGAAAAATCATCATAACTATCGTAATAATGATGGTTCTGATTTAGTGATTATGGTGCCCAAACGCATGCGAGTAGAGTTTTCCGGGGTGTCATCTGATTTTAATTTAGAAAGTATTTCCAAAGGTATAGAAGGCAAAACCGTGAGTGGAGATATCGATATTCGCGATATTGACCATCAAATAGAAATTTCAACAGTAAGCGGCGATATTAAAAGCATTAACGCCAAAGGCAAAGTCACCATGACTACTGTCAGTGGTGAAATATCAGATAAAGCCTCAAGTGGTCGCTTGCAGCTTCGAGCAGTAAGTGGCGAAATTGATACGCAATCAAATGCGACAGAAGTTGACTTAGGTGTTGTATCAGGTGATCTAACATTTAGTTTGGCAACGGTGGATGAATTAGAATTGTCTTCAGTAAGTGGTGAAATTGAAGGTGAACTAGCATTAGCAGATAATGGTCGAGTTAAAATGTCTTCTGTTAGTGGTGATATTGCCCTAAAATTTACCGCTGATGTGAATGCAAGTTTTCGATTAAAAACACATGCAGGTGGTGATTTAATAAACCATATTACCAGTGATAAAGCGGTTGAAAGTAAGTACTCGCCAAGAGCTAAGCTTAACTTTGAGGCGGGGAACGGTAGCGCAACCGTAAAAGCAACAACCGTTAGTGGCACTATTCGCTTATTCAAATAAGTTTACCTTGAGCGGCTCATTAGCAGTCGCTCATAATCTTCTTCGCTTATTCTTTACTTAAAACGTTCTTCTAAGCCATAATACTCGCCTTAGCTTTCAGTGAATAAACGTTAGCAACGATCACTGATACAGATAAATCAATACAGGTGTATGAATGGCAGATCGCAAGCCAGCAAATTTTTCCAAAAACAATAAGAAACATGACCAATTAGTCGACGAGTTAAAGGTACCACCACATTCGCTTGAAGCCGAACAGTCTGTATTGGGCGGCTTATTGCTCGATAACGAAGCGTGGGATCGTGTTTCTGAACGTGTTGTTGCTGAAGATTTTTATAGTCGCTCTCACCGCATCGCCTTTGAAACAATTGGTTCATTGATTGAGCTTGGCGATCCTGTAGATTTGATCACGCTATCAGAAGCGTTAGAAAATGATCAAAAGCTTGATGATGCAGGCGGTTTTGTTTATCTCGCTGAAATGATGAAAAACACGCCAAGTGCGGCCAACATAACAGCCTATGCAGCCATTGTTCGGGAACGTGCAGTAACGCGTGAAATGATCGCAGTAGCTAATGAAATTGCAGAAGCCGGCTTTGATTCTCAAGGGCGTAGCAGTGCTGAACTGTTAGATTTAGCTGAAACACGTGTGTTTCAGATTGCCGAAAAAAGGGCAAATAAATCTGAAGGCCCAGAAAACATTAATAATGTGTTAGAGAAAACCGTTGACCGTATAGAAAAGCTTTATCAACAACCACATGATGGGGTAACCGGTGTTACGACCGGCTTTTCTGATCTTGATAAAATGACCGCAGGTTTACAGCCTTCTGATCTTATAATTGTGGCTGCTCGTCCTTCAATGGGTAAAACAACCTTTGCAATGAACTTGTGTGAAACCGCAGCAATGACATCAGATAAACCCTGTTTGATCTTTTCTCTCGAAATGCCGTCAGAGCAAATCATGATGAGAATGTTGGCGTCGTTAGGTCGAATAGACCAAACCAAAATACGAACAGGGCAATTAAATGACGAAGACTGGGCACGTTTGTCTTCAACCATGGGTTTGTTACTTGAAAAAGGTAAAATGTTTATTGATGACTCCGCCGGTTTAACGCCGACAGAAGTGCGTTCTCGGGCGAGACGTGTTGCACGAGATCATGGTGGCTTAAGTATGATCATGGTCGATTACCTTCAACTTATGCGAGCACCTCAGTTCTCTGATAACCGTACCTTAGAAATCGCTGAAATTTCACGCTCACTTAAAGCCTTAGCGAAAGAATTAGAGATCCCCGTCGTTGCTTTATCACAGCTAAACCGTAGTCTAGAGCAACGCTCAGACAAACGTCCTGTTAACTCAGATTTACGTGAATCAGGCTCTATTGAGCAAGATGCCGATTTAATTATGTTTATTTATCGTGATGAGGTGTATCACGATGACTCTGAATTTAAAGGGATGGCCGAAATTATCATTGGTAAGCAACGTAATGGTCCAATTGGCCGGGTACCGTTAACCTTCCAAGGGCAATTTTCTCGCTTTGATAATTATGCCGGCCCTCATGTATTAGAAGAAGATTAATTTAGTAATGAGTATTCGAAGCGCGACTGCATTAATTGACCTTGCCGCGTTACAACAAAACTATGCAGCGATAAAAGCGCAAGCGCCTAACAGCAAAATTCTCGCTGTGCTGAAAGCAAACGCTTATGGCCATGGGCTAGAGCGTATTGCAAAGGCGTTACCACAGGCTGATGCTTTTGGGGTGGCACGAATCGAAGAAGCATTAGCACTAAGAACAGATGGTATAGTCAAACCCATAGTGTTGCTTGAAGGTTTTTTTACCGCGCAAGATCTACCGATTTTAGCCGTTAACAATTTGCAAACGATTGTACATAACGAACAACAACTAACGGCTATTTTAAACGCTGATTTAGAGAAGCCTTTAAAAGTATGGTTAAAAGTTGATACGGGTATGCATCGTTTAGGCGTAAACCCTGAGCAATTTGAAGATTTTTATCAACAATTAACCGCGAGTGACAATGTACAAAATGATATTGTCGTGATGAGCCACTTAGGCTGTGCTGATGATACTCAAGATTCTGCTACCACCGAGCAACTTGCTCGCTTTAATCAGTTAACCGCCTCTTTTAGTAATGAAAAAAGCTTGGCCAATTCCGCGGGCGTATGGGCATGGCCGGAATGCCACTTTCATTGGGTTCGCCCTGGGTTAATGCTGTATGGTGTTTCTCCGATGCTTCATGATGCTAATAATAATGTTCATGACATTGTGCCGGTAATGACTTTGCAAGCGAGCTTAATTGCCATTAGAAACATTAAGGCTGGGGAAGGCGTTGGCTATGGTGCTAATTGGCGTAGTGATAAAGATACCACTATTGGTGTTATTGCCATTGGTTATGGTGACGGTTACCCACGTCATGCTGCTAATGGTACGCCAGTGTTAATAAATGGTCGCCGTGTCCCCTTAGTTGGTCGCGTATCAATGGATATGATAACCGTTGATTTAGGTCAAACATCAACGGATAACCTTGGTGATGTTGCAACACTTTGGGGCGAGTCATTAAGTGTTGCAGAGGTTGCCGCGCACGCAACTACTATTCCTTACGAATTATTATGTAATATTAGTAAGCGCGTTAATTCACGCCTTAAATAGCGTGAATTTATTAACGGTTATCTAGCAAATAAACAGTTAGCGAGTGTTTTTTGAATAGCGACAATGTCGTCACCTTTTCTTAGTTCTCTGCTGATTGGCGTATCGTGACCAGAAATATAAATTTTTAAATCTGAGTCGAGATCAAAGTGGCCGGCGCTTTCAATTTTAAAGTGAGTAATTGCTTTATATGGCACTGAGTGATATTCAACTTTACTACCTGTTAGGCCTTGTTTATCAATTAAAATTAATCGATCACTGGTGAAAATAAATTTATCACGAATTAATTTAAATCCAAGTTCAATGGTTTCATTGTTTGCTAAAATAGGTGAGAGCTCTTCGGCTAGCTCATTTACATCAACCTGTGATGCATTACCCATTAATCCTGATAAAAAGCCCATAAAATTTCCTTGTTATTGATGAGTTGTCATCAATACCATAAAACAAATTATTGTCCTTGAATAGTGGCGATGATGGTTCTTGCTTCTGCGAAATTGCGGTGTTCACCAAGATACACCCCTTGCCAAGTACCTAGGTTTAACCTTCCATGGGTAATAGGAATAGATACGCTACTACCTAACGTACTCGCTTTTATATGTGCTGGCATATCGTCAGCGCCTTCGTAAGTGTGTTGATAATACGGCGCATTTTCGGGAACAAAGGCATTAAAGTGGCGTTCTAAATCTTCTCTTACTGTTATATCCGCGTTTTCATTAATGGTTAAAGAGGCAGAAGTATGTTGAATGAAAAGATGTAACAAACCGCATTCAATGGTTGATATGTGCGGTAAGTGGTCTGTTATTTCATCAGTGATCAAATGAAACCCTCGTGATTTTGCGGGTAGCTGAAATGTTTTTTGTTGCCACATAATATTGATTACTTAAGTTCTTTAAAAGATTGTCGAATTAACGGAAGCACACTTCCAACCAACGCTGATAAATCTGATTGCTGTTGATACACTAATGATAGTGTTTTTTTCATAGGATGTTGAGTTATCCTTTTTACCTCTAATTGTTTTTGCCACGAAAAGCTATGAATTAACCAATCGGGTAACACGGCAATACCTAAACCAGCGGCCACCATTTGAGCCATTGAGTGACTATGATGAACCTGTTTAATTTGCTTTGGCGTAATTTTATTTGGCAATAGTACTTGAGTAAACACATCAAGTTCGGCCGTAGGAACAGGGTAAGTTAACAATACTTCATGACTGAAATCAGAAGCTGTTAATGCTGCTTTGTTAGCTAATTTATGGTTTTTCGGTAGAACAACTAATAATTCAAATTCGCCAATTTCTTCCACTTGATATTTATTGGAGAACTTAGTTTGGTCTGAAAAGCGCAAGTCGGCTTTGTTATCATCTTCACCGAAATAGCTGTCGATGATTTCTAATTGAACATTGTTCTCTTGTTCAATCTTGCTGATGACCGGGCTAAGCCATTGAAAGCACGCATGACAATCTATTGCTAACGATAACGTTTGATGTGGCGCGCGTCCTCCTTTTAATAGGGCAATTGTTTCATCAACACTCGGTAATACTTTTAACGCGAGCGCTAAAATAGCTTCGCCTTGAGCACTGAATTTTATTGGGTGCGTGTTTCGATGGAACAAACTGGCACCTAGACGATGTTCTAGTTCTTTTATTTGATGAGATAACGCAGATTGACTCATAAATAATTCATTGGCTGCACGTCGAACGGTGCCGTGCACAGACAGCATATGCACGGTTTTTAAATGTTTTATTTCCAACATATGAAATTATTTCCTCTTCCAGTGAAAAATATGCGTTATTCAACATGACTAATTTTTGATTATATATGTTTAAACATCTAGACGTCTATAATTAAAAGGAGAAAACATGCGTATTCACAACCTAGGATTTCCACGCATAGGTAAACAACGCGAATTAAAATTTGCCCTAGAGGCATATTGGCAAAACAATATCTCTCAACAAGAGTTATTAAAAGTTAGTCACGACATTAGAAAAGAGAACTGGTTGTTACAAGCTGAGGCTGGCGTTGATTTATTGCCTGTTGGCGATTTTGTTCATTATGATCACGTGCTAACCACAAGCTTAATGTTGGGTGTTATTCCTGAACGTTTTTCTCACACACTTGATGCGCTTGATCTAGAGTTTCAAATTGCACGCGGTAAAAGTGCAACAAGTTGTGGTTGTGCCGCTAGTGATATGACTAAATGGTTTGACACAAATTATCATTACCTTGTGCCAGAACTGGCAGAAAACCAAACATTCACTGCTGACGCATCAAGGTTACAAGCACAAATAAACCAAGCAAAAACGAATGGCTATAACATAAAGCCGGTAATACTTGGCCCTGTTACCTATTTATATTTAGCGCAAAATAGTGAAGCTAATATTAAGCATTTACCTAAGTTACTTGAAGCTTACAACGATATATTTCTGCAAATAGCACACACTGGCGTTGAATGGGTACAAATTGACGAGCCTATTTTATCGTTAGAAATTGGCCAAGAATGGCAACAGGCTATTAAAACAGCGTACCAGAAATTACAACCAGGTGACATTAAATGTTTATTAACGACATATTTTGGCAGTGTAGAGCCGCATATAGATTTGATTGCATCACTCCCTGTTCATGGTTTGCATGTTGACACTGTTGCTGAAC
This sequence comes from Thalassotalea sp. 1_MG-2023, assembly GCF_030546745.1. Classification (GTDB taxonomy): domain Bacteria; phylum Pseudomonadota; class Gammaproteobacteria; order Enterobacterales; family Alteromonadaceae; genus Thalassotalea_C. The sequence continues at coordinate 43,381 of NZ_JAUOPD010000004.1, forward strand.
CATTTAATGTTCAAGAGCTCGTCGCTAAATTACCAAATGATTGGGTTATCTCATTAGGGGTTGTTGATGGTAGAAACATTTGGAAAAGCCATTTAAGTAAGGTTTATCAATGGCTAAACCCGCTATATCAGCAGTTTCAAGAGCGCTTATGGATAGCACCAAGTTGCTCGCTATTACACAGCCCGGTAGATCTTGAATCTGAACAGTCACTTAATACTGAGATACAGCAATGGTTGGCGTTTGCGAAACAAAAATGCCAAGAGCTCGCATTACTAAAAACTGCGCTATTGACACAAAATACCGCAGCGTTAGATGACTACTCTAAGCCCGTTAATGAAAAACTCGCTTCAATTTTATGTCGTAATGCATGGGTAGAAAGGCGCGTTGATGGGTTAGCGTTTGATGACTATACGCGTAACGCGAACTTTGAAGATCGCAAGAAAATTCAGCAAAAACATCTCGATTTACCACTGTATCCAACGACCACTATTGGTTCATTTCCGCAAACAAAAGGTCTTCGTAAACTTCGATCTGACTGGCGAAAAGGAACCATTGATGATGTACATTACCAAGAAAGTATCTTTGAAGAAATAAAACAAGCGGTTCAGATACAGGAAGATATTGGCCTGGATGTGCTAGTTCATGGAGAGGCTGAACGCAATGATATGGTTGAATATTTCGGAGAGCAGCTAGAAGGGGTTACCTTTACTCGATTTGGTTGGGTACAAAGCTATGGTTCACGGTGTGTTAAACCACCGATTATTTATGGTGATGTAGCGCGTAAGCAGCCAATGACCACAACATGGCTCACCTATGCGCAGTCGTTAACTCAAAAGCCGGTTAAAGCAATGTTAACGGGGCCAATCACCATTTTGTCATGGTCGTTTGTACGCGAAGATAAACCCAGAGCAACCGTTGCTAAGCAAATTGCATTAGCCATTGCTGATGAAGTTACAGATTTAGAAAATGCAGGATTAAACATTATTCAGATTGATGAGCCTGCAATAAGAGAAGCGATGCCGCTCAAAAAAAGCCAATGGCAACAGTACTTTAACTGGGCAACAAAATGCTTTCGCCTAACGGTGGCAAACGCCAAAAATAGTACGCAAATACATACGCATATGTGTTATTCAGAGTTTAACGAAATTTTGCCGGCTATTAGTAGTTTAGACGCAGACGTTATCACCATTGAAACGTCGCGCTCTAACATGGCGTTACTTGGCGCATTTGAACAACAAAGATATCCAAATGATATTGGCCCTGGTGTTTATGATATTCATTCCCCGAATGTGCCAACGGTTGACTGGATTAAAACATTGATCAACAAAGCTGAGCATTATATCGAGAAAGAAAATATATGGGTGAACCCTGATTGTGGTTTGAAAACTCGACAATGGCAAGAAACAAAGCTTGCACTTAAAAACATGGTGACTGCAGCACAAGAATTAAGACAAGAAAGTTAATCGTACACGCGATTAACTTCTATTTTGGATAGTATAATAAAGCCTTGTAAAAAGGCTTTATTATTTATCGAAACTAAATTCGATATACGCTTTACCTTCTGGCGCGCTCAGTGAAATAATAACAATAGGGCCGTCTGCTTTATGGTTAATTGTATGGTTATTGCCAGACACAACCATAGGAGTTGCCATATCAAATTCGAAGCCTTTTTCGCTTAGCATTCTTTTGGCGCCACCTGTTACCATATTGGTAATTTCACCGACTAAGTCGGTAATTTCTTCATTGACTTCGTCAGGTGCTTCGCCAACCATATTTTTCATGGTTGCTAATGCTAATGGAGCATCAAATGTAATAGATAACGAGCCTTTTGTTTGCTCACTCACCATACCAATTAGACCTGATACGTCGCCCATGGCTACTTCATTTTTCTTAAGCTTAGGCTTTTCTGGGGTCAATTCCATCTGAGCCATTGTTGACATTACATTTAGCATTGACGATAAAAATGGGTTAATAAACTCTACATTCATGAAGGTACTCAAAGCCTTATCAGTTCTAGTATTCTGATTTTGCACATATAATTAGTAAATGTAAATCGAGAATACCAATTGTTATTCTAAGATACTAGCAACTTTATGCGCTTTGGCAAAAGTTATGTAAACATTTACTTCAGATTCTTGAAAATTCACATTAATTACCTAGTTGCCTGTAAGTATCGACGAGTATTGCTAATTTTACCAATAATAGTATGAAAATTTTATTATTTATCTGTTAGTAACCATTATTGGCAATCTATGCAGGCACCGTGTGCTTCTACAATTTGATGATGCACCGTGAAACCTTTTTGTCCAGCCATTTCTTTTAATGCCATATCAAAATCATTAGATTGAATTTCTTCAACTAAACCACATTTATCACATATTAATAATTGTACAGGGTGGTTACAGTCACCAAAGTGATGACATAAAACGAAGGCATTAATCGATTCAATTTTATGCACAAACCCTTGTTGGCTGAGAAAGTCTAGTGCACGATAAATCGTTGCAGGCTTTGCAGCGGGGTCGGTTTCTTTAAGTTCATCAAGTAAATCATAAGCGCCTACAGCTTTATTTCTATCTGCTAATAATTTAAATACTTGCTCTCTCGTTGGAGTAAACCTAACTTCTCTTTTTAAACAATAGGCTTTTGCTTGCTCTAACAATTTTTCAATATTCATTACATTATCGATATTTTCACTGTTTTAAATGAGTCTACCATAGAGAAAAAATGTTACCCAGCGTTTCAATGAAAACTCTTTAAATGATTGTTAATACATAGCGATTATTTTGCTTTTTCTGTATTTAGAGACGATGTTCTTTTGTTTAACGCATATAAAAAACGTATAATTACTGCAGAAGTAGCCTGATATCTTAAGAGGCTGACGTAATACTTTTATAGGCTGTTAATTAAACGTTATGATTTCTCATAAACTATCCGTTGCCCCTATGCTTGATTGGATGGATTTTCAGTAAATACAATGGTTGCAGCAAGTTATGGTGTACCTACGGTGTACGTTAGAAAAATCTAAGTTATACAATTTAACTTTTAGTACACCATTTTAAAAATTACCTCTATAAACTTTATTTAAATCAAAGACAGCTTATTTAACAGCTGTAAATACAACTGTTTAAATTTACAGTATTTATTGAATCAATTAACTTTACATAGTAAATTAATGAATCATATTATTGTATGCAATTTAAATTATAGAAGGATTAACGATGAGTACCCAAAGCGAACAATTGAACAAAAACAATGAAGATGATAAAGCTTTAGAAAAAGAAGATGCGGCAGCGAATACAGCCACTAACAATGAAACTGAACCGGAAGTTGACGGCCGAAAGGGCGGGGGCGGCGTTAAAACATAACGAGCTACGTCGATGTATTTAGATTTAATTACAGATAAAATAACAATACAAGCGTTAAGTGTAGTTATAACATTTCTTTACCTTGTTGCCTTCATTTTATCAGCGAAAAACTGGCGGTCATCTCCGTCGGTTTTTCTTTTATCATGCATATTATTTGTAAATTTCTTTATTGCCAACAATAGCCTTTATGGCTTGCTATTTGAAGAACGTGATATACCCACAGAGGTATATTATCTAAATTGGCTGCGTGACGATGTTATTAGCATTATAGCAACGATATTAAGCCACCTTATTCTAAGAGTAAAAGTTCAAAAAATAACAGTGTTCGCACTTTGGGTATTAGTTATAAACACAGTCATGTATGCAACAATGCATATAGACATAGTAGTATTGAACAATAGAACAGAACCTTGGTGGTTATGGGGCATCTATTCTGTTGTTGTTAACACCGTTGAGTTTATTGTTGCTGTGCTAATAATTGCTTTCCAATTATTGACAAATAATACAAAAAACAAGCAAAGGAGTGATTATGGGATATGATGCATTTGTTGCACTTTTAATAGTGGCAGCAATTTTCCTGTTAGTTTTTTATAAAAAATTGGAAAAACTACTTGATAATAAAGTAGATGAGCAACGGAAAAGAAAAGAAATAACTGAACACGCACATAGTTTAGTAATGGATATAGGCAACATTTTAGAAAATCACGAGGGTATAGATCAGTATCAAAATCTAAAACCCAAGTTAGAACAACTTAAACGCTATTATCGAAACAACGATAACCTAAACGTTGTACCAATTGACAGAGAACAGCAAACGGAAAAAGAACCTGTACAATTGAGAGTTGTTTAAATAACATTAACTAAGAGTCGGCATCAGCTGACTTTTTTGTTTATGGCTTCATTTAAATAAGGAAAGTTATGTCAAAAATTAGATGTGAGGTGTGCAAGGGTAAGAGTACGCCGCGTTGTGAAAAGTGCTTGCTACTTGAAGATAAGAAAGAGAAAAGCTTATCCACTACGATGAAAATAGTAAGCTGGTTTTTCGGTGTTGGTTGGGCAATATATGGTTTGCAAATAGCATTGAATACAAACATTATTGGCGGTTCATTAATTGTCATAGCTAGTTTAATTGTTATTCCATTTACTAGAAAAATAGTTAACAAATGGATGATGAAAAAAGACAATACTCTAAGTATTAATGATGGAAACGCCTTTGCTTTAGCAATTGTCAGTTTTGTTATTTATGAAGTGTTTTTTTCTCCACCTCCTACACCCGAGGAGTTAGCAGCTAATGCAGAAAGAGCAAAAATAATAGCAAAAGAAAAGCAGGAAAAAGAGAAAGCAGAAATAGCTGCTGATCGAGAAAGACAATGTCAGGAGAAAATAGCACCTTACCTTCAGGCAGAAATTTATGTTAAATATCAATTAAAGTCACCGGCTACAGCAGACTTTCCATCCTTTAATAAGAAACGAGTTGAGTATTTAGGAGATTGCACTCACAGAGTACGTTCCTATGTGGACTCTCAAAATTCTTTTGGGGCTATTGTTAGAACGCAGTATCTGGTTGAATTGAAACGAGGGGAAACCCAACACGATTGGGAATTAATTGATTTGCAGTTTCAAACCCAATAAAAAAAACCGCTAGATTTAGCGGTTTTTTATTTAAGAAAAAGTTCAACCTGTTTTTTCAGAGAAATCCAAATGATGTTGGTGTTGTGGCATCTTTTGAAGTAGTGACTTAACATCTTTTAAAATAGAGCTGCTACAGGTATCAAAGCCTATTTTATCGTCCTTAGTGAATTTAGGTTCTAACCATCCCAAATGACAAAACCATATCAAGCTATCCTCAACAGTTCTCATAAACTGCTGATCGAACTCTTCTTGCGCCAATATTTGATTAGTTAAAGCCACATCTGGTGCTTCATCACCTGGTGCAATTTGCCCAAAACTAGGGTCAGTCTTACCTGTCATAAACCAAAGAACATATTGATGACAATTAGAATTAGAAAGAATTCTCTCTAGATTTACCCCAGATATTTCACTTTGATTTTGTTCGTACTTTTTATAAGTACTTTCAGGAATACCAACTAATTGAGCAAATTTAGATTGACTCAAATCAACCGATGTACGAATTTTTTTTAATTTTTCGTAAATTTCCATTTGACACCCGCCCATATCTGGTTATATAGTTTCAGCACGAACCAAAAGTGGTTACAAACAAGTATTGTGAGAGCCATTAAAGGTTATATCGGTGCCGTATATTGCTTATAGAACAAGATATTAGCACTGATATAACCATATAAGAACCCGTAAAAGGTAAAAAGGATATCAAAAGGGATAACGATATGAACCAGAATCGTAACGTGAATAAATTAACAAATGTAAAAGGCGAAGAAATAAGCCTTAATGAAAGTTATCTAAGCATCAAAGAAGTTGTAGAAAAGTGCGGCGTTTCTCGTTCAACCATTTTACGACTTGAATCAGCAAAAAAATTCCCACCGTCACATAACATTACTGATAACCGCAAAGTTTGGTTTGAAAGTGACGTACAGCTATGGCGAACACTAGGCGCACAAGCATTCTATGCCATGTACGGAAAGCAACTAGAACAACAAGTTGCATAGGGCTTCATCATGAATATGACTTTTGCACTACTTGCACGGTTTAACACTCCAGCTGTACCGCTTAAAGATATTTGCCAAGAGTTTTTAGGGATCACCTATAAAACAGCAGAGCAAAAAGCGAAAGCGTGTGATTTACCTTTTCCAACGTTTAAAACGCGTGATTCTGAAAGGTCACCAACGTTAGTTAATGTTTCAGATTTGGGTGATTTTCTTAACCAACAGTATTCGCAAGCTCGTAAAGAGTGGGAAAGCGTAAACAGTTAATTTAAGCGAGGACGAACTAATGGCACTACCAAAAATTGATGTAATTGAACAATCGAAAAGTAATGTAGTTGAGTTGCTTGGCACAACTGACATGCCGAAAGGTTTAGTAGCAATTAAAGCGTTATTAGGTAACGCACGATTAAAAGCATCGTTTGTTTACAACCGAGTATTAAACCACCATCAACGGGCTGTGCTTTGCTACACCGCTAAACTTAACAGAAGCGCATTAGATAAAACCTTTCAAGAATTAAACAACGATGAAAGATTAGCTATTCAAAAAGCTGTTTTACAACTAGATAAAATCTACAACGCATTTAATAAAGTAAATGCAATAAGCCCTAAATTATTCCTTGAATGCGGCTATGCAGATTCAGAAGTAAAAGGAATTAGATCATGAGCAGCACAGCACGCGGCACAGTTCGCAACGCCAATGATTATTACGTCACACCACTATGGATGGTTGATGAATTTTTGGAACGCTTTGTACCAGAATATAGTATTGATGTTAATGACTCGATATTAGACCCGTGTGCAGGTGGGTGTGATAAGTATGAAATGAGCTACCCAACAGTACTCGCTAAACATGGATTTAAAGATATTACCACAATTGATATCAGGGAAGACTCAAGAGCCGAAAACAAAGGTGTTGATTACATAAAAGCATTTCTAGATTTTGACATAGATTTGGTGATCACTAATCCGTCTTTTGAGGATTCGGTAGAAATAACAAACAAAGCCTTATCTGATGTTAAAAACCGTGGATTCGTTGTGATGTTGCAGCGTTTGAATTGGCTTGGGTCTCAGAAAAGAAAGTCTTTTTGGGATGATGCGCCTTTAAGGGAAATATACGTACACCGAAAACGTGCAGGTTTTGACCCTGAAAAACCTAATAAAACAGACTCTATAGAATACGCGCACTTTGTATTCCAAAAGGGTTACCAAGGCTCAGTAAGCCTTTCAATTATTTAAACAAACAAAAAACCATTTTTAACTAAAGGAACCTTTAGCATGGCCAAACTCACTCCAAAAACAGCAAACGAACTTTATTACGACTTAACAAAGCAAGTAATTGAAACGGCAAACAACGCCATAAACCTGTTTTTAACGCGCCCGAGCACAAGCAATTTAATGCACGTTGAAGACACATTAATAGATTTAAAACCTTTCGCAAAAGTTGTTAAAGAACACCAAGGAGGCCACGCAGCATATATCGAATTACTAAAAAAATTGTCATCCGTGCAAGAACGAGGAACTGCAAATCTACTCAACGAAAACGAAATACTTTCTTACTTTGAAACCGAAGCATAAAAAGAGGGCACACCATGAATAACACTAATCAACCAAAGCACATAAGCAAGTTAGCGCGTGGCGTAATGCGCTTGAATTATCTGAAATCACACGGATTTACTGAACAAAATAATATCACCCAATACAGAGGAAAAGTAAAAAACAATAGGTTAGTTCAAACCTGTATACACACGAAAGAATTAGCGCAAAGTGCAAAACGCTTGCGTGCATTTTCTCAGCGTAATATTTGGGCTCAGTAAATGAGAGATCAGAAAGTCAACCTTGACGACTTAAACTTATCAAGTTTTGCTCGCGGCATTATCAGCACCATTGATGATGTGCGCGATCATAACTTTTTAGCGTTAGGGTTGAGTAGTATTCCTTATTCTTTGCAAACACGACTAGTTAAAGGTTATTACGACAGATACAACAAAAAACAGAGCAAAGCGCAGTACAAAGCGAACACATGGTTAAGAAGAACCATCATGAAGCTAAAACCGCGTTTTGGTGTGCTTTTTCGCATCATGCAAGAAATGCCATTGCCTTGGTATATTTTGAACAACAAAGACAAAACCAAAGAGCATGCATTTACAGCAACAAAGTACTGTATAGAAATAATGCTCGGCATAGCCGAAGAAATGCCAGACGATGCTACCGACGAAGAACGCTTAAAAGCCGCTTATCAAAAAGTTGGAGATTACGCGCAAACGGTTCAAGTCAGTTTGCAAAACTGGGAAAAAGACATTGACGATTTAAGCCTTGAAGACATGGAAGTCGCCCTACTAAAAGCAAAGTGCGAAAAGTGGTGGGCAAGAAAGCTTAAAACAGTTAGAGCACGTTATTTAGAATTGCTTGAACTTGCAACGGGCCAAGTAGGCAAAGATATATTACCCGCCAAGAAACAAGGCGTAATTAAACGCAAAGGCATTAGCCCGTACTCTTCAAAACAAGCGCAAGCAGAATATATAGAGTCGCAAAAATCAGGTAGACGTTTTTTAAAATCGTTAGAACTGCAAAGCGATAAAGGCGTAGTTATCGACATGATAGATGCGGTAGACGCTGGCATGGCGAACCCTGAAAACCGCCGAAATGAGCTAATGCTAAGAATTCGTGAAACCGAAGAACTAGCCAACGAAATGGGTTATGTAGGTGTTTTTTATACCATGACATGCCCGGGCAGATACCACCCTAATTCTGATAAGTGGGACGGCAGCACACCAAAGCAAGCACAAGCCTATTTAGTTAAAACATGGTCGCGAGGCAGATCAAAACTATCACGTTTAGGTATTAATTACTTTGGTGTTCGTGTGGCCGAGCCTCATGCAGACGGTTGCCCGCATTGGCACATGATGTTGTTTATGCCTAAAAATAAAGTGCAAACGGTTAATGCTATTTTACGTAAATATTTTATCGAGCAAGACCGTGAAGAACTATTAGGCCGCTATGGTGAAGTATCAACAAGGCTTAAAAATAGGCTAATTGCTGAACCTAATAAAAATGGTTTAGGCATAGCACACCGCTACCAAGAGTTTTCAAAGCAATGCCGATCAAACACTAAAAAAACGCAACTTTTCAAAACATATAAAACAAAGCGTCAGCAATGGGGCCTAAAGAAAAGCCAGGGTATTAAAGCCAAAGAGCCAGCAAAGTTTTATCGCACTTTTGTACCAAGATTTGAAGCTAAGTTGATCGACTCAAGCATCGGAAGTGCTGCGAGTTATCTTGCTAAATACATTTCAAAAAATGTTGATGGCCATAAAGTACTCGACCATGAAGATGACGAAACGGGCGACAACATCACCGTAAACCCAGTGCTTGCCTGGGCAAGTACCTGGGGCATTAGACAATTTCAATTCCAAGGCAGCCCAAGCGTTACTGTTTACCGTGAATTACGTAGAGTGCGCGAGCCAGTACAAGAAGAAACATTAGAACGCGTACGCGTAGCGGCTGACACTGCCCAATGGAAAGAATTTGTAAAACTTATGGGCGGCATGTGTGTTGGCCGTAATGCAAACTTTAAAACTGCTTATCAACAAACCCCGTTTGGTAATGACTATGGCGAAGTAGTGAAACGCGTTAAAGGTGTTTTTACCAATGACTGCCCTATAGCAGCTGCAGCAAACCAACTTAAAGGTGAATTCTGTATTGAGAATTACGCCACGCTTATAACCCGTGATACCGAATGGCAACGACAAGCAAAAGGCACGGGTGAACACGAGCGTTTGGGGCTTAATAACGTCAGCGCAGCTGACAGTTCTTGGACTAGTGGAAATAACTGTACGCCTTGTAGTACAGCCACGACAGCTGAAAACAAACTCAGCAAGCTAGGGATCACGCCTTTGATATTAGAAGATCTGAAAAAAGGTAAAAGGATCAAAATAAATGATCAAATTTATTACCTTTTTGGTGATCAATTACTTAGCTATAGCCCAGATGAAAAACAAGAATTACAGAAAAAAGCCGAAGTTAAACACTTTGCGCAAGTTTTTGCGCGTAAGGCTGGCAGAAAAACACCGTATGAAATTGATTATACACAAGCAAAACAGCTTGTAAGTGCCACATTTAATCACGCAGAAAACAACGGCCGAACAATGCCAAATGCTACTGATTGGCTATACGGCCAACAGCTATTAGACGGTGAAATAGAACCTGATTGGTGGGATTGATAACAAACAAACTTCAAACCGATTTGATCTTAGTGAATTTTAGTTAAAGGAAAGCTCATGACAATTAACGAAGAACAGCACGCAGCATTAGCAGTACAAGTGATTAAATTGCTGGGCCAATTGCCAAACCCAGAAAAACAAGCGGTATTAAAAACCGCGGCAACATTATTAGAACACTCATTAACAGCAGAAATTACAACACAAACGTTAATGAATCATTTTAAAAAATAAATAAGGTGTTAGAGACATGTACATATTAGAAAACGAACCACTAGATTTGAACCACTTATTAGCAGTAGTAACAGAAATGAAAAACACTGGGTAGGAACCTACCTAACACGCGTGTTTATTTCATGCTACCGCGGCAAAAGGAGCCCAATAGATTTACGTAAATTCGTAAGTCTTGACACATCAAACCAAGAACTATTCATGCAAATTATCCATATGCGTAGTTTCCCTGGTTGGAACGATGAAGATTTGTATCTATGTGAACAACACCTTAAAAAAATAGTAGGGATCAAGTAAAAGGAAAATACCACATAGTTTTATTTAACTATGTGGTACCTGCAGCATAGATTTATTTGGCTATGGAGTACTCGAGTGAGTATAGCGAAATATATCTATGCTCGATTGTAGATGGATATAGCTATACAGACAGTCATAGTCATAAAAAAACTATGTTGGCCACAATAGACAAATTTAGCTATGCCACCAGGACGCATAGACATAGTTAACTGTGTCAGCTGCTAAGAATTATTTTGGAATATACGAAAATGTCAGAGTCATATTTAGGTGCAAAAGGTGGATCAGGTGTTTACCAGGCAATTATTAACTTAATGCCACCACATGAAACGTATATTGAAGCGTTTCGAGGTACAGCCACTATTTACAGTAAAAAGGCACCTGCGCAAAAAAGCATACTGATTGATAAGAGCCAAACGACCATAGATAAATATAGCTATCCTGAAGCAATAAACTTGTGCTGTTGTGCTATTGAGTTTTTAGAAAATTTCGAGCCTGAAAACACCACGTTAATTTACTGCGACCCACCATATTTACATGAAACTAGAACAAGTAATGCAAGGTATGAATATGAAATGTCAGATGAAGATCATGCCAGGTTAATAGAAACGTTAAAGCAACTACCAGATAACGTTTATGTGATTTTATCAGGCTATAAAAACAGCCTTTACCATGGCTTGCTATACGATTGGTGGTCAAAAGAATTTCAGGCAATGACCAGGGGCGGGGTGAGAACAGAAACGGTTTGGTGCAACTTTGAACCATCAGACATTCACTATCATGCCTTTGCCGGTGAAAATTTTACCGACAGACAACGTATTCAACGTAAAGCGGCACGATGGGCTAATAACTTTAAGAACATGCCAAAGGCAGAGCAACAGGCCGTTCTAGCGGCAATGTTAGATATATAAAAATACGGAGCCAATACAATGAAAAACCAACTATCAAAAGGTGATCAATTCAACAACTGGACAGTGTTGTCATTTTCAGGAAGAAACGAAAAATGTGAACAGCATTATAAGTGCCAGTGTATTTGCGGAACAATCAGAGAAGTAAGACGAAGCAACTTAGGCAAAGTAATGGGGTGCGGCTGCGTTCGAAGAACCTACAAAGAACGTAAAGCTAACCCAAGCATACCTAAAAACATAAAAGTGAAGAATGCTGAAGTAACACCAAAAGCAAGCCAGGTAAAAAAGAAAAAAACAGTAAAGAAAGTGAACACCACCAACAAACCAACAAACATATTAATTGATCGAAAACTCGAAGAAATAAGGCTTGCTAAAGAAATACAAAGCCAATTTTCATTAACAAACTACTAAAAAAGGAAAAAATATGAGCACGCCAAGGCAAGAAGCATGCATGAGAAAAGTAGCACAGGGCATAAATGAAGCATTAGAAATTACTTACGGCCAGAAAATGGGCTTTGTGTTAGTAGCAACACCATTCAATGAAAGTAACGCTATTTCTGACTACATCGGAAATATTGATCGTGAAAACGTAATAGAACTAATGCGAGAAACCGCAGATAGATTAGAACAAAACCAAACAATACCAGCCACCCAAGGAGAAGCATAATGCAAAACAATACCGCACAAGTAATAGATAAAGGCCGAATTGTAGCTGCCGTTGATCAATACCCAGAAAAACAAAACGGACAAGTAGTAATGATACACGGTACCAACCAACCCAAAATGAAAAACAAATGGATGGCAATTGGTGAAGCAACAAAGTGGAAATATCCTGATGGAAGTACAGGCACTACCGAAAAAATTTACCTAAAGCCAGTTAATGTAAATGGCGCCTATTTTGAACAGCGTACGTTTTGGGACTCACAAAACCAACAACAACCGCAGCAACAAGGTTATCAACAACCGCAACAACAAGGTTATCAACAGCCACAACAACAAAGCTATCAACAAGCTCATAGTGGCGTGCGTTAAAAAAAGGATCACATGTCAGATATTAGAGAAATATGCAGCGTGTGCTCAAAAGAATTCTCACCCCTAGCATCGGCTAGGGGGAGAGAAGCAAGCATATGTTTAGCATGCAGAACAAAATCAAATACAACAGTGTTAAACACTAGAGTTTAACGTAACGAACAAAACAAAGCTTTGTAGAAGTTTATAAGCGTTTCAAGCTGATTTTCTTTTATAGAGTACTTTGACGGAATCTGACAATGAACAAAGGTTTAATAATCAGAAAGCAGTGGCTAGACAAGATTTTGAACAATGGTAAACATTGGGAAATGCGCTCTACACACACTAAACAACGCGGAATTATCAAGTTAATTGAAGCTGGCAGCGGCTTGATAGTTGGCGAATGTATGATTGCTGGCTCTCATAAAGTATCGCCTGATTTAGCTAGACATAGCTTTGAAGCGCATCAAGTAGAAGATTTATCACTACTCGAAAAATGGTGTTATGCATGGCGCTTATGCAACGTAAAGAAGTACGAAAAACCATTCCCATATGACCATCCGAAAGGCGCGGTTATCTGGGTAAATCTTTAATGCGCAAAAGTAGGATTGAACAATGGACGCTAAAACTTTTCAACAACAGTATCTAGGCGAGTTTGTAATATCCGAAGAAGAAAAGGTATTGCACAATTTAGCTAAGCAGTACCACGAAGAAACTGAAAATTATGATCGCATAGTATGCAGTGCTAGAAACGAAAGAGGTGTTGCGGTTCCTGTTAATGGCTGGGAGTTAGTTAATATCAATCGCAATGCAAGAGAAGTTAAAACAAGACTTCTAAAAGAAAATCCTAGCGTTTCCAGTGGTGATTTAAACAAAGCAATAAGTAATTACATTTAAGTAGGCTTAATTATGTTTAAGAGCATTTTAATTATGTTCGGGTGGCGTGGCAACACCTGCAAGCGATGTGGCTTTTGTGAAGCTGCACATTTAGATCGTACTAAACAGTGGCATCCTGATTTTGATGCGTGCCACAAATTTATATCAAGGTAGGCTTCGGCCTGCAACGAATTGTACTTAAACGGAGAATTGAAATGGCAATAAGTTTAACGAAATGGAAGGCAATGACCGACCAAGAACGTGTCGAATATCTAAGAAAAGGGATTATCAAAGTTGAACCTAGAATGGGTATACGTGCCGATTCAAAAGTCAATGACAATGAGCCAGCGGTGCTAATCAACTATTTAGCAAAATGTAGAGGTATCATGATAGGTGTGGGCGATTCAAAAGATGAAGCGTATCGAAATGGTCAGAAGTGGCTTAGTGATTATGATGGCAAATTGCCTGAATCCGCATAGTGAACGAGGAAGTAACAGTGAAACCATTTACTAATGATACGCATGGTCGAAATCATCACTACTATGCGCCAAAGGAACATAAGGTTCCAAAATCATCAAAGGACAGACGCGGTACGCGCTCAAGTAAGCGCCAAGAAAATCAACAAGTCATTCAGCAAGAAATGACTACGGAAAAGTAAAATTGTATGAATAAAATTAGTGAACTTAGGCAGCGAATTAAATCTGGTGATGAAGTTATTATCGACACAGAAGATTACAATCAGCTTCAAGCCGAGTGGATTACTCGAACAAGGTTGGACATAAGCATCAACGAACTTAAAGCTGATGCTATTGAAGAAATGATCGGGAATATGCCAGCAATCGGTTTTTGCTCAGAGCGAGAGCGCAATAACTGGATCGGTGACTACATCCATAAATTAAACACACAAAAGTAGGAACTTATGAAACCTAGAGATAATACCTGGTATTTCGTTAATTGTGTCAATCGTAAATCATCAGACATTGAGCCTGTAGAGCGTTGTTTGTTGCGAAAAGAGAGCAAGTGGTGGATTACAACAAGATTGTCATACGAAATGGACGAATGGCGTGTTGTACCGATTAAAGAATTATTCACACAAAAGCAGACAATGATGGCAAAACCACCAAAGCAACAAACCAAGCGTAAAAAGAAAAACGGTCATGCGCTTTGGTGTGATTGCCTGAAATGTACAACGAAAAAGTAGAGGTAATAAAAGTGCCAGAACAAAAAGCAGAACAAATAGGCAAGCGACTTAAAGACGAGTTCGACAAGATAACGGCGTTTGAGTCTCAGTGGCGACAACAAGAAATTTCGGGTTTAATAGATGATTTAGTATCACTAGCAAGCATAAAAGAACAGGTCGAAAAAGGAACGCAGGGATAAATTATGCCAGACTTTCAAACACCTAAATACAGAAAGCTCGCTTCTAGAAGAAAATGCAAATATCCATATATGAACAATAACTATGCTGAAAACGAAAGGTGTATAAGAATATTTGCTAAACGCCATGGATTAAAACCATATCAAGTTAATAGCAACTCAAAAAAATAGATTTAACCAATATTCAACAAATCTAACTGCTGTTCACGCGGCAGTTGTTTTAAATAAGCAGCTGCCATTTGGGCAGTGCTTGCCATTGGTGGGTTTAAGTAGTGATCAAAACCCAAGGTTACACGAAAAGTAGCACCACATTCCTTGGTATTAGTACATGAACAATACAAATGTGAAGCATGAGAACTAAGCGTTTCCTTTGAAGTTACAACAGCTTTACTTTGACAATTAGGACAATTAACGCGAGCCATACTCACCCCAAGAAAACAAGTGTAGCTGTAATTATATACAGGTCTATTTTTGTTGCAATAATATTTACCCACACACCCGAGGACAAAGAAAAATCACTCCTCTTCGCCTCCCGCGTTTATAAGAAAAATGCGAACTTTTGACATAGTTAATGACAGAGCAATTAAACAATAACAAAGTGTTTCAATTATTTATAGGATCTAAAAAAGGATCAGTATGTCAAAAGCATGACATTAAATGTCAAAAAAAGGATCGGAAAGGTTGAGAAAACTGAGTATTTATATAAACTAACTGAAATTATCACATATCAGATAAGTATTTTTATGAAATATCTATTGCAAGGATCAGAGCCAAAAGAAAAATCCAAATATTAATTTCAATGACTGGGCTGGAAAGCGAAAACATGGAACTAGCTATTATTGATCACTTAACATTTGGCATGAAACGTAGCGAAGCGGCGTTAATAAATAACGTTAAAGAATCGAATATGTGTAGAGACATAAAACTATTAAACGAGTATGCAGCAAAGCACGAACGCATGAAAGAAATAGAATGGCCAGAATATAAAGAATACAAAGAATATAAAAAAGCCCTTAGGTAAGGGCTTTAATTAATCAGTTGTTTTATTTTTAGGAGCCTCATCTTTAACGCGCCAAAATATTCTGAACAGCCGCATTAAACCGAGTGTACTTACTGCAATGCCTACTACAATGAATTCAAAATACCACGGAGCACCTTTATAGCCCATTGCTCTCCAACCTTCTGCCATTATTGGTTGAAGACCAGGAATAAAGTGAGCTATCCAAATTGAAAAAACAACAAGAATAATAAAACCATCCATAAAGGTTTCGCTACGATTTATCAGCACTTGCATATCGTAACTTATATCATTGTTTTCCTTGTTTTCTTCACGACTTGCCTTTGCATTTATTTTAGCAAGCTTTAATTTTACTTCAGCAGTTGCGACTTCTGCGGCCATTTCAGCCGCAATACGTTTTCGCTCTCTATAACTACCTGTTAAATCAGCAATGGGTGCAGTAAAGAAATCAAGGATTTTTGTAAAAAAACCCATAAATCACCTAAGTATTTAAAAAGTCACCTTCAGTGAAGTTATAAACACCTTGGCCCGTGTAATTTTCTGAATTTTGCAAAGCGCCAGTGTCTGTACAGTTTGTACCGTCCCATACCGCAAAGTGCGTAATAGTTTCACCCGCTGGAATATCAAAAACAGGCACGCCGTCTAATTCACGCAAGCCATTTGCAGCTTGTGTAACTGTAATTGCTTTACGAGCATAAGCCGGAGAACCACCCGACAATTCATTGGCCGACCCACTTGCACCAGGCGCACCGGTATGAAGTGAAATATGTGTATAAGTAATGGCATCAGCCTGCTTGTTGCGTTTGTAAACTGTAGCTGTCATAAGTCTAACTCTCTTTATTTTCTGTTGATTGAAAAACAATATCGCCCTTAAAGGCGGTTGAACGACCCATAACCGGGTCAACAATAGTTAATTCGTGGTAATACGTACCACATAAGTTTTCGCTGTCACTTTCAGAAATTGAAATAGAAAGCGTACTGGCATCGCGTGAAATACCATCATCAAGCGTTTTTGTTAATAACACCACACGCTTATTATTTGAATAAAGCTTATATAAAGCTTCACTTAAATTAGCGGTTTCGATCGCCTGACCTTCTCTAGTCACAGGCACCACAAGAACCTGATCGTTACGTTGAAGGAAATAATCACCACACAACATTAAAAAACCCCTTTGATCGTAATTTTATTATTTACATCGCAAGGCAAAACAAAGCCATTAACAATATGGCCCTCAATCACTATCTTGCGAACAACTGGCGTATACGTTTTGTTAAAACCGACAAGCGACACATCAGCATTAGATACAAGTTCAAAAACACCTGATGAATACTTAACACCAGAACCTAAAACAGAAGAAACCGACGGAACAACGAGAGCAGAAAAACCAGACTTAACACCAGAAACACTAATGCTTGCAGCACTAGTCAATGAAATAGCAGAGCTTGAACTCTTTTTACCTGCTAGAACAATACTTGAACCAGACTGCAGCGAAAAACCACCGCTTCTTGAAATAATGGTTGCCGCCGAGCCGCTAACCGTAACCGTAGCAACTACGTTAGAAGTAAAACCACCAAAAGCTTGTTTAAAACCATCCACGCTAATAACGGAAGAACAGTTAGAAACAACCTTACCTTTAGCTAACTTTTCACCTGCTAGCACAATACTTGCACCAGACTGCAGCGAAAAACCACCACTTCTTGAAATAATGGTTGCCGCAGAGCCGCTAACCGTAACCGTAGCAACTACGTTAGAAGTAAAACTACCAAAAGCTTGTTTAAACCCAGCAACCGAAACGCTAGATAAACTTGTTGAAGACAGGGCACCGCTTGAATTTTTGGCCCCGTTCGTTGATACACTAGAAGAACTAGAAGTATGAAGCTCACCAAAACCTTGTTTTATGCCATTATTAGAAACACTAGAAGAACCTGTTGAAGAAATAACACCAGAAGCATGTTTTTTGCCAATAACAACTGCGTCAGCATCGGCCAACAAAGCAAATTCACTTTTAGCAACTTTTTCACCCGCAAGCACAATGTTTGAACCAGACTGCAGAGAAAAACCACCGCTATATTCTTCAGGAGCCGCAATAGCACTTTCCAAAAAAGCGCCAATATTTTTGCCACCCGAAGCTGCACCTTCCAAGCTATTTCCAGACTTGAAAGACCAATCGTGATTTTCAGGATCCACATACTGATCAAGTAAAGAGAGGCTACGGAAACCTATGCTACCGCTTGTATCATCAGAAGCATTTTCATTGAACACCGTTGAATTACTAAGATAACAACGATTTCCGCCCGTGGAACCATAGTGAAAAACCGCGTTTCTTTCAACAGCACCATTGCCATAGCGAATGCCAGACCTAGCTATTTCAGCGTCACTAAACGTAGCAACCAAGGTATTATTGTATACATCAACATCACTGGCATTAGTCAAGATACCGTTTATATTTCCAGTAACCAGCACATTATTATATATTTCGCCATTCGTACCGCTGTCAACAAGTATAGTCCCGTACGATATGCCAGACCTGAACCAATAGTTGTTGTAGATACGAGTAAAATTATCACTCGGATTTGTTGTTCTAAAATCAGAAACTAAGTTAGTTGATGTAGCGGTATAATTAACAGTCAAGTTTCTAACAACTAAATGATGGCAACCTTCTCTACGTGTTATAAAACCATATGAACCACCACGCCCATATTCGATAACCGGGATATCGCCATTACCAGCTTTAAAGTCTTGAGCTCTTAATTCAGAAGATACCGCATCATACGTTTCAATTGTTATGAAATTTGACGCACTCGTTAATACATTAATATCAAAGGTTTTTTGCACATCATTTAATGATGATAAGTCATCTAATATTCGTGCGGTTTCAGGCTCAGTCAGTGTAGCAGGAAGTGAAGCTTTCCACGCACCAGGGCTAGAGTAATCACCACCAATACCGATAGTCTTAATGGCCATTAAACGACATCCTCAATTAATGGTAATGCTTCAGCATAATTCACTTCAACATAAGCATCATTTAACAATGGTTGGTAAAAAGGTGATCTATCATCAACAGGCTTGAAACGCTTAACTGGGAATTGGGCGCCTTCTGGTGTTAGTAATTCTTGTACTTCAACATCATTAATATTTTTATCAATAAATTTAACAATCACATATTCGCGCGGAAACTCTTCTAAATAACGCGGGTCGTTCTCTAGCATAAACTGTGATTTTTTCTGTTCAAAAACCGTTTTGCTTTCTAGCCTGCCAAATTGATGCCCTTCAGGAAACGCAGCAACAACCATTCCAGATAACCATTGCGATGGAATGTTTTTAATTAATAAATTAACAGCCATTAAAGCATCACCTCTTTTTTAACCATTTCACCGTCACTGTTTAAACGCTCATAAAGCGCCTTAGTACAGCCGAAAGCACGCGCAATATGAACAAAATCAATAAAATCTTTCTTGGTGAACGTGCCAGTTTTAAGCGTTAGCGCTGAAAAATGTGCGGTATCATCTTGAACGCTAAGCACAACTGAACCGGCAAAGTCATCACCGTATTTTTTGTGTTTTCTTAACGTCGCCACAATTGGCTTAACACTCCAACAACCAACATGAAACACCTGTTGCATTACTTAGCCTTTAAAAATGTTAAAAACTCTTTAGGATTTTGAAAAAAATACTGAACAAACTTATTCAAACCCTCCAAAATATGAGGCGCAGTATAAGCACACACCCCAATCACACCAGTGGTTAAATTACTGCCAAAATCTAACCACTCACAAAATTTAGAGGCTAAAAACGCTGAAAAAACAGCAACAATCACACCCATAAAATAATGAAAAAAAGTAAATTTCTTGCCGCTCAAATACATTTGCACCGCAGCTGCTAAAAAAGACAACACAATTAATTGCCCCCATTGTTTAAAAAAACCAACTACATCTACTAAATCAATAAAATCAAACCAATTCATTAGTACCACTTCCTTGCTAAGCGCTATTCTTCAATAGCAACAGGGTTTAAATCTGAATAATCAGGCTCTTTAAAACTAATATGCAAATGAGCGGGTAAATACTCATTCACTTGCATCATTTCTTGCTGAAGTGGTACAACTTCATTGTTGTAATAACTACGCGTAATCTTGTCTAAATCGCCAAAGCCCGGACTATCACCACTCGCTTGGCCGCTTAACGCTTCACTCGCTCGATGCATACTCAACATATCGTTAAGCGTAATTTTCTTAATACGTTCAAATTCATCTTTTGTTGAAATGTCACCAATAGGCGTTATTTTTATCGTTTTTTCAGCATCTTTAATGTTTGGGTTTTTCGTATTAATGAATAAACTTCTAAAATTACCAACGCCTTTACTGTCAGAAATAGCTTTTTTAAGGGCGGCTTCATCGTCACCATTTAAGCTAGGGTCAGCCATTGAAAAAATGAACCCCATATGCGCACCATTTTTATAATATTTACGTCTAAATAACGTTGCATCTTCATTTAATAATGCACTTTGAATACCCCCGTAATACTGTGGTATTGCGTAAATACCTTGGCGCGGGTCATATTCTTTAATTTGAATAACTTCACCAGGTTCAAAGCGTAAGATTTTGCCATTGTTTTGCAATTGCGCATAAACATCACGCGTGCTTGTATAACGCATGTTTAAAGCAGGTAAATGGCGTAACTTAATAGGCACACGAAAAGCATTTCGAATGACTTGAAAATACCCCATGCCCGACCACAAATAATCAAACGCAAACTTACTAAAATTATTTCTATTTAGAATGGGGTTCTTTTCAAACCATTTTAAAATCATATTACGTTTGAAATACAAAATAGGTGCGTGCTGGGCATTAACATCAAGCAGCTTAATAAGACCAATCAATGAAATAGGCGGGTTGTAAATACCGTTCGCATCGGCATAAATGCCCATGTATTCAGTGATACGATTATCCAAACAAGGCTCAGGATCACCAAAGCTAAAGCAATCAACACCCGAATTTGTTTTATTTTCTTTTTTTATATCATCAACCATTAAGCTGCTATTCCTATCGAAGTTCGTGTACTGTCAATGCCACCACTTAGCGGCTCATAAATTAGGGCGTGCATAATTGCCCAAGCAATATCAGCATGGCCAGTACTAGCCGTTCTGTTTGTTGCATACGTTATTTGGTCACCCACCACCTTCTTACGAATATTAATAAAGCTGCTTGCAATACCAACCGACTCTTCATCAAACTCAAGGCGCTTATTGGCGATAACATTAATCGCTTTTTGCACCAGGCGATTTTTCATAATTGGGTTGTAATGAATAGGCATGGCCATAGGGAAGAATTTTTGTATAAGCTCGAAAACACCAAGGCCAATACCAGTGGTATCAACACCAATGTGCACCACATGATACTTGCGCGTAAGGTCTTCAATTTCACGAGCCATACCTTCAAAATCGTTACCGTTTAAATTTAACGTTTCAATAATTCTAAATTTTTCACTGGCATTGGCTGGTAATGACATAACAACAACAGCTGCATTATCTCGTGTTCGTGCGGGGTCAAAACCAATTACAACTGGTTTCATTGCATATGGGCGCGGCCAACTGTGGTCAATATCTTTCCACTTGCTTGAATTACCCACACACGCCATAACTTGTTTTAAACTAAAGGCTGAATGCGCATCATCAATAAACTTGCACATAAACAAGTTGTCGAACTCGTCTTTTGAATACTCATTTTCAAGCATTTCAATATCAATGCGATCAAAACCTTGTTTAACAACATCATGCACATGCAAACGTTGTCGCCAAATACCATCCCCGCAAAGCACGCCGCTTTGTAATGCTTTATGGCTAGTATCAACATCAAATTCAGGGTCGTTACAGGCTTTAGTTTTTCTATACCATCTACCATTCCATAAATCGTAAGCTTCATGGCTAGTAACACTAGGCGTACTAAAATAAGTAATCTTAAAATCTTTGTGCGTAGCCATTGCTTGAGCTAGACCGCGTAACTCTTTAAATTTAGGGATCCAAAACACTTCATCTATATACAAATCACCACTGGCCGACTGAGCCGTGCGCGCGTTCGTACTCTTAAAGTAAAGCGTTGTCGATTTACCGCCATTATTTAACGTAAGCGGTGAACCACTTAATTCAATGTCAAAATGCTCACGGCACAACGCAATAATGTTTGCCTTAAAAATTTCAGCCTGATCACGAGAAGCCGAAATAAATATTTTATTACGACCATTAACCACCGCATCGTAAAACGCTTCAAAAGCAAAATAGAAAGTGGCACCAATTTGGCGGGGCTTTAAAATAAATCGGCTTCGGTGTTCTTGGTTATCAAACCAAAATAACTGGTGGGGGTATAACAATTCGTCTTTTAACTGGTCCAGCATTTCCTTAGTAATGCCAGACACATCATTTTTAATGCGCTTTTTACGGCGTTTTTTACCGCTCGGCTCATCGTCGTTAGCACTTTGTTTAGGCTGAGATTGACCATACTTTTTAACAATGCCCGCACTGGGCAAACGCGACTGATTTAACGCGCATTGTTGTTTCGTTAAAAAATCTAATTCTTTGTAATCAGCATCAGTTTTATTTTCACGGTCTGCTAATAAAACAATTCTACGAGCAATAGCCGTTTCAGCGTTAATTGAAGGGCACAAATCATTCCACGCACCTTCATCAGCCCACCTTCGCAACGTTCTTGCACTTGGCATACCGTCCATTTCTGATATTTCATCAAACGTGTACGAACCAAAAACATAATGGTCGCGTGCTTGTTTAATAACAGAAGGGTCATACCGAAGTTTCATTAACAATAAAGCTGCTAAAAAGTAAAAGAATAAAAGCAGTTTATATAGCTGAAAGGGTTAATTCTTTAAACACAAGCCCTAAAAAATCCTAGAAACAAAATATAGGAATTACAAAGAATTAAAACAATGGAAAGCAACAAAACGAGAGCGCAAACTTAAAATATCAAAGCATATTAATTAACACATAAAACGGCCATAGGTTCAATGAATGAAAAGTAGTTTACGCACATTACCCCAAACAATAGCCGCTGTTGGTTTAACGGTAGATGGCAGAGAAATCACTGAACAAGACATTGACGACATCGTAGAAACATACAACTACGATATGTATGGCGCCCGTATTAATTTAGATCACTACGGCAACTGGGGAGCATGGGCCGCAAGCGACTTAGGCATAGAGCTAAACGGCTGTATGCTAGGTGATGTAGTAAGCGTAAGCAAAGGTAAAACAGCAGACGGAACCACTGTATTGAATGCAATACTATGCCCAAACGAATCACTGCTAAAACTTAACCAGGCAGACCAAGCAGTATATTACAGCATTGAAATAAACCGTGACTTCATGAAAACAGGTAAAACTTATTTAACCGGTTTAGCAATGACAGACTACCCCGCATCAACCCGCACAACCCGTGCAAATTTCAACAAAAACGAAACACCAAAT
The DNA here is from genome assembly GCF_030546745.1 of Thalassotalea sp. 1_MG-2023. GTDB lineage: Bacteria > Pseudomonadota > Gammaproteobacteria > Enterobacterales > Alteromonadaceae > Thalassotalea_C. The sequence continues at coordinate 66,769 of NZ_JAUOPD010000004.1, forward strand.
TCAGAACAAAATAATGAAATTACGCGTTCAACGCTAAACATAGAAACACAAAGCGAAGAAACCGCAGGATTTAAAAATATATTTAAAAATTTATTTAACAAGAAGGACGAAGAAATGAAGCCAGAACAATTTGCGCAACTACAAACCGCGTTAACTGAGCCATTAACACAGTTAGCCACTGGCTTTACTGCTATGCAAACATCAATGCAAAACATTGAAGAAAAGCTGACAGCACAGCCAACTGAAAACGAAGGTGAAAACGAAGAAAACACACCTGAAAAACCAACCGAATTTTCATTAACAGACAACGACGACTTTAAAAACGTATCTGAGCAAGTCGGCGACATGGCCACACAAATTGAAAACCTAAGTAAAAAGCTAGACCAGGCTATTGGTAATCCGGCTGGTAACACAACACCTGCCGACGAAGAAAACTTAGGCGATGCGCAATTTAACGGTATTTATTAAAAACCAAATGATCGCATTAAACATCAATTTATCTAAAAATTAAGAGTGAAAAAATGAAAGCAAAAACATCGCAATTATTTACCGCCATTATGGTTGGTTTAGCATCAAATTACGGCACAGCATCAATGAGCACACAGTTCTCAGTTGAGCCAACAGTAGAACAAAACCTTTACGACGCAATGTATGAATCAGCAGAATTCTTACAGCAAATCAATACTGCAATGGTTGATGATATAGTTGGTCAATCAGTGATCATGAGCGTTGACGGTGGCGTAACTGGCCGTGCAGGTGTAGAAGATAACCCATCAAACACTCGCCAAACTAAAGACGTATCAGGTTTAGAAAAACGTGAATACCGCTGCTATCCAGTTGAGTGCGACGTACATTTAACGTGGCAAAAAATGGATCAATGGTCAAAGTTTCCAGACTTCTTGCAACGTTATCGTAATCACGTAAAACAAGCGATTGCACTCGACATTATTAAAGTTGGGTTTAACGGCACAAGCGCAGCAAATGTAACAGACTTAGCAAGCAACCCAATGCTGCAAGATGTAAATATTGGTTGGTTACAGCTTGTTCGCCGCGATGCGTCAGAACGTGCAATTTCAGAAGGTGCAAATGCCGGTGAAATTCGTATTGGTGAGGGTGGCGACTACGAAAACCTAGACCAAGCAGTACATGACGCGTTACAAGCAATTCCAGAGCACAAACGCACAAACATGATTGCAATCATCGGCGACGAACTGTTAGCAAACGACAAAAACAAGTTGTATGCAAAGCAAGCTCACACACCAAGCGAAAAAACAAAAATTGAACTTGAACAAGTTATTGATACATACGGCGGTTTACGCACATATAAAGTGCCATTTTTCCCCGCTCGTGGAATTTTAGTAACAAGTTTCGACAACTTAAGTCATTACATACAAAGCGGTTCAACACGTACGCACATTAAAGACGTACCAGAAAAGAAACGTGTTGAAGACTATCAATCACGTAACGACTGCTTTTATGTTGAAGATTTAGAAAAAATCGTATTTTTCGAATCAGCAAACGTAAAAGTGCCAAACGCGGCAGGTAACGCTTGGGAATAGCATAACGAATCCCGGACTTACTCAAATGAGTAACGCTACCTAGTTAATCTAGGTAGCGCTTTTTAAAACATCATCACGAAGAGAATTGTTTAACATGAGCATAGTAAAAAAAGCACTAGCCAGAAAAGCAGCATCAAAAGCACGCCAACAAGGCGCAACAATTGCGCAAACGCAAGCGGTTGAAAACAACAAACCAGAAAGCGACATTAGCAACCAGGTAAAAGCAGAATTCGACATGCAAAAAATCGGCATGGAAGCCGACCTAGCTCAACTTAAACAGTTTTCAACCATTGAAGAAAAAGACCAATACAAAAGCGAAGCCTTAAAAAACAACAACCACCTTGAATACGTTGAAAAATATGTAGCAAGTGGCGGCAACCACCCAAACATCATACTTGCTTGGGTATTCATTTGGTTAATTGATCTGAAACGTTGGACGAAAGCACTAGAGCTTTTACCGCTAATGGTTTCTCAACAACAACCATTACCCACAGTATTTAACACTAAGCATTGGGGTGTGTTCGTAGCCGACCAACTCTACACAGAAGGTGCATTGCAACTTGAAAAAGGCTTAAAAAGTATTGAACAAACGCAAATTACCCAGCAATTCATTAGGTTTATCGCGCTTATAGAGCAACAAAAATACGACCTTGGCGACATTGTTGGCGGCAAAGTATATGCAATGGCAGGAAAACTAGAACAAGTACAACATAACTATGGCAATGCACTAAAGCATTATGTAACGGCCACCAGCCTCAATGATAAAGCAGGGGTTAAGAAGTCCGCGCGAGACATTGCCAAAAATCTAAACATTGAAATAGATATTTAAGAGCAGAAAAGACTCTAACGCCGGTGGGCATGCAACCTTAAACCAGTTTGATACTTATTTCTCGGTTTAACGGTTGTAGGCGCCCACACCCATTACAAACATTGTTAGCAAAGGTAAAACATGAACTTAAACGGTATGCCCCATGCAGAAATGCCAAACAACAAGGTACAAAGCGACAGCTTTTACCCACAGTTGAGCATACAAGAGCTAAGTGAAAACTACGCCATTGCCACCGAATACGGCAACAACGTAGACATGGTAACCACAAAACTCACCGAAGCAGCGTTTTTTGTTAACAATGAACTAAGCGAATACAACGTAATTAACTGGTCAACGTTCAACAAGCTAGAAGAAATAAGCAATGAAAAAATAGACGGCATCGATCGGCTAACCACGCTTTACAAAAAAGCGGTTTATTCACTTGCTAAATCAAACTTATTGATTAGCAAACTTGGCGAAACGCATCGCGACCAACAAGCAACACAAAGCGAAGTGGCAATTGACAGTAAAAAGTATTGGAAAAACCAAGCATTCAGCGCAATACGCCAAATAATGAGCGTAAGTGAAAACATAAGCGTAGAACTAATATGAAAAACAAACTACAACGCCTTGTTGCACACTTAACAACCGCCCAATACCAAGGGCGATTACTCGCAAAGCCAGGCGAATTTGACGCATGGATAGAAGGTGGCGAAATAGAGCCAAGCAGCAAAAAAATAAACGGCAACGGAATAATAGCCGCAAGAATAAATTATAGCGGCGTAATTAGCATAAACCCATGCGCAGCACCCGCAGAACTAATAGCAACATACGTAAGTTTTTGGCTGCAAGAGAACGGCGAAAAACACGAAAGCGATACGGTTGAATTTAGTGTAGACAAACTCGACGACAACAGCGTAGAGCTTGAACTAACAATTGAAAACATCAGCGAAGAAATACAACTGATCGAATCTAGCACGGGGCCATTCGTACTAAACGATAAAAAATACGATTTTGGCGAATCAAGCTTATGGATAGCTGAAACGTTCACCTTAACAGGTGAAATTGATAACGACTGAACATGCTAAGTGCAACAACGAACAAAGCACAAACTGGGCAAGTACTTAAAGAACTTAAGTTACTAACCCTTAACCCACAAAAAAGACGAAGAATATTACGTGGTGCAGGTAGAAAAGTAAGGCGAGACAGTAAAAAAAGAATAACCAAACAAAAAGATTTACAAGGCAAAACGTGGCAAGGCAGAGCAAACGGCAAAAAAACAAAAATGCTACGTAAGTTAGGTAAAAATTTACAAGTGCATACAAGCCCTAACAAAGCACAAGTAACGTTTGGCAATAAATTAGTAGGACAAATAGCAAGGGCGCATCAACAAGGGGTAACCCTTGAAATGACAGCAAAAGAAGCTGCAAAAAAATACGGAACGCCAAACAAAACAGCCAAAGCAACAAGGCAGCAAGCAAAAAGCTTAAGGCAAGAAGGTTACAAAATTAGAAAAAACAAAGGCAAAGGCTGGAAAAACCCAAGCCTTAAATGGATACAAGAAAACCTAACGTTTTATCAAGCAGGGCTAGTACTAAGAACAATGCGCGACGAGCAAAACAAAAAAACGAAGTGGTCAATACCACTACCAGAACGCTCGTTTTTAGGACAAGAAGCAAAAGAATACAAACAGTTAAAAAATTACATGTTATCTGAAGCGTTCCGCATCGGCTAACCAAACAAACTTACAGCACAGGAAAGGGTAACAACATGGCACAAGGTAAAGTTTCCGTAACGTCGGCAAACACAGGTAGCGGAGCAACGAAAGAAGTAGAACGCTCAGTATTATTCATTGGTGAAGGCACAGAAAACCTGAACACCGTTGTAGCAATTAACGCACAATCTGACTTTGATACGCTAATTAGCGATACAGATTCACCATTAAAAACACAACTACAAGCGTGGGTACGAAATGGTGATGACCTAGTAACCGGCTGGGCTATTCCCATCACGAACGGCGACAATATCATGGCAGAAATTGACAAAGCCATGGACCAAGACGTAAGCCCAGAAATTATTGTTGTTTCAACCCCAGTAACGGGAAAAGCTGACGTAGAAGCATATCAAGCAAAAATGCAAACAATTTTGGCAGCACACGCCCGAAGAATCCGTATTTTACTTGCAGCGCCAGGTTGCGACCCTGACCCAGCCACAGGCGAAACATGGGCAGAGCATAACACCGCAATTCAACCACTAATCGATGGTGTGGTAGCAGACCGAACCGCCGTAATTCCTTTACTTTACGGCGACGAACTAGGTGCTGTTACTGGCCGTTTATGTAAGCGTTCAGTCACTATTGCAGACAGCCCTATGCGTACACAAACTGGCTCATTATCGTTATTACCTTCACCAGTCGATAAAACAGGCGCACCACTGACCAACGCGGTTACCGCCGCACTAGATGCCTTGCGTTTTAGTTGTGTGCAATTTTACCCAGACTTCGATGGCATATATTTTGGTGATGTAAACATGCTAGACGCAGAAGGCGGAGACTATCAAAAAATTGAAGCAGGTCGAGTAGTAGACAAAGCAGCAAGGCAAGTACGCATTATTGCTATTTGGCAAATTAAAAACCGTCGACTAAATAACTCAAGCTCAGGCATTGCGTTTGGTAAACGCGTACTTAGTAAACCTTTACGCGACATGGCAAAAAGCATCAACTTAGGCGCTGACAAATTCCCTGGTGAAATACAAGAACCAAAAGAAGATGCAATAGGCCTAACATTCACTAGCCCAACCGAGTTACACGTATTACTGAAAGTAAAACCAATTGACTCACCAAGCACAATTTTAGTCGGCATCATGCTAGACAACGCACAGTAAGGAATAAAACATGAAATCATTAGGCGGCAAAGACTTCGACGTATTCATGGGTGACAAAATGGTACACATCAATGAAGCAACAGTAACCATTACCGACGGTAGAACACCCAAAATAGTAAGAGGCGTTCCAAAGGGATATATCGATGGGCCAGTTTCAGCAGAAGTTTCAATAAAAGTTGATCACGAAAACTTTTTACTAATCGAAGCGCAAGCACAATCAGCAGGCAGCTGGAAAGGCATTGAACCATTCGATTTATCATTTTTAGCAGAAGCCGCAGCCGGCTCTAAAAACGTAGAAGTGTTTGGCGTACTGCCATCACTTGAAGAAATTCTCAATATCAAAGCAGAAGGTGGAGAAGAGGATTTAACGACAATCAAAGGGCAAGTGGTATCACCAGACTTTGTGAAAATTAATGGTGTTCCGTACTTAACAGCCGAAGAGGTGCGCGACTTATAGCGCACACAAAACAACGCAGAAAGGTTAAAAAATGAAAAGCACACTAATCACCATAAAAAACGTATTAGCAGCGCTAAAGCATAGCCAATATCAACTATTTGAAGGTGAATTAAACCTCAATATTATTGGTGTTCGCAGCAAAAACACGCGCGCAAATACATTTAACGACATGATGTGTGTGCTTTATCAAATGAACGGCCAATGGCAATTAGTACAATATAAATGCACAACCGACCCAGGCATATACTATCGCAAAAACCCGATTAACGTTGACGGAACGGCAGTAGTAGCACCCATGCAACATAAAAGTGTATGGACCTTCGGAATGCATCAGGGTAAATACCCCGCACTTGTACAAAACAAACCGATCACCGTATTTCGTGATGGAAACAAGGACGAAACGATAGACACGGACGTCACCCTTAAAAGCGTAAAAAAACAAAAAGGCTACTTTGGTATTAATTGCCACCGAGCCAGCGAAAAAAACGAATCTAAGCAAGTGAATAAATGGAGTGCAGGTTGCCAAGTGTTAGCAAAGCCAGAAGACTTTGACGAGTTTTTAACACTCTGCCGTCAGTCGGCAAAAACATGGGGCAACACCTTTACTTACACCTTATTAGAACAACAACAGCTTGAGCAAAAATAAAAGCTAAAGCATAACCGTAACTAGAAAAAAAAAGAGAGAAACATCATGGCGTTTGAGAAAAAAATTACATTAACTGTTAATGGCGAAGACATGGTTTTTAATGTCAACGTAGCCGCTTATAACAAATATATAAACGACACAACACCAAAAGATAAAGTGAAACCCGCGTTTAATTTCATCACCGCAATTGTTGACCCAAAAAGCAGAGAAGCAGCAATAGAATTCATGAAAAAACCGGGCGGTGCCTTGCATTTACTGGGGGCAATTGTTGAAGAATACCAAGAAGACTTTGACATAACCGTAAAAAAATAACAGAGCGAGCAAAAGCCATAGGGAATAACCCAACGGAACAAATGCTCGCATATCACAGCAAATGGTTGCCAAGCTTACCGATAACCGAAGAAAGCTTGGCGCAAGCCATGTATTTAGAAAACAACAGCATAGAGCAACAAGCAATAGCAATAAATAATGGCATTTGCATGTTCTTTAAAAACAATGAATAAAAGTAAAGAGGCAAAAAAAGTGAACAATAAACAATTCAATAAAGCCACCAAAACAAGCCTGCTTTACTTTTTTTCCGCGGCTATTTCAGTAGTACTACTAACAACGATTTTTAGCCAAGTATTTAGTTAATTAGGCACACAACTAATGAGCTCATTAAGTAAATTAGAAAAACTCATGTATACCATTGGCGTAGTTGATAAAGCATCAGCACCCGTCAATAAAATCATGAGCAAAATAAATCAAATGAGCGCACAAGCAAACAAAGCACAAGATCAAATGATGAAAGGGTTTGTTGGTGCTGCAGCTGGTGGTGTGGCGCTTAACCGTTCGTTAATGCCTGCCATCGATCACATGGCAGCTCTTGGTGAAGTTCAGTCACTTGGCGTTGCGCAAAGCGGGCTAGAAAAATTAACAAAATCGGCTTTTGAATTTGGCAGTGAATTTGGTGGAAATTCAGCCGAATTTGTGCGCAGTGCTTACGACATTCAGTCAGCAATTGGAGGCTTAACAGAAAATGACCTTTCATCATTCACAAAGACTTCAAACATATTAGCAAAAGCAACAAAAGCTGACGCATCAACCATTACCAGTTACATGGGTACTATGTACGGTATCTTCGAAAAAAACGCTAATAAAATGGGAAAATCTAACTGGGTAGACAAAATAGCTGGGCAAACTGCCTCAGCAGTAAATTTGTATAAAACTACTGGTTCAGAAATGCAAGCTGCATTTTCAAACTTAAGTAATACAGGTTCCAGTGTAGGGTTAAATGCCGCTCAGCAATTTGCAATGGTTGGACAATTACAACTTGTAGCCAAGTCAGGTTCTGTTGCTGGAACGCAAGCAGAAAAATTCATACAAGGCGTTGGCAAAGCAGAGAAAATGCTAGGGTTAAAATTAACAAAAGAAAATGGCGACATGATCGCCATAGACTTAGTTCTCGGCAAAATAAACAACAAACTAAAATCATTAGGCTCTGTAGAAAAACTTGGCGTTTTAACAAAAGTATTTGGCGAACAAGGAGCCAAAGCGGTAAACGTACTTAGTGAAAAAGTAAAAGGCCTAAACTCAGATATAAAGATATTCGAAAATATACAAGACGGGTCAAAAGCTGTTGAAATGGCAAAAATAATAGCAAGCCCTTGGGATAGATTAAGCGGATCGTTCAACGCAGCTGCAACAGCAATGGGGCAAAGATTATTGCCTGTAGTTGAACCCTTTGTTGAAAAACTATCAACCGCTTTGTATGCAGTAGTAGGATTAACAGAGAGGTTCCCTATTTTAACGTCAACAATTGCCACAACCGTAGTGGGCGTAGTTGGCCTAATGACAGCAGTGGGGTTATTTAACATTGTTATGGGGCTATCTAAATACGGAATGATCGGCTTTTCAACATTCACTAAAGCATCAAGCGTGGTGCTAGGGCTATTTAGCAAAGCCGTAAAAGCATCTCGTATTGCCTTGCTAAGCTTTCATATGCAAAGCGCGCTTAGTGGTGGTGCGCTAGGTGCTATGCGTGTTGGCTTAATGGCAGCAACAACAGGGGCGTGGGCATTTACCACGGCATTACTAGCAAACCCATTAACATGGATAATCGCTGGTGGCATTGCTATTTATAAGTATTGGCAACCAATAAAAGCGCTTATGAGCGGATTTTGGGACGGATTAACACAAGGCTTTGGCCCCGTTACGCCGATATTGGCAAGCTTTATCGACAAACTAGGTTTTGTGGGTGATTTATTCTCATGGCTAGGCGAAAAAGCCAGTGGGCTAATGAGTTGGTTTAGCAACTTATTAACTCCTGTAAACCAAACTAGCGAACAATTATTAGCGGCAGGAAATGCAGGTAAAAGCTTTGGCACTACCGTAGCTAATGTTTTTAAAATGTTAACAGCACCAATGCGCGCTTGGTTTTCATTACTTAATGATGGTATTGGGTTATTAAAAACAGCTGGAACGTGGGTTGGCAGTTTATTTGGCGACGACACAAATATTACAGCAACAAAAACGAGCAAACTAGAATCACTACCCGTTAACAACGTAGTGCCTATAAATATAGCGCAAATACAAGCAGAAAAGGCCGAAAAGCAAAAAACGAAAAACAAACAGTTAGCTAAAAGCAATTACGTACAAATTGAAAAATCAGCCATTGCACAACAGTTTTCAAACTCGCTCACTAATAACAGTAACAGCAGTGATCAAAGTAAACATGTACACATTGACGGATTAACAATTAAGTCAGAAAACGCACTGGCAGACATTGAACAACTAATGGAGTTAGCCGGGTAATGTCAGAAACAACACATCACATAGATTTAAACATTGTTGAAAGTGACTTATCACTTGACGACATATTAAGCCCAACAAAACTAACAAAGCAGCAAGTTATTGCTCAAGACATAAAGCACAGAATATTAGAAAGCGGGCTACTTGTAAGGCTAGTAGGACTAAGAAACAACAATGCAATTTCAACAATATTAACCGAGTTGGAATTAATAGTAGAACAAGACGAACGGTTAATACCAGGCACTATTGAACTCTATTACAACTCAGACAAAACAATAAAAGTGCTAGCTGATACATACGACTACGGAAAAATAGAGGCAAGCAATGTCAATTAATTTAGACCTAACAAAGCAATTTACCGAACTGCTTAAACAGGCAAACATTCCTACAACCGAGCAAGAGTTTCAGGCTCAATGGGATGCGCTATTAATTGAAAACGGCTTTGAAATAAACAACCAAAGCCCGTTTAGCCCATTTTGGCGACTGCAAAAAGCATTAATCGCTAAACCAGCGAAAGAAATGGTAGACATACTCACTACACAAATTATGCCCAATACGTTTGTACTGTCAGCACAAAACGAATGGTTAGACGCAAAAGGCGCAGGCCGAAACACACCACGGCTACAAGCAGTTAAAACACAAGGGAATGTGCAAATACACAGAGTAGATAGCAGCGGCGAGCTAACGATTCAAAAGGGCACGTTAATACAAAGCACGCCAATAAATGGCGTAGTGTATCAAGTACAAACTTTATTTGATGTAACCCTAGCTGACGGGGTAGCAAGTATAAACGCACTAGTAGAAGCAACAGAATTTGGCAGTGATCATAACTTACCAGGCGGTTACTACAATAACTTTGTAATACCGATAGAAGGCGTAAGCGTAACCAACAATGATGACTGGCTAGTTAAAGCAGGCCAGTTAGTCGAATCAGATAGTAATTATCAATTGCGTATTCGTGACAAATTCGCCACAAGCGGTAATTTTCACGTTGATGCAGTGTATCGTTCTATTATTTCAGAGTTCCCAGGCATATTGGCCGACAACATAATATTTGATCACACCGCACCGCGGGGGCCAGGTAGCGCGAACGCATACGTATATTTACCCGTAGGCACAGTAACGCAAACAGTAGTAGACAGTATAAACAACCATACCGCCAGTGGCTATCATGGCCATGGCGACGACTTGTTAGTATTCGCCATACCAACAACACCAAAAAACATTGAATTGCAATACTGGCTAAAACCAAACGAAACCGACATAAAAACACAAATAGAGCAATTTATTCGCGCAGCGTTCCGTGAAAATTCAGCATATGAAGCAACAACATGCAAACCCAATGAAAACTTTAGCTTTAGTTTATTAGCATCAGAACTACATGCGCAGTTTCCGCAAATTAGCTCGCTAAACTTTATTACCAACGATTTCAATACAGGAATGAGCTTGCCAGTTATCGACACATTAACCGTGACAAAACAGGGCTAGCCATGAGCAATAATATTCAATTACCCACATGGTTAAACGGCGAACAAACCACAAAATTGGCAAAAGTGGCAAACCAGTTTTGGCAAGAATTCGAGCAAAAATTATGGTGGTGGCTTGAACAAATAAACGAAGACGAAGCCGCACTACCAATTTTAAATTTGCTCGCATGGGAACGCGACATAACAAGATTAGAAAACGAACCGGTAGAGCTTTACCGATTACGCATTAAACACGCCCTGGCAAACGCAGAAGATGCAGGTTCAACCCAAGGAATGGAAGCAATATTCAAACGTCTTGGTTTTGGTTATATGGAAATTAACGAAAGAATACCCGGTTACGACTGGGATATGGTAGGCATATCAATGATCGAATCAGAATTTGCCGACAAGCAACAGCTAGTAGAAGAACTGATAAGGCAATACGGAAGAACGTGCCGACGTTACTTTTTGCAAGTGTTAAACGTGTTGGAAATATACGTACTAGGTGGCCAAGTAGAATTTAATAAAGAGGTAGTAGGGTGAGCACATTACTAATAACAAACGCAGGGCTAAGTTACAAAGATGCCGTTTTTGCAGGCAGTGAAGTGCAAAACATAACACACTTTGTTTTTGCTAACGTTAACGGGTTACAAGAAACTGACCCAATAGACCCAAATGCAACAGTGCCAACAGCAGACGTAGTACACACTCAACCAGTTGAAATGGTATCTCAACTGAACGACAACGCAGTCGTAATAAGTTGCGCAATGGGGTACAACGTAGGCACGTTTGATTTTAACTGGTACGGCGTAATAGCGACAAAAGCAGATAATAGCGAAGTGCTCATTGCTGTTGTTCACACCAACAGCCAAACAAAAACTAAAACCGTTGGAGCCAACGCAGGTGACTACAGTGTAAAAAGCATAGTATGGCGCAGTAATTCAATAGCCGCTCAACTAAACGTTAGCTTGTCAGCACTACCATGGCAGGCAAGCCATGAAGAATTTGTAAGCAAAGCAGAATTTGACGCGCACAACCATGATGATGACAACGAACCGTTTTATGTTACAGAAGATGAAACCGCTATAACTACAAAAGACAAACTTCATGTATTTATGGATTTTGCAGATCTACAAATACCAACAGACTCAGGAAAAGCCTTTGACTTTGTTATTGATCAGTCTGTAACGCTTAGTGAATTAAACAAATGCCGACTGTTAGCACCAACAGGAAAAAAGATCATAATGAATGAAACACCTTACGACTCTATAAATATAAAGGTAAAAAACGTTAGGTATACAGCGTATAAAAACAGCAATGGGGATTACAAAATATGAGCGAGGGAACATTAAGAGCAAGTGGAAACCCAGTTACAGAACTATTTGAATTATTAAACGAAGATAATATTTCATCGCAAGAGATAATAGATTTTTGCCTTACGACAAAAGGGAAAGCAGCTATTGTTCAAGTAGATGCATTTCCTGAATTTATTGTGAGTAATGCTTCTATAGTAGATGCACTAATAAGTAACATTACGACACTAAAAATAATATTAGAAAACAGCGGTGTTACTAACAGTATTGCTAGTAACAACACTTCATTATTAAGGTTAGTAGATCTAGCCGTAAATAATTCTGCTGTATTAACATTAATTGCTGAAAAAGCAGTGATAATGAAAGCAATTGCTAATAATGATACAGCGTTAGCAAGTATATTTAGCGATTTAGCTAATCGAGAAATATTGTTTGATAGCTACACAGCAAGCCAAAATTTACTTAACACTCAAAATGCGAGAGATTGGATGCATAATAACGTTGAAGTAAGTCACAGGCAAAACGCAGGAACAACACACACCTTAAATAAAAAGTGTTATTTTTTAAAGATGTATTCACGTTGTTCAACTAGCTCTACTGCTAACGATTCATATGCTGGTGAGTTTATTGATTACGAACATACTTCAGGACTTGTTCAGTTACAACATAATGTTACTAGCACATCAGGAAGTCAGAGCACCGGAGAAAACAAAATATACAAACGCGCATTTCCTTTACAGCATTATCAATATGGTGGTGATACCTCTTTTTACACCACATCATACTTTGTTGAAATGTCAGGAGTTAACCCGTGAGATACTTACTAAACAATGAAGGACGAGTTATAGGCTCGACTAAAGATAATTTACATTCTACAGCAGTGTCAGGTTACATTCCTGAAAATGCCAATATTTACGATTACATTTACGAAGAGGGTGGTTTTGTTTATTCACCACTTAATGAACAAACCCCCGACATTATTAACATAGAAATTTCTGGTGTTTCACCAACACTAACCGGGTTTGACAACAAGCCAAACGAATACACGGTAAACGAGTTAACAGAAATTACCGCAACAGGTAGCGGATTAAACGCATTGGTGGCAATGGGACTTACAAAGTTTCGCGTGCCATTTGTGCGAACTGATACGCAGAGAAAAGCCTACATGGTGGCAACTATCGAGCAAGACGGAACGTTTAGTATAAGCATTACTTTCAAAACGGGTGGTAAGTGGATTGTCAACACAGAGTTGTTGAACTCAGAACTAACACCAGAAGAATTAGCACAGTTTAGTTTTAGCATTGACGAGCACGTTTTCAAAGTAATTTAACATGCAGAAAAGTAAAAAAAGTTACCTACTTAGGCTTCTAATAGTAATTGACGCATTTTTTAACGTGTTAGTTTTTAATGGTAGCGAAGACCATACAATTAGTGGCCGCGTAGGCTATAAAGCCCTCACAACACAAAAAAGAAAATGGTTAATACTTGAAAAGATGATCAATACATTATTCTTTTTTGATAAAAACCACTGCTACAAGTCAATAGAATGGGACGAAGTTTAACGTGCAATTTCCACCAAGCTTTAACACTGATCGTAACGGCCTAGCCGGAAAAACAACGGCAATAAATAGCATTAGTCTAAACAGTTACGAAACACCTACAGCGCTAAGTAGCGCCAAAGGTGCGTTATTACTTGCAAAAAGCATAGAAGATCTTACCAGACAGCAAAGGCCAACGTCGTGGAATGCCTTAGTGTTATATGCTATTGCAGAAAAGCCGGAACAACTTGCCGAAAAACTAGAAACCATTAACGAAAAATGCCCGTTAATGCCATTTATTAACGCCCAACAATACGCGCAAAGCTTAAGCACAATAAACGAAGACAAAACAACACCAAGCACAGGCAACGAGCAAAGCCGAGAATGGCAACAGCAAGCAGACAACCGAGCAATACCCGCGCTAAATGATGCATATAACGATGCATCACTGGCGTTAGTTGAAAGCGAAAGCCAAAACGTGATAACAACACTAGACAATGCAATAACAGAAGCAGAAACATTAAAAGCTGAACGCGACATACGTTTAGCACAAACAAAGTTTAACGCAGTAAGCACAAGCATAAAAACACAAAGCATTACGGCTAACAGTGCAAGAGGCCTAGCCAATGCCATTAAAAAAATAGGCAATAACCAAATGCATTGGGCGTACATCGTTTACACCGGAAGCACTAGCGAATTACAACCTATTACCGAGTTATTTACATGATCACATTAGACGGCTGGCAAGTACCAGGGTACGACATAAAAATAAATTGCAGCGTAAAAATTGAAAACCAAGATCTAAGTGGTGCAAGCTCCTACATTATCAATATGAATAAAGGGGTTAAAGGCGCAGTGGTAACCGTTAATGCAAAAATACCTTTTGTAGAAAAAGAAAAACTCGCAGAACTGATCAACAAAGCAAAGGCACTTGACGAGGGTGCAAGCGTCATATACACATTAAATAGCGACATAACCACAGCTTACAAAGTAAGAAAAGCTACGTTTGACGGTGAAATAAAAACAATTGAGCTAGAAAAAGCAAAAGGCTGGCAAATATCATTCAAAATGCGCGAAGTGTTAAGTAAATCAGAACGTGAACAACAAATACTCAACGCAAAAGCCGAGAGCAATACGCAGCCACAAGCCGAAAACGGACACAGTGCCATTCAAGAAAAGTTTGAAAAAACAGGCGCAGTGTAATGACAACAACAAGACTAACAAAGGTATTGTTAATTAATAACGAACCAGTAAAAAACATTGTTAGCGATACTGTACAGCTAGATTTATTTAGCCCAGGGCGCGCCATATTTACTGTAATATGCGAACAAGAGCCAAAAGGGTTGGTAGAACTGCAATTAGGGTATAAAACAAGCGAACTTACGCCGTATTTTTTAGGAGTAATTGAAAGCAAGCACCAAATAAAAAACCAATGGATATTAACGTGCCGCGAGCTCATTGGTGCATTGTCGTTCTATGTACCTATTTCAATTCGTTTTGCAACAGCTGAACAAGTACTAGCAAACATAGCAGAGCTAGGCATTGAATTCATAATACCAAACGAAGAATACATGAAAACACCAGTAGCTTGTTTTTATCACAGCGGCAACGGTATTAGCGCATTAAAACAACTGGGCAAAATATATCAAATAGAAAACTATATATTTCAACAGCAAAACAACGGCAAAATATACGTAGGAAGTTGGGACCACTCACCATGGGCCCAAGAAACAATTGAAAATTTCGACGAAAGCGTAATAAACGTAAAAAATGCAACAAACGGTGAATGCGTAGCAATACCAAAACTAAGACCGGGTATAAAAATAAACAATCGTTACATTACTGAAACAACACTAACAGGAAATAAACAAGGGTTAAAATGGTCAAAAGTTATATACGACGCTTAGTATTACGCTACTTTCCAGAAATAGGGCAACGAAAACACTTGCCGCAGTTAGCGCGTATTGAAAAAATATACGACTTGCCTACTAATGGTTCAAAAGTAAGCACAAACTTTAGACCATACAAAGCCGCAGATATTCAACTACTAAACACAGTGACTAACGAACCGCTAGAGGCTCCAATTTTTGAACAGGTAACATTAGCGACAGGCCAAGGAAACGAAAGTGGTTTATATATTGAACCCAAGGTAGGCATGCGTTGCTTAGTTCAATACATAGACGGGCTAGATTCTCACCCAGTTATTACCGCCATTTTACCATGGCAAACACTGGTGCCTGAAAACCGCGCAACCGACGTAGTAATGCAACAATCAAAGCATAGCAAAATAAAAGGCAGCAACGAAAACTGGCACATAGAAACACCAGGCGAAATAAAACAAACAAGCCAAACGTCAGAAGTTAACGCGCAAGTTCGCGAAGAAAACTACCACGAAAAACACTGCAGCATAGACACACATGCCACAAACAAAATTGACGGTAACCAAATCAATGAAATAATGGGGGCTTTAAAAACCATAGTGGGTGAAAAAGCCTTAATTATGGCGCTAGAAGACTTAACACTTGGCAGTAAAAAACAGGTCAACATTAAAGCACACGAAAACATGAACCTTGAAAGCCTTAAAAAGTTTGAAGCCAAGGCAGCACAGCTGGCAAAAGTGCAAGGTGCTACAGTATGGCTGGGTAATAATAGTGTAAACGTAGTACAAGTATTGCTAGACCTAATCGCCGTAGTTAAAGACACCAACGACACACTAGCAACACACACACATTCTGGCGCTGGCACATCACCACAAGCAACAACGTTTACAGGTTATAAAAGCGCAGCTTCAGGGCTTGAAAGTAACTTATCACCGATAACTGAATAAAACTAACCTTACGCAAATTTATCATGCAACTTATGCGGAAATAGTTGCGTGTAAACCTGCCATAAAATATTCAAATTTCTATGTCCAGTCACTTGGGCAACTTCTTCAATAGAGTAACCCTTTTCAAACAATCGACTAGCCCCTTCACGCCTTAAATCATGGTAACGCAAATCATCAATTTCTAAATCATTACGCACCAGTTGAAAACCAGCCGTAACAGAACGCGAGTTATAAGGAAAAACAAGATCACTCGTTCGAGGTTGAGACATTAAAATATCAAACGAACCGGCCAATAACGGCACAATCATATGATTACCCGTTTTTTTACGTGGGTCTTTACGATCACGAACAACAATGGTTTTATGCTCTTCATTTAAATCATCCCAACGTAACGCGCAAACTTCGCCAATTCTCATACACGTTAAAATACTAAAATCTAAAATATCAATAAACGGAATACGAACAACACCGTTTGAACGGTAACTCATACGTTTTTTTAAACCGTCGCGCAAACGGTCTAACTCGTTCTCAGTTGGTCGACGCGTGCGCTTTTGGCTTTTACCAACTAACCCCATTTCAATTAATACCGGTACAGCATCTTCAAAAATTTTATAATTAGCATCAATATTCCAAACGGGGTTTGCCTTTTTCATCACAGAGCGCAAATAAGCAATATCATGATAAATAGTAGCGGGGCCAGCACCAGCCGCACGCCTATTTTTACAATGCTCGATTAAATCACTTGTTCTTAGCTCATTTGATAAAATTTTACTGATATCACTATCCATAAGCATCTTTATTACATAGCGTTTAGTGCGGCCTGTTTTATTCCAAAGATCAGCATTCTCAAAATAGTTATTAAGTAGGGTGCCAATAGTAACTGACTTATTAATTTTTAAACCATTAAGGTCAATTTCATTTACACGCCTAACACCAAATGTTCTAGCCAGTTCTTTTTTTCTGAATGTTTTAGTTTCGCGGTGTATAATCTCACCACCTTTTTTAACAACAATAGCGCAACGGTAGCTATATTCACCGCTTGAACGTTTACGCTTTTGTATGCTGAAAGATGCCATTTGTCCTACTCAATAAAGGTGTACTTATGGTGTACTTTAAAAGGAAACTCGGGTAAACTCAAGGCAATTAGAGGTAATTCGCAAAGAATGAAAGAACAGTCAGAAGTAGGTTTAAAGCCAAGTGTGCCAATGAATACAGTAGATCACAAGCTAAGCATTGCGCCTATGCTTGATTGGACCGATCGCCATTGTCGTTACTTTTATCGAACTATGTCAAAAAACGTAGTGCTGTATACGGAAATGGTGACAACAGGCGCTATTTTATTTGGTAAAGGTGATTATTTAGGGTTTAACCAAGAAGAACATCCAGTTGTTTTACAGTTGGGTGGTAGCGACCCAAAAGCCATGACCGAATGTGCAAAAATTGCTGAACAGCAAGGTTATGATGAAATAAACATTAATGTTGGGTGTCCTTCTGACCGTGTTCAAAACGGTAAGTTTGGTGCGTGTTTAATGGCTGAACCTGCTTTAGTCTCTCGCTGTGTAGAGCAAATGCAACAAGCAGTAAATATCCCAGTTACTGTGAAATCACGTATAGGCATTGATGATCAAGATAGCTATCAATTTTTACATCAATTTATCAGTGAGGTATCTCAAGCGGGGTGTGAACATTTTATTGTACATGCGCGTAAGGCATGGTTAAGTGGCTTAAGTCCTAAGCAAAACAGGGAAGTACCGCCACTTGATTATGAGCGGGTATACCAAATTAAACGCGACTTTCCGTCATTAAACATTTCTATTAATGGTGGTATTAAATCTTTTCAAGAAGCAAATCAACATTTAACCCATATTGATGGTGTAATGATCGGCCGAGAGGTTTATCAAAATCCATATTTACTGTCTCAAGCGGATCAACAAATTTGGCAGCAAAACACTGCTGTAAAAACGCGAACACAAGTGATTGAAGAAATGGCTGTGTATATCGACAACTATGTCGCTAACGGTGGTCGTGTGTGGCATGTTGTTAGGCATATGCTTGGTTTATGTAATGGTTTGCCTGGAGCAAAACAATATCGTCGTTACTTAAGTGAAAATGCTGGCCGTGAAGCTGCAAATAGTCGTGTTCTACTTGAAGCGTTCGATAAAGTGAAGGGTATTTAATGACGACAAAGTTCCGAAATCGGGAAGTGTATTCCCGTATTCGGGAGGCTAATAACGTTGTTTACTTTCAATAAAACAGTTATTAGCATTTTTTTACTAACAAATAGTGAAATTCACCAACTGATTATGATAATCAAAAATTTGTTTCGAAAACTATTTTTTTGTAAAAATCAACTTTCTTTATAATTCAATGCTTTATGTTTTTTTTGCTGCAATGGCACAACCTTTGTTTACTTTCTTGCATCTTAATCACTATAACCTTATGAAAGGACAAGAAGATGCTAAGTTTATTAACCATTTCTATGATCATGATGATCCCTGCTGCAGCGGTACTTGCTTGCTCAGTTGTGATTCGGTTTTTTGAAAAAAAGCTCAATACAAGTAAGCGAATATCTGTTTGTGATATTTGATTGCTTGAAAGTAAAACGAATTGAATACCTTAGCTAATGTACCTTTTTCATCAAAGTGAATTATTTCTACGTTCTTATAACGAATATTATCAATGTGTACACATGCTTCTCTTGAGCTATTAACGACAACGCATTCTTGAGTTCTTTGCTCTTTTCGGTTATGTACTGTCATCCAGCGAAAACATAATACCTACTTCTGATATTTTACCTGTTAAATACCAACCACACATGTGCGGTTCCATTCTTTGTCGTGCCATTAGTTTAATTAAACCCCTAATGTCATCTGAGCAAGTATTTTCTATTTAGCAACGCACAATTACTTAGATGATAAAAACGTTGAACGCGGTATCTCATTGCTAGGTATAAAAAACGCAATGCTTAAGAATAATACTTTCTGATTGCTCTCACCTTATTGATAAATAATAGCGTTCGTAGATTAGAGCTATCACAGCTATGAACACTCAGAAGCTGGTTCAAACAAGATTATTGTCTCTACGTATCTATGGCGTGAAGAGCAATACTCACAGTCAAATAATCATATTGGTCAATTAGACTAAATCGGTAGTTATATTCACTATAATTTCGTTTGACATATTATGTCGTGAATTATTGTAAATGTAGAGTTAATTAAATTATTTGTTATAAAACAATTATTTAAATAATTTTACGCTGTTGGCACAAGCCTTGTAATGTATAGATTAATGAAGGATAAGTTTTAAATTTTTTAGATGACACACATTCAGGAGAGCAACATGAACCGTCAACGTTTTTCATTATTATTGACTTCACTTGTTATAGGACTAACGACAATTACGAGTGCATCGGCAAATCAAAGCAGTATTGAAGATAGCGTAAATAAAGCGGTAGCAGAACAAACTAAACAAGTGTCACAACAAATATCAAAAGCATTGAAAGATAATATTCAAGCGCAACTTAAATTGACCATCGCCTTAGCGGATAAGCCAGTTGTTCATACTGAGCAAATGATCGCACAGGTATCACCATCATCAAAAAGAACTGTAGAAGAGTAGGAGAAGTACCATGGGAATGTTTTCAAGATTTACAGATATCATAAATGCCAATATTAACAACATGCTAGACAAGGCAGAAGATCCAGAGAAAATGATCAGGTTGATCATCCAAGAAATGGAAGAAACACTTGTTGAAGTAAGGGCGACAGCGGCAAAACATATTGCTGAGAAAAAGTCGGTGTTACGACATGTTCGTCAACTAGAAAAATCTGTTGGTAATTGGCAAGAGAAAGCTGAAACAGCAATAGCGAAAGGTCGCGATGATCTTGCTAAAGCAGCCTTAGTTGAAAAACATAAAGCACAGAGTGAACAAGAAAGCTATGAACAAGAGCTATCTCAATTAGAAGAGTTTTTAACTGCGGTACAGGAAGATAGCCAGCGTTTACAAAGTAAGTTATCAGAAGCAAAACGCAAACAAGAAGCCTATTTGTTAAGACAAGAATCAGCAACGGTGCGTTTAAAAGTAAGAGAAAGCGCACAAGTGCATAATATTGAAGATGCGATTAGCAAGTTTGAACGTTACCAGCAAAAAATTGATGAAGTTGAAGCGCAAGTTGAAGCATTTGATTTAACGGCTAATCAAGATCTTGCAAGCCAAATATCAGCGTTGGAAACAGATGAACGTATTGACGAAGAGATCGCAAATTTGAAGAAGAAAACAGTCAATAGCTAATGACCACGTTACCATGACACTTTATGTTCAAGGTGTCATGATTCCCCATTAATTAGAAGGAAAAACACATGAAATATCAACGTCAATATACTCATAAGTCTACTTTATCAAAAGATCAATTGTATAAGAAGGTATCAGGTGTTTGTGCTGGTATTGCTCGTCATTACCAATTTCCACGTTGGGGAGTAAGAATTGCAGCGATTGTATCTTTATTTGCATTTCCTGTGGTAACAGCAGTTGCTTATATTTGTGCAACAATTCTACTTCCAAATCATTATTAGCCGATATTAAAGCAACATTTTTAAACGATAGGAGTAGGCTATGTCATTATTTAAATCACTGTTACTTGCCATTATTGCCACGTTGTTTCTTACTTATGTTTTAGGGACCAGTTTCGTCGAATATTTTGACATTGACGTTTACATGGGAGAAGAACTTATTGAACCTTTAAAGGCGATCAGTATCTCAGCGTTAGTTGTTGTGATATTGACCCTTGTTGCCGTGGCGATAGTTGTCAGTGTGTTTGGTACGGTGATTTTTCTTGCTATGCTTGTTTTTGGTGCCGTTGCTATGGCATTACTTGGTGCCTTTTGGCCGATATTCATGATAGCCGGCGTTATTTGGTTGTGTACGCGAAACAAACAACGACAATATAATTAATCTTAATTTACAAAATATGGACAAAGGATAATAAATGAAAGCGCTAATACTAATAATATGGTTTTCTTTATGCTCAGCGAGTGTCGCTTCAACAATGGAAAAAGTGGAGAAAGCATTAACTGAACAAGATATTGCGTTAGCAAAAACTGAATATTCAGCCTTGCCAGATGATGTTAAGCAAACCTTACCTGCTAAAATCGCCAAAGGGCGTTTACTTTTATCAAATGAAGATGGAGAGCCCGCCTTTGATTATTTTGAAGCATTAAAAGAACAACACGGCTCAAATGCGCAAGTTAATTACTATTTCTCAGTAAGCGCAATTGTTATGGCTCAACAGGCGAGTATTTTTTCAAAGCTGGGCTACGCGGAAGACTTTGTTGAGTCGATTGAAAAAACATTAACGTTAAAGCCTAACTATATTGAGGCACTTGATACAGCCATTGGTTTTTATTTACATGCGCCCGGTGTTGCCGGAGGAGATATAGATAAGGCCACACAATATGCGAAAAAACTGTTAACAATTGCACCAGTTAAGGGGTATAAGCATCTTGCTACTATTTACCGAGCCAATGAAAAACCACAAGAAGCATACAAAACACTAGCAGAAGGGTTGGTGAAATACCCTGAAAGTAGTGAATTGTATTTCTATCGTGCAATAACAAGCATGGATGATAAAGCATGGCAAAAAGCACGCGAAGACTTCAAGCTTGCGGTTAAATTTGCCCAAAATGATGAAGAAAAAACCAAAGCGCTTTATCAACAAGGTAAGTTAGCAGCAGAAACCGGTGAAGAGATAGAAGTAGGTATTCTCGCCTTGCAAAATAACCAAGTAAAAAATAGTAAGCAGTATGAAAAATGGAGTCAATTAAGGTTAGCGCAGTTATACACGCATCAGAAAAAATATGACATAGCGGAAAAAACGTTAACGAGTATCGAGTTAAACGACGAAGAACAACTAGCAGACAAGATAAAAGAGCTTAAAAAGAAAATTAAAAAGTTAAAGAGCTAAAAGTTACTGACCCTTTAACTTTCAAAAAGCTTGTTAATTAAAAAAGCGTTGTAGTATTTGCTGGCAATCGTTTGTTTTTATTAGTCTTGAAAATTCTTTAGCTTCTTGTTCAATTGCTTTAAGTACCTGCGGTTGTGTCGCTTGCTTAATTAAGCGCCGGCTTGTTTGAGTGGCATCTGCAGGTAGTTTGGCTATTTTTTCAGCTACTGCCAGTGCATCAGAAAGTAACGCTTCATCAGAAGATATTTTGTTAACTAAACCAATGTCGTGAGCGTATTGTCCACTAAAGGTATCGCCCAATACAAGTAACTCAAAGGCTTTGTTATGACCTAACTTTAGCGGTAATAAAGTACTTGAAGCAGCTTCTGGACAAAGCCCTAATTGGCTAAATGGTAGTTTTAATTTTGCGTCATTTGTTGCGATAACATAATCACAATGAAGCAACATAGTGGTGCCAATACCAACAGCTGGGCCTGCAACTGCAGCAATCAGAGGTTTGTTGAAATGGACTAGTGCTTTGACAAATTGAAAGGCAGCAAGGTCGTCGTCATTAGCATGTTTAATGAAATCAGCTAAATCGTTGCCGGCACAAAAGCAACTTTCATTGCCTTGAATGAGTACACTATTCACTTTATCGTTCGTTGCCGCTGACGCGAGTAAATCACACAATGTTAAATACATTTTTGAATTTAATGCATTTTTTTTGTCGAAGCGATTAATTGTTATCTGAAGAACATTATTTTGTAAATTTGAAAGAATTAGATTATCCATTTGAAATTAGCTTAGTTACAATGGCAGTATGAATATAATATGAGTATATAAAGGAAAGATAGCAAGCCATGAATATTAGATTTTTCACAAAGACTTGTCAGAAATGGATGTCGGTGGCATTTGCCAGTGTGCTGATATTATCATCGCACATTGCTCATGCAGAGCAAAAAGTGACGGTAGAAAATGGTTATATACGAGCAACTATACCTGGTACTGATGTTTCTTCTGCATATATGGTGATCAGCAACCATAGTATGAAAAATAAAAAGCTAATTGGTGCAAGCAGCGATATTAGTTCTAGAATTGAAATTCATGAGCATCAAATGTCAGATGGCATGATGAAAATGCGTCAGCTTGATGCCATCGAAATTAACATGCATGACACAGTGACATTGCAGCCGTCAGGGTTACATTTAATGATTTTCGAGCTTACCGAGCCATTAAATGCCGGTGACAACGTTGCTTTAAATTTGCATTTTGAAGACGGAGAACGTTTGGCTATTACATTGCCGGTTGAAAGCATTAAACGGAAAAGCGAAAAAGCGCATCAACATAATCATCATTAGGAGTGAGTTATGAATCTTAACGTGTCAGTAAAAACCGTTACCTCCATCGTTGGCATTATTTGCCTAGCGCTTTACTTTTTGGGTGTTTATTGGAGTTTTGAGCCTGAAAAGCTAGACATTAGACAAGAGGTAATCGACGCGGCAAAAACTGAAAATGTATCACCCGTTGTAGGTTATACCACTACCACCGCGTTAATAAGAGTGACAGAAACGATTTTAAACAAACCGGGTGGATATTTGGCTAATGATGCCTTACCGCCGTCAGTGTTTCTTGACAATATTCCAGCATGGGAATTTGGCGCGTTAGAAATGATCCGCGATATGGCGTTAGTTATGCGACAAGAGTTTAGTCGTTCTCAGTCGCAATCAGTTGAAAATGCACAGTTAAAAATAGCACAACCACAATTAAATATTGACCATACGAGCTGGGCAATGCCGAGTGCTGAAAATGAGTATCAAAAAGCAATTGATGCACTTTATATTTATCGCAAGCAACTCACTGATGTTAACTCACAAGATGCACAATTTTATGCCAGAGCAGATAACTTACGTGATTGGTTACAAGAAGTTACTAAACGTATGGGAAGTTACTCACAACGATTAAGTGCAAGTGTTGGGCGCGAACAACTCAATACTGATTTAGCGGGCGATGATGTAGCAAGTCAATCAACCTATGCAAACCAACAACAACAAGTAAAAACAAGTTGGTGGCAAATTGATAATGAATTTTATGAAGCGCGTGGTGCAAGTTGGGTGTTATTACACTTCTTAAAAGCGATTGAAATTGATTTTAATGATGTATTAGCAAAGAAAAATGCTAAAGTAAGTTTACAACAAATTATTCGTGAATTAGAGGCTAGCCAAGAAGCTATTTGGAGTCCGATGATTCTCAACGGCGACGGATTTGGCATTTTGGCAAATCACTCTTTAGTGATGGCTAATTATATATCGCGAGCAAATGCCGCACTTATCGATTTAAATGATTTATTAAGTCAGGGATAAACCAATGAATAAATTAGTAGCAACCGCTATATCAACAATAATGTTTAGCACGTCAGTACAAGCAGATGCAATTGGCGTCTACTTAGGTGGTCATATATGGGACAACGAAGCATCTGGTATATTTGGTGAAAGTGGTGGCCAAAGAAATTTTAATCTTAAAGATGAACAACAAGGTTCATTGTATATTGCGGTTGAACATCCACTCCCTTTTATTCCAAATGCAATGATTTCGCAAACAGACCTCGCAACTAAAGGTACAACTGAATTTAATTCAGACTTTGTGTTTGATGATTATACCTTTGAAGCAAATAATCAATTAAACGCAAACTTTGATGTAAGCTATACCGACTATACCTTATATTATGAATTTTTTGATAATGGCCTGTTTTCGTTTGATCTTGGTATTACAGGGCGTGACTTTGACGGAGACGTTTCAGTTTCTGGGTTAGCTACCGTTTCTAACGATGGCACAACAACTACCACGCAAGTTACCGGCTCATTATCTACAGATGAAATAGTGCCTATGTTATATGCTTCTACCATCGTAGGTTTGCCATTTACTGGATTCAACGTATTTGCTCAAGGCAATTTTTTATCATTGGATGATCATACCTTATACGACTATCAAGCGGGTGTTAGTTATGATGTTATTGATAATTTGGCGGTCGATGTCAGTCTTACGCTAGGCTATCGCGCAGTTAAGTTAGAGCTCGAAGACATTAATAATTTATATTCTAACATTGAATTTGAAGGCATCTTTGCCGGAGCGATTGTACATTTTTAAGTATTCGCTAATAACGCAATAACCACCTACCGCCTACTTTGGTAGGTGGTTATCAAGAGTAAATACTGTCATCGACATTAATCATTTACCTTTACGGCTTTTTGCTCAGACAAATAATGTTTGCCAAGCGCATGTTGATGTTAATTGACTATTTTTTCAAAAATCGTACAAAATTAACAAAGATTAAAATTTGTACGTGATCTTATGTTTTTTTTTCTGTATAATCCTGCGCTCCCTAACGTTACAATTTTGTTTATTAGGTTTTTCCCAAACCGTAAACAAAGGGCTCGATACTCGAAGGGGTACAGCGAAGTCTTATTGAACTGCAGCGTGAAGCTGTTTTTTAAGTAACATATTTAATATTGGGTTTTTCAAATGAAAACTTTTGTAGCTAAGCCAGAAAGCGTAGAACGCGAATGGTTTTTAGTGGACGCTGAGAATAAAACTCTTGGTCGTATCGCTACTGAAATTGCTAGCCGTTTACGCGGTAAGCACAAGCCAGAATACACGCCTCACTGTGATACAGGCGACTACATCGTAGTTGTTAACGCAGAGAAAGTAAAAGTAACTGGTAACAAAGCGAAAGGTAAAATTTACTACTCGCACACAGAATTCCCTGGTGGTTTAAAGCAAATTAGTTTTGAAAAACTAATTGAAAAAGCGCCAGAGCGTGCGATTGAATTCGCTGTTAAAGGTATGCTTCCTAAAGGACCTTTAGGTCGTGAAATGTACCGCAAGTTAAAAGTGTATGCTGGCCCTGAGCACAAGCATGCTGCACAACAACCACAACCTTTGGAGCTGTAAGCAATGGCTGATAATCAATATTACGGTACTGGTCGTCGTAAGAGCTCTACTGCTCGTGTGTTCATGAAAGCTGGTAGTGGTGCAATTACAATTAACAAGCGTGACATTACAGAATACTTTGCACGTGAAACTGCGCGTATGGTTGTTCGTCAACCTATCGATGTTGCAGAAGTAGCTGAAAAGTTTGACTTTAACATTACTGTTGCCGGTGGTGGTAGTACTGGTCAAGCGGGTGCAATTCGTCACGGTATTACTCGTGCATTATTACAATATGATGAAGCATTACGTAGCGAATTACGTAAAGCAGGTTTCGTTACTCGTGATGCACGTAAAGTTGAACGTAAGAAAGTTGGTTTACATAAAGCACGTAAACGTCCACAATTTTCAAAACGTTAATTTATTACGTTATGCAAAAAACCGGCAAAAGCCGGTTTTTTTTTGCCTCTTACTTTTTGTTTTTAATGTTAGCTTTGTAAAATATAGAGTTGATCAAAATTAGTAAAAACGTGCGTACTTAAATTAACACGAACTCTTGTCGTGTAATTAACTTCGAAAACATCACGTTAGCTTTATTAACTTTCCCTAGCTTGATTTTCCCGCCAGATTTGTTTGAATTCTTACATCAATACAGCTATGTTTGTATGGCGTGTTTACGCAAAAAACTGCAAACACTTTGTGGTATTTGTAAGGAAGCAACGATGAAGCATCGCTTGAGTTTCGGGCAATTTAATCTGCTTTCTAACAATATTGTAGAAGTTGTAGTCGATGAAGGCATAGTGATGGATCTTGAGATGGTTGATGAATGTCATCATTTTATTCAATCAAGGTTCCGCAATAATTTTGCAATGCTTATTAATAAAGTTAATCACTATACTTATAGCTATGAAGCAAAACTAAGTGTTGCGTCTTATGCGCATTTAAAAGCGATAGCCTTTGTATATTATTCAAAAGAAGCACAACAAATATCGAATAATTTACAAGCATTACGTGCTATAGACAAATGGAATTGTCGTGTTTTTTCTGGGTTGGAGTTGGGGTGGCAGCAAGCCTACAATTGGTTACAGAGTGAACTACAAACTGTAAAAACAAAAGTAGAATAAATCGTTAAAAGCGAAAGGCGACTAATTTTAGTCGCCTTTTTTCGTCGCTATAAATGCTTTGCTAATATAGCAAAACATTTTTCAGCCGCTGCAATTGTTTTTGCAATATCTTCATCAGAATGTGCGGTTGATAAAAAGCTTGCCTCAAATGCTGATGGCGCTAAATAAATGCCTTCCTCGAGCATTAAATGATAGAAACGTTTAAACATTTCACCATCACATGCCGTGGCCTGTGAAAAGCTTGTTATCTGCTGTTCTTCGGTAAAGAAAAAGCCAAACATTGCGCCTACGTAGTTGATAGATAACGGTATGTTATGACTATCAGCGGCAGCTTTAAATCCTTTAGCTAGAGCTTCCGTGTTAGCAGTAAGCTTCTCGTGCTTATTACCCTGGCTTAATTCCTGTAAAGAAGCTAAACCTGCTGCCATCGCAAGTGGGTTTCCAGATAGTGTGCCTGCTTGATAAACTGGCCCTACTGGCGCTATGTAATCCATAATTTCTTTTTTACCACCAAAAGCACCGACTGGCATACCACCACCGATGACTTTTCCTAAAGTGGTTAAATCAGGCTTAATATTGTAATGAGCTTGAGCCCCACCTAATGCTACGCGAAAGCCTGTCATCACTTCATCAAAAATCAGTACAGATTGATATTGATCACACACAGCACGTAAGCCTTCAAGGAACCCTGCAACAGGTGGAATACAATTCATATTGCCTGCAACAGGCTCAACGATAATACAAGCGATTTGATCGCCTATCTCGCTAAATACTTGTTTAACTTGTGCTATATCGTTAAAACTCACAGTGATAGTGTGCTTAGCAAAATCTTCAGGGATCCCAGGCGAATTTGGCACCCCCATTGTCAATGCACCTGAACCGGCTTTTACCAGCAGTGAGTCAGCGTGTCCATGATAGCAGCCTTCAAATTTTACTATCTTATCTCTGCCAGTAAAGCCTCGTGCTAAGCGAATGGCGCTCATGGTTGCTTCGGTTCCTGAACTTACCATGCGTAATTGTTCCATCGAAGGAACAATCTCACGTACTTTTTCTGCCATGGTGATTTCAATTTCGGTTGGTGCACCAAAACTAAGACCATTTTCAGCAGCTTCAATAACCGCTTTTTTAATCGCAGGGTGGTTATGACCTAAGATCATCGGGCCCCATGAGCCTACGTAATCGATGTACTCTTTGCCATTTTCATCAACGATATAGGCACCATCTGCGCGGTTGATAAAGCACGGTGTCCCTCCAACCCCATTAAAAGCACGAACAGGAGAATTAACGCCACCTGGAATAATTTGCTTTGCATGTTCGAAAAGTTGTTCTGATTTGTTCATATCACGTCCTTAACCGGCTTTATTGGTATACCAAGTGATCGGTTTTTCATACTTTGTTAGTGAGTTTTCAACGCCAAGCGTCAATGCAAATAGTGCCATTCTTACCAGTACACCATTTTGTGCTTGCCTAAAAATAGCGAGATTATCAAGATCATTTAGATCGGTATCTAATTCATTGGCTTCGGGCCTAGAATCTCTGGGCAATGGATGCATTATTACTGTATGCGCCTGACAATATTGTTGGTATATCTCGCGATTCAAACTAAAATGACCACGGTATAGGTCAGCTTCGCCAGGGCTTGCAAAGCGCTCTTGTTGAATACGTGTTTGGTAAATAACGTCGCAGTCAAGGTTGCCTTCTACTGTGTTAGTAAGGATGACCTTATGGCCTGCATTTTCAAGCGTAGCAATAACATTATCAGGCATTTGCAGTGCATCAGGTGCAATCATTGTGACGGTAATGTTGTTGTATAGGCTCAGAAGTTTAGATAACGAATGTACCGTACGACCATGCTTTAAATCCCCCATTAAGGTGATGTGTAAACCGTCTAATGTGCGCCCAAAAGGTTTCATTTCAGATTCAATGGTAAATAAATCTAATAATGCTTGTGTGGGGTGCTCGTTAGCACCGTCACCACCATTAATTACGGGGACACTACTACCGGTAGCAAATTCGCTGACTGAATGCATTTTTGGGTGACGCATGGCGATAACATCTGAATAACCACTAATCACTCGTGCGGTATCAAATAATGATTCACCTTTACTTAATGATGAATTTTCTTCGCCTACGGTTTCTCGAACGAAGCCCCCAAGCAAGTTAAAGGCAGTGCCAAAACTAACTCGTGTTCTTGTACTGGGTTCAAAAAAGAGGTTATTAAGAATAGCGCCTTCTAATACATGACACCGTTTTTGCCGCATGGCATATGGTGCCATTTGCGCAGAGACAGTTAATATTTTTGAAATAGCTTCACGATCAAATTGTGAAACTGAAAGGATATGGCTACCTTCAAAGGTCATCATAGTCTTTCCTAAATAATGGAATGGTGTTTACTTTACGTGCGAAATACACGGAAAAAATCCGCCGAAATATAGCACATTCAATGAATATTTAGAATGAATAAACGTGTGATTTGTCAAAAACTAGGTTTGAGGTAAGCTAGAATAATCACGGCAAATAAAATGATTACAGGCACTTCATTAAAAATACGATAAAAACGGCTACTTCGTTGATTTCTATCATGCTTAAAAAGATACAACAAACGAAAACAATAACCATGATATGCCAGCAAAATGAAAACTAAGGTTATTTTAATATGTAACCAAGTAGCGCTGTTAAACCAAGCAGAACCGTATGAATTTATTAACAATAAGCCGAATATCACCGTTAAAATAGCAAAGGGCGTAATAAAAAAGAGTAAACGTTTCTCCATCCCTTTTAATTGCTCAACAACCTGTTGATTTTTGGCTTCTGCGTGATTGACGAATAAGCGTGGCAAATAAAAGATACCTGCGAACCAAGCAACCATAAAACTAACATGTAAAGCTTTTAACCATAGAATTGTCATGATTTTGTATTTCCTTCGAGTAAAAATCGGCGAATATGTGCAAAAGGCAATATGCCTAAAATTTTACTCTTATCGTGTTGATATATATAAACAGCACCTCTGCGAGCATCACTTAACGCATTATATGCTTCTGCGAGGGTTGCTCGACTATCAATGGCAATGAGAGGGTGGTTATCAAATGATTGCACGCTGTTATCTTCTGATACTCGTGCTTGGTGCCAGATGAAGAGACCAGGCTGATCTAACGCGCGAGAAATAAGTAGTGTTCTGCCTTCGTCTTTTAAGTATCGGTTGCTTAAAGCATTAATATTGGTATCGCTTACTAACTCAAAGGTTGTGTTCATTGCAGCTAAGACACCAATACGTTGTAACGTTTTTTCTATTGGCGGTTGACGGTACAGTAAATTTTGCACTTCTAATTGCATGACAAAAACACTGCGGTTTTTAAAAAATTGTCCGGAGGATACACAAGCCGTTGATATAACTAACATCGCAGGCACAATCACTTCAAGTTGACCGGATAACTCGACCACAGCTAGTAAAGCAGCTAAAGGCGCGTTTAACGTTGCAGCCATAAAACCAGCCATCCCCATTAAAGCATAATCAGTGGGGAGGTGTTCACCGGGTAAAAAGGGCACAACTGCTTCTGCGGCAACAACGCCTGAAATAGCACCAATGACTAAAATGGGCCCGATAATGCCACCTGGAATACCTAAACCTAGTGCCGTAATGGTCATGAGCAATTTAGCTAATAATAACAATAATACCATTATGACAGGTTGAGAAAACTCAGTGTTAAAATGGCTGAATTGAATTTCTGTACTTATTGCCGCAGGAACAAAAGCGCTGCAGATCCCGGTAATTAATGCTGCAATAAGTAGTCTTCGTTTTAAAGAAAATTGGCTTGAATAAGCGATTAACGTCGTTAGGTTTTTATTAAAAATAGACGCTAAAATCCCTAGTGCAATACCAAATAACATTAAAATTGGATAATGAACAACGGTTAAATCAATTTTATCGAAAAATTCATATTGATGTGCTGGCCCATATACACCTTGTGTGATCATAGAGCCAACTAATGCCGCAATCATTATTGGAATAAATATGTACACTTTATATTCACGTAAAATCACTTCCATGACAAAAATAACCGCAGCGATCGGTGTGTTAAAGCTAGCGGATATAGCAGCAGCGATACCACAGGCACATAATGTTCTCACCGTATTAAAAGGTAAATGTAATTTATTACCAATGTAGCTACTGCAAGCAGCGCCTAAATGAACCGCAGGGCCTTCACGACCTACAGAAAAGCCACTAGCAATGGCTAAAGTACTTCCGATAAACTGATTAACTGTATTTCTTAGTGGCATTACACCGTAAGCGACTTTTAAACGATGAAGTACAAAAGGTATTCCGGTGCGTAAATACTGATAACCGGTGAGCATAGCGGACAATAATATAACTAATGCACCAATAATTGGTAATAGCATACGACTTACGAGGTCAGAGTTGATATAATTAGCGGACAAGACGAGGTATAAATTTTGTAGTTCTTTGATGCTAAATGTAAAAAGTATCACTATTGCAGCAGAAGCAACACCACCTAACGCAGCAAGTAAACAAAGCTGCCAAGACGTCTTGGGTTGAGCAAGATGTTTTTTTAGCGCTAAGTTATTCATCATAGTGTGAAACTTGTTGTTCGTTATTATTGTTGTATTTCATTGGTATCATAATACTTTTTATATGAGTTGGTTAGCAAAATTAAATTTAAATAGTATCGTAGAGCGTCTAGGCACTTTTCGATCTTCATTATTGTTACTGGCGTTAATTGTGACCTGTTTATTTTGTGGTTATCGTATTGGAAATTTCTTTCACGGTTTTCAACAGCATACTCTTGAACAAATGCAGCAACGCTTAGATCACCTATACGACCAACAAGAGAATCATATTCGTCGAATTAATACGTTAGAAGTTGAGTTAGAAGTTGAGCGTTTGGCTAATCAAAAGTCACAACAGCTATTAACAACCATAGAACAACAGCACTTTAAAGTGAAAAAAGATCTGGCGTTTTATGAAAAGGTGATGGCACCAGAAAAACAAGCTGATGGCGTTGTGATTGACCAGTTTGTGATTTCAAATACCGCCAGTGAACATCACTATCGGTTTAAAGTTATATTAGTACAACAAAAAATACGAAAACGTTATGCTAAGGGACATATACAATTAGCATTTCATGGTAGCTTACAGAATAAACCTACTAAACTTGCATTGAGTGAAGTATCAAACATTACGAAAAAACAATTAGGTTTCAGTTTTCAATACTTTCAAGTAATTGAAGGCGAAATAACATTACCGGAGCACTTTACAGCTGATCAAATTGTATTGTCGGCAGTGCTACCAAAGAGTAAATGGCAAGCGTACCAACGTATTGATCAAAGTTACTCATGGGCTGATGTAACCGAGAAGACTGAACAATCCATGTCGCTAATACTTGATTAAATGGGTCAAGTTTACGATAATTCCCGCATATTAAAGTAAGAGTTGAAATCTATGTCAAATCCAGAAGTACCAATTAAATTTACTGATGCCGCTGCAAGTAAAGTATTGGCTTTGATCACAGAAGAAGAGAATCCAGAGCTAAAATTACGTGTTTATGTAACAGGTGGTGGTTGCTCAGGGTTTCAGTACGGCTTTACCTTTGATGAAAAGATCAATGAAGGTGATATGACGATTGAAAAGCAGGGTGTAACCATGATTGTTGATCCAATGAGTTTACAATATTTGGTTGATGGCGAAGTCGACTATTATGAAGGCTTAGAAGGGAGTCGATTTTTGGTGAATAACCCTAATGCAAGTACAACTTGTGGTTGTGGTTCATCATTTTCAATCTAATGTTACCTTTGGGTAGCTATACTTCATAGCGCGCAAGAAATATTTGTGCAGTTTCTTGCGCGACAAATATCTGTTCTTCTCTTATCAATAAAGCTTTGCAACCAACGAATTGTAGCCAATAACGACGACCGTTAATAAAGCTATTTACCTGTGTGCTTGCCATTTTATAATGCTATCAGCTATCCGAGAAATAAACATAAGTATTTATGTTTATTAAAATACTTATGGTGTTACGCCAATAAGTTAATTTTTATACAAATTTTAACAATTTAGATCATCTTTTATGATTGCGCGAATAGGCTGTTCGGTGTACTTTATCTGTGCAATATTAAAAATCATCAAGTTTAACAACCAAATCAGAATCACCTACTTTTAAAAGTAAATGGCAATGGAGTCAGCATGGCTAATCGTATTAGCAATTTTAGAACCTTCTTATCTCAACGACCCTATATTTTGGCGATTATCATTTCTATTTTGTTGATATTGTGGATGTTATCCGGCATGTTTCAGGTAAAAGTGTCGGCTGCTGAAAACGAGCAACCACAAGAAGTAATCCCAAAAGTTAAAGTGGAAACGATGTATGCTGATGCGGTCAGTGACGCGATCGAATTATATGGTCGTACTGCTCCTGATAGAATTACAACGTTAAAAGCAGAAATTTCTGGTCAGGTATTAAAAGTACACGCTAATCGAGGTGCTGCAGTTTCCCAAGGTCAAAAAATTATTACATTGGCTAGCAATGAACTTCCTGCGCAGCTTAATCAAGCTAAAGCGCTATTGGCTCAGCGAGAAATTGAATATCGCGGTATTAAAACGTTAAATGCTGATGGCTACCAAGGTGAAGTTCAGCTCAGTCAAGCAGATGCTAATTTACAAGCGATAAAAGCACAGATAGCACAACTTGAGATTGCTTTAGAAAACACAGTTATTCGTGCGCCATTTGATGGAGTACTTAATACCCGTTTTGTTGAACAAGGTGATTACTTACAAGGTGGAGACGATGTAGCAATAATTGCTGATTTAAATCCGCTGATTGTGACGGCTCATGTGACTGAAAACCAAGTTGGAAAAATAAAGGTAGGCCAACAAGCGCAGGTCACATTATTAAACAAATCTAATTTCACAGGCGATGTGCGATATATTGCAAGTTTGGCTGATGAATATACCAATACGTTTAAAATTGAAGTCGCGATAAACAACGATGGTCATAAGTTATTTTCGGGGCTAAGCAGTGAAATTTCCTTAGCATTTGAGCAAGTACAAGCCATTAAAGTATCACCGGCATTACTCGCACTTGATGATCAAGGAAATTTGGGTGTCAAAACGGTAAACAATAATACGGTTAAGTTTACACCAATTAATGTGGTTAAAAGTGAAAATGATGGCATGTGGCTTGCCGGCCTTGGTTCAAAAGCTGATGTTATTACTCTCGGTCAAGGCTTCGTTCGTGAAGGCGATCGTGTTGAAGCGGTTCATGACGTTAGTGACAAGGAAGAATAATGCTGACTATTATTGACGGAGCCCTTACAAGAACTCGTTCAGTATTGCTTATTTTTATTTTATTGCTGATTTCTGGGGCTGTCACTTATTCAAATATTGCAAAAGAATCGAATCCAGACATTACAATTCCAATGATTTATGTGTCGATGATTCACGACGGAATTTCTCCAGAAGATGCTGAAAGAATGCTGGTTCGCCCAATGGAGAAAGAATTAAAATCCATTGCCGGCATAAAAGAAATGACAGCAGTCGCCAGTGAAGGGCATGCGTCCATTACTTTAGAGTTTTTAGCTGGCCTTGATCCTAAAGAAGCACTTGCCGATGTTCGTGACAAAGTAACGTTAGCTAAAGCCAAGTTGCCTTCAGAAACTGAAGAGCCAGAGGTGCACGAAGTGACGATGGCTAACCAAGTGCCTGCGGTAACCGTGATACTATCAGGACCTGTTACAGAGCGTGGTTTACTTACTTTAGCACGAGATCTAAAAGATGATATTGAAGGCATGAAAGAAGTGCTTGAAGTAGATATCGGTGGTGATCGTGAAGATATGGTTGAAATTATCGTTGATCCATTATTGTTAGAAAGCTATGGATTGGATCAAAACGATATTTTTACTTTAGTCGACCGCAATAATCGGTTAGTACCCGCAGGTACTATGGATACTGGTAAAGGGCGATTTGCCGTTAAAGTCCCTTCGGTATTTGAATCTGTTAAAGATTTATTAGAGTTACCAATAAAAGCAGAAGGCGACAAAGTTATTACCTTTGAAGATGTTTCAACGGTAAGAAGAGCATATAAAGACCCTTCAACGTTTGCCCGTTTAAATGGTGAGCGTTCAATTTCACTGGAAGTTAAAAAGCGTTCTGGTGAAAATATTATCAATACAGTCAATAACGTAAAACAATTGATTGCTGAAAAACAGCAACTTTGGCCGCAGCAAGTCGTGGTTGACTACGTAGGTGATCAGTCAGTTGATGTTAAAGATACCCTCAGTGACCTACAAAACAATGTGTTATCAGCGGTATTACTTGTCGTTATCGTGGTGATTGCTGCACTTGGCGCACGCACCGCTTTATTAGTCGGCCTAGCGATTCCGGGGGCATTTTTAACTGGAATTTTAGTGCTAGCGATTTCAGGCTTAACAGTAAATATCGTTGTACTCTTTGGTCTTATTATGGCGGTAGGTATGCTCGTTGATGGCGCTATCGTAGTTACCGAATTTGCAGATAGGGAAATGAGCGAGGGTAAATCTAAACAAGCGGCTTATGCTAACGCGGCTAAACGCATGGCTTGGCCGATTATCGCTTCTACTGCAACCACTTTGGCAGCATTTGCACCGCTAATGTTCTGGCCGGGTATGATGGGGGAATTTATGAAATACCTCCCTATTACCTTGATAGCCGTGTTGACAGCATCACTCGCAATGGCACTTATTTTTGTGCCTACGTTAGGCACTGTTTTAGGCAAGCCTCGCCCAATGTCAGATGAGCAAAAACAACAAGTACTGGATAGCGAAAAAGGAGACTTTTCGCAATTAACGGGTTTCACTGCAAAATATATTGGTTTACTTTCTAAAGCGATAAAACATCCATGGAAAGTGATTATGAGCACCATTGTTATGTCTGTTGTGGTGATGTTTCTTTATGGCGCTTCCGAGTTGGGTGTTGTGTTCTTTCCAGAAGTGGAACCAAATAGTGCAACTATTGTGGTGCGCTCACATGGCGATCTATCAGTTTATGAAAAAGATGCCATTATGCGTGATATTGAGCAACGCATTTTACCTATTGAAGGTATAGACACCCTATATAATTTAACCGGTGGCAATGACATAGTAGGTACCTTTCAAGTTAACTTTTTAAATTGGCAGTTACGTCGTAAAGCAGATGAAATAATTGAAAATATTCAAAAAAATACTGCCGATATGGCAGGAGTTGAGCTTGAAGCAAGAAAAAATGAAGATGGCCCTCAAAGCGGAAAAGATGTTGTCATTGAGCTAAGTTCACGTTTCCCCGAACAGCTAGAGCAAGCAGTAAAAGCGATACGAGGGGTGTTAGTGACATCAGGAAAATTCACTGATCTTGAAGACACAGCGCCTAAACCTGGTATCGAATGGCAACTTAATATTGATCGTAAAAAAGCCGCGACTTATGGCGCAGATGCCGCCTTAGTTGGTTCAACAGTACAAATGGTAACGAATGGCTTAAAGCTTGGGGAATACAGACCTGATGATGTGGATGATGAATTAGACATTCGTGTTAGATTTCCGCAGGAAAAACGCAGTATCGGGCGACTTGATTCATTAAGGATAAAAACCTCTGCGGGTTTAGTGCCAGTAAGCAGCTTTGTTGAGCGTGTAGCTGCACCTAAAGTAGATACTATCAGGCGTACTGATGGCAAGCGAGTGGTTACTATTCAAGCGAACTTGATTACGGGGGCTCAACTGCTTAAAGAGTTACCTGTCTTGCAAGCAAAATTACCAACCTTAGGTATCGCGCCTACTGTACATATTGAGCTGAAAGGGCAGAATGAAGATCAGCAAGAATCACAAGCTTTCTTGGTTAATGCATTTGGCGTTGCTTTATTTGTGATGGCGATTATTTTGGTTACTCAGTTTAATAGTTTCTATCAAGCGTTCTTAATTTTAAGTGCTGTGGTGTTTTCAACAGTAGGGGTATTTTTAGCGCTTGTTTTGGTACAAAAACCCTTCGGTATTGTGATGGGTGGTATAGGTGTAATTTCATTAGCGGGTATTGTCGTAAATAATAACATCGTATTAATTGATACCTACAATGTCTTGCGATCGCGAGGCATGTCAGCAACTGATGCTGTATTAAGCACCGGAGCACAACGCCTTCGCCCTGTTATGTTAACAACAATCACTACAATCCTAGGTTTATTGCCTATGGTGATGCAAGTTAATCTAGACTTTTTTAATCGCACGGCTGTATATGGTGCGCCTTCTACGCAATGGTGGACTCAATTAGCAACGGTAGTTGCTGGAGGTTTGGCTTTTGCCACTATTTTGACATTGGTTTTAACACCTTGTTTGTTGATGTTGCGAACTAAGAAAGGTGTTTATCAATCAGCAAAACAAAAAATGAGCCTGTTTACCCGCAATAAGCGTGAAAAAAATGCAGCCTAGATACGTTACAACGCTATGAACATGGAATAAACAAGTACTTTATGTTTAGGAGATGATAGCTACGCCGATGGGTATAAGGTAATTTAGCGGTAGGTTAACCGCATTACGATAAGTATTGTTGTTAACCTTCAGTAATTAATTGTTCGATGATCTGATGCATATCCAAATCTAGATCATCGGCCTTAATACCTTTGACAATAAAATCTTCTGATTGAGATAAATCAACATACTTGGTTTCAACAAAGTGATGATGTTTTGCGCTGTAAAAAATTTTTACTTTTGGGTTCAATAAATCTTTTGCGTTTTTTTCTTCTACAATGGCAATTTTACCTGAGTTTAACTCTACTAATGTACCCACAGGGTACACACCCATGCATTGAATAAATTTTGTCACTAAACTCGCATCTAAATGCTGTTGTTCTGCTAAGTTTTTTAAAATTGCAAAGGCTTTGCCATGACTGTAGCCGTCTTTGTAGCACCTTGCTGCAGTCAACGCATCAAAAATATCACAAATAGCAATCATTCTTCCATAAGTAGAAATATGATCACCAGGAATGTTAAAAGGGTAGCCTTGGCCATTCAGTTTTTCGTGATGTAACGCTGCGACTTCTAGACTTAATTCTGAAATGCCAGGTGTATGCTGAATAATATCGATTGAATGCGTAACGTGAGATTTCATAATACTAAATTCATCTTCAGTTAAGCGACCGGGTTTATTAAGCACTTCTTCTGGGATCATAATTTTTCCCACATCATGTAAAAATGCGCCAATGGCCAGTTGTTGAATAATGTTTTTATCAAGTTTTAAAAATTTGGCGAATATTGTGATCAAGATAGAAACAGAGATTGAATGTTCAAGTAAGTATTCATCTTTATTTCTAATATTAATGATACTAGCAAGTGCGTTTGAATTTTTGAATATTTCTTCTATGACCTTGTCGGTAATTTCTGTGACAGGGGATAAATCTAGAGGCCTACCTTGTGCAGCGTCGTTAAATACTTTTTGTTGGATCTCTTTAGAGACTGAAAAAATTTCTTTTGCATCTTTAGCTTGAATGGTCACACGTTTATTTACGGTTTCCTGTGCGATAGCGGCCTGATCTTGTGCAAAAGTAAGTGTTTTATCTGTATCAATAATAACTTGTTGTACGCCTTTATTTGACAAATTTTGAATAACGCGATCACTTTTGATATGACCTGCACTAGTTAACGTATATTGCGCGGATTGCTTTGCAATACTGACGACAAAATGGCCAACTTTTAATTCAGATATACATATTTGTTTTATCATATGTTTCTCAACTATTTGATATTATATTATTATGTTGAGTTTCCATTCTGTACAACATGATGGTTTACATACTAAAGGTATATTATTAATTGTAGAGTAAATATCATAGAAGATAATTGTGCAACTTGGTAGAAAAATTAAAACTTCTCAGTTAATCAATCGGTTTTTATTGATCTTATTATCGTGCTCAATACGGTTCGATAAACGAATGTGTTCTGATATTTTTGGTGTTAAATTTGCATAGAAATACCGATGAGTGTTTTCTATGCTGTTAGCCATTCATTAAATTATTAAGTGCTTTTATGAATAAAGGCTAAAATTTTTCTGAAAAGTGTCGATAATAAGGCATTATCGAGCGTGTTTTTTTGACCGTTAAAGTAGGGTAGTTATGTTGCGATTTTTAATCAGTTTTCTAATGTTATTCAGTGTCACGTTAATTACGCATGGAGCGTCTATCAAAGCGGTACAAGTGTATACTGATGATATGCTTTTAGATTTAATAAAAGAAAACAAGCATTTAAGTCAAGTTGTCATTGATGAATGTCAACTTGTTCAAGATATCGAAGCTCGCGCAACGATTTCAGAAAAGCCTGCTTTTCAGTTTTTATGGGGTGATATGCTCGCTTACGGCGTATGTATAAAAAAAGATATTCCGCTAGGGTTACACTATATGAGAGAGGCTGCAGATCAAGGTTTACCAGAAGCTTTAGAGCAATTAGGCCGATACTATCACGTTGGAAAGTTTATGCAGGTTGATATGAGACAGGCAATTATTTTCCTTAAAGAAGCGGCAAGCCTGCAAAACCTCAATGCTCAAATTCGCCTTGCTGAAATATACAATGCAGGCAACGGCAGTCCTTTAGACTTTCCAGAGCTTTACGCTCAACTTCATCATTCAGTAACAGATGATAAAAAAACTCATAAAAAAATATCAATATTACTGTCTGATCTTGCAAACAAAATGCCTACGCGTGTTGTAGATATGGCTAAACAAGGCAAATATTAACCAAATTTATTTTGTGCGAGTAAAGTACGTTTTCATTTGATAATGATTTATTACTGATAAAAAGTGGTTAATATTTGACGTGTCTTAGGTGAAGTAAGATATAATATAAACGTCAGTCCATTAACAACGAAGAAAAACGATTATTAAAGATTCAAAACCAAAAAACACTCAACAAGAATATGAGTTTCCGGTTGCTAGCCGTGAAGAGCTCTTGTCTGTTATTGAAAAGTCTAACATTCCTCCAACCTTTAAAGCATTATGTAAAAAATTAACCTATCAACGTGATGAACACATTGTTGGATTAAAACGTCGCTTGCGTGCAATGGAAAATGAAGGACAACTGATCTTTAATAAATTTAAACAATATGCTAT
The DNA here is from genome assembly GCF_030546745.1 of Thalassotalea sp. 1_MG-2023. Classification (GTDB taxonomy): domain Bacteria; phylum Pseudomonadota; class Gammaproteobacteria; order Enterobacterales; family Alteromonadaceae; genus Thalassotalea_C. Next base: position 107,152 of record NZ_JAUOPD010000004.1, read on the forward strand.
TCCTCCTAAAAACAGCTTACTAACCGGGAAGGTTTGTGGCCACCGCGATGGTTATGGTTTTTTTACACCAGATCAACCTGTTGAAGCTGCATCAGGCAAAGATTTGTTTATTTCTTCACATGAAATGCGGCGTGTTATTCATGGTGATATTGTTGAAGCCATGATTGTCGATAGAACAGATCGTAAAGGTCGACAAGAAGTTAAAATTATTGATGTGATTGAACCGCGAAAGCACGGAATAGTTGGCCGCTTTTATGTTGAGCATAATATTTTATTTGTGGTGCCAGAAGATACCAGAATTAAACAAGATATTTTGATTGATCCAAAAGAGCGTTCCACAGCAAGACATGGGCAGATGGTGGTGGTTGATATTATTCAGCGACCCAGTAAACGTAGTAATGCCGTAGGCAAAGTATCCGAAGTATTAGGCGACTATATGGCGCCAGGTATGGAAATAGATATAGCGCTAAGAGCACATGATTTACCCCATGAATTTCCTGTCAGCGTGCTTGAGCAAGTGAATCAGATCAATGATGAAGTTGATGAACCAGCGAAAGCTAATCGAAAAGATTTACGTAACCTTCCTTTAGTGACCATTGATGGTGAAGATGCACGAGATTTTGATGATGCAGTGTATTGTCAAAAAGAACCAACAGGTGGGTGGCGATTATGGGTGGCAATTGCTGATGTAAGCTATTATGTGCGTCCAGGAAGCGCTTTAGATGATGAAGCAATAGCGCGAGGCAATTCCGTCTATTTTCCTAGCCAAGTTATCCCGATGCTGCCAGAAAAACTATCGAACGGTTTATGTTCTTTAAATCCTGATGTAGATCGTTTGGCCATGGTATGCGAAATGACGATTAACGCTGATGGTGAGTTAGCTGAAAGTACGTTTTATCCTGCGGTTATTAAATCTCATGCACGTTTTACCTATACGAAAGTTGCAGCAATATTAAACGATGACCAAGCACTTAGAGAGCAATATGCTGATAGAGTGCCTGAGCTTGAAACACTAAATCAATTATATTTAGCGCTAAAAACAGCACGAGAGAAAAGAGGCGCGATTGCTTTTGAAACACAAGAAACACGCTTTGTGTTTAATGAGCATCGTAAAATTGAGTCTATAGAACCTTTATTACGAAATGATGCTCACAAAATTATTGAAGAGTGCATGATCCTCGCCAATGTAGCGACGGCAAACTTTGTTTTAGCCCATCAAAAACCTGGGCTATATCGCGTACATGATAAGCCTAACGATGAAAAATTTACGCACTTTGTAAACTACTTAGCTGAGTTAGGTATTACTATGCCGTTAAAAGGTGCGATGGAAGATGGACCTGAACCTGCGGATTACAGTGCGATTTTAGCAACGATAGAAGGCAGGCCAGAACAAGAACTGATACAAACCATGTTACTTCGTTCGATGAAACAGGCTGTTTATCAGCATGATAATATTGGTCATTTTGGCTTGGCATTAACCTCGTATAGTCATTTTACTTCACCAATTAGGCGTTATCCTGATTTAATTATTCACCGTGTGATTAAAGCAATATTGCAATCGCAAAAAGCTTCCGAGGCAAATGAAGGACATCACCTTTACGAACAGCAGCAAATTGCGGAACTAGGCGAACATTGCTCGATGACAGAACGAAGAGCAGATGATGCAACGCGCGATGTTGCAGATTGGCTTAAGTGTGAATTTATGCAAGATCATGTTGGAGATGTATTTACTGGGGTAATTTCTACCGTGACTAACTTTGGCTTATTTGTACGCTTGCATAAAATTCATATTGAAGGGTTAGTACATATCACTTCATTAGGTCATGATTTTTATCACTTCGATGATGCACGTATGTGTTTGACGGGAGATAAAACAGGCAATAATTTTCATGTAGGTGATGAATTAGAAGTGCAAGTAGCTGCGGTGAATTTAGAAGAAAAGAAAATTGACTTAGTGTTGGTTGATACCCTTAATAAGGTGGCTAAAAAACCGTCTAAGTCAACAGCAACGAAAACTAGAAAGCGCAAATTACAAAAAAATGTTGATAAACAAAACTCACCAGCAGCATCGAAAAAGCAATCAAAAGCAAGCCAGTCAAAAAGCAGCAAGAATAAGAAATCACGCCCTGGTAAAAATGCGAGAAAGAAAACAAAAGGTTAAACTATAAAATGGCTAAACATGATGAATTGGCTTTTGGTATTCATGCCGTAACAGCACTAATTGAAAACCAACCTGAACGCTTTAAAGAATTATTTTTATTAAAAGGTCGTGATGACCAACGATTATCCACGATTATTAATTTATCAAGAAAGTATGGCATTCCTACGCAAGTGGTACAGAGAAAGGTGCTTGATGATAAAGCTAAAGGTGAGCAACACCAAGGCGTTTTAGCCAAAATAACCCAAGAGAAACAACTATCAGAAGCTGATCTAGATGATGTGTTATTAGCTGCTGAGCGTAAAGGTGAACCACCTTTTTTACTGATTTTAGATGGTGTAACTGATCCGCATAACTTAGGTGCATGTTTACGAAATGCCGATGCCGCAGGAGTTCAGGCGATAATTGTTCCTAAAGATAACGCGGCACGCATAAGCGCTACTGTGCGAAAAGTGGCAGTTGGCGCTGCTGAAACTGTACCGCTGATTCAAGTGACTAATTTAGCCAGAACCATGAAATCTTTGCAGCAACAAGGTATTTGGTTGGTGGGAACAGCGGGCGAAACAGATTGTTGCTTGTATGATGATGTAAAACTAGATGGGCCAATGGCACTTGTTATGGGAGCGGAAGGTAAAGGTATGCGTAGGTTGACCAAAGAAAATTGCGATCAACTTGTTAAGCTGCCAATGGCTGGGAGTGTTTCAAGTTTAAATGTATCTGTGGCAACAGGTATTTGTTTATTTGAAATTGTTCGTCAGCGTCAAGCAAAAATGCTGCACAAATAAACGCGAAAGATCAACAGTCCCTAAATAAATAGCTACGCTTTTCTTGTATTTTGTTTATTATGATACCCATTAGATTAATAACTTATACCGTTGATCTAGTGGGCGCACATCGCAGTTGTAACTTCACCATTAAAGATAATTGATAAAGGTTAGCTTAAAATTAACATACTTATTTACCTCGTTACATTATTGCTAAGTACTTTTACGTATGCACAATACAATGAAGTTAACCTAATAAAACTTGCTGTTTCAAATGTTACTGAAGGACCAGCGGGGCAAATTGGTATAAGATTAAATCAGGGGGCAGAGGTTTATTTTCAGAGAGTAAACCTTAAAAATGAGCTTCCTGGCTATCGTATTGAAATGATACATCGTAATGATAATTATGAACCGTTTAATACACTTAAGAATACGCAATATTTTCTACAACAAGGCGACTTTTTTGCTTTCTTTAACTATGTTGGTACACCGACCACTGCAGCCATTCTCGATACCATCAAAAACAACAAATTACCTTTTTTAACCCCTTTTACGGGGGCATATTTTCTTCGAAAACCTGCAATTAACAATGTGTTTACCTTGCGAGCTAGCTATTATCAAGAAGTAAAAGCACAACTTGATTACCTTATAAATACTCAAGGATTTAAAAGCATCGGTTTATTGATCCAAGCGGATGATTTTGGCTATGCGGTCGAAAAAGGTTATAAGAAAATTATGGAAAGCTACCATGTTACACCTACGGTAACGGCAAGGTATCGCAGAAATACCGAAGACATACACACCGCATTAATGCTATTGCGTAAACACAAAGTTGAAGCGGTCGCTTTTGTTGGAACATATAAACCACTGTCAAAGCTAATTAACCAAGCGTATGAGCAAGATTTTACGCCATTTTTTTCGAGTGTATCCTTTATTTCAAGTGCTGATTTATTCCCATTGCTTAAATACCACAGCGATGTATTGGTCACCGAAGTCTTTCCCGATCCAAACGATTGCCAAAAAGCATATTGTCGCCAATTTGTTGAAGATATGAACGCTGCTGGTTATGTTGATTTAGATCGTATTCAGTTAGAGGGGTATATGAATGGCTATTTATTTACCCAAGTAGCTAAGCAATGTATCAACGCTATGACCTCCACTTGCTTTTTGAATGAAATACAAACTTTTTCATCACAACAGCTTGATATTAATATTGAATTTTCACCGTTAGATCATCAAGGTCTTAACAACGTATATTTAAATTTCTACTCATCGGATATAAAATAAAACGCTGGCTATTCGGTGAATAAATAATCATTAAATTAGCTTGCCTTTATCGGTTGTTTTACCTACAATACGCGACCTTAAATCAGCCTGAACATATTTTTGTTCCTTGCCTCAATACTGGTGCTTTGGGCTGAGCCAGCTAAGAGGCTACAACCGTAAGGAGCTCGTAATGCGTCATTACGAAATCGTATTTATGGTTCACCCTGATCAGAGTGAACAAGTGTCTGGTATGATCCAGCGCTATACTGACTTGATCAACGCCGCTGAAGGTAAAATCCACCGTCTTGAAGACTGGGGTCGCCGTCAGTTAGCATACCCAATCAACAAACTGCATAAAGCACACTACGTTTTAATTAACGTTGAAGCGCCGCAATCAGTTATTGATGAATTAGAAACTTCTTTCCGTTATAACGACGTTGTTATTCGTAACATGATCATGCGTACTAAAGGCGCGGTAACTGAAGCATCACCTATGGCTGTTGCTAAAGATGACCGTCGCGAAGTGAAGAAAGAGGTTACTGAAGCGCCAGCTGCTAAAGTTGAAGAAAAAACTGAAGAAGCTGCAAGCGAAGAATAAGTAATCTGTGGTTGATAATCACTTAGTGTTAGTTGGAGAACTGGTGAAAAAACCTAGTTATTCAACAAGTCCTGCGGGTATAGAGCATTGCCAATTTTCAATTGATCATCGCTCAATGCAACAAGAAGCTGGCTTAAACCGTCAAGCGTTTGTTCGCATACAAGTAGTGGCTACTGGTGAATTAACCCACATAACGCGTGAGTTCATTGCAAGTGATGTAGTTAAAGTGACTGGTTTTATCAACCGTCACGAATCAAGAAACGGTAACCCAATTCTTGTACTGCATGCCTCGCAAATAGAAAAGATAAATTAGGAGAAATCCATGTCTCGTTTTTTTAGACGTCGTAAGTTTTGCCGCTTTTCAGCGGAAGGCGCTAGCGAAATTGATTATAAAGATATCGCTACGTTAAAAAATTATATCACTGAAAGTGGTAAAATCGTTCCTAGCCGTATTACTGGTACAAGTGCTAAATACCAACGTCAACTTGGTCGTGCGATCAAGCGTGCTCGTTACTTAGCATTATTACCGTATACTGATTTACACAAGTAACCTAATAAGGGGTTTTGAAAATGGAAGTAATTCTTCTTGATAAAATCGCCAAATTAGGCGGCCTTGGTGACAAGGTAACTGTTAAGTCTGGTTATGCACGTAACTTCTTATTACCTCAAGGTAAAGCTGTTTTCGCATCTAAAGCAAACGTTGAGCACTTTGAAGCTCGTCGTGCTGATTTAGAAAAGAAATTAGCGGATGACTTAGCTGCTGCAGAAGCACGTGCTGCTAAATTAGTAGAACTTGCTGAAGTAACTATCGCTTCTAAAGCTGGTGACGAAGGTAAATTATTCGGTTCAATCGGTACTCGTGACATCGCTGATGCGATCACTGAAGCGGGTGTTGACGTTGTTAAAGCTGAAGTACGTTTACCTCACGGTTCAATCCGTGAAACAGGTGAGTTCGATATCGCTATTCACTTGCACACAGATGTAGATTCAAGCATTAAAGTTGTTGTTATCGCTGAAGCGTAATGACAATTAAGCTTTATATGAAAACGCTGTAACTTAGGTTACAGCGTTTTTTTTACTTTTATTTTGGCCAATCAGTGTTGATTGCATAATTTTAGCTACACTTTGAGTAGAATCTACAAACACATCAAGGTTAATGGTCAAGCTAACATCATCTTCACCAGTGGTATTATTGTCTCTATTGTACCTGATAACTGTCATTATCACTGGAACATCGCTTTTACTTTGGTTTAATTATCAAATATTACTTGCGTCTATTCTTACGTTCGTACTTTTGGCGATCATCGTGACTATCTACCTCATTCATAACAAAATCATGCCCAAATATAAAAGATATCTAGTGGTGGAAAACTGGGCGTACTTGGCAAATATCTGTCATGAATATCAAGATTTAGTTGGACAAGACGTTATTGCCCGAATGGTGAACCGATTAGTCGCTAAAGGTCGTGATGTTGATAATATCGACAGCATGATTGATAAAGGTATTAGAAGTAAAATATTGCTTGATGAAGATACAGGGCTTGGCAATAGAGAATTCTTTGATCATCGTCTTGACGCGTTACTGAAAGAAGAAGGCATTCAAGGAGCCGTTTACTTTATTCACTTTAATGAAGGAGAACTAGTTTATACGCTTCATGGTAGAACAGCGGTAACGCAAATTTTCAATCAGGTGATCGGTAGTATTAATATGTTGCTACATAAACTATCGGGTTGTTATTTAACACGCAGAGGTACCTATGAACTTGCGTTGATAGCGCCAGGTGTTTATATCACTGAAGCAGAACAATTAGCGCAACGCATGATCAAAACCTTATCGAGTATAGCCTTACCTATAGGCGTAGAACGAGATTCTTTTGTCCATATCGGTGTAAGCTATTTTTCTCAAGCTGAGAATAGCTATCAAATTAAATCTGAAGCTGATATGGCGCTACGATCTGCGCAATTACAAGGCCCTTCACAATGGTTTATGTTTGAACCAGGCGAGGTGGAGCATGTGCGTGCTAAAGGTTCATTACAATGGAGAACCTTTTTGGAAAAAGCCATTGCAAGAAATGCCTTTGTGTTATTTTTTCAGCCGGTACTTGCTGCAACCAATGAACAATCGTTACATCATGAAGTTTTGGTCAAAGTGCGTGATGAAGACGGGCAATTGATTAACGCACGCGTCTTCTTACCAATGGCGGTGAAAAGTGGTGTGATTAAAGAGGTTGATTTTTTAGTGTTATCACAAGTCTGCCGTTTATTGAATTACGATCGACATTTAACCGAAAGTTGCAGTTTAAATTTATCGATTGAGAGTTTGTTATCGAAAAACTTGCTCGGTAAGTTTAAAGAAATTCTTGTTCGCTATCCAAAAATATCATCACAATTGATTGTAGAGATATCAGAATATCATTTGGTAAATGAGTATTTACGGCTAAAGCCTGTATTATCGCAGCTACAGTCACTTGGAGTAAGATTATTTATTGATAAGGTTGGGCAATATATTGAAAGTGTAGATTACTTAAAAGAATGTCCAATCAGTGCAATTAAGCTTCATGCCAGTATTGTTATTAATATTCATCAGCGTTCTGAAAATCAAATTTTCGTCAAAAGTCTAGTGAAAATATGCCAGTCTCAACAAGTTGATATTTACGCCTTTGGTGTCGAATGTGCTGAAGAGTGGCGAACGTTAAAAAAATTAGGTGTGAACGGCGGGCAAGGACACTACTTTACTGAGCCTATGTCGCAAGTGGCAAAAGCCATTCATCAGCCTTAATTTTATGTTGTTCAATAAGACCGTATAAACCTTGTAAGCCTCCCGTATGTAATATCACGATACGGTGTCCCGAGGGGAAAAATCCTTGTTCAACCAACGTTAGTAACGCTAAGATCATTTTCCCTGAATAAATAGGCTCTATCGGTAATTGCGTTGCTTGGCTAAACGCACGCATTTTTGTTAAATCTTCTACGGAAAATTTTGCATAACCGCCACCATGAAAATTCGTGAATAGTTGCCAGTTTCGAGCGTTACATTGATGCGACTCTAATAAGGTATCAATGTGTTCACGTAAATATTCTGCTTGCTTTAATACCGCAATACCGAGAATATTATGTTGTTGTTTATCCCCTGCAATTATTCCTGAAATCGTGCCAGCACTTCCAACTGGGGTAATAATCGTATCAAATTCAACTTGGCTATTTAGTTCATCGCATAATTCGCTGACCCCCTTTAACGCAAGAAGATTAGTGCCGCCTTCAGGAATAATAAAATAGTCAGGGTAACGTGCTTTTAAATTTGTTAAGTAAGTTTCATTGTGGCGCAATTTGTAAGTTTTACGATCAATAAACGTTAAAGACATCCCCCATTTTTTGGCCTGTGTAAGAGTTGCATTGGTTTCATAATGCTGTTCTCCACGTACTATGCCAATTGCAGGTAATTGTTGCTGCTGACATGCATATGCGAGTGCATGAAGATGATTTGAATAACCACCACCAAAACTGAGTGCGCCGCGGTAGCCTATAGATTTGGCATGCTTTAAATTATATTTTAACTTTCGCCATTTATTGCCCGACACAACGGGGTGAATAAGATCATCGCGCTTTACGTAAACGGTTAATTTATGTTTCGTGAATAATGGATGTTCAATGACTTGAACAGGAGAAGGTAAATTTGCGGAAGATATCATGATGACGATAAGTATATACTTTATTTATGTAGTTGCCGGGCTTTTTCACAACATTCAGAGAGACCATATAAGTTTAATCATTAAATTTTAACTAAAAAACTTGCGGATATATACGAATAAGTGATAATGAAAAACATGGCGACTCTTATAAACAACAATAATATCAATTAAATGTCACTAGCGTCACGGATTCAACAAGTATTTAAACCCCGCGGGTCAAGCAATATCGTTGGGCTTAGTCTACAACAGCGCTCTATTCATCTATGTTCATTAGATCGTAGTCTTAATGCGCGTTGTAAGTTAATGGAACTAACAGATGGCGATTTCAATTCGGCATTTACTCGTGTGCAGCAAAAATATAAACCAAGTGGTCAGTGTCATTTAGTTTTGTCTTCGAAACATAACCAAGTGGTTCAAATTGATAAACCCGCCTTGCCCGAAGAAGAAATTAATAGTGCATTAAAGTGGCAAATCAAAGATTTAGTATCTATTCCTCCAGAAAACATGGTGCTTGATTATTTTGATGCACCGCAAATGTCGAATGATAACAATAAAATTCATGTGGTTTGTGCTGCAAAAGATATGTTGGCGGCATGGTTAACAACGCTTAATACCCAGCAACTTAATGTTGCATCAATCACTATTGAAGAGTTTGCGTTCGCTGCTTTAATGCCAAATATAGACGACGCTAAAATTCTCTTATGCCAACAGCCTAACGAAGATATGTTATTGCTCATTGTCAAACAAGGGCGATTGTATTTTCAAAGGCGTTTACGAGGTATGGCACAAATTGGTGAGAAAACAGAGCAAGAACTTAGTTTTGGTACGATTGATTCATTGAGTTTAGAAATTCAGCGTTCTATGGATTACTTTGAGCGACAAATGAAACAAGCACCAATCAAAAGTATTGAAGTGTTAGTACCCATTGAAAACGAAGCTTATTTAGCACGGTGTTTAGCTGAAAATGCTAATGTTGCGGTCAATTTATTTACTATGCCAGAAGGCTTTGAGCCTTACCGTACCTATGCGGCGAGTTTGGGAGCAACACGTATTCACGCAATGTCTGAGGTTGTCGATGGCTAAGTATTCGATTAATTTATTACAACCTGAACTTATTGCTAAACAGCCTACGTGGACGTTAACTCGTGTCGTATCCTTATGGGTATTTGTATTTATTGCAATGCTTTTGTGGCTAACGTGGTCGCACTATCAGCTCAATGACAGTAAAAAACACGTAGCTAAATCAACATTAGCAAAAGAAGCTTTAGTTACTCAGCAAATGACGCTCGAAAGTCAAGTAGCATCAAACAAAGCTGATACAGCCTTGGTAGAGCAATTAGCAACCGTTAAATTACTTTTTAAAAATAAACAATTATTGCATCAGCAGTTAACTGATACCTCTTCCACACATGCTGCTGGATTTTCAGCTGCAATGACCGAGTTATCACAATATCATCATCGCGATATTAGTTTAAAGCAAGTGACTATTTCAGGAGATTATATTCGCTTTTCTGGGGTGGCAAATACGCCAGAAAGTGTGCCTTCATGGTTAGCAGCGTTTGAACAGTCAACGTTTCTTTCTGGGCATGTTTTTAGTCATTTTAAATTACAAGAAAATGATCAGAAGTTAACGGAGTTTGTAATCAGTTCTCGTCAGCAGACAGGCAAGGAGCAATAAGATGAAACAACGTTGGCAAACATATGCTGATAAGTTCTTGCAGATCACACCGCGAGAGCAGTATTTGATCATCTTAACTGGCTTGATTGCGATTATTTTCATTATCTTTAGTTTGTTCATTGACGATAATTTACTACAAATTGAAAAGCTTACTAAGCAGCATCAACAAAATGTAGCTGATATTCAATCTACTCAAATGACAGTTGATGTACTTGCTGAGGCATTAAAAACAGATCCTAACGATGCTATCCGCAAGCAGCTAAGCCAATATCAATTACAAATGAGTGAAGTTGATCAACAGCTTAGTTTATTAGCGTCAGATCTTATCAACCCAATTCAAATGCGGCATGCGCTTATAGAGTTATTGTCGTCAACAAAAGCTGTATCGCTAACATCGTTTGATGTTTTTGCCGCAGAGCCTATGGAGTTAACTCCTGAAACTGAAAAGAAAAACGTTGCTGAACAATCTTTACCGGTACAATCATTATCATTGTATAAGCATGGTGTTAAATTAACATTATCCGGGGATTATTTCGCACTAAAAGACTATATAGCAGCGTTAGAAGAGCTGAAATGGAAGTTCTTCTGGCAAACATTTGATTACCAGTTAGTGGCGTACCCTAAAGGGGAATTAACAATAACGATGTATAGCTTAAGCACGAATAAGGAGTTTTTAGGTGTATAAAGTTTTGTTAGGCTTATTGTTGGTATCTTTAGTTAGCTTTGGGCAATCAACTGACCCTACAAAGCCGCTATTAAAGCAAGAAGTTGCCAGTGAACAACAACCAGCTAACGCTGAACTTGTGCTTCAAAGCATTGTGCAATCAGGTAATAAATATAACGTTGTCATTAATGGTACCTTGTTAAAACAAGGTGATAAGCTTAATCAATACCGATTGACTAAGGTTACACCGCGTTACGTATTACTTTCGTCTGATGAGAAAAAGATAAAGCTGTCATTGTTCTCGTCCGTTGTCGACAATTCAAAGAAAAAAGATAATTAACTATGAATCAGCCTTCAAAAAGTATGTTACTAGGTGCAATGACAATCTTCTTAGCGAGTTGTCAATCTGTTCCACCGCAACCCAAACATATTACCGACGAATTAGATAAAGCGATTGCATCGACAGATAGCACTAAAGCACCAAAACCCCTTGCGAGTCTTCCATCTACAGTACAGCAAGATTTAATGCAACAAAGCATGAGCCAAGCCAGACAAGGCTTGTTATCTGAAAAGCGATTAGACATTGGTGCGAGTGGTGTTGATGCACAAGCATTTTTTGCCGCGTTAGTGGAAGATTCTAATTATAGTGTTGCCGTACACCCAGGAGTAACTGGAGCCATTACTTTAAATTTAAAAGATGTCACGCTTACTGAAGTGCTCAATGTTGTTGAGCAATTATATGGGTATGAAATTCATCAAACAGGCCAAGTGATACAAATTTACCCAGCAGGTATTCGTACAGAAACAATACCACTAGATTATTTGTTTATTACCCGAGGTGGTTTTTCCACCATGAGTGTTAATTCGGGGGGCGTTGGTAATGCTGATAGTAATAACGGTGGCCAAAATAATGGCAACAATAACTCGAACAACAATAACAGACAAAGTCAAAATGGTAACGGTGGTCAAAATAATCAATCGGCACAAATGAATGTTAATGGCACCAACGTATATACTGAGAATAAATCAGATTTTTGGAAAGAGCTAGAAGAAAACTTAGAGGGTTTAATTGGCGCAGATGACAACTCAGAAAGCTCAGTGGTTGTCTCTCCCCAGTCAGGTTTAGTGACCGTGCGAGCATATCCGAAAGATATCAAAGCAATTAAGCGCTTTTTAACTGGTACGCAAGAATTATTACGTCGACAAGTCATTATTGAAGCAAAAATATTGGAAGTCACCTTAAATGATGATTACCAGCAAGGAATAGAATGGGATAGTATCCTTGGCAGTTTGCACCGAGGTTTTAACGAAACCGCAATTGGTTTTAGTACCACTGGAAATATCGAAGGTAATGTTATTTCAAACACTATCGGTGGTGTTACTGGCATTAGCTTCTTTAAGAACACTGATTTTTCAGGGGTTTTACGGTTGTTATCGACACAAGGGAATGTACAAGTGCTTTCTAGCCCTCGTATTACAGCAACTAATAACCAAAAGGCGGTGATAAAAGTTGGTGATGACGAATTTTTTGTCACTGAAGTTTCATCAACGACTACCACCGGTACTGCTACTACCACCACACCAGAAATAGAATTAACACCTTTTTTCTCAGGTATAGCACTAGACGTTACACCGCAAATTGATGCTAACGGCGAAGTTATTCTTCATGTCCACCCATCAGTAACAACAGTACAAGAAAAAACAAAAACCATACGCTTAGATGGTCAAGATTATGTGCTTCCGTTGGCGCAAAGTAGCGTAAGAGAATCAGATACCGTAGTCAGAGCCAAGTCAGGTGAGATCATTGTTATTGGTGGACTTATAGAAACAACTAAAATTGATATGGAATCTAAAACGCCATTACTAGGTGATATTCCATTGATGGGTGAACTGTTTAAAAGTAAAAGCCAAAGTACACAGAAAAAAGAGCTTGTACTGATGTTGAAACCGATAGTTACTGGTCAAGATACTTGGAAAAACCAATTAGAAGATGCCCGACAACTATTAAAACAATGGTTTCCTGAAGAAGACACGCAATAAGCGCCTTAGGCATTTATATGTATCTTTATCATTTTGGCTTACGTGAATTACCGTTTACTCTCACCCCAAATACCAACTTTTATTTGGGGATAGCACCGCACTTTGAAGCCTTTGAAGTATTGCTGACAGCATTAAAAACAGGGGAAGGTTTCATTAAGGTTATAGGTGAAGTTGGTACAGGAAAAACACTGCTCTGTCGTAAGTTACTGAATGAAATACCAGAGCATTTTGTGACAGCTTACATACCCAACCCTTACTTACAGCCAGATGAACTTCGACGAGCAGTAGCGGTAGAATTAGGTGTTAAACAAGCACAGAGAATGTCTGTGCAATTGTTAACACAACGTATTCAAGAACGGTTATTAACCTTACACAGTCAAGGCCATTCAGTGGTACTGATTTTAGATGAAGCACAAGCGTTGCCGGCCGATAGCCTAGAAGCATTAAGGCTTTTCACTAATTTAGAAACAGAAACACGAAAGTTATTGCAAGTGGTGTTATTTGCCCAACCTGAACTTGATCAGCGATTAAACGAAACAAGGTTTAGACAATTAAAACAACGCATTACCTTTTCATACGGATTACGAGCCATGACCGGTGAAGAAGTTGCACAGTATATTGACCATCGTATGCACATTGCCGGCTATAAAGGTGCACAGTTGTTTGATAAAAACTTGTGTCAACAGATCGCAAAAGTTACAGAAGGCATTCCTAGGCTGGTCAATATTTTATGTCATAAAATGCTGATGTTAAGCTACGGACAAGGAACCTATCAATTGACTAAAGCACACCTGAAAATTGCCGTAAAAGATACAGAAGCAACAGCTGAACAAGTAGTAAGAGTGAATGGCTGGTTTGCTAGCGGTGTGTTAGTGAGTATGTTATTGATAGGGTGGTACTTTCTTGGAGAAATGCTGTGAGTGTAATTAACCAAATGCTAAAAGATTTAGATCAGCGCCAAGGTGATGAACCAATAAATAATGAAAGGCAACACATGGTTGCTACTCAGCAACCGTCGAAAAAAATATGGCTGTTTATCGTACTAAGCGTGGTTTTAATTAATGTTTTTGTCTTAGTCATTTGGTGGCAATATCAAGAAAATCAACAATTAAAAGCTCAGCAGAATACAACACCAACCACCCAAGCTGAAAGTAAACAGGTTGAGCATCAAGTTAAGGTGCCGGCTACTCGTATTAAGCAACCTTCTCCGCAACAATCGATAGAAACCGAGCGTCAAAGTGCGGTTACCGTACCGCCTGAAAAATCGGTTGAAAGCGCTGACTCGCACATTTCCGAAAAACAAGACGAAAACCAACATCCAGTGTTAACAACACAACAGGATGTGTCATCGAATAAAAGCGATGAACATATACAAAGGCATCAAGCCACTAAAACGAACAATACGGTTAAGCCACAGGATAACGATGCCACACAACAACATGTGAGCTCACAAACTAACAGTAAACCAACACTTTCTATTGCACGTAAACAGTTAACGCCGAAAGAGCTTGTTGCTCAAAAAAGCAATGCAGCTCAACAAGCAATAGATCAAAATGATATCAAACAAGCAGAGAAGCTGTTAGAAGAAATCTTATTAATACAACCATCGCACCATTCAAGCAGAAAACAGCTAGCTGCACTTTGGTTTGGCCGACAAGATTATCGTGCAGCGTTAAATGTGTTGTTTCAAGGGATTGCACTTGCACCGCAAAACCCTGATTTTAGAATCATGCAAGCACGTATTTATATGAAACAAGGTATGCTTTCAAATGCGATTAACACTTTGCTACCGCTTGCGACGGTCGATAACGTTGAATTTCAATCACTTTTAGCATCATTAACTCAGCAAGTGGGTGATCATAAAAAAGCCGCAGCAGCGTATTTAAGGCTTACTCAACTGCAACCAGCTCAAGGCAAGTGGTGGCTAGGGTATGCCGTTGCATTAGATAGCCAAGGCGAATTTAACTTAGCAAAAAGTGCATACCGTCAAACGCAACAAACGAATGATATATCTGAAAGTACTCGGCAGTTTATTCGTCAACGATTGACAGAACTAGGGGAATAACAATATGGCTGCACCTAAATTAAAAATGCGATTGGGTGACTTGTTAGTTCATGAGCATATCATTACTAATGAACAATTAATGCAAGCACTTAATAGTCAAAAGTCAACAGGTAGAAAGCTTGGTGATACCTTAATTGAATTAGGATATTTAGGAGAAAGACAACTTCTAGAATTTTTAGCACAACAACTTGATGTACCGTTTTTAGATATTAGTCAACGTAGAATTCCAACGGAAGTCGCAAAACTATTACCAGAAGTTCATGCACGTAGATTAAGAGCGCTTATTATTGAAGATCAAGGTGATGCCGTACTTGTGGGTATGAGTGATCCAGCAGATTTAGGTGGTTTAGATCAACTTGAAGACATGCTTTCGCCACGAAAAATCAAACTTGCCGTTGTTATGGAGTCGCAATTATACCAAGCTTTCGATGGTTTATACCGCCGTACAGCTGATATTGAATCTTTTGCGAGTCAACTAGAGGAAGAATACGATCAATCGTCTGAATTTGATTTAACCACCTCATTCGTTGATGAAGGCGGGGATGCAACCGTTGGTAAGCTGTTACAATCTGTTTTTGAAGATGCAGTTCAAATGCGAGCTTCAGATATACATATTGAACCAGATGAAAATTTATTACGCATTCGCCAACGTATTGATGGCGTGCTGCAAGAAAATGTATTGAAAGAAAATAAAATAGCATCTGCTATGGTTTTGCGATTAAAGTTAATGGCAGGCTTAGATATTTCAGAAAAACGGTTACCACAAGATGGCCGCTTTAATTTGAAAATTAAAGGTCACAGTATTGATGTACGTATGTCGACAATGCCGGTGCAACATGGCGAGTCAGTGGTTATGCGGTTGTTAGATCAGTCGGCAGGCTTGCTGTCGCTTGATGAAACCGGTATGCCTACTGAGTTAGTTGCACGGGTAAGACATCAAATTAGTCGTCCTCACGGTATGGTGTTGGTTACTGGGCCGACAGGTAGCGGTAAAACAACAACATTATATGGTGCTTTAAGTGAATTAAACCAATCTTCAAAAAAAATAATCACTGTTGAAGATCCCGTAGAATATCGTCTACCACGGATAAATCAGGTACAAGTTAATAGTAAAATAAACTTAAGTTTCTCAGGCGTTTTACGTACAGCATTACGTCAAGATCCCGATATTATCATGGTGGGTGAGATGCGTGATCATGAAACCGTTGAAATTGGTTTGCGAGGCGCATTAACGGGGCACTTGGTATTATCAACGTTACATACCAATGATGCCATCACTAGCGCATTAAGATTGATAGATATGGGCGCAGCTGGTTTTTTAGTGGGAAGTTCGTTACGTGCGATTATTGCTCAGCGTTTAGTACGTCGTGTTTGTGAAAGTTGTGCAAGTGAGCATCATCCAACAAGCCAAGAAAAAATATGGTTATCACACTTAGCGGGAGATAAAGCCACGCAGGCAAGTTTCAAACAAGGAACAGGATGTCAGTCATGTCAATATACAGGTTATAAAGGCAGAATCGGCGTATTTGAATTATTAGAAATGAATGAACCAATGATGGCAGCATTAAAAAGAGATGACACTGAAATGTTTACTGAGCAAGCAAAAGCACACCCTAGGTTTACTCCTTTAGCGATGGCTGCTTTTGATTATGCTGCTCAAGGCATAACAACCGTTGAAGAAGTGCTACGCCTTGTTGAAATGGTTGATGTGAGCGAGTAACGAGATATGGCGGCATTTGATTATATTGGTAGAAATAGCAGTGGCACACAGGTAAAGGGTTCAATTGAGGCCACTAATGCCGCAGCTGTCGCTGAGCAGTTAAACCGCCAACACATTATTCCAATCGCTATCGAGCCAAGTAAAGACAAATCAGGTGATGCAAATAATCAATTGGACTTAGCGCAAATTTTTGGTTCATCACCCGTGTCATTAGATGATCTGATCGTATTTTGTCGGCAAATGTATGCGCTAGTTCGTTCAGGCGTGCCCATTTTACGCGCTATTAATGGCATGGCAGATTCTAGTAATAACAAACAGTTAAAAAAGGCGTTAGTCGAGATAGCGTCACAGCTTGAAGGGGGTTATGCTCTTTCTTCCGCCTTGAACCATCATCCGAGAATTTTTACACCACTGTTTATTTCTTTGGTTCATGTGGGTGAGAACACCGGGCAACTTGAACAAGCATTCGCAAAATTAGCCAGCTATTTCGAACGTGAACAAGAAACAAGAAAACGCATTAAAACTGCGCTACGTTACCCGTCATTTGTGATCATCGCGATTGTTATCGCCATTGTTATTTTAAATATTTTTGTTATTCCAACCTTTGCTGATATGTTTTCTAAGTTGGGGGCGGAGTTACCTTGGGCAACCAAAGCATTAATTAATAGCTCGGCTTTTTTCTTAAGCTATTGGCCGCATATGCTCATTGTGTGTGTGTTTGGCTTTTTTGGCACGCGCAGTTATTTAAAAACCACTGATGGCAAATATCGTTGGGATCGCATAAAAACCCGTTTACCGATTGTTGGTTCAATTATCGAACGCTCGATACTTGCACGTTTTTCACATAGTTTTGCCATTGTACTAAAAGCTGGTGTACCAATGACTACAGGTCTATCGTTAGTGTCAGAAGCTGTTGATAACAGCTATATGGGCAAGAAAATAGTTGCAATGCGTACAGCCATTGAGAGTGGAGAAAGTTTATTACGCTCAGCAATAGCGAGTGAGTTGTTTACTCCGTTAGTGTTGCAGATGGTTGCTGTAGGCGAAGAAACTGGCCGAGTTGATGAATTATTGCAAGAAGTCGCGGAATATTATGAACGTGAAGTGGATTACGAATTAAGTACGTTAACCGCTAAAATCGAGCCTATTTTAATAGCCGTTGTTGCTGCCATGGTACTCATTTTAGCTCTGGGTATATTTACGCCAATGTGGGATATGATGTCTGCATTCAAGGGGTAAACATGACACAGCAAGAGCAGGCAAATAGCCGAGAAAAATCGCTCAGTGAAAATATTATGATTATCACGCTAGTGGCTTGTTTGATGTCGGTGTTTATTTATTACTTTTTTAAACAGGAACAACGCTTTACTAAAGTTAGTTTTGAAACCGCGGCATCAACGTTTGCTACTAGAGTCATGTCAATAAGAGCACAATGGTTTATGGAAAATCAACCAAGTGTTGTTACTATTAAGAAAGAAGGAATTACGATATCTGTAAATGGGAAGGGCTGGGTTGATTTTCAACAGGTTAACAATAATTGTGGCAAGATTTGGCAAGTGGTCATGCAGTCACAGTTAACTTTCATGAATCAACCAGTTGCTGCTATTGAACGGTTTAGAGAAAAGCCGACCTTGCAAAGGCGTTGTCGATATCAGCTTGCCAGTGGAGAATACTTTGACTATGCCCTGCAAACAGGTACAGTGAGTCAGGTAATGGTAATAAAATAAGAAGGCGTCAATGTTAATACCTGTTGATTGATATAAATCAGTGACTTATTAGCTAAAACGTTGTTAGAATAATTTTAAGATCTAAATTGAGGTTGTGTTATATGAAAAAGCAATCAGGTTTCACGTTAATTGAGCTGGTTATTGTTGTTGTAATATTAGGTTTTCTTGCGGTAACAGCAATACCTAAGTTTTTAGATTTAACTGATCGCGCTAAAGAAGCTAATATCGAAGGTATGGCCGGCGGCTTTGCAACGGGTATATCGCTAGCGAGAGCGCAATGGGAAGCGTTAGGCAGAGAACAGGATACTGGTGGTCGAAATGTCGTCACTTATGACGGAACAGAAGTGCTATTAACAACAGAAGCTGCCGGTATTCGCCCTGGTTATGTGGTGGGTTCTACGGCCGTGACCAATGATGGTGCTAGCTTAGGTGGTGGTTTTGATGCGGCAAATTGTGCTGATGTATGGGACAGTATATTACAGCAACCACCTAAAGTAACCGATACCGTTTCTACCTTAAATAGTAACAGTAGTATGCAATACTATGTAGCAAAAACGGGTACAGGTGCTACAAGTACGTGTTTTTATTATTTGAAAGAAACTATTGCGAAAGACACTAATGGTGACTACGATGTTACCAACATCAATAGCGTTGCCAATTACTTTAGTTACATGCCAGCAACCAGTGAAGTTGCAATAACAATAAATAATTAATAATCGTTCGAGGAAATATTATGAATAAATTATCAAGTGCTAAAGGTTTTACCTTAATCGAACTTGTTGTGGTGATTGTCATTTTAGGTATTTTAGCGGCAACAGCTGCGCCTAAGTTTATTGACTTAACCGGTGATGCAAAAGCGTCAGTGATGCAAGGTGTACAAGGTTCGATTAACTCTGCAGCAGATTTAGCACATGCAAAGGCGTTAGTTGAAGGTGAAACCTCAAGTAGTGCAGCAATTTCTATGGCGGGTGTAACAGTAAACCTTGCATTTGGTTGGCCAACGAATGCATCAATTATCAACTTAATTGATATTGATGAATCAGTAAGCTTTTCGGCTGGTGCGTTTTTTCATTTAGAGTCAAATGATCAAGCAAATTGTCGTATTACTTATACACAGCCTACTATTGCTAATACGCGCCCTGAGATTACCGCTGTTGATTTAGATGCATGTTAATCAGTAAGTGCTTGCTATCAAACCGAGCTTAAAGCTCGGTTTTTTTATCTCAAAAATCAAATCAATGTTTACTTTTTACCGTAATTTTTTGATGTAATAGACCAGTGGTTAACTAATGGATAAGTTGCTTTTGCTTCTTGTAGTACTCGTTGATAGTTTTCTTCATTTCCTAATAGCTGATAACACAACAAAAGTTGCTCATATAATGCTTTTCTCGGCTTGCGTTTTAGTCTTTGCTCAGCCCAAGTAGCGTAGCTTTTTACCTTTTCAATATTTTTATTTTTAACACCTGAATACAACATATTATGATGAACAAGTGCTTCAATTTTGCTTCGCCATGGAAGTGGGTTAATAACCTTTGTTAGTTTATCTAAAGTTTGTACCGAAGACTTCTCATACTGTGTGACAATATAATTGGTATGTAAGGTGGTTAATAAAAACGAGCTCGAAACAAGCACAATGATGCTAGCCGTTAATGTTGCGCTGCTGTGCCAGTTTACTGAATAGTTTTTGTAACCGTTGAGTTTAAGCAAACGTTGAGGGTAACTTTCGCTAGCATGTACTATGTTCTCTGTTAGTAGCTGTTTAGCAATATAGACAATTAACATTGCAAACACTAATAAGTGGGGAGTAGAGCTATAAAAGGGCATTTCAGTTTGCGTATGAAAGGCAATAGGTATTAACAGGCCAAAACACGCCAATGCTTGATATTTGTTTTTACTGATCATCATTAATCGAGCAAATAAACATAGCAAAATCAAAAAACCTAATAATGGCATAACACCACCTTCAATAATCCATAGAAGGGGTTCATTATGCGGGTGACTTAAATTAATTAATGGTTCAGCTAGAGTAGGCTGTTTAACTTTTAATTGGTTGTGAAAGTCGAGATATTCGCGTTCAAAATGACCATAGCCAACGCCAGTTATTGGCGAGGTGAGCCAAAGTTTTGTGCTAACGCTGTAAATTGTTTTTCTGACATTAACACTACGTTGTTCATTTTTGATATAGCTTGGCTGTTCATTTTGTTGGTTTACATAAAGTGTTGTAAATACAGCAACAATGATCACAACATAGCAAATCAAGCTACGCTTGATGGAACATTTGATTAACAACGGCGTAATAAAAATAAGCGCAGCAATAGCGCCATACCTGCCTGTTAATGATAATAAATCGGTCAGTAAAACAGTAAACGCAGCGAGCAATAGTAGCAATAATGATAGCCATTTCTTTGCTAATTGTTGCTTTATTGCTAAGAGATAACAACAAATCGCTAACCCTGTGGCGATAAAACTTGCCATCACATTTGGCTGGAAAAAAAGCCCGTAAGCTCGGTTTAGTAATGGATCAAAATGAAGCGGTGTAAAGTATTCAGTCAGGCTCATTTGAAATATCCCAACAGCGGCTTGAATGCTAACGGCTACTAAAATTAATACTAATAATAACGGGCTTTTTTTTTGCCAAACATCAAATTGGTGCAGCGCAATAATGAACGCGACTGTCACAACAGCGCCGATAAACCGAGGAATAGCAAAATCACTGTATTCTGCGCTATAAAAGAAAGGTACTAATAAACACAATAATACCGCTAATAAACCATATTCAAACCATGATATTACCCAGGTTTTTTCAGCCGATATTTTGTATAACGCTAAAGCAATGGTTAACGACATACAAAGCCATGCCAAGACATTGAATGAATACGCTAAACCACTACCACCTGATGATTCCATAACAAATGGCATGCCAATAACAAAATAACTGAATAATAGAAAAAATGAGACTTTGCTAAAGCGAGACATAAAGTGAAGAGTTGAGTTGCGATAAATGCAGATTAAGGAGAAAGTGATTTTATTTCAACTTTTTAACGATTTTTGCCTCATAGTTGTATTTATTGAAAAATATTCATTATGATTGAGGTGTTAAAGAGAGAAAGTTGAACGCAACCTATTTGGAATGACTCACTCATGCGCAAAAACGGCTTTACCCTAATAGAATTGATTGTGGTGATTATCGTGGTTGGTATTTTAGCGTCAATTGCTGTACCAAAATACATTGATTTTAGTGGCAATGCTAAAACCACAACCCTTGAAGCGATAAAAGGCTCTATCGACGGAGGTATGGCTCGGGTATATGGAAAATCAGTGGTTGCTGGTAATCATCAACTACCTTTTGCGCCTAATGCAAATACAGCATTAGCTTTTCCTCGCATAACCCTTGATGGTCAAACTGTTGCCGTGAACTACGGTTACCCGCTTGGTTCTAATAGTGAATGGCAAAAAATCATTACTTTTGATCGCGATGTGTTTACGTATACTGCTAGCACTGATAGTAGTCGTCTTATCATTTACCCTAAAGATCAAGCAGTGCCGAGTAATATCAATGAAGACTGTATCGTTTATTATTTAGCGGCGACAGGCACAACTAAATCAACATCAGCCAAAGTGGGCATGAACCCTTGTTTATGATAACGAGTTCACAACGCCCGCTTAAAGGTTTTACCACTATTGAAATGGTGGTTACCATTATTATTTTAGCGATTGTTGCGGTAACTATCGTACCAAAATGGTTTACCAGTAGCGGCTATGAAGAAATGACCTATCAAGATGAAATCATTACAACATTACGTGCGGTGCAAATGCGTGCAATGCAACAGTCAGTCGATGAACACTGCCATTTGGTTAAAGTGCAAGCAAAAATCATTGGCTTATTGGCAACGGATTTAAGCACTATTAATAAATGTCATACCAGTAATTGGCAAGATGATGCACGATACGATTTAACCAAAGAAGATGGCCCTACAAGTGTACAAATAGAGGCAAACCATGATGTGGCTTTTAGCGGCTCAGATATTCAATTTGATAAAATGGGTCGACCACAAGGTTGTATTGCACCTTGTGAAATATTGATACAAGGCAGTGAAAAAACCGTAAAAGTGCTGGTCAATAAAGAAGGTTTTATCTATGAAGGGTAAGTGTTCAGGTTTTACTTTAATAGAAACTATTGTTGGCATGGTGGTGCTTTCTATTTCGTTTGCCGTATTAACCAGTTTGTTATACCCCGCTACAGAACAAAGTGCTAGTGTGTTGCATCAAATACGGGGGTCAGAATTAGCACAATCAATGCTTAATGAAATTCAACAAAAAGCTTTCGATGAAAATAGTGATAAATCTGGCGGACGATTACGCTGTGGTGAAACGGGTATTACAGGGTGTAGTACGAGTATGGGTAACGAAGAAGGGGATGAGCGTAAACAGTTTGACGATGTTGATGATTACCATGGCTTAATTTATAACGTCGGTGAAATTGAAGATTCTCAAGAGAATGCTCTCGATTATTTAGGCTATACCTTATCGGTAAAAGTAGGCAATGACAGTGACTATAATGGCGTTACTTATGAAGAAGGCGATACTGATGATAATCGCAATACAGCAAAACTTATCACGGTGACCGTAACAACGCCAACAGGTTACGAACTTACTTTTTCAACCTACCGGACAAACCACTGATGTTCTCTCAAAGCTCTAAACGTCAAGCGCGTGGCTTTACCTTGATTGAGTTAATCACGGTGATTGTTATTTTGGGGATATTAGCAGTAGGTGTTAGTAACTTTTTGCAATTTGGCAGTAATATTTACGCCGAATCTACTGCCCGAGATAAGCTGGTTAGCGGTGCGAGATTTGCGATTGAGCGACTTAACAGAGAAGTGCGACAAGCGCTGCCAAACTCTTTACGTGTGTCAAATGTTGGTAGTTCAACGTGCTTAACATTTATGCCAATATGGGGCGTAACGACTTATATTGATATTCCAGTATCGCCAGAATCACCAAAAAACGCTATTGAAGTTGTGCCGTTTGAGGTAAGTGACATAGCAAATGCAGACAAAGTAATTGTATATCCTACGCATCAATCAGATACCCAAGCAGCTTCGGGTAAAGTACATAGTTTCAACAGTATTGATGACTCAGTGACACCCTGGCAGGTAAATCTGGCTAGTAATGTGATCTTTGATACCGACTCACCAACAAAGCGTATTTACTTTATTGGTAATGACACTCAAATTTGTTTATCAAACACCGGTACATTGTTACGTAATAATGTCACTATTGCTGAAGGTATAGACACAGCATCGTCAATTATTGAAGTGATACCAGCAAGTTTACAACGAAACGCGTTAGTGCGCATTTCGCTGTTATTTAAAGAAAATGATGAACAAGCATTGTTTAGTAATGAGATACAGGTGCCAAATGTTCCATAGCGTATCAGTAAAAAAAATAGCCAATAGAAAGCAACTACGAGGCAGTGCTCTTGTGATCGCTATTTTCGTTATTGTTGTTATGAGTTTACTTGGCGTAGCACTTGTTAAAATGCTGCGTACAAGTAGCAATACAGTGGTTTATGAAGTGCTTGGTACTCGTGCATTTCATGCCGCTCAAACAGGTATGCAATGGCAATTACAAAAACTATTCCCGTTAAATAACCCCGCACAACGGTGCACATCTTTTGGACCTGCACCAGCGATTGATACTGTTGATGGTTTTCAAAGCTGCCAAGTGAGCACCTCTTGCGAAGATAATATTGAAGTTTCAGGTGTTCGTTATTATCGGCTAACTAGTACGGGGAGTTGTGCTGTTGACGATGTTGTAACATCTCGAACGATTGAAGTACAAGCACGTAGTTTATAACACTCCGATAACATAATATTGTAAGATTTCTTTACAGTGCCATCACTATTATTTATTATTTTTTCATCAATAGACTGAAAATAAAGAAGAATATATTATTGGCATGTAACTTGATTATAAATACTCAAGATTACACGTTTTGTGGGTCTTCTCATTAAATAAGGTGGTATTAATGAAAACTTTTTTTAGCCTAATATTATTATCGATATGTTTATCTAGTCCTTCACAAGCGACGCTGATCACTAATTTAACGCAGTCTGAACTTGATAGTTTTGACTATACTAACGCGGTCGATCAATTATCACCAACCTCTGAAAATATTCACTATGTTTCTGCAAATGGGTGGGATTATGCTTGGGTTTCACCGGTAAATGCAGAAGCTTGGGGAACAAATACATTATATGCGCCTGAAGTTCAACAAAACTGGACTTATGCAACGTTTGAACAGCTCGTGTTTATTCATCAAGTATTAACCTTAGATGCCTTTACTATTAAAGATGAACAAGGAAATACGACAGGCTATATTCACGCTGTAGAGTATTTTAATTCCGTTTTTACTGGTTTGAATCAGAATATTTTAGATCAAGACGTTGTCACTACAAGTGACTTCCTAGTTGGTATAATTGCCAGTGAACGAAACGAAGCAGGGTTAATTCCTTTTTATCTTGATTTTGCCGACACCTTTTATGTTAGAGAATCGTTAGTTGACATCCCGTCAGTTGATGTACCTGAACCAGCGTCATTACTTTTAATGGCATTAGGCTTTGTTTTTATAATGTCTCGTAAGTTCGTCCGTTACTAAGTTGATCACCGATTTTGCGCATAATGACACTGTTTATAGTGACTAACCTTGTTATGCGTACCCCTTTGTTTCATGAAAATCTTCCCCGCACTTGCGGGGTTTTTTCTTTTAGTGTTATTGTCCCCATTCTATTCACTATTATTTTTATAAATACAAGCTGTTACTTGTCAATTCGTTAACATCAGAGTACCTTTTAACTAATCATTTGCGAAACTGTGTCAGGAACATATGTATATTAAGGTATTTGCTGCTACCATTTTGTTTTGTTGTTCAGTGGTTGCTAATGCAATAGATTGTTCAGAAATTTTTCCTCAGCAAGATCATTCGTTTGCTGTGAATGGCAGTAAACAATTTTTTTCATATGGTGATGACAGTGAATGTAATAGCAATAAATGCAAAACTGTTTCCATACCTACCTTTACTCCTCCTGCTCTAAGCGGGTTACCTGATAATGGTGCATTTAATTTAACCACAGTAACAGATGGTGTTTACTATTACTCAAGTTGGGGACTTACTGACAGTGAAGGGCTGACATTTTCTGGAACAGGTACTGCGGTTATTTACATTGACGGTAATGCGACAATTCCTGTTGGTTCTGAAGTTAATCTATCAGGGGTGCCAAGCAATATTTTAATTGTTGTTACTGGAGCCTTAACTATTGCCGATGATGTTAAGATTAATGCGAATATATATGTAGCAGGTTCTACAGTAATAGGCAGCTTAGGTGGCAATGACTTTGACATCAATGGTGCTATTTCAGTTGGGGGCGCACTTGCTGTATATGGTGAAGGTGAACTTGAGTTTGATGCTGAAGATATTACTGATATGAATACCCACGGCTTATGTGTCAACGCTAAGCCTTTCGATTTTTCGTGTAACTCAACATTTGTTGATGGAATAACCAGTCACACAAATAATGGGCAAATTCATTTTAATCGAGACAGTAAAATCATCAATAATCCTGATAACATTTTAGCAACAGCAAGGATCATACATTCGAGTAATATTACATCTTGTGATGTTTTTGGCCAATGTTCAGCATCAGGAACCCCAACCACCGCAATGACAAGCTCTCGCTTTAAAACAACATCAAGTAGCCAAGACTTTAGTGTTTCACGAAATAGCACAAGAACCATAAATGGAAATACCTTTGACGAAGTAGCAATTGAAAGGGGGGGCACATTAAATTTTTCATCTAATTATTCTGAATACCGTATTGAAACACTATCGTTAAAAACTGACGCTACCTTGCGCTTGACCCCCGGTGATTATTGGATTGAAGAATTAACCTATTCCGGTTTTGCTATTAATATCGAAGTGATTGGTAGTGGTTTAGTACGCATGTTTTTTAAAGACGGTGATGGCAATAATGATGCGTTGGAGTTACCACGAAATACAACGATTAATCAGGGCGGCAATGCAAGTGAATTTCATATTTATGCATATCAAGGCGTTAAACTTAACCGTAACGCAAACGTAACTGCGCTCTTGTATGCCGTTGAAGATATTGAAATAGAAAGGAGTACAACATTTCAAGGTGCCATTTCGGGTGATAATATTGAATTGAACCGTGATTCTTTCGTGACCTACAGTTGCGGGGCTACAGCACAACCAACAGAAGTTTTGCATTTAAAAATGGAAGAAGCAACTTGGCAGGGTGGTTCAGGGTTAGTTATAGATAGTATTAATGGCATTAACGGCACTGCTTATAATGGCGCAAAAACGGTCGGTAGTGCGTCATGTCGATATGGCGAATTTGATGGTAATAATGATCACGTGCTAATACCGCATAACGACTTACTTAATGGCACTTCAACATTAACCTATGCTGCTTATTTTCGTGCTAATAGCTGGAATGGCACCACGCAAATAATGGCAAAATCTGTTCATGGAGGAGGCTCTGGTCGCGCGCAAATGGGCATTTTTTCTGAAAATGGCGTATTGAAGGGGCGAGCAGAAACGGCTAACGGCCGATATGAGATCACTTCTTCACTCCCTGCTACACTGGGCGATTGGGTACATGTAGCTTTGGTTTTCAATGGCACAAGTTTAAAGCTATACCAAGACGGTGCTGTGGTTGCTAGTAGTTCATTTTCTGCGACAACATTAGTTCAAACCAATGATCCATTAGCAATCAGTAAGCGAGTAGGCACTAATCAATACTTCTTTCATGGTTTAATTGATGACATTCATGTATTTCAAAATGCATTATCTGCCGCAGAAGTACAAACGCTTATTGATAACAACCCGAGTTGTCCACTTACTGATGTTGATCATTACTTAATCACTCACAGTGGAACAGGATTAACATGCGAACCAGAACCTATCACAATTAAAGCTTGTACCAATAGCTTTGGCGCAAATTGTGTTGAATCGAGCAATATTGTCAATGTAGATCTTGTAGCCACTGGTAGTTCACACGCTGTGACTCAGTCAGTCAGTTTTATTGGTAGTACAACCGTTGACTTACCTTACCAAGTTGCCGAAAAAACAACGCTATCTATTGATAATGCCAGTATTCCGGCAAGTAATGGATACGTATGTAATAGTAATAACCCAAATGATTGCGATATCACGTTTAGTAACGCTGGTTTTAAAATTACTGGCTTTAATAACATCGAAATTGCAGGGGAAGCGATGCTTTCTGCTGGAAATTCGCGGATTTTTATTCAAGCGGTTAAAAATAATAAAGGCGCATGCCAAGGATATTTTGACACACCAGGCGCTAGAAATATTGATTTCGCCATGAAAGCTATCACCCCAAGTACGATAAACGGCACACAAAATTACCTTATTGGCAATAATGTTGTTCCTAAATACAGTGGCTCATCGCCAAACCAATTTTCGACGGTTAGTTTAACTTTTGATGCTAATTCTCAAGCGCAATTACCGAACAATTTATATCATGATGTTGGTGATATTGCCTTATATGCAAAACACACGATACCCGCTACCGTTGATAACCCTGCAATCACGCTTGTTGGAGACAGTGATGTTTTTTATGTAAGGCCTTATGCGTTTTTAATTTCGGCCTCTACTTCTTCCGGAAATAGTCTAGATAACACAAGCGATACCGGGGGAAGTATTCAAAAGGCGGGTGAAGCGTTTAATTTATCAATGAAAGCCGTGAATAAATCAGGTGGTGTGACAAAGAATTTTAACAAAAATGTTGAGTTGGCGTTACAACGCACAGCGCCATTTAGCGAAGGTGCTGAGGGAGTATTGGTTGCTAAAAGTGTATTAGGGTTAGTGTCAAATACTCTCGCAGAAAATTATACCGGTGTCACGGTGCCTTTTTCTCAAGGAGAATACCAAAGTGAAGTTGATTACAATCAAGGAGCGACATACAGCGAAGTAGGATTAATTAAATTGTTTGCTCGTGAAGTACAAAATGCCAATAACAACAATAATCATGCGCAAGGCCAGTCGGCTATCGGGCGATTTGTGCCGGCGCAGTTTGCGATGGTTAGTTCTGTGCCTGCTCAGTTTGCAATGGTTAGTAATGATGTAGAAAATTTTTGTAATGCAATGACATACATGTCTCAACCAGCAATTAAATTCAACTATCGGATAGAAGCACAAAATGCAGCGGGTGTTAAAACTGAAAACTATCTTAAAACGAACAATTTTGATTTTATTAAAGCGAACATCGCTTTTGTCGCTGAAAATGCCAATACCATTGATTTATCAACGCGGTTAGCTGATTTTAATGGTAATTGGCAATCAGGTGTTTATGAAAATGAAGATGACTCCTCTGGTAAAGATGAAGGTAAATTTAATCGACTAACAAGTATCGATGGTCCCTATGAACAGCTTCGGTACGGTATTAAACTTGTTGATCCCGAAGGCAGTGAATTACTAGGTTTAGATATGTTATCGAATGCGGGTAACTTTACCGCAAAAGCATTATCGAGTTCAGCAAGTAAAATGCGATTTGGTCGTTGGGTGGTTGATAACGCTTATGGACCAGAAACAGAAGCATTACCGGTTGCAATGCGCCTAGAGTATTTTGATGGCAGTGGTTTTGTTGTTCATGACGATGACAGCTGCACAACGCCGACACTTAATACTCTTAACGATAAAGTGATTACAGGGGCTATCTTCAGTGGTGGCTTAGTGGATGGTCAATATCGGTTGTTTGATATGGATAATACGGATGGTCTAACAATGTCGGATGTTGATGCCGCGACAGCTGGAAGCTTCGCTGCTGGACGTTTTATTGACCAGCCGAACCGTTTTACCTTTAGTGCTCCTGGAAATGGTAAACAAGGGGCGTTGCAATTTGAATATGAAGTGCCAGAATGGTTAAAATACGACTGGCAAGATGATGGTAATAACAATGATAACCCCGCAGCATTATTAAATTTTGGCTTATTTCGTGGTAATGATCGGATAATTTCGTGGCGAGAAATTCAAAAATAACCACTTTTTGACACTTTCATGAAAAAAGTTGCAAAAAAACATGTTTTTTTCATCATTGAGGCATCACATCTAGTAAATACTGGGGTATGATTACCGACAATTAGCAAAATAATTGAAGTACGCTATGGCAGGCATGTTGTAGTCAAGTAGCAAGGACATTTAGACCTTATGTTTAAAAAATTAAGAGGCATGTTTTCAAACGATTTATCAATCGATTTAGGAACAGCAAATACACTCATTTATGTTAAAGAACAAGGCATCGTACTTAACGAGCCATCCGTAGTTGCTATTCGTCAAGACAGAGCCGGTGGTTCAAAAAGTGTTGCCGCAGTGGGAACCGCTGCAAAACAAATGTTAGGTCGTACGCCTGGTAATATTGAGGCTATTCGTCCGATGAAAGACGGCGTAATCGCTAACTTTTTCGTGACTGAAAAAATGTTGCAATACTTTATCAAGCAAGTACACAGCAATAATTTTTTACGTCCTAGCCCTCGAGTATTAGTGTGTGTGCCTTGTGGTTCTACACAAGTGGAACGTCGTGCTATTCGTGAGTCTGCATTAGGTGCTGGTGCGCGTGAAGTTTATCTTATTGATGAACCAATGGCAGCAGCTATCGGTGCTGGTATGCCAGTTTCTGAAGCAACAGGTTCAATGGTGGTTGATATAGGTGGCGGTACTACCGAAGTCGGTATTATTTCATTAAATGGTGTGGTGTATTCGTCATCAGTACGCATTGGTGGTGATAAGTTTGACGATGCGATCATTAATTATGTGCGTCGAAATTTTGGTAGTTTAATTGGTGAAGCAACGGCTGAACGCATTAAGCATGAAATAGGATCTGCTTACCCAGGTGAAGAGTTAATCGAAATAGAAGTACGTGGTCGTAACTTAGCAGAAGGGGTTCCACGTAGTTTCACGCTTAATAGCAATGAAATCTTAGAAGCATTACAAGAGCCGTTGACCGGTATTGTTAGCGCGATCATGGTAGCGTTAGAGCAATCACCGCCAGAACTAGCATCTGATATTTCAGAGCGCGGTATGGTACTAACAGGCGGCGGTGCATTATTGAAAGATTTAGATCGTTTATTAATGGAAGAAACCGGTATACCAGTTGTTGTTGCTGATGATCCTCTAACTTGTGTAGCACGAGGTGGTGGTAAAGCTCTAGAAATGATTGATATGCATGGGGGCGATCTGTTCGCATACGAGTAATAGCAAGTTTTATGCTGACTATTTATTACACTTTATAGCTGCGTTAAAAGTACTCATTGATAATAATCAACGCTGTACTTTTTCTTGTTTTAGCGTGTACAACCCACGCATAAATCGACGCTAAATGGACCAGATAATAGTACATTACGCGCGATTAAATTTAACAACAAAGAGAAACTATATTCTCGATGAATCCTATATTTAAACATGGACCTTCTCCACAGCACCGGCTAGTTCTGGTGCTGTTTTGTTCTGCGCTATTGATATTTTTTGATCATAAAATGAATAGCTTCGAGTTTGTTCGGGGTTATTTACAGTCAATGGTAAGCCCACTGCAATACTTAGCAACAACACCTAAACAAGCGATTGATTGGGCAGTAGAGAATTTAACGACACGCCAACACTTGATTGAAGAAAACCAGCGGCTCAAATCAAATGAGCTTCAATTTCAAGAGCAAGCGATGCAACTTAACATTCTGAAGCAAGAAAATGACAGATTACGTTCATTATTGTCATCGCCTGTGCGAAAAGATGCTAAGAAAATGGTAGCTGAGATTCTATCTGTCGATAGTGATCCATACTCCCATCAAGTGGTGATTAACCGAGGTGCTAATGATGGAGTATTTGAAGGACAAGCAATCATTGATGAAAAAGGCATTGTTGGCCAAATATTGCATGTTGGCACCATTACCAGCCGAGTAATATTAATTACCGATGTTACCCATGCCGTGCCTGTTCGTATTCGACGAAACGGCATTCGCATGGTTGCAAATGGTACTGGTACGATTGACCGATTAGTGCACAATTTTGTACCACACAGCACAGATGTTGTGGTGGGTGACTTATTGGTAACATCAGGACTAGGTGGTAAATACCCGGAAGGTTACCCTGTTGCTAAAGTTGTAGCGGTTAAAATGGATGAGTCTAGGCCGTTTGCGCAGGTTCAAAGTGAACCAGTAGCGCAAATTAATCGCTTACGCTACGTATTGTTATTATGGCCAGAGAAGCCAACAGCTATCTTTTCAAGTAAAGATGCACTAACAGCCATACCGGAGAATGAAAATGCTGGCTCATAACGGTATTATAATCCTCTTAACGTTATTAGTGGCGATAGTCGGCTCTATTATGCCACTACCATTAAATGTTGATGCTTTTAGACCTGATTGGGTGTTGGTGGTATTACTTTATTGGACCTTAGCATTACCAAGTAGAATAAATGTGATCACGGCCTGGTTTATGGGGTTTTTACTTGATGTACTTTTAGGCTCCGTATTAGGAGTACACGCGGCAGCAATGGCGTTATGTGTGTATATTGTTGCAGGAAACTTCCAAAAAATTCGTAACTTTTCAGTTTGGCAGCAAGCACTTATTGTTGGTGTGTTATCAGCTTTATATCACTTGTTGGTGTTTTGGTTTCAACGTTTCTTAACCGATATTATCTTTTTACCAAGTTACTTATATCCTGTGATCACCACAATTATTTTATGGCCTTGGGCTTTTTTATTATTACGAAAAATACGCCGGCATTTTGGTATTAAATAACAGGAGTGTGCATGTCACAACTGTACTCATTGATTTTAGCCTCGCAATCTCCACGACGAAAAGCATTTCTTTCGCAATTAGGCTATCAATTTGAAAGTATTAGCCCAGATATAGATGAATCGTTAAAACCGCAAGAAACACCCCATGATTATGTGGCACGTTTAGCGTTAGAAAAAGCACAAAGTATTGCTAAGAAATCTGCCGATGCAACTGTTGTTATCGGCTCTGATACTTGTGTTGTTTACCAACAACGTATTTTAGGAAAGCCAGAAAACCTACAACAATGCCGGGAATATTTGTTGTTACTGTCGGGGACAACTCATCAAGTATATACTGGAGTAGCGGTTGTTCAGCAAGCATTAAGCAAAACATCAGTAGTGTGTACCCATGTGGAATTTGATGAGATATCTGATGCCGAAATAAACGCTTATTGGCAAAGTGGTGAACCTAAAGATAAAGCAGGTGGCTATGGTATTCAGGGAATAGGCGGTCAATTTGTTAAGACAATCAATGGCAGTTATTCTTCTGTTGTTGGCTTACCGTTATGTGAAACCAAACAATTATTAACACAGTTTAATATCTTTACACCCTTCAATAGCACGACTACCAAATAAAGGAAGTTAAATGGCCGGTGAATTACTGATCAATGTAACCCCCAGTGAAACGCGAGTAGCGCTTATCGAAAATGGTGTGCTTCAAGAAGTGCATGTTGAACGAGAAGCTAAGCGTGGTCTAGTTGGTAATATTTATCTTGGCAAAGTGATTAGAGTGCTACCTGGCATGCAAGCAGCTTTCGTTGATATTAACTTAGATAAAGCTGCCTTTTTACATGCTTCAGATATTAATTCTTCATTAATACTTAATGAAGAAAGTAATGGCGATCAAGTGCCTGATATTAGAAGTTTAGTGCATGAAGGACAGCATATTGTTGTACAAGTAGTTAAAGATCCATTAGGCACAAAAGGTGCTCGATTAACGACTGATATTACAGTAGCAGCACGTTATCTGGTTTTAATGCCTAATGCTAGTCATGCAGGTATTTCCCAACGAATTGAAGATGTAGAAGAGCGAAAGCGGCTGCGTGAGATAGTGCAACCGTATTGTGAAGAAGATCACGGCTTTATTGTACGTACGGCCGCAGAAGGAGCTGGCGAAAAAGAATTGCAACACGATGCAGAATTTCTTTGTCGTGTTTGGTCAAAAGTGATGGAACGTAAAAAACGTAAACAAACTAAAGTTGCTATCTATCAAGATTTACCGCTCGCGTTTAGAGTTATTCGGGACTTTGTCGGGGTTTCGTTAGAGCGAATTAGGGTTGATTCTAAATTAACCTTTGATCAATTGGGTGAATTTACACAAGAGTTTGTGCCAGAACTTACGCCAGTAATGGAGTATTACCCTGGTGAGCGGCCTATTTTTGACCTGTTTGATGTTGAGAATGAGATTCAGCGAGCCTTACATCGAAAAATTGAATTAAAATCTGGCGGCTATTTGATTATCGATCAAACAGAAGCGATGACCACCATTGATATCAATACAGGTGCCTTTGTTGGACATCGAAATTTAGAAGAAACCATTTTTAATACCAACATCGAAGCAACACAAGCGATTGCCAGACAATTAAGATTACGGAACTTAGGTGGGATCATTATTGTCGACTTTATAGATATGCATAATGAAGATCACCAAAGACGTGTGTTGCATAGTTTAGATGTAGCGATGGCTCGCGATAATGTTAAATATAGTCTTTCAGACTTTTCGGCTTTAGGGCTTGTTGAAATGACTCGCAAAAGAACTCGTGAAAGCTTAGAGCATATACTGTGCGGAGAATGCCCTGTTTGCGATGGTCGTGGCTATTTAAAAACGGTTGAAACCGTCTGTTTTGAAATACTACGTGAAATTGTTCGGGTTAATCGTGCGTATGATACCGATAAGTTTATTGTTTACGCATCAACAGCCGTTAGCGAATCGTTAGTGAACGATGAATTTCATAATCTTGCTGAACTTGAAGTTTTTATCGGCAAGCAAATTAAAGTGCAGACTGAGATCATGTATAATCAGGAACAGTTTGATGTCGTCATGATGTAATTATGCGTGATTAGCTTTCATGTTAGACATGGAGTACGACCAACAAAACAGGGAGTTACGTTGACGTTAAGCAAGGATACCGTAAAACTTACCTAAAGAGGTGAACGAATTTAGATGATGAGAGTATCGAAGGTTTCCAATCGTTGGTTAAACCGAGCATACAAAATATTGGCTATTTTATTGGTCATATTTGCTGTGCTGATAAGCTCGTTACGTCTATTTTTACCTTACGCTCATAATTATCGTCAGCATTTACAAGACTATATTAATAATACCTATAACAGCCATATTGTTATCGGTAATTTAAATATGGGCTGGTTGAGCTCAGGCCCCAGTTTAATTGCTGAAAATGTAAGTGTTTTGCAAACCGAAGGTGCTGAAATTTATATTGAAGCCTTTGATGTCAGTGTCGACTTTTGGCGAAGTATAAAACAGCGTAATATTGTCACTAAAGATCTATCATTAAATGGGGTCAGAGTACTTTTTGATCAGCAAGCGTTTTCCAGTAATTCTACAAGCAATACTAAATTAGTAAAAAATGCATCAAGGCTTTTTTTAAAGCAAATAAACCGCTTTTCTGTGCAAAACAGCCAAATAATCTACCGTGATGAGAAAGGTGAAAGAACGTT
Organism: Thalassotalea sp. 1_MG-2023; assembly: GCF_030546745.1. Lineage (GTDB taxonomy): Bacteria > Pseudomonadota > Gammaproteobacteria > Enterobacterales > Alteromonadaceae > Thalassotalea_C. The sequence goes on from NZ_JAUOPD010000004.1 coordinate 142,075, forward strand.
CTTAATCAAGGAACTGTATTGGGCAAATAATGGTTTGTCGCATAAAGCTAAAGGTAAGGTGGTGTTAGACGGACTAACCTCGAATACCTTACAATTTAATATGGCTATTCATGGTGAGAAACTTCGTGACATGCAAGGTAAGCTTTATTTACAAGCGAACCAGCTCAATATTACCCCTTGGTTAGATAAAGTGTTCGCCATTGAAGATGAAAATACTCATGCCTCGATTAATTTTGATGCATGGTTAGCTATTAAAAATGGTAAGGCTGATCAATTACAAGTGTCGTTAGGTGACAATCAAATCGCTTGGCAACATCAAAATGCGATAAAAACATTGAATATTACGCAAGGGCAATTGGTGTTTGATAATCTATCAACAACTGAAAGGCTTCATGTGTATTCTAACAATATTTTAATTCGCACCGATGAGCAACAGTGGCAGCCATTCGTTGTTGATGTAAAACGCAACAATGGTAATTTAATCGGCAGTATTTCTCAGTTAGATATTGGTGGGGTCAATGATTTATTACCGTTATTTATTGAGCAAAAAGAAATACGTTCAACACTTGAGGCGATAAACCCGAGCGGGCAAATAACGAAAATTGTTTTTCAGCAGTCAAAAGACGATATAAAAGCAACGGCAAATTTTTCACAGTTTCAATCACAATACAGTGATGGCATACCTGCTATTTCTGGGCTTTCTGGTGAGGTTGCTTTTCATAACGATACGATGAAAGTGGCACTGGATGGTCAACAAGGAGTCGTTGATTTTGCAGAGCATTTTGATGCGCCAATTACTTTTGAACGGCTATTAGGGAATGTTGTAGTAAGGAAACAAGCAGAACAATGGAAGATATCTTCAACTGACCTGGTGCTTGATTCATCCAAAATAAAAGTAAATGCTGCACTGGGAATCACTGTTTCGCCAGAGAAAGACACTGAAATGTCATTAGTAGCTAATGCTTCTGAGCTTAATGTTGTTGATGCTCCTTCATTATATCCATCATTGTTGATGGGTGAGAATTTGGTTGGCTACTTAAACGGTGCACTTAAAAAAGGTAACATTTCACAGGCGAAAATACTGTTTAATGGACCATTAGCAAAATTTCCGTTTGATCATAATGAAGGTATTTTTAACGTAAGTGCTGAACTTGAAAATGCCAGTTTTATCTTCAATGAAAGCTGGCCTGCAATCCAACATTTTGCAGCAAATTTAAATTTCACCAATAATAAAATGTTGATCACAGGAAGATCAGGTACGTTAAATGGATTGGATGTTACCGGAGTTACGGCTTCAATAGATTCTTTATCACATGATCAAGTGTTAAACGTTGCAGCCGAAATTGCACAAGCAGACCCTGCTTTAGTAACGAACCTGATGCTAACTAGTCCCCTTGATGAAAGTGTTGGCGCAGTATTAGAACAGGTGAATGTTAAACAAAATATCGCGGCAACATTTTCACTTTCATTACCGCTTAACAATGTCGATGCGACCTTAGCAAAAGGTAATATTAGATTTAATGATAATGACGTAGCCTTGAAGTCGCCGGAAATGCTATTTAGTGGGTTAAATGGACAGTTGACGTTTGAAAATGAAAAAATTAATACAAAAGGTTTAACAGCAAATTGGCGAGGTATGCCGCTATCGTTTGAGGTAAAAGGAATTCAGAACCCTCTACATTATGAAACAGAAATAAATATCTCTGCTTTATGGCCAGAAAACGCATGGTTAGCGCAATTACCTACACTGATGAAACCGTATGGTGAAGGTCTATTAGCTTGGCAAGGGCAATTAGTGCTAAATAACTTTGATGATGGTGAATTTAACTATCACTTAACCGTTGATTCAACCTTAGAAGGAACAACACTTAATTTACCAACCCCATTTAACAAAGGGGAGCAAGAAATCACGAAGAGTAAAGTGATTGTTAATGGTGATTTGGAAGAATCGACCATTGATGCAATGATCGGTGAACAGTTGGCCTTTTATGGCAAACTAAATCATCAACAAATCAATTTCAATCAGTCACATTTGATTTTAGGTGATGAACCCATGTCACTTCCTAAAACAGGGTTTCATGTGACAACCTCACTAGCTTCGGCCAGCGTTAACGAATGGCAGCCATTTATTACCGACTTATTAGCGAGTATAGCGTTACTAAACACCGAAAATAATCAACACACTAGTCCTTTATTGCCTTCACCAGATATTATTCGCGGGAATATTGCGCAGGTAGATGTATATGGCGAAGAACTGAACGGTGTATCTTTTGATTTGGCCGATCAAACAAGTTGGTGGCAGCTTACGCTAACCAGTAAAGAAGCCCGAGGAGAAGTCAAAATATTTCCCGAGTTACTGACACAGGGGATAGACATAAATGCCGATTATATTCGAATTGCTACGGAAAAACCTTTATTCAATGCTAAAGAGTCAAACGTAACGGAACAGCTTGCAAAAGATAATATAATTGATAACGCAGACCAACAATTAAACCAGAAGATTTTTGAAAACATGCCACCAATTCGTTTTTCTTGCGGTGATTGTCAATATGCTAATTTATCTTTTGGAAAAGTCGACTTTTTATTAAATCGAATGAGTGATAATAAGTTAGTCATTGAAAATTTTGTTGCCAAAAGAAAAGGTAATCAGTTGGCATTTGATGCTAGCTGGGAAGTGCAAGGCGAACATTCGATTACGGATATCATTGGACGCTTTGATAGCAACGATATTGAAAGAGAATTTGAGCGTTTAGGTCTATCATCAACCGTAGCTGACAGCGGTTTGGAAGCTTCCTTTGCCGTTAATTGGTTAGGTGGTCCCCATAATTTTGCCGTGAGTAATTTTAATGGGGATATCAAAGCCGAACTTGACGAAGGTGTGTTAAAGGAAGTTCCTGATCAAGCCAGAGCTTTTTCAATACTTAGCTTGCAATCATTAGTCAGAAAGTTAAGGTTCGACTTTCGTGATATGTTTTCTGATGGCATGTTTTATAGTGAAATAAAAGGTGATTATCATATTAAAGATGGCATTGTTTATACAAAAAACACCTTTATGAAAGGGGCTGCAGGTGATTTAAGTGTTAAAGGTAATACTGATTTAACGACTCAAAAGCTAGATTACCGAATGTCATACCAGCCCAATGTTACCTCCAGCCTTCCCGCTATCGCATGGATTGCAACGTTGAACCCTGTCACGTTTTTAGCTGGCGTGGCGATAGATGGTGTTATAACCTCTCAAGTACCAGTTGAGTACCAGTTTGCGTTAACGGGTGATATTGCTAAACCAAATTTTCAACAGATAAATAAAAAGACTAAACACATAAGTGTTGGGCAAGACTCTCCTCCTCAAATTGTTGAAAATTTACCAGAGCAAGCATCAGAGCAAAAAATTGAAGGGGTACTAAACCCAGAAACAGGGCTGATAGAACCAGTCAAAAAAGATCAAATGGAACGGCCAAATGGTTAATATATCTGCGATTCAATTAACAACAGCACCAGATGTTGCAACAAATTTAACGGTTATTGAGCAACAACTGAGTACATTAACAGCCAGCACTAATCAACAACATATAGTGGTGTTACCTGAATGTTGTTTATATTTTGGCGGTAAAGATTCTCAGCAACTCGCTTTAGCAAGGCAAACCTGTAATGATGATGCCTTAAGAGTCGCTTTAGCAACGTTAGCTAAAAAGTATGGAGTTTGTTTAATTGCAGGCAGTGTGCCCTTGTATCAAGCGAAGGAAGATAAATTCACCAATAGTTGTTGCGTGTTTAACGCAGCTGGTGACGAAGTTGCTCAATACGATAAGTTACATTTATTTGATGTTGAAGTTCAAGACAGTGAAAAACACTATTTAGAGTCAAAATATACCTTGGCGGGTAATAAGGTTGTCACCGTAGACATAGCAGGTATCACTGTTGGACTTACTATTTGTTACGATCTTCGTTTCCCCGAATTATTTAGACAGTTGCGAAACAAAGGCGCACAAGTTATCACTGTGCCGAGTGCATTCACTAAAGTCACCGGTGAAGCACATTGGCTTGCACTATTACGCGCACGAGCGATAGAAAATCAAGTGTATATTGTTGCAGCGGGTCAATACGGCACGCACAGCAATGGTAGAGAAACATATGGGCATAGTATAATTATTGATCCATGGGGAGAAATTATTGAACAGCTTCCTGAAGGTATTGGGCATATTACGGCGCAAATAGATACCGCAAAAATTACACAGGTAAGAAAAGCAATACCTGTTCAAACTCACAACAAATTTACAACGAAGTTAATCAATCATGAATGAAGTTGAACAAGATTTATTAGGTAAAGGCCAAATAGATCAAGGTTTTATAACCGATATATTATCTGGTATTAATCAGACTAACATTGACCTTGCTGATTTATATTTTCAATCAAGCGCCCATGAATCTTGGCTACTAGAAGATGGCGTTGTTAAAGAAGGCTCCTATAATATTGAACGAGGGGTAGGCGTAAGAGCAGTTTCAGGTGAAAAAACTGGCTTCTCATATTCCGATGATATTTCGGCTCAAGCGATTATAAAAGCTGCCGATGCCGCTAAAGGCATCGTGAAAGCTGAACAATCTGGAAAAATTAAAGTATTTAATAAGCAACCTGTTGTGCAAATTTATAGCGATATAGATCCGTTAGGTAGTTTGACTCAAGAGCAAAAAATTACCTTGTTACATGAAGTTGAAGCACATGCTAGGCAACAAGATGAACGTGTAAAGCAGGTTATTGTTAGCTTATCTGGGGTCTATGAAAAAATATTAGTTGCCGCTAACGATGGCACTTATGCCACCGATATTCGCCCGCTAGTTCGATTAAATTGTTCAGTACTTGTTGAAAGTGATGGTAAACGTGAGCGCGGTAGTGCTGGTGGTGGCGCGCGAACAGATTACAGCTATTTTTTCGAAGCGGAAGGTGACCAACCACGCTACCTTGAATATGCTCAGGAAGCGGTAAGGCAAGCGCTAGTTAATTTAGTGGCGATTGACTCTCCAGCTGGCACATTACCTGTGGTGCTAGGAGCTGGCTGGCCGGGCGTTTTACTGCATGAAGCTGTTGGTCACGGTTTAGAAGGCGACTTTAACCGCAAAGGATCATCTGCATTTTCTGGAAAAATCGGTCAACAAGTTACCTCTGAACACTGTACGATTGTTGATGATGGCACATTGGCTAATCGCCGAGGTTCTATGAATATTGATGATGAAGGTGTGCCGGCTCAATACAATACCTTGATCGAAAAAGGCATTTTAAAAGGATATATGCAAGATAAGCATAATGCTGCATTAATGGGTGTAAAAGCTACAGGTAATGGACGTCGTGAGTCTTATGCGCATTTACCGATGCCACGGATGACAAACACTTACATGCTTGCAGGACAGCATTCTCCCACTGATATCATAAAGTCCGTTAAAAAAGGAATTTATGCCCCACACTTTGCAGGGGGGCAGGTTGATATTACCTCAGGTAAATTTGTGTTTACCAGTTCAGAAGCCTATTTAATTGAAGATGGTGTGATCACCTCGCCAATTAAAGGGGCAACACTAATTGGTAGCGGACCTGAAGCTATGAAAAAAGTCAGCATGGTAGGGAATGATCTCGAATTAGACCCTGGAATTGGCGTGTGCGGCAAAGATGGGCAAAGCGTTCCAGTCGGTGTGGGACAACCAACGTTAAAAGTAGATGAAATGACTATAGGCGGCACGCAATAACGCTGTCGCCTTCTATGAGAGCGCAAACAAGCGCTTTCTTAGGTGTTAACCAAATAACGTATCTTAGCACTCCTTGGTATTATTCAGCATAATCAACGTTTAGATTTTAGTGATTGCTAATAATCGATAAATTTTCTTTTTTACATTCATTGCAGCTATCTGTGTAATGTTATATTATCACGGCCATGAAGTTGAACATGCGCCTTTTCAAAAAATTTAAACACGTATCAATGAGTGCCTTTTTGTCACTTATTATGCTGTTCTCTTTTGCTACTCATAGCCATGATACTTCTACAGATCTTCAAGTTTTTGAACAGTTAGATTGCAAGCTTTGTCAGCAAAAAGCCGACCCTGCTTACCGCCCTGTAACCATTGCCAATACGAACATTGGCCAATATTCGGCGCCCTGTCTTAATAAACACGTAATGCTCGCTGCACTACCAACTTATGTAAAACCATCGCAACGTGCACCGCCTACACCTTAGTACTCCCTTATTTTTAAACAAACCTTATTTTAATTAAATTTTTGATTGAACGAGCATCGTCTTACGCCGAGGTTTATGCCTTGTGCGATGATGACCTTTGCGCATTTCGTTCATATACTCATAAATGTACAGGAATATTATGAAACTTTTCCCCGTAGTGACGCTATTCACGTTGTCGTCAGCATCCTCTATTGTTTTTGCCGCTCAACAAGTCTCGGGCATAGTAAAAAATGCAAGTGGTGAACCAATTCAATACGCTAAAGTTGCGATTGTAAACAGTAAAAAAGTTGTTCTAACGGATGAATTTGGTAGGTTTACCTTTACAGGGATAGAGTCAGGCAACGTTGAATTACATGTGAGTGCGAAAAATTTTGCGCATCAGAATCAAAAAATCACCTTATCATCTGACAACAGAACAAAAATTAATTTCTCATTAAAACCCAGTGTGATGGAAGTGGTAGATGTGCATGCAACACCATTACATTCTTCTACCATCGAATCTGCATTGCCAGTAAATGTTATTGCTAGCGATGAACTACGAACGAAACAAGCATCAACGTTAGGTGAAACACTTAAAAATGAAGTGGGTGTGCATTCTACTTATTTCGGCCCTGTTTCTAGTAGCCCAATTATCCGCGGGTTAGATGGCCCTCGCGTTTTAATCACGCAAAATGGCCTAGATGTAGGTGATGCCTCACGTGTTGGTCCAGATCATGTTGTGTCGACAGAATCTGCTACCGCACAACAAATTGAAGTATTACGTGGCCCAGCAACGTTATTTTATGGCAGTGGTGCCATTGGTGGCGTTGTAAACGTTGTTGATAACCGAGTACCAAAACAGCTTGGCGATGAATTTAGCTATTTAGCGAAACACAACACAGTGGCATCAGAAGACGAGCTGAGTTTAATGGCTAATACTTCTGTAGGCAATATGGCGTTTCATGTTGATGGTTTTTGGCGAGATGGCGATGATTACAAAATACCCGGTTATGCGGAGCTGGAGCACGACGAAGATCATGATGAACATAGTGAAGAGCACGACCATGATCATGAAGAAGAACATGAAGAGCATGCGCAAGAAAAAGGTATTTTAGCCAATAGTGCCTCTAAGTCTTCTGGCTTTACCATTGGTACAAGTTTTATTCTTGATGAAGGCTTTATTGGCTTTTCATACGGAAAAAGCAATCGTGAATACGGAATACCAGGGCACAGCCATGGAGAAGAGCACGAAGAAGATCATGAAGAACACGAAGAAGGCCATGATGATCATGAAGAAGAGCTTGAGGTTCACGAAGAAAATGTTTGGGGTGATTTAACCCAAGAACGTTTACAGTTTTTAAGTGAATTGAACTTCAATAAAGGCTTTGTTAATAAAGTTGCGAGCAAATTATCTTATACAGACTACCAGCATAAAGAAATTGAGGGTGATGAAGTTGGCACTGTTTTTAACAGTGAGATGTTAGAGGCTCGCTTTGATATCTTTCATAATGAAATGTTTGGATGGAAAGGTGCTTGGACACTTCACTACAAAACCAATGACTTTGAAGCTATTGGCGCGGAAGCCTTTACGCCGCCATCAGAAACGAGCTCTGTTGCATTAGCTTGGTTAGAAGAGCGTCATTTTGATGATCTTCTCGTACAGCTTGGCGCACGTATTGAGCATGTAGAAGTTAGTGCGCAAAATGATGAATCGCATGACGAAGATGAACATGATGATGAGCACCATCATGATGAAGACGAATTAACAACTCAAGATTTTACGCCAGTAAGTTTATCAGCAGGTTTCGTATGGGATTATCAGCCAGGGTATAACATTGGCTTATCATTAGCCTATTCGCAACGAGCACCTTCTGCAGCAGAGTTATTTTCAAATGGTCCGCATATAGGCACCAATACGTTTGAAAAGGGGGCGATTTACTCATTGCACAATGATCACTTCCATATCGAACAAGAAGGTATTGAACTAGAAACGGCAACGAACATAGATTTAACTTGGCGCAAATTTGAAGGTGACTTAGGCTTCGTGCTTGGTGCGTTTTATAATCAGGTTGATGATTATTTTTATCAAACCAATACTGGACTTTTTGTTGAAACACATCACGAACATGGTGATCATGAAGAAGAGCATGATGAACACGAAGAAGAACATCATGAAGATGAAGAAGATCATCATGATGAGTTTTCAGATGAAGGCTTGCCTGTTTATGTGTATCAACAACGTGACGTTGAAATGTACGGTGTTGAAGCTGAGGTGATTTATCAATGGACATCAAACCTTCGCTCAAATGTGTATGCTGACTATACGCGTGCTAAATTAAAATCAGGTGGTAATTTACCACGTATACCACCAATGAGAGTTGGTGCAACCATTGATTATATGGCGCAAAACTATAGTGCCCAATTGTCTGTTAATCATTATTTTGATCAAGATGATATTTCTCAATACGAAGAAGAAACAGCCGGTTATACGTTAGTTGATGCGCATGTGAACTATTATTTAGACGGTATTGGCGATGATTTCGTTTTATTTGTTAAGGGTAACAACCTTACAGATGAAGATGCGCGTGTGCATACATCATTTTTAAAGAATGTAGCACCTTTGCCGGGTAGAGGTATTGAATTAGGAATTCGAGGCAGTTTTTAATAAGCTTTTCTAAGTGGTATCGCGAGTAATGTAGAAACTCATCGGCTTCATTACTCGCGTATTGTTCAAAAAGCGCTTAACAAAGACAAACCTTAACTATGGTAGCATCAAAGCTTAATGTTTATGCATATCAAAGATAAAGGTAAGCCTCTAAGTAGAGCGGCTTACCTTGCTAAACGAGGTGAATGCCACTTTCAGAGAGGGTGACTTTTCCCTGCTTTAATAAATTTCCAACGGCAGCTTTATAGGTTTTTTTACTGACTCCAAACGTTTTTGAAATTTCTGCAGGCGTACTTTTGTCATGTATATGACAATAGCCATCATGTTGCTTAAGGTAATTTAATAACTGTGTGTTAAAATCGACCACTTTACTTTTGCCAGCACGCGATAAGCTGAGGTCTAATCGGCCATCTTCACGCACGTTTTTGATAAAGGCTTTTAGCTTTTGACCAACTCTCAAAGGTTTAAAAATTTCATTTTGATATAGCAATCCCCAATGTTTGTGGTTGATTATGGCCTTAAAACCTAAATCAGTTTTACCACCTATAACAATGTCAACCTCTTGCCATTGTTGATAGTCTGCTGGCCAGATATCTAAAAACTTATCTAATTTGCTTGAAGCTACTAATCTACCAGTTGTTTCATCAACAAAAACATACACTAAATAGGACTTTCCCTGTTCCATTTTACGATATTGTAAATTGAACGGCACTAGTAAATCTTTAGGTAGCCCCCAATCTAAAAATGCGCCTAATTTATTGGTTTGTTTCACCCGTAAATATGCAAACTGTTCAGCTTGAACAAAAGGTTTGCTGGTTGTTGCTGTTATTTGCTCACTTGCATCGCGATATAAAAATACCTCAACCGTAGATTGTTCATCTTGTAAAGTGGGTACTTGTTTATTGGGTAAGAAAAGCTGGCCGAAGGCTTGCCCATCAAGCACTAGCCCTTTATCTGACTTTTCTAAAATTGTTAATTGATTAAATTGACCAAGTGAAGCCATAAATACCTGCAAGCGACGATTGAAAAAACATTGGTTAGTATACCTGACTCCTCACCTTAAGGCTTGGAAATCACCGTAGATTTTGCAGAAATATATTCGCTATGGCGTAAATGCAATAAATCTGCAATACGTCTAATGGTATGTTCTTCAATGGCATCAATATGATCATCTGCGTTTGCTAATTGCCAGAGTAATGCAATTATCTTTATTTTATCTTCTGGTTGATAATGATGATTAACAATAGACGTGAATCGATGGAAGTCATTGGCGTGTTCACATAATTCAATCGCTTGATTAATTAACGAATCTGCCGAGGATTCATCAAGTGAAAACTTCTCTCTTACTAATTTGGATAATTGCGTTTGTTCTTGTTGGTTCATTAAACCATCAGCTCTGATCACTTCACAAAGCAATACAGTACATGCAAGCTCTATTGTGATGGATTCTTCAATCGCAGAATCGTCACCTTGTTGTATTGATGTTAAAAAAGCAGAGATTTTGTCAAACATACTATTGGTCCTCTTTTTAATTCCCTTCCTATGTTAAGAGTATTCCTAATGATAACAAGTTTAGAGTGTAATTAATTATTTGTGGATTAAGGTCTGTGATCCCTATACATGTGTTTTTTACTTTCGGTGTTAAACAACCTTGTTTGCATATTGAATTTTTGTTTTAACTTTTAAGTAGCTGTTTTACAATGAGCCTAATTAAAATGACAGCGTTGTCTTTTTTGGGTTCGAAAAATAGGAATAATATGACACAACAAGTAGCAGGGGTGCAGCCACCCAAGAAAAAACGGTTATTATCGATAGATGCATTACGTGGCTTTGACATGTTTTGGATTTTGGGCGGTGAAAAGCTGTTTTTGGCCTTTTTTGTGATCACTGGTTGGTCTTTCTTTCACTTTTGGGCAAAGCAAATGGAGCATTCTACTTGGCACGGCTTCACTGCTTATGATCTTATTTTTCCATTGTTCATCTTTTTATCAGGGGTTAGTTTAGGTATCGCGGCAAAACCATTATCTACTTACCCGCCTGAAAAAGCCAAAGCAACCTTACATCACGGGATCAAACGTTTAGCGTTATTATTATTATTTGGTGTGATATACAACCATGCTTGGGGTCGAGGCTTACCGGTAAATATTGACGACGTTCGCTTTGCAAGTGTATTAGGTCGTATTGGCATTTCATGGTTTGTTGCAGCGTTACTGGTTTGGTATGTCAGTGAAAAAACTCAGTGGTTTGTTGCTGGTGGCATTCTTATCGGTTATTGGTTGCTTCTAGAGTTCGTAACCTTAGGCGGCTATGGCGGTGGTAATTTCACTGCAGAAGGAGCAATCAATGTTTGGTTTGACCAGCATTTACTACCGGGAACAACATATCGTAATTTACCATTAGATCCAGAAGGGTTATTGTCAAATGTTACCTCTATTGTAAATGCATTGATTGGGGTGTTTGTTGGCCGCTTTATGATTAACAATATTCAGCAATCTAAAAAGCTTATAATCACACTATTGCTGATTGGCTGTGGTTGTATTGCCTTAGGTTATCTATGGGATATAGTCTTTCCAATCAATAAAACCTTATGGACAAGTTCGTTTGTGTTAGTAACTACTGGCTATAGCATTTTATTACTCACCTTATTTTATTTACTCATTGATGTGATTGGCTTAACAACATGGGCTAAGTTCTTTGCGGTCATAGGCACAAATTCGATCATTGTCTATCTAGCATCGAGTTTAATTAATTGGAAGTACACCAGCACAAGCCTTTTTGGTGGTTTGATCAAGGTTGCTCCTGCTGGTTGGCAAGATGTGATCTTGTTTGGCGGCATGCTGCTTATACAATGGTTGATACTCTACTGGTTATATTGTCGAAAAATTTTTATAAAAGTTTAATATTTAGTTAAATTCACCACATTGAAAAAAGAGCGTTTTAAACGCTCTTTTTTATTAGATAAAAATCAGACTGAGACTTATTGTTAACTTATTGTTTTTATATGATTAAATATTTATTTCTGTGATTTTGACTCTCTATTAGTAGAAACGGCGCGATCTTTGTAACAAGCATTTACAACTTTTATAATCGTACTTTTGTGTAATTCGTTATCATAATGACATTGACATAAAAGCTACGTCTAACATCATTCATGAGGAAATCGCGGTGACTCGAAAAAAACAAATAATACTTCCGATTGTCATCTTACTAGTTGGGGCAGTGATCTTTTTCGCTTTATCAAGTATGAAAAAGCCACCAGAGGAAAAACCTAAAGTTGATAATACACCTATTGTTGCGGTAGAAGAAATTTCTGTGGCTCCTTTAACATTAACGGTAGAGTCATACGGTGTGGTAACACCAAAATATGAAATTGAATTAGTGGCACAAGTTAGCGGTCAAATCGTTGAACTTTCTGAAAAGTTTGTTCGCGGAGGCTTTGTAACGAAAGGGCAAATACTCGCACGTATTGACCCCAGTGATTATCAAGCAGCGTTAATCGATGCGCAAGCTACTTTGGCTTCAGCAACCGCTTCATTACAAGAAGAAGTGGCACGTGGCAAGGTTGCAGAAGAAGAGTGGAAACGCATTCAAAATGCTTCACCCACAGCGCTTAGTCTTCGTAAGCCGCAATTAGCTCAGGAAAAAGCAAGGGTCAAAGCAGCAAAAGCAAGTGTTTTGCGTGCAGAAAGAAATCTTGAACGCACCTACTTAAAAGCACCGTTTGATGCCATGATTGAGTCTCGCCATATTGGCCTTGGGGCATTTGTTGCTACGGGCAGTAATATTGGCAAAATGCTAGGTACTGAAACGGCTGAAATAAGACTACCTGTTGCGGATAATCAACTGCAGTTTTTAGTTAATCAAGGTGAAGCAGCAACAGTGAATTTAGAAGGTGACTTTTCGGGCCAAAAACAAGTATGGCAGGCAAATATAGCACGAAGTGAAGGGGTCATTGATGACACCAGTAGAATGAGCTATTTAGTTGCTGAAGTTGTAGACCCTTATGGCTTAAAAACTACATCAGACGTCATTCCGCTTCGTTTTGGTTCTTATGTAAATGCTAAAGTTTTAGGCAAAGAGTTAGCGATGGCAACATCAGTGCCAAGGCATTTAGTCAACAAAGATCGCGTAGCGTTGTTAAACAAAGATTCAACATTAAAATTTGTTGATATTGAAATTGTTAGTCAAGACGGCGCCAATGTGATTGTTGCTAATGGCTTAAAAACAGGTGATCGTATGATCATTTCTGCATTAGATTACCCTATTGATGGTATGAAATTGTCTTTAGCGGGTGAGGATGTTGATCTACCAGAAGCTGATGTTAACGAAGACGCGCAAATCGCAAGCGTTAAGGATTAGATTATGGATGATACTAATAAAGGCTTAATCGCTTGGTTTACGCGTAATAGCGTAGCCGCTAATTTGTTAATGGCATTCATCATTATTGGTGGATTATTAACAACATTAACTATCAATAAACAAATGTTCCCTCAAGTTAAAATCAACTGGATAGAGTTTAGTGCTCCCTATCCTGGTGCAGCACCACAAGAAGTGGAAGAAGGGATCACAATAAAAATTGAAGAAGCGTTAGAAACAGTTCAAGGACTAGAACGTGTTATCACCTATTCAAACCGTAACTTTTCACGTGGCTATTTTCGTGTTGATGAAAGTTACGATCCTCAAGTCGTATTAGAAGAAGTTAAGTCAGCGATTGATTCGATACCTAGCTTTCCTGATGGCATGGAGCGCCCTACAGTTGAACGTATAAAGTTTCGTCAAGAAGTACTTTATATCGCGCTGTATGGTGATTTATCAAGCGCTGAATTAAAAGAATTAGGACGTAGTATTCATGATGAAATACAACAACTACCTAGTGTCAATATTTCTGAATTTTATGGTGGGTTAGGCTATGAAATTTCGATAGGAGTTAGTAAAGATAAGTTAAGAGAGTATGGCTTAAGCTTCAATGATGTTGCACGTGCAGTTAGGGGCCAGTCGCGTAATATGTCAGCGGGTCAAATTCGTGCTGAAAATGGTTACATTAATTTACGTGTTGAAAATCAAGCATATCGCGGTCATGAATTTGAGCGTATTCCTGTTTTAACCTTATCCGACGGCACCAAAGTAATGCTTGGTGATATCGCAACGATCAATGATGGTTTTCAAGAAGGCATTCAATACTCTAAATTTAATGGCATGAATTCAGCGACCTTTTTTATTGGCGCCGCTGATAACCAAAGTATTACTAATGTCGCAAAAGTTATTCATAAATACATTGATCAAAAGCAAGAGCAATTACCTGCTGGTGTAAAGTTAGAGCCTTGGGTTGATTTAACGTATTACTTACAAGGCCGTTTGGACATGATGTTAGAAAACATGTTCAGTGGCGCTATCTTAGTTTTCTTGATGTTGGCATTGTTTTTAAGAATGCGTTTAGCCTTCTGGGTAATGATGGGTTTACCAGTGTGTTTCTTAGGAACTATCCTTGTTATGCCGATGGAGTTTGTCAATGTAACGATTAACATCACCAGTTTATTTGCCTTTATTTTAGTGCTGGGGATCGTTGTTGATGATGCTATTGTCATGGGAGAAAGTGCCCATACTGAAATGGAAGAAAAAGGTCATACCACGGAAAATGTTATACGCGGTGTTAAACGTGTAGCCATGCCAGCTACTTTCGGTGTGCTCACAACAATAGCGGTATTTGTGCCTTTTGTTTTGGGAGATGGACCTGCCTCAGCGTTCAATAAGTCTATAGGTTTCGTGGTTATCTTTTGTTTATTATTTTCATTGGTGGAATCTAAGCTGATTTTACCGGCGCATTTAGCCAATATGAAAGTGAAGAAATTTAACGCTAAGAATCCGATGGATAGGGCTCGTCGTTGGATTGATACCAAATTATCTACATTTATTGAGAACGTATATCGTCCATCATTAGAAAAGTTTTTAGGGTATAGGTATGCTGTATTAGCCGTATTCTTTGCTGTTATTTTATTAAGTGCAGGATTGTTTTCAGGTGGTTTTGTACGCTTTGTTGGTCAACCAAAAATTCCACATGACTTCCCGCGTATATCTGTCGAAATGAATGTTGACTCTTCAGAAAAAGCAACATTAAACACGTTACTACGTATAGAAGATATTCTGACAACTGTTGATAATAAAATTTTATCAGAGCATGGCAACGCGATGATTGCTGATATGAATGTTCGACTAAACGGACGAACTCGCGGTGAAATTACAGTGAAACTGGTTGAGCCTGAATTACGTGCGATGGACACTTTCGAACTAGCAGAATTATGGCGCGCAGCAATACCAACGATGCCTGGCGTTAAATCTTTTGCCATTGATGATAATTTATTTGGCAGTGGTCGTGAAGATGGTGACATCAGCTTCCGTTTAGAAAGCCAAAGTGATGAACAGTTGCTCGCCGCAGCAGAAGAATTGAAAGCGAAGCTTAATTCATTAAAAGGTGTAGGCGATGTGAATGATAGTCGTCAAACGAGTGCGAAAGAGGTTCAGTTTACCTTAAAGCCATTAGCTCATAGTATGGGGTTAAGC
Organism: Thalassotalea sp. 1_MG-2023; assembly: GCF_030546745.1. GTDB lineage: Bacteria > Pseudomonadota > Gammaproteobacteria > Enterobacterales > Alteromonadaceae > Thalassotalea_C. The sequence continues at coordinate 157,495 of NZ_JAUOPD010000004.1, forward strand.
CTGCAAGATATTGCTTCACAAGTGAGTTATAGTTTCTATGGCTTAGAAGCACAACGTATTTTACGTGACACTGAAGAAATTAAAGTGATGATTCGTTATCCATTAGCAGAGCGTAATTCTGTGGGACAAGTGGAAGATGTGATGATTCAAGCATCAAATGGTGCTGAATTACCTTTGTCAGAATTAGCAGATATTTCCGTTAAGCAAGGGGTGACCAGTATACGACGTGAAAATGGAAATCGTACAATAAACGTGTGGGCGAGTGTTGATGCTGATCAAGTCGAACCATTTAAAGTTGCGAACGATATTCGAGAAAACTTTATTCCCCAGTTAAAGCGTAAATACCCACAGCTCAACTCTGAGTTAACAGGGCGTATCCAAGAGGAAATGGATAGCTTTATCGATCAACTGAAAGGGTTTGTTATTTCAATGTTAGTGGTGTATTCGTTATTGGCTATCCCTTTAAAGTCTTATTCTCAACCCATTATGATTATGATTGTTATACCGTTTGGTGTAATCGGTTCAACCTTTGGTCATTTGATGTTAGGCATGGACCTTAACGCATTATCTTTATTTGGTATCATTGCCGCTGCAGGTGTAGTTGTTAATGATTCTCTGGTAATGGTTGATTATGTCAATAATTCACGTAGACAAGGAATTCCACTGAAACAAGCGGTGGTTCATGCCGGTACAAAACGTTTTAGAGCCATTATGCTGACATCTATCACTACGTTTATTGGCTTAGTTCCGATTGTATTCTTTGAAACGAGTATGCAAGCTCAAATTGTTATACCGATGGCAGTGTCTCTATCCTTTGGTGTATTGTTCGCTACGGTAGTAACACTAATATTGATACCGACGTTATATGTGGTTTTTGAAGATTTGAAGCGCTTAGTACGTCGTAAAAAAGCAGTAGACTCGAAAGATATTAATTCAAAGCTTTCAGTAGAAGCGGTAAAAAATACTTAACGATAAATACGGTACTAATTCGTAATAAGTAAAGATAAAGTCGGCGTTAAGCCGGCTTTTTGCTTTCTGCCTTTTCTCGTTCAAACGGGTTTTTAATAATGTGTTCGTATCGCCAAAAGCTGAACAATAGCTGTGTTATAAAAACACGATTTTCATTAATGACGTTGAATAGTGTTGGTGGCATAGTTCAGGGTTATAGCGTGTTTAAAACCTGTAGAAACGCTATTAATCGAAGTGTTAATAATCAAGATAATTCCCAATAACCTTCACCGTGTATTTTTTGAGAGCTTTACTGTTTAAGTAATAACATTGCGTGTGAAAAACCGCTGCTGGAAAATATCTACGGCCTATAAAGCCCTACAATAAATCGACGTTATTCGAGACAATCACCTTATTTCTTCCCTGTGCTTTTGCGGTATACAGCGCAACATCAGCTCTTTCTATAAGCTCTGCAATTGTTTCATTTTCTTTTTGAGCTAGGCCAAAACTCGCGGTAAGTTTAATGTTTTGAACAAAATTATGTTCGGCAATGAGCTGTCGTAAATCTTCTGCCAGTTCATTGGCTTCCAGTACTTTAGTGTTCGGACAAATTAACAAAAATTCTTCGCCGCCCCATCGAGCCAGGAAGTCAGATGTTCGACAGTTTTCACTAATAAGTTTTACAAAGTCTTTTAAAATAATGTCACCAATATTGTGTCCGTAGCGATCATTTAGTGGTTTAAAATGGTCTATATCGATAAACATCAATGACATAACTTTTATTTCATTGGTAAAAATGTGTTCAATACCTTTGCGGTTTAGTGCGCCGGTTAATGGATCTCTTTCAGCTAAATCTTTTAATTCTTGAGATTCCACGTTCAATAATCTATTCAGTTGTTTTAGTTCAAAAGCACGTTGCTCGGCATTTTTTAATTTAGCTTTAGAACGGTATAAATTCATAATTAGGCCAATTATTGCCGTGAAAACCCACATAGCAATAATGAAAGTAAACACTTGCTTATTAGTAAATACCTTACCGGTAAACTCAACTTTATCGATTTCTATTTGGTAATGACCAGGGGAAATACTATTGCCTGTGGCAACCTCTACAACGAGAACTTGGTCAAACTCTGGACCTGCATACTCAATCGGGATTTCTTTTTCCCATAACCACCAGGTGGCTACTTGCATGGCGTTCAATGGAATATCAACGGGGTATTGGTTCTTTCTTGGCCAATACTCAATACCATTATATTTCCAAGTGCTGTCATCGTTGGGGAGTGAATAGTTCTGATTATAAGAACGAACTTGAAAGCGAAAGCTCGCTTTATTTTCGCCAATATATTTGGCATAAACATGTGCGGTGCTATAACTTGATAAGTCAATTGGTTGTGACGGCATATTGTGAGCATCAACGCCAATAGAAAAAGTGATTTCGCAGAAGGGCCAAGCATAATCAGATTCAATGATATGGCAGTCGAGTAAATATTTATTACCTTTAGTGTGTAAACTGGCCTTGGATTTACCGCCGTTTGCGGTATCACTGATGGCAAAGGTTCGATACGGAGATTTTGTATCTAGCGTGAATGTTTTATTTAATGAAAAGCTATGTAAACCAATAACAACAAAGGTTAAGGAGATTAGAGCAAGTATAACTATGTTGTCGAATTTTTCAGTCTGCATCATTAAATTTTCTAGCTATAAATTAATACATCCTTATAGAAATTGACGTAAAAGTCCATAATTTACTGTTTTAAGTTTACGCATATATTGCATGTTTAAACAGCTGTTTTTGTTTTTTTGTTTGATTTATTTGTACCTATATTAATTCACTATACTCACGTATGATTATAGGTACAGTAGCTAATTAGGTGGCGTTAACAATCATGAGAGGGTGTTCTGGTTGAAAGATAAATATCGCATTCGTATTCCAAGCTCTATTTTACTATGTTTATTGCTCGCTATTTTTACACGTGTTGTTGTCGCAAAAATGGAAGTTAGTGTCGATCAGCGTGATACAAATAATGATTACGTGTTAATGGATGAAGATATATATCGTGACCCATGGTCAGCCTATCAAACCCTGCTACAACACCAACCCTCTGAAGTTGAAGAAAAGCGTTACCAATGGTGGTTAATCCGTAAAGCACAGTCAGAGAACTTACTGTATTTTTATGAAAAATTTGAACAAACGTTAACGATATTAACACCTCTGTTATCTGACCAAACTGATCATGCAATTAAAGCGTATTTTTATTATTTTTCTGGCTTAACCGAGCAGCGGAAAGGCAACTATAAACAAGCAAGAAGCTTATTTAACCGTGGAATGACCTTGGCTAAAGGTATTGAGTTAAATCAGGTATATATAAGAGCTAAGCAAGAACTTGCGTATACCTACAGTTTAGCAGACTTATACGATACTTCTCTGAAAGACTTACAAGAGGCTTTTGTTGAAGCTTTTGCGATGGAAGATCATTTCTTGATTGCGACAATTAATGAAACTTATGGCGCAATTTATGGTTATATGAGTCAATATCAAAAATCCATTGAATATTATCAAAAGGCTTTAGATACCTATGAACTGTTAGGGTATCAAGCACATGTCGCTGAAGCGATATATGGCTTGGCTACGACGTTTAGATATTGGAAAAAATATGACCAAGCGATTTCGCTTTTTAAACGTTACCAAAAGAAAGTTAATTATACGCCTAACGAGCATCTTTCCTATTTTTCTGCTTATGGATTAGGTATGAGCTATGCTGAAAAGGGGGATTGTCAGCAGGCACTTAGCTATATTGAACAAGCACTTAATTTAAATGGACTTGAAGATTATGATGCAGAACTTTATAAGCGTAAAGCGAGTTGTCATATCCAAAGAAGAGAGCTTGAAAAAGCTGAAACAGCAATAGAATCTTCCGAAGCTATTTTTGCAACAATGCCTGAATTAACAAATACAGCATGGCAACTTGAAAATCAGAAAATTCGCGGACATTTGGCCTTTGCTCGCGAAGATTATAAGCAAGCCTATCAACTGATAACATCTTATTATCAAGCATATAGCCAAGTATTAATCAATAACTCTACCAGCAGAGTCAATAATATTAGAGCGTCTCTCGAACTAGAGCGGCAAGAAGTTGAAGAAGCTTTGTCTAAACAGCGACAAAAGGCATCGACGTTAGCAAATAAAAATAGGGAGCAAAAAGCGCTACAGCAAAGTTATTTTATCGTGTTCTTAATCACATTACTGACTATTGTAACAGTCGTTTTAACATACCAATTCAAGAATAACCGTAGAATAACAGCATTAACAAGAGTAGATGCATTAACCGGACTCTACAATCGACGCTTTTGCTTTGAATCGTTAGAGGTTTTATTGGCGAAAACAAAGGTTGATAAAGGTGCTTTTACGATCATACTGTTTGATATTGATGATTTCAAAGCTGTCAATGATGTATATGGCCACCCAGTGGGCGATCAAGTATTGATTGAAGTTGCTCAAATAGCACGTGAAAGCTCTCGCCCAGGGGATATTGTTGCTCGGATTGGTGGCGAAGAGTTTATGTGTATTTTGCCACGCACAGATAATGAACAAGGTGTGAATGTGGCGGAAAGGATCCGACAAAATGTTGCTGGTTTCATTTTTAATAGTGAAAAAGATCAAGGCCTTAATATTACAGCTAGTTTCGGTGTTTGTACTTCAACTAAATCTGAGGTAAATGCGAAAACATTATATGCAAATGCGGATAAAGCGCTTTACCAGGCTAAACAATCAGGTAAAAACAGCGTTAAAGATGGCAGTAGTAATGAAATATAGAAGTCCGCTTGATGTATATTGTATAGCTTAATTAAATCTTCATATTTAACAAATAGAAAAACAATAATGGATTTACTAACTATCCCTGTTTTTGACGTTTAACGAGACTAATCAAAGCAACGAAAGAGAACATTGTAGCATTGGCTGAACAATATAATGTATCAGTTGCTAACTATATCGTAAGAGCCGGTAGTACAGATCAAGTGATTATTGATGTTGCTACCGAAACTAATGCAGGAATTGTGGTTATTGGTACTGTGGGTCGAACAAGATTAAAAGGGAAGTTAATTGGAAACATCGCAGTATTTTGAGTATTTTAAAAATCCATGTATTAGCGATTAAGCCTGAATAAAACAGACACAATGATAAAGTATGGGGTTATCATTGTGGTGCGTAAATCATGCTGTTAAGTGATACAAACTCCCTCATAGAGAGATAGATCAAAGTGCTAGATCAATGACCATTTCCTTTAGTTCTTCTTTGGAAATTGAATTATCATGATTTGTGTCAAACCGCTTAAAAATACTTTCACACATTCTAATACCTTTATCTTGTAAAAGTACGTCAATTAATTCAACAAATTCACTTCTGCTGATCTCACCATCTTTGTCTTCATCAAAGACTTCAAATAATTCGTCTACCCACTGATTTAAATCCATCAGGTGTCCTTAAATTCAATTACATCTAACTAGACTTTATCGCTAATTGGAGCCGATGTGAATGTTTATTTTAATTTTTCATAGCTTTAAATAGCAAATGTTTGAATAGTGCACAATTTATTAAAACCCAATACAAACACTATGAAATTAAACTCATCAACCAGTTAACAAATAAGAGAAACGGAACTGAGTATTGATAAACAACCTGTTTGCTTATTTCTTGTATTGATAGTCACTAAAATTAATTTTGAATAATGCTTGTACAAATAAATTAAGTTATTTATAGTGAGTATACTGTATACAATATATTTATTTGTAGTCTAGCTTATAAGTAATTGTTATACAGTTGATCTCTGAGGTTTAAGCGCTAAGAAAGCTCCCCTATTGCTTTCTTAGTGCTTACTTTTACCAAGCCGCAGTCTTCGTGCGGCTTTTTTTTAGAGATCTATGGAGTACATTGTTTCACGACCTGAAAGTGGTTTAATTGTGAACTGATGAAAAACTCATAGGTATTGAATAACCACAAAGGTTACTTTTATTCCGATACTCGTTCTATTAAGGCCCACCATAAGTGATTATTGACAGGTGTTTGTTCAAGAGTGATATGATAAAAAAGTATCATAGTTTGCAATAATGGCTTTATGTAAAGGAGAGATGATTAAATCATTTTCTTGAGTGGAGAGTTTCAGAATTTCTTAGATAAACAATAGGTCTGTGATAACGCACTTAGTTTCATATAATGTTTATTTTGTAAGTCGTAAGTGACGTATTTAATGACAGCTGCTTTAACGCCAGTATCCATCATATTCATTGATATCTTATTTTAGTTTTTCAGCATTGATATCATAATTCCCAAAATTGAGTTGTATTAACGACATCCTCAACGCTTTTACCTGTTTATTTGCTGCAACAGTTTGAATAATGTCGCATAAAATGTGGTTGCAAAATAAAAAATTGCGCTCACGGCTAGAAAAATATTCAAGCTTTCACGGGGCAAAAGCATAAATTTAAGCTGAGATGTTAGCTGTTCAATTATGCAAGTGCTTGTTATGCTTAATCGGTTTCTTTGAGTGTATTTCGTTTGTTTTTCAATTGGTTAGTGTTTCCTTATTAAAGTATTTCACGCTCTGCTATAAATTTCTTACATTTTTTGTAATAAAACAATTATAGCTAAGACTAACTGCCTAAGTTTTTAGAAGGAATAACAAAATGACAGTACCTTGGAAAAGTATTGCGGTGATGGGCTTAGTAACAATATCTAGCCTATCGAAAGCCAGCGATGAAAAATTATCACTAAACGATTGCCATCTTGAGGGAATTACTCAATTGGTGCAATGTGGCAAACTTGAAGTACCTGAAAATTATACTAATAAAACAGGTGATACCATCTCAATTAATTTTGCGGTACTGCCTGCCATTGATAATAGTCAAAAAAATGAGCCATTAATGTTTTTGGCAGGGGGGCCCGGTCAAGCAGCAGTGAGTTTAGCTGGCGGATTATATAAAGCATTTAATGAAGTTAGAAAAACCCGCGATTTAATCTTAGTTGATCAACGTGGTACGGGGGAATCAAATCCACTTCAATGTGAAAATGCAGAGCAGCTTGATCCATACACCAATTTACCATCTGATTTTTCTGTAGAAGAAATAAAGCAATGTTTAACGCAATTAGAAGGCGATTTATCGCAATATAACTCTGAGAATGCCATCCGAGATTTTGACGCTGTTCGTGCCGCATTGGGCCACGAAAAGATAGCGATATACGGTGGTTCTTATGGTACTCGTGCAGGCCTAGTTTATATGCGTATGTTCCCTGATTCTTTAACCTCTGTTATTTTAGACAGTGTTGGGCCAATTGAAGTACCTATTGGGCTCTTTGGTAAAAGTGCAGAGCGATCGTTTAATATGTTACTTGAAAATTGTCGCGCTGAAGAAAGTTGCCAAAATGCCTATCCGAATCTAGCGCAAGAATTTGAACAAGTGAAAGCAGAGCTTGCTAAAAAACCAATTACTGTTTCGCTACCTCATCCAAGGTTAGGTACGCCAATGTCAATGAAAGTTGATGAGCAAAAATTTGTTTCAACTATTTTCTCACAACTTTATTCTGTTGACTTGCGCTCACTGGTACCATTAATTATTCATCAAGCGTCATTAGGAAATTATGCACCTTTAGCTGGTCTTACAGCCGCAGGTGATGTTGGCGAAGGGATGTTCCTTGGTTTAACATTCAACATTCTTTGTAATGAAGATGTACCAAGAGTTACTGATGCGATGTGGCAAGATGATGCGAGTAATACGTTTAATGGGAGTATTAGTCAGTATGGTTTAAAACTCGCGTGTCCAGTTTGGCCTACTTATCAGGTCTCAACAGATTTTACTTTGCCGGTAGATGCGGATATCCCCACGCTGATTATATCAGGTGACTTAGATCCTGTTACACCGCCAAGTAACGCTGAATATTCAGATAGAACCTTGCCAAACAGTAAACACATTATTATGCCTAACAGCTCACATACACCAGGGGTTCAACCTTGTGCAATGGGAATGATCAGTGAATTCTTAACCACCCAAAACCCAAATGATCTCGATGACTCTTGTCTTACAGATATTCCAGCAGAATCATTTATGACCAGCCTAAACGGCGGAGTATAAGGAAATATTATGATTGAAGTACATGAACTACATAAAACTTTTAAGTCTAAGAAGCAGTCTGTTACCGCATTAGATGGTTTATCATTTCAGGCAAATGATGGTGAAATCACGGGGATTTTAGGTCCGAATGGCGCAGGTAAAACAACGTGTTTACGTACATTGTATGGTTTGCTTGCTGCAGATCAGGGCTACGCAAAAATTGATGGAGTAGCTGTGACGGAAAACCCATTACAAGCAAGAGCTAAGCTTGGCATATTCCCTGATAAATTTGGTTTGTATGAACGTTTAACCGCTTATGAACAAATTGATTACTTCGCGAGTTTACATGGTATGCACGGTGAGCAAAAAAAACAGGCGATAGAGAAAATTCTAACAGATCTTGATATGCAAGAGCTGGCGCATCGTAAGTCGGCGGGTTTTTCTCAAGGCCAGCGGATGAAAGTAACCCTTGCACAGGCACTAGTGCATCAGCCGCAAAACTTTGTATTAGATGAGCCCACTCGTGGCCTAGATGTAATGAGTACGCGTGTGTTACGCACTTACCTTAATAAGTTTAAAGAAAAAGGCCATTGTATTTTATTTTCATCTCATGTGATGCAAGAAGTTGCAGCGCTATGTGATCGTGTGGTTATTGTGGCGAATGGCAAATTAGCTGCTCAAGGTACACCTCAAGAGCTATGTGATTTAGCAGGTGAAACGTTATTAGAAGAAGCCTTTGTAAAATTAATCGGCTCAGACGAAGGGGTAGCAGCATGATCCAGTTTAAAGCGTTATTAATAAAAGAATTAAAAGAAGCTTTTCGTGACAAACGTGCCTTAATGGTAGCACTAAGTATGGGTTTACTTATGCCTGTATTTATTATGGTTTTTTCAAAGTTTGCCATCAATGAAGCTGTTGATAACCCACCAATTTATGTGAAAATCACAGGGGCTGAATATGCACCAAAATTAATGAAATCGTTTACCGACAATAATATTCTCCCTTTTGCAGAAGTACCTGAAGATAAAAAACGTCAGTGGGATGAATATAATGTTGAATTGATCATTCCTGATAACTTTGCTAACAACTTACGTGAAGGTCACCCAATAGATTTAACTCTACGAGCTGATTATAGCGAAAAGTCGTTGAATGCACCTATACGTCGCATTAAGGATGAGGTTCGCCAACATTCATTAAGCATCGGCTATAAACGTTTATTAGTCCGTGGTATAGACGTAAAGCTATTGCGACCGATTAATTTACAAGAGCAAGATACATCAGCACCAACAAGTAATGCGGTGATTATTACTTTAATGTTAGGTTTATATCTAATGATGGGCGCATTTGTTTCTGGTCAATCAATTTCTGTCGATTCAAGTGCCGGTGAGCGTGAGCGAAACGTGCTAGAACTATTATTATGTCAACCTGTTAAAACATATAAAATAGTGTTAGCTAAATTGATTTGTTCAAGCTTAATCGCCACAATTTCTGTGACCTTAATGTTGAGCTTAACCACGGTATCAGTAAGCTTTGTTGATTTAGCAAAAATCGGAGCAACTTTCAGCTTAGATGTTTCAACATTCATAGCGTTACTTATGCTGCTGATCCCATTATGTTTCTTGGCATCATCATTACAGTTGTTTTTTGCATTCCAAGCAAAATCTTTTAAAGAAGCACAATCAACTGTAGCAATGCTAATTATGGTTCCTGCTATGGTTCCGTTAGCGATGATGATGATGGATAACAAACCGGCATGGGTTGAATGGGCACCAATTTCAGCACAATCTATATTAATGGAAGATTTGTTTAAAGGTTTACCTGTGGATTGGAGTGCGCTTTTGGTTAGCACTGCTGCAACACTCGCCTTGACTGCTGCATTAGTGGTAGGAATGTCGAAACGCTTGAAGTCCGAAAAAGTAATTATGTCTTTAAGTTAAATGATAGTTGGTGATCTGTGAATAAAGCGTTAAAATTGCCCGCATTAAAACAAGATTGCTTTTTAACAGCAACGCATGGGAATTCTTACGTTTTGGATCATCAACAAACTTTTACGCAGTGGATGACGGAGCATGAAAAGTTGCTTCGTCATATTATCACGGGTTTTGAAGCTAAGCCGGCTTTACAAGATGAACTCTTTCAAGAAATTGCTTTAAATATATGGCGAGCATTACCCTCGTTTAGGCATGACTCGGCAGTTAAAACCTTTGTTGCACGAATTGCACATAATGTATTAGCAACACATGTTGCTAAAGCCGTTCGTACTGTAAAGGCTGATCACGATCTTAGTGATATGCCGCATGAGATAGAAAAAGATCATCAACAACCCACCCCCTTTCAGTCTTTAGATCAACAGCAGCGTCAGCAAAAATTAGCGCAGGCTATACGTCAATTAAAATTGGATCAACAGCAAGTAATAACGCTTGCACTAGAAGGGATGAGTTACCAAGAAATTGCAGACGTACTATCTATTAGTACTAATTTAGTGGGAGTTAGGCTTCAACGCGCTAAAGCCTCATTGAGTAAGATACTCGGAGCACACTCATAATGACTGCAAATAACAATGAACCTGATAACAACATGAATCAAGATAACGATACTGACACTTCATTTATCGATGAACAATGGCAGGAATTGGCGAAAGATTGGCAGCAGCAACCAACAGAAAAAGCTGATATTAAAAAGCTACTTAAAGAAACAAAACGAAGAACACGTAAAGCGAAATGCTTATTCTGGGGAAATGTAGTTGCAACCATAGGGCTTTTATTTGGTGCCATGTATGGCACATTGATTGAAGATTCTTGGGAAAGATCATTTCTGAGTTACATGTGGGGCAGTTTCGTACTTTCAGTTGTTTTCTGTTATTACGAATATAAAATCAGACAAACAGCCTGGCAACAAATCAATGATAGCCCAGAAAATGCGGTTAATAACGCGATAAAAGGTATTGAGTCTTCATTAAGTTATATTCGTTTAACGAAATGGTCTTGTTTACCCTTTGGACTATTAGCTAACTTTTTTGTTTATGAAACAGCACTTAATGCGGAAAAACCGGCAATGAACGGTTTAATTACCATTAATATACTTATTGTTCTTATGTTTGCTATTACTCATTGGTTTGGACTAAAACGCCAAAAAGAGCTTAAAGCAATGATTGCTAAAACAAAGAATAATTAACCGATTATATTGTCTTGACCATATTAAATTCGGTTTTAATTCTTTAATCCTGAATTTAATATGTTGTTCTTTGGTTTTTTATTCGATATATTACTTCAATAGCGAATATGATCTCGCAAAAGAAAACTTTTACCGCATATAGCACAAAGAGCAATCGATATATTTCATTAAAAAATGAAATAACTGCATCGGGTTTTTGCGTATACTTTAGCGCATGATTCAGGCAAAATATGCGGCAATTAATTTAGACAACCCTCCAGCAAATGCCTCGTATTGTGCAAGGCCATGATGCTGAGAACTTGAGGTAAAAACATGCTTACTCGTGATATGAATATTGCTGACTTTGATGCTGAATTATGGCAATCAATGACTGACGAAACTACTCGTCAAGAAGAGCACATCGAACTAATTGCTTCTGAAAACTACTGTAGCCCTCGTGTACTTGAGGCACAAGGTTCTCAGTTAACTAATAAATATGCTGAAGGTTACCCTGGCAAGCGTTACTACGGTGGCTGTGAATTTGTAGATAAAGCTGAAGCACTTGCGATTGAACGTGCGAAAGCATTATTTGGTGCTGATTATGCCAATGTGCAACCGCACGCTGGTTCTCAAGCAAATGCTGCTGTATTTCAAGCACTTGTAACGCCTGGCGGTAAAGTTCTTGGTATGAGCTTGGCGCATGGCGGTCATTTAACACATGGTGCACACGTTAACTTTTCCGGTAAATCTTATGAAGCGATTCAATATGGTTTAGACCCTGAAACCGGTGATATTGACTACGCTGAAATGGAACGTTTAGCACAAGAACACAAACCGGAAATGATCATTGGCGGTTTTTCTGCATTCTCTGGAATCGTTGACTGGGCGCGCATGCGTAAAATTGCAGATAGCATCGGTGCTTACTTTATGGTTGATATGGCACATGTTGCAGGTTTAGTTGCTGCGGGCCTTTATCCAAACCCAGTTCCTCATGCACATGTTGTTACTACAACAACACACAAAACATTAGCTGGCCCACGTGGTGGGTTAATTGTTGCTGGCTGTGGCGATGAAGCTATTTACAAAAAGTTAAATTCAGCAGTATTTCCAGGAGGGCAAGGTGGCCCATTAATGCATGTGATTGCCGCTAAAGCCGTTGCATTTAAAGAAGCATTAGAGCCTGAATTTAAAGTATATCAACAACAAGTGTTAGATAACGCTAAAGCGATGGTTGAAGTGTTACAAGAGCGCGGTTACAAAGTTGTTTCTAATGGCACTGAAAACCATTTATTATTATTAGACTTAATTGATAAAGATATCACAGGTAAAGATGCTGATGCGGCGTTAGGTCGTGCGCACATTACCGTGAATAAAAACTCGGTACCAAATGATCCGCGTTCTCCTTTTGTTACTTCTGGCTTACGTTTAGGTACACCGGCAATTACTCGTCGTGGCTTCGGTGTAGAAGAAACTAAAGCATTAACAGGCTGGATCTGTGACATTCTTGATGATATCAATAACGAAGCAACAATCGCTACGGTACAAGAAAAAGTAAAAGAACTTTGTACTCGTTTACCGGTATATGCATAATTAAACTCTGTTTAAAAAGGTGAATAGATAAAAGCCTATTCACCTAAGTAGATTAAAGCCCAAAGGAAACTTTGGGCTTTTTAGTATTTGTCAGTTACTTCACGGATAAATTCCTTTAAAATAACCTCATCATTGTAAATAGTAGGAACAGGCATGTATTGCCCATTTTGTACGGCGACTGAAACTAAAGTGATAGATTCTCGTCTCGTGGCAGATGGCCACCAAATCAGACGACGTAGAGAATGTATTGCTTGCTTAGAACGCTTTACTACTTTTGAAATGGCTGAACTTGTTATGCCTCGTATTATCAAGCGAGATGGTTCGAGAGAACCGTATCATGAGGAAAAACTTCGCTCTGGTTTAATGCGTGCTTTAGAAAAGCGTCCTGTCAGTGTTGAACAAACTGAAAAAGCAATTAATCGATTAAAATCAAAATTGCGCGCAACTGGCGAACGAGAAGTTTCAAGTGAAATGCTGGGTAACCTAATTATGGAACAGTTGAAAAAGCTTGATAAGGTTGCTTATGTTCGTTTTGCATCTGTGTATCGTTCGTTTGAAGATATTCGCGAATTTGGCGAAGAAATTGCTCGTTTAGGTGATGATAACTAAGATGAGTTGTAACACCTTTACCCTTGATGATCACCGATATATGGCAAGAGCGATAGCACTTGCTAAAAAAGGGTTATATACCGTTTCACCTAATCCTCGCGTAGGTTGTGTGCTGGTGAAAAATGGAAAGGTGATTGGTGAAGGCTGGCATCAACAGGCCGGTTCTGCACATGCTGAAGTTAATGCACTGGCACAAGCCAAAAAACAGGCAAAAGGGGCAACAGCGTATGTAACCTTAGAGCCTTGTTCACACTACGGAAGAACTCCACCTTGTGCTAAAGGGTTAATAGACGCTGGTGTGGTAAAAGTAATTGCTGCCATGGTTGACCCAAATCCACAAGTTTCTGGTAATGGTTTAGCAATGTTAGCGCAAGCAGGCATAGAAACCGCCTATGGTTTACTTGAAGCTGATGCTCGAGCACTTAACGTGGGGTTTATCACGTTAATGACCCAACAAAAGCCCTATGTTCGTTGTAAACTTGCAGCCAGTTTAGATGGCAAAACAGCGATGTCTTCGGGTGAAAGTAAATGGATCACCTCAAATGACGCTCGTTGTGATGTACAGCAACTTAGAGCGCAGAGTTGCGCGGTAATTAGTGGTGCTGATTCCATCTTGCATGACAACGCACGCATGACTGTACGTTGGTCTGAGTTAGGCGAAATTAAACATCATTATGCAGACCAACAAGTTCGGCAACCTGTTCGCGTTGTTATCGATTCAAAAAACCGTTTAACTCCAGATTTAGCACTGTTTGACACTGCATCACCTGTGTTGATATTAACGACTAAACTTGAAAACAGGCATCAATGGCCGCATTTCGTAGAGCATATTTGTGTTAAACAATCACAATGTGGTCACTATGTTGATTTAAGCGCAGCGTTGAAAGTACTAGCGGATAAAGGTTTAAATGACGTTTTAATTGAGTCGGGTATGCAATTAGCGGGCGCATTCATTGAGCAAAATTTGGTTGATGAATTAGTTCTCTATCAAGCGCCCAAGTTACTTGGCCATGCTGGAAAAGGGTTGGTGAATTTTTCTCATATTGATAAGTTAACACAAGCAAAATCATTACATATTCAAGATGTTACTCGAGTAGGTTGCGATATAAAAATTGTCGCACACTTTATTCATGACAATGTAAAAATAGAGAACTAGCATGTTTACTGGAATTATTGAAGCTATCGGCACGATCAAGCAAATACAAGTAGGGTCGCATGGTGCTCGAATTGTTATCGCAACAGGCAAACTAGATATGTCAGATGTAAAGCTTGGCGATTCAATAGCAACCAATGGTATTTGTTTAACTGTGGTTGCTTTTGATAGCACAAGCTTCAGTGCCGATGTTTCTACAGAAACACTCTCACGTACCGGGTTTGCTCATTATCAAGCGAACCAACAGGTAAACTTAGAAAAGGCCATGTTACCTACAACACGATTTGGAGGCCATATTGTTTCTGGACATGTTGATGCCGTTGTTTGTATCACCCAGATCAATAAGGCTGGAAATAGTACTGATTATTGGCTTGAAATGACCGATGATGTTGCCCCCTATATTGCGGAAAAAGGTTCTATTACCATCGATGGTGTAAGTTTAACGGTCAACTCAGTAGATACAACATCGTTTAGATTGACGATTGTTCCTCATACGTCGGAGCAAACTATTATGCCAAACTATCAGGTAGGTAGTCAGGTAAATATTGAAGTAGATGTAATGGCACGTTACATCGAGCGTTTATTGTTGAAAAAACAAGACAACAACACACAAACACTTGGCGTGACTGAATCTTTGTTACGCCAAAGTGGTTTTATTAAAAATTAAGAGGCTGTCATGAATTTACATACTCCGCAGGAGCTAATTGACGATATTAAACAGGGCAAAATGGTCATCCTAATGGATGACGAAGATCGCGAAAATGAAGGTGACTTCATCATGGCAGCGGAGCTTGTCACGCCTGAAGCAATTAATTTTATGGCAACACACGGGCGTGGTTTAATTTGTATGCCTATGACCATCGAACGCTGTAAAAAATTAAACCTGCCTTTAATGGTCAGCAAAAATGATGCACAGTTTTCAACGAATTTTACGGTTTCAATTGAAGCTGCAGAAGGTGTTACAACAGGCATTTCAGCCGCAGATCGTGCTAAAACTGTATTAGCTGCAGTGTCTAAAGAAGCTAACCAACACTCTATCGTACAACCAGGGCATATTTTCCCTTTAATGGCGAAAGATGGTGGCGTACTGAATCGAGCAGGGCATACCGAAGCTGGTGTTGATTTGGCCAGGTTAGCAGGGTTAGAGCCTGCCTCTGTCATTGTTGAAATTCTAAATGAAGATGGCACCATGGCGCGCCGTCCGGATTTAGAGGTAATTGCTGAACGCCATGGCATTAAAATGGGGACGATTGCCGATCTAATAGAGTATCGTAATGCCAACGAAACAACGATTGAACGCGTTTCACAATGTAAATTACCTACTGCTTTCGGTGAGTTCGAACTTACTGTTTTTAAAGATACTATTGACGGCCAAGCACATTTTGCATTAACTAACGGAGTTATCGAACACGAAACCCCTACTTTAGTACGCGTGCACCTAGAGAATACCTTTAGAGATTTATTGTTTAGCCAACGAGAAAGCGTTGCTAAGTGGCCAATTGGTGATGCATTAGCACGAATAGGTAAAGAAGGTGGCGTATTAGTATTGCTGGGTAAGCATGAGTCGCCTGACGAGCTTATTACGCAAGTAAAAAAATACGCTAAGCTTGATGCTGGCGAAGAAGTTAAAGAAGTGCAGCGTCATATTGGCTCACGAAATGTTGGTGTTGGGTCACAAATTTTGGCTAACTTAGGAGTAGGTAAAATGCGCCTATTAAGCTCACAAGTAAAATATCATTCACTGTCAGGTTTTGGCCTAGAGGTTGTGGAATATATTAATGAAGAATAGCGTTAATTATTCTGTTTGTTAACACGTACTTAATGGACGCCTTTTGTCGCTCAGTTGTCAACAAAAGGCGTTTTTTTATCATCAAGATAGTGCGCGTGGTAATATTGCTTTAAGCGTATTTTTTCTTCCCCTTCGTACCAACGTAAACGCGGTGCTAAATAATTAGCTTGTTTTACTTCTTGTGCTAATAACTGATTAATGCGATGAATAACTTGTTTTCCCCAAGCATTATCTGAACATGCAAAGTGTACGGGTAAATAGTTGCTCGATGAGAGTTCGTCTAATGAGATTGTTGAATAATTACTTGAAAGTCCCAGCATATGTTTAGCGTAATTTACCACAGGCGGATATTCTATTAACATATCGAAACGTCGACGAAAAAACATACGTATCAAGCTGTTATAGTTGTTTTGCCAAACAACACGGTTATCTGTTAAATGCATAGCTAGAATATCATTAATGACTTTTGGATAGCGTTGCGTGGCGACACCTATCCTTGTATCACCCGCTTTGAGTATAGAGGCTAAGGAAGCAGAAGGCTGATACTTCAAACTGGGAAAATCATCTTGATGATAAATAAGTTGATGGGGTAATAAAAAACTATTTGTGTGTGATAGTAATGCGGGAGTATTAGACAGTGCGGAAGGTGAGCATACTTTGGTTTTTTTGGTAAATTCTCGACGTAAACGCTGTGTATTCATCACCACTTTTTTATGGTGGTACGATGGCATTTGCAAGATTATTTGATCAAGCAAACTATCGTAAATTCCTTGTCCTTTATCGGGCCCTTGTAAAATATAAAAGGGTGGCCAATCGACTATTCGCCATATAATGGTTTCTTTAGCTTGTGCGCAAGCATGAAAAAACGTTAATACGATGCCAGTCAGAAAAAGTTTATTAATCAATACAGCAACTTATTTGTTATAGATTATCGTAAAGGGTGTAACCATACGCTATCAGAGCGTTTGGTTACATTCAACATTTGAATAACAAAACGAGGCTTTATTTTAATTGCGCCGGATCACGTCTGTGCTGTGTTGCTTGTTCGTAACTGTATGCCGCTTCTATTAATGTACCTTCTTGTAAAAAACCTCCAATGAACGATATACCAACCGGTAAATGCTTAACAAAGCCCATAGGCACGGTGATATGTGGATAACCAGCTATTGCCGGAGCGCTTGAAGCAGCACCAAGATAATGGTCTCCGTTTACATGATCAATTTTCCAAGCAGGGCCTGTTGTTGGAGCAACTAACAGATCTAATTTGTGATCGTTTAATAACTTATCTATGCCATCTTTTTGTGTCGCTTGTTTAGCACTTTTTAATGCCGTGAGATAATCTTGAGCAGTTAATGCGGCTTTTGACTGGGCCATTTGCATTATTTCTTGGGCAAAATGTGGCATCACTTTTTCAGCATTTTTTTGGTTAAACTCAATGATCGCTTCCAGTGATTTGGGTAACCCTTCCGCTGTACTTGCTAAGTATGAGTTTAGATCTGCTTTAAATTCATAGAGTAATACTTCAAATTCATTGCCACCCCATGTATCTTTAGTCTCAAAAGTAACCTCATCGACAATGATTGCGCCTTGGGCACGAAGGTCTTTTATTGCTTGTTCGAAGGTATTATCTAATTGATTGTGATATCCCGTTAAATTTCTAACTACACCAATTCGTTTACCAGCCAAACCGTCTTTTTTAAGATGCTTTACATAATCAATTGTTGAATCAACAGGTGCTGGGTCGTGTTTATCAATAGCAGTCATAGCGCTTAGCATAATAACGGCATCGCTTACTGTTTGTGCCATAGGGCCTGCGGTATCTTGGCTATGTGCAATAGGAATAATGCCACTACGACTCACCGTACCGAGAGTAGGTTTGATGCCGACAATACCGTTAATTGCAGCCGGACAGGTAACTGAACCATCGGTTTCAGTTCCAACGGCTAAAACAGCAAAATCTGCAGCGATAGCAACACCAGAGCCTGAACTTGAGCCACATGGACTACGTGTTACATCGTGTGCATTTTTAGTCTGGCCATACATACTGCTCCAGCCACTAGATGAAGACGTAGAGCGGAAGTTTGCCCATTCGCTCAGGTTAGTTTTGCCAAGAATAATAGCACCAGCCTTGAGCAACTGTTTGACTAAGAATGCATTATTGGCTGGAAAATGTTCTTTAAGTGCTAATGAGCCTGCGCTATTTGACATATCATCTGTGGTATCAATATTATCTTTCAATAACACAGGAATACCGTGAAGTGGGCCGGTTAATCCTTTTTGTTTAAATTGTTCGTCTAAGTCTTTTGCACGGGCAAGGGCATGTGGATTAATTTGCGAAACAGCATTTAGTGCAAGGCCTTGTTTATCGTATTTTTTGATACGTGCTAAATACTGCTTAACCAATTGCTCGCTAGTAAGCGTTCCTTGTTTAAACTGTTGGTGTATGGTGGTAATTTTTGTTTCTGTGGCAGGTAGGGTATTTGTATTTGCTTGTGTAGAAAATATCTGAACTAACAAAAATAGTATAACAGTGAGTATGCGCATGGTGATCCTTAATTATTATTTTGTTTTTTATAACGTAGCGCATGGCTTATTGTCTAGAAAATTGAAAAAATAAGTGCACGACGGAAAGTGAGAATTGTGCAACTAGAGTTACAATAAAACGTTGTGCTTTCGTCTTGATACCAAGGGTATTAGCACAACGTTTTTAATTGATTAGGTGAGAAAGGCGTTGATTTTAGCGATAATTCCTTCGGAGTCTAAACCCAATTCCTGGTGGATTTCCTGTTGACTGCCGTGTTTAATAAATTTATCAGGTAACCCAATATTTAAGATACTGACTTGAATTTTATTTTTAAGTAAGTACTCATTAACTGCTGAACCGGCACCACCTGCTATTGCATTGTCTTCGACCGTCACAATCACATCATGTTGTTGTGCAATTGTTTCAAGTAATTGTTCATCAAGCGGTTTTACAAAGCGCATATCAACAAGTGTTGCATCAAAATGTGTTGCCGCAATGTTAGCTTCTTTGAGCATGGTACCAAAATTAAGAATAGCTACTTTATTGCCTTCGCTGATAAGTTTCGCTTTACCTATTTCAATTGTTTCGGTTAATGCAGGTAATTCAACACCAATAGCATTACCTCTAGGATAGCGAACTGCCGCAGGTTGATTGGCTTTATGACCGGTTGTTAGCATTAATTGGCATTCACGTTCATCTGAGGGTGTCATGATGATTAAATTAGGAATACAGCGCATAAAACTAAGATCAAAGGCCCCTTGATGTGTAGGACCATCTGCGCCAACAATACCTGCTCTATCTATTGCAAATAATACCGGCAAATTTTGTATAGCAATATCGTGAATTAATTGATCGTAACCCCGTTGAAGAAAACTTGAATAGATGGCGACAATCGCGTTATTCCCACCAATAGCAAGCCCCGCAGCAAAGGTGACAGCATGCTGCTCTGCAATGGCAACATCGTAATATTTGTCAGGAAAACGCTGACTAAACTCAACCATACCGGAACCTTCACGCATAGCTGGCGTTATAGCTGCTAGTTTTTCATCCACTTCAGCCATTTTACATAACCAATCACCAAAAATTTTCGAATAGGTAGGTAAGCTTGGTGGGCTTTTCGGTAAACCGGTTTCAGACGGGTTAAATTTTGGTACAGCATGATACTTAATTGGATCTTGCTCTGCTGCTTGGAAGCCTTTACCTTTTTTAGTGGCAATATGCAGTATTTGCGGCCCTTTAAGGTTGCGCATGTTACTAATGGTGTTGACTAAGCCGGTAACGTCGTGCCCGTCAATTGGGCCAATATAATTAAACCCTAATTCTTCAAAAAAGGTGCTGGGCACAACCATACCTTTTAAGTGCTCTTCAGCGCGACTTGCAAGTTCTTTAATCGGCGGAATATTATTTAATAAGCGTTTACTGCCTTCTCTAAATCCCGTGTAAAAGCTACCCGATAGCATTTTGGCTAAATGATTATTTAACGCGCCAACATTTTCAGAAATCGACATTTCGTTATCGTTTAAAATCACCAACATATCTTTGTGAATATCACCAGCATGGTTTAATGCTTCAAATGCCATTCCGGCAGTCATGGCACCATCACCTATTACAGCCACAACTTTTCTATTTTTTCCTTCCTTCTCTGCTGCTACGGCTAATCCTAGTGCTGCTGAAATTGAAGTACTTGAATGACCAACACTAAGCACATCATATTCACTTTCTTCACGCCAAGGAAATGGGTGAAGCCCCTCTTTTTGACGAATAGTATGGAGCTGATCACGCCTGCCGGTAAGAATTTTATGTGGGTATGCTTGATGGCCAACATCCCAAATTAAATGATCAAAAGGCGTATTGTAAACATAGTGCAAAGCAACCGTTAATTCTATTGTGCCGAGGCCAGAGGCAAAATGACCACTACTTTTGCTGACAGAGTTAAGCAAATAGCGACGTAACTCATCACTGGCATTTGGTAATTGATCGGGCGATAACTTACGCAAATTATCAGGCGTATCAATTTTTGAAAGTAGCGGGTAATCGTTTAGATTTATCGTCATAGTTGTTCGTTTTAATAGAACCTAGCTCGTTCGTTGAATTATAAATGTCGCAAAGTCTGACAAATTTTGGGTATTGTAAGGCAATCTACGCAAAGCTTGAAGTGATTGTTGAAACAAGTCGTCTGCTTTTTGTTGCGCACCTTGTAAACCCAACAATGAAGGATAGGTACTTTTGTTTGCTTCTAGGTCAGAACCTGTCGGCTTTCCTAGCTCTTCTTCACTAGACGTTATATCAATAATATCATCGCGAACTTGATAAGCTAAGCCAACATGTTGTGCATATTCTTTTAGTGCCAGTTTTTCATCAGTTGTCACATTAGGTGCACATTCTGCTGCCATTAACACTGAGGCTTGCAATAAAGCGCCTGTTTTTAAATGATGCAGTTGTTCAAGTGCTGCAAGCGTAATGCTGCTATCAGTTGCGGAAAGATCTAAAGCTTGGCCACCACACATGCCTTGATAGCCAGCTGCATCAACCAGTAATTTCATTAAGGTTAACTGTTTTGCTTTTACCTGTTCTGAAAAAGGGTGGTTTACCAAAATATCAAACGCAAGTGTTTGTAAACTATCACCGGCAAGAATCGCGGTAGCTTCATTGAACGCTTTATGACAGGTTGGTTTACCGCGACGTAAATCATCGTCATCCATGGCGGGTAAGTCATCATGTAATAATGAATAGGCGTGAATGCACTCAATTGCTGCTGCAATTCCATCAATATCTTCTATTGAAGCGCCAAGAGACTCACCTGTAATATAAGCAAGAAATGGCCGCATGCGCTTACCACCAATGAGTAAACCGTAGCGCATGGCATCATGTAATTGTTGGTCATTAACGGCAATATTATCTAATGCGTTTATAAGGTATTGATCAATACGTTGTTGGTATTGAGGTAATCCTAACAAGTGTTGCACTGGCTATAGCTCGTTTGATTCAAATGTTTCTAACGCTGACTTTTCTTGTCGTTGCATCAAAATCTGCACTTTTTGTTCTGCGTCTTTTAGTTTTTCTTGGCTAACTTGGCTTAATGCCAAGCCGCGTTCAAATATGGACATTGAGTCTTCTAGATTCAATTCGCCTTTTTCAAGTTGATCAACAATTGTTTCAAGCTCTTTTAACGCTTCTTCAAAACTTAAGTTCTCAATTTTTTTACGTGCCATGATCTCGCTCAAACCGCGCCTTTTTATAAGTAACGCGCAAGATACCTTAGCTGTGCGCTTTGTTCAACTGAGCAACTAAATTACTTTCAATGAAATAAAGTGAAAATATTTGTTAAGTTATTGACAATATGGGCGATAATATAAGTATTCTCGTGATAGATTATAATGCAGTCGCGAATTAATACGCCTTAGGTTATTATCTTTATTGGGCTAGCAATTTAGCAACATTTTTTCGGAGGCTTGTGTGGATTTAGCTACGCTACTAGGAATTTTAGGTGCCATTGGGTTCGTGGTCATGGCAATGGTATTGGGGGGTGACATCAATATGTTTATTGATACCCAATCCATACTTATCGTATTTTGTGGCTCTACTTTTGTTGTACTTGCAAATTATAACCTTGGCCAATTTTTTGGTATTGGCAAGATTATGGGCAAGGCCTTTATGTTTAAAATTGAAAAGCCTGATGAGTTAATTGAAAAGTCGGTTGAAATGGCTGATGCTGCTCGTAAAGGTGGCTTTTTAGCTTTAGAGGAAGCTGAAATATCCAATGCCTTTATGCAAAAAGGTGTTGATATGCTGGTTGATGGCCACGACGCTGATGTTGTA
This sequence comes from Thalassotalea sp. 1_MG-2023, assembly GCF_030546745.1. GTDB lineage: Bacteria > Pseudomonadota > Gammaproteobacteria > Enterobacterales > Alteromonadaceae > Thalassotalea_C. Next base: position 180,184 of record NZ_JAUOPD010000004.1, read on the forward strand.
AGAGGCACACTGCAAAAAGATATTAACTTAACAACAGAACGACATGAAACCGGTATAGGAATGCTGTCGGCATTAGCCGAAATTGCACCAGCAATGGGTATGATCGGTACACTAATTGGTCTGGTTGCGATGCTTTCAAATATGGATGATCCTAAAGCGATTGGCCCCGCAATGGCGGTTGCATTATTAACCACTCTTTATGGTGCTTTTTTGGCAAATGTCATTGCTATACCTATCGCGAATAAATTAAAACTACGTATGGCAGAAGAAAAGCTCAACCAAGAACTTATTTTAGATGCAGTGCTTGGCATTCAAGATGGGCAAAATCCGCGCGTAATTGAAGGGTTGTTGAAAAACTACCTTGCTGAAAGTAAACGAGCCGTTAATACAACAGAAGAGTAGGGAGTTAGCAGATGGCAAATCCTCCTGAGTGTAAATGTCCACCACCTGGCCTACCGCCATGGATGGGTACCTTTGCCGATCTTATGTCATTATTGATGTGCTTTTTTGTGTTGTTGCTATCTTTTTCTGAAATGGACGTATTGAAATTTAAGCAAATTGCAGGGTCAATGAAGTTTGCTTTCGGTGTGCAAAATAAAATAGAAGTAAAAGATATTCCCAAGGGTACCAGTATTATTGCGCAAGAGTTTAGACCAGGTAAACCTGAGCCTACGCCTATTGAAGTGATCCAACAACAAACGGTCGAAATGACACAACAAATGTTAGAATTTCAGGCGGGGGATGAAACTTCCGCAGGTGGCCGCCAAGAGCAGCGTGGTACAGAGCGGGGTGGACAATCACAAAGTACGGCTGATGAAATGTCAGCGCAGGCGCGACAAAAAGCGAGTGATGAGTTAGAACAGGCATCGCAAGAACAAGTAAATGAATTGGTTAAAAAAATTGCAGATCAACTTGAACAGCAAATACAAGATGGCGCTATTGAGTTAGAGCAGTTAGGCCAACAAATTATTATTCGTATCAGAGAAAACGGTTCATTTCCCTCAGGCTCAGCTTTTTTACAGCCTCAATTTCGTCCGATCATTCAAGAAATTGGTGAGTTATTAAATACAGTGCCAGGTGAAATTATGGTGTCTGGCCATACAGATAATCGCGGTATTAGTTCTGAGTTATTCACCTCTAATTGGGATTTATCAAGCAAGCGTGCGGTAGCTATTGCACATGAGTTAGTTAACGTTGATGGCTTTGATCCTTCAAGAATGATTGTCGCAGGCCATGCTGATGCTAAACCGTTAGTACCGAATAATAATGCTCTTAATCGTCGTCGTAATCGCAGGGTTGAAATCGCTATTAATCAGGGTAAAGCTAAAGAAACAGAGCCTGTATCAATTATTTCTAGTGAGTCACAATAAGCAAAGAGCTAGGCCAACACACTCTATCTAAAAGGATCGCTAAGCGATCCTTTTTTTTCGCACATTTATCTTGCTTGATGTATAATCCGCGCCACCAAAATTCTGGATAAGTTGTTATGAGATTTATTATTAAGCTTCAGGCTGAAATTGCGATTAAAAGTAGACCTGTACGTAAACGTTTCACAAAGATTTTAGAATCGAATATAAAAAACGTTTTACGCCGAGTAGATGAGCAGGTTACGTCAAAAATTAATTGGGACAGTATTGAAGTAAATAGTAAAAATAACTCTGTAGAAAATCGCGAAAAGCTTGTGAACGCATTAACATGCATTCCTGGTGTAGCGATGATCATTGAAGTGCAACAACGTGAATTTACCGATTTACATGATATCTTTGAAAAAACACTTGAAATTCACGGCAAACATATTGAAAACAAAACTTTTTGTGTACGCGTGAAACGTACTGGAGAACATGATTTTTCTTCATTACAGGCTGAACAATATGTTGGTGGTGGGCTTAATCAAGCAGTTGATTCAGCAAAAGTACAACTGAAAAAACCTGATGTAACCGTTCGGTTAGAAATAAAGCATAAAGACTTGTTTATTGTCACTGAACGTCATAAAGGCTTGGGCGGATTTCCAATTGCCACTCAAGAAGATGTTCTTTCGTTAATGTCTGGTGGATTTGATTCAGGTGTTTCAAGTTATCAAATGATCAAAAAAGGCGCACGTACCCATTACTGCTTTTTTAATCTAGGTGGCTCAGCACACGAAGTAGGTGTGAAAGAAGTAAGCCACTTTCTGTGGAATAAATTCGGAGCATCACATCGGGTAAAGTTTTTTGCTGTTGATTTTGAACCCGTTGTTGCCGAAATCTTAGAAAACATTGAAAACGGCCAAATGGGCGTGATTTTAAAACGCATGATGATGCGCGCTGCGGCAAAAATTGCTGAAAAACGTGGTATACAAGCACTGGTTACTGGTGAAGCATTGGGCCAAGTATCTAGTCAAACTTTGACTAATTTAAATGTCATTGATCGTGTGACCGACACGTTAATATTACGTCCGTTAGCTGCTTACGATAAACAAGATATTATCGACATTGCACGCGCAATAGGCACCGAAGATTTTGCTAAAACTATTCCTGAATATTGTGGTGTGATCTCTAAAAAGCCAACAGTTAAAGCGGTACTTTCGAAAATAGAAGCGGAAGAAGAAAATTTTGATTTTTCCATTCTTGATCGTGTAGTTGAAGAAACTCGAATTTTTGATATTAAAGACATAGGCGAGCAAACCGAACAAGAAATTCGTGCCGTTGAAGAAGTATCTGAGCTAGGTGAAGGTGCTATTGTATTAGATATTCGAAGCCCTGAAGAAGAAGACGAACGCCCGCTTGAGATAGAGCATGTAACCGTGCAACATTTGCCGTTTTTTAAATTGGCCACCCAATTTGGAGATTTAGATCAAGCCAAACAATATTATTTGTATTGTGAACAAGGAGTAATGAGCAAGTTACAAGCTCTATATTTGATTGATATTGGTTTTGAAAACGTTAAAGTTTACCGACCATAATAAGAAAACGTTTTGTTATCAGCTATAATGCTGGTTAACTTGTTGATAAAGTAATGAGTTCTGCGGCACTTCTAATTGGTGTTGTGCTGCCAACTTAACAATATAGCCATTGATATGTTCAATTTCAGTGGCTTTATTTTGTTGAAAATCCGCCCGCATTGAAGAACAATTTTTAGCAGTAACCGATGCCACCTTAAAAACATTGTTGATCAGCTGCTGCAATTCTAGTTTGATATTTTCCGCTGCAGCGACCTGCGTAATTTCAAAACAAATTTTATGTATCAACTCTTGATACTGAGGTTTGAGTAATTCACCATTATCTATATTGTTAAGTGCGGTAATTGGATTGATCACGCAATTGATGGCTAATTTTATCCATTGATGATAACCAATATTATTGTGCCAAACGACACTCGGTAAGGCTTGATTCAATATAGTCGTGAGTGTTTTATGTTCTACTTCCGATGCCTGTTGCAATTTACCTAGTTGGCTTTGACCATTACCTGTATGAGTGATAGCAAAGTTATCTGTTTTTTTGCTGCCATGGGTAGTAAGCAAGGTAAGAACACTTTGCTTAGGTAGTACAGCATGAATATCGTTTGGTGCAATAATGCCGTTATGGCATAAAATGATCGTTGCTTTTTCATTTAAGTAAGCTTGATACTGCTTTAATGCAGGTAAAATATCGTAAGCCTTTAAACACAAGAGTACGACATCCGCAAGTTGAAGTTGTTCTTTGTTTATAATGTTAAGTGGTATCACCGATAACTGATTATCGTAGGTGGTCAGTGACATATTAGTATCAGTAGTCACTGCGCGTTGTGAACATAACAATGCCGGGGAATGCTCAGTGCTTACTAGGTGTGAATACCATAATAAGCCGATTGCACCTTGTCCTATTACGACTATTTTCATTAACGAACTCGCTGGAAATACATTAACTTGAGCCATTTCAATGTGATAAAGGTTAAAATCCCGACAGTATCGGCGATAAAATCACTTAACTCAGGGTTTCTGAAACCTAGATACCATTGCCCTATTTCTGTTAGCGCAGCATAAAAAATTAATGCGATAGATAATGTGATTAAAGGAAAGCGACAAGCGCTATGTAAAAACCAAGTTAATAGAAAAAATCCCAGCATATGACCAATAGAGTCAATATCAGTGCCTCGGCTAATAATAGCTTCTAAATCTTTAGCGAGTAAGCTAACACCAGTGATTATGAGAATAAAAACAAATAGAATAAGCAAAAGCTTTTGGCTGTTCATGTTGTATGATTATGATTTGTCGCACGAAAGTTACATCATATCATGAGAGATGAATAAAAAAATGCCATGGATATTGGTTTTTAGCAATTCTAGATTTTGTTATGATGTCATTAACGATGATTAAATGAGAAAATATTATGCCATCAATGGATATTGTATCTGAGATTAACATTGAAGAAGTACGTAATGCATCTGAGAATGCAACTAGAGAATTAAGTACACGTTTTGACTTTAGAGGGGTTGAAGCGAGCTTTGAATGGAAAAGCCCAAATGTGGTGGTAACTGCAGAAGGTGATTTTCAAATTAAACAATTAGTTGATATGTTACGTAATCAATTAACGAAACGTAACGTTGACCCACAATCAATGTCTGTGGGAACTCCTGAATTTTCAGGGAAAAAATGCTCGGCGACTTGTAGTTTTAAAGAAGGAATTGATCAGCCTACAGCGAAAAAAATCGTTAAAGCAATAAAAGATAGTAAGCTCAAAGTGCAGGCTGCAATTCAAGGTGAGCAGGTACGTGTTACCGGTAAAAAACGTGATGATTTGCAATCTGTAATGAAGTTAGTAAGAGAACAAGAATTAGAACAATCGTTTCAATTTACCAATTTCCGCGATTAATCCTGCTGCTCCTATGTATTAGCGCTTATTTTAAATCCGTTTAAAAAGCGCTAATAATCCACTGCTGTTGAAAAAACAATCTATTTGGTATCGTCTACTTTACAGCTGTTCCGAGATTCTGAAAAATAATCCTTATTATTGAACTTAAAAAGCTGTTTTTATTGGCTGAGATTAAGTAAATTAATCCGAAGTCTAGGGCTTATTAGTTTTAAGTGTATTTTTTACTGAAACAATCTTTGCATGATTTTACTTTTTTTACTGATTTTTTAAGTAGAAATTGAGAACTTAAGTACTGATTAGATAATAAGAACATTAACGAGCAGCTTGCATGTTTAACTGAATGCACTCAAATGTTTCGTTCTTTTAATTAAGCATGTAAGTTTTATTACGCAAACTGCATACTTAATTGATGTAAATTAATATCATCAATAGTTAACACGCCCTAATTATGAATATATAAATAACAATAAAGAAAGGTTTTCATGGCTACGTCTCGTGGAGAGTTCAGCTCTCGTATTGGTTTTATTATGGCTGCTGCTGGCTCAGCAGTAGGATTAGGGAATATTTGGGGATTTCCAACTCAAACAGCAAGTAATGGCGGCGCAGCTTTTGTTTTTGTGTATCTGATTTTAGCGTTTTGTTTAGCCTATCCTGCGTTTATGGCGGAATTATTAATTGGTCGGTATGGTCAAGCGAATGCAGTCACTTCTTTGCAAAAAATGTCGCGTACGAAAGGCCACAAACAGTTTGCTTTTCTTGTTGGTTTTGGTGGGGTTATTTGTGCAGCGCTTATTCTAAGCTTTTATGGCATTATTGCCGGCTGGATGATGTCTTATGCCATAGAGCCTGTCGCTCATTTTGTTGGTGCAGGAAATAGTGCTGAATGGGTGGTCTCGCAATCTTTGACACGAAATGTTCTGTTTACAGCTTGTTTCATGTTTTTAACCATTTTTGTTATCAGACGCGGCGTTGAAGACGGCATAGAGAAATGGTCAAAGCGCCTGATGCCATTATTAATCGGTTTACTGGTTTTACTGATAGGTTATGTTTTTACCTTAGAAGGCGCTAGTGAAGGACTCAATGCGTATTTAAATCCTGATTTTAGTCGCGTGTTAGATCCAGGGCTTTTGATCAGCGCAATGGGACAAGCCTTTTTCTCGTTATCACTTGGTACCAGTGTGATGGTTATTTATGGCTCATATATTTCTAAGAAAGAAAATTTAGTTTCGTTAGGAGCACAGGTAACGTTAATAGATGTGAGCATTGCGTTTTTAGCAGGGTTACTCATTATTCCAGCGATGTATGTTGCACAAGCACAAGGTGTTGCTATTTTTGCTGATGATGGCAGCCTAATATCAGGTTCAGGATTGGTGTTTGCTGTATTGCCGGCACTTTTTGATACGATGGGTAGTATGGGGTTAACGGTTGGTTTTGCTTTTTTTGTACTGATGTCAGTTGCTGCATTAACATCGAGCATTTCAATGCTAGAGGGGCCAGTATCATACGTTGTTGAGCGCCATAACATTGAACGTAAAAAAGCGACAACGTTTATTGGTATTCTGATTTTCTTAATGAGCGTTGGTATTATTAGCCAATTAAACGTAATGCTAGATTTTGTTGCAACCCTTGCCACAGAGTACGGTCAACCCATTATTGCGATGCTTTGTTGTATATTTGTCGGTTGGATTTGGCACCGAAATGATATACTTAAAGAAATTCAATCAGGCAATGAAAAAGTTGAGCACTCAATTTTTTGGAAAATTTGGCCTTGGTATACTAAATTTGTTTGTCCTACGGCGATTGCAATCGTATTTATTCATTCTTTACGTTAATAAAAGGCGCAATGCGCCTTTTTTATCCATCAACAAATTCAGTCACTTGCTGAACAGAGGCTGCACCTACTTTTCGATCAACAAGCTCACCATCATTTAATAAAAGTAAAGTAGGTATGCCTCTTACGCCATATTGCGCCATTAAATCTGGTGCTTCATCGGCGTTCACTTTTATCACTGTTAACGCTGAATTTTCATTCGCAACTTGTTCGAGTACTGGTGCAATCATTTTACATGGGCCGCACCAAGGCGCATAAAAATCTACTAGCACTTTACCTTTGGATGTTAGCACTTGTTGTTGAAAATCTTCTGATGTTATTTCTTTCACACTGCTCATGTTCTTCCCCGTTTATATAACAATAAATGAAGAGAAGATTATATTTTACTTGATATTGTTTTATTAGTCGGCTTAAATGGAATTTATTGTTCTATTTATGAGATAAAAGTGCAGAATAAACGGAATTCACTAGCACTCGATAACTATCGTTTTTTTGTCGCGATTGTTGAAGCTGGTTCATTAACGAAAGCGTCCGCGGATCTAGGTATTCCAAAATCAAAATTAAGCCGACGATTGGCTCAATTAGAACAGCAGTTGGGAAGCCAATTGTTGATCCGAACTACGCGCACAATAACACTCACAGAATCTGGTCATTTATTATATCAACAGTGCCAACCGCATGTAGCAGCGCTTACTGATGTAGAACAGTTTATTTATGACAGTCATCATCAGATCAAAGGCGAATTAAAGCTATTACTCCCATTAGAGTTTTTCAACCAAGTTATTGGTGAATTAATTACAACATTTGCAACGCAATATTCTGATTTACAAATCCAATGTCAGCATTATACGGGGACAACCCCACCATATGATCACCAATTCGATTTGGTGTTTGTTTTGCATGAGGGTTCCCTACCAAACTCAAATTGGATCAGCAAAAGTTTATTAAGTTTTTCTCAATCCATCTATGTCAGTGAACGGGATAGTTCTGTCTCGGTGAATGAGATTGCACAACTTAATAATATTGATGCTATTCTTGCTGACAGATCAGAAACATGGTTACTTCGAGAGCATGGAAAAGTGACTGAATTAAACCCGAAGCCTGTCATGATGCTAGCGAGCCCTGAAATGCGCGCAAAAGCCTGTGAGCAAGGAATTGGTGTTATTAAGCTGCCTGACTACATTGGTAAACAAATAAAAGGGATTAAAACGTTGAACGTTTCTGCACCAGTTGTTGCTCAACAATTATCAGTACTTTATCACAGTAGGAATATTCCTCTTAAAACGCGGATTTTTTTAGATTTTTTCCAAAGTAAAATTGGCTGTCTTTCTTCATGACTATGATTAATAACAATCGAAACTATTGTTTAAATACAATTTGATATTATCTTCGCTTTTGTTATTTATGATATACTTACACGTAGCTTGTATTTGCTCTTTTCTCTGCATTTAGAAGAATTCAAACAACCAAGGACGACTGCTTGAAAAACGTTTTTAAAATAGCTTTATTCATCTGTATCACCACTCACTTTTCTGCGCAAAGTCAGCAAACAGCCTTGTCTGTTGTAAACGTAGTCGGTGAAAACTTACCGCCGTTTACGTTGCCTGATGGCTCTGGGCAGCAATTTGATGTGGTTCGCGCTATTTTTGAACCATTAAATTTGTCAGTAGCGATTGAAGTGTATCCTTACAAACGGGCTGTTGCTTTAGTTGAGCGCGGTGATGCTGATATGATGATTGGTATGTTAAAAGATGATAATCATCAATTGAGTTATTCGGCATATCCTCATGATGTTGATATATTAATAGCAATATTTAAAGAAAATAATGTTGATAAATGGCAAGGTATTTCAAGTTTACATGGTAAAAATGTCACCATGGTAACGGGTTTATCTAAACCTATTAAAGCTTACCTTCCAGAGGTTGAATTTGATATGTCAGAAGTGGGAACACGTGAACAGGCAATCAGTAAACTAAAGCATTCCCGAACTGACTACATGATTGATTCTGAAGGTTCATATCTTACCGAAATGACTGAAAACGCTTCTGCCATTAATTTTATCACTAAACCAATCGGTGTTTTACAAATCCATGTTGCTTTTGCCACCACCGATCGTGGACAACGATTAAAGACGCTCTGGGATAAACACTTTATTGACTTTATTCAAAGTGATAAAGCAGAGGAAATATATCGAAAATGGCATCTATCGAGAGAGTATAACAATACCAAACGCTTTTTTGCCCAGCAGTTAAATTAGTACCGTTAATACTTTTTAGGCCATGGAAGTTGCCAAGGGTCTCGAATTGCATTAATAGCAGTTAAACAGCCAGTGGTTAAAAAATGTGCACCTGAGTTTGGTTGTACTTGATACTTGTATTGCTGTTCATTGAGAGTAAACGATAAACCAAAAGCATGAAGATAACCTCGATCCGCTGTAGATTTAGCGTAATAATTGTCACCTAGAATAGGGCTACCAATGCTTGAAAGTGCTACTCGAATTTGATGCGTTTTTCCTGTCAGTGGTTTTATCAAAAATAATCTCGATTGAGGTGTCAGTGAATAACTGAAAAATTGTGATTTGGCAGGGTTATGCATCGAGCGAGTTAATTTCCACATACCACGACGGCTTTTCTCCATATCGCCAGCGATTAACCCTTGTTTTTTCTTCGGTTTTTTATCGGAAATTGCAAGATAAAATTTAGTAATTTCTTTGCGCTCAAAACGCTGTTGGAACCTCTGCGCAGTTAATTTATTTTTTGCAAAAATAAGTAAACCTGAAGTTATTTTATCCAACCTATGCACAGGATAAAGATGTGCTAATTTCACATGCTGTTTTACAAGATTGTGTAAGCCTAATTCATTGCCTTCATCGTGAAAACTAACATTTGCAGCTTTATTAATGATAATAAAGTCTTGCTGCTCATCGACAATGGTAAACGGCTCCATTAGAAGTTTAAGCCTATCAGTGTATAGATGATCAAAGTGAGGCTACCTGCCGTTAGTGCATAAGGTAATTGTGTTTTTACATGTTCGTAGTGGTCACAACCACTTGCAATAGAAGCAACCACGGTGGTGTCTGATATTGGTGAGGCGTGATCACCAAAAATACCGCCACCTAATACGGCCGCGACAAGAAACTCGATCGGTAAGCCAGTTTGTTGCGCTAAAGGAACCGCGATTGGCACTAAAATAGCAAATGTTCCCCAAGATGTTCCTGTCGCAAATGCCATAAACCCGGCAGCGAGGAATAGAATGGGGGCAATAAAATACAGCGGAACTTCAACGTTAAGCAATTGGCTAACATATATACCTGTGCCTAGCGATTTTATTGCATCGCCAAAGGCAAAAGAAAGTATCAAAATTGCTACGGCAGGAGCCATATGTTTGATGCCCAGTAAAGCATGTTTAGCGATATTTTTCCAAGACATCACACCGTAAACTTTGATCATGGTAATTAAAATAATCACCGCACTTACGATCGCCCAAAAAACAGAAAACGAACCTGATCCTTGTCGCATATCACCGTTACCGGTAAACCAAAGCAAAGATAGAGTAATGGTTAACAAAGATAACAGTGGTAACCACATAATAATGGCAGGAGATATTTTTTGTTTTTCTGCTGTTTTTTGATCAATAATGCGTGATTTAGCGTATTTAAGCGGGCCGAAAGTTCTACCACTTGCCGCTGTATAATAAGCAAATAATACCGCTATGATCGCGTAAAAATTATAACTAATCGTACCAACAAGTATACCAACAGGGTCGTTTAATTGGTGGCCATCAAGTAAACCAAGAACATACGCACCCCAACCATTAATTAAAAAAAGAATACTGATAGGGGCACAAGTTGAGTCAATAAGATAAGCTAACCTAGCACGACTAAGTTTATATTTATCAAATAACGTTTGGCTTGCCATTCCGGCGGTAAAAATACTTAAATTAGTATCGGTAAAAATACTAGTGCCAACAAAGGTAGGCAGTAATGCTGCTTGTTTTGAGTTTTTGACTAAATTAACTTTTGCTAAAGAATCAATAAAACCATTTACGGCTCCTGATTGGTTCATTAGTGTTACCAGAGCACCAATAAGCAAACTAAAGCTTATGATATATATGTTGCCAATTGAATCAAACACACCAGCTAAACCGAACGCTGTACTTGTGACGCCATTGATTGGGTGCCAGTTTTCAATCATGATAAAGCACAAAACAATACCGCAGAATAATGCCAATAAGGCATTTTTACGCCAGATTGCGATTACGATGGCGACAATGGGGGGAAGTAAGCTAAGTGGACTGTCTTGCATGAGATTACAACGATTATTATTTTGCGACCAACTTTACCTTATGTTGCTATTATTAGAAACAGTAGAAGGAATATTTGCGAGAAGTTTGCCGCCAATTGGAATTTTATGAGTAAACATGCGGTCATGGTATCTAGCATGAATAACTACTTTCGTATAAACGTTTTTACAAAAGCTATTACAGCAGAATATAACAAGCGGATTATTTTATTTAACAATTATTAAATAAGCATTGAAAAGCAATCTTTTAGCCATACATCTTTAAGCAGAAATCGCTCGATGCAATAGGACCCATTTTGACACTATCTTTTCAACAGAAAATTAACGTTCTTAGCGAGGAACGGAATAAAGCTGCGCTAACAGAAATAGGACGGGGCATCGAACGCGAAGGGTTAAGGGTACTCGCTGAAGGTAAGTTATCACAGCATGGTCATTATCAGGCATTAGGTTCAGCCCTAACTCATCCAAATATCACCACAGATTATGCAGAAAGCCTATTGGAATTTATTACTCCAGTAAGTCATTCTGTAGAACAAACAATTGCGCAATTAAAAGATATTCAGAAATATACTTTTACACATATAAATGGTGAACTTATTTGGCCGACGAGCATGCCGTGCTTTGTTGACGACGAAGACAATATCGCCTTAGCGTATTTTGGCCAATCTAACATCGGTAAAATGAAAACCATATATCGACAAGGTTTAAAAAACAGGTATGGTAGTATGATGCAAGTAATTGCAGGCATACATTTTAATTTTTCATTTCCTAAATCGTTTTGGCAATTATTTAAAGCGACAGAAAGCTCGTCAATGAATGATCAGGATTATATTTCAGCTGGTTATTTTTCTTTATTAAGAAATTATAAACGCTATTGTTGGTTGATCCCTTATCTGTACGGAAGTTCTCCGGCAATATGCCCGTCTTTTTTACAAGGCAAAAAAACAAAATTACCCTTTAAAACATCTGAGAGTGGTTACATTTATCTAGAGCATGCAACCAGTTTACGCATGAGTGATCTTGGTTATACCAATAGTGAACAGTCGGCATTAAGGATTTGTTACAACAATATTGATGATTATATTTCAGGCGTGCAAGAAGCGATAAGTTTAGGCTCAGATAAATTTGCAGAAATAGGCATAAAAGTTGATGGCATCTATCAGCAGTTAAATGCAAACGTATTGCAAATTGAAAACGAGCTATATGCGCCTGTGCGACCAAAACAAGTTGCTAAATCTGGCGAGAAACCTTCTCAAGCGTTAAGTCGCCGAGGAGTTGAGTATGTGGAAGTTCGGGCGCTTGATGTAAATCCTTTTGTCGATACTGGCATCAGTGAACAGCAAATTTATTTTCTTGATATATTTCTTACCTTTTGTGCGCTTAAAGAAAGCCCAGAGCCACTTTGTGAAATGCAAAAAATCTGTGATAAAAACATGGATGATGTAGTGATGCGTGGTAGAGATCCTGCGTTATTACTCGAAAATAACGGCGAAAAAGTATCGTTAAAGGCATGGGGTAGAGAACTTTTTGCTGAAATGCAGCACGTTGCAGCGTTACTTGATGATGCCAACAATACTGCTAAATATCAGCAAGCGTTAACGATTGAGCTCGATAAGATTAATGATCCTGAAAAAACGCCATCGGCTAAATTACTGAAAATTGTTCAAGGTAATCAGCAAAGTTTAACGGAGTTTACCCTACAGCAAGCAATCAGTTATCGTGAAGATGCGTTAAAACGTGATTATCAATATTATGATGAAGCTTATTTTAATGAACAAGCTGATAAATCAATTGCTCAACAAAAAAGTATTGAACAAAGTGATACTTTACCTTTTGATGAATTTTTAACACAGTATTTTGCGCAATAATTTTCAACACATCGATTTATAGATACAAAGGAGCTTAAATGCTCCTTTTTTTATGGCAAAAAAAAAGCGCGTTAGGGTAACGCGCCTTAAATACAAAGAAAGCAGTCCAGGGAGGTGTTTTGCTCTCATATCATGAGACATGCTCGTTCTTTTAAAGTTCAATTTTTATTCAATTAGTATTAATAAATATCTGTTGATGCGCTTATAAATTGAATAAGCCTTTAATAAACATAAAAAAACGCGTTAATAAAAAATTAACGCGCGAATCGTTCATGAAACATAAGGGAATAACACCTTCACCCTTTTTGAGTACTAAAAAATGGTTAAGTTCAAAAAACAAACAAAAAAAAGCGCATTTATATAAATGCGCAAACTAAACATGAAACACTAAGGGAATATCACTTCTTAATAGATTCGAGTGTAAAATAATAATAAAGTTCAAAATTTAAATAAAAAAAAGCGCATTAAAAAATGCGCTTATAAGATGTTCAAGGGAAACACAATATGAAAGTCTTGTAATATAAGAGTGGGTAGTTTTAAAAAAGTTCAAAGAAAAATAAATTTTTTTTCATTTTGGTAAAATAATGTTTTTCTGGCATTATAAAAGCGTGAAAAACGTAGTTATGTGGCCTTATGAATAAAATACCTGTTTTAATTTTTGTTATCCTTTCAACGTTGTTATTAAGTAGCTGCGCTACACCACCACCCAAAAATCCAGAAAACCTGTGTGAGATATTTAGAGAGCACCGTGATTGGTACTTTGCTGCTAAAGATGCTCGTGATCGATGGGGAACCCCAATTCATGTTCCTATGAGTATGATGTATCAAGAAAGTTCGTTTCGAAATGATGCATTGCCGCCTAGAGATTATTTACTTGGTTTTATACCTTGGGGCAGAGTAAGTACTGCTTACGGCTATTCACAGGCCAAAACGATGACTTGGAAAGATTATGTAAGAGAGACTGGTAATTCAGGTGCCGATCGTGATGACTTTGACGACGCTATTGATTTCATGGCGTGGTTTATTTTTAAAACAAACAAAATTAATCGCGTGTCAAAGTGGGATGGTTATAACCAGTATTTAAACTACCATGAAGGGTGGGGTGGTTTTCAAAGAAAATCTTATGTAAAAAAGCAGTGGTTAGTGAAAGTAGCAAGAAAGGTTGATAATCGTGCTCGACGTTACAGTGGCCAATTAAAATCATGCGAAGCTGAACTAAATGAAAGTAGTTTATGGCGTTGGTTGTTTGGTTAACAACGTGGCATAGCTCAACGTTTCACCGCCCTTTGGATAACTTTTAGACGAAGGGTGTGTTTTCTCAGCATCTGCGACTTTATTTAGCGAAAAACAGGTGGTTTTGACGTAAATAAATTAAGATGTTCTCTTGTTATATTTACAGGATTTAATACCTAGTTTTTCGTAGAAACGTACAAATATTTAACAATCTTATCACTTCCCTAAAACTGCAATGACTGTAGCATTTTTCTTGCCAAAGACGTTATTTTTATTGAAAATTGCTGCAAGTGCTCGTCGGGTATGGTTTTAAAAAAAATGTTAAAAAAACTTCATTTTTTTCATAAATAAATATTGCAAAAACGAAGTCCTCATTTCTTATGGCTTCGCATTTGTTTTCCACAGAAATTGTGGAAATGTTAATTACAGTAAATGTCTGTGGATAACTTTGTGTTTAACTTTATGCACAGTTTCTTTTGCTTGATACAAAGCAATATGAATGACGTTTGATTATTTCGACTAAATTTATTCAAATGTCGCGATCATGAACAATATTCGTTTAAGCGGTTTCTGCTATCATCAGAGTGATTAAATACAGGTAACAGCCCTTAACTAAAACCAATGAGGTTTATACCTTGTGTAGCGTTATGAGCAAGTCAGTATTGGATCACAATTCTACTTAGCTAATAGCTAACACACTGGTGATGATTAGGGGGGATTTTTCGCGTTTGGTTCGAACAACACTTAATCTCGAAAGAGCAACAGACCCTAATCTCTGTGATCAGATTTTTGCTGGTAGAATTCTGGCATAATACGAACTGTTTTGATCATATTATCGGTTACATCAACAATCTCGAGTGGATAGCCAGAAATTCTTACACTGAGTTTTGCTTCAGGAATATCTTCTAAATATTCTAACACTAAGCCGTTTAAGGTTTTCGGGCCGTCAGTAGGGAAGTGCCAATTCATTTCTTTATTTATATCTCTTACTGTAGCGCTACCGTCAACTAAATAACTACCATCAGGTTGAATATGCACTTCTTCTGAAGGGGCTGGTTCTTTAGTTGTCGTAAAGTCCCCTACAATTTCTTCAAGGATGTCTTCTAAGGTTACTAACCCTTGAATATCGCCGTATTCATCTACCACTAAACCAAGTCGCTCTTTGGCGTGTTGAAACTTTAAAATTTGCACGCTTAACGTAGTGCCTTCAGGAATAAAATAAAGTTCTCTGACTGCTCTTAGCAAAGTGGCTTTAGTAAATTGGTTTTTAGATAACAATTTTAATGCATCGCGCATGTGAATGTAGCCAACTACGTCGTCGATGGTATCTCTATATAATAAAACACGTGTGTGTGTGGCTTGAGTTAATTGCTTTTGAATTTTTTTCCAATCTTCATTTATGTCAATACCTACGAGCTCACTGCGTGGGATCATAATATCTTCAACGGTCACTTTTTCTAAATCTAAAATGCTGACCAACATGCTTTGATCGCGTTCAGCTAACAACGCACCTGATTCATTCACAACAGTGCGGAGCTCTTCAGAACTTAAGCTATGTAACTCTCGTTCTTCACGACTCACACCCAATAAAGTAAGTATGCCATTGGTGATCCAATTTACTGCGACTACGATGGGGTAAAAGATTTTCAATAAAAACGATAAGATAACAGAACTAGGAAACGCTACTTTTTCTGGATAAAGAGCGGCAAGTGTTTTTGGCGTAACTTCGGCAAAAATTAATACCACAAGTGTTAAGATAATGGTCGCTGCTAATACGCCTGCAACATCACCTAAAAAGCGAATTCCTATTATGGTGGCTATAGCAGAAGCAGCTATGTTAACTAAGTTGTTACCAATTAAAATTAGGCCAATCAGTTGATCTGGGCGCTTTAATAGCTTACCTACACGTTTAGCGCCTTTATGTTTTTGTTTTTCTAAATGCTTAAGCTTATATCTGTTTAAGGACATCATGCCTGTTTCTGAGCCAGAAAAGTATGCAGATATCAGAATAAGTAAGCCTAAAATGAGAAAGAGCGTACTGGTTGAGATGGTATCCAATTATGGGTCCTAAATTGCCAAAAACATGTGCTTTATCAAGCCGAATGCTAGTTATACCTTAAATATTAAGATAATAAAAATTCTTTCACAAAACGACTGCCAAAATACGCGAGTGTAAGTAGCGTTGTCGCTGAAATAATTAACATTAATACTCGGTGTCCTCGCCAGCCTTGTTTGAAATGACCCCACAAAGTAAAGCAGTAAAGAACTAACGCAAGTAATGACAATACTGTTTTATGTGCATTATTTGTTAAAAAGTCTTGTAAAAAGATAAAGCCGACAAGTTGACTTAATACTAATCCTAGTGTGCCAATCGCTAAAATTGCAAATAATTGTCCCTCAACTTGCATTAACGGTGGCAAGTGATTTACAGCAAGTAAATTTTTATCTTTTAATTTCATATTGATATAGGTAACTTGGAAGGCAAATAACATAGCAATAATTAAAATACAGTAGGCGATTAACGCTAAAATAACATGACTAGCAACCGCAAAATCTGTCGTGACTAAGGGCATATTACTTTCATGCGGAATGAATAATGAGGCTAATTGCCATAAGCCAGCGAATACATAGGCAACAGGTAGCAGTAAGTTTACTTTATATTTTAGCGCTAGTGCGGTGATCGACAAACAAATAATCAGCGTTACTAATGAAATAACATTTGGCAGTGCAAAATTGACACTTTGTGCTGAAAATAAAAAATGCCCTGTAGATAACGTATGACTAATAATCGCGATAGAACCAATAAACAATACTTTAACAATATTTGGTCCTTTGGGATGAAATAAACGAACAACTACTGCTATAGATGCCATGATATAGCAAACAAAAGCAGTTAAGCTGAAAATTGATGAAAAATCCAAATATCTATTCCTTTAAAAATAACACTGAATACGAGTGAATTAACCTTACGACAAATAAAACACAAGTTATTAATTTAGTCTTTACTTTTTAACCTAACACTGAATTATCAGCAATAAACTGTTGCAAAAAATAGGTTAAATTTCAACTGACTTTAGGCATTTTGCTGCAAAGTGTATACGTTATTGATGTAACCGGTATTGTTGATTTAGCCTATAAATAGTTAACGAAGCCATCATAATCAAATTAACCTTAGCATGCTACGTTTATCTAAGTATTTGGCATTTATATCTTAACTCGTTAAATCGTTTGCTTAATTCAGCCAATTATACCGATTATTAGTTTCGCCAATGGGCGCTTATAAATTAGTAGAAGCTAGGGAAACTCAGGTTAATATTGAAAAATAAATCCTTGCCTCCATTTTATACTTTCGCTTCTTAACCTCACAGGTATAATGTGGGTAAGTTTTCTCTTTATCGCAATTGGTCAGAGTAATACATGTTTGAGAATTTATCAGATCGCTTAACGAAATCCCTTAAGAACATTAGTGGTCGTGGCAGACTAACTGAAGACAACATTAAAGACACCTTACGAGAAGTACGTATGGCTCTTTTAGAGGCTGATGTTGCTTTACCCGTAGTTCGCGACTTTATTGCTAAAGTGAAAGAGAGTGCAGTAGGACAAGATGTTTCTAAAAGCTTAACCCCAGGGCAAGTATTCGTAAAAATTGTTCAAAAAGAACTTGAAAGTGCGATGGGTGAAGTCAATGAAACTCTCAATTTAAAAGCCACACCGCCTGCTGTCGTATTAATGGCTGGCTTACAAGGTGCGGGTAAAACAACCTCTGTTGCTAAGCTGTCGAAATATTTAAAGGAAAGAGAAAAGAAAAAGGTGCTTGTGGTCAGCGCTGATGTTTATCGCCCTGCGGCAATAAAACAATTGGAAACGCTTGCTGGCGAAGTAGGCGTTGAATTCTTTCCAAGTGATATCAAACAAAAGCCAATTGATATTGCAAATGCTGCGATAAACCATGCCAAAAAACATTATTTTGATGTATTAATTGTTGATACCGCAGGCCGTTTGCATATCGACAGTGACATGATGGATGAAATAAAAGCATTACATGCGGCCATTTCACCCGTTGAAACACTGTTTACTGTTGATGCGATGACAGGTCAAGACGCTGCAAACACTGCCAAAGCATTTAATGATGCATTAGCATTAACCGGTGTGATACTAACTAAAACTGACGGTGATGCTCGCGGTGGTGCTGCCTTATCAATTAGGCATATTACTGGTAAACCTATCAAGTTCATGGGTGTTGGTGAAAAAATTGAAGCCCTAGAGCCTTTTCATCCTGAACGTATCGCTTCACGTATTTTGGGTATGGGTGATGTTTTATCACTCATTGAAGAAGTAGAGCAAAAAGTTGATCGAAAGCAAGCTGAAAAACTGGCTAAAAAGGTTAAGTCAGGTAAAGGATTCTCTCTAGAAGACTTTCGTGACCAGCTTGTACAAATGAAAAGCATGGGCGGCATGATGGGCCTAGTAGATAAGCTACCTGGCATGGGAAACATGTCTGATCAAATGAAAGGCCAAATGGACGATAAAGTTACTGTGCGCATGGAAGCTATTATTAACTCCATGACACCGAAAGAGCGCGAACGTCCTGAGATTATTAAAGGTTCAAGAAAGCGTCGTATAGCTGCAGGCTCGGGTACTCAAATTCAAGATGTGAATAAATTGCTCAAACAGTTTACCCAAATGCAAAAAATGATGAAAAAAATGTCAGGTAAAGGTGGCATGCAAAAAATGATGCGTTCAATGAAAGGCATGATGCCTCCGGGAGGCGGAGGCGGTGGTATGGGCGGTTTCGGTGGTTTTGGCCGTTAACGATTATATAATTTTAACGCAAAAGGTAACTGTCGTTGCCTTTTGCGTAAACCAAATGTAATGGCTTATATTTCCGCACCATAATATAAGTTGAGCAACGATTTTATCAGTACTCTACACCGGTTGAATATTTCTACAAACTAACCTACTAAATTAACTATTAACGCTTCTAACATCTTTTCGTTAAAGATAAACCTAAAACCATTACTATTACTTGCTTTCTAAGTTAAAAAGCGTAGAATACGCGAGCTTTTCTGCCTCATTTTGTCGCAGAAAGTGTCTGGAAATTCGTTTTAACATTAATATATAGAGGACGATATGGTTACCATTCGTTTAGCCCGTGGCGGCGCAAAAAAGCGTCCATTCTATCAGATAGTTGTTGCAGATAGCCGTAACTCTCGCGATGGTCGTTTCATCGAGAAGATTGGTTTCTTCAACCCTTCAGCACAAGGTCAAGCGGAAAAATTACGCTTAGATCTTGATCGTATCAACCACTGGGTTGGTCAAGGCGCTGGTTTATCTGATCGTGTGGCAAAGCTTGTAAAAGATGCTCAAGCTGCAGCATAAGATAAGTGGATAGACATGACTGAAGTAACAAGTAATGAACAAATCGTTGTTGGCAAAATAGGCGCTGTCTATGGTGTTAAAGGCTGGTTGAAAGTTCATTCTTTTACCGAAGAACAAGAAGCTATCCTCGACTATTTTCCTTGGTCGTTAAAATTAGGAAATAAAGTACAAACAGTCGAAGTGACTGATTGGCGAAAGCACAATAAAGGCTTAGTAGTTAAAATTGACAATATTGATGATCGCGATGTTGCACAAACATTAGTGAGTTCAGAAATATTTGTTGATAAAACTATGTTGCCAGAGCTGCCTGAAGGGGAGTTTTATTGGCGTGATCTAATCGGCATGACCGTTGTTACTGACAAAGGTTATGATTTAGGTGAAGTTTCTGATTTATTGGAAACTGGCTCTAACGATGTACTGGTTGTAAAAGCAAACCGAAATGATGGTTTTGGTAAGAAAGAGCGGTTAATTCCGTACCTTGAAGATCAAGTTGTTAAGTCGGTATGCGCTGAAAATAAACAAATTTGTGTTGACTGGGATCCAGGTTTTTAACTCGTGAGTAACAGCAAATTATGGATTGGGGTGATAAGCCTTTTTCCAGAAATGTTTGATGCAATAACCGAGTATGGGGTGACAGGCCGCGCGATACGTAATGGGTTAATTGAATTTCATACGTGGAATCCAAGAGACTTTACCCATGATAAACATCGTACTGTTGATGACCGACCATATGGCGGTGGTCCAGGCATGTTGATGATGGTTGAACCATTACGTGAAGCTATTGAAGCCGCGAAAGCTGAAGCAGATAAATCTATTTCAGAAAGTGGCGGAAGCCGCGCAAAGGTTATTTATTTGTCACCGCAAGGGCGTAAGCTTGACCAAACTGGTGTAAGTGAATTAGCACAACATGACCGACTGATTTTTATTGCAGGACGTTATGAAGGCATAGATGAGCGACTTATTGAATCACATGTTGATGAAGAATGGTCGGTCGGCGATTATGTATTAAGTGGCGGTGAATTACCCGCGATGAACATGATCGATGCCATAGCACGCTTTGTGCCGGGTGTATTAGGACATCAGCAATCTGCAGAACAAGACTCGTTTTCAGATGGCTTACTTGATTGTCCACATTATACAAGGCCTGAAGTACTCGACGGTAAGTCGGTACCTAAAGTGTTGCTTAGCGGTAATCACGAACACATAAGACAGTGGCGTCAGTTAATGTCTTTAGAAAGAACTTGGCACAGACGACCAGAACTTTTAACTGGCCTAGCTCTGACGGCTGAACAGAAGAAATTGCTTGAAAAAATTAAGCAAACCTCTGTTGAAGACCGTGAACTCTAGGAAAAGGTATGATTATGAGCAATATTATTAAAGCTCTTGAACAAGAGCAAATGAAGCAAGATGTACCAGCATACGCACCAGGCGATACTGTTGTAGTACAAGTAAAAGTTAAAGAAGGTGATAAAGAGCGTCTTCAAGCGTTTGAAGGTGTTGTTATCGCTGTTAAAAACCGTGGCTTACATTCTGCCTTCACCGTACGTAAAATCTCTAGCGGTGTAGGTGTTGAGCGTGTATTCCAGACACATAGCCCGTTAATCGATTCAATCGAAGTTAAACGTCGCGGTGATGTTCGTCAAGCTAAACTTTACTACTTACGTGAGCGCTCAGGCCGTTCAGCACGTATTAAAGAGAAGTTGGCTAAGAAGTAATGATTGCGTAAGCAATACCTTCTTCAGCTTGACTGAAATAAAGAAAACCCGCTTGGTACGCCAAGCGGGTTTTTTCTTGTCTGCTTATAGTTGGGTGAAAACAGCGTTATGTCGTTAACGCTGTTTTATGATTATTCAACGATTAGTTTATTCTCTAACCAGCGTTCCTGCTCCCAAAGTACATGTAAAATACTTTCACGAGCTCTGTAGCCGTGTCCTTCGTATGGTAGCATCACTAATCTAGCATCTTTACCTAGGCCTTTTAGCGCGTTATACATACGTTCTGATTGCATCGGAAATGTTCCTGAATTTGGGTCTTCTTTTCCGTGGATCATCAGCATAGGCTCGTTAATTTTTTCAGCATGAAAAAACGGCGACATCGTGGCATAAACATTTTGTCCTTCCCAGAAGTTGCGTTCTTCGCCTTGGAAACCAAACGGTGTAAGTGAGCGGTTATAGGCACCACTACGAGCAATACCTGTTTTAAATAAATCGCTATGTGCTAGCAAATTAGCAACCATGAAAGCACCGTAGGAATGACCAGCAATAGCAATGTTCTCTTTGTCAGCAACGCCTTTTTCAACTAGAACATCAACCGCTGCTTTTGCGCTTGAAACCAATTGTTTACGGAAGGTGTCGTTTGGCTCTTTGCCATCGATTCCGACAATAGGCATTTTTGGGTCATCAAATATTGCGATACCTTTTGCTAAGTAAGGCATTGGGCCCCAATAGCCAATGTAAGTAAACTCATAAGGAGATTCACGTACTTGGGATGCAACGGTTTTATCTTTGTACTCTAGCGGGTATGCCCACATCAATACGGGTAGCGTACCATCAGATTTTTTATAACCTGGTGGAAGGTAAAGCGTACCGCTAAGTTCAACGCCATCATCACGGGTATATTTTACCAGTTCTTTTTTGACACTCGTAAAGGTTGGGTATGGATGCGGAAAATCAGAGAACTGCGTAATAGACTTTTTAGTTAAATCTCGAATAAAAAAGTTTGGCTGTTCGGTTTTAGACTCTCTAATAGTGATGAGCTTTGTACCAGTATCGTCTAACACACCACGAACTCGTTCATAGTAGGGCGCTTCACTGTGCCATAAACGTTCTTTTTTCTGGGTAGTAATATCGTATTTATCTAGAAAAGGAATATTACCTTGATCAGATGCGCCAATGCCAGTAAGTAATAAGTAACGATCGTCTTGAATAGATAGTGTGTATCGACCAAAGGCATTTTGTTTTTGAACAACGTTACCTGGGTCATTATAAGCATCATTATAAGAGCGATCTTCGAAAATAATACGGTCTTTATCGGCGTTATTTGGATTGATGATAAACGTACGTACTTTACGGTCACTAAAGCGCCAATCAGAAAGCATAGCTACCTGATCATTGCCCCAAGTAATACCGCTGTAACGGCGATCTAATTTTGCAAATAACGTAGGAGATTCAGTAAAAGGTGCCGCTTGTGTGTAGATAAAGTCATGAAATTCAACTTCGGTTTTCATTGAGCCTTTATCTTGCGCTTCAGCCCACACTAATGTTGCCGGCTTATCATCGCGCCATGAAAGTGAGCGCTTGCCGGTACGAACACTGTCGAAGCCTTGTGGAATATTTTCAGCAAGTGGCTGGCGAACAATCTCTTTAACTAACTTGCCATTAGTGTCAATCACTTGCCAAGAGGTTGCAAAGCGAGAATAGGGTACTAAATATGAAAACGGTTGTTGAATGTGTCCAACAAGTAAATGCTTGGCATCAGGGGATGATCTAAACGCTCGAATTAAAGCGGGTTCACCTACCTTAGTAATGTCACCTTTGAGTGACACTTTAACTAACTGGCCTAACCCATAATATTTAAACAGAGCTTTGTCATGTGGTGTTGCCAATAAGTTTTGATAGGTTCGAGCTGGCGCTTTTTCACCTGTTGTTTGCGACACAATTGGGATCGCGCTAGCTGCACTGTCTTGAGGGGCATCAACTGTAATGTTGACCGCTTTATTGGCAATAATAGCTGAACTATCAGGTAGCCAACGATAAGGTCTTGAAGTAATAACTGAATTTAAAGCTAAATTTTTAACTTTTTGTAGCGTGTCAGTGTTGATGGAGTAAATAAACAAGTTTGCTTCTTTAGCCTGTTCAACGAAAAAAGCGAGGTGCTCACTATTAGGGGACCATGACGGTGATAAAATTCTTCCCTTAGGTAGATTGTCTATTGTGATCTTTTTATCTGTTTTTAAATGCTGAAATGCAATAGATAGATACTTTGAGCGAGGCCGAGCTCGTGAAAAATTATCAGGATTTAGTTTAATACCGGCTAACTTTAACTCTGGTTTAGCTAACTCATCTAATGATGCGATTCGTTGCCTTTCAAAAAATGCCATCCATTGCTTATCAGGAGATAATCTTGTACTCGGCGCGAGCTTAGCATCAACGATTGAAGCAATAGATTTAGAAGGCGTTTGGTAGCCATCATCCGCGAACGCTGATGTTGCTATAGGGAGTATTATACTACCTGCAATAAAAGCGATTATTTTGTTATTCATTGTTATTGTCCTTGTTGAATAGGTCATGTGTATGTAGGTTAGTAACCGAAAAACACTGCTATGGTAGTGTCGCGAAAAATCCTGAAGGTTGCAAAAGCTACACGAGTAAAAGTGTTAAAAGATATGTATCAATATGTAAGAATATTAAAAAATGTTTAGGATCTGCTGATCTTTAGAAATTAAATTTAGTTGAACCCGAAGGGCTGCGTTTTTATCCTTTAAACGTCGTTATTGCTTTTTCATGTGGAATAACCACACATTAATCGCAATGCCTTAGTCTAAATACCATTAAACTGCTGCAAAAATAAACGCGAAAGTTCTATAGACGCTATATTAATACGGCGAATTAGCTGATGTTCTTGAACGAATAACTTTTATTATGTGAATTAAATTACTTGATTAATGGTAGGGTTTAATTAGACACTAAGTACTAAAAATTAGTGCTAGGTACCTTATGCAAACAGTGATGCAAGATGCTACCCTTCAAATTGAGCCTCAAGGATTTTCTAAGCAAAGTCAGCAATTTTGGATGTTACAGCTAAGTGGCTGGGTGGGGTATGCGATAGTGGTTTTTATTGCCATTATTCGACCGCAATTTGACGATCCACACTTTAACTTATCTGGGCAGATTTTAAATTTAGGTATCGAAATACTGAGTGGTTTTGTACTAAGTTATGTTTCTTGGTTAGTGATACAGCGTACGGTTCACTTGCCGTTAAAGAAAACCTTAACAATCAGCTTTGGCAGTGCTGCATTGCTCGGCATTATTTATAATGTCATAAAGCTTGCCTCTTATAAAACCGTGGTATATCACCAAGTATGGTATGAAAAATGGAACATGCTTGAATTTGGTGGCTGGTTTTTATTTTCACTTTCTACGATGTTTATTTGGACAGCAATATTTTTCATTATGCTGTACAACAATAAGCTACAAAAAGAACACGAAATGTTGCTACGTGCACAAACCTCAGCGAAAGAATCACAATTACAAATGCTGCGTTATCAGTTAAACCCACACTTTATGTTTAATACTATGAATGCCATTTCTACGTTGATTTATAAAAAAGATAACGATACTGCTGGAGAGATGTTGGATAAACTTTGCACATTTTTTCGTTACTCTTTAGATCAAAAAGCACAAGTAGAAAGTACCTTATTTAAGGAAGTTGAATTATTAGCATTGTATCTTTCCATTGAAAAAGTTCGTTTTGGTGATCGATTAAGTGTGAATTTTGATGTTGATAATGATGCAAATAATGCCAGAGTGCCCGCTTTATTTCTTCAGCCGATTGTAGAGAATGCCATTAAATATGGCATCGAAAGTCAAAAAGAACACGGTATTATTACTATTAAAGCGAATGTCGATGAAGCTAAACTCATTGTTTGTGTTGAAGATCAAGGTAGCGGTGATACGCGTGAATCAACACCAGGTTTTGGTATTGGTCTACCTAATACAAAAGAGCGGTTAGCGACAATGTTCAATGAAGAATGCCAAATTACCATTAAGCAAAGCTCTGCTGGTACGAGTGTAAAAATCGTTATGCCTTTTGAAAAAAGTAACATCAAATGACTCACAATCACATTACCGCATTAATTGTTGATGACGAACCTTTAGCGATAGAAGGGCTGAGGCTACGGTTAGAAGCTATTGAAGACATTGTTGTAATAGGCGAAGCAACTGACGGAGACGAAGCGATAAAGCTTTGCCAACGTTGCCAACCTGATGTGTTATTTATCGATCTTAGGCTCCCAGGGATCAATGGTTTAGAAGTTGTGCAACTTATACAAGCCGATATTATGCCTCTTGTCGTTTTTGTCAGTGCTTACAGTGAATATGCGCTTGATGCATTTGAATTAAATGCCATAGATTACATTTTGAAACCGGTGAATATCGGCCGTTTGCAAAAAACGGTTGAGCGCATTCGCGAACGTCTTACCCCACAACAACGTGATTTAGAAAAATTTAGGCTATTAAAAGCATTAGGTGAAACATCTGGGCTGGAGATTTCTGAACTCGAGGAGTGGCTAGAAGGCAGCAGCGCGAAGTTACCTTCTCAATTTCGTCAGGAATTAGTGATTAAAAACGATAAAAACGAAAAAGTCTTTGTACCTGTAAAAAATATTCGATGGATAGATGCTGCGGGCGATTACATGTGTATTCACACCACCGAAGAAAACTATATTGTACGTATCACCATGAAGAAACTTGAAAGTGAATTAGATAGCAGTATGTTTCAGCGCATTCATAAATCAACGTTAATTAATATAAATTGTGTTAAAAGCATTCAAGCACTGAAAAATAATGAAAGCTTATTAGACATGGGCGATGAAGTTAAGTTAAAGGTTAGCCGCAATTTTAACGAGGCAGTTGGTAATATTATCAACTCAAGAGCAAATTGATAAACACTCAATATTTAATGGCAGATGTTTAAAACATGACGTGTTTGTGTGACACCTGTTGCATCTAGGTAAATGTTTATTAAAATCAAGGGTCTTGTTGTTAAGCTTGCCTTTGAGATACACTGTGTTGCGTAGACGTTTCAGCGATACGTAACTATCGTTTTGAGCACGCATTATTTGCTGATAGTGTGCGAAAATAATGGGTATAGGCATTTAATTACCAGGTTTTTCCAACTTTGCAGGTAGAGCAGCGCTCTCTATCACAATTTTTAAAGAACATGACATGGAGAACATTTATGGATAATAACAGAGAAGAATACTGGGGCATGCCTTTAAACACTTATTGCATGCTAATTCATTTAAGTCAGCTAACAAGTATCATTATTCCAGGGCTTGGGTTTATCTTGCCTATTGTCATGTGGGCTACGAATAAAGATAAAAGTAGTGCGATTGATAATCACGGTAAAGTAACGGTTAATTGGTTGATTAGTTTGTTTATTTACTCAATTGTCTGTGGCATTTTAGTGTTTGTTGTTATTGGTATTGCTGGCTTTCTTGTCTTGGCCATCTTAAATTTTGTTTTTGCGATTATTGCGGCATTGAAAGCAAATAATGGTCAATTGTGGGTTTATCCGTTTAGTATAAAATTTTTAAAGTAATAAGCACTTTTCAAGAAGAAAAATAATTTGCACGACGACATGTTTGTCGGCTATTGCCTTTGTTCGTGAAAAATACCTGTCAAAGGCTCTGCTTTGTGAAAATTATCACTGATCTTTGCATACTAAATGCGGTTTAGATTTGTTGAAGTATTAACCAAGCGCTATCGGTTCAACCTATTTGCATTCAGCTTATATTAATTTTTGAGACGTTATTTTAAGTAATACACGACTATTGATGAGGGATAATCATGAAAATAAACACCATTTTGTTCATTCTAGCTACGTCATTGCCTTTTACTGCGTTAGGCGAACTTATCGATAAAAATGGCAACGTTCTTTCACAGCCCGACTTGGCAAAACTATCTAATATTTTGGGTGTGTCGATGATGAGCACAAAAAGCGACATCGATAACATGATCGCCACCAAAGGTAAAAATTGGCAATGTAAGCGATTGGATATACCTGAAAATACAAGAGGACACTCAACTACCTTTGCTCGTTGGAGTAGAACATGTACCTATCAGAACCCATCTAACCTTATGCAATCACAGAGATTTGTGGTTAAAGCTGTTGGTGATACGATTTATCATTTATCGTTTGAAGATCGTATCTTCGATGTTGTCAGTATTGATGAGTGGAAAGAGCAACCTGCAAAACTAAAAGCAGCTTATGGTGCAGATATTGACCAAGCGCATATAGAAGTACTAAAAATACAAGATAGTTCATCGAAGCTAGCATATAAAGAAATTGATTCTGGTTTGAAAGTGTCAAGCAAAAGCTATTGTTTCGGTAGACCGTTTAATGTTGTTGCCTCTACTAATGTCATTAAGCAAACGAATGTTACCACAGCACAGTTTATCGCTGAATATACTGGTTATGAGAACATGTGCTTTGAAAAGTTTCGAAAAAGAAATAAACGGTAAATAAGATAGTAAAGGGGCGGTAACTTTAATTGGAGTTACCTCCTTTACTCTGATCTATCACTTTAAAAGGGGGAGCTAAATAAAAATATCAGTAAAATCTTTTTAGGTTTTTAGCGTTATGGCGAAAGTGTCAGCTGATACTGATAAATATCGCCTTCAACGGGTCGGAGTTTCACCCATAAAATAACGTTTTCATTGGGAATTACGGTGTATTGGTGAACAAAATTATCTGGCTTTGTCATCAGTAGCTTTTCATCTTTGTTGGTGATTGAATATTGCCAAATACCAGAGTCTGCACGATAAAAATAAATATGATCACCTACAAGCTGCCAGTTTAACCAATTTAATAAACTAAAATCTTTGAGTAGCAATTGTTCTTCCTGGCCGCTAAGGTTTTTTGTCCACAAACCATCACGAGAATATTTAGTGAAATAGAGCGTGTTATTGATAACACGACCACTATAACCGCCATTTTGCGTAATTTGTTGATGTTTTTTACTTGCACGATCAAATAGCCACAATTGCCACTGGCCAGATTTATTACTGCTATAGATAATGTTATCTGCTTGGTCTGAAAAATAATTACTGACATAGCTTTTATGTTGCTTCGAAAATAATTGAGTAATTGATTTTTTATAAAGGTCTATTTCATAACTAGCGCCTAAATTAGTTAATAAAATATTATTGCCGTTGGGCGATAATTCATAACGCGTAAACTGCAATTCAAAGGGAAGTTCAATATCTAGTAATACGGGTTCGTTGTTTTCAATTTGCCAGAAATGGTGGTTTTTGTAACGAGTTGATAATATGAGATCATTACCGTTTGCGCTTCTCGGAAGTAATTCTACTCCGGCACTTTGTTGCCAAATATGATCAGTATTATCATCAATGTTGTGACTCATGATGTCGCTAGTGACTTGCTTGCTGCTTAACAATAAATAGTGACTTTGGTGTTTAGAAGCGACTGCTAACGAATTTATATCGATTTCAAGTTGTTTAATTATGTTAAGCGTTTGAGCATCAGGGGAGTAATGATAAAGCGTTGAGCGATCAGCTAGAATGATACTGTTAGTTTGCGGTGACCACGCTAGGCTTGTTATTCGTTTATTTAGTGTGTGCTTTTCTTCTGATGAGTCAGGCTGCTGTATAATTAATTCGGTTTGATTTTCATTTAAATATCTTAATATCGCTAATTGTTGAGTCTTATGATTATGGGCAAAATTAAAGTCCCCCTTCAGGTTGTTGTTGCTTTTTGGGTTGCTAATTTGCATTAATCTATGAGTGGCTACATCAAAACTGAATACTTGATACGGATGTGATTTACTTAATCGTTTATTGAAATAAAAGTGCGTACTGTCTTTCCATACTAATTTACTGGGAATTTCATCACAGTTGAATAGATGTTTAATTTGCTGACTTGCTACATTGAAAATATTAAATGAGCACATCTCAGTATTTTTTTGAGCAAAAATAACGGCATCACCCTTGGCATTGATTGCCGCCCGAGCATTTTTAAGAATCGCTTGCTTTTTATGTGTATCGGTATTGTATAAATACACTCGTTGAACGCCATCTTCCGCTTGATGGTGGAAGAGTACTTTATTGCCTGTCGTCGTAGTAGAAATATCATATTCCCATCCTTTCAAACCCACCAAAGGATCGTTAATTAAGGTGGTATTTAAGTCAGCATGTTGTTGGTTTTTAGCAGAGAAAAACCAGCTTAATAACCCGATAATTATCGTTAACAATATAAGTGTCGCTAGCTTTATCGATAGTGCAACCTTGTTTTTATTAGGGCGCTGACGGTTATCGCCGGTAGCGTTTTTAATGCTGTTGCTGCTTGTGCTTTCAATTAATTCGGTTTGAGCGACTAGACGATAACCCTGAGTTGGCACCGTTTCAATGACATCTTCTGAGGTGAGCGCTAAAAAATGATTTCTTAATAACGAAACAGTACGGTTAATCGCACCGTCACCAACAACGCGATTATTCCATACAAGAGCAATTAATTGATCCCGAGTAACTATCTCACCAGATGCATTTAACAACGAAGTAAGTAGGGTAAACACCTTCGGTTCTAATTTTCGGCTGCCATTTATGTGTGAAAGTGTACGTTGTTTAGCGTCAAAGACAACGTCAGCAATTCTAACCTTCATTCTCTATCATCTTGAAATAACGATATATTTTTAAACATAACATAAAAGTAATGAAAACATAAGCTACTTATGTGTTGTTGTTTTTACTTCAATGGTTAGCTATGGGCAACATTAACGAGGAGAAAAACAATGCAACCTAAGTTTGTACTATCAATCAGTATAATTTTCATTAGCTTAATGATGATTGGCTGTAATGGAACCAACAAAAATAATAACGATAATGACCTTTTACCACCAGTTGATAATAATGGTGTTGTTAAAACATCAATTAATGGGCGAGATTATTACTTATCTCAGCCTACAAATGGAGTAGATCCTAATAAAGCATATAAGTTACTGTTAGCATTTCATGGCTCTGGTGGTAATGCCATGGGGATGCAGGCAATGACCCAGTTAGCGTCATTTTCAAAAGATTATATTGTTGTTTATCCGCAATCAAAAGTTGAAGAATGGAACGAAGGCTGTGACTGTAATAAACCTCACCGCCTAGGTATAAATGACCTAGCTTTTGTTGAAGATGTAGTCACCGATGTTAAACAAAAATTTAGTATTATTAACGAAGAATTATATGCCGTTGGTTATTCTCAAGGTGGATTATTTACGCAAAATTTAATGTGTAACAGTAACCTATCGTTCAAAGGTGTAGCTTCAGTTGCTTCTCCCATGTCAGAGCAATTATCATTGTCGTGTCAGGTTCAACACCCCACTAATTATATGATGGTTCATGGAACGGCTGACAAAACGCTGCCATATCAAGGCTTGTCGCATAGTAATTTTGGGCTGATTGCTAGTGAAGTAGCAATCGATTTGATTGCAAAGCAAAATAGTATTGATACCGAGAAAGAAATCGTTGAACAAGACGGCATTCAAAAACACGTATACCAGAACGAAACCAATATTAATCAATTGATCGCTATACAGTCAGGACAGCATTCATGGCAGTTCAGCGATTTTGATACTTCGGCTGAAATCATTGAATTTTTTGATTCAGTCAGTGATAAGAAGTTAGATAATTTTTCAAGCTTATATCGTGTTGAGCAGTCTCAGCAAGAAGAGCTAGTACATGTGCGTAGCATGGGGTTAGAGCATAGCGGCCCCGCAGTTATTTTACTATCAGGGTTTAATAAAAATTATCATAGCGACAGTGCTTGGTTTGCATTACTACAACCATTAATTGCTAAAACACATCGAGTACACGTTATCGAGCGTTTTGGTAATGGTTTTAGTAGCGATATAGCACAACCTTCTTATTCATCATTTGTTGATGCGTTAGATAAAACGTTGCTCGCGTTAAATGAAGATCGCATTGTGATGTTGAGCTTTGCTAGCAGTAATATTCTTTCTCACTTGTGGCAACAAATGCCGGATAAAGTCAGCCAAAGTGAATTAATGGGGATGCTATGGGTAGATCCTGATATTTTACTGCCACACTCAATAAGCTTCTATCAAGATTGGCCTGTCACTTGGTATCGTGGCCTTGGTGATGAATTGCTCAATTACATCAGTGCAGGAAAAATGACGGCGAGTTCAGCAGACAAACTCAGCAAAGAAAGACTAACAGTTGAAGCGTTAATACCTGAAAAGTATAACGAACTTATGGATTGGCAGTATTTTGATTTAATTAGCCAAAACCGTTTAATGATTAATAAGCAGCTAACGCGAGCTAAAGAGATTATGAATTATCATGATGATCTTGAGCTTGTTAGACAAAGCAATATATCAACAGCTGTTCCTATTAGTGTGATTGATACTGATTTTGAGCAAAATGAAATCGATAATGCTGAACCTGAGTATCTTGATGGTTTAATAAAGTGGCAAACAGAAGGAAGCCAATGGAGCAAGCAGGTGAGTGAGCAATCATTAGGACAGTATATTCCGTTATCAAATAGTGATCATATGGCGGTGTTTCAACGCCCAGATGAAATTGTTAATGCGATTAATTTTTTAATCCAATAAGGGAAATATGATTACTTCATTTCTTAGCTAAGAATTATGAACTTTGTGCAATACATAAGTGATGTTTACGGTTGAATATGATTTCATGAAATAAATACAACGAAAATAGTGACCATAAATAAACAAATGTTTATGGGTATATCTATAAAACCCTCAACGCCGATTTAACAGAATAAACGGTTAGCGGTAGTTGAGGGTTTTATCATTGTTTATCTTGTAACCTTAAACAACACCTTGTTCAATCATGGCATCAGCAACGCGGCGAAAACCAGCGATATTAGCCCCAAGAATTAGGTTACCGGGTTGGCCGAATTCTTTACTGACTTCATTTGAATTGTTAAAGATATTTTTCATTATGCGTTGTAATTGTTCATCAACGGCATTAAAAGTCCACCTTTGCATACTCGCATTTTGTGCCATTTCTAGCTGACTTGTTGCAACGCCGCCAGCATTAGCAGCTTTCCCCGGTCCGTATGCAATGTTTGCCTCAAGGAGAATATTAATAGCTTCGCGCGTTGTTGGCATGTTTGCACCTTCACTAATCAAAGTGCAGCCATTATTAATTAAGGTAATCGCATCTTGTTCAGTTAATTCATTTTGAGTCGCGCATGGAAATGCAGCATCAGCCTTGTAGCGCCAAATGGCATGGCCATCTTTTGGATAATCAGAGATCGGTGTGTATTTCGCATTTGGGTAAGTGTCTAAATAATGGATTAAGCTGTCACGTTTAACTTCTTTTAATCTTTTTAATAGCTTAAGGTCGATACCTTCATCATGATATATAGTGCCACGTGAGTCGCTACAACTTAAAGGAATAGCTCCTAATTGATATAACTTTTCTATTGCATAAATTGCAACGTTACCTGCCCCCGAAACTAAACACTTCTTACCTTGTAGGCTGTCTCCCTTATCATTAAGCATATAATTAGCGAAATACACAGTTCCATAACCTGTTGCTTCTTTTCTCACTAATGAGCCGCCCCAAAGCAAGCTTTTACCGGTTAATGCACCGTCGTACCGACCGGTTAGCCTTTTATATTGACCAAACATATAGCCAATTTCACGAGCCCCTACACCTATATCTCCAGCGGGAACATCAACGTGAGGACCAATATGGCGATAAAGTTCGCTCATAAAAGATTGGCAAAACCTCATAATTTCACCATCAGACTTCCCGCTTGGAATAAAGTTGGCTCCACCTTTTCCTCCACCAATGGGGAGCCCAGTCAATGCATTTTTAAATATTTGTTCAAAACCAAGAAATTTGATAATACTTGCATTGACTGATGGGTGAAATCGCAAGCCGCCTTTATAAGGGCCTAAAGCTGAGTTAAATTCGACCCTATAACCTTTATTGACTTGAATGTCACCTTGATCATCAACCCATGGTACGCGAAACATAATTTGCCTTTCAGGCTCAACAATTCGTTGAATTATCGCTTCTTCTCTATATTTACTATTGCTTTCTAATATAGGGGCTAATGATGTTAAAACCTCTTCAACAGCTTGATAAAACTCTGCTTGTGCAGGGCTACTTCGCTTTAGATGTGATATGGTCTCGTGAGTGTAATTCATCTATGTTTCCTTTGTTATTTCAATGTCTAATCAATAAAAAATGTTGTAAAGCTATTGAGCAACACTGATTATTTCAACGGTTTGATTTGCGCGCTGAACTTGCCAGTTAATCCGTTGGCCAACACGTAAACCAATAATTGCGGAGCCGATAGGAGCAAAAATTGAAATTGCATCTTCATACTTATTTATATCGGTGGGTAAACATAGTGTTTTTGTAAAAACATTATTCGTTTCAAGTACTTTAAAGGTAACTTGAGAGCCTATCGCCACAACATCTTTGGGTAATGCGTTATTAGCGACTAATGTTGCTCTACTTATCTCATCTTCTAATGCCGATGTCAGCTCTTCTGGTAAACCTTGTTGAGTAATTTGATATTCAATTTCAGCAACGTCGGATCGAGATATGGTAATTTCTGGTTTATTTTCCATAATAATACTCTTTGGTTAATGAGTGTTAATGTAAACGTTTAAGGATAATTGCTTATGTTTTTGTTGATATTAATCTCCTACTTTTAATACTTGCCATAACTCTTGTCCATTTGGTGTATCTATTGTAAATATGGCACCTTGTTGTTGACCTAATAATTCTGCCCCAATGATTGATAAACATGATATTTCTCCCTTCTGTGGTCGAGCTTTTTCAGCGCTGACAATTTTTAAGGTGAATGTTTTTTGGTTTGCTAAATTTTTCAATACCACTCGAGTGCCAATGGTAATTAGGCTATTAAATCGAGATGCTTTCGATTGACTTATTGCTAAACGAGCGAGAAAAGCATTTAACCTCGTTGGGTTCATTAAAATTTGAAAACTTATATCTTTAAAAGCGGGGTTTGTGCTGCAGTCGACTGACCTGCAAAGACCACTAAAATATTTGAGCACGGTAGTATCTCCAACCGAACTAGAGCGTATTGTTTCAGCGATTAATCAACGCTTGTTGAATAATTTCTTCGCTATCATTGATGTATTACACAAGAAGAAGCAATACGCCCTTATGACTATAAATAAAATTCAGAAAATAAAGTGCCAGCCGAACGTAAAGGGTACGTTCGGCTTAAATTGGGAAGGTGAGTGCGTTACTCTTGATGATGTTAATACTATCTTTTTTAGACATATCTACCTCAAAGTCGACATTCTAGTATAGACCTAGAAAATTTTAAAACAAGCTTTTCATGTTTACTGAAACACTAAATATGAGCAAGCAATGTGGATACACTTCTACATGTTGTCGTAAAAATATCTCCTTTTGTCGCAACGGCCTAATTAACTCGCATATTATTCCCGTGATGGCGCATTTCTATTGTGGCAATTCCTTGCATATTCCACTATTAGTGCGTACTTGGGTCTGTTGACCTTTCGCGTTTAGTTCGAACAAAGTTTAATCACGAAAGTTCAACAGACCCAAGTCAAAAGCCTAAATTAGCAAAGTCATGTGACTGCAAGATAAATAAAAACTAAGTCACAAAATTGGTGGGGGAGACGCTCGGTTTACTATGCTAAATAGAAACACGAACGAAAAGCCTGCTTTGTCTAACGTGGAAATGACAATATGAATACAACAATTAGAATATTAAAAACATTACTTGCAAGTACTGCAACTGTAGCCCTCATTGGTTGCGGTGGTGGTGCAGAAACAAGTACAACATCAACAAGTGTTGAACCAACACAACCAGTGTCAGACTGGGAAATGGTCTGGAATGATGAATTTGATACCGATGCCATTGATAGTCAAAAATGGAATCATGAAATTAACTGTGTTGGCGGGGGGAATAACGAAAAACAATGTTATACCGACAACCCAGAGAACTCTTACATTGAAGATGGTATTTTACATATCGTCGCGTTACCAGCCGAAGAAAGTGCTGATTTACCTTATACATCGGCACGATTAAATACTAAATACAAAGGCGATTTTAAATACGGTCGTTTTGAAGTGCGGGCAAAACTACCGAGTGGCCAAGGTAGTTGGCCAGCGTTTTGGATGCTACCCACAGATAACGTGTATGGAGGTTGGCCAAAGTCTGGTGAAATAGACATCTTGGAAGCGGTAAACTTAAACGTTATTAATGCTGATGGTGAAGTTGAAAATAATGTTCACGGTACACTACATTACGGAAAAGACTGGCCAAACAATGAATCTAGCGGTAGAGCATATCAATTACCAAGCGGTGCTAGCCCCGCAGACGATTTTCATACTTATGCCATAGAGTGGCAAGAAGGTGAAATTCGTTGGTATGTAGATGATTATTTATACCAAACACAACGACGATCAACGGTACGGTATAATAGTAAAGATGAGCCAGTTGGTTTATCTCATCGTGGTTGGTTTACTGAATTTTTCGATCAAGGTAGTGGTGAGTTAATTACGCATTGGGATAATTCGCCGTTTGATCAAGAATTTCATTTACTCCTTAACTTAGCTGTAGGCGGCGACTGGCCAGAGAATGTCAATAATTTAGGGATTGATGCCACCGCATTTGCCGAAGGGCAGCATTTCGAAATCGACTATGTACGTGTGTATCAATGTCAACAAAATCCAGATACAGGTAAAGGTTGTGAAACGGTTCGTGGCGGTTATGACAGCCTCGATGATGCATTAGAAGAAGGCAAAGCGCCGATTCCTTCCCCGCCTTCTACAGGGATACCACAAAATTTAACTATTTTTGATGGTAGTGAAAACCCAAATTGGCCAGCATGGGATTGTTGCGGCGGTTCAACCCCTACGGTTGTAGAAGATGCTCAACAAGGTGATGTGATGGAGTTCGTGGTAGGGGCAACTCCTACGGTTAATGGCTTTACTTCTCGGGAAGAATTTATTACCGACCCTGACGGAAAACCAACACCTTTTGATGCAAGCCCAATTGCAGAAACAGGCACACTTAGTTTTATGATGAATGCGGTTTCATTACCAAATACGGCTGATGCACCATGGATATTGAAAGTCGAAAGCCAAGGTGCTAGCACTGCGGCGGAAATTCCATTAACTGATAGTGTAGAGGGCGTTGCGCCTGTTGCAGGTCAGTGGCAAACCTTTACTTTTTCGCTGCAAACACTTGCTGATGCTGGTCTTGACCTTAGTGCTATTGATGTGGTGATGATATTTCCTGCATGGGGTAGTGGTGAAGGAGCGGTATATCGGGTTGCTGATTTAACAATAGGTGCTGATTTTGCTGCACCCTCATTCACCGTGTTTAGTGATGAAGCAAAAGCGAGCTGGCCGTTATGGGATTGCTGCGGAGGCTCAACGCCTATGGTAGTGATTGATGAAGATGATGCTCACGGCGCAGTAGCTGAGTTTTCTATTGGAGCATCGCCTACAGTAATGGGGTTTGCGTCGCGCGCTGAGTTTATAACCACACCTGATGTACAACCTGAACCGTTTGATGCGAGCGCTATTTTAGCAAATGGTGTTATTCAATTTGATATGAAAATAACATCAGCTCCAAATGTGGCTGATGCTGCTTGGCTGTTCAAAGTAGAAAGTGACAACGCATCTTCAGCAGCAGAAGTTGAATTAACTGCAAGTGTCGAAGGTGTTGCACCAGTTGTAGGTCAGTGGCAAACCTATACTTTTAACCTTGCTGATTTAGCCGATGCGGGTTTAGATGTTAGCGCCTTAGATGTTGTGATGATTTTTCCTGCTTGGGGCAGTGGTGAAGGTGCTACTTACCGAGTAGATAACGTAAAAATCTATGATCCGAATGCTTCGTCAGGCTTCAATGGTCATGTACTTTTCGCTGACCAAGCGCTAGAGCAGTGGTCAATTTGGGATTGCTGTGGCGGTTCAACACCAACGATTGAGAATGATGATACTGAACATGGCTTAACAGCAGAGTTCATTATTGGTTCAACACCAACCGTAATGGGCATTATGGCTGACGATGATGTTTATTTAGATGCCTCAAACCTGTTGTTAAACGGTGTTGTACAGTTTGAAATGAAAGTTGAATCGGCGCCAAATGATAGTAGCGCTGCGTGGTTGTTTAAAATAGAAGCCGGTGATACCACCACTGCTGTTGAACTTGAGCTAACCGCAAGTAAAGAAGGTATTGCGCCAGTTGTGGGTCAATGGCAAACCTATACTTATTCACTACAAGATTTATTTGATGCAGGCCTTGATATTAGCCAAATTGACGTGCTCATGGTGTTTCCTGCCTGGGGCAGTGGAGAAGGTGCCGTGTATCGTTTAGATAATGTCATGATCTATGACCCTAGCAGTGTACCGCAAGCACAAACGCAAACAATATCACTGACATCAAATGGTTTTTATAACCGTGCAACAAAGGAGCATAATTTGTTGTCTTCATTTACCTTTCCGTTACCTGACGTTCTTAGCGTAACCCCAGTTGTTTTCGCTAAGAACACAATGTTGTTATCGCTAGATATAGCAAGAGCAACAAGTAATGAACAGCACTTACAACGAGCTGTGAAAACGTCGTAACACTTGGACATTAACGATTTGATTGCTCAAGCATGATCAAATCAATAAAAATTATTGAATAAGTAGGTAAAAATGAACATGACAAATTTTACAAAGTCACCAATCGCGCTTGCATTAACCGCTATGTTAACGACAATAACTAGCCCCATTGTATTCGCGCAAGATGCTGCTTCAAAAAGTAATGAAGTAGAAATTATTGAAGTTAAAGGCATTAAAGGCAGTTTAACACGTGCAATGAATGTTAAGCGTGATATGTCAGGCGTAGTGGACGCAATTTCCGCAGAAGAAATGGGTAAATTTCCAGACACCAACCTTGCTGAATCATTGCAACGTATTACTGGGGTTTCGGTAAGCCGAAGTAATGGTGAAGGTAGTCAAATTACGGTACGGGGCTTTGGTCCAGATTTTAACTTGATCACCTTAAATGGCCGTCAAATGCCAGGCACTGGTAACACGCGCTCTTATAGTTTAGAAAATCTCGCCTCAGACGGTGTATCAGCACTTGAAGTTTACAAAACCGCTCGGGCTGAGAACCCCAGTGGTGGCTTAGGTGCAACGGTAAATATTGTCACTCGCAAGCCGTTGGCAAGTCCTGGAGAGCGTTATAGTCTCTCGGCGAAAGCAATTCACGATAGTTCAAATGAAGAAGGCAGTGATGTTACGCCTGAGTTTTCAGCGCTATATTCCAATACGTTTTTAGATGACACCTTAGGGGTTGCATTTTCATTTACTCATCATGAACGCGATTTTCAAAAACAATTGGCGAATATCCAAGGTTGGCAAGCTAATGTTGCACTGCCAACTAATTTAGCTGACGACAAGGTGGTCGATCCGCGTGCGATTGATGATGAAGGAAATCGCATTGGAAATCATTTCTTCCCGCGCGATATGAATTACGGTATTGAAAACATAGAACGCGATAGAACCAATAGTCATGTCGTTGTGCAATATATGCCAATCGATGCATTGATTGTTTCATTAGATTATACGCGCACAGAAGCCACAACGGGTATAAATTCAATTGGTTGGGGGCTGTGGAACGATTACGGTGGTAACATTAATGCCTACGAAATTGATGACAACGGTACGGTTGTTTACGCCGATATTAGCGGTAATGACGGCTCTTATACTGCATCGCGAGGCACAACTGATGTTGAAGAAGAATCTATTGGCCTGAACCTAGATTGGCAAGTCACTGATACGTTCAATTTAGTGCTTGATTATCATGACTCTTCTAGCGATATCGACAATGGTGGTGATGAAGGAATGGGCAGTTTTGGCTCGTTGGTATTAGGGTCAGATCAACTTACAACGAAAACCTATGATTATCGCCAAGGTGATATTCCACTTGCTGAGATATATTGGAATAATGGCACAACAGAATTAGCGCCAGGTGAAATTGACTCACATTTTAGCCAATTTATACACTCACCAGGTAAGTCTGAAATAGAACAGGTGCAATTACATGGTACTTGGGAAAATGACCTATTTGATATTCCACTTGTTCAAGTGAAGTTTGGTGGTGCTTATACAGATCAAACCATGGGAGGGTCAAATGCGTGGAGTGGACTCATTGGTGGCTTCTTGTTTAATCCTTCTTGGCCTGAAATGTTTCCAGATGGCATGTTTGTTCGCAATAGTACCGATAATTTCCTTGATGCATTTAGTAGTGGCGGCGCTAATTTAACCCCTAACTATTATTACACCTTTGATTTTGATGAAGTGGTTGCTCGTTCAGAAGCCTTTTTAACCAATGAAGTGCTTGGGGGTGATGATTATTTTGCCACTACCGCTTACCATGATATGGGCACGCTTACCCAAGGTTCAGTACAAGAAGAAACCCAGAGTATTTATTTGCAATCTCAATGGGAATTTGATGTTGCTGAGTTGCCAGTGCAAGTAAATATTGGTGTTCGCTATGAAGAAACAGAAGTTACCAGCCATGTGTTACAACCAGTGCCAACTACTGTTTGGTGGAAAGGTGGTAGTGAATGGCACACGCAGTATTTACCAGGTGATGCAAACTTTTTAGAACAAACAGGCGAACATGATGTGTTCTTGCCTATGATTGATGTAAAAGTTGATTTAACTGATGAATTGGTTGGCCGTGTATCATGGGGTAAAACAATCACGCGTGCACCATTAGGTGATTTAGCTGGTGGCAGAAGTTTATCTGGCAGTCCTAAAATTGGTTCTCGAAATGGTGGCGAAGGTAATACAAACTTAATGCCGTTTGAGTCCACCAATTTTGATCTGAGTCTTGAGTATTACTATGGCGATGCCAGTTACGCATCTGTAGGTTACTTTCGAAAAGACGTTGAAAATTTTATCGGTAGCCAAATTGTTTCAACAACCATTGAAGGCTTTCACGATATTTATTTGGGGCCTCGCTGGAATCAAGCGGTAGCTAACATTGAAGGACGAGGTGAGCAAGCGACTAATGATGCAATATTTGCTGAAATACAAGCCAATGGTTCACCGTTAAATGAACAAGGTTATTTAACTCCCTCATCTGATGACCCGTTAATTTCGTGGGATATTCGACGACCATTTAACGCACCTGATACGAAAACGGTAGATGGAATTGAAGTTGCTTTTCAGCACTTATTTGGCGAAAGCGGATTTGGTTTGGGCATCAATGGCACGATTGTAGATGGCGATGTTGAGTTTGACGTTGACAGCTTAGCACAGCAAACACCGTTAACCGGTTTGAGTGATTCTGCAAATTTTCAGGCTTTCTACGAGAAACATGGGCTGTCTGTCAAGGCAACGTATGCTTGGCGAGATGAGTATTTAATTGGTGTAGGACAAAATGAAGGTTCTTCTGATAATCCTCCGCAGTTTGCAAAAGCTTTTGGCCAATGGGACTTAAGCGTCAATTATGACATCGATGAGCAAACAACAGTCTTTTTCGAAGGTATCAATATCAATAACGAAACGGAACAAGGTTTTGGGAGGTATGAAGAGCAGTTCTTATTTGCTCGCCAATATGGTCCTCGTTACGTTGTAGGAGTTCGATATAGCTTTCAATAAGGTGGTGGTTGTTCGGCGGTAAGTCACCGCCGAACTTTTTTATTGTACGAGAAATTCTCGTGAATTTTTGAAATTTTTTGATAACAACAGATGAAGGAGCGCTTTATGGCTGAGTTTTCGATGTCAGCAAAGCCTGTAACAGAGCCATTACCACCAAAAGGTACTAGTAACAACACATGGGCATTGTGTTCTCTTACTACGCTATTTTTTATGTGGGGTTTTATAACCTGTTTAAATGATATTTTAATTCCTTACTTAAAAGGCGCATTTGAACTGTCTTATACCCAAGCCATGCTGATCCAGTTTTGTTTTTTTAGTGCCTATTTCATTGTGTCGATACCTGCGGGCAATTTAGTGGCAAAGATTGGTTATCAAAAAGGGATTGTTACCGGGTTAAGTATTGCTGCGTTTGGCTGTGTATTATTTTATCCTGCGGCAGCAATGGAAGTGTATTTATTATTTTTAATTGCGCTATTTGTGTTAGCGGC
Source organism: Thalassotalea sp. 1_MG-2023 (assembly GCF_030546745.1). Lineage (GTDB taxonomy): Bacteria > Pseudomonadota > Gammaproteobacteria > Enterobacterales > Alteromonadaceae > Thalassotalea_C. The sequence continues at coordinate 221,514 of NZ_JAUOPD010000004.1, forward strand.
TGGGATCACCATTTTACAAGTGTCAGCGAATCCTTTTGTTAGTGTATTAGGGCCTGTTAAAACGGCGCCTTCACGCTTAACAATGACCCAAGCGTTTAATTCATTGGGTACAACCTTAGCACCATTCTTTGGGGCGTATCTTATTTTTTCAGGCGTAGAAACAACGGCTGAGTCTGGGGCATCTGCTGTTCAGTTGCCTTATTTATTACTTGCAGCTGCGTTACTTTTACTCGCTGGTATTTTTGCGAAATTAACCTTGCCTAAACTAGGTACTGTCGAACAACGTAGTGCAAATTATGCTGATGCACTTAAATTTTCACATTTAAAACTCGGTGCAATTGCTATTTTTCTTTATGTCGGTGCTGAAGTGGCGATTGGAAGCTTTTTAGTGAGTTACTTAAATGATCCTAATATTGCCGGTTTAACAGAAGCCGAAGCATCTCGGTTAATTGCGTATTACTGGGGCGGAGCCATGATAGGTCGCTTTGTTGGGGCTATTGTGATGCAACACATTAGCGCGGGTAAAGTCCTTGCCTTTAATGCTGTTGCCGCCATTGTACTTTTACTATTAACTATTTTTTCTTCTGGTGACATTGCCAAATGGTCGGTGCTGGCAATTGGGCTGTTTAATTCCATTATGTTTCCAACCATTTTTAGTCTTGCTATTAGCGGATTAGGACAGCATGCAAGTCGAGGTTCAGGTGTGTTGTGTCTAGCGATTGTTGGCGGTGCAATTGTACCGCTACTGCAAGGGGTAATGGCTGATGCTATAGGTTTACAGTTAGCATTTTTCTTACCATTACTTTGTTATATTTATATTGCTTTTTATGGCATTAAGGGCTCAGTGCCTACTCAAGTTGAAGGAGTTAAGGAATAATGATGAATGTGTTATTAAAAAATTGTCTGGCGCTGTCATGCATTAGTTTGCTTGGTGCTTGCCAACAAACACACAACACTGAGCAGCAGTACTATGCTGAGAAAGATAAAGCAGCTGAAATATGGCCCAAAATTGTTTCTGATGTAAAAAAAGATCCTGCTATAGAAGAAAAAGTTAACGCGCTATTGTCAAAAATGACACTCGAGCAAAAAGTCGCGCAAATGATCCAACCTGAAATAAGAGATATTAGTGTTGAAGATATGCGTCGTTATGGCTTTGGATCGTATTTAAATGGTGGTGGCTCTTTTCCTAATAATGAAAAACACTCTACTGCGCAAGATTGGATTACTTTAGCGGAACAGATGTACCAAGCTTCTGTTGACGATAGCCTTGATGGCACTTCGATACCAACAATGTGGGGTACTGATGCAGTACATGGACATAACAATGTTATTGGTGCGACATTATTCCCCCATAATATTGGTCTTGGTGCGGCAAACAATCCTACACTGATCGAAAAGATCGCAAAAATAACGGCCACGGAGGTGATGGTCACGGGGATTGATTGGGTATTTGCACCAACAGTTGCGACCGTGAGAGACGACAGATGGGGGAGAACTTATGAAGGATATTCTGAAGATCCTGACATTGTTAAAAAGTATGCCAATGCGATTGTAAAAGGGTTACAAGGTCATGCAGATAAAGATTTTTTGGGTGATGATCGTGTGATCAGTACTGTAAAACACTTTATTGGTGACGGTGGTACGGTGGGCGGAGATGATCAAGGTGATAATATTGCTACTGAACAAGAGCTCTTTGATATTCATGGCCAAGGCTATGTTGGTGGGCTTACTGCTGGTGCTCAATCAGTCATGGCATCATTCAACAGCTGGCATGGAAAAAAACTCCATGGTCATAAATACTTACTCACCAATGTGTTAAAAGAGCAAATGGGCTTTGATGGTTTTGTGGTGGGAGATTGGAATGGTCATGGACAGATTGAAGGTTGTACTAATGATAACTGTCCCCAAGCCGTGAATGCTGGTTTAGATATATATATGGTGCCAACGGATGCTTGGAAACCGTTAATGGAAAATACCATTAAACAAGTCAATCAAGGTGTTATTGCCCAATCAAGAATTGACGATGCAGTGCGTAGAATTTTACGGGTGAAATTTCGAGCAGGTTTATTTAATAAGCCTAGCCCTAAAAATCGTTTATTTTCTGGTAAAACAGCATTAATTGGTCAGCCGTCACATCGCCTTGTGGCTCAGCAAGCAGTTAGAGAGTCATTGGTATTACTTAAAAATAAAGGGAATATTTTACCGCTTAACCCAAACCAACATATTTTAGTTGCAGGCGATGGCGCCGATAATATAGGCAAGCAATCAGGTGGTTGGACAATCACTTGGCAGGGAACAAACAACACCAATGAAGACTTTCCAGGCGGCAGTTCGATTTATCAAGGAATAAAATCGCAGGTGACAAAAGCTGGTGGAAGCGTTGAGTTACATGTTCAAGGTGAATTTAATCAAAAACCAGATGTTGCCGTTGTTGTGTTCGGCGAGGAACCTTATGCAGAAGGGCATGGTGATCGATCAAACTTAGATTATCAACGTGGCATAAAAAGTGACTTAGCGTTATTGAAAAAGTTAAAAGCACAAAACATTCCTGTTGTTTCTTTGTTTATTAGTGGTCGCCCGATGTGGGTAAACGCAGAGCTTAATGCAAGTGATGCTTTTGTCGCCGTATGGTTACCAGGTTCAGAAGGTAAAGCGGTTGCTGATGTGTTGTTAACCGATGAAGAAGGGCAAGTTCAGCATGATTTTAAAGGCAAACTTTCGTTTTCTTGGCCGAAATCGGCTGATCAGCTAGTTAATCGTTTTGATGAAGATAACGAACCATTACTACCTTATGGATTTGGTTTAAGCTATGGCGATAAAAACATACTTTCAGATCAGTTAAATGAACAAACTGCTAAGCTCAGTGAAGATCAAAGCCATGTGAATTTGTTTAATGGACAAATTTCTAAATTATGGCAATTCAATTTAATTGGTGGTGATGAGCAAAAAGTCGTGAATTCTAATACCACCGAACTACCACAAATATCTTACCGCACTATTGATCGCAATGTACAAGAAGATGCTTTTTCTCTAACGAGTAAAGCGGCGAAGCATGCGGGTATTTCAATGACAACCAGTAATGGCTTTCGAGAAGATTTAACTGCTGCGCATGAAGCAGATAATTATCTTGTCATGTCGATGCGTCGAAATAACGATAGGCTAAAAAGTGCTAAGGTCCAGCTAAGTTGTGAAAGCATTGGCGACAAGCCAGGCAGTTGTAGCGGTAGTGTTGCCATTGATACAGTACTTAATCGTTTACCGTTAAATACGTGGCAGAATATAGCCATTCCTTTAGAATGCTTTGCAACACAAGGGGTTAAATTTAGCCAGATTGTTTCCCCTTTCGCTTTATTTATGGCTGGTAGCGGCACTATTTCAGTTAGCGATATTGAATATCGCGCCAGAAAAGACACAGATCAAATGGTTATGTGTCAGTAATTACTACTCAAGCGCTTTATGCTAAAAAAGATAAAGCGCTAGTCTCTTCAAATTTCCCCACCCTCATGACTATCGTTATTATTTATTTTGTCATTTGAATACTCATACTAATAATGACAGCGTTGTCAATTATGTTCAACGGTGATAATGTAAATGTAGGCTAACCTATTTTGTTTATCGTGTAATAAACACTATTCGACTTTAGTTGAGTATGCGAAACGATTTACATGCTATATGATGTTGCCACTTATAAAAAATACAATTGTTGCTAATGGCGTATGCGGTTAGTAGATAAAGCAAGAATATCTCAAGTTATATTTATGAAGGACTTATCATGCAAGAACTAAAGAGTCGTTATCCAGTATCTGCGAGTGCTAAAGCACACACGCATATTGATACAGAAACTTACGAGAAAATGTATCAGCAATCAATCGAACAGCCTGAAAAATTTTGGGCAGAACAAGCTAATCAGTTTTTAGACTGGTCTAAACCGTTTGATACGGTAAGCAATGTTGATTTGAAATCTGGTGATATAAAATGGTTTGAAGGTGGCAAGCTTAATGTCAGCTATAACTGTATTGACAGGCATTTAGCCACAAAAGCAAACGATGTTGCCATTATTTGGGAAGGCGATAATCCAGAAGAAGATTTAAAAGTTACTTATCAAGAGCTGCATGATCATGTATGTCGTTTTGCCAATTTATTAAAGGCGCGTGGTGTTGAAAAAGGGGATCGTGTGTGTATTTATATGCCGATGATCCCTGAAGTTGGCTATGCAATGCTTGCATGTGCGCGCATTGGTGCTGTTCATTCTGTTGTTTTTGGCGGTTTTTCTACAGAATCTATTCGTGCTCGTGTGGACGATGCAGATTGTAAAGTGGTAATTACTGCTGATGAAAGTTTACGTGGCGGCCGTGTTATTCCATTAAAAGCTAACGTAGATGCCGCTGTTGCAGATTGCCCTAACGTACATTCAGTGATTGTTGTTGAGCGTACAGGCGGCGATGTTGCCTACAATGATGCGATTGATGTTAAATATGGCGCTGCCGTCGCTGATTTACCTGCTGTGTGTGAGCCTGAAGAAATGGATGCAGAAGATCCACTGTTTATTCTTTACACTTCAGGTTCAACAGGTACGCCAAAAGGGGTATTACATACCTGCGGTGGGTATTCATTGTATGCAGCAATGACACATAAATACGTGTTTGATTATAAAGATGGTGAAATTTATTGGTGTACTGCTGATGCCGGCTGGATCACTGGTCACTCCTATATTTTTTACGGACCTTTAGCAAACGGTGCAACCACACTTGTGTTCGAAGGGGTGCCAACCTATCCAGACGCTGGACGATTCTGGCAAGTATGTGAAAAACACAAGGTAAATATTTTTTATACTGCGCCAACGGCAATTCGCGCCTTAATGAGTGTAGGTGATGATTATGTCACTAAATATGATTTATCAGATTTGCGTTTGTTGGGCACCGTAGGTGAGCCAATCAACCCAGAAGCATGGCACTGGTATTATGAAGTGGTTGGAAAATTTAATTGTCCGATCGTTGATACTTGGTGGCAAACTGAAACCGGCGGAATATTGATCACTTCATTACCTGGCGCGGTTGATATGAAACCAGGTGCTGCAGGTAAGCCATTTTTTGGTGTTAAACCCGCTTTATTTGATAAAGACGGAAATACACTTGAGGGTGAAAACCAAGGCTTATTAGTAATGACGGGCAGTTGGCCGGGGCAATTACGTAGTGTTTATGGCAATCATGAGCGCTTCATTGATACCTATTTGAGCCAGTACCCAGGTAACTATTTTACTGGTGATGGTGCCAAACGTGATGCAGATGGCTTTTATTGGATCACTGGCCGTGTAGATGACGTATTGAATGTTTCTGGGCATCGTTTAGGTACAGCAGAAATTGAAAGTGCATTAGTACTTCACCCTGCAGTTGCAGAAGCCGCTGTTGTTGGTTATCCACATGAAGTGAAAGGGCAAGGGGTATATGCCTATGTAACACTTATGGCCAATGCTACTGAAACACCTGAACTTAACAAAGAGCTTATTGAATTTGTTGCTAAGGAATTAGGCCGTTTTGCTAAACCAGATTACATCCAATGGGCACCAGGTTTACCTAAGACTCGTTCAGGTAAAATTATGCGTCGAATTTTGCGTAAAATTGCCGAAAATGATATTGGAACGTTAGGCGATACGTCAACACTGGCAGATCCTACTGTTGTTGATAACCTAATAGATAACCGTATTGTTCATGGTTAATTGAGCAGACCAACAACTAAAGCGCCTTACGGCGCTTTTTTTTTGCTTAAAAATTGAGTTTGAGAGTAAGAAATAGATTGCCAGACAAAAAATAACGTGTAAGAATATCATTACAAATTGAGTAAATAAAACTTTACAGATGTACATATAATGATTTTTAATAAATGTTGCTTTTATTATTTCTTGTATTTCTGTTGCTAGGCGCTCTGTTTAGCACATATGTATTATTCTTATATAACTCGCTGTTAAAATTATCTGGAACATAAAATGTCTGAACTTAAATCAAAGGTGATAAGCCCTCAAGGGTCACTAAACAATATTCATGTTAATGCCGAAGAAGTGTTATTAACGCCTGAACAGTTACGCGAAGAGTTACCACTGTCGACTCAGGGCCGTGAATTTATCATTAATGCACGACAAGATATTTCTAATATCATTCATAAAAAAGATCATCGCTTTCTCGTGATCAGTGGTCCTTGTTCTATCCATGACGTAGAAGCAGCTAAAGAATATGCGCAACAGCTAAAAACACTTCATGACCAATATAAAGACACTTTATATATTGTGATGCGTGTTTATTTTGAAAAACCAAGAACAACGGTAGGCTGGAAAGGGCTAATTAATGATCCGCACATGAATGGTTCATTTGATGTAGAGAATGGTTTAAGAAAAGCACGTGAACTATTGTTATACCTAACCGATTTAGGTTTACCGTTGGCAACAGAAGCATTAGATCCGATAAGCCCGCAGTATTTGGCGGAGCTGTTTAGCTGGTCTGCTATTGGTGCTAGAACGACTGAATCGCAAACACATCGGGAAATGGCAAGTGGCTTATCAATGCCTATTGGCTTCAAAAATGGAACTAATGGCAGCTTAGATGTGGCAATAAATGCGATGCAATCTGCTGCTTCTGCACACCGTTTCATGGGAATAAATCAGCAAGGACAAGTTGCCTTGATCACAACATCGGGTAACCCAGATGGACATGTTATTTTACGAGGTGGCAAGAAACCGAATTATCAAGCGGATGATATAGCACTTTGTGAACAGCAATTGGCAAAACATCAATTAGAACCGGGTATCGTTGTCGATTGTTCACACGGTAATTCAAACAAAGATTATCGTCGCCAGACTATTGTCGCCGATGATGTGGTTGAACAAATTGTAAAAGGGAATAAGTCTATTATTGGTATTATGCTTGAAAGTCATTTAAAGGAAGGTAACCAAAGCGCAAATTTACCTAAAACTGAACTACAATATGGTGTTTCGGTGACTGATGCATGTATTGATTTTAGTACGACAAAAGAATTGCTCACGCGAAGTGTTGATCAATTAGCCACTGTTTTAAAAACGAGAATTTAAATAAAGTATATTTATGGATAAACCAGACATCACTGTTGAGCTTACGGCTTTACGAGACCAAATAGACGAAGTAGATAGCCAATTAGTTGAGCTTCTTGCTAAACGTCGTTCGATTACCAGTAAGGTTGGTCAGCTGAAAAGCCAAGTAGGTATGCCAATCTATGCACCTGATCGAGAAACGCAACTTTTGATCAAACGTCGAGAGCAAGCTGAACAAGCGGGCGTTTGTCCTGAGCTGATAGAGGATATTCTTCGTCGATTAATGCGAGATTCATACCGAAGCCAAGATGCCAGTGGTTATCGTTGTGTGAATTCTGATTGCAGAAAAGTTGTCGTGATTGGTGGCTCTGGACAACTTGGTGCAGTGTTTGTTGATCTGTTCACGCGTTCTCACTATACCGTTGAAATACTGGAGCATGATGACTGGCCTCGAAGCAAAGAGATACTTGCTGACGCTAGCTTAGTGATAGTTTCGGTGCCAATACGGTTAACCACTAACATTATTGGGCAGTTAACCCAACTGCCTGATGATTGTATTTTAGCGGACTTTACCAGTATTAAAGCATCACCATTGTTTGAGATGATGAAAGTGCATAACGGGCCTGTGGTTGGTTTACACCCCATGTTTGGGCCTGATGTTTCTGGTTTGATCAAACAAACCATTATTGCATGTGAAGGCCGAGCACCAGATAAATATCAATGGGTATTAGATCAATTTACGGTTTGGGGGGCTAAAATTCATGCTGTTAGTGCCCATAAACACGATGATGCGATGTCAATGGTACAAGTAATGAGACACTTTTCTACTATTGCTTATGGCTATCATTTAATGGCTGAAGGTGCTGAAATATCACAATTGGTAGAGATGAGTTCACCTATTTACCGGTTAGAGTTGATTATGGTAGGACGGTTGTTTGCACAAAATCCTATTTTATATACTGATATTATTTTTTCAAATCGTGAAAATGTTGCCATGATGAAGCGTTTTGCTTATCGCTTTCTTGAATTATTAGAAGATGTGGAGCTGGGCGATAAAACCGCCTTTGTCAGCATGTTTAATCAGGTTTCTGATTGGTTTGGTGATTATGCAGAAACCTTTTTACATGAAAGTAAAGCCATGCTATTAAAAGCAAACGAATTAAAAAAACATTGATATAACATGAAAAAACAATTTTTGAGCTGTTGTTTAAGTATTGGCTTGTTAGCAGGTTGTGCATTAAATGATGTAGAGCAAATGGCACAGGGTGACATATCACGCCAACAGTTATTGTCTTCTCAAGTGCAATTTTCTAATGGTTATCACCAATTTCATCTAAGTGAACAGGAAACGGCATTAGTACAGCAATGGCCGGATAGTACCCACTTTGACGTATATTTTGGCACATGGTGCCATGATAGTGAACGCGAAGTACCGAAGTTATTGAAAATAATAGATGCAAACAAAACCTTCTCTCATCAGCTGATTGCGCTAAATTATCAAAAAACAGAGCCTGAAGGACGAGCAAAAAAGACTAAGGTGATGTTTACACCTACGATAATTATTTCTGTTGATGATCAAGAGGTTGGCAGAATAATCGAACGCCCAAGAAAATCATTAGTGGATGATATAGATAAGATGATAAAAAAACACAACGCCTAGGCGTTGTGTTTTTTAATATTACTCTGCGTCGTCTGATTTAAACAAACAATGCTTGGTATAATCGGCAGCTTCGTTAGCTGTCCAATCTCCTTTGGGCTTTTCTTTCATCGCTTCACACCATGCTTTAGAACCCACTTCAGGGGCACAAGCAACTAGTAAAATTGAAGTGCATAATGCAGCAATCACTTTAGTCATTTAGTTTATTCCTTTTAATATCAATTGGTACCAATGAAAAATTTTTAAAATCTAAAAGCGATGCCAATAGTGACATTTGCTTCAAACCAAAGGTTATCTTCAAATTGTGCATGGCAGCTTTCAGCTTGGCAAAATACATTATCGTCTTCATCAACTAAGCTTGCATAACCTCTAAGCTCAGTAAAAAACGATAAATTATCTGAAAACTCGTAGCGAGTACCTAAAGCAAGTGTTGCTGAAGGATAGAGCTCATTGTTTTGTTCAGTTTCAAATGCTGCGCCACCTAAACCAAGAGATACGGTTGTTGTGTAATTTTCTTGTCTAAAAAGCGCAATGCCATTGAAGTGGCCATATAAAATGTCGAGTGATTGCTGGCTTTGATCATACTCACTAGTGAAGTCATGTTTAACATGGTTAAAAAGTACTTGTCCCATACCGGTTGGTGAATCAAACCAAGCGATACCTAAACCATAGTTGATACCGTCATCAATGGTAATCGTGTCGCCATTGTTGAAGCCGTTCAAGTCGGGCGCCCAAGATTGACCCACATGAGCGCTAAACTCCCACTCTGAAGCTTTAACTGAATTGTTCATCATTATTAAAGAAACAATGATTATCATCATTAAAATACTGTATTTCATTGCAGCAATCCCTCAGAAGAGTTGTTAATTAAATAACTCTGATAACTTCTCTTTGGCTTTTTCTTTAATTTTTTCTTTTGCTTTGTCTTTAAGCTTATCTTTTTGAACTTCTTTCGTATGACGCCAAATTTCAGACAATGCTTCTTTAATGATAACACTACCTAATTGACTCGCAGGTAAGCCTTGTTCGCCACCAATATTGGTCAAGGTAATATCTGGTAATGTTGCTTGATGTTCTTTATTACCTAATGCTGATAAGTCCATTGATAACGCAGTGCCGGCTAAAATAACCTTTTTAATCGCTATTTTGGGTTCAGCTTTAGTGCTTGGTGTTTCCTCTGCTTGTGATTTAGGTAAGTTTTTTCCGATGGTATCGATTAACTCTTTAATATTAGCATTTCCTGCCTTGGTGAACTCTACAAATGCCTCAGGCTTCTGAATAACAATAGCATCTAGTACGATAGGTTCTTCAATAAGGCTTTCAATATTAATATCAAGAGTAATTTCACCTAAAGTAAAAGCATTTGGATAGTTGTATTGGCTGGGATTAGGCAAATTTAACCCATAGATGCTGCCTGCACCTTTGGCTAATTGAATGTCGACTTGACTAACGGTCACATTTTGTTCAGTGACCTGATGCCCAACAGATTCAATTTGTGTTTTGACATATTCATTTAGTGAGCCTCCAGCAATAAACCATAATGCTCCGCCGCAAAGAAGTAGAATTACTACAATAATTGAAGAAATAACTTTCACTTAATCCATCCTGTTAGTTTCGTGATATGGTTTATCTTAGTATATCGGGAATTTTACTAAATGTTTGCACTTCTCTGAAATTTCTTCATAAATTTTTATGTATGAAGACTATGGAGTATTTATTGCGATATTTGTAGCAGGTTGAATAGTTGTTTTTATGTGACATGTTAACGTGAAATTTACACGCTAACATGTCACATAAACTACAAGAATACCTATGAACTGGTGTCTAGTGCACTGCTAGGTACACTGGTTGGATTAATATGTTCAATAGGGTAACAACCAAGTACTTTGATAAAGTTTGTAATTGAGGTTAACGATCTTATTGCCTCTTGCATGGTAATTTGCTTGAGGTTTGCTTCCACATCAATATAAAACATTTCTTCCCAAGGGCGACCTTGAATCGGCCTTGATTCTAGTTTACACATGTTGATGCCAGCATTTTTAAGGATCACTAAGCATTCTACTAGTGCGCCAGGTTTTTGTCCTGTGGCAAGAATAAAAGTGGTTTTTGCAGGAATTTGCTCGGCAACTTCTATTGGCTTTCTTGCTACTAAAATGAAACGACTATGGTTTTCTGATTGATTAGCGATTGCTTTTTCTAGTGCATGTAAATGGTACAGCTTTCCACCTTCTTCACTGCCTATAACGGCAACGGTTGGATCTTGTAATTCATCTGCTTTTGCCATTGCTTCTGCCGTACTTTCGCAATACTCAATGCGCATACCACTTTGCTTATCAAGAAAGTTACTACATTGTGCGAAAGGTTGGCCGTGAGCGTAAATTGTTTTGATATTGCTAAGGCTGGTATTTACGGCGGTAAGTAAACAATGTTCAATGGGCTGGGTAATTTCACCCACAATCGAAAGATTAGTATGTTGCAATAAGTCGTAAACTTGATTGATACCACCTGAACTTGTATTTTCTATTGGTAGCATGCCGTAATCTGCGTGACCTGATTCAACCTGTTGTAAAATTTCGTTAAAGCTTTGGCAGCCATGTTCGATAATTTTTTCTGCTCTTCTTGAAAAGTAACGGTGACTGGCTAAATAGCTATACGACCCTTTGTTACCTAAAAAGGCGACACTTACTGCGGGCATTTCAATGTTAGGGTTAGCGAGTGTTTGTAAATACGCTTGTTGATTCAATACTGAGTCTTCAATGATCGTTTGAAAAACGCTAGTCACATAATGAGCATCAAGACCATATTCACGACCTTGTTTAATTAGACGAACAAGTAAATCTTGCTCGCGTTGTTGATCGCGAACAGGTCTAATTTGATGTGCTTTGCTTTTAGCAACGTTTAACGTCAGTGAACGGCGCTTGGCAAATAACGCAAGTAGTTCTTGATCAAGTTGCGTTATTTGTTCTCTGATTTTATTAAGATCTAATTCTTCGCTTACGGACATAAGGGGTGTTTCCAACGTTACTGATATTAAAGATTCTTCTTGGCATAAAAAAACCTCCGCTTGGGAGGTTTATCGCTAATTCGGTACGACAACAACTCTCCCTAAAGCTGGGATCTAAAAAAGATAAAGATAAAAGAGAGAGTTATACCGTTCATCAGTTTACTTTAGCTAGCACGCCGATGTTTTTCAACAATTTATTTATACCTATTTGACATCAACCGTTTGCACTTTGCTATATGAGCTAGCTTTTGACGTGTATTACGGTAAACATTGCCAAACAATGCTTAACGCGCAAAGTAAACCAATTCCCCAAATAATACTACGCAACGTACTGATATTAGCCAAATAGAGTATATGATAAAACATGCGCGCAACAATATGTGCCACTGCAAGTTGTTGAATAAGCTCGCCAGTATGATTAGTCGCTATTGCTAAAATAACCGCAGGTGCAAAAATAATGACAGATTCAAAAGCATTTTGGTGAGCCGCTAATGCGCGAGCACCAAAGCCAGTTAATTTCGCTTGTTGGCTTCTAGGCGCTTTGTTGTTGTAACCTCCGAGTTTATGCATCGCAATTGCCACAGGTAATTTCGCAATAAACGGCAACAATAGGGCAATGAGTAAACAGCTGATGAGAATAGTCATTCTCGCTCCTAATAACTTAACAAGGTTAATGTGTATTTAGTTTTCCCCGGTAAAAATGGGGATGTCTTTCCGTCTAGCCAGTCTTGATGCCCTACTGAAAAATAAGGGCTCCAAGGGTGACTAGCTTGACTCGTGGGCATATGAAAAATGCCATGCTCTTCATAACCTGGTGATACCACCATACGTTGCGAAGCGCCAAAATTAGCACTTTGTACTCTTGGCATATAACTATCACCCGGCATAGGCGTTGCTGGCATTGATAGCCAATTCGATAGCAGTGGTAAGCCTTTCACTAACGGGTGCTGTATTGCGGTTGTATTTTGTTGTCCCCATGTTGCGTTAGTAAGGTCTTGATCTTTTGTTAATGTTTGAAAGGTTTGATCAAATGCCATGATAAATGTTTGTTGCCACTCTTCGTCTGGCAACCATAAGAAATTATTCGGCTGTTGGGTTACTAATTGCCATAGCGGTATTTCTAATTGATGTCGTATGGAGCGAATATGAAAAGCCTTATCAATGGTTTCCATGTTAGCTGCTAATTGGCTAAATACGCGATCACGTAGGGCTAAACGAAAATTTCTAACCAAACGATAGCTTACTGAGTCGACGCTTGCCGATAGGTCGGTTTCTGCGAGTAATAAGGTTTTTGCTTCTTGCCAATCAGGGTATTGCTCAATGATTTCGCTCGTTAATACTTGATCGATAATAAACTCATGCCAGCGATCTAAAAATAATGCTTTGTCATCAAGTGCAATATCAAGCAATGTTGTTTCATCGAAAGAGTTTTCTGCAAATAAGCGTTGTGAAATTTGTTTCGCACGTGCACCTAATGCATAACCACCGTTACCAAGTTTTTTTAACATCTCTGCGCCAACAACTCGGGCATTTGCAGTCCATAACCGTTGTGATTGAGGGTTATACATGCTTGGGTAATCTTCGGCTGGCAAATACCCACTCCAATGATACTCACCATTCGCCCAAGAGACAGGTGTTTCCCCGAAGGGCTTATTTCGTTTAGGGATCTTTCCTATTATTGTCCAACCAATGTTACCGCTTTTATCACCAACTACCATATTTTGTGCTGGAATGCCGGTACCTGCTGCAACGGCAAACGCTTGTTTCACCGTTGTTGCCGATTCTAATTTCAATAAGCCTAAATTCACCGCTGTCGTGTCGTGTGCGGTCCAACGATAAGCAAGTAATTGGCCTAAATGGTTTTTACCGATCACAGGCCCCCAAATTGTATCTTTAAGTTGTACTTCTTCTGAAGGTTGTTGCTTAATTGCAACCATTTGAGTGCTATTGGTAAAAGGTTTAAAGCCATCTGGTGTAAGGTATTCAGTGTTTTGCTCGTTGGTTTCTAATACGATTACATCACTAAAGTCGCCATAACTATTCGTGAACCCCCATGAAATATGACCGTTACTGCCTGAAACCATGGTGGGGGTACCAGGTAATGTAATGCCAGTTATATCGGTTGTAGCGTTATTGTTTTGATATACAAATCGGGCACGATACCAAGTATTGGGAATGCGTAATGCTAAATGCATGTCGTTAGCGACAATAGCACTACCTGTTTGAGATAAAGCACCTGAAACTGCCCAGTTATTTGAACCTGGTAATGCTTCGGTGTGCTTATCATTATTAAAAACATCAACAAAGGTTAATATTGAAGAGTTGGTATTCTTTGGTTGAGTTAATGCAGATGTTGCACTAGGCCAAGGTGTGTCTGGTATTGGTGCTGGTTGATATGAAGTACCGTCTAATGCAGCATCCCAAACGCTGCCTTTGGGGTTTAAAAATTGATATACCTTGTCATTAAGTAACGTATGCATTAATCCTAGAGTTCTTTCTCGGTTACCATCTTGATGTTGCAAATCTAAATACATAGAAAAGACAGCTAAAATACTGTCTTCTGGGCGCCATTCTACTGGTCGCTGTTGTAACAATAAATATTCAAAGGGGTAAGCTTTTAAACGTCGTAAGCCTTCATTTACACCGGTTGTGTAGGCATCAAGTATTACTTTTTCGTTTGGTGAAAGCTGTTTTACAATATCTTCTGCACGTTGTCGAAATCGATGAATGCGAACCGACTTGTCATAGTTCAGCGCAGTAACACCAAATAAACTAGATAACTCTCCAGCGGCGTTTCTTCGTAAAGTGTCCATTTGAAAGAAACGCTCTTGAGCGTGTAAAAAGCCAGTGGCAAGCGCTAAATCTTGCCTACTGTTTGCAGTAATGGTTGCAACACCGTTTTTGTCGCGATCTATGGTAACGCTATTCTCTAAGCCAAATAACGTTGTTTTCCCTTCAAGTTGCGGCAATGAACCATCTATTTGACTGTATAGCCATGTTGCGGCCATCGATATGACTAATAACAGTAGAAGTAAGCCAGCAGTAAGAGATTTTTTAACGCGATTCATCAGTAGGAAAATAATGGTAAATGTCTTATAAATTTAGAGTACCTGAAATGTGAGAAAGGAACAATGTACGATACATACTTCGCCTTTAACTGAACTAAGTTATTGGCGGCTAAGCGCAGAAATAAAACAGGTAAATGTAAACCAATAAATAACTAAACCTAGCGGTTAGATGATGTGGTTTTAGATTGTTGTAAAAACGAACAACTGTATTTGTAAAAAAAGTGTTAGCCGAAAGCCAAAAACAATGCAATAATCATAGATAGTGCAAGGACATGGCTTTTCGCCAATCGCAATTCTTTTTATCGGTCAGTTGTTCAATAGTTTATCAAACGAGATGTTTTTACTTGACCATGTTTGTTTATAGTGCAGCACACCTAGATTGGTGTGTGGGCGTATTTAAGTAGAGAATAATAATGTCACAAACACATTCACGTTATATCCAAGTTGGCGATTGGTATTTTGAAATCAAAGCCGTTCGTGCATTGAAAGTTGATGAGTATGGCGAACCATATCAAGCTATTGCAAATTGTAATATTAATGGCAATAAAATGTACATTGATGGTTTATTGAATAAAGATGATGATGAATTCTCAAAGCAAGACTTCAAAAGCTTTTATCAATTTGCTCAAAAAATTGGCTTAGATGAAATCTCATATCACCGCTTCCAAAATGGCGAATCGGTTCATAAAGAAATTCTTGTTGCTCCTGAAAAACGAGTAACGGCTTCAAAAACTGTCAAGAAAAAACCTCAAGAAGAGGTCAAGCCTGATGTTGTACCTATGCGTTTGGTCAAGTAATACCTTAACCATTTTCGTATAGCGTGAAGGTTGTTTCACAACTGAAACGCATGTCATTAATACTTACAAATAGCGAATTGCTATCTAAGCTCAGCGTTGGTAACGTTAAAATACGCTCATTAATGAATGAAAACTCATGTCTATCGTCAGTCCATGGAAGCACGACTTTCCAGTTTATCTATCACACGCTCACCCTAATCTTTGTTATTTAGATTCTGCTGCGACATGTTTAACCCCAAAACATGTTGCTGATGCTGTTTTTCATTATCAATGTTATGCCCATGCAAATAGTCATAAAGGCTTATACCAATTGAGTGCCAGTGTGACTGAAAGAGTTGAGCACGCTCGCGAGCAAGTGGCAAATTTTATTGGAGCACACAGTGGCGAGAACATCTCGTTTAATCATGGTACCACTGATGCTATTAATTTGGTGGCATATAGTTTTGTTGAACCATTGCTTATCGAAAAACAAGAGGGTGACCAAGCGAATATAGTGATCAGCGCCGCTGAGCATCATGCAAACTTACTTCCGTGGCAACGTTTAGCTCAACAGTATAATGTTGAATTGCGGATAGCACCGTTAAATAAAGATGGCACAATCAACCAAGCAAATTTATCAGCATTACTTGATAGCGACACAATATTTTTAGCGATTACACATTGTTCTAATGTACTTGGATTGATGAATCCAGTAGCTAATATATGTCGAATTGCTCGTAACAAAGGTATACCAACGTTAATTGATGGCGCACAAGCCATTTGTAAAGGAGCAGTTGATGTCAGTGAAATTGATTGTGACTTTTATGTATTCTCAGCCCATAAAATTTATGGCCCAACCGGTTGCGGCGTTTTGTACGCAAAAGGTAGCCTTTTTGATAGCATGCGCCCATATCAGCTGGGTGGAGGAGTAATTGAATCAGTAAATTATCAACAGAGTCGTTTTATTACTGGTCCGCTTAAATTTGAACCGGGCTCTCATAATGTTGCTGCAATTGTCGGCTTAATAGAGGCGATTGATTACATGACGGATATATCATGGCATGATGTTAATCAGTACATTGATAATTTAGCAAACTATATGCACTCAGAGCTTGAAAACTTGCCCTTTTACCAACCGCTAATAAAGCGTGGCGACTCCAATGAAAAAGAGAAAATTTCAACCTTAGTAAGCTTTCAAGTAAAAAAAGTGCATTGCCATGATATTGCAAGTTTACTTGATAATGATGGCATTGCTATTCGAGCAGGTCATCATTGTGCGCAACCGTTACATCAAACATTAGGGGTTAATGCAAGTATACGCGCGTCACTGGGCTTGTATAATGATGTTTCAGATATTGATAAATTAGTTGCTAGTTTAACAACAGCACATAAAATGATGTCACTTTAATGTTGGAGTTACGCACTTGGCTTTAACCAAAAAACAACATGTTGATCAAAAAGAATCTCGTCAACAGCACCAGTTGTATCAAACAGCTTTACTTGCGCATCACAAGCAACCTATTGGCTTTGAAGTAGCGATTAATGCAGACGCCTCACATGAGGGTGTTAACCCAGCTTGTGGTGATGAAATTACGGTAAGTTGTGAAATCAAGCACCAACATGAAGCCTCTGTAATTACCGCCATTGCTTTTCATGGTGACAGTTGTGCAATTTGTCGAGCTTCTGCTTCTATAATGTGTCAAGAAGTACAGGGTAAAACTTTAGTTGAGACTCAGGTAATGTCTCGGCAATTAACAGGGGCGTTATCGACAAATATCTCGATGATAGGAGAACTTGCAGAACAATTTTCACCACTTTTGATGATTCAACAATTTCCCGTTAGAAAACAATGTGCATTACTGCCTTGGAATACTTTAATGGAAACACTAAAATGTTTGCCAGACCAGCCTTAAAGGGTTAACACATGCAAGAAAACTGGCTACAAATTGCAGCCGACTTTTCATCTGAACAAAATTATGTACTGGCGACTATCGTAGCGACCAAGGGATCTACGTACCGGAAAACAGGCACAATGATGCTTATTTCCGAACAAGGTCAGTGTACGGGTTTGTTAAGTGGCGGCTGTTTAGAGGCTGATATAACCTTACACGCTCAAGAAGTGTTAACTAATGGTAAATCAAAACTACTCACTTATGATTTAAAAGCTGATGCCGACTTATTATGGGGTTTGGGTTTAGGGTGTGATGGCGCAATAGATATTTACCTTCAACCGTTAACCACATTGAATAGCCATCTTGAATTCGTACTGCTTCTTGATGCCGTACAGCAGGGAGAGTCAGGCTACTATTGCCAGCAAGTGACAGAAAACCTCGCTGGACAAGCTAAGTTTATTGTCGCGAACAGTGATATTGACAGAGAAAATTTTCAGCGCGAATTGCCGGAAGGTGATTGGTTGATCACTCCGGTTACACCCATTTTTTCGTTATTAATATGCGGCGCAGGTCCTGATGTAGTGCCGCTAGTAACTATGGTTGAACAATTGGGGTGGCGGGTAACTTTACAAGATCATCGAAAAGCTTATTTGGAACAACCCGCATTTTCGCATTGTTTTGCAAAACGTAAATTGCGGGCTGAGCAGGCGAGTGTTATAGATTATCAAGGTTTTGATGCTATTGTTGTCATGACACATAATTTAAATAACGATGGCGAAATACTTAAACACGCCTTAGCCGCTAATATTGGCTATATTGGTTTATTGGGCCCCGCAGGTCGGCGAGATAAGTTACTTAATGCTTTGTCGTTAACAGCATCTGATGTGCAACAACAAGTATTTGGTCCAATAGGTTTAAATATTGGAGGCAGAAGTCCACAAGCAATAGCCTTATCAATTTGTGCTGAAATTCAGCAATTTATAAGTCATCAACAACAATCGAACAAACTTAAATCATGGCGTATCCAACAATAGAAAGCACACTGGCTGTTGTTATCTTGGCCGCTGGCTGTTCATCGAGGCTAGGGCAGCCCAAGCAGTTAGTTGAAGTGCAAGGGTGTACTTTAATCGAAAGACAATGTGAGCTCGCGTTAACATTAACAGAAGATGTGTTCGTCGTTGTTGGTTATCATGCTGAAAAAGTCAAAAAAGTAATCAATCACTTACCCGTTAAAGTGATTACTAATATCAATTGGCAACAAGGAATGGGAAGTTCAATAGCAGCAGGGGTTAATGCGTTACCTTCAACGGTGAAGGGGGCAATGTTATTGCTGGTTGATCAATGGCAGTTAACAGCTGCAGATTTAGCGCTAACTAAACAAACATGGCATCAATCATCGAACAATATCATTTGTGCGCGCGGTAAAAGTGGTGCACTTTCGCCGCCAATTATTTTCCCCTGCGATTACTTTAAGCAACTTAAACATATACCACCAGATTCTGGCGCTAAGGCGATTGTAAATCAACATGGCGATAATGTGATTTCTGTATCATCAGAAGCAGCATTTGCTGATTTAGATACACCAGAGCACCTTCAACAATGTTTACGTTATTTTCAGACTATGAATTCTGATCTAGCTTGATAAAATAGCGAAAACTTAATTATTTTTGAGAACATCATGTCTTCATTACAAGATCAACTATTAAAAGCCGGCCTTGCCACCAAACAAAGTGCACGTAAAGCAAACACGGAAAGACGGAAAAAGAAAAAGCAGCAAAAAAGTGGACAGCAAGTTGAAGCTAGCTTACAAGAGAAAGTGCAGCAAGATTTAGCTAAGCAACAACAAGAAAAACAAATTAAAGATTCAGCATTAAATGCCCAACGTCAACAGGCATTAAAAGAAAAAGAAGATAAGCTTAGAATTGTACAAATTTTACAGCATCATCAAGTAACAGGTGTCGATGGTGAGAAAATTTATAACTATACCTTTAACAATAAAATTAAAAAAATGCATTTAGATAACACAAGTTATGATGCTTTAGTTAATGGTCGCCTAGCCTTGTGTGGTGTTGACGAAACTACGTATTTAGTGACTTCTGAAACCGCCGATAAAGTGGCCGCTTTAGCGCCTGATGTATTGTTGGTGCAAAACGATAAAGTTACCAATGATATTGATGAAGATGATCCATACGCTGAATATCAAATTCCAGATGATTTAATGTGGTAGCGAATAAATTCTACTAAAGTCAGGTCTTATAATATACGGATAAACTCAATGGTGAGTTTATCCGTACTGATGTATTTATATCAATTGGTATTATTGAGGCAAGACAGGTTATGAAAAAATCGATTGGCAGTGCTGTTAATCTTCCTGAATGTAGCGTTACAGATGAAAGCGTTTATTTAGCGCGTCGAACTATGCTAAAACAGCTTGGTTTCGTTGGTGCAACGGGTTTATTGGCAACTTCTTCTCAAGCATCACCGCTTGATTGGTTTTCAAGTAATAAAGATAAAACTCCCTTTAAAACTACTCCATTAACATTCAACAAAGGCTCACCTTTAGATGAAACGTTAACACCAGAAGCAAAAGTGACGTCTCATAATAACTTTTATGAATTTGGCACCAGTAAATCAGACCCGGTAGAAAATGCTCAACAACTACAGGTTAACCCTTGGCAACTTCGTATAGAAGGTGAATGCGAAAATCCGATAACTTTAGATTATGATCAGTTGTTATCAATGTTCACGTTGCAGGAACGTATTTATCGATTTCGTTGTGTCGAAGCATGGTCAATGGTGATCCCTTGGATTGGCTTTCCACTTGCGGACTTGTTGAAAAAAGTGCAACCAACATCAAAAGCGAAATTTGTTGCCTTTCAAACGTTATATGACCCTAAACAAATGCCTGGTCAAGCAAGTCGTCGTATAGGTGGTGGCATTGATTATCCTTACGTTGAAGGGTTGAGAATTGATGAAGCAGTTAATGATTTAACCTTATTGTCAGTGGGGCTTTATGGAAAAACATTACCACCGCAAAATGGTGCCCCGATTCGCTTAGTTGTGCCATGGAAATATGGCTTTAAAAGTATCAAATCAATTGTCAGTATTCGTTTAGTTGAAAAAATGCCGCCAACAACATGG
The DNA here is from genome assembly GCF_030546745.1 of Thalassotalea sp. 1_MG-2023. Classification (GTDB taxonomy): domain Bacteria; phylum Pseudomonadota; class Gammaproteobacteria; order Enterobacterales; family Alteromonadaceae; genus Thalassotalea_C. The sequence continues at coordinate 242,109 of NZ_JAUOPD010000004.1, forward strand.
AACATTTTGGCACCTAATGAATATGGCTTTTACGCTAATGTTAACCCTAACGTTGATCACCCTCGTTGGAGCCAGGCCAGTGAAAGGCGATTAACTAGCGGAGGTTTATTTGCCCGTAATCGCATTGATACTTTGCCTTTTAATGGCTATGGCGAGCAAGTTGCCGAATTATATCGAAATATGAACTTAACAAAGCACTTTTAAAAGGTAGTTATGAGAAGAGATACACTGACGTTAAAGGTGTTGATTCACGCGATAAGTTTAACATTATTAATCAATGTTTATTATATGGCGATCACAGATCAGCTTGGTGCAGATCCTGTTGAGTACGTATTACATTTTACCGGTATTGGTGCATTGAATTTACTAATACTAAGCTTAGCCGTTACGCCATTAACAAAGTACATTAAGAAGCCTTTTTTGATGCAAAACAGGCGACTAGTGGGGCTGTATGCTTTTTTATATGCGCTTTGCCATGTGCTTAGCTTTTGGGCATTCGAAATTCAATTTAATCTTGCACTATTTTTTGAAGAGATAATTGAACGTCCATACATCACAGTGGGTATGGTAGCGTTTATCATCCTAGTGTTATTAGCCATTACCTCATGGTCTGTGGTAAAAAAGCGTATGGGAAGACGTTGGCAAAAACTGCATAATTGGGTATATCTTGCTATTTTACTTGGAGGGATACATTTTTATTGGTCGGTGAAAGCTAGTGTTACTGAGCCGGTTATTTATGGCGTGATTATCACCCTTTTACTCTTTTTGAGAAAGCGTAAGTTCTTACATTCTTAGTGGCAAATAGCAATTGATAAGACAATCGCAATCAATTCACATTTCCTAACCATCTTATTTTGGTTACTTATCGTTAAAAATACACGCCTTGTCGCACTTTGTTACTATTGCAAACAAATGGGCTTGTCGAAAACATTTCTACGTAATAATGTTATAGCGATAAAAAATAACGATAAAATTTACCAATGTTAGTTAATAACATTTTTTTGTTCAGGAACCTCACATGCAAAAATTTATACCTTCGGTATTAGTTGCTGCTATTTCAGTGTCTTTGACGGCTTGTATTCAGTCAGAAAAACAAGATGAAAAAGTAGAGATTAATAAAAACCCATATCCGAGCACTTATCAAGTGCTTCCTCAGCAAACAACCATTATTCGCAACGCTACCGTATTAACAGGTACTGGGGAACGTTTAGATAATGCAGATGTACTCATGCTTGATGGTAAAATTAGTAAAGTAGGGGCTTCGCTTTCTGCAGAAGGTGCTGTCATTATTGATGCAGAGGGTAAGTGGGTAACGCCTGGTGTAATTGATGTACACTCGCACTTGGGCGTATATCCAAGCCCGTCTGCTGAATCACATTCAGATGGTAATGAAGCAACACAACCAAATACTTCTGAAGTATGGGCAGAGCATAGTGTATGGCCACAAGATCCTGGCTTTAATAGAGCGCGTGCAGGTGGTATTACGACCTTACAAATTTTACCCGGTTCGGCAAATTTATTTGGTGGGCGAGGGGTTACCTTACGTAATGTACCTAGTCAAACCATGCAAGGTATGAAGTTTCCAGATGCACCTTATGGGTTAAAGATGGCATGTGGTGAAAACCCTAAACGTGTTTATGGCACCAAAAAAGTATCTCCTGCGACGCGTATGGGGAACATGGCTGGTTACCGTATGGCTTGGGCTGAAGCTGCTGAATATAAACGCGCTTGGGATAAATATGAAACGGATTATGCTGATGGTAAAAACCCAGAAGCACCAGCAAGGGATATTGAGCTTGATACTTTAAAAGGCGTGCTTGATGGCGAAATAAAAATTCATAACCATTGCTATAAAGCAGAAGAAATGGCGATGATGATCGACTTATCTAAAGAGTTTGGTTATCACGCAGGTACTTTCCATCATGCTATTGAAGCCTATAAAATTGCTGATCAATTAGCTGAAAATGGCAACTGTGCGGCAATGTGGCCTGATTGGTGGGGCTTTAAAATGGAAGCCTATGATATGATCCAAGAGAATGTTGCTGTTGTTGATAGTAAAGCAAATTCATGTGCAATAGTGCATTCAGATTCATCGACTACCATTCAACGCTTAAACCAAGAAGCGGGTAAAGTGATGTACCGTGCCAACGAAAATGGTTTTACGATAAAAGCAAAAGATGCGATCACTTGGATCACAGCAAATGCTGCAAAATCACTTGGTATTGAAGACAAAACAGGCACGTTAGAATCAGGAAAAAACGCAGATGTTGTTATATGGAACAGCAACCCGTTTAGTGTCTACGCGCAAGCAGAGCAAGTATTTATCGACGGCGCTAAAGTATACGATCGATTTGATGAAAAATATCAAGCCGTTAGTGATTTTTCATTAGGGCAGCAGTAAGGAGAATGACCATGAAATTATTTAAAGCTTCGTTATTAACGTTAGCACTTACTAGCGCTACTTCAGTATATGCAGAGAGCATTGCTGTAACTAATGCAACGATTCACACCATGACAGAACAAGGAGTGTTAACTAACGCTACTGTTGTTTTTGATGAAGGCGTGATCACTGCGATTAATCCTGAAACTGTTAATGCTGATACCTCTATAGATGCCGGCGGTAAAACACTGACACCAGGGTTTATTGGTTCAATGAATCAGCTTGGTTTAGTCGAAGTCTCGGCGGTGTCTAGTACGCGTGATTCTAGTGAGAAAAAAGCAAACATAACGTTTGACGCTAGTGCGGCATTTAACCCGAAATCTACGGTTATTCCTTATACGCGAAAAGGTGGAATAACAACAAATATCTCGGTACCTCGTGGTGGCGATGATATGTTTAAAGGCCAAGCATTCCTCGCTGATTTGTCAGGAGAGTTCGATAGTATTCGTACGACAGATGTTGCTGTTATTGTTGATTTAGGTGCAAAGCGAAAGGGCTCTCGCGCTATGGAGATTCAAAAGCTTCGTCATAAGCTACAAGATGCCCAAGAAGCATTATCTAAAGCGAAAAAGGATAAAAAAGACGCGAAAAAGCCAAAACGTGCCGACCAAGCAATTAATGCGTTATTAGCCGGTGAAAAACCGATGATCGCCTATGTTGATCGTGCAACAGATATTCTTGCTTTACTCGCGCTCAAAAAAGAGTTTTCACTCGATTTAGTGATTGCGGGTGCTGGTGATGCCGTTAGTGTTGCTGATGAAATTGCGCAAGCAGAAGTGCCGGTTATTATGGGCGCAATTAACAACTTGCCTAGCTTTGATGCATTACACCGTACCTTAGCAAGTGCAAGTACCTTGTTTGACGCGGGTGTTAATGTTGCTTACTCGGTCAGTGGCGATACACATAATCTATACATGCTTCGTTTTGATGCGGGAATATCTGTCGCAAATGGAGTATCAAAAGAAAATGCGTTAAAAGCAGTAACAGCTAACGTTGCAGATGCGTTTAACATTGATGCTGGTCGTATAGCGGTTGGGAAAAAAGCAGATTTAGTATTATGGAGCGGTGACCCGTTTGAATTAAGCACGCGTGTTGAACAAATGTGGATTGATGGTGTTGAAACATCTACGTTAAGCCGTCAAGATGCGTTACGTGATCGATACACGGCTGAAACGGATATGCCTAGAGCATACGTGAAGTAATTAGTGTTAATACGTGTGCTAACTGCCACGTAATGTATTGTTAAGGCCAGACAAATTTGTCTGGCCTTTTTGTATGCACTGAATACTTTTATGCTTTCATCCATTCTATGCTTTGATACACTTAACCTTTAATACTTAATTAGGTATATCTTGTGAGCCTTACGCTTTTAAAATCAACCGACTACGCAAGCATTAGCCAACAACAACTTGCTAACGAACACGCAATATTACTGATTGAACATCCTTTGTGTCAGGCAAAAGTCAGTGTTTATGGTGGCCATGTACTTAGTTGGCAGCCAACTAATCAACGTCCCGTTCTTTGGTTAAGTGATAAAGCTGAATATCAAGCAGGAAAAGCAATTAGAGGAGGTATTCCTATTTGCTGGCCATGGTTCGGCCCCCTGATAGATGAACATGGCAATAATCTAGGAAATCATGGCTTTGCACGAACCAGTGATTGGCAAGTAAGCTCTTGTGCGATTACACCAGAAGCTATTACGCTAGTATTAAGTATTAAAGGAGAAAATAGACATTCAGCGTGGCAACACTCTTTTGAAGTTGAACAAACCTTAATTTTTTCAAAAGATTTATATCAGCAATTGTCTATCAAAAATACCGGAGAGTCGTCGTTACAATTTGGCCATGCCTTACATAGCTATTTTGCTGTTAGCGATCCTAAAAATGTGCAACTTCCTCAGCTTCAAGGTGTACATTTTGATGATAAAATTACTGGCAAGAAACGACAAATAGACGAGCTAGTGAATTGTGTGGGACCACTTGATCGTATTTATTATGATAATACTGAGCAGTTGATCAAAGACGCCGACTGGCAACGTACAATAAAAGTAACCAGTAATCATTGCCAGCAATGGGTTGTTTGGAACCCAGGTAAAGACATAGCAGCGACTATGGCAGATGTACATCAAGGTGGTGAAACTGAATATGTCTGCCTCGAGGCAGCAAACACGCAGTGGGTGTCAATTGAGGCTGGCGATTCTACGGCGGTAAGCCAACAGATAGAAGTTATTTAACGTATTCAGTGCGATTACGACCTTTAGATTTCGCTTGATAAAGCGCGGTATCAGCTAGCTGAATTAAATTATCTAGTGATTGATTACCACTGTTTTTATGGCAAAGGCCAAAACTTATTGTGATGTTAAATGATTGACTCATGCTCGAATGACTAAAAGCGTTATTGGCAATGCTTTCGCGCATGCGTTCAATAATTTCAATAGCTTGTTCTGATGAGATGTCGGGGAGGATCATAACAAATTCTTCGCCTCCCCAGCGACCACAGATATCTTCATTTCGTAAACAAGCTTCAAGTTTGCGGGCAACTTCTTGTAAAGCAGCATCGCCAACGACGTGACCATATTGATCATTTATTTCTTTGAAATGGTCAATATCGGCGATCACAACACAAATATTATCGTGCTCGCAAGATAACTCTTCGTATTTCCAAGTTAAGTAACTTCGATTAGGAAGCTTAGTGAGAAAGTCTGTTTCTGAACTCTCAACTAATCTTTTTTTGAAATAATCAACAACGCCAATGAAGATTGAATATAACACGATAATAATCAGTAGAAATATACCGATTCTCGTCAAAAATAATGCCCAGTATTCTTGTTGTTCAGAAGCGGGTGGAGAAATAATAAACATACGCCAATTCAAAGCAGGTAAAGGCATTTGAGAAATTACTCTGTTACCATCAGAGTATGCAATAATTGAATTAGCAAGCTGTTTTCCACCGTTTTTTATCATCTGTTGATACCAGTCAAGATCGTTAACATGAATGATTTCATCTTGACGGTGGTGGCTTTCAGTTTTCATTAAATGATTAGATGATAGTGTCACTTCATTTTGTTCGTTTACAAAAATTAATTCAAAGCCAAAGCGCTCTCTATATTCAGAAAACGCTTCAGCAAAATGGTCGAGATCTATCGCAACACCGGCAAAACCAAGAAACTCGTCACGAGTATTAAACAACTTAATATCAAAAAATAGGTGGGGATCTTCAGCTTTACCTATGTCAGCAAACTGTGTGTATTCTTGTGCTTTTAAACGGTGATACCACTCTGCTTTATTGTTTGATAAAGAAAGTATTTCGCCGTTAGAGTCAATATCGATATCATGCTTTTCAAGTGCAAGAAAAGTAACAACATTATGCCTTATAGACATAGTGCGTAAATAAGTCAGTAAACGGTTTTTACTCACTTGTTCTTGATCAATTAACTCAATCAATAATGGATCATTTGCGATAAAAAAAGCGGTGTTTAGTGGTCGAATAATTTCAGTGTTAACGATTGAAAATAAAGGGATAATTGATTGATATTGGTTTTTGTTATAGCTGTTTATCACCTCTTTAAAAGTGAAATAAGATGTGAGTAATAAAGTGATAATTGTAAATAAGAACAGTGCAGACAAGTATCTTTCAAATTTGCGCATAAACTTCATGGCGATGATTAACTCATATTACACGTAAATGTTGATTAATTAAGTATTGAGTAAATGCGGTTTTCAAATAAAAGCCTCTAGGTAAAGTCATAAATGGTTTTCCTTCGTAGTCATATGCTTTTGTTTTCGCGCTACTATTGGCTGCTTTTGGCCTTAATTGTAACACTTGTCCATGTTTACCATTAATTTTTTCGACTTCGCCTAACACTATCATATCGGTGAGTTCTTGCCAGTCTTGTGCCATTAACTGTTCTTCGTAATCACTTGGACGCCATAAAAAAGCTGTGCATACAATACGTTCAGCCACAGGAATTTCTCGCTCAGCAATAACAGGAACCCACAACACTTTCGTTAGTTTATGCTTTAAATGACTATTTTGCCATGTATTACCAACTAAACCTGTGAGTGGAGCAACGCAAACAAAGGTAGTTTCTAAAGGTTTTGCTTGTTGATTGATAGGAATAGATTTTAGTTCAATGCCTAATTCAGTAAAGTCGGGTTCAGGTTTTGAACCCGCACTAGCGCCTAATGCATGTTCTAATAGTAAACCGACCCACCCTTTTTCTTTATTCAAATTTGAAGGGACTGCAATACCATATTGTTGAGCAATCTCACCTAATGATAACCCTGCAATACGTTGGGCTCGTGCTAGCAATTCTGCTTCAGTTTTCGGGGGATTAGGTTTTTGCATGGTCATAAGTGTTATTTATTTGTTTATTATTATCTGAAAGTGCAGCAATTGCCGCAAGACATATCTGGAAATTTAACATTCGTCGATTTTTCTATTTGCTCATCGAACTTTATTGTGGAAGAATCAGTTTATAGTGAAATTTTTCTAGGAAGTCCTGTGATAGATGCCGAAGGCTATCGAGCCAATGTCGGCATAGTTATAATTAATGACAGGGGACAAGTTTTTTGGGCACGACGTTTTGGTCAGCATTCATGGCAATTTCCTCAGGGAGGAGTTGATGAAGGCGAAACACCAGAACAAACCATGTATCGTGAGTTATATGAAGAAGTCGGTTTAAAGCCAGAACACGTTAAGTTGATGGCTACGACAAAACATTGGTTGCGTTATAAGTTACCCAAACGCTTGATCCGACATGAAAGTAAACCTGTTTGTATAGGTCAAAAACAGAAGTGGTTTTTACTCAAACTAACTGCGAAAGAATCTGCGGTTGCGTTAGAGCACTCAAATCACCCTGAGTTTGATGATTGGCGTTGGGTAAGTTATTGGTACCCAGTAAGGCAAGTAGTTGCATTTAAACGAGATGTTTATCGTAAAGTGATGAAAGAGTTCTCTAACACAACGTTTGCAATTCCTCGCCGAAAGCGTCGAAATTAGTTATAACTATGTATGAATTGAAATAGCTCACTTTTGATCCAGTGGGCTATTTTTCTTTTTAGGGGTATTATTTGTTCGTATATTTTGTCGGTGGCGTTAATGGCTGATTGGAATAATACCCAGCAATGCCCATTCATAACCGTAGGAGTATAAGAGTTTCAGATGTTAACCAGTTTACGTAAAATAGTACTGGAGTTTAGCCAAGATAGTGCACTTGATAGTGCGCTAACGCGTATTGTCACGCAAATAAAAACGGTGATGCGCACTGACTGTTGCTCAATTTATTTGGCGGATCATCAGAAACAACACTTTATATTAATGGCTACTGATGGTCTTGCTCAAGAGTCATTAGGACAAACAACTTTAGGCTTTAGTGAAGGGCTTATTGGATTGGTTGCCCAACGTGAAGAACCTCTAAATATCGCTAATGCTCGTCAACACCCGCATTTTGTGCATGCTCCAGCAGTGAAAGAAGATAAGTTCAATGCTTTTTTAGGCACACCCATTATTCATCAACGAAAAGTGTTGGGCGTTATTTCAATTCAACAAGAACAAGCACGCTATTTTACAGAAACGGAAGAAGCCTTTATTGTTACTCTTGCTGCGCAAATTGCCACCGCAATCGCCAGCGCAGAAGCAACAGATATATTGACCAAGCAGCAAGGCAACAGCCAATGGGTTTCCTCAATTAAAGGGGTTGCAGGCTCTTCAGGTGTTGCGATGGCACCCATCTTTTCGATGCAACCTAATATTGAGCTTCGTAGTGTCTCTTTGAAGCAAACAAATGAAGTCGTGCACGAGCAGCAACGTTTTTTGAAGGCTGTTAAGTCAACGCGTGCTGACTTTGAACGGATGACTAAAGAGCTTGCTCGTAGCATTGCAGATAATAGTTTAGATATCTTTGATATGTATAAACAACTATTAGACAACGCAAATCTTGGTAAAGAAGTCAGCGAAAAAATAGCGCAAGGCTGGACTGCTGAAAGTGCTTTAAGGCTAGTAATAGATGGCTATGTAGTTCAGTTTGAGGGGTTAGATGATGATTATCTTCGAGAACGTGCGAGTGATATTAAAGATTTAGGTAATCGTATTTTATATAATCTAAAAGTACTAAATACAACCGTACAAGCGGTGCCTGAATCCTTTATTTTAGTGGCCGAAGATGTAACAGCAGCGTTAGTAGCTGAATATCAGCATTTAGGGCTAAAAGGCATTGTCTCCCTGCAGGGGTCAAATAATTCACATGCTGCCATTTTAGCGCGAGCATTAGCAATTCCTGCTGTAATGGGTGTAAACCGTATCCCATTAGAGAAAGTTGACCAAGCAATGTGCATTATTGATGGGTATAGTGGTGAGCTTTTCGTGGCGCCCAATGATGCGCTCATAAGAGAATATGAACATTTAATTGCTGAAGAAACAGCGCTTACCGCTAAAGTAAAAGAAGTTGAAGGCTTACCTGCTGAAACGCCTGATGGTAAAACTATAGCAGTGCTATTAAATGCGGGGTTATCTTCAGGGTTTGAACATACTAAAACGACGGGTGTTGAAGGTATTGGTTTGTATCGTACTGAAATTCCGTTTATGAATAAGAATTGCTTTCCTTCTGAGGTTGAGCAAACCGTATTATACCAGCAAGTTTTACAAGCTTTTCCTGGGCAAGTGGTCACCATGCGTACGTTAGATGTTGGTGGTGATAAAGCTTTACCTTATTTTCCCATCATTGAAGATAACCCCTTTCTTGGCTGGCGAGGTATTCGTATTACGCTTGATCACCCTGAAATATTTTTATTGCAAGTGCGGGCAATGTTACGTGCTAACGCTAATATTGGTAATTTAGAAATTATGTTACCGATGGTTTCGAGTATAGTGGAAGTAGATGAAGCCATACGATTGATAAATCAGGCTTATTTTGAGTTGTCTGCTGAGCTTGAGTTTGAACCAGGAAAATCATTACCTAAACCTAAAATAGGTATAATGATTGAAGTGCCTAGTGTTATTTTTCAATTAGGTGAACTAGCACAGAAGGTGGACTTCTTTTCTGTCGGCAGCAATGATTTAACACAATATCTACTCGCAGTTGATCGAAATAATGCACGTGTTGCAAATTTATATAATTCATACCACCCATCGGTGTTAAAAGCATTAAATATGATTGCTCAAGAATCTCAGCGTTTTATGGTACCATTAAGCTTGTGTGGAGAATTAGCAAGTGAACCAGCTGGCGCTTTATTATTGCTCGCAATGGGCTATGATAAAATAAGTATGAACTCACATAATGTTGCACGTATAACATGGGTTATTCGCCATGTAGAGTATAAAACTGCAAAAGCAATATTATCAAAAGCTCTTACTTTTTCCGATGCCCAACAGGTTATTGATTACCTTAATGAACAACTTGAACTATTGAACTTGGGTGGTTTTGTTCGCGCCGGTATGTAGGCTCACATTATTGTTTTTTTCTTCGTTGCCTTCATGCCTATTATTGGAAATCAAACATGTTTATAAATGTCGTTATTTCTTGTGCCTTATTAGGATGTATAGCAGGCTTTCTAGCAGGATTGCTTGGCATAGGTGGAGGGTTAGTCATTGTACCTGCACTGGTCTATTTATTACCTTTACTAGGCGTAAATGCTGAGTTAGTGATGCCTATTGCTATTGCAACATCTTTAGCGTCAATTGTTTTTACTTCTGCATCTGCAAGTTTTGCTCATCATAAAAATAGTAATATTCCTTGGCCATTGGCTAAACAACTTATGATCATGATTGCTTTAGGTGCCATATCAGGAGCCTATGTGGCTGATTCACTTTCTACTGAGGTATTAACCTATATTTTTGCAACAGCTGTGATTATTTTAGCCTCTTACATGTTGTTTTCTATAAAAGTACAAAAGAGCAAACCTTTACCTGGAGATCATATTATTCGTGTTATGGGGTTCGGTACTGGGTGTATTTCTAGCATGATGGGGATAGCAGGTGGTGCTATATTAGTGCCTTTATTAAGTTATTATTCGGTGTCTATCCGGCATGCTATCGGCACAGCAACGGTGTGTGGTTTAGTGGTGGCTTTATTTGGCGCCGCAGGTTTTATCATCACGGGTTTAGATCAACCAAACTTACCTCAATGGAGTTTAGGTTATATTTTTTTACCTGCTTTGTTAGGCATTGTATTAACGTCTTCATTATTTGCGCCATATGGAGTGAGAATGGCGGGCAAATTACCCGTTCGGTATTTACAACGAATGTTTGCTGGCTTTTTAATTCTTGTGGCGATAAGAATGATTTTTCGTTAAAAAATAGCGTACAATCTCCATAAATAGCGGAACATTAATTAGAGTCATAAACAACCATGAAACAATATTTAGCGTTATGTAAAAACATCATTGAACAAGGCCAATGGGTAACAAATGAACGTACAGGTAAAAAGTGCTTAACGTTGATCAATGCAGATTTAGAGTATGATGTAGCAGGTAATAAGTTTCCGCTAATTACAACACGCAAAAGTTTTTATAAAGCCGCCATCGCTGAATTGCTTGGTTATTTACGTGGTTACAGTAACGCTGCACAATTTCGTGAAATAGGCTGTAACACTTGGAACGCCAATGCAAATGATAACGACGCCTGGTTGAATAACCCTCATCGCAAAGGTGAAGATGATATGGGTAGGGTTTATGGTGTGCAAGGACGTGCATGGCAAAAGCCTGACGGTACCCCGTTAGATCAGCTTAAAAAAGTGGTTGATAACCTTGCTAACGGTATTGATGATCGCGGTGAAATTATTACCTTTTATAATCCTGGTGAATTTGATTTAGGTTGTTTACGCCCTTGTATGCATACTCACACCTTTTCACTGTTAGGTGATACGCTTTATTTAACCAGCTACCAACGTTCGTGTGATGTGCCTCTGGGTTTAAACTTCAATCAAGTTCAAGTATTTACCTTTTTAGCGTTAATGGCACAAATTACTGGTCACAAACCTGGTAAGGCCTACCATAAAATAGTCAATGCGCATATTTATGAAGATCAACTGCCGTTACTACGTGACGTACAATTAACCAGAGAACCGTTTGCTTCACCGCAGCTTGAAATTAATCCTGATATTAAATCGTTAAAAGATTTGGAAACATGGGTAACAACGGACGACTTTACGGTTAAAGGCTATCAACATCATGAAGCAATTGCTTACCCATTTAGTGTTTAGCGGTTAAACTTTCTCCATTTTTATTCACTTCACCGAAAATATAATGTTGGCGATACATAAGGCATTTTAATTCGCTAAATGCCTAGCCAACCTTTATACAAGCTTTTTACAATGTTTTTAAATAGCCAATATTGGCTGCCTACTCTACTTTTGACTCTAACTTCTGAATATGGATTACCGTGCTGATTTCCTGATGATGAGAAACCAGTGTTGCTATCAAGTTATATGAAGATTTTTCTGTCAGATTTTATTTAATGTTTTTCAGGAGTTAAAAGCGGCTGCCTTTAGTGAACGATCGCGTAAGAAAGTAAAGTCAGCCTTATTAACTACTCATTCTCATGGTGAGATTGAGTCAACCAACAAACCAGCGTTATTGATTAGAAAATGCTAGATACATGGAGCGTAATATTATGCGTGAATTAAACGTAAATGAGATAGAACAAGTAGATGGTGGTGTTAGAGGCCTAGGTTGGGGAGCGGTTGGCGCATATTTATATGAGTCAGTAGGCGGAGCAAAAGGAATTAATGATCATCTTAGAAAGTCTTGGGCTTCAGCCTCAGCAAGCGCTCGTTATTATTACCGTAAGTTGTTCTAGTAGATTATCCCCCCTCAATGTAAAGTTGAAGGGGGAATATCATTATATGTTTAAATATTTATTATCTCTTTGTATGTTGATTTTAGCCGTTTACTTCGACGAGAAAGTTACCGTTTTAAGAAAAGGAGATTTTGTATTTTTTCCTTTTATATTGGGAGTCTTGCCAAGTTTTATTTCCGCTCTATTTTTACCTTTGGCATATTCTCTTTTTAAAGAAGTGAAGCTGATTGCATTAAAAACCTCATATGGAATTGTTATAGGCTTATTTTTTTATGAACTTAGTCAGGTGTTTATAGCCGAAGCCACATTCGATTATTATGATTTGATTTTTACCTTATTAGGCGGTTTGTTGTTTACAATTATTTTTTATTCAATTAGGTACTTTAAATGAGTACGGTTAATGATATACAGAAAAGGAGCATTAGCTCCACCAACAGTAGGGCTAGTATGACATTCGAACAACTGTAATACTAACCCGAAATATATTAACAATTATGACAACAAACGAAATAACAAATAATACCCAACCCAAAAATTCACTAACCAGTTTATTTTTCATATCACTTTGGCTAATCGCTTTATTAATTTTAACGCCAATGATGCTTAGCATTTTTTTTGATGCTTATTTTGGTATCCAACAAGGGGATAACTATTCTCCTGACGCTTTTTATGATTGGGTTAATAGTATTCCGGTTTTATTAAAATTGTCGCTAATGGCATCACTAATAAATATATACATCTTGGTCAAGGCAACACATGAAAACAATTGGACGAAACGATTAGATTATTGGGCAGTTCATTCAGTTAATCGTCAAGAGTTAGTGAAATGGTTAGCTGTTGTATTAATTTTTTTGTGTGTATCAACATTATTGGGTGTAGTACTAAATCTACCCATTGAAAATTTCATGCTTGATGTGCAAGCCGCTAATGATAGTTTAGCGATGCTTTTGCTTATTATCGTCACTGTCTCTATTGTTATCCCTATTATGGAGGAATTAATCTTTCGTGGTTGGCTTTATAGTAAAATAAAGCAGACTAATTTAGGGGATATTGGCGCATTAGTCATAACTACGTTTGTATTTACTGCAATTCATGCGCAATATGACAATTTGAATACTTTAATTTATATTTTCTCTTTAGGTTTATTGTTAGGTTTTATTCGTTATAAAACTGATAATACTAGTAATACGGTTGTCATTCATATTTTTCTTAACAGCTTGGTTTTAATAGAACTATTTTACTTTTAACTCTTTCTCAATAAGTCACTTTTTTAAACATTTAAACATTACTTGAACAGAGGTTAGGGCGGTTTCTGTGTAGTGGCACAATAAATTTGGCCATCTAATTAGAGGTGATAGAATCACCGCAACTGATTAGGTATTAATATGACAA
>NZ_JAUOPD010000040.1 GCF_030546745.1 Thalassotalea sp. 1_MG-2023
CATTCGATGCTTATAACAAGACTTTCGAAGCAACAGAAGTCACTTGTTTCAATACGCATACTCAGGGATTGCCGTCTCACCGACTATCTATAAGACCTGCGAGAAACAATACTACATCCATATTCCATGGTTAACTTTACGCTTTGGAGGTCAAAAATGAAAGCCTTTCATATCTCAAACTTTGCAGCCCTTATTGGTATTGATTGGGCAGACCAAAAGCATGATATTTGTGAGCTAAACAGACAAACGAATAAGCAACACCTTTCCATTATTTCAGCAAAACCTACCGCGATTAACGCATGGGCTATGTCCTTGAAAGAAAAATATAAAGGCCAACCTGTTGCGGTGGCGTGTGAGTTGAAGAAAGGACCACTTATTTATGCCTTAAGCAAATTTGAACACATCGTTCTGTTTACCATCAACCCATCGACGGTGGCAAAGTATCGAAAAGCATTTACCCACAGTGGTGCTAAAGATGACCCAACAGATGCGGCCATTCAAGTTGAATTACTAGAAAACCATATGAGTAAATTAAGCGTGATTACGCCTGACACTGAAAAAGTAAGGTACCTTACTCAGCTGGTAGAATATCGCCGTAAACTAGTACAAGACCGCGTTAACTTAACCAATAAAATCACCACCACGCTTAAAAATTACTATCCCCATGTACTTGATTGGTTTAAAGAAAAAGACACCCAAGTGTTTTGTGACTTTATCCTACGTTGGCCATCACTTGAGCAAGTAAAGCGAGCAAGAAAACAAACACTCGTCGATTTCTTCAATCAACATAACTCACGTTACCCATCTGTGAATGAAAAGCGCATTGAAGCGATAAAGCAAGCAGAGCCACTAACAACAGACAAGGCCATTATCTCGCCTAATTTATTATTGGTTGAATGTTTAACGGCTCAACTCCAGCAACTAATGTTGGCTATTGAGCGCTTTGATATAGAGATAAAAACCATTTACAAAACCCATAAAGACCGCTTCATTTTTGATAGTTTACCTGGTGCTGGCCCACAAATGGCACCTCGTTTATTAGCGGCAATGGGTTCAAATAGAGAGCGCTATCAATCATGTGAAGAAATTCAAAAGTATGCGGGTATAGCACCGGTAACAGAACGAAGCGGTAAGAAGAAATGGATACATTGGCGTTATTCATGCACGACCTTTTTAAGGCAAACCTTTGTAGAATGGGCGGGGCAATCAGTGCGTTATTCTTTTTGGGCAAAAGCCTATTACAAGCAACAGCAAGAGAAAGGAAAACCGCACAATACGATAATCAGAGCAGTGGCTTTTAAGTGGATAAGAATTTTGTTTCGGTGTTGGAAAACATGTACAGCATATGATGAATCGAAGTACTTAGAGGCGTTAAAATCAAAGGGGTCGCCGTTATTAAAATATGCGGTGGAAAGTAAGTTTTAAAGCTTGCTGTCCACCTCAGGGCGTGTTGTTAAGTTTCGTTATGACACCGCACAAATTCGTTACGAAGCTCACAGCATGGCTCATCATGCTCAGCAGTTGTAACCCAACCGCATGAATCACAATATACGGTATGTGATTTACATTTTAAGCATTTAGCAATTGAAAACGATGATAATTTCCCTTGGATTTCAAAGCCAAAACCATGCTCCCAACAAAGTAAACCAGGTACCGCTTTGCCTGATTCGTAATTTACTAAACAATGACTGCAAACATCCTGCATGCGCCCATATGATATTTCATTAAAAGAGCTTTCATATGCACTTTCCCAGTCAATATGTTCTAAAGTAATTCGACCTTCAAACTCTGTAATTCTTTTCTCTGCAGATTTTGTGAAACCACTAGAAGAAATCAAAACCCCGTAGTCTGCTTTTACATCAGAAAGCATAGCTAGAAAAGCTTCTACTGCTTTTAAATCAATAGGAGTTGAGTAATGCTTACACTCAATCATTGTCTTTGAACTTTGTGTTTCAACTAATATATCTATTTGTCTAGAACGTTCCGAATACTCTCCTACAACACGAGTATCATGCAATACTTTTGTATTCAATGAAGATTGATTGTCGTGGAATATCTTTGAAATAAGCCATTCGTATTGACGCCAATTTGGAACTTCCTTATAAGATGACACCCAAACTCCTTTAGAAACTTAACGCCCATTTAAGGGGCTGATAATTGTTTGCTAAAATGTGTAGCGAAGCGAAACCGAGCAAACTGTTAGCAGTCCCGCTTTAAATGCTTGTTATGTGCCTGATTTACCGAGCTTATCTTGTTCTATACTACCAGCGACAAAACAAATGCCAACATAAAACCAAACTGTGCTTGCTACAATTTGCCAAATATCCAAACCTGAAGAAGTTACAAATGTTGGAATAGCAATTAAACCCCGTAAAGTACAAAGTATTGCAATGGTAATTAAAGCCGATTTTAGGAGAGGTACTTTGCGAATTAAACCAACCGCTGAAAAAGCAAAGAAAGTACATGCAAACATTAAACTTGCAACGATTATAGTGCCAATTGGAGCAAGTAAAGTACCTTGAACCGCAGAGTCTATGATTTGTTGAGGTGCACGAGCAAACACAAACCAGCTAGGGCCACCAAAAATACAAAGTAGATGCCAGATAGCAGAAGCTGAGGCAATCAATCCTGCGCTAATTAATAATTTTGATTGAACACTTAAACTCAATGCTAACTCCATTTTTGCACTGGCACATAACGCTTTGCTAAGGGGCAGCCGAAACAAAGTGTAGGCTGTCCCGCGGAGGCCACGCTTTTTGTGGCCGGAGTGAAATTGAGCAACTTGTTATGCATTGCTGGCACCATATAGCTTATTGATTGCTTGCGAACAGGCTAACATTGACGATGGATTGACGGTAACCCATGCTGTGCGTGTCGCCCCAAATAAGCCCAAGGATATACGCCCCTTAAGCATACCATCTTTGATTTTTGAAAACTTGAAATACGCTGCGGTGAAGAGATTGGCCAAACTACCTTTTACTTTGTGATTTTTCGGGATTTCACCGCCACCAACTGAAGATAAATAATTGGAAAGCTGAAGTGCGCTTGATTCAGATAGAGGGAATGGAAACTCAATGATGCTGTCCGATGGCAACACCGTAATCCCTTTAGATAATTCGCCTTTGGTATTGCTGAGCATGCACACATAAATTTGGTACTGACCAAAATTGTAAGCTCCCAGAGTTTCTTCCCTTTTATATCTGAAAATTCTCATACTTTCCTAAGATGCATAACGCCCGGCTCAGCCGAGCCCAATGCGGAAGTTGCCTTGTGTTAAATTGGGAGCGCAGTGAACCAACACAAGGCAACTGGAGTGTTGGGCTTCGCGCTGAAGCCGTTTGTTATGTGCTTACTTTATATTCAAATAATATTTTATTAAATGAAGAATACCATGAATGACATAAAGCAATGGAATCAAGAATGTTACGTAATAAATAACGGCAAAAAATGAAGAGGGGTCAATATCATTACCACCTCTACTTATAATGACATCTTTGGCTATTAAATTGTACAAAAAGAAAACACATACGAAGATAGCTACAGCCAAATAAGCCATATCACGGAAAGAGGGTTTATTGGATGGAATAACAGAGTTTAAGCTTTGAAGTACAGTCTGCTTAGGTATTGTAAAACCCCTACGATTCCTTGGTTTTTTCTTCTTATGCTTATTCTTCTTCACCAGCTGATGCTCACATAACAGCTTATTCATAAGAACCATTCTCATAACTAACGCTACGAACAGTTCCTTTTTTCATAAAATTAAAAATTCAAATTATCACTTCTTCCCAACTATATCAACGAGATAGTATTTTCAATTCTCGTTTTTCACGTTAAATACAAGAATAGTTCTCGTATTCTCGTTAAAAACAAGAATAAATAATAACTGTATGTAAAAACAGGGCTCAAAATTAAAACTTTAAACTCTTTTTGAATATCTGTTGCATAGCTGAATAACTGTTAAGTTGTTTATATAGATCAAGAGAGGAAATGATTAACCCTAATCATGAGTTAATGAGATTGGAAAAGTAAAGTGCTAAAAAAAGGCTGAAAAGAAAAACGCAAAACGTTTTTATCATCAGCCCTATTCATTTACTTTTCAATAATTGAAAGGTTTATTTGCGATAATGTACCATTAATGAGCCACTCACATTTCCAACAGTAACTTCTTTAATAAATTCATAGTCAACATCTTTGAAAAATACTTTATATTTCTCATTTGTCGCATAAACAGCCACACCTTCACTTTCTGGATAATCTTCTAACAGCGTATTAACCGCAGCCATTAAATAATGACCAAAACCATGGTGTTGATGTAATGGGTGAATAGCAATAAATGACAATACATGAAAATTTGTCATGGGTACTGCAGCCATAACGGTTTCTTCTTTTTCAATCATTTGCTTTGTGCTGAAATAACCAGCACCTAACAGCATTTTTAGCCGCCAGTGCCAAAACCTTTCGGCTGTAACACCATCATGTCGACTATTTAAACAAGCAACACCTACCAAGGTTTCACCTAAATAAAGGCCAACAATAGGTTGTTTAGCTTGCCAAAAAGCATTTAACTCTTCGCGAATTGAAGAACGTAGCCGTTGTTCATAATCACTTTTTTCAGCATTAAATATTTCTAAAAATACAGGATCATCATGATAAGACTGATACAACAACGATACTGCTAACTTCAGTTCTTCAGCGGTTAAATATGCTGCTCTGATATCGTCTTTTGTTGCGTTAGTGACTACTTGGGACATTTACGAACCTCTTATTGTTGTTTTTCTAAACAATAGCAGTAAATTAAAAGATAAATCAAATATGCAACCCTCAACATCACGTTTTATTGAGGGGGTCACTCGCTTTAGCACGTATAAGATTTTGTACTAATTCTAGGCCGCTTTGTGCGGTTGAAGGCAATGTTACCGCTGATTTCCCTTTAGATTTAAGTGCTTTTGAAAAGTACAGCACATGAGCACTCCAAGTTAATCCTCCACCGAATGCCGGTAAAAGCACATGGCTATTGTCAGTAACTAAGCCTTGCTCTATTGCTTCAACAAAAGCAACCAATACCGTTGCCGCAGACATATTGCCGTACTTTTCAATGTTAACGAACACTTTATCTGTTGGTAGTGCTAGTTTTTTGGCTAATGAATCAATAATCCGAAGGTTGGCTTGATGAGGTACAACTAATGAAATATCTTGCGCGGTTAAATTAAGTTTACTTAAGGTTGTTTCACAGCCATGAGCCATACCTGCTACCGCTTTCTTAAAAATTTCTTGGCCTATAAAATTCCAATGTGCATCACCAAGTTGGCGTGCTTTATTCGCATACTTCATGCCCCAGCCTTGCACTGCTAGTATGTCTCGAGACTCACCAAAACACCCCAATGATTCTGCCAATACGCCAGATTTTTCATCGGAAGCTTCTAAATATAGCGCGGCTGCACCGTCACCAAAAAGTACCGCAACATCACGGTTATCCCATTCCATAATTGGTGAAATCACCTCTGCACCTATCACTAATGCAGATCGAACCACGCCACTTTTTATCATTGCAGTTGCCGTGGTTAAACTGTACATACCGCTAGTACAGGCAGTATTAACATCCATACATGCCGCACGTTTCGCACCAAGTAAGCGTTGTACATTAGACGCTGCATTTGGGCATAGTTCATCAAACGTGGTGCTACCAAAAACAATTAAGTCAACATCATCAGCAGTTTTTCCAGCGGTTGCCAGTGCTTGCTCACAAGCAACATAAGCAAGCTCACTTACTGTTACATGAGAAATTCTACGCTCTTTCATTCCTGTACGCGTGGTAATCCACTGATCACTTGTATCTAAAAAAGTGGCTAAGTCATCGTTGGTTAAAGTAGCAGGAGGTAGGCATTTCCCCCAGCCCTTGATTGCAGCATACGTCATATTTCACCTAATACCTTTTAAAATGGTTAACTGTTCGTACCAGTTATTACCATCATCCTATAGCGTGATAAAGCGCAAGTCTATGAGAAATTTCTCACCATAAACAAAAGCAGCATTCTTATACTATATTAATACCATTGTTTATAAATAAGGAGAATATAATGTCAAACCATCACACTTATAAAAAATTGGAACTAGTCGGTTCATCAACAACAAGTATAGAAGATGCAATACAGAACGCGATTGCAGAGTGTAGTAAGTCTGTTAACCATTTGGACTGGTTTGAGGTAGTTGAAACACGGGGGCATATTGTTGATGGCAAGGTTGGTCACTTTCAAGTGACGTTAAAAATAGGTTTCAGAATTGAAAACAGCTAACATATCCTAAGTAAACCCGTTGCTTTATTTTAAATTCCAACCTGTTAAAGCAACAGGGTTTATTGTTCAACATCAAAGTATTAGCAACAAATTTGTTTTAATATCTACCGCTAAGCACTACACTAGTTAACTTGTTTGAGTGATAGAGTGACAGTTATCACTGGGTAACGCTCAAACCACGTTTAGGTCCAAATAATCAACATAAGATGCACTATCATGCAGTTAACAAATAAAGCTGGCACTCCTGTTCAATGGGAAGATTATTTAA
The DNA here is from genome assembly GCF_030546745.1 of Thalassotalea sp. 1_MG-2023. Classification (GTDB taxonomy): domain Bacteria; phylum Pseudomonadota; class Gammaproteobacteria; order Enterobacterales; family Alteromonadaceae; genus Thalassotalea_C. The sequence continues at coordinate 6,562 of NZ_JAUOPD010000040.1, forward strand.
AATCTGGTCATCGTATTTTCATCGGTTCAAATGCCGCAGTTCCAAATGCGTTAATTGATAATTTAATCGAAAATAGCGCGCAATTACATGATATTGAAACGGTTCATATTCTAACGTTTTCAGACAACGTTTGGGCAAAGCCTGAACATAAAGACTTATTTAAAGTTAACACGTTGTTTATCGGTGGCAACAATGTCAGAGAGGCTGTAGCCGAAGGAAGAGCCGATTATACACCATGCTTTATTTCAGAAATTCCAACGCTTTTTAAACAAAATATTTTGCCATTAGACGCAGCATTAGTCATGGTTAGCCCTCCAGATGAATATGGCTATTGTTCATTAGGGGTTAGCGTTGATGTAGTAGCATCAGCGGTAAAATCAGCTAATGTTGTCATTGCACAAGTTAATCCTCATATGCCCTGCACTAACGGTCATAGTTTTATTCACGTCAATCAAATTCACGCTTGGTTACATGCCAAACAACGTTTACCTGAAATTCCAGATCAACAAATTGATCAAATCAGTGAGCGCATCGGCCAATATGCTGCAATGCTTGTAGAAAATGGCGCAACAATACAAATAGGTATTGGTAAAATTCCTAGTGCGGTGCTGAAGTACTTAATTAATCATAAAGATTTGGGCGTTCACAGTGAAATGATTTCAGACGGTATCATCGACCTTATGAAAAGCGGCGTGATCAACAACCGTCGAAAAACCTTCCATAAAGGCAAAACGGTAACCACCTTCTGTATCGGCACTCAACGATTATATGACTTCGTTGATAAAAACCAACACGTTGAATTCTACCCTTCTGAACATGTTAATTCGCCAGTAAACATTGCGAAAAACGACAATATGGTATCAATAAATAGTGCCATAGAAGTTGACCTTACAGGACAAGTCGTTTCTGATTCTATTGGCCATCAGTTTTATAGTGGTATTGGCGGTCAAGTAGACTTTGTACGTGGTGCTTGGCTAAGTAAAGGTGGTAAACCCGTTATTGTTCTACCTTCAACAACAAAAGACGGCAATATTTCTCGTATTGTTCCCCATATAACCGAAGGCGGCGGCGTTGTTACCTCAAGAGGCCATGTAGGTTATGTGGTTACTGAGTTTGGTATTGCAAATTTAATCGGTAAAAGCATAAGAGAACGTGCCTTAGAACTTATTCGTATTGCCCACCCTAAATTTAGAGACAATTTATTAAAACAGGTTCGAAAGCATTATTGGGTGCCAACATATCAAGATAACACCCCTACTTCTGTTCCTGAATTAGGGGCTGTTGAATTGAAGAAGTTCACCTTAGGTGGCGAACGCTTTATCCTTCGTCCATTAAGCCCCGCAGATGAGCGACGCTTACAAGAGTTCTTTTACTCGCACACTAAAGAAACATTAATGATGCGTTATAACCATCATTTAACTCAGATGACACGAGAAAATTCATGTCAGCTTGTTAGTGTTAATCAACATAAAGATCTAGCCTTGTGCTTTACCCAACGTGATCACTTAGGTGAAGTGATACAAGCGGTTGGCCGTTACTATTTTATTGAAGCAACAAATTCAGCAGAAGTTGCTTTTGTTATTCGTGAAACACAGCGCAGTAAAGGCATGGCAACAACCTTATTATTGCAAATGATAAAGATTGCTAAAAAACGAAAATTATCGTCGTTAATCGCCTGCGTAAGACGAGATAACGCTGCAATGCTAAAAGTATTCGAAAATGTTGGATTTATCAGAGGATATTCAGAAGATTTCGACGAAGTTTCGCTTAGCTTAACGCTAGAAGAACCAGTATCTAGCGCAAAGGAAACCACATGACTGTAGGAATTATTGGCCATCACCGCTGTAACGGCCATATGATGGGGGAATATCATCCTGAATCTCCAGCTCGTATTGATGCGATTCAAGATCAGTTGATCAGAAGCGGCCTTGAATATGTGATCAAACAGTTTGACGCAACCCCTATAGACAAATCGTTACTATTACTCGCCCATGATAAACACTATGTCGACTATATCTATAACAACGCACCTAGCGAAGGGCTTTTTCGTTTAGATGACGATACTGCTATGAATGCCAATACGCTAACGGCCGCACGTTATTCAGCAGGAGCAATTAAAGATGCTGTTGATTTAGTGATGAATGAAACCTTGTCTTCTGCTTTTTGCCTGACCCGTCCGCCTGGTCACCATGCTGAGCGTGACAAAGCCATGGGGTTTTGTATTTTTAATAATATTGCCATTGCGGCAGAATACGTAAAAAAGCAATATGGAATTAAACGAGTAGCCATTCTCGATATTGATGTTCACCATGGCAACGGCACTGAAAATATCATTAAAGATAAATCAGGAATACTCTTTTGCTCTAGTTATCAATACCCTTTTTATCCTTTTAAAATGCAAGAGAGTAATACTCCCCCCATTATTAATACCCCACTTCCTCCCACGACGAAAGGGCCTGAATTTAGGCAAGCTATCAAAGATAAGTGGCTAGTACATTTACATACCTTTAAACCGGAATTCATCTTTATATCTGCTGGATTTGATGCACATATTGAAGACGAAATGTCACAAATTAGCTTAACAGAAGATGACTACCGTTGGGTTACAGAAGAAATAAAAACGATTGCTGATACCTATGCTAAAGGCCGAATGGTTTCGGCCCTTGAAGGTGGTTACGCATTAAGTGCTTTAGGACGCTGTGCGGTTGCCCATATTAACGGATTAATTGGAAACTAAACCGTTAAAAAGTAAAATGCCGCATTAAATGCGGCATTTCAAATTAACTTGGTTGGAACATATCTGACTGAGGTACTCGATACTTTTTGTGTTGTTTCTTCTGTAACGAACCTTTACGGTGTTTTAATGCCGCTTCAAGCTTTTTAGCTGCTTCTGCAATCGCTTTATATAACTCTTTGCTTGCCGCTCTAACAGATATTTTCTGTCCTTCATATTGGGTGATCACTTCAATTTGTTGCTGATTTGGCTCAACTTTAACCACTGATTCTATCGCTATGAGATCTGGAAAGTGATTAGCGACTTTTGTTAATTTATTCTCAATTGCTTGTTTGATTGCTTGGGTAATTTTTACATGATGACCTGAAACTGTTATTTTCATTTTACACCCTCTTCATTGAAAAAAGAAACAGAGAAAATGTTCTCTACTTATATACCTCTGGGCAATAAAATAAAAAACAATAGTAAAATGCAAAAATAATTTTTAAGCACACATATGATTAAAATTCATAGCTATCATATTGTGCTAATTCCTTACGTAACCTACGAACTTCCTTAATGTTTTCGATTTCTCGCCATTTTCGCTTGCGTGTTTTTACTTTAGCTTTTACTTCGTGAACGTCTAATTCGTCGAACTCTACATTGTCAAAGTCTCTATAATCTGATGTATTCATTTTGTTTATCCAGCTTGTAATAACTGGCTTCAATGTAAACAGAATTTATGACCATTTTTTGAAAGAAACATGACAGTTAAATGACGATAAAACTTAGTGTCTGTTGATTTTTCGCGTTTATTTTTGCAGCAGTTTATGGGTATTTAGACAATACATTGCCCACGCCTTGAACAAACAGCATTTAGTTCGAACAAAATTTACTCTCGAATATTCAACAGACCCTGATTAAATATGACCTAACACCGATAAAATTTCCACACCTTGTTGGTTACAATATTGTAAACTAGAATCAACATCTTGCGGCGTCAAACCAAGCTCTTGCAAAAGATGATTTCCTAAAAATGTTTTCTTTGCATACATGCCTGGATGCGAATTAATTAACGCTAAACGTGTGGTTATAAATAATAAGCTTGCTTCATGTGATAATTCATTTTGATAGGCATCAACATACTGCGCAATAGGATCAACGATTACTGACGGTAACTGCCAAGACGTAAGTAACGCTGCGCTTAACTGTGAATAAGTAAAACCCAACACATCTTTTTGTCGCTCCCAAGGCGTTTCACCTTTATGATAACCTTCGCTATATTTAACCTGTTTCGGTGCTAAATGCACTAAAACTAACGCACCTATATTATGAAATAACCCTGATAGAAATAAGCTTTTTTCACTAGGCATTTTAAGTTGTTTAGCAAAAAACTGAGTTAACAATGCACAATCAACGCTGATTTCCCAAAACCTATCCATATCAGCAACATTTGGATCAATGCCAGAAAACGCCGCTGTTACACCATATGCGTCAATTAAGTTTTCTACTTCTTTAATGCCTAATATCATTAATGCACGATCAATTGACACAACTTCGCTAGGAAAGCCAAACATCGGGCTATTGGCAATTTTTAATAATTTTGATGCGATTGCCGGTTCAAGTGACAAGACTTGAGCAATATCATCTAACGTTGAGCTTTCATCAGCGATGAGCCTTTTTAGCGTCAAATAAACATCTGGTAACACACATAGCTCTTGCGCTTGTGCCACATATTGCTCAATACTCGTTCTCATATTTCCCCCTGAAACACCGCTAGTAAGAAAAGCTAATTTTGTTCTTGTTTACCAATGATTTTGGCATAAATTGTTATAAGCGCCAATATTATTAACCCTGCGATTAAACCGATTACACCATCATGCACTACACTAGCCATTGTTGCCCAAGTATTCCCGAACAAAGCAGTTATCTGTTCAGTAACACTTGCAGAACTATGATGTAAAAAAGCAAGGCTATGAACAAGTATGCCACCGCCAACAAGGAACATCGCTAAGGTGCCTACCACTGACAACATTTTCATCAGCATGGGAGCAAATATTAACAAACCTCGCCCGCAAGCTCGTTGTAGTTGATTAAAATGGCCTGATTTCGATTTTTTCAATAGATATAGGCCTAAATCATCTAATTTGACAATTCCAGCCACTAAGCCATATACACCAACAGTAAACGCTATGGCTAATCCACTTAACACTGCTATCTGTGTTTCAAAACTTGCTTCTTTAACTGAGCCCAGCACAATAACGACAATTTCTGCCGATAAAATAAAGTCGGTTCTTATAGCGCCTTTAATTTTATCTTGTTCTAATTGCACCAAATCAACGTTATTTTGCGTGAGTTTTTCAAGTACCTCTTGATGATGTTTTGCTTTATCCTCTTTGCTTTGCAAAAATTTATGTGTGACTTTTTCCGCACCTTCAAAGCATAAGTAAAGACCACCAAGCACCATCAAAATAGTAATTAAAGGCGGATAAACAGCACTGATAAGTAAGGCGGCTGGTACTAAAATTAATTTATTAATGAATGAACCTTTCGTGACGGCCCAAACCACTGGTAACTCTCGTTGTGCTTTTACCCCAGACACTTGCTGAGCATTAAGCGCAAGATCATCACCAAGCACACCCGCTGTTTTCTTGGCGGCGACCTTTGATAGTACCGCAACATCATCTAAAACGGTGGCGATATCATCGATTAACGCAAGTAAATTTACCCCAGGCACTTTTATTCCTAGTCTTCAGTTAGTAATAATAGTTAACTGTATCATGAATTTTAACGTTGCAAACGTTTTGTGTCGTTATCATTAAGATAAACAATGCATTACATTTAAAACATTAATAACTAAACCGCATCATTCATAAAAATGACATGTAGACTTCATAAAGGCTACATACATCATTAACAAATCCTTAACTTAATACACTTACCATTTGGTCAGCTTTTATAAGCTATTCACTTTTATTTACTTGATAACGGCCAAAAAAACATGAAAAAAATACCTTTATTAACCTTATCTGCATTGCTCAGCACTACAGCATCAGCAGATATCATAATTTCAGAATACGTTGAGGGAAGCAGTTACAACAAAGCGGTTGAATTATTCAATACCAGCGATCAAACCGTCGACTTATCTCAATATCAATTAGCCTTGTACTTTAACGGCAATAGCACAGCTGGAAACACGATAAATTTAAATGGCACAATTGCCGCCAAGAGCACCTTTGTCATTGCACACCGTGATATTGATAACAGTGTTACAACGCAACTTTCCACAGGAAGCTTATTGTTTAACGGTGATGACGCAATCGTGCTTAAAAAAGCAAATGTTGTTGTCGATTCAATAGGAAAAGTTGGCCAAGACCCTGGCAGTGAATGGGGCAATTCATTAACAAGTACAAAAGATAATACCTTAGTTCGTAAATCTTTTGTCAGCAGTGGCGATACAAACCCAAATGATGAGTTTAATCCCGCTGATCAATGGATAGGTTTTGCTAAAAATACGCTTGATTCATTAGGCTCTCACCAATTTGACGGCTCAAGTGATAACGGCGACCCCGGAGATGGCGACAACGGAGATGGAGACACGCCAGCAACTGGCACCTGTGGTGATTCATATACTAGCATAGCCAATATCCAAGGCAGTTCTAACAGCACCCCATTATCAGGAGAGACGGTTTGGACAGAAGGTATTGTCACACACTCTCTACAGCATACTGGCTATAAAGGCTTTTTCATCCAAAGTGCTGACCTTGATACTGATAATAATGCCATGACTTCAGAAGGCATATTTGTATATCACCAAGCAGATACTGTAACAGTAGGTGATAAAATTCGTTTACAAGCAAGCGTGAGTGAATATAACGATTTAACTCAACTTGCGACGGTAACTGAACTACATGTGTGTCAAACAGCCGTAAGTTTACCAACTGCGAAGCACATTACTCTACCTTTAAACGCAACCCAACGTGAAGCACTTGAAGGTATGCGAGTAACAGTAGAAAACAGCATCGTTACAGACACTTACAACTACGGCCGATATGGTCAGTTCGAGGTTGCCTCTGAACGCTTATACACTCCAACGCAAGTGACAGAACCTGGCGTTTCAGCTAATCAGTTAGCACTAGAAAACGCTGAAAAATCTATTATGGTTGATGACGGTGAAACAGCACAAAACCCTGAAATGCTGCCCGCGCCAACGCCAGAGCTAAGTGCCATCAACTCATTAAGAAGTGGCGATACCATACCAACACTTACCGGTATATTGTCATTTCATTTTAATCAATACCAAATCCTACAAACATCACCAGTTGCGACAATAACGACAAATGCACGTCAATTAGTCCCTAATTTATCCACCTTAGGTAATTTAAGAGTTGCAAGTTTTAATGTACTTAATTACTTCAACGGTAACGGTTTAGGTGATGGCTTCCCTACAGCTCGAGGAGCGATGACCGAAGCCGAATTTGTGCGTCAGCGCAACAAAATTATTGCAGCAATTGCAGCTATTGATGCAGATGTTATCGGATTGATGGAAATTGAAAATGATGGCTATGACCAACATTCCGCGATTGCAGATCTCACTCAAGGGTTAAACGATCACTTTAATGAAAACGTTTATCACTTTATTGCACCAGCTGAAAATCAAATGGGAACTGATGAAATAGCCGTTGGTATGCTTTATAAAACAAATTCTGTGACACCTATCGAGTCAGCTAAAGTATTAAATAGCCAAAATTCTGCTACAGATGAAAATGGTCAAGTGCTATTTTTATCAAGCAAAAATAGACCGGTAATTACGCAGAAATTTAAACACCAAGATTCAGCGCAATCCGTTGTCATCGCAGTGAATCATTTCAAATCAAAAGGCAGCAGCTGTAACAGCCTTGGTGATTATGATAATAATGATGGACAAGGTAATTGTAACTTAACGCGAACTCGTGCTGCTCAAGCCCTTGGCCTATTTCTCAATAAAGAATATGGTGGGCAACCTACCCTAGTTATCGGCGATTTAAATGCTTATTTAAAAGAAGATCCCATTGTTGCATTAGCAAATGCCGGCTTCGATGATTTATTTTCGACCTTAAATAAAACCAATGCCTATAGCTATATTTTTAATGGGCAACTCGGTCAATTAGATCACGCATTAGCTAACCAAGCTTTAGCACAGCATGTGGTAGATGTAATTACCTGGCCTATAAACGCCGATGAGCCGCGCGTACTTGATTACAGCATGCAATACCAAAATGCGACACATCATGCAAAATTTTATGCTCCTGATGCTTTTCGCTCATCAGATCACGACCCAATCATTGTTGAAATTTCGTTATCACAAAACGACATTTTTGGTGACTTAGATCAGGACGCTGATGTCGACACCCAAGATATAACGCTGTTCTTAAGATTAGCTGCATCAAACGAATTAACAGATTTAGCGTACGACTTTAATAACGATAAACAACTTGATCGCCGTGATGTTCGCGGTTACATGCAGTTATGTACTCGTACTCGCTGCGCTACTGAATAATATTTAATTAAGGAAAAAACATGAAAAATTTATTGATGATTATCTGCTTATTTGTGGCAACAAACGTTAACGCCAACATCATAACGTTAAACACCGACGAAGCGAATTACGCTACAGATGATACGGTACTGTTAAACATTGCTGTTGAACAAGTTGCTCCTGAAATGGCTACCTTTGAAGTTGACATAGCTTTTGATAATAGCTTGTTATCATTTGATAATTTCGTTTTTGATTCTGAAATGATGACACCAGCCTTTCCGGCATTTGGCCCATTATTTACCGACGTTTATTTAAGCCAGCCAGATGTACTATCAATCGCTGTTTGGTGGTTTGATGCGACAGAAGTTCCTTCAACTTCTTTTACCTTAGGTGTAGCAGAATTTAAAGCACTTGCTGATATTACTGCTTCATTTAATATCGCCGAAATTAGACAATTTGACATCAACGGCGTAGAACTTATCAGTCAAATTAATGAACCTGCTACTGGCGTTTTAATATTACTAAGCTTATTTGCTTTATTTTATAGAAAAAATTATAACGCTTAAAAAGTCTTTGATAAAAAAATCCCTGTTAACACGTTAACAGGGATTTTTCATTTATCCGTTTAAATAGCCATGCTAAAAGGGTGAATTATTTGTCACCACGCCCCATAAACTTTTTCTCATCGGTGTTAATTTTTACAACATCGCCGGTTGAAATATGTTCAGGCACCTGAATAATTAACCCTGTAGAAAGCGTCGCTGGCTTTGTTCTTGATGTTGCTGAAGCGCCTTTAATAGAAGGGTCTGTTTCTAATACGGCTAACTCTACGCTCGATGGTAAATCGATACCTACCGGAGAACCATCAACTAAAATTACCTGAACACCTTGTGTAGACTCATTAATAAACAGTACTTCGTCTGCTATAGATGCTTTGTTGATGTTAAAAGGTGTATAGTCTTCATTATCCATGAACACATATTCTTCACCATCAATATAAGAAAACATAACTGGGCGTCGAATTAAGTCTGCATAGTTTAGCATGTCTGAATCTTTAAACGTTTCATCTACTTTACCGCCAGACACAACATCATACATACGCATACGATACAAACTTCCGCCAGCTCGCCCTTGAGGCACTGAACGTTCAATATCTTTTATGATAAATACACCGCCATTGTGCTCAATAGCTTGGTTTTTCTTTACATCACTTGCCTTTGGCATGTTATTTCCTTAAATGTTAAACAAACTTTTATTAATCATTATGACTATTGTTAGCGAGAATATATGCCAAACCAGCATTAATCACCGTTGCTTGTGCTAAATTACAATTATCAGTATCAACCTTAGGGCTGTCTGGATAAACTTCTGTTGTGGTTACAAATTTTGCGTCACTAAAGCCCATACACAAACCAAGTGGTCTAGCGTCATAGTTGATTACTCCGAACTGTTCTATCGTCTCGCCAATTAATCTATTTTCATCATCAGCTGGAGCAATATGCGTTATTTTCGCAACCGCATCAATAATCGCTTTTTGAAAAGCAGTTTGAGGTTTAGCAGTATTTGCAACAAGATAAAAGCCGTCAGGGATATTCCAGTTATCATGAACTGTAGCGTCTCTAGCAGCAAGCGCAGGCCTAAACTCTGAATTGTCAGTATCTGTGGTTTCGTGTAGATCAAAATGCGCAAGCAACTCTACGCCCATCTCTTCAATAAACGCCATTAATTTCGCAGACTCTTGCGCAGGGCTTTGTGGGTAAAAAGAGCGATTAGGGTCGATTGCCAAAGGGTTCCAACGATTAATCGTTTCATAGCCCCAAGGGCTGACACAAGGAATAATAATAAAATTTACTTGTTCATGAAAATTATCTGCATATTTTTCTGCAAACAATAAAGCACCATGCACACCACTTGTTTCGTAGCCATGTACACCACCAGTCACTAATACTGTGGGTTTATTCGCATTAAAAGTATGAGAAACTAACGCTAATAAAGGGTACGCTTGTTCGTCATAAGATAATGCACCATATTGTTTTATGGTAAAATGATCAGTTAATGTATTTACTTTACTGACGACTTCTTGCTGATAACTACGTTTTACTACTTGTTTTTCATGCCACTGAGCTATTTCTTCTGGCCCCCATTTAATGCCTGGCTTTCCAATGGGGTAGTCTTGTTCTTTTTGCATAGGTAAATCTGTATTATTCGTGCGTTAACAAGATTATACCGAAAGCCATGTATTATTCATCCCTACTCAACAGATAATCGATATATTTTTGTTACATTTACCAAACGATACACCTCCACTAAATTACGGTAATATTAGGGTTAGTTGATCTTTCGCGTATATTTTTGCAGCAGTTTATGGGTATTTAGACAAGGCATTGCTCACGCCTAGAACAAAAAGCGTTTAGCTCGAACAAAATTTAATCTCGAAAGATCAACAGGCCCTACTTATATTGAGCTAAATAGCGCGCTACACTAAAACAATCAATCAAAAGGATTTTTACATTATGTTGACGCGAATATTATTTGTTCTCGCACTGGCAGCAATGCAAAATAAAGCAATCATTGCTCAAGAGTATGAAACAATAGACCCTCCCAGAAAATTAACTCCCAAACAAGCAGAGGTTGCCGAACAAAACTATCTGCAATTTTGTGCCCTTTGTCACGGAAAAGATAGGCAAGGCCATGTTAATGACCACGCCCCTTCTTTAAAAAGTGCCAGTTTATTTCAATCAGGTGTACCTCACGCCATTTTAAGGCCAATGTCGTATGGACGTACCGGTACACCGATGGGTGGTTATTTAGATGAAGTCGGCGGCCCAATGACATTAGAAGAAACGTGGGATCTAACCTATTGGTTATTTGAACAAGCAGGCGTTGATCGCGTTAAGTTGTCTACAAACCCTGTTCATGGTGATATCAAACAAGGTGAAAAACACTACCAAAAAGAATGTGCAACCTGCCATGGCGCAAATGGTGAAGGAATTACGGCACCCGCTTTAGGCAACCCCTCTGCGTTGGCCCATAATACCGATGAATTTATTCGTTACGCCATTCGACATGGCAGACAAAATACACCGATGAAAGCATATCAAGGCGTGTTATCAGAAAAGGCCATTAACGATATTACCGCTTTTTTACGAAGTAAAGCCAGTGGTTGGCAAGATAACAAACCCGTATTAAAACAGTTACCAACGCCTGCGGAATATGTTGTAAACCCTGATGGTGAACACCCGAACTTTACGTTAAAAGATGATCAATATGTCATGGCAAAAGATTTACATAACGCATTAGAGAAAAAGCAGAAGATGGTTTTATTTGACACTCGAGTTACCTCGGTTTGGCAAACTGCACATATTAAAGGTTCAGTACCATTACCTTATTATGCAGATCTTGATACCATGATTGCTGATATCCCTACTGACGTTCAAATCGTTGCTTATTGTTCTTGCCCTCGTGCTGCTGCTGATCATGTGGTAAATAAATTGCGAAATAAAGGCTTTACAAAAACAGCGGTTTTATGGGAAGGAATTTTTGGTTGGATGCATCTTGGGTTTCCCGTCACTCGCGGTGATTTAACCAATCTTGATTAGGGTCTGTTGATCTTTCGCGTTTATTTTTGCAGCAGTTAATTGGTATTTAGACAAGGCATTGCGATTAATGTG
>NZ_JAUOPD010000041.1 GCF_030546745.1 Thalassotalea sp. 1_MG-2023
GGCGCAGGCGTAGTATCAAAAATTATCGATTAATTTTTGATTAGCCAAGCTAATTAAAGAAAAGGGTCGCAATTGCGGCCTTTTTTGTTTTAAAGTTCAGACACCTGAGCGGTGTTCCGTGATGACAACATTGTCAGGAACAATGTTGAACAAACATGAGTTTGGCCCAAAGGGTGTAAGGCAGGACGCCTGAAATATCAAATACCAAAAGAAACATATCCCAATGGATATTTTTTAGTATTTCCCGCCGGCCTCTGGCCGAAGGATAAATCATTAATGATCTACTAGAGTCGTACAGTAGGCGCTGGTGTAGTATCAAAAATTATAAGATAAATGGGGTCAGGTACAACTTTTTTTGCGATTAAATTGCACCTGACCCCATTTATTTTTGACCCATTAATTTTAGGCTTTATTTGGAATGATCTGAATTTCAACGCGACGATTTAAAGCGCGGTTACTGGCGCTATTATTATCGGCAATTGGCATCGTTTCACCATATCCAGTTACTTTTAAGCGTGATGCCATAATATTTTTTTGTACTAAATAATTTTTAACGCTACTGGCTCTTTTTAAAGAGAGTTCCTGATTATATTGACTAGCGCCTGTACTATCCGTATGGCCTTCAATACTTAATAAGGTTTTTTCATACTTATTAAGAACCTTCGCGATATCATTTAATGTGTTATGAAAGCCGCTGGAGATATAAGATTGGTCGGTAGCGAAAGTAATGTTTGAAGGCATTACTAAGCGAATATTGTCACCTTCTCGCACAACGTCAATACCAGAGCCTGACAATTCTTCTCTAAATTCTTCTTCTTGTTTATCCATATAGTTGCCAATTGCAGCGCCTGCAATAGCACCAATAGCGGCCCCCCAAACTAATCGTTTATCTTTATGGTTACTGGTTGATTTACCTAAGACTGCCCCAGCAACAGCACCAATAGCAGCTCCTTTTTCTGTGTTGTTAGATGCACAACCAGACATGATTATTGATAGAGAAATAAGCGGGAAAAGAAGTTTTTTGGTTAGCATATTTGAACCTCATAGCCGTATTGAAAATAATTAAATGCGTTAAATATAAAAAGTCTGAACTCGCTAATAACACAGTAAAAGACTTAACAAAAATGATTTTAACTTTACTAGGTAAACATAGTGATAGAGTCTGCAACTAACAAGTTTATTGTTCATATATTAACTTGTGCTTATTGTGGTAATGTTAAGCTTAATTGACGCTGAACAATGATAGTAGTTTTTCTAGTCGTAACATAAAAGATAGTGCGTGCTGTGCTAGCTAAGGTATTAACGTGATTTAATGGTTTTAGCATTCCCGCTTTATTTTAGTTCTGAGCAAATTTTCTCATATCAATTGAGCTTATTTGGTAAATAAAGTGAACAAATACGACGAATGACTTTCATAGACAAGCAATAATTTACTTGAGTAAATGGATTGACTCAGTATAATACCCCTCTCTTTTCTTGAGTATCTCTTAATTTCCCAAAGCAAAATAAGACCTACCCAAGATAAGTGTATATTTTTAAAGGGGTATAGTTCCAATTGGTAGAACAGCGGTCTCCAAAACCGACGGTTGGGAGTTCGAATCTCTCTACCCCTGCCAAATTACTTATGTGGCCCTTGAAAAGGCCCAGATCATACTTATGTTATATGACATAAGATCATGGATCAGACAATATTACAGGTAAAGTTATGAATGCAAGTACAGAAAACCAAGAAAATGGTTCTCTAGATTCATTAAAGTGGATAATCGTTATACTCATTTTAGCTGGTGCTGTTGTAGGTAACTACATATACGGTGATCAGTCTGTATTAATACGTGCGGTTGCTGTTGTTACTGCTGTTGTAGTTGCCGGCTTTATTGCTGCTCAAACAGTAAAGGGTCGAAATGCGATTATTTTCGCAAAAGAAGCGCGCACTGAAACGAGAAAAGTTGTATGGCCAACACGTCAAGAAGCTGTACAAACAACAGGTATCGTTCTTGTTGCTACTTTATTTATGTCTTTAGTGCTGTGGGGTTTAGATACCGTACTATTTGAAGTTGTCGGCTTTATTACTGGATTACAGGTGTAATTATGTCTGAAGAAAATAATGTAACAGAAACACCGAACACAAATAGTAACCCAAAGTTGCGTTGGTATGTGGTTCAAGCGTTTTCTGGTTATGAAGCACGAGTGCAAAAAACATTACTTGAGCATATTGAAATTCATGGCTTAGAAGAAAAGTTTGGTCAGATATTAGTACCAACAGAAGAAGTTGTGGAAATGCGTGCAGGTCAAAAGCGTAAGTCTGCTCGAAAATTCTTCCCTGGTTACGTTCTTGTCGAAATGGCAATGGATGAAGAAGCATGGCACTTAGTTAAAAGTGTACCGCGAGTACTAGGCTTTATTGGTGGTACATCAGATCGTCCTATGCCGATCACACAAAAAGAAGCAGATCGTATTCTTCAACGTATTGAAGAAACTGATGCACCTAAGCCTAAAACACTGTTTGAACCAGGCGAAGTGGTACGCGTTATTGATGGACCATTTGCTGACTTTAATGGTGTTGTTGAAGAGCTTGATTACGAAAAGAACCGCATTAAAGTCTCGGTGTTGATCTTTGGTCGTTCTACGCCGGTAGATCTAGAGTTCTCACAAGTTGAAAAAGGCTAGTTTGACTGCGTAAATCGTTTTTATACTGCATTGGTATCTTTGCTCACTTAATCACGTATTAATATACGCTCATAAGTTCGCAATTTAACGGCCTTATCTAAAATCGATTCTACTTTGTCAAAGTTTTAATAGTAAATGCTCGCTTTTGCGGGCATTTTTGCTTTTTATAGTTCAATTACTATTTAATGCTTGAAACCTGACCAGTGATTAATTTATAATCCGCTGCCGTTTTTATTTGTACAAACAAAAGTTAGTACTAAAAACGCAAAATTATTAACCCACGGGGAGCTAACACTTACCTTCTATTAGGTCAGGTGTAGTGTTCGGAAGAACTAGCGATAATACCCATAATTTAAGGTAATTAAAGATGGCTAAAAAAGTCGAAGCTTTAATCAAGCTACAAGTAGCTGCTGGTGCAGCTAACCCGTCACCTCCTGTTGGTCCAGCACTTGGTCAACACGGTGTGAACATCATGGAATTCTGTAAAGCGTTTAACGCAAAAACAGACTCTTTAGAAAAAGGCGCTCCAGTACCAGTAGTCATTACTGTATACAACGACCGTTCTTTCACGTTCGAAACAAAAACTCCACCTGCTTCTTATTTACTTAAGAAAGCGGCTGGCATCAAGTCAGGTTCAGGTCGCCCTAACACTGAAAAAGTTGGTACGGTAACACGTGCTCAACTTGAAGAAATTGTTAAGACTAAAGAACCAGATTTAACAGCAGGTTCTATGGACGCTGCAGTACGTACTATCGCGGGTTCTGCTCGTGCAATGGGTTTAGTGGTAGAGGACTAATCATGACTAAATTATCAAAGCGCGCTCGTCTAATTCGTGAAAAAGTAGACGTATTAAAAGATTATGAAATCAACGAAGCATTAGCTCTTTTAAAAGAATTAGCGACCGCTAAATTCAAAGAAAGCGTTGATGTAGCTGTTAACTTGGGTATTGACGCTCGTAAATCAGACCAAAACGTTCGTGGCGCAACTGTATTACCACATGGTACAGGTCGTGAAGTTCGTGTTGCTGTATTTACTCAGGGCGCAAACGCTGACAAAGCTAAAGAAGCTGGTGCAGACATCGTAGGTATGGATGATCTTGCTGAGCAAGTAAAAGCAGGCCAAATGGATTTTGACGTAGTTATTGCTACGCCAGATGCAATGCGTGTTGTTGGTCAGTTAGGTCAAATCTTAGGTCCACGTGGCCTTATGCCTAACCCGAAAGTTGGTACTGTAACTCCTGACGTTGTAACAGCGGTTAATAACGCTAAAGCAGGTCAAATTCGTTACCGTAACGACAAAAACGGCATCATCCATACTACGATTGGTAAGGTTGATTTCGATGACGCTAAGTTACAAGAAAACTTAGAAGCATTATTGGAAGCGCTTAAAAAAGCAAAACCAGCAAATGCTAAAGGTCAATTTATTAAGAAAATTTCAGTATCAACTACTATGGGCGCTGGTGTAACAGTTGACCAAGGTAGCTTAACGCTTTAATTTTTCAGTAAGGCATGGTTCATGCTTTACTTGGGGCGAATTATCAACTATAATTTCGCCCCTTAAATTTTGGTAGGTGCTGTGGAAACAGCCCCGTCAAAGACCGTAGGAGTAGCGATAGTTACTTAATATTTTCCTGCGTAGATGGTGATTACCCAGATATTTCCTTAAATTTTCTGGCTTCGCCGTAAAAAAAATCCCAAGTTTACTTGGGGAGAAGTTAATACCGGATATCCGGTTGAACCAGGAGTTAAAGCCCATGGCTATCAATCTTGATGACAAAAAAGCAATTGTTGCTGAAGTTCAAGAAGCTGCCGAAGGCGCTCTTTCAGCTGTTATCGCAGATTCACGCGGTGTAACAGTTGACGCAATTACTGCTTTACGTGCTACTGCACGTGAAAACGGTGTGTGGATGAAAGTTGTTCGTAACACTTTAGCCCGCCGTGCAGTTGAAGGTACTGCGTTTGATTGTCTTGCAGACAATTTTGTAGGTCCTTCATTAATTGCATTTTCTAGCGAGCATCCAGGTGCTGCTGCCCGTATTTTTAGTGATTTCGCAAAAGAAAACGATGCGTTTGAACTAAAAGCAGCTGCATATGAAGGCGAAGTTGTAGATGTACAGTTACTTGCTAAGTTACCTACATACGACGAAGCAATTGCACGCTTAATGAGCGCAATGAAAGAAGCATCGGCTGGCAAGCTTGTCCGTACGATTGCTGCAGTTCGCGATCAGAAAGAGCAAGAAGCGGCATAATCGTTGTAATACAACATACGCTTTTTGAATTTATAGTTATTACACAGCCTTTTAAGTGGCTGTCATTAAAACAGGAAATTAAAGATGTCTATTTCTAAAGACGATATCCTAAATGCTATTGCTGAAATGTCAGTAATGGACGTAGTTGAATTAGTAGAAGCAATGGAAGAGAAATTCGGTGTTTCTGCTGCTGCTGCTGTAGCTGTTGCTGGCGATGCTGGTGGTGCTGCTGCTGAAGAGCAAACAGAATTCGACGTAATCTTAACTAGTTTCGGCGACAAGAAAGTTGGCGTAATTAAAGCAGTACGTGGTGCTACAGGTCTAGGTCTTAAAGAAGCTAAAGAGCTTGTTGAAGGCGCACCTAAAGCAATCAAAGAAGGCATTGATAAAGCAGAAGCAGAAGCTCTTAAAGAAGAACTTGAAGCTGCAGGCGCTTCTATTGAACTTAAGTAATCTGTTTAATCACAGATTATTTGCCTGAAAAGGCACTGGCTGGTGATTTAAACGTCACCGGCCTTTTTGCGCTAAAGAATATCGTTTTTTAAATTAGCCAATAAATTAGGTTTTTTTTTAAACGAAAACAGTGCATTATTTAATGTGAAAGCATTACAGCAATACCCTGTCTGATACCAATTGGATTAGGTAAGTGGTCATAAAAAAAGAAAATTTGATCAATTATTTAGTCCAATTGGTATTTTTAGGCAGATTCGGCCATAACCAGCAAGCTGAGGAACCCCATGGTTTACTCTTATTCTGAGAAGAAACGAATTCGAAAGGATTTTGGTAAAAGCGCGCAAGTAATGGATTATCCGTTCTTGTTATCTATCCAGCTCGGATCTTTTCGTAAGTTTATTGATGTTGATCCGGCAGGCGAAACCGGTTTAGAAGCAGCGTTTCGTTCTATTTTTCCAATCAAAGCCTACTCAGGTAGTTCTGAATTACAATATGTCAGTTACCGATTAGGTGAGCCCTTATTTGATGTAAAAGAATGTCAAATACGTGGTGTAACATATTCTGCGCCATTACGCGTAAAATTACGTTTAGTCATTTATGACAAAGAGGCGCCAGCGGGTACTGTCAAAGATATCAAAGAACAAGAAGTATATATGGGTGAAATCCCATTAATGACAGATAACGGTACATTTGTCATCAATGGTACTGAACGTGTTATTGTTTCACAATTACACCGTTCACCTGGTGTATTTTTCGATCATGATAAAGGTAAGACACACTCTTCAGGTAAGGTGCTTTATAATGCACGTGTTATTCCTTATCGTGGTTCTTGGTTAGATTTCGAATTTGATCCTAAAGATAATCTTTTTGTACGAATTGATCGTCGTCGTAAATTACCGGCATCAATTATATTACGTGCACTTGAGTTTAGTACTGAAGAAATTTTAGATATTTTCTACGATACAACAGGCTACGAAATTAAAGGCGACAAGTTAATTATGGAACTTGTCCCTGAAAGATTACGTGGTGAAACCGCTATATTTGACATTAAAATGCCAAATGGTGACGTGCTTGTTGAACAAGGTCGTCGTATCACTGCTCGTCATATTCGTGCACTATCAAAAGAAAATGTATCTGAGCTTGAAGTACCGGCTGACTATATCGTAGGCAAAGTACTTTCTAAAGCTTACGTTGATGAATCAACGGGTGAAGTGATCGCAGAAGCGAATGCTGAATTAACGTTAGAGTTATTAGCGGAATTAAGCCAAGCAGGTCATAAGCAAATTTCTACACTATATATGAACGAATTTGATGTTGGTTCATATATGTCTGATACCGTACGTATCGATACAACATCTAATCGCTTAGAAGCGCTTGTTGAAATATATCGTATGATGCGCCCAGGCGAGCCACCAACGAAAGATGCTGCAGAAGCATTATTTGCTAATTTATTCTTCTCATTAGAGCGTTATGACTTATCAACAGTAGGTCGTATGAAGTTCAACCGTCGTGTTGGTCTTGATGATGAAGTGGGTGAAGGTACGCTATCGAAAGAAGATATCATTAAGGTAATGAAAACCTTAATCGGTATTCGCGATGGTAAAGGTGAAGTAGATGACATTGATCATCTAGGTAACCGTCGTATTCGCTCTGTAGGTGAAATGGCAGAAAACCAATTCCGTGTTGGTCTTGTACGTGTTGAGCGTGCAGTACGTGAGCGTTTATCACTTGGTGATTTAGACGCTGTGATGCCACAAGATTTAATTAACGCTAAGCCTATTTCGGCAGCGGTTAAAGAATTCTTTGGCTCGTCACAATTGTCACAATTTATGGACCAAAACAACCCGCTTTCAGAAGTAACGCATAAGCGTCGTATTTCTGCATTAGGCCCGGGTGGTTTAACACGTGAACGTGCTGGTTTTGAAGTACGTGACGTACATCCAACACATTATGGCCGTGTTTGTCCAATCGAGACCCCTGAAGGTCCAAACATCGGTTTGATTAACTCATTATCCTGTTATGCACGCACAAACGATTATGGCTTCTTAGAAACGCCTTATCGCCGTGTTGTTGATGGTTTAATTACAGACGACGTTGATTATTTATCTGCAATCGAAGAAGGTAACTTCGTGATTGCACAATCAAATGCAGCGCGTGATGATTCAAACAGACTAACTGACGAACTTGTTAACTGTCGCCATAAAAACGAATTTACGTTAATGGCTGCTGAGCACATTCAGTACATGGATGTATCTCCACAACAAATCGTGTCAGTTGCTGCATCGTTAATTCCATTCCTAGAACATGATGATGCTAACCGTGCCTTGATGGGCTCGAACATGCAACGTCAAGCCGTTCCAACGTTAAAAGTGGACAAACCGCTTGTTGGTACTGGTATGGAAAAAATAGTAGCAGTTGATTCAGGTGTTACAGCTGTTGCCAAACGTGGTGGTGTTATCGACTACGTAGATGCTTCTCGTATTGTTGTTAAAGTTAATGAAGACGAAATGGTACCTGGTGAAGCAGGTATTGATATTTATAACTTAAACAAATACACACGTTCAAACCAAAATACGTGTATTAACCAACGTCCAACAGTGCGTAAAGATGAGCCTGTTATTCGTGGTGACGTATTAGCTGATGGTCCATCTACTGATTTAGGTGAGCTAGCACTTGGTCAAAACATGCGCTTAGCGTTCATGCCTTGGAATGGTTACAACTTTGAGGATTCAATGTTGTTATCTGAGCGTGTTGTTCAAGAAGATCGTTTTACAACCATTCATATTCAAGAATTAAGCTGTATTGCTCGTGATACTAAATTAGGTGCAGAAGAAATTACTTCTGATATTCCTAATGTTGGTGAATCAGCATTAAGCAAGCTTGATGAATCAGGTGTTGTCTATATTGGTGCTGAAGTTAAGGGCGGCGATATCTTAGTTGGTAAAGTAACGCCAAAAGGTGAAACACAACTCACACCAGAAGAAAAACTACTTCGCGCAATTTTTGGTGAAAAAGCAGCTGACGTTAAAGATAGTTCATTACGTGTACCTAACTCTGTATCAGGTACCATTATTGATGTACAAATCTTTACTCGTGACGGTGTTGAAAAAGACAAACGTGCTGTAGAAATTGAAGAAATGCAGCTTAAAGAAGTGAAGAAAGATTTAGGCGACGAATTTTCTATCTTAGAAGATGGTATCTACGCTCGTGCTAAGAAACTTCTACTTTCAGCAGGTCTTAACGAATCAGATCTTAACAGCATGTCTCGCGACAAGTGGTTAGTTCAAAACCTTGCTAGCGAAGATCAACAGTCTGAACTAGAGCAAATCGCTGAACAGTACGACAACATTAAAGCTGATTTCGATAAGAAATATGAAATAAAGCGTCGTAAGATCACACAAGGTGATGACTTAGCACCAGGTGTACTTAAAATTGTTAAAGTATACCTTGCGGTTAAACGTCGTATTCAGCCAGGCGATAAAATGGCCGGCCGTCATGGTAACAAGGGTGTAATTTCAAACGTTGTGCCTGTAGAAGATATGCCATATGACGAAAATGGTGTACCTGTTGATATCGTATTGAACCCATTAGGTGTTCCTTCACGTATGAACATCGGTCAAATCTTAGAAACTCACTTAGGTATGGCGGCACGCGGTATCGGTGAAAAGATTAACCGTATGCTTGAAGAGCAACGCGAAATTGCGAAGTTAAGAAGCTTCTTAAAAGAAGTGTATGAACTTGGTGATTCTCGTCAAGAAGTCGATATTGATAACTTCTCTGATGATGAAATTATGCGTTTAGCCGATAATCTTCGTGCAGGTCTACCAATTGCTACACCGGTATTTGATGGTGCGCAAGAAGGCGAAATTAAAGAATTGTTCCGCCTTGCTGATATGCCAGAAAGTGGCCAGTTTAACTTAACTGATGGTCGTACAGGTCGCCGCTTTGAGCGTCCAGTAACGGTTGGTTACATGTACATGTTAAAACTAAATCACTTAGTTGATGACAAAATGCATGCGCGTTCAACGGGTTCATACAGCTTAGTTACTCAACAACCGTTGGGTGGTAAAGCACAATTCGGTGGTCAGCGTTTCGGTGAGATGGAAGTATGGGCATTAGAAGCATATGGTGCTGCTTATACCCTACAAGAAATGTTGACGGTTAAGTCTGATGACGTAAATGGTCGTACTAAAATGTACAAAAACCTTGTTGATGGCGATCACCGTATGGAGCCAGGTATTCCTGAGTCGTTCAATGTATTACTTAAAGAGATCCGCTCGTTAGGTATTAACATTGAATTAGACGAAGAATAATCGGTCGAGTATTTAGCTGAGCAAATCAGTAAGCGAAGAAGGTAGTTTTACTACCTTCTTCTCAAGATTAACTCCGACAGGAGATAGAGTGTGAAAGATTTACTTAAGTTTCTTAAGCAACAAAATCAAACTGAAGAATTCGATGGTATTCGCATCGGGTTAGCTTCGTCAGATATGATCCGCTCTTGGTCATATGGTGAAGTGAAAAAGCCAGAAACAATTAACTATCGTACGTTCAAGCCAGAACGTGATGGTTTGTTTTGTGCGCGTATCTTTGGGCCAGTAAAAGATTATGAATGTCTTTGTGGTAAGTATAAGCGTTTAAAACATCGTGGTGTAATTTGTGAAAAATGTGGCGTTGAAGTTACATTAACGAAAGTTCGTCGTGACCGTATGGGTCATATCGAACTAGCAAGCCCAGTTGCCCATATTTGGTTTTTAAAATCATTACCTTCACGTATTGGTCTTTTATTAGACATGACATTACGTGATATTGAACGTGTACTATATTTCGAATCATACGTGGTCACTGAGCCAGGTATGACAACGTTAGAAAAAAGCCAAATTCTTACCGAAGAAGAGTACTTAGATGCGCTTGAAGAACACGGTGATGAATTTGATGCACTGATGGGTGCTGAAGCTGTTTTAGCGTTATTAAAGCAAATTGACCTTGAAGGTGAAGTTGCACAAATGCGTGAAGAATTACCAGAAATTGGTAGTGAAACTAAGCGCAAGAAAATTACAAAACGTTTAAAATTAATGGAAGCGTTTGCGCAATCAGGTAACAAGCCAGAGTGGATGATCATGTCTGTGCTTCCTATTTTGCCACCTGATTTACGTCCATTAGTTCCGTTAGATGGCGGACGTTTTGCAACGTCTGACTTAAACGATTTATATCGCCGTGTAATTAACCGTAATAACCGTTTGAAAAGACTACTAGATTTAGTTGCACCAGATATCATCGTACGTAACGAAAAGCGTATGTTGCAAGAATCAGTTGATGCCTTATTAGATAACGGTCGTCGTGGTCGCGCAATTACAGGTTCTAACAAACGTCCATTGAAATCACTTGCTGACATGATTAAAGGTAAGCAAGGTCGTTTCCGTCAAAACCTTCTAGGTAAGCGTGTTGATTATTCTGGTCGTTCTGTAATTACCGTTGGTCCAACGTTGCGTTTACATCAATGTGGTCTTCCTAAGAAAATGGCACTTGAGTTATTCAAGCCATTCATCTACGGAAAATTAGAAGCACGTGGTTTAGCAACAACGATTAAAGCAGCGAAAAAACTCGTAGAACGCGAAGGTGCAGAAGTTTGGGATGTATTAGACGAAGTTATTCGTGAACACCCTGTACTACTTAACCGTGCACCAACACTACATAGATTAGGTATCCAAGCATTCGAACCGGTACTTATTGAAGGTAAAGCAATTCATTTACATCCATTAGTTTGTGCGGCGTATAACGCTGACTTCGATGGTGACCAAATGGCTGTTCACGTTCCGTTAACGATTGAAGCGCAATTAGAAGCGCGCTCGTTGATGATGTCTACGAACAATGTTTTATCACCTGCTAACGGTGACCCAATCATTGTTCCTTCACAAGATGTTGTATTAGGTCTTTATTACCTAACACGCTCACGCGTTAATGCACTTGGCGAAGGTATGGTATTTTCTGATACGAAAGAAGCAGAAAAAGCCTATCGTACTGACGCTGCTGATTTACACGCACGTGTAAAAATTCGTATTACAGAGCATATTCGTAATGACGAAGGCGAACTAGTTGCTAAAACAACGTTACGTGATACAACGGTTGGTCGTGCCATTTTATGGCAAGTATGTCCAAGAGGATTACCGTACGAATTAATTGATCAACCACTTGGTAAAAAACCAATTTCGCGTTTGATCAACCATGCATATCGTAATCTTGGTTTAAAAGACACAGTAATCTTTGCTGACCACATTATGTATACAGGCTTCCATTATGCGATGGTTGCTGGTGCATCAGTTGGTATCGATGATATGGTAATTCCGGATGAGAAATACACTATCATTGAAAGCGCAGAAGAAGAAGTTACTGAAATTCAAACACAGTTTGATCAAGGTCTTGTAACGGCTGGTGAGAAGTACAACAAAGTTATCGATATTTGGTCATCTGCTAACGAAAAAGTATCTAAAGCAATGATGGACAACTTGTCGAAAGAGCAAGTTAAGAATCGTGATGGTGAAATGGAAGAACAAGATTCTTTCAACTCTATCTACATGATGGCCGACTCAGGTGCCCGTGGTAGTGCCGCTCAGATACGTCAGTTAGCCGGTATGCGTGGTCTAATGGCAAAACCAGATGGTTCAATCATTGAAACACCGATTACCGCAAACTTCCGCGAAGGTTTGAACGTACTTCAGTACTTCATCTCTACTCACGGTGCGCGTAAAGGTCTTGCGGATACGGCTCTTAAAACGGCTAACTCTGGTTACTTAACACGTCGTCTCGTTGATGTTGCTCAAGATTTAGTCGTAACAGAACCAGATTGTGGCACTGAAGATGGTATCTTAATGACCCCACTTATTGAAGGTGGTGATGTTGTTGAACCATTACGTGAACGTGTATTAGGTCGTTCAGTAGCAGAAGATGTATTAATTCCAGGTACAGAAACCGTATTACTTCCACGTAACACATTAATTGATGAAAAATTATGTGATACGTTAGAAGAACACTCTGTTGATCAAGTAAAAGTACGCTCTATTATTACTTGTTCTACTGATTTTGGTATTTGTGCTCAGTGTTATGGTCGTGACCTTGCACGTGGCCACTTGATTAACCAAGGTGAAGCCATTGGTGTTGTTGCAGCACAGTCAATCGGTGAACCAGGTACACAGCTTACCATGCGTACGTTCCACATTGGTGGTGCGGCATCAAGAGCTTCAGCTGAAAACAGTGTTCAAGTGAAGAATACTGGTATTTTGAAGTTACAAAATGCGAAATTCGTAACCAACTCAGAAAAGAAAATTGTTATTACGTCACGCTCAACTGAGCTGACAGTCATTGATGAGTTAGGTCGTGAACGTGAACGTTATAAAGTGCCTTACGGTACTGTTCTTAGCAAGGCAGATGGTGAAGCCATTGAATCTGGCGAAACGGTTGCAAATTGGGATCCGCATACGCATCCAATCATTACGGAAGTAAAAGGTAACATCAAATTTGTTGACCTCGTTGAAGGCTTAACAATGACTCGTCAAACAGATGAGTTAACTGGTTTATCAAGTATCGTAGTGACAGATCCTAGCCAACGTAGCTCTGCGGGTAAAGAAATGCGCCCAATGGTTAAGTTAGTTGATGCTAAAGGTAACGATGTAATGATTGCAGGTACTGATATTCCAGCGCAATACTTCTTACCTGGTAACGCAATTGTAAACCTGGAAGATAACAGTGAAGTTAATATCGGTGATGCGTTAGCACGTATTCCTCAAGAGTCTTCGAAAACTCGTGATATTACCGGTGGTCTTCCACGCGTTGCTGACTTATTTGAAGCACGTAAACCTAAAGAACCTGCTATTCTTGCAGAGAAAACAGGTATTATCGGCTTTGGTAAAGAAACGAAGGGTAAACGTCGTTTATTGATTACACAGCCAGACGGTGTTGTATACGAAGAGATGATCCCTAAATGGCGTCAACTTAACGTATTCGAAGGTGAATCTGTTCAAAAAGGTGAAGTTATTGCCGATGGTCCAGAGTCTCCGCATGATATTCTACGTTTACGTGGTGTTGCTCCGGTCGCGAATTACATTGTTAACGAAGTACAAGATGTATATCGTTTACAAGGTGTAAAAATTAATGATAAGCACATTGAAGTTATCGTACGTCAAATGATCCGCAAGTGTGAGATCTTAGATGCAGGTGATTCAGAGTTCCTTAAAGGTGAACAACTTGAAGTTGCTCGTGTGCGCATTGCAAACCGCGAATTAGAAGCTGCAGGTAAAAAGCCAGCTGAATTTGATATTCAAATGATGGGTATCACGAAAGCATCACTTGCAACGGAATCATTTATTTCTGCGGCATCGTTCCAAGAAACAACACGTGTATTAACCGAAGCTGCTGTAAGCGGTAAGAAAGATACGCTACGTGGCTTGAAAGAGAACGTTATCGTTGGTCGCTTGATTCCAGCGGGTACTGGTTATGCTTATCACCAAGAACGTGCGCGTAGTCGTGCCGTTGAAGTGGAAGAAGAAGTAACTGTATCAGCTGATGAAGCAGCGCAAGCATTAACAGATGCATTGAATGCTGATTTAGAAGCAGGAAACGCTGACGATTAATCGTTAACAACGTTTATGTTAAAACCGTCCATGGCAACATAGGCGGTTTTTGTGTTTTATCAGCCCGTAAAAAGATCTTAAACTGGGGTTAATATAAAAAAAGTGACCCTGTAGAACACGAAAAGAAACATTTGATCCAAACAAATGATTATTGATCCTTTTCGGGTTTTCCTTGACAGCACGTTACAACGCCTTTAGAATTCTGCGACCTTTTAATCTGCGCTAGAAATAGCTCATGATTTTAAGGGTTGATTTTACACGTTTAAGAGAGTGAAAACAGTGGTGGAAACCATTGTTAACACAATGTTTTAATTAATCAGGAGCTATAATGGCAACTATTAACCAATTGGTACGTAAACCACGTGTCAGACAAGTACAAAAAAGTAACGTTCCAGCGTTACAAGCTTGTCCACAACGTCGTGGCGTATGTACTCGCGTATATACTACTACGCCTAAAAAACCTAACTCAGCACTACGTAAAGTTGCTCGTGTTCGTTTAACTAACGGCTACGAAGTTACTTCTTACATCGGTGGTGAAGGTCACAACTTACAAGAGCATAGCGTTATCTTAATCCGTGGTGGTCGTGTTAAAGACTTACCTGGTGTACGTTATCATACCGTTCGTGGCGCACTTGATTGTTCAGGTGTTAACGATCGTAGACAAGGCCGTTCTAAGTACGGTGCTAAGCGCCCTAAATCTTAACGGTTCTCCGTCAAGTAAGGCCAAACTAACTTTTAATTTTTAATTGTTTTGGGAATACCCTGAAGCTAAATCGGAGAATTTAACATGCCAAGAAGACGCGTCGTTGGGCAACGTAAAATATTGCCAGACCCGAAGTTCGGAAACGAACTATTAGCAAAATTCATCAACATTCTTATGGTTGATGGTAAAAAAGCTGTTGCAGAAAGAATCGTATACGGTGCATTAGACATCTTATCTGAGAAAAACACTGAGAAAGAACATTTAGAGCTTTTCGAAGAAGCTTTAGAGAACATCCGCCCACAAGTGGAAGTTAAGTCTCGTCGTGTTGGTGGTTCAACTTACCAAGTTCCAGTAGAAGTTCGTCCAGTTCGTCGTAATGCGCTAGCCATGCGTTGGTTAGTTGAAGCAGCTCGTAAACGTGGTGAAAAATCAATGGCTCAACGCCTTGCTAACGAGATGTTAGATGCATCTGATAGCAAAGGTTCAGCGGTTAAGAAACGTGAAGACGTTCACCGTATGGCCGAAGCGAACAAAGCGTTCGCTCACTATCGCTGGTAATCACGATAGTAAAAAAATGAACAGCGTAGTTGCTTACTTTCATAAAGTGGTAACTACGCTTTTCTACACTAGGCTATAGTTAAATACTTTTAGTGTTTGTAGTAAAAACCTACATTTTTGAAATTATTTGAATATATCTTAAAAAGATTAGAGGAATACATTAGTGGCTCGTACAACACCTATAGAGCGTTACCGAAATATTGGTATCTGTGCTCACGTAGATGCAGGTAAAACGACAACAACAGAGCGTGTACTTTTTTACACGGGGCTTTCACATAAAATTGGTGAAGTACATGATGGTGCTGCAACAATGGATTGGATGGAGCAAGAGCAGGAACGTGGTATCACGATTACTTCTGCGGCTACTACATGTTTTTGGAAAGGGATGGATGCGCAGTTTGATGAGCATCGTATCAATATAATAGATACTCCTGGCCACGTTGATTTTACTATTGAAGTAGAGCGTTCATTACGTGTGTTAGATGGTGCTGTATTAGTACTATGTGGCTCGTCTGGGGTACAACCTCAAACAGAAACTGTTTGGCGTCAAATGGAGCGATACGCTATTCCGCGTATGGTTTTCGTTAATAAAATGGACCGAATGGGCGCTGATTTCTTAGCTGTTGTACAGCAAATGAAAGATCGCTTAGGCGCAAACGCTGTTCCAATTCAATTGGCGATAGGTTCTGAAGAAGACTTTGCTGGTGTTGTTGACCTGATAAAAATGAAGGCAATAAATTGGAATGAAGCTGACCACGGCATGACCTTCACGTATGAAGAAATTCCTGCTGATATGCAAGAACTTGCAGAAGAATGGCGTGAAAACTTAGTCTCAGAAGCCGCTGAAGCGAATGATGAATTGATGGAAAAATACCTTGAAGAAGGTGATTTATCTGAGCAAGAAATTAAACAAGCACTACGTCAACGCACATTGGCTAATGAAGTTGTGTTAACGGCTTGTGGTAGTGCTTTTAAAAATAAAGGTGTTCAAGCAGTTCTTGATTATGTTGTTGAATTTTTACCTTCACCTACAGAAGTGCAAGCAATTACAGGTATCAATAACGACAAGCAAGAATCAGAAGGTACACGTGAAGCAGATGACAATGCACCGTTTGCTGCCCTAGCGTTTAAAATTGCAACCGACCCTTTTGTTGGTACGTTAACTTTCTTCCGAGTGTATTCCGGCGTGGTAAAAACCGGTGATAGTGTTTTTAACCCGGTAAAAGGTAAAAAAGAACGCTTTGGTCGTATTGTGCAAATGCACTCGAACGATCGAAAAGAAATTAAAGAAGTTCGTGCTGGAGATATTGCGGCCGCGATTGGTTTAAAAGATGTAACGACAGGTGATACGCTTTGTGATACTGCTAATGTGATCACATTAGAACGTATGGAATTTCCTGAACCAGTAATTTCAATAGCCGTTGAACCGAAAACTAAAGCTGACCAAGAGAAAATGGGTGTAGCTCTTTCTAAACTAGCAGCGGAAGATCCTTCATTTAGAGTGGAAACTGACGACGAAACCGGCCAAACCATTATTTCTGGTATGGGTGAACTACATTTAGACATCATCGTTGATCGTATGAAGCGTGAATTTAGTGTCGATTGTAATGTAGGTAAACCACAAGTTTCGTACCGAGAAACAATTCGCAAAGAAGTCGAAGTGGAAGGTAAGTTTGTTCGTCAATCAGGCGGTAAAGGTCAATACGGCCATGTTTGGCTTAGAATGGAACCTCAAGAAGAAGGTGCAGGTTTTGAATTTGTTAACGAAATAGTTGGCGGAGCTGTACCTAAAGAATATATTCCTGCCGTTGAAAAAGGCTGTAAAGAGCAAATGGATGCCGGTGTTCTTGCTGGCTTCCCGATGTTAGACGTAAAAGTTACGCTATATGATGGTTCATTCCATGACGTTGACTCAAATGAGATGGCGTTTAAAGTAGCTGGTTCTATTGGTTTCAGAACAGGGGCTTTAGAAGCAAACCCTGTGATGCTTGAACCAATGATGAAAGTTGAAGTTATTACTCCAGAAGAAAACATGGGTGATGTGGTAGGTGATTTAAATCGCCGCCGTGGCATTATTGATGGTATGGATGAAGGCCCAGCTGGACTCAAAGTTGTAAATGCTTCAGTGCCACTTGCCGAAATGTTTGGTTATGCAACAGATTTACGCAGTGCAACCCAAGGGCGCGCTTCTTACTCTATGGAGTTTAAGCAATATGCAGAGGCACCTAAAGCGGTGGCAAATTCAATTATTGAAGGGCGCGGAGGCGTTGTTTAGTTATTGAATAAGAAATTTGAGTAGTCGAATTTCGGCTATTCATAATACGACAAGCTCCCAGTGAGTTTGTGATAGGACATAAAGTTTGCTCATTTTTTGACAAGACCGTCCGTCTTGCCTACAATCTAGCACCTTAACTTTGTGTCTTTTACTCTCGCTGAGAGAACAAAATATTAAATTTAAATGTAAGTACTTTCTTTTAAGGTAATTTTAAAATGGCTAAAGAAAAATTTGAACGTTCGAAACCGCACGTTAACGTTGGTACTATCGGTCACGTTGACCACGGTAAAACA
>NZ_JAUOPD010000042.1 GCF_030546745.1 Thalassotalea sp. 1_MG-2023
TACATTCCGTTTAAGCTTTATTTTAATTCTAAACTTAATAAAGAATTGGTTGCGGGAGCCACTATTTTTTGAAAAGAGCGAACTGACGACCTAAGGTCGTACATTCCATTTAAGATTTTTTTGATTTTAAACTTAGAAAAAATAAAGAATTGGTTGCGGGAGCCAGATTTGAACTGACGACCTTCGGGTTATGAGCCCGACGAGCTACCAGGCTGCTCCATCCCGCGTCCGAATGACCTACAAAAAGTAGGAAAGCCAAGCTGTTTTGATTCAAACTTAAGAAAGGTACTGACGACCTAAGGTCGTACATCCCATTTAAGCTTTATTTTAATTCTAAACTTAAGAAAGAATTGGTTGCGGGAGCCCTTATCTTATGAAGAGGGAACTGACGACCTACCATTTATACTTTGGTAAAGTTGATTGCGGGAGCCACTATTTTTGAAAAGAGCGAACTGACGACCTAAGGTCGTACACCCCGTTTAAGCTTTATTTTAATTCTAAACTTATTAAAGAATTGGTTGCGGGAGCCAGATTTGAACTGACGACCTTCGGGTTATGAGCCCGACGAGCTACCAGGCTGCTCCATCCCGCGTCCGAATGACCTACAAAAAGTAGGAAAGCCAAGCTGTTTTGATTCAAACTTAAGAAAGGTACTGACGACCTAAGGTCGTACATCCCATTTAAGCTTTATTTTAATTCTAAACTTATGAAAGAATTGGTTGCTGGAGCCCTTATCTTATGAAGAGGGAACTGACGACCTACCATTTATACTTTGGTAAAGTTGGTTGCGGGAGCCACTATTTTTGAAAAGAGCGAACTGACGACCTAAGGTCGTACACCCCGTTTAAGCTTTATTTTAATTCTAAACTTATTAAAGAATTGGTTGCGGGAGCCAGATTTGAACTGACGACCTTCGGGTTATGAGCCCGACGAGCTACCAGGCTGCTCCATCCCGCGCCTGTGTCTTCCAACCTTGTTGAAAGCGAGGCGTATGTTAGTGATACTTGGTTGAGAATGCAAGGCGTTTTCGTAATTTTTTTTCTGTTCGTACGTTAGTTAAGCAACTCGTTCTTTTTTTATTCTTTTATCACCCCCTTTAACTGAAAAGCACTATTCGTCACTACGCTTATTGTTTATAATTGCCCTCTATTCTCATTGGGAACCCTGTATGGAAATCAACTCTACACAACAATTTTTAGCATTAACGTCACCTGGTATTGAAATACTATTAGCGCAGGAACTTAGCTCGCTTGGTGCTGAGAATGTCGTACAAAAACCTGAGGGTGTTTACTTTTCAACGTCAATTTTACAGGCTTACCAGATATGCATATGGACTCGATATGCTTCAAGAGTATTATTACAGTTGTCTGCTAGTGATGCAGATAATAAAGAAACATTACATCAAGCAGCTAGTGAGGTTGTTTGGTCAGAGGTGTTTGAAAGTGATACAAGTTTTGCGGTTGATTTTGTCGGTAAAAGTAGTGAAATAAGAAACAGTCAATTTGGTGGTTTAACGGTAAAAGATGCCATTGTAGATCATTTTCGTGATCTTGGTTTAGCTCGTCCAAATGTTGATAAATATCAACCAGAGATCAGAATTCAAGCTAGATTATTAAAAGGGCGAGTGAGTTTTTATCTGGATTTTTCAGGTCGTTCTTTGTTCCAGCGTGGTTATCGTGAAACTACGGGGGCTGCACCTCTTAAAGAAAATCTTGCAGCTGCCATTATCACCAGAAGTGGCTGGTTAGACAATCAAAACAAACCGTTGATTGATCCAATGTGTGGATCGGGTACATTATTGATTGAAGCGGTGTCGATGGCTATTGGTTGTGCTGCAAATATTCGTCGTGAACAATGGGGTTTTTCGCATTGGCTACAACATGATGAACTATTATGGCAAACACAATACGAGCAGGCTTACGAAAAAACAGAAGAGGCACTTAAGCAGTTTAATGGAAAAGTTTATGGATACGATTCTGACGGACGGGTTTTAAAAGCAGCAAAACAAAATGCACGTAACGCTGGATTTTCAGATTTTATCGAGTTTACCGAAGCAGATGCAAACCACTTAACAAATAAATTCAGTGAAGGTGGTTATATTGTTTTCAATCCACCGTATGGTGAGCGCATCGGTGAATTACCTGAACTTGTTGAAACCTTTGTTCATTTAGGTCAGTCATTTAAAGAAAATTTTGATCAGTGGAAAGTCGCAATTTTTACTGCGAATACAGAATTATTAACACTGTTAAAGTTGAGTAGTAAAAAGCGCTATAAATTTAAAAACGGTCCATTAGATTGCCAACTTGCTTGTTATGACATCAATGATAAACAACGAGAAAAAGATCAAATAACGCCTCAGTCTCATTTTGATGGTAAAGATTCAGCTTTTGCTAATCGTTTATTAAAAAACCGTAAGAACCTAAAAAGTTGGCTCAAGAAAGAACACGTTGAATGTTATCGCCTATATGATGCTGATATTCCTGAATACAATGTAGCTGTTGATGTATATGGTGATTATCTTGTTATTCAAGAATATGTTGCGCCAGCAAATATTGATCCTAGTAAAGCTGCAAAACGTTTACAAGAAGTGCTTTATTTTGCCCCTAAAACACTCAATGTTCCGGCTGATAAGGTGGTAATAAAAACCAGAGCCAAGCAAAAGGGTACTAATCAATATCAAAAATTAGCACAGAAAAAACAAGCCATAACGTTAACTGAATATGGTGCTAAATTTTCAATTAATTTATGGGACTATCTTGATACTGGGCTTTTTCTTGATCATAGAAAAACCCGTCAACTTGTCGCAGAAAAAGCAAAGCACAAATCGTTGTTGAATTTATTTGCATATACAGGGTCGGTTTCCGTACAAGCTGCGTTGCATGGCGCTAAATCAATTACTACGGTAGATATGTCAAATACCTATTTAACGTGGGCGCAAGAGAATTTTCGTCTCAATAATTTATCAGGTGAACAGTATCAGTTTGTACAAGCAGACTGTTTAGCATGGCTTAAAGAGAACAAGCAATCGTTTGATGTGATTTTTATAGATCCGCCAACATTCTCTAATTCAAAACGTATGGAAGATAGCTTTGATGTGCAACGTGATCATTTAGACGTTATCACTGATGCACTTGGTTGTTTGCATGAGAAAGGTGAAATTATTTTTACTAATAACAAACGCAATTTTAAAATTGACCACGAAGGTTTATCA
The DNA here is from genome assembly GCF_030546745.1 of Thalassotalea sp. 1_MG-2023. GTDB lineage: Bacteria > Pseudomonadota > Gammaproteobacteria > Enterobacterales > Alteromonadaceae > Thalassotalea_C. The sequence continues at coordinate 3,212 of NZ_JAUOPD010000042.1, forward strand.
GCGTTAGGTTTTAGCGCGAAAAATATTTCTGAGCAAACACGCGATAAAGATTTTCAGCGTAATAAACATATTCATAACAGTTGGCTAATTACACGAGCATCTCAATAAATGCAGGCTGATTATCACTTATATAGTAGCGAAGGTTGTCACTTGTGTGAGCAAGCGTTACAAATATGCCAACCCTTTATTGCAAGTGAAAAACTGAGTGTGATTGATATTGTTGAGCAAGAAGCACTTGTTGAGCAGTACGGAATTCATATTCCTGTTTTAGAGCGATTAGACAACGGCGAAAAACTTTACTGGCCATTTACACCACAACAAATACGTGAATTAATAACAGAATGGAATTAATAAGAATTACACAAGGCGAATTAGCCTTTGGTACTGATAGCATACTCGATCACGCTGAACTCAGAATAAAACAAGGTGAGCGTGTCTGTTTAGTTGGCCGTAATGGCGCAGGTAAATCATCATTATTGAAAATTATCAACAAATCGCAATTACTTGATGATGGCGAATTTGTTATATCAAATGATGTTCGTGTCGCTATGCTTGAGCAAGATCCACCTGAATCATGTGATATGACAGTTTTTGACTATGTCGCACAAGGTATTGCCGAAAATGCGGAGTTGATCCAACAGTATCATCATTTAATCGCGGTTGTTGCTGAATCGTCTTCAGAAGCAAATTTAGAAAAACTTTCTGTCATTCAACAAGCACTAGAACAAGCCAATGCTTGGCAAGATGAACAACGTATTGAACAAGTATTAACAACATTAGCTCTTAAGGCTGAAAGTAAAGTCAGTGAGCTCTCAGGGGGGTGGTTACGCAAACTTGCCTTGGCAAAAGCATTAGTGTCAAACCCTGAAATTTTGCTACTCGATGAGCCGACCAACCACTTAGACATTAACAGTGTGTTGTGGCTAGAGCAATTTTTAAAAGAGTTTAAAGGGACTATCGTTTTTATTAGCCATGACCGGGCATTTATTCGTCGTTTAGCAACACGAATTGTTGATTTAGATCGTGGAAAACTAACCAGCTACCCAGGTAATTATGATGTTTATGTTGAACAAAAACAGCATGATCTACAGGTTGAAGCACAGCAGAATGCGCTTTTTGATAAAAAGTTAGCTGAAGAAGAAGTGTGGATAAGACAAGGTATAAAAGCGAGAAGAACTCGCAACGAAGGTAGAGTTAGGGCGCTGGAAAAGCTTCGAAATGTTCGAAAGCAACGTCGTGAATTAACGCATCAAAGTGATATGAAAATATCAACAGGTGAACGTTCGGGCAAGTTAGTGTTTGAATCTGAGCAATTGACCATTGCCTTTGATGATAAAGTGATTATAAATAAGTTAGACTTATTAATCACTCGTGGTGATCGATTAGCTTTTATTGGTGCTAATGGCACAGGTAAATCAACGCTGATTAAATGTTTAATGGAACAATTAACGCCTACTAAAGGTAAAATGCGCAGTGGGGTCAATTTAGACATTGCATATTTTGATCAACATCGAGAAGCATTAGATCCAGATAAAACCGTTCAAGATACTGTGGCTGACGGTAAGCAAGACGTAACTGTTAATGGTCGAACTCGACATGTTTTAGGTTACCTTCAAGACTTTTTATTTAGTCCAAAACGTGCAAGAACACCTGTTAGAGCTTTATCAGGTGGTGAGAAAAATAGATTATTACTGGCTCGATTGTTTTTAAGGCCGAGTAATTTATTGATTTTAGATGAACCAACCAATGATTTAGACATAGAAACTTTGGAATTATTGGAAGAAGTCGTTGCAAATTATGCAGGAACCGTTATTTTAGTCAGCCATGATCGCGATTTCGTAGATAATTGTGTCAATGCTTGTTTGTATTTTGACGGTACAGGCAAAATTACCCAGATTGTGGGAGGGTATGATGATGTTGAACATTATGTTGCGCGTGTTGAAGCTTCTCGTAAAGTTCATAACAGCAACGATGATAGTTCACATCAATCGGCTACAAAAGATAAAAGTCAGCAAGAACAGCCAAAGCAAGCTGTTAGAAAGAAGTTATCGTATAAAGATTCAAGAGAGCTCGACGCCTTGCCCGAGCTTATCGATAATTTAGAAAATGAAATAACAGAATTACAAGCACAAGTGAATAAAGGGGATTTTTTCACGCAAGAACAAAGTGTCACGCAGAAAATATTGAACCAGCTTGAAGAAAATGAGTCGAAACTCGAAGTTGCCTATGCAAGGTGGCAAGAATTAGATGAAATATAGAAATCAAAAGAGTTAAGTAGTTACATGAAAACATTGGTAAGATCGGTCTTAACACTCAGCATTAGTAGTGCATTAGCCCTAACAACGGCACAAGCAGCCACTTATAAGATTATTGATAAGGGTGCTGCAGATAAATTTAAATTTACGTATTCACAGCAAGAAAATAATGTTGGTCAAATGGCCATCTCAGCAACAGATGCTTATAATTTTCCTGTGCAGTTTCAATATTTTGATGAAGATGATTACGATAGTATCGTTCTTTCCGCAGAACGGAACCATGAGTTAGTCAGCGGTATTAATGATATTGAAGATGAAACTGCATTACGTAATGGTAACCCAACAGCAAATGATTTGTTTTGGGCGATACATTATTTAAAAGATACGCAAAAAGCCAGCTTATATTATCAAAAATATGGTGATATTGTCGCCATGACAAACACTGGTCAAGAGTCAACTGAGTTTACTGTTTTTGATGTAACTTTTGAAGGCAGTGATATCTATACACGTTCTACCGTTGATTATATTAATGGTATCACGGATCAAGGCTGGGTCTATGGTAATGGTTCTGCGCCATTTCTTCCTGTAGATTTTACAGATTCAAACGATAACGAAGTAACGTTATGGTTAAGTGAATTTACTACGCGTGGCTTTTTGTCAACAGATGGTGGAAACACCATTCTGCCGATTTTACCGCCTGAAACTACTTATGGTGGCGAATCTGCTGTGCTTGATATCAGTAATAACGGTATTGCAGTTGGTTATGCTAGCACCAGTATTGTTGAAGAAGTACTAGAAGTCATTGAAAATGAGTCTGGCGGATGTAGAGATCCTGAAGTGTTAGATGATTTACCTTTTGAAGCTTGCGTACAATTACGTGCAAACGGCATGTATAACAACGAAGCATTTAAATGGTACGTAGATGAAAGTGGCGAGATTTCAAAGGAGACGTTAGGCTTTTTAGTGACTCCACATCCTGATGATCCAAGACAACATGTTAGCATTGCACAAGCTGTAAACAGTAGTGGTGTAGCTGTTGGCTATGCAACAGGTTGGCAAGATGAAACCGAAACGAATCCTAGCGAATTAGAACCTACAAGCCTGTATGCCGTCGTTTTCAAAGATGGTGTTGTAAAAGATTTTACAGAAGATCATACGGAATATTTTGACTCAAGAGCTTATGATATTAATGATGCAGGTATTGCTGTAGGACATGCTACTACTTTAAGTAATGGCTCTTATCGTAAAAAATTCTATTACGTAGATACCAATCAAGAAAACCCTCAAATGGTATTACCAACAGATTTCTTTACCGGTTCATCTAGTTCAGCGCGAGCAATTAATGAACATGGTATTGTCGTTGGTCAAGGTGAAGTAGAAACGCACAATGATAGCTCATCAAACCCTCGTCGAACTCATGGTTTTATGTATGATATTAATACTGATACTTTCACGAATTTAAATGAATTATTATCATGTGACTCTCCATATACCATTATTGAAGTTAGAGATATTAATGAAAATAATGAAATTTCGGGCTCTGCTGTGATAAAAGTAGAACGCCGAGATGCTAAAGGCAACATCATGTATGATGAAAATGGCGACGCTTTGACAGAAGATGTTATACGCGCGATTAAAATGCAACCTGTTGCCGGTGAAGTCGAAGATTGTGCTAAAGTCGTTGAAGATGTTGAACGTAAAGGTGCAAGTACAGGTATTATCAGTTTAATGCTGTTAAGTTTATTAGGCTTTGCAAGACGTTTTACTAAAAAGTAGTAGTTTATTAATTAATGTTGTGAAAAGCGCTATATTGATATAGCGCTTTTTTTGTCTGAAAATTTAGTCATGTACTTAATCAAAATGGTGTAACGTATTGTAATAAATGTTTGCCGATTAATGCTTTATCTACAGTTAAGATTTAATTGATAATTTTCTACTAATCGCATTTTTAACTGCACAACAGTTAAGTTCAAACACTCAGTACTTTTGTCACATGCAACACAGCTTGTGCCTTATATTAGCAGTACAAAGTATCGTTTATGATATTGAATGGTGAGAAAGTCAGAAATAGGGTAAGAAAGGAACTAATGAACTTATATGATGTAGTATTACTACATCATATAAGTTCATAAATTAAGCCCGTATCGGCTTAATTTTCAGAAATAAAGGCAACTAAGTCTAATACTTTTGTTGAATAGCCAATTTCATTATCATACCAAGATACCACTTTAACGAATGTATCCGTTAGTGCGATACCAGCACCTGCATCAAAAACAGATGTACATGTTTCACCTATGAAATCGTTCGATACTACCTGATCTTCTGTATAACCTAATACGCCATTTAATTCGTTGTGAGCAGCATCTTTCATTGCTTGGCAAATTTCTTCATAGGACGCTGGCTTTGCTAAGTTAACTGTTAAATCTACTACTGAAACGTTTGGGGTTGGTACTCTAAAAGACATACCTGTTAATTTGCCATTTAATTCCGGAATTACTTTACCAACCGCTTTAGCGGCACCCGTTGAAGAAGGAATAATGTTTTGGCTAGCACCACGGCCACCGCGCCAGTCTTTAACAGAAGGGCCATCAACTGTTTTTTGTGTGGCTGTTGTTGCATGTACTGTTGTCATTAGACCATCAGTAATACCCCATTTATCATTTAATACTTTTGCAATCGGTGCTAAGCAATTAGTGGTGCAAGATGCATTTGATACAATGTCTTGCCCTTGGTAACTGTCGTTATTAACACCCATGACAAACATTGGAGTAGCATCTTTCGACGGGGCAGACATGACGACTTTTTTCGCACCTGCTTCAATGTGTTTGCGAGCTGTTTCGTCTGTTAAAAATAAACCCGTTGACTCCACAACAACATCTACACCAATAGCATCCCATTTTAAGTCTGCTGGATTGCGCTCTGCTGTTACACGAACCGTTTTACCATTAACGATTAATTGACCACCTTCGACATCAACAGTGCCCTTAAAGCGACCATGCGTAGAATCATACTTTAACATATAAGCCATGTATTCAACGTCTATTAAGTCGTTGATACCAACTATTTCAATGTCATTTCTCTCTGCTGCTGCTCTAAATACGAAACGGCCAATACGGCCAAAACCGTTAATACCTACTTTAATCGTCATAATAATTCCCAAAAAATGATAATGTAGTAAAATTACATCATTTGAGAAAAAAAACAAGAAAAAGTTATATTTTAGTAAAAACAACTTGGGTTAACGTGAATTTAATTACAGATAAATAAAAATATACTACATTTTTAAAAAATATCGCTAAATAGGCTAGGAACTATTAAAAATACCGTGATAAAATGTACTGCAAAGTATAAAAAAATAATGATTCTTAACATTTATATTAGCGACCCTCTGGAAATTACATGACACAAGAACAACAACTTTGCGATATAGGATTTATCGGGCTAGGCGTAATGGGTAAAAACTTAGTGTTAAACCTAGCTGATAATGGTTATAGCATAGCTGCATTTGACCTAGATCACGAAAAAGTCAAAGAAGCTATCGCGCTTGATAAAGAAGAAAATACCTCAGAAGCTGCACGAGTAACGGGCTGCTTTTCTTATACAGAATTACTTTCTAAGCTTAAAGCACCTCATCTTATTGTTTTATCTGTACCCGCAGGTGAGCCGGTTGATCAAGTGTCGGAAAGTTTGATTGGCGCGGGCATTCAACCTGACGACATAGTAATAGATACAGGTAATAGTTTGTGGGTAGACACTGTTGCACGTGAAGAAAAATATAAAAATAATTTTATTTTATTTTCTTCGGCTGTGTCAGGTGGTGAAGAAGGTGCACGATTTGGTCCTTCTTTAATGCCAAGTGGATCACCATACGCTTGGACACGCATAAAGCCTATTTGGGAAGCTATTGCCGCTAAAGTTGACCCAGCAACAGGTAAACCTATAGAAAGAACAAAGCCTGGACAAATTGTTGATTCAGGCGATCCTTGTACCGCGTATATCGGTCCTGCGGGAGCAGGTCATTATGTTAAAATGGTACACAACGGTATTGAATACGCTGACATGCAAATTATTTGCGAAGCATATCACGTGCTTCGTAATGGTTTATCATTACCAACCGAAGAGATAGCGGACATTTTTGCTCAATGGAATCAGGGCCCGCTAGATAGCTATTTAATGGAAATATCCGTTGACGTGTTACGTCACAAAGTGGATGGTGAACCTTTAGTTAATTTAATTTTGGACACTGCAGGTCAGAAAGGAACTGGACTTTGGACAGCGGTTAGTAGTTTAGAAGTAGGGGCACCCGCACCGACAATTTCACAAGCTGTTTACGCACGTTCAATATCTTCTTTTAAATCACTGAGAGAACAAGCAAGTGAAGTGTTAACAGGCCCTGTTCAAAAAAGCTATTCTGATGAAGAAAAAGCTACTTTTATTGATGAACTTCATGACGCAATATATTGTGCTAAAATTTGTGCATATGCTCAGGGCTTTCAATTAATGAAGCAAGCTGAAAAAGAGCATGGCTGGAAGTTAGATTTTGCTAGTATTGCTAAAATATGGCGTGCGGGCTGTATTATTCGAGCGGTATTTTTACAATCAATCACTGATGCATTTGAGCGTAATGATGACTTAGAGAATTTATTATTAGATGAATTTTTTGCTAAGCAACTTAATGAGAATCAACAGTCTTGGCGTAAAGCAATTGCTAATATTACTTTAATGGGTATACCTGCTGGAGCGTTATCTTCTGCGTTGTCTTATTATGACTCAATGCGATCAAACGTATTACCAGCTAATTTACTGCAAGGGCAGCGTGATTATTTTGGCGCACATACCTTTGAAAGAGTAGATAAACCTAAGGGTAAAAAATATCATGTGCAATGGTCTACTGATAACAAAGAGATGATAAAGGTATAATATGAAAACTGACGACGAATATAAAAAGCAACTATCACCAGAAGCCTTTAACGTTTGTCGTCAGGCAGCAACCGAAATGCCTTTTTCGGGCAAGTATAATGATCACTGGCAAAAAGGTGTTTATCATTGTGCTTGCTGCGATCAACCTTTATTTGAGTCAACATCAAAATTTAATGCCGGTTGTGGCTGGCCGAGCTTCTATCAATGTATAGAAAGTCAGGTTAATTATATAGCTGATCATACGCACAATATGGTAAGAACCGAAATTCAATGTAAACATTGCCAATCACACTTAGGGCATGTATTCGATGATGGTCCTCAACCTACAGGTAAACGCTATTGTGTTAATTCATTAAGTTTAGATTTTATCGCTGATAAGTAATGCTTGGTATTTATTGTTATTAAAACTTCGGCGCAATAAATTGTAACGACTCAATTTTATTGAGCGTTGCTTCAGCGACCTGATCTAAAAACTCATAATCTAAATCATGGGTTGCGATATAATTTTCTAACGCATTGTGATTTAACACAGCATCTTCAGGATCATAAAGGCTTAACACTTTTAACCAAATATAAGCTTGTTTAGTTTCATTTCTCTTAGCAAAAATTGATGATAGTGATTTAAATACCTCATCGTTAATATCGTTACTATCTTCTAAAAGCTCTAATGATCGAAACAGTAGCTGTAATGTTTTCGTTGGATCTCTTTTTATATAGTACGTGGCTAATTCATATTGAGATTCAGATGTTTCAAGCGCTTTAGTTCCTTCTAACGCTAAAAATTTTTCGAGTGCTTGTTCGTCAAGTTCTCTTGTCCAATGATAATATAAAAGGCGAGGGTGTTCAGAGTTTTTGGTGCTTTGAGTTAATGCCTCTATTTTCTCTCGTGCCAAAATCATATTATTAATACGGCGGGTTTTCTTTTCTTTTAATTTTATATGTTCAATTTTTGCTGCATGAGAAATACACTTCTCATAAGCTTCGTATGCAATTAGTTGATTAAATTTGGGTAAGTCATCATTTGGCGATAGTTTAGCCTCTACATTAGCGATCCCTACGGCAATTCGCTCACGTTTACACCAAGAATCTTCAGTAAACTCTTCACAAATTTCAGGGTTTTCTTTACATAACGTGGCAAAATTAGGGCCAGTATCACAGGCGGAAAGGTATAAAAAAGCTGTAAAAACAACTAGGTAACGAATTATCATTGGTAAATCCATTATGTTGCGACAAAAAGTATGTAACCTATAGAGAAAACTTTCATATTCGATTACAATACGCGCCGCAATTCACTATTATTAATAAACACTATAATTAATAATAGTACGTGGTTCAATTGACTGAAATAAAAAGGTTTAAGCAATGACTTCTCATTTAGAGGAACAATATCAAACAAGTTGGCTAGAACGCCAAACTTTCGCGGAAAATATGCAACCTATTATTGGGCAGCTATTTCGTAATAAAGGTATAGAAATCACCGTTTATGGTCGTCCTTTGGTAAATGCTTCTGCTATTGATATTATCAAAGCTCATAAGTCGGTAGCGTTACATGAAGAAAGCAAACTTAGGTTGCGTGAAAGCTTTCCTTTTATTGAAGCATTAACAACAATGTCTTTAGCACCAGCCCGCATTGATGTGGGTAAACTCGCTTACCGTTATTTATTTAAGGGTGAAGCTAATGGTGTATCAATTGAACAATTTCTTGAAAAAGAATTAACTCAGATCTGTAAAAACGTACAAGAAGAAGAACCACGTGATGTTGTTCTTTACGGGTTTGGTCGTATTGGTCGTTTACTTGCTCGATTATTAATAGAACGTACTGGACCAAGTTCTAAACTACGCTTACGTGCTATTGTTATTCGTCCGGGTAAAGATGGTGATTTAGCAAAGCGTGCAAGCCTATTACGTCGTGATTCTGTACATGGCGCATTCAACGGTAGTATTACTATCGATGAAGAGCATAATGTAATAAAAGCAAATGGTGCTTTTATACAAGTGATTTATGCGAAATCACCAGCCGATATTGACTATACTAAATACGGTATTAATAACGCTTTAGTTGTTGATAATACGGGTATTTGGAGTGACGAAGAAGGTCTTGGCCAGCACTTGCAATCAAAGGGTACTTCAAAAGTATTATTAACGGCCCCTGCAAAAGGTGATATCAAAAATATCGTTTACGGTGTAAACCAAGATATGATCTTGGCAGAAGATAAAATTATTTCAGCGGCAAGTTGTACAACCAATGCAATTACTCCGGTTCTAAAAGCATTAAATGACCGTTTCGGTATTAAAAATGGTCATGTTGAAACAGTACATTCTTATACTAACGACCAAAACTTAATCGATAACTATCATAAGTCACCTCGTCGTGGCCGAAGTGCACCGTTGAACATGGTGATCACGTCTACGGGCGCAGCAAAAGCAGTTGCTAAAGCTTTACCAGAATTAAAAGGTTTATTAACAGGAAATGCGATTCGTGTGCCCACACCGAATGTTTCAATGGCGATTATGAACCTTAATTTAAAAGAAGCGACGACAACTGAGGATTTAAATGATTATTTACGTAATATTTCTTTAAATTCTGATCTACAAAACCAAGTAGATTATACTGCTTCAACTGAAATTGTTTCGACTGATCTCGTTGGTTCTCGTTATGCCGGTGTTGTTGATTCACAAGCAACGATTGTTGAAGATGACCGCGCCGTTTTATATGTTTGGTATGATAATGAGTTCGGTTATAGCTGCCAAGTTGTTCGTGTAATGCACGAAATGGCAGGGATCAACGTTCCTACATTACCTAGTAAATAATTGATTGTTAAAAACTTTAAAAATAGGCGCTTAATTGCGCCTTTTTTAATCAAGAAAATTAAGTTACAGTCGATATAGAAGGGGTTATAAAACGTAGTAGGTAAAAGAGAGGTTTTATGTCAATAACAATTTCAAACACGGTTGATGCTGTTCAACAAAACACCACTGAAGGGGGTGGCGTTATTGTGGCTAAGAAAGCAAATGATCAACAAACGTTAGAAGGACAAATGGCGTTAAAATTAATTGAATCGAGCGTCATCAACACGCAAACTCCAGTAGGAAATAGCGGTCATAATATCAATATTAAAGCTTAAACGATAAACGTTCTATGTTAAATACAGCGTGCAGGCTTAGGTAAGCCTGCATACTTTGTTGCTTGTTTTGCTGGTCCATCTGGAAATAACCGATACAGATAACGACTATTCGCTTTTTCTTCACCAAACTCAAGCTTCATCGCTTTGGTTAAAGCACGAATTGCTGGTGAAGTGTTATAAGTAAGATAAAATTCACGTACAAAGCGTATCACTTCCCAATGATTTTCAGACAAAGTAACGCCGTCTTTTATCGCTAATTGATGCGCGATATTCTCATTCCAATCATGCACATTTAATAAATACCCTTGTCTATCTAAATCAATTATTTTGCCGTTGATTTCAATTGTCATTGCTATGTCCAGGTAATATTATTTGTGTGTTTAAACAGTTGTTCTGGTAGTTGTTTAGCGGTCATTTCCGTCACGCCTTCTGGTACCGTTAACCCTCTTGCTTGCATGTGCTCTGCTACTACAAAAATACGCTTGGTAGAAAGAGTGACTAACCAAAGGGTATTAACGTTGTAACAGCCGTCGTCCATGAATATAACGTCATCATCTACACTAACGAGTGATTGATAATGATCAAAGTTGTGGTTTAAAGCAGATTCTCTAATTAAATGTAATGTCGACATAAGATTAAAAATTCAAAATAAAGTGGTGTTGTTTTAAAGAAGCGGCAAACTCTGCTTCATTTAATAGTGTGATACCCGGTAAGCTTTTTACCGCTTTTAAGCCTCGCTGTACTAAACTTTGTTGGCAGACATAAATTTGCTCGATATCGTAAAAAGCAAAGGCTTCAAACGTTTTTAAAAAATTCTTAATGCCAAGTATCTCGGGTTGAGTATCATCTACTAACTGCCAAACACCATCGCCATGAAAATATAAACAGGTAGTTTGCTCATAACTTCCCATAATCAATGCAATATCTAACGAATCCTTTGCCGAAGAGTGACTAAATGGTGCGGTTTGGTTAAGTATTGCTAATGTTTTATTTGTCATAATTGCACCACTTTATCAGCGTTATTCATTAACGTAACTAATTCACCGAGCCCAGAAGGTTGAAAGCCATCTTGCAGGGTGTTTTTTGCAGGTTGGCCATCTTGAAGGTAACACGTTAAACCAAAGCGTTCAGCGGCTGTGCTACATAGATGCATTGGAATGTTACGTTGGTGAGCAAATGTACTCCATTGTTTCGCTATATTGACTTCATCACTGGATATATCGATATTTCGCGCTGCGTTAAGCACCCCAGATTGATAAAAAAATATGCCTAATACGTTAAATTGTTCAGCAGCATCTTCAACAAACTGTAATGCAGTTTTAGTTAAATGGCTTGTTGGTGGGGTAGTAATAATAACGGCAATTTTGTTCACATTAACCTCATAAAAAAAGCCTCGCTAAACGAGGCTTTTCATTATAAACAATTTTTCAGACAAATTTAATCGTCACCACCAAATGCACCTAATAAATGTAATAGGCTGGTGAAAATATTGTAAATATTAAGGTATAAACCTACGGTCGCACGAATATAGTTAGTTTCGCCACCGTGAATAATTCTACTGGTATCAAATAATATTAAACCAGACATAATCATAATAATGGCTGCGCTTAATGCGAGTGATAATGCCGGGATTGCAAAAAAGATATTTGCAATGGCTGCAACAATAACAACCAAAAGGCCAACCATTAAAAAGCCGCCCATGAATGAGAAGTCTTTCTTGCTTGTTAACGCATAACCAGACAAGGCAAAGAAGATCAAGGCAGTTCCACCAAGTGCTTGCATGATCATGCTTCCGCCATTTGCCATTGACAGGTAATAGTTAAGTATAGGACCTAAAGAGGCACCCATTAAACCTGTAAAAGCAAATATCCAAAAGATACCGCTTGCTTTATCCGCTTGTTTATTTACAACAAACAATAAACCGAATGCAACTAGCGTCATAACTAAACCGGCCATATGAGACAATCCCATGGCCATAGAAACACCGGCAGTAACGGCACTAAAAGCTAAGGTCATTGACAATAACAAGTAGGTGTTCTTCAACACTTTGTTGATTTCAATCGCAGAGCTTCTGCTCGCCGTTTGAAAACTCATATCAGGTCTCATATTTATTCCTCTAAGAACTTTTACGTTGTAGTTTTAAGATAAGGGCAAATTTAAGAAGTTCAAGTTAAATAACTCCTTATTAACACCCTGTGACATATTATGACATACGAATTGCAAAATGCTATCGCTTTTTTACTGATCAAACTCTCGTTTTATTTGCCGCTTCCGAAAACAATTCACGCTATGGTCGTTAATCATGCCACAAGCTTGCATATGTGCATAACATATTGTTGAACCAACAAATTTAAACCCTCGTTTTTTTAAGTCTTTACTAAAAGCATCAGACTCTGCAGTTGTTGCTGCATAATCTTGTAATGTAGTAGGGCAGTTAACAATAGTTTTATGATTAACAAATTGCCATTGATATTGACTAAAGCTACCAAACTCGCGTTGAATCTCAATAAATCGTTGAGCATTATTAATGGTCGCTTCAATTTTTTTTCTGTGTCGAATAATATTTGTGTCTTGAAGTAACCGATCAACATCGTTTTCGCTCATTTTAGCGACAAGGGCAACATCAAAATTATGAAATGCTTTTCGGTAACCTTCTCTACGTTTTAAAATAGTATACCAACTAAGCCCCGCTTGTGCTGACTCAAGTGTTAAGAATTCAAATAATTTAACGTCATCATAAACAGGCACACCCCATTCTTTATCATGATATTCAACGTAATCAGGTTTGGTTTCATCGAGCCAAGGGCATCGACATTGTGGTTGTGTTTCAGACATTATTATTATCTTCAATTGTGTATTATGGTTGAATGCTATGCAAAATGATTAAATTTTTAGCAAACGAGCAATCTTAGTGAAATTAACCCTTTACAAGCGGGTAGGGACACTTTAATATTCGCCCCGTCTTTAAGCAAGACATGTTTTTCAGGTGAGATGGCTGAGTGGTCGAAAGCACCGGTCTTGAAAACCGGCAAGGGTTTGTAGCCCTTCTAGGGTTCAAATCCCTATCTCACCGCCATATATAAAAGCCTCGCGAAATCGAGGCTTTTTACTTTAAAAAAACATGCAAAAAGGCTTTACAATAGACGAGCGAATTATTACTATTCGCACCGCTTTTATAAAAGCGAATATTTGGTGAGATGGCTGAGTGGTCGAAAGCACCGGTCTTGAAAACCGGCAAGGGTTTGTAGCCCTTCTAGGGTTCAAATCC
>NZ_JAUOPD010000043.1 GCF_030546745.1 Thalassotalea sp. 1_MG-2023
AATTAACCATAGAATGACTATGCAAGAATCCAAGTGCCGCGATCAGAAGGCGTTTACCTTGAACAAAACTCAAACAGTAAAGATCAACACGCTCTAGTTATTTTATATATTTATCTGGATCATTATATTGATTAATTAATCCCATGATTTTTTCAACATCAAATTGCTCTGCAAATGATGTTGAGAAAGCCAAATAAGAATTGATTAGTCGTGCTTCTTCTGGATGAGGAATAACTTTTAAGGTATTTTCTAGTCTTAATTCTTCAATCAATGAACTGGCAATTAAAGCGTCCATTACCACAAAATCAACACGCTGATGTTGTAGCATCTTCAAACCATCAGTGATCCTCACTACTTCTATCAGGCTGTTTCTGTGATTAGTAAATAATTGCTCAACGTTTTCACCGAGATTCATTGATCTTACTTTTACGATTTGGGCTTTCTTAATGTCATCCCATGATGCGATCTCACGAGTATCTTGTCGATGCTGTAAAATAACACTTCCAGAGAAAACCACTAATGGAACTTTAGGGAAAGTAAGGTAACTTGAACGCTCCTCGGTGAACAATGTAGGCATCAACGCATCGAATGTTCCTGATTTCACTTGTTGTAACGCTCTACCCCACGGCATCACTGTAATATCTACATTTACCCCTGTTCTAACACTAAATTGCTCGAACATAGTAACGAATTTTCCCGCTACATTTCCGTTTTCATCAATATAAACAAGTGGTCGTATTTCAGGTGCAGCAATAGAAATATGTGTTGGAAGCGGAACTTTAGTTTTTTGTTCACTAAATCCCCAAACGTTAGTACTAATAGCACTTAGCAAAGTTGCGAGAACGACAGCTTTTATGAACGAAAATATAATAATCATTGCTTCCCAGTTAAATTTACTTTTTAGTACATCATAGTAAAAAGTAAAAGCAAGTGTTGCGTGATCAGATCAACGCTCTAACTGCGGGTAAATAAGTATTCGAGACTGGTACTTCTACATTATTATTTAACAGTAAGATCAATTTTCTTCCCTCTTTACGGGTACCTATTATTGCTTTTTCAGCAACCCACCAAGAGCGATGTGTTTGTAAACCGGGATAATCTTCAAGCATGGTTAACGCATCTTTGAAACGCATTAACAACAAATGCTTTCCTTTTTCTGTATAAACGTTCAAGTAATGATCATCCATTTGTAAGCAAACTAGATCACCTTTAACACTTAATGGTAATTGTTCGATAAACTTTTTGACTAAAGGTGACTGCTGATAATTATCAGTTTTTTGCTGATTTGCAAGTTCAGTTGATTGCTGTCCAATGATTACTTTCTGATCTTGATACAAACTGTGCACAGTCAATATAAAAGTGATCAAGCCGCCAATAAAGATACCGGTAATAAAATGTTGTGGGATTGACGCTAAATATGACGATGTTGTATCAAAAAACATTAAGATGATGAATGGTATGACAAATGACATTACTACGGTCGCAACAAATGTAGAAATACTAACTCTTAACCAATATTTGTTTATATTCTTATGAAGATAACGGGCAAGTATTTCGTCACCATAGGTAATGATTGGACTATATATAACAAAACCACAGAAACAAACAACCAACCAGAAAAACCATGCATAGATTAGACTGATTTCATCCATTCCGAAAGGTCTCAGAAAAGCAAGAAAACTACTAAATATCATTAAGAACACTAAATTTTTAATTGTACTTTTAAGATCATATGACTTTATTAGCTTATGATTTTTAATGTGTATTTCACGATTCGCCAAATCGTTTTCTTCCTTTTATGTTTAATTCACGTAGTAATTGTCATGCTAAACGAATGTTTACTCGTTGTTAATTAACTTTCATTTTAACGTCTTTCTAGACGCAATTAATACACAAATCGTTAAATAAAATTTTGGAGATAAAATGAAAATTAAACTAACAATTGCTACAGCATTATTGACCTTAACCTCAAGTGTTTTTAGTCACTCTTTACAATTAGAAATTCGTGAAGTCAAAAGTAATCAAGGAAAGATATTAGCTCAGTTGTTTAATGGTGAATCAAACTACCAAACAAATAACCCAATGATGGCTCAACAAACAATGGCGAAAGAAGGCACTCTGATAGTCACCTTTAGCAACTTAGAAAATGGTGAATATGCCATTCGTTATTTTCACGATGAAAATAACGATAACCAATTAGCCACTAACTTAATTGGCATTCCAACAGAAGGCTACGGTTACTCAAATAATGCAAAAGGAAATTTCGGCCCAGCCAAATATCAGGATATGAAAGTGAGTATTGTCGATAGTGACGTAACCACGCACTCTACAGTCATCTACTAAGGGGGGTAACAATGGAACGACGTCAAGCATTAAAATCTTTAGTTGTGGGGGCAGCCACAACAATGTTACCAGCAACAGAGTCTCTTGCAGCATTTCTGCAGCAAGAAACAGACTCGCTCGCTGAAAATAAAGTGTTATTTGATAAAGCACTGCTTAACAACCCAAATCTAATCGGGTTTCAGGGAACGCATCAGGAGTTTTCTAAAACACGATTAACCATAGAAGGTACAATTCCTAAAAACATTAAAGGAAGCTTTTATCGCAACGGTGCTGCGTTATTTGAACGCGGCCAACAACGATATCAACATTTGTTTGAAGGCGATGGCATGATCCAAGATTTTCATTTTGAAAATGGAGAAATTTATCATCAAGGTAAGTTCGTAAAAACACGTAAATATCAACAAGAACAACAAGCGGGGAAGTTTCTATATTCTGGACCAGATAGCAAAGTGATTAATGGCTTGCCCGTTTCTACGCCTGAAGCGATAAATACCGCAAACACAAATATCATCCCAGTTAACGGTGAACTATGGGCACTATGGGAAGCTGGCTCCCCAGTTTCGATTTCAAAAAAAGACCTAAGCACCTTAGAATACGTTAACTTAGGTAGAAATAGCGATTACGGCAATACGTTAAAAGGGATGGCATTTTCTGCACACCCAAAAATTGAAGCTAACGGTGATATATGGAATTTTGGCCTGTCACATACAGGTCATATTGTGCTTTATCAGCTAAATGCCAACGGTGTTACTCGCAATGTTAATTTAATAAAAACGAGCTATCGCGGCGGTATGTTGCATGACTTCCTGATAACCCATAAACATATCTTACTTATTTTACCCTCATTAGAAAAAAACAATACAACATCAGGCTTTTTTAATGCTATTGAATTTAACGATCAATTGCCAATGCAAGTATTAGTTGTCGATAAAGCCACCTTAGCATTGAAAAAGCGTTTTGACTTACCGCCAGGGTTTGCTTTTCATTATGGAAATGCTTGGGAGGAAAGCGATGGCAGCATTCACTTTGATGCCAGTTTGTATTCAAGTGTTGATGTTTTACATCACATGAATACTCTAATGAAAGGCTTAAATCCAACATCTTTAAGTACGGCTAAAACAACATTGTTTACTTTAAAGCCCAATGGCACAGTGCAGCATGACTACATTGGGGAAAATAGCGAATTTCCACGTATCAATAATGAAAAGGTTGGTTTGAGAAACCATGAGCTTTATACCATTGGCTCAACAGAAACAATGCTTTGGAATGATACTGTTTCTAACTACCATATTTCAAATGGAAAAATTCAACAATATGTTTATGGTAAAGACTTTTTAGTGGAAGAGCATATTGCTGTTAGTCCAACAAATAAAGAAGGTGAAGGTTACTTAATAGGAACTGCCCTACATGTACCTTCAAAAAGAACCTGCTTAAATATTTTTGATGTTAAAGCGTTATCAAATGGCCCTGTTTGTCGAGCTTGGCTGCCCTACCATATTCCGTTAGGGTTTCACGGAAATTTTGTAGCCACCACCTAACCCTTACATCAACAGTCGGTACTAAGTTAGGTTACACCGACTGTAAATTTTATACTCTAAAATGTGTAAATTGAGGTATGTTGTCAGTGATTTCAAACCATGGAGCTTTATTTGCGACATAAATATGTGCGTTAGGTTTTATTGCTTCAATATGATCGAACGCTGCAAGGGCAACTTCAATGGTATTATCTGAGCGATTAAATGCTGATTCGAAGATCAGACTTGACCCACAACATTTGCAGAACTTTCTCACACTGTTATTATCGGCAACGTAGCTTTGAAGTAACGCTTCACCACGCGTAAAACTAATATGTTTGAGGCTAACTTCAGCAAAAGTAGAAAATGCCGCGCCATGAAATTTACGACACATTGTACAATGACAATGAGCCACAGCCGACATAAACTCTTGCACACGAAAAGCTATTTTTCCGCACAAACAGCTAGCCAGATTAGTCATGTTTAACCTACTTGTCGGTTAAACATATCGCCGGCATTTTCGTTAGACATTTCGATAACCATTACCGAAACCTCCATGCCATCGACAGTCCACTTACTCGTCAATTCGTTATACAGCACACGAGCAATCAAGGTTTTTAATGAATCATCATCATAGCTAACAATCATATTACAAATATAATTATGTACCGGCTGATAATCCGGTATCGCTACATGCACAGGCTTTATATCTTTACCCAGTATTGTGCGGCGCTTGTACCAGTCTTTTTCTATGATTTCGAACTTCCTTGCCATTTTCATACCTCATGACTTTAATAGATACCTAAGTGATAAGTGGCTGTTCCTCAACCTTCATCATCACGATCAATGTCATTATAAGACTTTGCACGGCTATGTTTCAATATAGGTAAATCACCAACATCTTTTTCGAAGTTAACTTTTCGCACTTTTTTCGGCGGTAACTTCTTAGCCGCGGTTTTTTCTTGTTTCGGCTTGTTGACTTTATCTTTGATTTTACTGGATTTTTTCGCTTTTAAACCAGAAAACTTAACCTTAATACCTTCAACCGTTGAAAAGCTAAATGACTGTTGTAAAAAAGCTTCAATGTTTTTAAAACTTAACCAATCTTTTGGCCCAACAAATGAAATGGCATCACCTTTATTTCCTGCGCGACCAGTTCGCCCTATTCGGTGGACAAATTCTTCAGTATGTTTAGGTAAGTCAAAATTAATAACGTGGGAAACATTCGTTAGATCTAAGCCTCTTGAGGCAAGATCTGTGGTGATCAATATTTTGTGTTGCCCTTTAGCAAAACTTTCCATAATTTGGTTACGCTTGCTTTGCGATAATTCTCCACTTAAAGCAACGGTATTGTATCCCTGCTGTTCT
Organism: Thalassotalea sp. 1_MG-2023; assembly: GCF_030546745.1. Lineage (GTDB taxonomy): Bacteria > Pseudomonadota > Gammaproteobacteria > Enterobacterales > Alteromonadaceae > Thalassotalea_C. The sequence goes on from NZ_JAUOPD010000043.1 coordinate 5,226, forward strand.
AATTCAGTAGCTAACCTTTCTGTATCTGAACGTGTCGCAGTAAATATAATTAACTGTTGTGATATTTCTTTTGCGAGAAAGTGCGTTAACAATACTTGTTTTTGATCAAGGTTATCCGCTAAATAAAAACGTTTATTAATATCTTTATGCTCAGTATGAGCAGCACCGATTGCAACACGTTTAGGCTTATTTAAAAGCTTGAGAGCAAATTCATTCACTTGTGCGTGATCTAATGTTGCAGAAAACATTAATGTTTGGCGTTTACGATGATCGGCGCGATCATTGATCAGCGTTAACTCTTTTGAAAAACCCAAATCAAGCATGCGATCTGCTTCATCAAGAATTAACATTTCTAACCCATTTAAATAAAAGTGCCCTTTGGTTAAATGATCCGTTAAACGGCCTGGGGTAGCGACAACAAAATGCGGATCTTTCTCTAATACTTTTACTTGGTCATTAAAGTTTTCACCTCCAAGGATCAACGCTGCTTTAAACGCACTACCACTTGTAAATAGGCGAAGCTGATTGAATACTTGTTTTGCTAACTCGCGTGTTGGCGTTAATATCACCACTCTTGGATCTTTCTTAGAAAGCGCACGCATTTTAGAAATTCTATGCATTGCAGGCAAGATAAACGCTAGTGTTTTTCCTGAGCCCGTTTTGCTTGAAGCTATTAAATCATGCCCCTGCATTGCTAACGGTATTGCTTGGTGTTGAATATCTGTTGGTTGTTCAAAGCCTAAATGTTCTATTGTAGACATTAAACGTTTGTCAAAACCAAAGTCATTAAAATGCAAAATTATTACCTTATATATTACAATACTTATACGATTACCTAGTTATTATAACTCGTTACAAATGCATATGCTTTCGCTATTTAACTTTTGTCACGATCAATTATCATAATGTAAAATAATAATGAGGATAACCAATGAAACACACCATTTTTACTCTGCTGATTTTACTTATCACTCCCAATGTTTTCGCAACAGAAAATACCCCCATAAAAGCCGTTAATAACTTATTTGATGCAATGAGACAGCACGACGGAAATAAACTATTGGCACAATTTACTCAAGACGCTCAACTTGAAAGGGTAACCATTGATAACGTTGTAACACGATCTGAACTACCAAAATTTGCGCATTTTGTGGGAACTTCTGAGAAATATTTAGATGAAAAATTATTATCAATTTCTATCCATGTTAGCGATAACCTTGCAAGTATTTGGACCCCTTATGCTTTTTATATTGATGGTAAATTAAGTCATTGCGGGGTAAATAGCTTTCAACTAATTCACACCGATAAACAATGGAAAATACAATACCTCATTGATAATACCCATTCTGGTGATTGTAATACCTTTATCAACAAACATAAAAAAACGAGTGCCTAGCACTCGTTTTTTTATCCGTGATTAAACTTTATTGCGCGTTGGTAATAGTAATTTCTTTAATTTTATTCTCTTCAATTTCTGCCTCAGTAAATCGTAACGGCCTAAGCTGCGGCTCCATTGAATAAAGCTGAGTTTGATCTGTACTATGTTCAGTACCGTAAGCTCTTGATTGCGAGTAAGTTAATAAACCTTTCGCTTTAGGCCCTTCATCCGTAAAGTTCACTACAGTCATCCAGCTACTACCGTATCCAATATGATAGCCACCAGCTTCTGTACTTAAGATTGAGGTATCGTCTTGTGTTTCATAGCCATGATTTGGTAATAAAGTACCATTATTTGCCGTATGACGACGGTTATTAAAGACATTAAAACCGCCTTCAATATTATGCGCTCCACCCCAAGGATATTTAACACCTGACGCTTGTCCGTTAGGTAAGCTACGCTCAACAAATTGCACTTGACCAAGAGTTGCATCTAAGGCGATTCCTGCTTGTTCTACTTTTTCAATCGCCGTGGCAAAGTGCGCTAAAATAGTTGAATTTGAAGCAAGTGTATTTGGTGTATTTATGGGATCTTCTTCATTAAAAGGCACAGACCACTGAGGGCTAGTCGAAAATTGGAAAGCAAACTCTCTAAACAAGTGAGCCGCACTACTGTTTAGGTTCATTGTGCCATCCCATGCCGATAAAGCACCACAACCTGCGCTAATATCCGTACCATTTACTGGTGTACTACCTTGCTCGGTACATGCAGCTAATAGATCTGTTAATACCGCTTCACCTAAATAATTACGATTGCCAAGCAATGCATTTTCTACTTCCTCGATAGTAAAGAATCCATCGTCTCCAGCTGCATCAGCTAAAAGCTTATGCGCCATTCTTGAACGTAAAGATTGTTGATTTCCAACTTGACCATATAGCGGAGAAACCCCCGTAATAGGAGATTCTGCGTTCGTAAGCCAAAAACTATCGTTAGAGTTTTGTACGTAGTCACTTCCTTCATATTTTGGCGCGTTATCGTACGGTACGGCCCCTTCATATACAAATGCTGAAATATGACCAGGTAAAACTGTAAATCCTGCAAGCTGTTTAGCTCCGATAAGCAACGGGTTCGTTGTTAACTCATGAATAGCAGTATCGGTTAAGTTAGGTACCGTTGAATCATCAATATAAAAGACATTGCCTTCTTTGTCAGCTGACATAGTATTATTAAAAATAACGCCATCATGTGACTTAAATGCCTGTTTAAATTCATCCATATTGCTAGCAACATTCATCGCTAGCCAATGATCGACAATATCAAAATTTCCTAGATTCGCATCTTTAATTGCATAGGCACCACTTTCAGACCATTCAAAATTGCCAGGAACAACGATCATCGGGCCTTGAACCGTAGAGTAACTTTTCTTCGCTAATTTAATCGTTTGACCTGGTGCAACAGCAACATCAATTACAAGCTCTTGCTCTTCAATTGCCCGAGGTGCGCCGTCAATAACTTGATTATTACCCGGTAAAGATTCATCTAACGTCAACTGATACACCACAAAATGCTCTGCAGTCGAAAAAGTATGAGTCCAAGCAACATTATCATTAAAGCCAATATTCACTACACCTGGCATGCCAGATAAAGACCCTCCCATAACATTCATATGTTCAGGAATAATGCTATGAAATTGCCAAAACCTTAAATTCCCTGTATGCGGAAAATGTGGGTTAGCCAATACCATGCCTTTACCATTTACTGTTTTATCTTTCCCTAAACCCCAACCATTAGAACCTAAATCTAACGGATTACGTTCTGGCATTTTAACCTTTGGCGCATACTTAATTGAGCTTGCAGAAGCACTCGCTGCTTTAGGGTAAGGTAAATAACTTTCGCCAGGAGGCGCAGCTAAGAACATTGGCCCTAAAAAGTTTGCAGCACCGGGTAATAATGCCACACCTAAAGAATAAGTTAGTACATCTATATTTGTGATAGGTTGTAACCAAGGCTGACCAGCGCAACTTAGATCGATTTCATCAGCGTTTTCACTTAAATATTTGTTATATCCAGCTGCATAGCCCGTTAACAGGGCTCGGCTATTCTCTGACATACCATTAAAGTGCTGCTCAGCCTGCTTTCTAATACCGAGTGTAAGATAACCAAAATCATTGATAAGATGTTCTGAATCACCTGAGCCAGGATTTAAATCGGGTCCGAAATACATGGAACGTTGTGAATTATATTTCACAACTTGGTCTGCAAGTATGCAAATATTATCTTTCGCGTATGCATAACCTACTCCATAAGCCAAACTTTCTAAATTGTCGGCTTTAACGTGCGGTACGCCGTAGTCTGTCCATCTTATATTTGCTGATAACATACCTTCAGGCGCAAACGTAGGTAAAGGTGCCTTAGTTGTTGGTGGTGTAGGTGTTTCTGGTTCCGCTGGTGTTAATTGATTAACACTGTCGTACTTATAATCGTTTCCACAAGCTGAAACTAAACTTGCTATACCTATAGCAATGGCAGGCTTTAACGCCTTTTTAATGGTAATTTTCACGAGCTAACTCCCCAAGCTAATATCCGTTTTAATTTGTTATATTTTTAATCTGATCGTACCAGTATTTAGCACAATAAATTAAAATGAACAACCTAGGAATATCATAGAACAGCTTGATATATTTGCTAATAGTGTTTTTTTCTCGTTGCAGGCGTACTAAAAATAAGCAACACACTGGTTTACCTGTTTTTACTAAATTTTTTGCAAAAAAAAAGCGCCACTAAAGGCGCTTTAGAAATTATTAACAACATTAACTATTCGCTTTTCGCGCTTCAATTACCGCCAATGCCATATCTATTCTGGTTAATACCTTCTCCTGAGGCAACAAAGCAAGTGTCACATCTAACGAAGGAGAATTACCTGCACCAGTAGCAGCTACACGCAATGGCATGCCTACTTTTCCCATGCCTAATTCAAGTTCTTCTGCCGTTGCATTAATTGCTTGTTGAATCGTTTCACCTTGCCAAGAAGAAATAGACGCTAACTTTTCTTTAACACGTTGCAATGGTTGTTCCGCTACAGGTCGCAAATGCTTTTTCGCTGCAGTTGCGTCAAACTCAGTAAAATCTTGGTAAAAGTAACGTGATATTTGCGCCATTTCTTTTAATGTTTTTACGCGTTCTGCTTGCACCTTAACAATTTCACTTAATGCTGGACCACTTTCTGTTGAAATACCTTGCTCTTTCATGTGCCAAGCTAAATGTTCGGCAACATATTCTGGATCAAGTGATTTCATATAGTGCTGATTTACCCATATCAATTTATCAGTGTTAAAGGCTGAAGGTGCTCTATTGCAACCAGTTAAATCAAACAATTCGATCATTTCTTCACGAGAGAAAATCTCTTGATCACCATGAGACCAACCTAAACGCACTAAATAATTCAGTAATGCTTCAGGTAAATACCCGTCATCACGATATTGCATCACTGAAACCGCACCATGGCGTTTTGACAAACGTTTGCCATCGTCACCTAAAATCATCGGAATATGTGCATATTCAGGTAAAGGTGCATTTAATGCTTTTAAAATGTTAATTTGTCGCGGTGTATTATTGACATGATCATCACCACGAACTACGTGCGTTACTCCCATATCCCAATCATCAACAACAACCGTTAAGTTATACGTTGGTGACCCATCTGAACGAGCAATAATTAAATCATCAAGTTCTTCGTTCGAAATGACGATATCACCTTTAACTAAGTCATTAATCACAACGCTACCGTCAAGAGGGTTCTTAAAGCGAATAACAAATGGCTTATCTTCTGGATAATCGGTTCTGTCACGCCACATTCCGTTGTATTTTTCTTTCTCACCTTTCGCGCGAGCTTCTTCACGCATTGCTTCAACTTCTTCTGCTGTTGAGTAACAACGATATGCATTACCTGAGTCAATCAATTGTTGAATGACTTCTTTATAACGATCAAAACGCTCAGTTTGAAAATACGGGCCTTTGGTCCACGACAAATTAAGCCAGTTCATACCATCCATAATGGCATCAACAGATTCTTGAGTAGAGCGCTCTAAATCAGTATCTTCAATACGAAGAATAAATTCACCGCCGTTCTTCTGTGCATATAACCAACTATAAAGGGCGGTACGGGCACCACCGACATGTAAATACCCTGTAGGGCTAGGTGCAAATCGAGTTGTTAGGCTCATATCAATCTCACTAAAACAGGAAACGGTTTTATTTAAACAAAACCAGGATAAAATAATACCGATATTTTAACAGGCTATTCCGATGGTTAACACCTTTGAACACCGTGGATAAATGAAAAAGGTGATAAAACACCCCAGTCTGATGAAATATTCTTCATTTGATTCAAATTTAACAAAAAAACTAAAAAAATTAACGTGATTGTATTGACAGTAAATACGATCTCCCTATAATACGCCACCACAGAGACGGACGGTTAGCTCAGTTGGGAGAGCACCGCCCTTACAAGGCGGGGGTCACTGGTTCAAGCCCAGTACCGTCCACCACTTCTTTTGAAGTTTGGCGTTTCTGATAGATATAATTAGGACGATTAGCTCAGTTGGGAGAGCACCGCCCTTACAAGGCGGGGGTCACTGGTTCAAGCCCAGTATCGTCCACCACTTCCTTAATTATATCTGTTCCTATTTGGACGATTAGCTCAGTTGGGAGAGCACCGCCCTTACAAGGCGGGGGTCACTGGTTCAAGCCCAGTATCGTCCACCAC
>NZ_JAUOPD010000044.1 GCF_030546745.1 Thalassotalea sp. 1_MG-2023
GGCTCTGGCTCTGGCTCTGGCTCTGGCTCTGGCTCTGGCTCTGGCTCTGGCTCTGGCTCTGGCTCTGGCTCTGCAATGTTTTGTTCTCTCTGTGCTATTGGCAAGTCTTTTTCTTCAATTTCTGCCACATTTTCAACTTCAGAGCTTTGCTGTTCTTGGTTAACTTGCTCTTCTTCCGATGTAGGTTTTTCCGTCTTACTACCGAAACCTAACCAAGAAAACATACCTTTTTTTTCTGACATTTCGTAACTTCTTTCTGTTAAAAGCGAACAACGGGTGTTATTGCGTGTTAAACAAGGATAAAATTGCAGCTAGTTTAACACCTTAATTGCCGACAAAAAACAAAAGCTTGATCTGATGCGACCGACTAAACAAAAAACAACGCCGAAGAAAAAATCGCAAGGCAATATACGTATTATTGCTGGTAAACATCGTGGCAGAAAACTTCCCGTTATTAATGCTGAAGGTTTAAGACCAACAACCGATAGGGTTAAAGAAACAGTATTTAATTGGTTAATGCCATATATCAATGACAGCAAGTGTTTGGACTGTTTTTCCGGTGCTGGCAGTTTAGGATTTGAAGCGATTTCTCGTGGAGCAACCCAAGTAAACATGCTTGAGTTAAACAAACAAGCTGCTATGCAACTCAAAAAAAACAAAGCGTTATTAGCCGCTGATAATTGTCATATTCATCATGTTGACTCGCTCAGCTTTCTTGCTGATCCGGCCACTGAAATGTTCAACATAGTTTTTATTGATCCGCCGTTTCGCCAGCAATTACTTCCTAATGTCATTCATTTACTGCAACAAGGATGGTTAGCGACTGATGCACTTATTTATATTGAACAAGAGCTCGACAATAAAGACGAATTTATTCCAAATAACTGGCAGCTATTGAAAGAAAAAGTCGCGGGACAAGTAAAGTATCAATTATTTCAACAAGAAGCTTAACTACGTTTGATCTTTTTCCTCGCTACATTCGTAGTGGTAAGAATACTAACCAGACGAGTGTCTTATGTTTAAGTTTAAAATTTTTATTGCTTTGCTTGTACTCATATTGACGGCATGTTCAACAACCTACTCGAATAATAACGTAACCAATTCGAAGTTTCCCCAGGTTACTGGCGAAAACTTGTTAAAAGAGACCGTTCAGCTCCCACAAGCGCTATCTAAAAAGAAAACCATCTTGTTATTAGGTTTTCAACAGGACAGTCAATTTGATATTGACCGTTGGCTTATCGGTTTAGATATGACGAATACGACAATTGACGTGATAGAAGTACCGACAATACAAGGTATGTTTCCTCGCATGTTTAGCACTCAAATTAACGACGGAATGCGAAAAGGCATACCAAAAAGTTTGTGGGCTGGGGTGATAACCGTTTACCAAGATGGAGATAAGCTGCAACAATTTACCGGTAACATCAACCCTAACAATGCGCGGGTTATGCTTTTAGATAGTGACGGAGTCATTCGCTACTTTTATGATCAAGGTTTTTCTGTAAAAGCGCTAAACGCATTGCGTAAGGCAGTAAAGAGCCACTAAGTGAGCTCTATTCCTAGGCTAGATAATCCCTGACCTAATGCCATGTCTTTAATCGCTTTAATTGTTTGCATGTTTTCTGGAGAGTGTTGCAATAAATCAAACATGGCATTTTGCATTTCTTGTTCCCACTGCATAAGCGGGTCTTGATTAATTAATAGTGGATCTACATCTTCTATTTCGCTATTTTCTTCTAAAATAAGCAGCTCAACATAGGCAGAAACACTGTTGTGTGAAAGTCGTGATATCTGGTTAATTAGCTCAATGTCATTATCTTGAATATATTGCAATAAAGCATTGAGCGCCATACAAGCATCTAATGCTGGAAATACACCAAAAAAGCTAAACTGTTCAGGATCTGGTATTTCTGCTTCTAATTTTTCGAGTTGCACTTCACAGTTAATATTTACTTTTTGCTTTTTATCGAGCCGTTGCCATATCAAATTTAGTTGATTTCGTAAGACTCTATAATCACCAACCTCTGTTGCTTCACTAAACATTTTATAATTAGGCAGCATACGTTCAAGTAATGCTGCGCTAAACGTTATTTGTTGCCATACAGAGAGTTTATTAATCGGAAGTCGCATTAAAACAAGTCACTTATAATTGTCATTATGCCAAGTATACTGGCTACACAAAGATGTTCATTCTTTTTTTGCTAATTCTTTTTGCGCATATTCAAACCGTAAACGGTATTCGGTCACTTGTTGCTCAAAATCAGTAATGGTTTGCGTTAATTTTGTTGAAAGCGTTTGGTTTTCATCTCGTAACGACTTAATTGTTGCTCGCGCTTTAGCGTATTCACTTTCTTGTTGTTGTTTTTTTGCAAGCTGGCTAGCCAGTTTTTGTTGGCATTGAGCAAAAGACGTTTCCATTTTTTCAGCACTTTCTTGCGAATCAATTAGTTGTGTTTCAAGAGTTTTAATTTCTGATATTAATTGTGTTGAGCGAGCATCACCCTTGTGTATTTGTTCGTGTAGTTGCTGATTTTCTTTTTTTTGCGCAGATATAAATATTTGCTGTTCGGTAGTTTCTTCCGAAAGCACTTGATGCTGCTTTCCTAACACTCGTAATTGCTCACTCTGCTGTTTATTTTGTTGTTTAACGACTGTTAACTCTTGCTCGAACGCTTGTTCTTTTTCAAGTAGAGATAATTTATGGCTTTCCCGTTGTGATTCTAAGTTGTCGATGTTGTGCTGCAGCTTTTCTTGTAATTGCTCTGATTTTGCTTGATAGAGCTCAAACTCAGCGGTTATTTCATTTAATTGGCTATTTAACTGAGTGATCTGTTGGTTTTGAACATCTAACGTTGCGGTTTTAGCTTGCGTTGTTTTTTGTAGGTTAGCAGTAATTTCTTGTTGTTCATCTAACTGTTGATTTAATATTTTGCATTGTTGTTCTAATGCAAGGCTATGTTCATTATTTTCAGCAGAGGTAATTTGATGCGTTAATACATTAACTTGTTGTTGGTGGTTTTGTTCTAAATGCGAAATATCTTGTTGTAATTGTTTATTGGTTTCATTTATTTGGGCAAGTTTATTTTCAAGCTCAATGACATAAGGTATCGATGATATTTGCAAAGGCGTTAATGAATCGACATGCGATTGAGTAGTAATAACCGACACTCGATGTTTTAGTTGCTGCGAAATATCATCTACAAGCGTTTGAATTTGTTGCTCTACTTCGCTCGATTTATCGTGTTTATCTGCCATGCACATTCCTGATGTTATATCACCTTGTTAAAATTAGCACAGCAGATAGCAATAAAAAAGGGAGCAAATGCTCCCTTAATCACGTAAATGAAAGCTTTACTTTTCTTCAGCTTTTTTTACGTTGTATTGAATGTTAGCCACTTTTTGCGCATTGCTACTTGCATTACGTAGTTGTGCTAAACGGTTTACTTGGCCAGAAGACGCTAACATTGAATGAATAGGCATGAAGATACCTGTTTTATAAAGCTCAAGAATTTTTTCATCAGTTAAGCTTTGTAACTTCTCTTCATTGATACCATATAAGCCAACAAGCTTTTTATTTTGACCATCAGAAAACGATACATTTAGCTCAAGCTCTTGTAATAAATCGTTGTCTGTTAAAACTTTTAAGAAGTTTTGGCTAGTCATCTCGTTTTCGTATAAACGACCTAATTGATCATGAATATTTTTGAAAAATTCCGTTTCTTCGCCTTTATCATCAAACAAAGCATTGTCTTTATCTTCACCAACAAACGGGCTGTCTAAATCAACACATGCTGTTAGGGTGTTTTCTTTTTCAGGATCTAAACCTAAAGAAAAAGGTACAAGTGAAATCGCCTGCGGAATATAAATAGCCTGCCATTTTTCACCTTCAAGGTATAAGTTTTCACCTGACTCTAAACCTAACATTACCACACTACGATATTGACCTGATTCTGGATCTTTAATAAAAACAATAGGGTAACTTGTTGAAGCTTGTGCAAACTCACGAACATTGATTGGGGCAATATGCTGATCTGCAAATTGTCTTAAGTCACGTTGGGTAGCAACTTTAACGTTTTGATGTTGCTCTTTTTTTACTGCTACGATATTTGTCATGTTTATTCCACTCTAAGCTTTAATTCACTGCGGTTAATTATTTATAGATAAGTCGCAGAATTTCTAATAGTGAAGTAGTTATATAGACACCTTTCTTGGCTTTCAATGGCTAAACGGGAAAAATATAGTATTATTAACATTAATATCGTCAACATTTACCTTTATTATCCATTCATTTCACTATAACTTGCTAAAATTAATGAACTTTATATCCCCTTTAATACAATATAAAAATGTCGCTAAAAAAAATTATCTTTTTTTAGTTATTTTGCTTTGTGTAACGTTAATTTCAAAAACAGCATTAGCAAAATCGAACATAACGCCCATTTTCGGTTATAGTTTAAAAGGCTTCCCAAGAATGCAGATAAAGAATGAATCTAATCAAGAATTAGCATGTTGGGTGGCAATAGATGGTTTTAAAAAGAAATTTCGCCTGCCGCAATTCACTACCTCTCAATGGATAACGGTTTACGACAAGCGGTATAATTATCAAAACTTTAGCACTTGGTGCGATAACATTAAGCACCATCCTGAATATCGAAAATATAATCGAGGGTAGTTTTATTACTTTCAGAAGCTATCAGTGCGACTGCCAACCAAGACAATCGCACTGGCAGTAGCCTGCTACTTGGTTAAATATTCAAATGTTTTTTCAAGATGAATATTGTCTAATGAGCTCCCTAACAGTACCGTGAAACCTCCAGGTCTGCTCGCCAATCCCCAATATTACTATCCCAATAGGATAAGTCTCGCTCATTAAGCGTTATTGACACTTGCTGTGTTTCACCCGGCGCCAAATAGACCTTAGTAAACCCTTTCAGCTCTTTTTCTGGTCTTGGAACACTTGCTTGATGATCATTCAAATAAAGTTGAACAACCTCTGCTCCAGCACGAGAGCCGACGTTTTTTACTTTCGCTGTCACGGTCAATGTATCTCCTTGGTACAAGCTCTTTGTCGATAGCTTAATATCACTTATGGCAAACTTGGTATATGACAAGCCATGACCAAAAGGGAATATGGGTTTGATATTTTGTTGTTCAAACCAACGATAACCAATAAAGACTCCCTCACTATATAAAGACTCAATCGCATTATAATCGTTAAGTGCAATGGGAGCTGTATGCGCTAGCTTCTCTGGTAACGTGATTGGTAACTTCCCACTCGGATTTATGTCACCGAATAGTATATTGGCAAAAGCATTTCCGGCTTCCATACCTCCGTACCAACCCCAAACAATTGCATTTGCTTGATCAACCCATGGCATTTCAACCGCGGATCCTGCAATTAAAAATACAACGGTTTTAGTATTTGCTTGTAATAGCTTTGTAATAATTTCATCTTGATTATTTGGTAATTTCATATCAGGGCGATCAATAGATTCTCTATCGTCGGCATGACTTAAACCGCCAAAATATATTACGGCATCCGCATTTTTAGCCGCAGATAAATATTCAGCTTCTGGGGTAAATAAGTTACCAGGGGCATCCCAACCGAGTGTAAAACCGCCTTTTCCATCATACTCAATGTCAAACTGATAAGCCTTATTGGCTTGCAGCATGATCTGAGGTGAGCGCTTAGCTTGACCAATTTTTTCTGTATCAATAACGACCTTACCATCAATGGTTAATTTAAAGCGACCATCCGCAATTACGTTTAACTGATGCTTACCGGTCTCTAATGGCTTTATCTCTGCATTCATCGAAATAAATTGCTTATTGTCAATATTCTTAGGTTTAAACTGCGAGTCTACGATCCAAGACTCACTTAATTTATGTTGACGAGCCTCACTATCAAAATAACTAATATGCCATGCAGGTGTTCCTGTCCAATGACGTGATGCCACGTAGTCACTGGCAATAGGGGCAAGAATACTGCTACGAGCACGCATCACTTGAATATTAACATCATCGCCTAACGCGGCTTGTAAGCCTGCTAATGGCGTCACTTCATACAAAGATTTCACTTCTGATGAACCACCGCCGGTGCCATGCTTTTTATTAGCATTTGGCCCAATAACTAATACATTTTTTAATTGTGATTTATTTAACGGTAAAACAGTCTTTTCATTAACAGGATTGTTTTTTAATAAAACAACGCCTTCTTGCGCAATTTTTCTTGCCGCTAATTGATGTGCTTTCGTATTACGCTCGCCTTGAACACGTTTTTCATCGTACATGCCAATACTATACTGCACACGTAAGATACGTCGTACTTTATCATCAAGCACAGATTCAGGGATTTTTCCTGCCTTTATTTGTTGTAAGAAAGGCTTTGCTAAGTAGTAATCATCGTAGTTTTCAACGTCAGTGCCCATTTCTAAATCTAGGCCGTTCATCGCCGCTTCATAAGTGTTTATATCAACATTCCAATCTGTTAATAGCACACCTTGGAAGCCCCATTCACCTTTTAGAATATCCATAACCAAGTGCTTACTTTGGTTTGCGTTGGTACCATAATACTCATTATAAGCCCCCATCATTCCAAGCACTCTGCCTTCTTTAACGGCCGCTTCAAAAGCAGGGAGGTACACTTCTCTAAGTGTTCTTTCATCAGGCTTTGCATTAACACCTGTTCGATTAAGCTCTTGTGTATTTAATGCATAATGCTTTACCGTTGCGGCGACATCATGCTCTTGAATGGCTTTTATTTGCGGTACAACTAATTTCGCGGCAAGAATAGGATCTTCACCCATATATTCAAAATTACGGCCGTATAAAGGGAGACGCGCTAAATTCACCCCTGGTCCCAAAATAAAGTCTTTCTTTCTCTCACGCGCTTCGCTACCTAATACATCACCATGAAGCGCCGCTATTGCAGGGTCCCAACTGGCGGCAACAGAGGTTAAGTGAGGTAAGTATGTTGAATGATCGTCATCCCAACCTGCTGAATCCCAACTATGACGCTTGATTTGATGACGAACACCGTGAGGACCATCAGACAACCACATTTCTGGAATTCCAACACGTTCAATTGCGTTTATATGAAACTTTCCGCTGGCATGCACTAATGATACTTTCTCTTCAAGTGTAAGTTTAGCAAGCATCGTTTCTACATCATTTTCTACGTTTGCGAGTCTAATTTGCTTCGCACTTTTCGTTTTAAGCTCCGTAGAATGGTTCCCTGATTGACATGCGGACAGAATGCCACATACCAATAAACCTATACTAAATACATTAATTTTATTCATGTTTCACCAAATATCGCCGCCACACAGAAAAATGTAAGCGCTTACAATGTTATCAGGAAGATAAATTTTTTTGTTGATCATTTCAAGAAAAATCAACATTTGTCTTTAAATAGCGTAGAAGAACAAGAAGAAAATTAACATATCGGCGCTAAAGCTGCGCCGATATTAAAAAGAGTTTTTGAATAGGTTTTAACGATTTCGTTGTCTAAATAATTGAATTAATGCGTTTGTAGAACCATCCATTGTTAATGGTTCATCATGATCTGAAAGCTTAGATAACACCTGATTGCCTAACGCTTTACCAAGCTCTACACCCCATTGATCAAATGAATTAATTTGCCAAATAACGCCTTGCACAAATACCTTATGCTCATAAAGTGCTATTAAACTGCCTAATGTTTTTGGATCTAACTTATCAAAAAGTAATGTATTACTCGGTTTGTTACCTTTCATCACCTTATGACTAGCAAGATTTTGAATTTCATCCGTACTACATTTTGCTTTTTTCATTGCTGCTGTAACTTGGGCTTCTGATTGTCCTTCCATTAACGCTTGCGCTTGTCCGAAACAATTTGATGCCAACATATCGTGATGATTTTCCACATCGTGATGCGGATACAATGGCAACATAAAGTCTACCGGAATAGGTGTTTTACTTTGATGGATTAACTGATGAAATGAATGTTGTCCGTTGGTGCCTTCACTCCCCCAAATAATTGGACCTGTATCGTAGTCTAATTCTTGGTTGTTAATCGATACAGATTTACCGTTACTTTCCATATCAAGTTGCTGAATATAAGCTGGCAAACCTCGTAAGTAATGGTAATAAGGTAGTAATACTTGAGATTGTGCACCATGGAAATTACGGTACCAAATACCAAGTAAGCCCATAATAACAGGAAGATTCTCTTCTAACGGCGCGGTTGTAAAGTGCTGATCCATTTCAAAAGCACCTTGTAAAAACTCACGATAGTTTTCATACCCTATTGCCAAGGCTAAGGGTAAACCAATTGCTGACCACACAGAGTAGCGACCACCAACCCAATCCCACATGGGGAAAATGTTTGCAGAATCAATGCCGAAGTTTTCAGCCGCTTCTATGTTTGTAGAAACACAAGCAAAGTTGTACTGAACGTCTGATTGCGTAGCCGTTGACAAAAACCATTCTTTTGCTGATTCAGTATTTCTCAGAGTTTCCTGTGTCGTTAATGTTTTTGAAGAAGTGATAACCATGGTTGTTTCGGGGTCAAGCTTTGCTAATACATCTTGTAAGTGGCAACCATCCACATTGGCGACAAAATGTACATTTATATGTTTTTGGCGATACGGTTTAAGTGCTTCCGACATTATTTTAGGGCCTAAAAACGAGCCGCCAATGCCAATGCTAACAATATCGGTGAATGCTTTTCCTGAATAACCTTTTTTACTACCATTTGAAACAGCATCAACAAACGTTTTAACTTTTTCTAATGCTGCATGCACTTGTGGCATTACATCTTGATTGTCTACGGTGACACTTTTACCTGAAAAATTTCTTAACGCAGTATGTAGTACAGCTCTGTTTTCCGTTAAGTTAATTGGTTCACCTGAAAACATTTTTTTGCGATAGTCTTCTAACTCAGCATTCTTGGCTAAATCAATTAACAAACTCATTGTTTGCTCGGTGATCTGATTTTTTGAATAATCGAGTGTAAGGCCCGCAGCTGTCGCAGAAAACTTTGTAAACCTTTGATCGTCAGCTATAAACAAATCACGCATATGTGTTGATTTAATTTCTTGAAAATGTGATTTAAGCGCTTGCCATTGTGGTGAACTTGTTAACATAACTAACTCCTATATGATCCTCTTCCAGCTCAAGTTAAAGCAAATAGTGCATTCCTGACGGTGGGTATTTACTCAGCATGATCTAAACATGAAAAAAAACACCATTTATGCGGTGAATTAACGCGATTATAACACCATGAACGGGATACAAGCTAGAAAACAAGATGATTTTGTAGTTTTTTTACATCATTTTTGAATATTTATCCATTTTATTGCCTGTTAATCAATGTAGTGGTCAACTAAAACTGGCCACCTTGTTATAAGTTTTCCAATATTTGTGTTCGGCCTCTAATGGCGATAACCC
>NZ_JAUOPD010000045.1 GCF_030546745.1 Thalassotalea sp. 1_MG-2023
GCTAATGGTGATCTGTCGCCAGTAGAGTATGAACAAAGTTCCTTAAGAAAAGTGTCCTGATTTAGTTGCGCAGAACAGTTAGCTTTATGGCGTTAGTCATGGGCACTCATATTATAATAACTGATATGCCTAAGCGTAAATCTTATGGTGTGAAATGATTGTGAAATAAATAGGAATGAGCTTCCAATGACAGAGCAGTTCTACCGCACTAAATTAGCTATCCTTTATCAATAAATAGCTAACACTATCAAAAAGCCTACTTAAAAGACTTCTTTTCTTCAGTATGATTTTTGCTCTTCCTTTATACATAGGTGCATGATTTATGTCATAATCGTAAGTTGTTTTAAGTTGCTCTGGAAAATTAATCTTTATTAAATATCCATCTTGATCCGGCACCAAAGAAATACTTTTAACAACTCCTTTTAACTGCCCAAATTGATATGCTGGAAATGAATCTAATTCTATAAAAACTTTTTGATTTTTTTCTATTTTCCCTACTCCTCTATCTAATATTTTCATTTCACCTTTTACTCGAAATTTAAAGGGTGTTACAATTAAAACTTCTTGCCCAACTTCAACATATTGATTTCTGGACCAGTTCCTTGTGTATGAAACCACACCATCAATTGGAGAAGTGAGTACGTTTGTCTGCTTCCAATTTTGAATATGGTTTAATAATGCTATCCGCTCAATATCAATTTCATATTTCAATGCTAATTTTTGGTTATTAAATTCTAATTCATCTTTTGCTAGCTTTTGATTGATTTCGGTTAATATTAGATCGTTCTCTTTCCTTGTTATTCTTATATTTTCTATCTTTGAACGTAATTCAAGTACAGTTTGTTTAATCGAAATTAAAGTATTACCTGATACACTACCATTAACCATTAAAGAATCATGAGCCTTTAATCGTTGATTTTGCAAATTATACTGCTCTGTAGCTGTTTTAAGTTTAAATTGAAACTCCTTATCAAGTGACAGATATTTTGCCTTTAGTTTTTCAGCATTTTTTTTCTCTAAATGGATTTTATTATTCTTAAGTAAAAGTTCATATTTCAATAAAACATTTTTGAACTTATCGAAAGAAGATTGAAGATCACCCACTTTCTTATATTGATAGAATGAATTGTTACCTTTTAAAAGTTCAAAATCTCTTAACTGTTTCTCTAATAGAAGTACTGTTTGATAGTCTGCATGACTTTCCAAAACAACAATAGCTTGCCCTTTAACGACATGGCCTTTATCAGGAAAGTTTATAACATTAATATAGCCGCTTCTTTTAGCTACTAATCTTATAGGAGGTATATCTGAAGTTACCAAAATAGGGGCTTGGATAGTGTCAGGGTACCTCACATATGCTGACATGAATAGAAAGACTAAAATTGAAAATAATAAGACACCTGAACCACTTCGAATAATCCAAGACGGTTGTTTTCCGATAATTTCTGAAGCAATGTCTTTTTCATAGTTATATAACGAAGTCATATCTATGCACCTAATTCTAGCTGGTTTTTGACTAGGTTATAATAATAGCCTTGCTGTTCAGACAAGGTTTTATGGTTTCCACTTTCAACTATTTCACCTTTATTTAATACTATAATTTGATCTGCATGCTTAACAGTGCTGAGTCTATGAGCTATTACGACAACAGTTCGTCCTTTAAAGAAAGCTTGGAGGTTGTCCTGTATTGTTTTTTCATTATTAGCATCAAGTGCAGACGTAGCTTCATCCAAAAATATAAAATCAGGCTTTTTATAGATTGCCCTTGCGATTAAAACTCTTTGCTTCTGTCCACCACTAAGGGAAATCCCCTCATCACCAATTTTTGTATTGTAACCTTTTATTAAACTTTCAATTTCTTCATGTATATTGGCTGTTTTTGCAGCCATAATTACTCTTTCAAAATCAGGCTTTTCATCACTCATAGCAATATTTGCAAGAATAGTATCGTTAAAAATAAAGCCATCTTGCATAACAACACCGCAAACTTTTCTCCAAGAATCAGGGCAAATAGATGTAAGGCTTTTTTCACCAACACATATGTCACCTTTTTGAATCGTAAAAAACTTCAATAAAACTTTAAGAAGCGTAGTTTTTCCACTACCACTTGCACCTACTATCGCTGTAGTTTTGTTTTTAGGTATTACAACATTGAGAGAATTTAAAATATATAATTCATCATGTCGGGAATATTTAAAGTACAGATCTCGAATATTGATATCGCCGTCAGGGATTTTTGTGGTCAATTCAATACCAGCTTCCGACTTTTCATCAGGTAATTGTTGAACCTCACTTAGTCGTTCCATACTTATTTTTGCGTCTTGCAACATTTGGATAAAACTTAATAATTGTTCGATTGGCGCATTCAATTGCCCAAGCATATAAATTACAGCCATCATCATACCCAAGCTTAAATCACCTTGAACAACCTGATAAGCGGCCATGAAGGTTATTATTATATTTTTCCCTTCATTAAAAAATAAATTGCCCGCTTGTTGATATTGTTCAACCGCAAGTGATTTTAAATTAAACTTAAACAATCTTGATTGAATTCTTTGCCACTTCCATATATGACTTGATTCACATGTATTTAGTTTAATATCAGGCATACCAGTAATTAGTTGAAGTAAGGCATTCTGATTGTTGCTCATTTGCGAAAATTTTTGATAGTCTAATAATTTACGCTTCTTCAAAAATAAAGTTACCCAAGCAATAGAAAGGATGCTCCCTAAACCAAAAATTATAAATATTGGTAGGCTATAAATTGCCATAACAGCACCAAATACAATTAAATTTAATAAAGAAAAGAAAACATTTAATGAATGGTCGGTTAAAAAAGACTCTATTTTTTTATGATCTCCAACTCTTTGTAAGATGTCCCCTAAATTACGATTGTCGAAAAAAGAAAGTGGTAGACGGATCAGTTTAAGCAAATATTCGGATAAAACTGAAACATTCACTCTCGTTCCTAAGTGAACCAATATCCAGCCTCTTATAAATTCACTTGCAGTGCGGCTTAGAAATAAAACTAACTGAGCAAGCACAATAATATAAATGAAGTTTAAATCTTGATTCCCTATTCCATAATCTACCAATGCCTGAGTAAGAAAAGGAAAAATCAAATTAAGGATAGTGCCTAGAGAAGCGGCAAAAAATAACTGTACTAAATAGCTTTTAAATTTAAACAAATGTTCAAATATATGATGAACACCTTCTATCGGCTTATCTTCGTCATCTGGGGTACTATAAAACTCAGGTGTTGGCTCTAACAATAAAACTATGCCACTTTGCTCATCATCTCCCCAATAAGATAAAAATTCATCGTGTTTAAGTTTTAGTTTTTGTCCCTCAGGATCTGCAATAAAAACATGTTTTTTATTCGTTTTATAAACAACAACAAAGTGCTCCCCTTTCCAATGTATAATGCAAGGTAAAGGTGCCTCTTCAATCATCGTATTTAAAGAAAGTTTTAATGGTTGTGCTATAAAACCAAGCTCTTCTGCTGTTTTACAAATTCCATATAAAGTGACACCTTGCTGCCCTTTACTACACAAATCTCTGAGAACAGGTAAACCTATATTTTTGCCATAGAATTGACAAACCATTTGTAAACATGTGGGTCCGCAGTCCATTAAGTCTAGCTGCTGAATTAAAGGAAAATGTCTCACTAAAACCTCTAGATGTAAGGAAATAGGGGTTATGAATAACCCCTAAAAAATAGTTATTGGTTGCAACATTCCCACGTTGAACGATTATCCCATACAGTTTGTTCTGATGTACGAGGCTTACCACCAGCTACTTGTTTTTGCTGTTCTTTTGATAGTTTAGTGCTATCTTTTGATAAGTTCATAATAGATTTTTTATTTATTTTTAGTTTATTTATCATTTCTATATTCTCTTTGATGCGGCCTTTAATTAAATATAAATAAAGACGGCCGCGAAGCCTTTACTTATTCTTTTCACTCTTAAAATGAGCCTGTTGTTTATAGTATTTGAGAAGAAAGTCATATATACATAATTCTTGTTTACGTGCATTACCCTTCAGCATTCTATTTACATGCATATGAAGAAAGCTAGCAGCTAATTTCTCAATAGGTTCAAGTAATTTATTATTAATATTTAGTGACGCAAACTGTTCAGCTAAAGGTGTTATTAATTTAGATCTAATTGCAAAAATATCTTTTAAATGTTGGTAAAAAGGCTCACTATTTGTCATTTCTAACAAAGAAATAATGCTGTCTTTTTCACCTCTGAACTTTTGACCAAGTGAAACTCTAGTTTCAATATTCTCATTAAATTCTTGACCAAACGATCGGCGCAGGTTTGCCATAACTTTTAATTTAGAATCAAACGAAAGTTGTAAATCTTCTAATAACTGATCACACCCCCATATAACAACCTTCCATAATAAATCGTCAGAAACATTACCATTTAAGACTTCTAAGGCTAAAAGGCTGTCTGCTGTAAACACTTTTTCTGCAAGCAACATTGCTTCCTTTCCACCATAACGTGTTGTTTCTCGGGTATATGAAATAGTATTTACATCTGAAATTAACCCCAGTTCAAACAACCTGTTTAGAAGTTGAAATAACTCACCTTGTATTATATGAGCATCTTGGGGATCAACTATTTGAAGCCTTAGTCTAATATGAAATTCTGGATCATAATAACGAAGGAAAAACATTCCATTTAATTGACGTTTTACCTTTTTGTCTAACAGCCATGGCAATAAGGTGTTCACTAACAAATCTTCAGCAAAAGATTCACCACAATAAATCTTATAACACGACCATTGCTCGCCATTTAAAAATTTAGTTTGATAGTTTTCGGCTGATACGGTAACTGGAAAATAACTTTTAGGATGAATATATTCACTATTTCTTAATGGAAATACAACTTCATTAGTAAATGACATTTCCCCTTGACTAAGGGCCATACCTAATTCCAATTGCAAAGACTCTTCGATAGTAATTAAGCCGCTCTTTTTTTTGATACTTGCTAGCCACGCTCTTAGCGCTAAAATATTGTGCAAATTAATCAACAGTTTTTGGTCATAATCCTTATAAATTATATTAATTGGCAAATTATGCTTTTTTCTGAACACCTCTATACCTTTAATACAGAAGTTATTTATCAAGTTTTTAACTTCATCGTATGAAACTCTCCACTTCCTAGGAGATAAAATAAGTTTCCCTAACCTAACTCTAGGAAGATATCTCATTTCGTCTGTTATCAAAGGCATTTTAAAAAATGGCAGGGCTATATTTTGATATTGAAGAGCAGCAAGAAAACTATATATCCCCAGCGAGTTATCCCGTGTATTATGCGCACAAGATAATCGAGGCAATACTTCTTTATTATGCTTGATAGACCATAAAACAATTCGATTGTTTTGCACAAATATTTGTAGATCTTTCAACTCTATCTGGTAATCTCCTTTAACACTTGAATCAGCTAAAAATGGAATTTCGTAACTTCTAAGTTGAGGCCGAGCAATAACATTTCCTACTTTCCCTTCCGGAAAATGAACAATTTCTGCCAATATTGCATTAGGATAAAGCAACTCTTCTAATGCTAATTCTGACTGGGTCATTTTCAGTAATTTATCATTAAGATGACAAAACCTACCTAATGTATTAGCAGCAGATGGCCCTCCAAGCCCTTTTAACTCTATAAAGAGTTCTTCTTGTTTGTTTTTTATCAATGAGCCACTTAAATAATATGAAGGTGGTAATTGTAATGGAGCTGGTAGAGTTAAATTTTTTACATCATCTTTGGTTATTAGAATTTCATCTAAATTTGGACAAGTAGATATTTTAGACAAAAGTAGCTTATCAAGTTTACTTAATGAATAATTTTGTTCTGGTAGATGACCTTGAATTACTATGCGATCTAATATGGGGGTATTTAAGGTAGATTGATTTGAAAATCCTATTCCATTTTCATCGTCCAACGCTTCTAAAAAAGGAACAGCATGACCCTCATATTTTGAAACGAACCTTTCTTTGAAATCTGCAATACTATCATCAACATACACACTAATGGCAGCTAAATCTGCAAGATCACGAGTAACCCCCTTTAAATTCTTAGTATTAATTGTTAATGGAGATATACAGTGCCACAAATCAGCCTGAACACTACTTTTTGTATCAATATTCACTGGCAAGTTAGACAACTCGCCTTTAATACTTTGATAGGTATCAATATTTTGTTCTAAATTTGTGTCCAAACTATTTATTAATTTCTGACAGTTGCTTAATGTATTCGCAATTTCATCCAATTTATAACTTCGAAGAGAGTCGATCATTCTGTCACTTCTTCCTGCTTTAGTAATGGATGTAGGTAACACAACTTGTAATACATCAGCTTTTACCAACTCTTGCAAAAACTCCTGGACATATTGATGAGTTAATTCATCATCCATTTCGCAAATTTTTTCGATAACATCAGTAACTTTTACATTATTCTGACATATTTTTATTGCTATTTTGACAAAAGGGTTAATATCGATACTACTGAGACTATAAATTTGTTCTTTAGCATTATTCTGACTTTCTATATATCTAAAGCTGTTATTAATTTGATAAATTGAATCATTTGCCTTCAACTCTAATTGACAAAAATTTTTACTATCTTCTCCAATACTTTTTTTCAGTAGAAATGGGATTAACATATCCAAACGGCTTATTCGTTGGCTACTAAGTTGATGAATGTTTAAATTAGAATTCGAACTAATGCTCCCTACTGATACCCCTGAAAATGTTCCGAATGGAGTACATCGGCTATGCATTCGTATAAAATATTTTGTTAATGCAAGCTCTATTTTTTTACCTTTTTTACTTTTGGGGTTTTTGAACCAATAATTTAACCTATCGAATAATGAAGGAGAAGCTAGATAAATAGCTTCAACTGCTTCTGGTGTTTTTACCCAAGAAACTAGCTCAGCTCTTAACTCATCTTCATTACCTTGCCATTTAGATAAAATGTTTATACTTTTAACGGGAAATCGAATAAAAAAGTTATTTGAATGATTAATTTGATCTAAATATGGATTACTTAAGTTCATACTATTTTAATTTTTAGACAATAAAAGAAATTGATCCCAGCCAGACGCCTCTGGCTGAATAATTGACAATAAAGCTAACCCTATTCCTGGATACCCTATGAGTACCCCTTCACCACTATATGGCTCAGCTGTTGTTTTATGCTTACGCATTAAATTATCTAAACATTGGCCACCATTTGATTTGTCAATTAAGTAATTAGCCCAAGACAAACTTGCTTTCTGAAACTCCTGAATATTCGTTTCTTGATACAAACGGGTGTAAATTAAAGCAATGCCAGCGGCTCCATGACATAAAGAGCCATCATTTATAGATTCGCTAGTTACATCACGTTTAAGAGTTTTAATTGCTATAGCTATACCAAATTCCCTGATATTTTTTTGATTGAGTAACTTTCCCGCCTTTATAAGCAACAAAGAACTACTTAAATCTCCATAACACCAACCAAGTAAACTTGTTTTCTCGCTTGTCGAATGAGAAGAAAAGGTTGAAATATTACCATCAGCTAAACGTTGTTCTTTGAGATAGCAAACTAGCTTATTAATTGCAACTTTGCACTCTGATGTATAAACGCCGGCCTCATAAAACTTTATAAAAAGCCCTAAAACTCCTAAGTTGCCATGAGCTAAACCTAAATCGGCTTGGGGAGAAGGTAAATCATTTCTAAAAAATATTGAATCTTGGGATGACAACCAAAAGATTTTGTCTTGATGCGACTCTGAATACTTAATTAACCTTGAAAATACTTTTTGACATATTAAACTTCCTGATGGTTTGGAAATTCTATTTACGCCGTAAATGCCAATACCAACTAAACCATATAAAAGGTCAAACTCATGCTGTTCATTTTCTGAAGAGAGTATCTCCAGTAAGCAATCATCGATATCATCATTGTAATCGGTTACATCATTAACACCTACGTGATCTAACAACCAACCCAAACCCGATATACCATCAGCAAGTGAAGCATCCAAGCGGGCATCTTCTACTTTGTCAAACAAAGCGATTAATAGTCTTTCGATTAGATCATTTGGAAGGCGACTTGGATAGAATTTATTAACATTAAATAAAAATAAAATATCACTTGATAAGCCGTTAGTTAGTGAAATACTGTTATTAGCCAACTGATATTGCACTTGGGTTGTTATTGAAAACAGCAAATTCTCTATTTCATTATTTACTTGTATATTGTCAGAACAATGCTTTTGTTCAAGCAAACTTTTCGCTATTCCCTGCGTCATTATAGCAACCTAAATTATTTTTATTTTTATTTTTATTTTTATAAGTATTACACATACCCAACAACATCGATTACTTCACAAGAATTACTTAATTCCCCCTTTATGTCAATAGATTATATAATATTCACAAATTAATTAAATAGATAGAAAAATTCGACTGAGTAGATAGTAACAACAGGTTATCGTTCATTTATTGAAGATGAAATTGCATTTATTGACTAAATTAATATTGTATATTACAACCAAGTTAGGCCGCACAGTTATAACGATGGACTAACACATTAGATTCGGTCTGAGTTAAGAAATATCTTTTCGCGGAGGTAAAAAGTGAGCTTCAAATCCCTCTGTAAATTGATCTACGACCGCTGTACCGAAGAAAATTTCTGGGTTATACCATCGTCTGTGCTTTGCCACTCCATCTAAAACAAAGCGATACACTAATTGTCTTTCTGTATCTGTCATCGCTGCAACAAACATGTCCGATGTTGTAGTGGCACAATAAATTTGGCCATCTAATTAGAGGTGATAGAATCACCGCAACTGATTAGGTATTAATATGACA
>NZ_JAUOPD010000046.1 GCF_030546745.1 Thalassotalea sp. 1_MG-2023
CTGCCTTTATTAAGCTCGCAAGGCAACTACAATCAAAATACCCTAAAGCAACACTGCACTTTATTTATGAAGCTGGCCCTTGTGGGTATTGGATTTACAGGCTGCTAACCAGCCTTGGCCATTGCTGTTATATCGTAGCCCCTTCACTCATTCCTAAAAAACCTGGCGAACGAGTAAAAACTGATAAACGTAATGCAGCTAAACTAGCGCTACTTTTCAAGGCAGAAACGCTCACCGCTATTTATGTACCCGAAGCTGAAGATGAAGCTATACGAGATTTATCTCGTGCTCGGGAAACGGCCATGAAGGATTTAAAAGACGCCAAGTTTCAACTTAAAGGCTTATTTCTTAGAAACAATATTCAGTGTGAAGTTAAAGATGATTGGTCGAAAAAGCACTTACCATGGTTAACTGAACTCGTATTTCACAAATGATACAAACCATCACCGAGCGAATGAAACGTGTGTCTCATTTATGAGTGAACTTGAATACCAAGTAAAGCAGTGGTTTTATTATCCTGTCATTAATGCCTTAGAAGCCATGCGCGATGTTCGATTATTGATGGCAAAAATCAAAATTGATTTACTGTAATTACTTGGTGTTTAATTAAAAAGCAAGAAAACACAGCTGCCTGCTTTACCGGAAGTTTCTAATGGGTGACCCCGGAAAAATATAAAAAGCGACTAAAAGCTGCAGGCACAACGTTACCTGCAGCTCAATAAACTTTGCAACGACAAAGAATATAAGAAATGAGTTAATTCAATACTCCTTATTCGCGCAACGTGCTACCAAGGTTTCGCTTAAAAATTGATTTACCTCAGTTTGCACTTTTTTGTTAAAACTGTAGTGACCCGCGTTAAGTGCGATATGTTTAAATGGATGAGAGAAATTAGTTTCGTGTAAACCAGCTTCTATATATCCGGCCATTATGTACGATGGCCAAATTTCATCGTGTTTGGCAGAGATCAGTAGCACTGGCCCATTGGTTTTTTCAACCGGGATACGGGCGGCTACAATTGCTTCAGGAGTTGCCTCAGTCAATGCAGCCTCAAAGGCAGGTGTAAACTCACCCGTTACATTCCCCTTTTGCATTTTCCATGACAGTAGTGGTGCATCAATGTAGTCCAGAGCATTGCCGCTGAGCGTCCAACTCGAGCGAGAAGACAAGGTCTTAACAGCATTCCAGCTTACGTGACTAGGCATAACAGCCACAACATGGTTTATCTCGTCAAAGTGCGTACCGAGTAATAATGCCAGCTCTGCTCCTTTAGAAAAGCCATATACCGCCACGCAATTTTGGTTTATCTTTGGATCTGCACTCAATGCTTTTATCCGTTTGGCTATGCCATCCAACGATAATTCAGCTGCACTGTTTGATGTATTTTCAGTGCCATAATAACCAAGTGCCGCGACTGATATACCAATATCATTAAACCCATTTAAAAATGGTTGCCACTGAGGATTAGCGAGTGTATTTCCTCCTTCGCTGCCACCTAACACCACAACCAGTGGGTGAGTCTGACCGTCGTCGATAAACTGGCGCTTAACATCAGGAATAGTCGCGTTTGAACAGGCCGCAAGAAGCCCTACCAAAAAAAATGGCATCATAGTTTTCATCATTTTATTACCTTTTGAGTTAGCTGAGCCCTGTGTTGCTCAGTTGTTGTTTGAGTAGTTTTGCACCGCCCCGGCTGGTCACAACTTGCAAATTGCTATCACGCAATTTGACAAGGTAACCCCCTGTAACCCAGCGTTCAAACGCAGTTATCGCACTTTGGTTTACAATGGCATGACGGTGAACTCTTAAGAAATGTGTTGGCAATTGGTGTTGGATCTCCTCAAGAGAGCCGTCAATGGGGTATTGCTTTCCATTGCTAAACGCGATGGCTTGACCGTATTCCAGCTTTATAAGTTCGATACTACTGACATCAATTAGCGATGTTTTCCCCGCCACCTTACTCGTTAAAGTAGCGACTGACCCTGTCGTTATAGCACGATTGACTCTTGATAAAGCTAACGCTAGGCGCTCAGTACTATAGGGTTTGAGCAGATAATCAACCGCGCCGAGCGTAAAGGCTTCAACCGCAAACTCACTGTATGCCGTGGTAAAAATTATCGCACCTGAAAACCCCACCCCTTGTAGTTCTTCGACCAAAGTGACACCGTTGCATTCGGGCAAGTTAATATCGACAAACACAATATCTATCGTAAGTTCTTTATGTGAATCAAGAAATGCTAATGACGTGTTACAAGTCAGTACTAGATTGTGCTTGGTGATCTGGCCAAGTTGTTCAGTTAACTTATCAATGGCAGGTTGCTCATCTTCCACTATCGCAATGTTCAACATTCCTTTGTTCCTCGTGTGAGTGAAAAGCTGACAACTGCACCGCCAGTGTGCATGTCGTTACAAAGTCTAAGTTCGGCATTTTCTTCCAACTTTAACCGTGAGCGCGTGATCGAAAGACCGAGTCCCGAGTTTGACGAACCCACTATGTCCTGCTCCTTAAAGCCCATCCCGTTGTCACTGATTTTAAACACTAACTGGTTCGCAACCCTTTTGATTAATACATCAATGTGAAGCGGCCTGCTGTTGCCATGTTTTACGGAATTTTCCAAAATTGGCTGTAAAATCATTGGCGGTATTACTTCGCTCAACAGTGCATCGTCGATATTAAAGTCGATGATAAGCGCATCTCCAAATCGGCTTTGCTCTATCTCACACCATTGATTTAGTGCGATAAGCTCATCAGCAACGGATACTTTGCTCGGTATTTTTCCGCTTGTCACTGAATGCGTTAATGAATACCTTAATACCGCAGCGAGGTTATGAACCAAAGACTGTGCTGCTTCTGGTTGCTTTGGTACAAAGGCTGCGATTGTGTTGAGGCTATTGAACATAAAATGCGGGTTTAACTGACTGTGTAATAACTTAATTTCAGCAAGTTGGCGAAGTTGTTTTTCTTGTTTTAGCAACTTTTGGGAAAGGTAGAACTTAATCACCACAAAAATACCGCTAGACCAGGGCAGTGCGATGGTTAGCGCCTCAAACAGTGAAAATGAATGGGTATTTAACATTTCACTTCTAAGTACACCCCAACATAAGCAGCCCATGACCATCAACCCGTAAAAACCGATATATTGCAACGGCCAATTGCCTATCTTGAAACGGATGATGAGTACGTAACTTATCATCATAGGTAGCCAGTAGAGCAGCACAACAGCCAAAATAGAAGAAAGCGCGATATTCGCCGACAACAACATGCCCCGCTGCACCCAATCAGTAAGGCTGATAGCAAAGCTTATGGCGGCAACGATAGCTAAAATTGCGAATTGTTCATTTCGCTGCAATGTGAGATTGGCCATGATCAGTACAAGTAGTTAATGAATATGTTCATGGTACGCATTTAGCATCGAAAAGCACCCTGAATATTGCTGAATGGTCGCTTTTCAATGCTAAATGGTTATTTGCTTTAGTCGCACTGCTACATCCAAGTAAGCGCTGAAAAGAAAAGATTAACTCACTTTAACTCGTAAAGACTTGAGGTTTCTTTGCTCATCAGTGTTTTTAAATTCAGGTGGATTGTGTAAACGTTCAACAAAGGTGAGCGTTGGTGCCTCTCTTGTCATATCATCAAACAGGAATTGGCTTGTCACATTGGGAGAATTCACTCGCGCCAACGACTGAGCATAAACAGATGAATATCAAGTGCTAAAGCAACATCCTTTGACATGACATTGTCTTTTAAGCTTAGTTTGACTGCTTTAATTTTGAAACTTACTGGGTAAAACCATGTTTTTCTAGGTTGTGTATATTTGAGCATTGTAGCTTCCTCAATGTGATGAGGAGGTGCCCACGAAAATGGGGGGGGGAAGAGCATTATTCCTGTTTAATGCTTGTTAGTTTGCATTTTGAACCACAATCATTTGTTTTGCAAGGTACGATAAATAACGTTGTAGAATTGCCAAAAATATAATAGGTAAAACAGCCGCATAAGTACGATTACCTTCAAAGATAATTGCAAATGGAAGCATTGATATCGTTGCAACAAGTAAATATATAGAAAACTTACGAGCGCTATCTTTTACTGCAATAAAGCCCGATGAAGATATAAATGTGGTTAAGCTACCAACAATAACCATAAGTAAAATTATGGCAGACTCTCTTAGTGAGCCATAAAGTTTTAAATACCACCATTGCTGAAAGAAAGCGGCTAAACCACCAAGAATGAGGTAAATATTACCAGCCAATACTAGACGGTTAAGTGGATTTTTCTGAGGGAGTAAAATAATCAATTGAATTAAGCCTAACAAAGCACCTAACTGAAAAGCCTCAAGCCAACGATCGTTTGTTGGTGCTCCATTCCAGAATGCGAAAGTAGCAAACGTAGATAAAGGAAAAAATTGAATAAAAGCAAATATCCATTTACTCATGAGCTTGACGAAATCCTCTGCTAACTAACGCCCATATTAACGGGCAAATTTTGCTTAGCTATATAATTTGGAACGCAGTGACAAACGCCAAGCTTCATTTGCCCTGCTGAATTGTTTGTTAGCCTTTACTAATAGAATACGCCGTAAAGAAAACGACTAGGAGTTACAACAGCAAAATATGCTGAAATAACAGTACCTATGTATGCACCAGTCATACAATGAGTATGGCGTTTTATATTACCTTTGCGAATAGAAATCACACCCACAGGAATACAAACAATAACCAATATTGAAAAAAGGTGTAACCACGTAAGACTACCCGTTGGCGTTATAAAAAGAGAACTTATTGCAGTAATAAGCATTAATACAGCCCAAGCTTTTCCGATGCGCTTGTGAGTTAAAGTACCCTTTTCTAAAGATAAGTTGATAGCGCCTAAAACTAAGGAGGGGATAACGGCTAGCAGATGTATATAAATATCCATATTATCGCTATATGCCTAACAGTTAATTATGTTTATGAAAATACCGAAACCAAAGGGTATTAGAGCCCTAACTTATGCATTTTTACCACAACATTTTTTATATTTTCGACCATTACCACAAATACAAGGATCATTACGCCCAACTTTAGGCGCTGCTCTAGTTAATGGAGCTTGTGGTGGACAGCAACTAGTATTTGTACAAGTTGACTCTTCTGATTCAAAACCAGTCTCTGGTAAATTATTATTTTCACTCATGTTAACTAAAAATGCCCTTCTATATTAAAATCACTAGAATTGATTATAAACATAACGAGCTTGTAGAATAACTCGTTTTTATATTATTTATTAATCAAAACACTCTAACTGGATTATTTTCTTTTAACAATCAAAAACCTTTACGTTATTGGCGATTTTATTTTTACATCGTTAATTCAGTAAAATTATTAATTAACGCCTGATGATTCGAAGTACTTAGAGGCGTTAAAAATCAAAGGGGGTCGCCGTTATTAAAATATGCGGTGGAAAGTAAGTTTTAAAGCTTGCTGTCCACCTCAGGGCGTGTTGTTATAGCTACACTTCTCAAAGCTACTGTATTAAAATTTATTCTCTTTATTTTTTTCTACGGCGTTACAAAGAATTAGAAACTCAGGCAAAAGCTTATCATAACACTCTATGAGAAACTGATTAACGTCCTGCTCATTGATAACTTGAGTTTCACCATTTGAATAAAAAGAAATTTTTTCAAAAATAAGTTTAACTCCTGTATTTTTGATCCTAACAAGGTGTTTATGTTTTGTTCTGTTAACAAGTCCTTTGAGTTTATGATAAATAAAATTACTATAAATTCCGTCAAGTTCCTTGTGATAATCAAAAATTTTATACTTTTCGATGAAGTCTTTGTTCCAACCAACTGACTTTGACTCTATCTTAAATTTGTTATCGATTAAGTTTAATGCGTAGGGAAATGAGTCAATTAAGGAATGTAAATTTTGGAGGAATGCAATAACACTAGCTTCATAAATTACTCTAATAGATTTCCCGTCAAAACTACTATCGAGGCGTTCTTGTAATAATGCCTTATCACATGAATTACGTTGAAACTCTTGATAATGGTATTTGCAATAGTTAATTCTTTTGTCAATAGATTGCATTGCAATTTTTAAAAGCTCAACTTCCTCAGAGTTTTCTGTACCGAGCTCTTTTTGCTTAAGCTCTACAATTTTATTTAGACTAAAAGATACAGTGCTCAAATTCACTCCTTAGATCGTAGTAGCTATAACGCTGCAATAAAAGGCGAGCGTTAGCGAGTCCAGCCCACGCCTTTTGTGGGCGATTTTGAATTGCCTTGTATGGATAATAAACCCACAAAACTTAAACTTATTCGGTAAAGTGAGACCCAAGCTATAGCAGCAACTATAGCTTTTCTATTAGGTAGTTCGATTGA
>NZ_JAUOPD010000047.1 GCF_030546745.1 Thalassotalea sp. 1_MG-2023
AAGGCAATTAAGCAATTGCATTTAACTGGAGGAGCACATTCCTTTGATACTTTATAGAATTTGTGGGGATCACTCAGTCACCGACCCCTTTATTAATTTGCGTTTAAACATTAAAGTATATTTAATTTCATATTTTCACACTTTCAATAATTTCATCGCCAAAAAAGCTTCTGGAAAAATATATATGTTCATTTTCTATTTTTTTTTAGATTAATAACATCATCCTTGACTTTCAGTTTTACTAATTTATGAGTATCTAAATTAATTTTTGTAAGAACAAACCCATTAAAAAAAAGTTTTTCTTTCTAATTGGAATATATAAAGTTCGACCTTGCACTAAAGCAGGTCCTCCAAAATACAAAGACGGAATTATCCATTTATCATCTATAAATAAACGACCGATAGTTGGACCACCCTGGCATATTTCCTGACGAAACTTAACGCTAATGGTCTCTCCTGAGGAGGAGGTTATATCATTATAATTAACTGGATCAAACCACCTGGATGTTTAAACCCTTGCGGTCCAACTATACCAAAAGTTATTGAGCTGCCTCTCGGTATAGTTCCGGTAGTCAATCTTGTTAACGGATTCCATGCAGGCTTTATAGCATTAAATGTCCTATTAGCCCAAACGCCATGACCAATTGGTAATCCCCAATGTTGCGCTCCGTTGGCGCTAATACTTCCAAACCGTTGTACTGAAAGGTTCATAGGCGTTTTAATCGTTATACTACCGAATAAAAACCCCTTGGTTGTAGTAAAAGTACCTTGTAAAAGAGCCGTTCCACCGATTAAATAACATTCAGGGCATACGCTTACAATACCAGGTTCAGTAGGAATAGACGTATTAGAAGTTTGAGTGGTTGTTGTAGATGACGAGTTGTTCGAATTTGAGGTTTCATCACCTTTATCACCACTTCCAGAGGAATACGAATAATCACATCCCGTTACCCCACAAAAATTATTTTCTCTCTCCTTTCTTTCCATCCCCGTAGGATCTGTATCTTTATAAGGGTTATTTCCCACATAAGAAAACCTATTAAAAGTACTAATTACCCCCGTAAATCCTATGGGATCATTACTATAAAATCGCCCGATAACTGGATCATAGTATCGTGCCTGCATATAAAATAATCCGAAACGTGATCCAGATTACTTTCTTTTGAAATGGGAATAAAGTGCTTTGTAGAGAGGGCCTTACATCCTTGGCTGTATTTAAAAGAACAACATCGATTCGTCACTGAATCGCATTAAGCTTAGCATATTTATTGAACAGTTAGTAAGTGTTATCTCTTATACCATGACTAACTGTTCACCGACAAAATGGTTCACTTAATCAAGCAAAAATACTTCTTGATATTTACTTTCAATTTCTTTTACCTCTGCCTCAGTTAGTGCAGAGAACTCTCTAGTTGTAGCTCTTTTCGATAACCTACCATTACTCTGACGCAAAAAGTTAAGTAGTAAACTTAAGCTTTTTTGAGGCATATCAAACCGATTATTTACATAGTTCCAAATCTCATCGTATCTTTCAAGATAAAGAACTTCCTCAGGAAGAACAGTGTCTACCGTATCTTTTACACACTCAAACAAAAACTCCACTTGGCGTGTCATATCTCCATATCGATACAAGTCAGCCGTTTCATTTGTTACATGAACATTGTTATCTTGAGTCGGTTGCCATTCAACATACTTCAAACGTGGTTGTGTAAACTGCTCTAACACGGCTTTGTACTCTTCTATTTTTTCTAGAATGACTGCTGATACGGGGAAAATAACTCCTTTTGGCGTGAAGCCGCTCTCAGCTAATACGTGATGAATTAGGTAGCGATGAATTCGTCCATTACCATCTTCTAACGGATGAATAATAACAAATGAAAAGGCAATGATTGCAGCAGCTAAAACAGGATGAAATCCTGAGTCTTTCATTAATTCATACCCATTTAGATAAGCAGCGAGTAGCTCATCAAGATCTTCTGGCTTTGCTGATATATGTTCAGGTATTGGTATGTTGGTCACACGATCATGCTCACCAACAAAACCGCCAACGCAACGAATTCCCGGCAGGATAAATCGACCATCAGGAATGACTACTTCTTGTAAACGTTCTATCTCTTCTACGGTTAATGGCTGCATGCCTGCTTGACCGATAATTTTCCCCCATCGCTCTATACGATTATGAGGTGGCGCTTCTCCTTCAATGGTATATGAAGCCTTAGAATCTGAAAGCAATAAAAAAGCAGCAGCCCTTGCAAGTAAGTCACTGTGAACAGCCCCTATATTTTTGGCCGCTTTTTCGTCTAAGTTTTCCCCTATATACTGAACAAGCTTCTCTGTTTTCTTAATTAAGGGACAAAACCCATTAACCCCCGGTAAGTTGTTATTTATTCGTTGGCGTGAAACCTTGGTTTTGGCGCAACCAAATTGCAGTTCTTCATTTAGCGCGTCAACATAATTACCAGTAGTAACATCCTCAATGGGTAGTACTTGCGCAGTAAGCCATTCAAAGAAAAACCAAATTCTGCGGCTATACGCGCCTGTTATTTCATTTTCAACTGAAGCAGTAATATCTGCGATTGCTAAAGCGCCAAATAAGCTTTTCATAATTGCTAAATCAGCACCTTCGTATTTCAACGCAAATGTTAATTGTGCAAACCAATGTGCTTCAGGCTGATAACGGCTTCCCCATATTAACCATCTTCCTTTGCTTCGTTTAGCGTTTATAGCTGGAACAATGGCGCATATCGCATTAGGAGCAGGAACGCTTAGTTGAAATTCATTGATAAGCCAAGCATATCCAACCAGCTCAGCTTCAGGCTCTGGATAGATTTCTTCATCAAAGAACTTTGCGCGTTTAGCTAATACCATATTACCAACCTAAAAATGATGATTTACCATGAAAAACGATTACAACCCATGAAAAATGATTATATACAGTATCGCTTCATGAATTATGATTACAAACTATATTATGGTTGAAAATTTAAATCAACTGCGTGAAAAACAATTATGAGGCGTGAAATATGATTAAATATCATGAGCTGGTGTGAATTATGGTTATTTATTAGTAAATACCATAGTAATTTATTACTAATTCAAATTATAAAAAAAAGGGTAATGCAAGTGCATTACCCTTGGCTAAGCTAGAATATGCTGTCATCACTTAACGCTGATGGATGAGATTTACCATAAACCTCAGCCAACTTAGAGCGAGAGACATGAGTGTATATTTGCGTGGTAGAAATATCAGCATGACCTAACATTTCTTGTACGTGACGCAAATCAGCACCGTTATCTAACATCTTAGTAGCCGTGGCATGACGAAAGATATAACAAGAGCCAGCACGTTTAATACCAGCTAATTTAACATAGCGAGATTGATCTTCCCCCAGAAAAGTGGACACCTGCCACTTTTAAATTCCTGCCAATTCAAACTCAACAGGTGTTTGATATCCTAAACTTGAATGCAATCGCTGTCTATTGTAAAAGTAATTTAAATAACCTTTTAGTTTAGAATGTAACTTACTCATTGTTTCAAAACGATTTCCTCGAATGATGTCAGCTTTCAATGAGTGAAAAAACGACTCCACTTCCGCATTATCTGTGCAACAACCAGGACGGTTCATACTGGCATTAATATTGTGATTTTTTAAGTAGTTTTGAACATTGTGGGCGCGATATTCGGCACCTCGGTCAGTATGAAATAATACGCTTTCAACGGGTTGGCGTTTTTTAATAGCAAGCCGTAATGCTTTTAACGTCAGCTCAGTTGATTTGTTTTTACCAAAGGCCCAGCCAATAACACGACGAGAGTATAAATCGATTACAACAGCAAGGTAATGCCAATGTGCGCCAACTTTAAGGTACGTGATATCACCTGACCATTGCTGATTTGTCGCTGTCGGCTTGTCTATGTTTTTACGCTTATTTTGAATTTCCTTATAGAAAAATTTAACCTTAGCTGGTTTGCTATATGTCTTTATTGCCCTAGCTCTCAAACCACTTTCTTGCATTAACCTTGCAACCCGTTTTTTGCTTGTTCTAATACCTAATCTTTTCAACGCATAAAACACACGAGGGCTGCCATACGTCTGATGATGAGCATTAAACACGGCTTCTATTTGCTGTAATAACGCTGCATCCCTTAACACTTTGGCTGATAAAGGGCGATTGCGCCAAGCATAAAATCCACTGGGAGAAACGTTGAGCCAATTACGTAGGTACTTCACACCTAAGACTTGTCCGAATTTGTGGATGAATCCAAATCGCTCTGATGTACTTCCGCCAGATACCGTTGCCACTTTGTTAGCAAGTCGCTCTCCAGTTTCAGACGCTCATTTTCCTTTTTAAGCTTTTGAATTGCCGACAGTTATTTTTGGGTGGGGACTTTACTCATTATTTCATTGCTGCCTAGGTAGCGCTGATGCTTAGAGAATTTACCTTCTCTGTATTCCTTCCGCCAACGACTGAGCATAAACGGATGAATATCCAGTGCTAAAGCAACATCCTTTGACATGACATTGTATTTTAAGCTTAGTTTGACTGCTTTAATTTTGAAACTTACTGGGTAAAACCATGTTTTTCTAGGTTGTGTATATTTGGGCATTTACCATTTTTATTAATAAATAAGCTATTTGTTAAAGTAAATTCAAAGCCTATCAAAACAGCTAAACTAAACGTTAAATTAGCTCGTTGATAAAAATTCATCGTCCTTCCTTGCTCGCATAATAATCAACCAATATACATCATTACTGATACATAAAAAATATCCAGCAGAATCCGTATTTTTAGCTAAACTAGGATAGGATTGTTGCGAGCGATCTACACAGAATAATGCTCGTTTCCTTACTAATAAACTAAGGAGCAACCTATGGTTAGTAAATTACACGCTGAATTTTCCTCACTTACCAAAATTTTTTATTCATCTGACGACACTATAAACTAGGAAATATCTCTCCAGAAGAATATGAAATAAAATTAAGAAAAAGTGCCTAAAGAAGTCTCCAAGTTTATTTGACCGTTACAGTATATTGGAAATTTCTTAATAGAATCTTGCCATAGAAAGCCCCTGTATTGGATAGTTTATACTTACTAACGGGCCGTTTATTAACCAATAGATCGACTTCGAAATAGTATCAACTCTTTTACTAAAAGCTGTCGATGCTATTTACGAACGTTGACTTTGTTCAACTGAATTCATTGTGTTTTTCTACAGAGGATTCAATCTTTGAAACTCCTGCTTCAATATATACGAATAACGTTCATAACTTTTACTCTGTGTTGCTCATAAATACAGTGTGAGTTAAAGGGGAGGAGGCCAAATAAAGGAGGGGCGTATATTTGGCCTTGTTGTTTGATTGCAGTCTGCGATTAGCCCCACTATTAAAAAGGTTTTTCCTAGTCTTTATATCCCCAAGGAGTGGCTGGCGGACTGATCGGCTTGGTTAAATCAAAATCAACACGAAACTCTCGACCTTGGCGAATTAAGCGATAAGTAAATTTTTCAGGGTAAATATACATCTGCCATGTATTCCCCATTGACTGAGGGATGCCTTGGCTTACAAATAGCTCTTTTGAATATTGATCGGCAGGAAAAGACTGCACATTTTCAAAACCTGCATCAACAGTATGGCCGCCGTACATCGTTGATACATCATTTGTACCGTCTTTATGACGATGATCATGCTTTAAACTTAACCCACTGCCTGTTTTAGTTATAATCCAAGTACGAGATGCATCCTTTCCTACATGAAATGGTACTTGTAGCTCACGTTCGTTACATCGGCGCACATGCATAATAAGCTTTTTATTAGCAAATGAGCTCGGCCCTTTGGCATTATCAACCGTTACTGTGCCTTCATACGCTTTACCGCAGTGGGCAGCAATATTGTTAAAAAAGCCATCATGGCTTGGAATAGATACTAATGGTGCTGGACGTGTAATTGCTGAAGTGGATGCTAATAAAAAAGCCACTGTTGTTAATAATTCCATAATATATCCAAAAAATTTAAAGGTGTAGCTTAGCTTGTTAGGAAAGACAAAGAAAGTAACCGAGGTGAGAGGTATTCAGTAAAAGTGAAACTATATTTTTGATTTGAATATTTAGTGCAAGAGGTAAGGCTTGCTTCTACTATTATCATCAGTAGGCCAGTTTGATATTTTACAGACGAAAAAAAGCCTCAACCGAAGTTGAAGCTTTTCTTATAAATGGTGCCGACTGCCGGAGTCGAACTGCCAAACCTGCTTAGCTACTGATTCATCAGTAG
>NZ_JAUOPD010000048.1 GCF_030546745.1 Thalassotalea sp. 1_MG-2023
GCTAATGGTGATCTGTCGCCAGTAGAGTATGAACAAAGTTCCTTAAGAAAAGTGTCCTGATTTAGTTGCGCAGAACAAGGCTACCTTATTCCAATTAAACAGAATCTCTTATTGCGGATCAAATCTGTTAATTTAAGCAGGGAGAAGCACCCAAACGCAGAAAGTGCTCCGTATAAACGTTATGATCGAATTTGTCTTTATCACTACGAGCAAATCGAAAATCGCTATATTTAGCGCGTAATAAGTTCCATATTTTAATGTCGCTCATTTCTGTCTCAGGTAACTCTCCAAATTGGGAAAAGTGCTCTATACTATCGAGAATGTTTATTCTTGTATATTCGGCTGGCTTGTTAAGACTTTTATTTAACAGATACTTATTCATAGAAATTATGAATTGAAATTCTGGGTCATAATGTTCTAATTGAATTGGAGATATTTGTTCAATTTCCGAAATGGCAAACTCAAGTACTTGCTCGATAACTGTTCGGTAATCAATGTTGTTGATACCTAATTTCGTCTGTAGGCATCGATAAAGTTCTTCTTTAGGAATAGCTTTGGAGTGTCCTAACCCACTCCATTCATCGAAGCGGCATTGGTAACCGTTTACCCACATATTTTCTTTTATTAACCTCCACGTAATCCAATCCATTGCTCCACGGCAGTAAAAATAATTATACCAAACTCGGAAATCAGGAGACTCTGATGATAAAAGCCTTGAAGGAAAAAACAGCACGTTACACCAGAGCCTAGTTAAAGCACATTTATAAAGAGTGTTTTGTAGCTCAGCATCATTCCTGTCAAATCCAAACTTTTGTTGTGGTTGAAAATAATCAAGGTAGTTTTTTCCTAATATACTGAATGAATTTTGAGATAACTCCTTAAAGTAGAGCGTTTTTGCCTCTTGCAGTAGTTCAGATGGGGATCTTAATTTTAGACCAATATGAAAGTACGGATTGGACTGGTTAATACTATTTGATAATGTGAGCATGTTATTGAATATTTTATTGGCTTCTTCAATAGAAAAGCCATCAGGGTGCACGCAAAGTAAATCAATATCACTCAACCAATACTCTTTCTGGCGCGAAATGAAAATATTTCCTTCTGCGCAAGAGTGGCTGCCTCCTACTATAATTGACTCAGGCGTTTTATCTTTGAAACATTCAATGATTTGTGTTTTTAGCTCAGTCGTTAGAGATTGAATCATATATAGCTCCTGCTATTGAAGAAAAGCTTCTTTAATGGTCGCTAGCACTTTCTGCCTGCTGGTAGCGTTACTAAACTGAAATTCGTTTTTGTTTTTGATTTTTACCGCGAGAACACGTACGTCATCTCTAAGGTTACTGTGAACCACTCCCTTGTATTTACTTAAGCTTTTTTCTCCATTTACACTTCCGAATACTAAACTTGTCTCACCAAAAAGTTCTTTCTTATCGTTATGTTCATCAGTTGTGAATTTGTATATGTATTTTAAGGTTGAGTTGCTTTTTGAGTAAGTAGAGGAGAGAGAATAAAAATTCGTTGTTTGCTCTCCATCCTCTTCACTATAGGAGGCACCTTTGACAAAACATTGTCCTTTTTCATAAGAAATTTCTAAGAACGTATATCTCGTAGGGGGGAGTTTATCAAGCCTTTTGTCTTCGATGATCTGAACCCAGCGCCCCTCAATGTAATGAGGATCAAAGAACCTTCTCAATTGCTTGAAAAGAAAACTCCCTAAATAATTAGTGACTGCTAAAGCACTTAAGAATACAATCAAGTACACCAACGCAAAA
Organism: Thalassotalea sp. 1_MG-2023; assembly: GCF_030546745.1. GTDB lineage: Bacteria > Pseudomonadota > Gammaproteobacteria > Enterobacterales > Alteromonadaceae > Thalassotalea_C. The sequence continues at coordinate 1,773 of NZ_JAUOPD010000048.1, forward strand.
ACTATCCATGCTTCAGAACCTGCTATTTCACTTTTTCGAATATAATATCCTCCTGCGATGCCGATTAAACTACCTACACCTGTGTTAAAAGCAGTTAACATTGTTTGAGCTTTCATTTTTTATCCTTCTAAAAAATATGGTAAGCAAGAATATTGAAACGACAAGCGACCTCTCCGCTTTTATGGTGTAAACCAAATAGTCGAACAAACTCTCCTTTATAGTCATCGAAAATACTGTCCGATGGTTTAGGAGCATATGATGATGAACACATACTCCCTAGAAAGTTGTTAAGGTTTAAGGTTTGTTCAATAGTTCCTACCTGCTTGCAACTAACATTGTATTCAGAAAACAAAGAGCCAATACTGTGCTTGGTTATTTTCATTCTTTTGGGTTGGTTTAATAGGCGACCAAAACAATAAAACGTTTTGCGGATTTCTCTCGCGATACTCTGACTCATATCTGAAAAATACCAAAGCAAAATAATCTGTCCGTTTTCTTTTAGAATTCGCTTGAACTCATCTTTTGATAAGACAGGTTCAAAATGATGAAACGCCTGCGCAGATAGAATAAAGTCAATACTGGAACTAGAAAGTTTTGAATTTTCAGCCGTTCCAATTATTTTTGTTATTGATACGTTATTCATTGGTACGCGGTCTAACATTTCTTTGTCTGGTTCAACGGCATAAATATGCCTATTTTTCCCACTTAAATACTTTGTTAGCTTGCCTGTACCACATCCAAACTCGGCTATTTTTCCATTTAATTTAATATCAAATGCAGATTCCAAATCAGAGATTATGGAAGGAGGGTATTCGGGGCGAAAGTCTTGATATAGTATCTCTTTACTTGAAAATAGTGAGTTGCTCATAAGTTATCACTCATAATATTTTGTATGTATAGTCTGCATAACTCGGTGATTACTTGGATATCGGCATTAGTTTCATTTTTGAGACTTAGTAAAACTGATTGTGGGCACATTTTTAGATGAGATTCAATAACACCGCGAGAAAACTCCGAACTAGTATGTTTAATTGCTGTTGGAAGGTTCTCTAAAGGAAGCGGAAATGGAGTATCCCAACAACGGTTCTGTAATCGTAGATTGATTATTTCTTCTGGTACTCGCAAGTAGATGATAAGGATGTTTGAATCCGATTTAATCTTCTCAAACGTTAGTGCTGCTAATTCCCCAATACCTGAAAATTCTATTATTTGGCATGTCTCATCGCTGCTGATACAATCGATGAAAACTTGCTTAGCATATTTTTCCCCTAACTCGGAGCCATCTGAATGTAGCTTTCGCATTTCATCTATCGATATGGAACAAAACTCTGGGTACAAACCTAAAATTGAGTTCGAAAGGGTGCTTTTTCCAGAAGCAATATTGCCGATTACTAATATCTTCATGATGTTTTTTCTGCTGTTACTGGAAAAATTAGATCTGGCGCAGTTGGAAAATACCTATATGGATGAAACCCATGTTCTTCAATAGACTGCTTAAGTGTATTAATTGCTTTATCTACTGAGACCCCACTTTCCACTTCAGTTAGTAAGTTATTAATGGATACATATCTGCAAACTTTTGATGGGCAATTCTTTATAACAACTTCTGTTTTGAGCTGGCCTTTTTGTTCAATATAATTTGTGTTTCCAAATAAGTGACAGCAAGGAAAAACTTTGTCTTTATTTCCAAAGGACTGAATTATTTTGGTGACATAACAAACTTCGTGCGGTTTCGGGGAGTGATATTCCTGTACCCAAAACTCTGTATTTAACCATTCTAATTGTCTAGCAAAATAATGAACTTTAAGTAGCGACTTTTGAGCGAGTTCAATATTTGTAGTGTGCAAGTGCTTGAATTGCACAAAATCAATATTCAGCTTTTTTACGAATGTATTTATGGCAATTATTGAATCGTTGTTTGAGTTCAAATTTGATTCTGTATCTACAATAAAACTTAGACCTAATGCAGGTGTATGGCTACCCAGCCTTTGATTTGAAGCAATAGTTATGTTTTTGATTACCGTCTGGAAGTGTTCTTTTTTAGCCCCATGTAATGAATAGTAATCATCTTCATTAAGTGTATCTATTGAAACTCTCAAGAACGCAAGTTTCTTGATATCTATAGCTTTGACTAGCTTGTCTAGATAAACGCCATTTGTTATTAACCCGACTGTAAAACCAAAGTTAAAACAATATTCTAAGATTGACTTATCACCGAAAATATTGTTTGCAGTAATCAGGCCGCTATATAGTAAAGGCTCTCCCCCACCAGAAATAACAATCGAAATTCCTCCTTGCAGATGGAAATCATCTAGTATCTTTTTTAACTGTACTAGTGACATTTTTTCTTTTGATTCACGAGCTGAAACAGTAAAGCACCATTGGCAATTTTGATTGCAAGCGTCTGTAGGTGATATTTCGATTTGTTTTATGCCGGGATTATTAATGAAACCAGTCAATAAAACATTTTCTGGAATAATTTGATGAGCAGAAAATTTCGTAAATTTGTCCGTTTTAATTGAGCTTTCCATGTTATTCATTGTCCTTTGTAGAAAATAAACATCGACCTTTTAAAATATTTATGCCTATTCATTTTGGTCAATGCTTTCCTTTTGATTGTTTAGAACTAATATCCCGATACTAACGACAACTAAAATTACTACTTATATGATGTCTATTGCAACCCCAAAGATAGAAAATTAATAATGAAATTCAGTATGTTAATATACAGATATAGAATATTAGGTTTATATGTCACATGCATTGATGAAATTTCAAGCCTTATAATTTATTCACACAAACATAGAGTTTGAGCAGAGGTTCTACAATTAACGATATATATCGTTAGAAAGCTATTACACTAATTTTTTTACTTAAATGTAAATATTAAGAGTGTCAAATTGGCTGTTCGCTGCAATTTAATATATTAGAAAATTTAGGCTATTAAGAATAAGGTTTACAAGGGCAGAATGTGTTCGCTAAAATTACGTCTAATCATTAATTGACAAGAGCTAATTAGAGCGAACAAATTCTGAATTGTTCGAACAGTTTTTGTAATTCGGCAATATTACTTGCTAAAAGGACAAAGGGGTTACGCAAAGAACGTTCGTAATATATCATTGGTGACTCATCACCAGAGCAGCTCTGGAAGTGGTCGCCATTCAAAGGGGTATAATGCATGACAATACCTGCTTTTGTTACTCAGTTGACATCTACAGCTCGTGCTGAGAGCTTACATCGCCCACACCCAGGTGAAGTACTAAAGCGTAGGTTTTTGGATAAAACCGAGTTAAAGCGACCAGAAGTTGCAGAGATGATTGGTATATCAACTAAGCATCTTTCTCGTTTAATTAACGGGCATATTCATGTTGAAGTTAATTTAGCGCGTAAATTAGAAGCTTGTACTAACTTAAGTGCGAGGGCATGGCTTCATTATCAAAACCAGTATGATTTATATACAACCACGAAATTATCGAATAAGTCTAAACTATTACCTGATTAATCTTTCTCTTTTGATACGCAAGGATCACAGAAATTTGTTCATTAGCGATTGAATTGTGGCTAATTCGCTACAACTGAATTTCCAGTTTGATCTTCCCCAAATAATGTAGACATCTTTTATTTAGAAAATGAAGTATGATGAGAGATGTTATGAGTAATAATAAATACCCATAAGAATTCAAAGATGAAGCTGTTCGACAAGTGGTTGATAAAGGCTTTTCCGTCCCTGACGTTGCTAAACGATTAGGTATTTCAGATAAATCACTTTACTACTGGGTGAGTAAAGCCAAAACACCACCTGCTAAATCCGCTGAACAAGAAGAAATACGTAAACTTAAGGCTGAGCTAAGACGTGTTACTGAAGAACGAAATATACTAAAAGAAGCCGCTGTACTTTGCAAGCGAGTCAAAGAAAGGTACACGTGTAGTGGTCAACTAAAACTGGCCACCTTGTTATAAGTTTTCCAATATTTGTGTTCGGCCTCTAATGGCGATAACC
>NZ_JAUOPD010000049.1 GCF_030546745.1 Thalassotalea sp. 1_MG-2023
AACTGCGTGTAGTTAAAAGAAACATCAAATAAGGCATGACCACCTAAACGACGTTTGATTTCAGCCAATGGGTAATAGCGGTGTTGCATTACCGATTTGTAACTGATTTCTACAGCATCAATCAGCTGAGTCCAACTACCATCAGAAATAGATAGCGGTACCGGCAGCATATTGACAAAAAGACCTAGCACTTTTTCACTATCCACGACTTCGGGACGTCCATGGAAAGACACACCAGATACCACTTTGTCACTCGAACTAGCTAACGAAAGTGTCTTCAAATGCGCACAAAGCATAATGGTCTTAAGAGAACAGTTGTGATCATTTGCCATTTGGCGCAAAGCACTTGATTGGCTTGCATCTAAAGCACAAGAAGCTGCGTCAGAAACTGAAGTTTCTAGACAATACTCTTCATTATTGCTTTTTGATGTGCGGGCTAGCTTTATTCTGCCCGGCTCAAAGTTTTCAAGTTTTTGCCAAAAATCATGCTGCTCTTGGTCATTTATGGCTGCCTGTTCACGAGCAATAAAATCTCGATAAGTAGCGCTTATTGGAACTAATTTTTGACTACGGCCATCAAGAAGTTCACCATATATCTGCATCAGTTCGGCTATTAAGCTAGCTTCACTCCAACCATCTAGGATTGCATGATGGAAACTCAGCCCAATATACCAATGACTATTTTCATTAGTGAAAGCCGCGAACCTGATCAGTGGATGTTCAACCTTATCGAACCCACGAATGCGTTCGTTTCGCAACCATTCATCAAGTGTTTCCTGGTCACTATTTTTGATTTTTATAACATCTAATTTAGGCTCCGCATGGCGATAGACCAATTGAAGTGGCACTTCAAAAGTATCCAACGCAATTTCTGTACGTAGAACTGGATGACGCTCCGTTATTATTGCCAACGCTTCATGCAAATGGACTTCGTTAAAGGATTGTGTACAGCGATAGTGGATTATGTCGTGATATATGCCTTTGCCTTCTAACAACAGACTATGGTAAAGCATCCCCTGCTGCAATTGACTGACAGGATAGGCATCTTCAATATCGTCTGAAAGCTGTGTTCGTATAACCTCGCCGATAAGCTCAAAAGGCTCACTATCGCGACTACTAGACTCGTTAATTTGCTCAGAACCAATAGCTGCCGCTAGTGAAGCAACCGTATCGTGTTCAAAAATGTCTTCAAGTGTAAAGTTGATCCCTTCTACAGCACCTCTAGCAGCTAATTGAATACTCAATATAGAGTCTCCACCTAACTCAAAAAAGCTGTCTTTAGAACCTATATCTTCAACTTGTAAAACTTCTCGCCAAATGCCAATTAGTTTATTTTCAAGCGCGGATAAGGGTTGATTATCTTCGCATTCATTTGCCTCTGTTTTTTGAAAAGATATCTCATTCAAAACTGCAGTTCTATCTACTTTACCATTGACTGTTAAAGGCATAGACTCAAGCACAGCTAACTGATGAGGTTGCATATATTCTGGCAATATAGACTTTAAGTACGCTTGCACCTCTTGTTGCTTAACTTGGCCACTAACAGCTGCAAATAATCGCTTGTGACCAGCGTCATCATGTATCCATGTGATGGCATGAACCACACCCTCAAAGCCTTTTAGTGCATGTTCAATTTCCCCAAGTTCTATGCGGTATCCACGCACTTTAACCTGTGCATCTCGTCTACCAAGAAACTCCAAAGCGCCACTAGCGTTATAGCGAACACGATCACCTGTGCGATACATACGGCTACCTGCTGGACCAAAAGGATTTGGTATAAACACGCTTGCCGTTTTAGCACTCTGCCCCCAATAACCATGTGCGAGACCAGCACCGCCAACGTACAATTCACCTGGCACACCTAAAGGTACTGGCTCTCCAGATTCATCTAAAACATAACAACTACTTAGTGATAATGGATAACCAATGGGAACGTCACACTCAGCTTTGTGCGAAGACATTTGGTATAAACAACTAAATGTCGTTGCTTCAGTTGGCCCGTAACCGTTTACAAGACTATTACTCCATGGTGCTTCAAGGTATTGATTTACATGTTTGCCTGACAAAGCGTCACCACCAGCAACCAAACAACGTAAGCCTTTAAGAGCTTCTATGCGCTCATCTATGACAACATGCATTAATGAAGCTGTTAGCCATAACACTGTTACACCGTAATCACTAATATCTGATGCTAACCCATCGACACTGACGCTTCCCGGACGTCCTATAGCGACACAAGCACCATTAAGTATTCCAGCCCACAATTCAAGAGTGGATGCATCAAATACAAGAGGTGCTTGAAGTAACAAAACGTCATCCGCATTAACCGACAGCTCTTTGCTATTGCGGCACAAGCGCACCACCGCACCATCAGGAACTTGCACACCTTTTGGTTTTCCTGTTGAGCCAGAGGTATACATTAAGTAAGAGCCTTGAGATGCGTTACGTTTTGCTGCTGGCACAAACCCAACTTGACGATCATCAAAGGTATGAACATTTAATAACTTCGCACCCTCAAACACATCTGATAGTCCATCATTACAAAGCACTATCTGCACACCCGCATCTTCCATCATCCATTGAAGGCGTTCGCTTGGGTATTGAGCCTCTAATGGGACATATTTAGCCCCAGTACGCACAATTGCCAAAATAGCTGTAACTGCATCTATGCTCCGGGGTAAAAGTACACCAACTCCATCTCCAGGCTTTACACCTTGTTCGGCCAAAACAGAGCCCCATTGCTCCACACGGGACCGTAGTGCGAAATATGACAATTCTTGCTCTCTATCTCGCACAGCAATGCGGCAACCATGACTCTCTACCTGTAATTCAAATTCACTCCATAAATCACTAGTTTCCTCTCCAGCATCCCCTTGCCACTTAGATAATTTATCTAGCGTCTTGTCATCTAGACATTTAATAGTTGAAATAGCATTATCCGGTTTTAAAACTAACGCAGAAGTGAGAGCACAAAAATAGTCCGCCATATTTCGAATTGAGCTTTCAGCGAATAAATCACTGTTATATTCCCAATCCATTACTAATCCTTCAGCCGACTCAAATAATCCAAGCGTCAAATCATATTTAGAGCCTTCTTGCGTTAACCTAATAGGTTCAAATTCGAGGTCTGTAAAATGAACATCTGATTGTTCGTTATTTTGTAAGACCATCACTATTTGAAATAGAGGATTATGACTAAGGCTGCGTGATGGCTTCAGCATTTCAATAAGTTTTACTAATGGAACTTGCTGATGAGCATATGCTTCCTCTAACGTAGTTTTACTTAGATTCAATAAAGAACGTAATGTAAACTCTTCACTCACGTGACTTCTAAGCACCAACATATTGACAAAAAAGCCTATTAAGCCAGCAAGTTCATGTTGTCCTCTATTTGCTGCAGATGCACCCATCACAATATCTTGTTCACCACTAAATCTCGCTAGCAGTATCGAAAATATTGAATGAAGCCCCATAAATAATGTTGCGCCTTCGTGGCGACAAATTGCTTTTAATGAGTTCAGCACTTCGGGCTTTAGCACAGTTCTAACTGTTGAACCGTTAAACGACTGAGTTTCAGGGCGCTGATAATCTAATTTTAGCTGGTGGACAACGGGTAAGTCTGCTAATTGGCCTTGCCAATAATTCAGTGCCTTTTCACCCGCTTCGCTATTCAACCAGTCCTGTTGCCAAAGGGCATAATCTGCATACTGTAGAGCCAGTTCAGGTAAAGGACGATTAGAGCAGGCTATATACCCATTGTATAAGGCGTTAAACTCTTGCAACATAACGGCCATAGACCAGCCATCTGACGCGATGTGATGCATCGTAAGCAGCACAATATGTTGAGTATCAGACTCTTTTATTAACGTTACCCGCAACATCAAATCATTTTCAAAATCAAAAGTTTTGGCTGATTCTTCATTAATAACTTCAAGTAATTTATCTTCATAGTTATTCAGCTCACACTGAGAAATTTCACTGATGTCGACTTTACGTGCGGGTTGAATATATTGACTCGCTTCACCTAGATCATTTGACGTATAAGTTGTTCGCAATATTTCATGTCTTGCTACTAGCGAATCCAATGCATGTTGAAACGCTTCGCGATTAAGCGAGCCTCTGAGTCGGAAAGCAAATGGCATATGAAAGGAACTTCGACAACCATGTACTTGCTGATCAGTCCACAATACTTGCTGATTACAAGACAGTACAAATGAATGCTCTTGAGCATGATTCGCTGATCTATTTCTCGGCTTAACAGCAATTTGTTGTGATTCGTATTGCTTTAAGAACTGCTTAAGCTCCTCTTTACGAACAATAATTTGTTCTCGTAACTCCTGTGTCACGCCACTTTTTGGAAGCTCGCAGATCAGTTGTTGTTGATCTAACTTTAACTTCACTTTGTTATTACGCAGTTCTTTTATTAATTGTTCAATTCTCATAACGTTAAAACCTCAACATTGTCGGAATCAGATTCGTTTGTTTGGTGAATCCACTGATGTGTGTCTATAAGTTCTGCCTGTGCCACAATAGTTGGTGACGCTAAAACGTCTTGAAGGCTGAAGCTGGTTTGAAATTTTTCATTTAGTTGTTTCAACAATTTAGTAACCAATAATGAATGCCCGCCAAGCATAAAGAAGTTGGCATCTCGGCTGATTTGCTCAACACCTAATAAGCCTTGCCACAACG
>NZ_JAUOPD010000005.1 GCF_030546745.1 Thalassotalea sp. 1_MG-2023
TTACTTGAATTAACCATAGAATGACTATGCAAGAATCCAAGTGCCGCGATCAGAAGGCGTTTACCTTGAACAAAACTCAAACAGCAAAGATCAACACGCTCTAGTTTTCAATCTTGATTTTTTACTTGGTTTATGACAAAAAAATGAAAGCAACACGCACATAAATAACTGAAGCGTGTATGATACTTTTTATTTTTACACTACGAGTTGGTAAATAATGCAACTTGATCAACAAGCTATGATTGCAGCAATTAATCAAACCATGCCCTTTGGTAAATATGCAGGCCGCAAGCTGTTACAGTTACCCGAGCCTTATCTGGTTTGGTTTCATGGAAAAGGATTCCCCGAGGGAAAATTAGGCGAGCAATTAGCGTTAGTATATGAAATTAAATTGAATGGATTAGAAGGAATGTTAACACCGTTATTGAGGGGGTAATGCTGAGTTATTCTTAAATGAAGTTTTTATATAAATATTTTTTTAATTTCTTAACGATCTAACAGAAAATAAATAACAGAATGAATTTCAGGTGGTTATCTTTTGACCTAAAAATTGGCATGAAAATTATTCAGTTTTACATGATTTTATGACAATTTAATGACATTTCTATACTTGCAATAAAAAGGTAAATATTCTTAAATGAAGTGGTTGATTGATATTTTTTATCAATTAGGGAAGTTCTATAAAATCATAAATTTCAAATGGTTATGGAGATTCATTTCATGAGAAGACAAAAAAGAGATCGTTTAGATAGAGCATATTCTAATGGTTACCAAGCGGGTGTTTCCGGTAAAAATAGAGAAAATTGTCCTTATCAGAATACTAATGCAAAATCTGAATGGTTAGGTGGTTGGCGTGAGGCAATGTCAGATAAAAATGCGGGGTTATTTAGGTAGCGCGTTTCATAAAAGTACACAAAAGAAGCCCTTGTTTAAGGGCTTTTTGCTATCTGCCACCACACACAGGACAATTGTTTTGTTTTTTCACATGAATATGCTGCCAATGCTGATGTAAACCATCATATAAGGCTAATTTATTATTTGACTGTTCAATGCCAACAAGTAGTTTAATTGCATCAATGGCTTGAGTTCCCGCAATTACTGCAAGCACAGGGCCTATAACACCTACCGTTTGACAATTATTTTCTGGGGCTTGTTCACTCTTAGGAAAAACACATTGATAACAAGCGCTATCTTTTAGCTTAGGCACTATGGTTAACTGTTGTCCATCAAAGCCGGTAGCAGCACCAACAATAAAGGGTTTATTAAATTCAACACAGGTTCTATTCATTAAATATCGTGTTGCAATGTTATCGCAACAATCAACAACCAAATCAACTTGTTGTACGTAATACTGGGCTAATTCATCATCTAGCATTTCGTCAACGATTTCTATTTCTACATCAGGGTTATTCAACACCAGTTTTTCGGCAGCGGTATCAGCTTTATTGTGATCGATATCTTGCTGATTGAATAATATTTGTCGCTGTAGATTCGTAATATCAACAGTATCACCGTCTGCAATAATCAGCTTTCCTATGCCGGCAGCAGCTAAATACATTGCTACGGGGTTGCCTAATCCACCCATCCCAACAATTAACACCGTGGCATTTCGAAGCGCCAACTGCCCAGACTCACCAATTTTATTTACCATAATTTGACGGCTATAACGTAGTTTCTCAGATGTGGTTAACATTGTATTTCCAGATGGGTTATTTCCAAGTATTGGCTTTTTGTTGATCCGTTTCTCTTGCCGCCAACCAATTGTTTTCACCGTCAGCAGTTAGTTCTTTTTTCCAAAAGGTGGCCTTGATTTTAAGGTGATCCATAATGAATTCACAGGCAGCAAACGCATCTTGTCTATGTTTGCTTGAAACACCAACAAACACAATTTGCTCACCGACTGCTAATTGTCCAATACGATGAATGACATTTACACGATTAATAGCCCAGCGTTCTCGAGCTGTTGTGATAATTGCTGCAAGTTGCTTTTCTGTCATACCAGGATAATGCTCAAGATATAAACCGGTGACTTGTTTCTTCAAATTATTATTGCGAACTTTGCCGCAAAAAGTGGCAACAGCTCCGTCTTCATCGTTATTGAGGTGCAACTTGTTGTATTCATCAGCTAGGTTAAAGTCATGTGATTGAATACTAATCGTGGAGTTATCTGACATGCTAACCTCCCGTAACGGGCGGAAAGAAGGCAACCTCATCGCCATCGTTAATTCTATGTTGAGTATCAGCCATTTGTTGGTTTACAGCACATAATACATTGGTTGAAAGGGCATGTTGCCAATCAGTAGATTGGCTGGATAAGTGTGAGAGTAATGCCGCAATAGTATTAATATTATCGGTACTAACTTCAAGCTCGTGACAAGATAACTGCTCGCGTAAAGTAGCAAAAAATAAAACTTTGATCATAAGTGCTCCTTTGAATTCGGTTGCCAGTGGCCTGATTTTCCACCTGTTTTACTTAACACTTTAATACCAAAAATTTCCATGGCTGGGTCAGCGGCTTTACACATATCAAACAACGTTAAACAAGCAACTGATACTGCCGTTAATGCTTCCATTTCAACTCCTGTTTGACCAGATAGCTTGCAAAGGCTTTCAACACGTATACAAGTGTTATCTTCATCAAGGGTAAAATCAACTTGCACTTTTGTTAGCATTAACGGGTGACATAATGGGATCAAATCACTACATTTTTTTGCTGCCTGAATGCCTGCAATACGCGCAACCGATAACACATCACCTTTTTTATTATTACCTTGCGTGATTAACGTCAATGTTTCGCGGGTCATTTTAATAAAACCTTCAGCCATAGCAACTCGTGCGGTGGTTGCTTTATCGGTAACATCAACCATATTGGCGTCACCTTGCTGATTAATATGGCTTAAAGTATTGGCTGATGAATTACTCATTTTTGTCTCTTGTTGTACATGATTGAGTTGATAAATTTAAATGCGGCACGAAATTACAGGGTTTATGCTGAGCATTTAGCTGTTCTGCAATTAACTTATCCCATGCTGTTTTACACGCATTAGTAGAACCAGGTACGCATAATATAACGGTATGGTTAGCAATACCCCCTAAAGCACGAGATTGTATGGTTGAAGTGCCAATTTCATCAAACGAAATGGCACGAAAAATTTCACCAAAACCTTCTATATTTTTATCAAATAATGGCAGTAAGGCTTCTGGTGTATTATCTCTATCAGTGAACCCCGTACCGCCAGTGCTAATAATGACGTTGATACCTTCATCAGCTATCCATTGAGACACTATGGCTCTTAACTGGTAAATATCATCTTTAACAATAGCTTTGTCGACAACTTGATGACCTGCATTGTCAACGCGTTCTACAAGCGCTTTACCTGAAGTGTCCGTTGTTTCATCTCTTGTGTCAGATACTGTTAATACAGCGACTTTTAGTGAAATAAACATGTTTTTTGCATGATCAGAATTTGACATTGTAGTTCCTATTTTTCGCTAACTTTTCTTCGACTTGTTGCCAATCTTGCGGTGTATTAGCATTGAATAAAGCGTGTGGATTTTTTATGGGTAATTCGCGGTGAGGTATATGGCTCAACAACGAACGTACTGAGTATGTTTTGGTTTTACTTTTAGCAGTGAATGACGATTGAAAGGCAATGTTTTTGGTAAAAAAGCTCTGACAAAAGTGATTGTTAGGTAAGTACATGGGTAGATAATGTTGCTGATAAAAACATGCCTTATTTGAGAGTTGTCCTGCATTTTTTAACTGCAGTAAAGTGGTAAGATCTATAAAAGGTAAATCTACCGGCATTACTAATAATGCATAGGGCTGATACTTCACTAACGCGGTATAAATGCCACCTAGCGGACCAATGCGCTCAAGTTTGTCTTGTTCGCCGTGAATATCACCACTAATGATGGTTTGATCAACGCCTGCTTTATTGAGTAACGACACTGCACGATCGAGTAAACGTTCCCCGTTTAATGAAAGTAGTGCCTTATCTTTACCCATTCGGGAAGATTTACCACCAGCTAGTACAACGCCTAAACAATGGATAGGTTTTCGCATGCTTTATCCACCTAACATCGCAAGATTTTTGGTTGCGCCAGTTAACTGTTCTTGTAAAAAATGTGTCGCTTTTTTATCTGTTAGCAAATGTGATATGGCATTTACTAATGGCACTTGATCATCTGATTGTAAGTGCTCTCTTAATGACAAACCTTGATCGGCGAATAAGCATAAATGTAATTTGCCTAAAGCACTAATACGAAGGCGATTGCAAGAAGCACAAAAATCTTTGCTATAAGGCATGATCAAGCCAATTTTGCCACGATAGTCAGGGTGATAAAACTCTTGCGCTGGACCAGATGATTTCTCTTTAATAACCGGCTGCCAACCTGCAAGTACTAGTTGCTGTTTTATGCGCGAGCCTTGTACATGTTGTTCATTAAAGAATGTTTCATTATCACCTGTTTGCATCAATTCGATAAAGCGAAGTGTGACAGGTGTTTCTTTGATAAAGTTTAAAAAGGTATCAATATCTGCGCCGTTGTATTGTCGCATTAATACTGTATTTACTTTCACTTGGGTAAGTCCAAGAGTTAACGCTTTATCGATACCTGAAAGTATCTCTTGTAGCTTATCGTGACCGGTAATTGACTGGAAGAGTCGAGGATCTAAACTGTCAATACTAACATTTAAGGCGTCTAACCCTGCATCGACCCAATCTTGAATTTGACTGTTTAATTTATAGCCGTTCGTGGTGATGGCAAGTTTTTTAATACCGGGGGTAGATTTACAATGTTGCAGAATTTGCGGTAAATCTTTGCGTAGTGAAGGTTCACCACCGGTGATACGAATTTTTTCTGTACCTAAGGAAGCAAAAGCCGTTGCTAAACGTTGAATTTCAGCTAACGATAGAAAGTCACGATCGTGATCACATTGATAACCATCAGGCAAACAATAATCGCAACGAAAGTTGCATACATCAGTAATAGAGAGCCTTAGGTAATAAAACCTACGGCCATAGTTGTCAGTTAACATTTCACCTTTCCAAATGTCGGGAGGCTAATAAGTTTCCCTATTAACCCTGGCGATTAAAGAATAATCACGGCTAAAGTTGCATATTTACTTGAAATTTAGCAACAGAAGCTCGGCGAATTTACATTTTATAGTAGTACATAATGCCCAACGATGATAATACTATTATCTGATAGGTTAAAACTTGAGGTGTATCAAAGTATGACAAGATAAGTCATAGCATCTTGTTTTTAATTAACTGATAATTAGTATCATTAATTGATACCGAAAAATAGAATCAGGAATAGATGATGAATGATTGTTGTTCTGCACCTGGTTTAATGCCGTTTGAGCAAGCATTAAATCAGATGTTAGCGGAAATAAAACCCTTAACAGCCAGCGAAGAGATATCATTTGCACTGAGTTATAACCGTGTTCTAGCGAAAAATGTATATAGCCCTGTTAATGTTCCACCAATGAATAATTCGGCGATGGACGGTTATGCTTTTAAACATGCCGGCGCTGACATTAATTCGTTAACTGTTATTGGTCGTTCCATGGCTGGTAAGCCGTTTTTAGGAGCGTGTCAGCAAGGCGAGTGTGTTCGCATTATGACGGGTGCAGCCATGCCAAAAGGCTGTGATACCGTGATCATGCAAGAGCAATGTCAACAAGATGGCAATATTATACACCTTCAAAAACAAGTTCCTCAGTGCTCTAATGTGCGAAATGTTGGAGAAGATATAAAACAAGGAGCGCTCGTTTTTGAACAAGGCAAGCGCTTAACATCAATAGATGTGGGTGTACTAGCATCACTTGGTATTGCAGAAGTACCGGTGGTTAAACCTATAAAAGTTGCTTTATTTTCAACAGGAGATGAACTGAAAAACCCCGGAGAACCGTTATCTATTGGTGATATCTACGAAAGTAATAGTCATTTTTTACAAGCGATGTTAACCAAGTTTGGTGCTGATGTAATACCGATGGGCATCATTTCTGATGATGAAGAACAGATCTCGCAAGCGTTGGTATCTGCAAATGAGCAAGCTGATGTGGTGATCACCTCGGGTGGCGTTTCAGTAGGCGATGCCGATTATATTAAAGCTGTTTTAGATAAATTAGGGCATATTGATTTTTGGAAAGTCGCCATTAAACCCGGTAAACCGTTTGCGTTTGGTCATTTACCTAGTAGTTACTTTTTTGGCTTACCTGGAAACCCCGTTTCGGCTTTAGTAACGGCTCATCAACTGGTATTGCCAGCGTTAGCGAAATTACAAAATATCAATCAATCTTCACCCGTTAGGTTGAGCGCAAGGTCTAATACACCGCTGAAAAAAGCCCCTGGGCGCATGGATTTTCAACGTGGTGTAATGCAAGCGAATACTCAAGGTCAGTTAACTGTAACATCAACAGGTAGCCAAGGCTCAGGCATGCTAACGAGCATGGCAAAAGCAAATTGTTATATTGTGTTATCGCAAGAGCAGGGTAATGTGCAAGCTGACGAACAAGTTACTGTGTTACCTTTTGATCAATACTTACAATAATCATGCAGCGATTATTTTTATTACCCGGCACAATGTGCGACGAACGACTTTGGCAGCCAATGTTGTCTGTGGCTGAAAACCATTTTATTCCACATTTTTTAACAATACATAATGGTGACTCGATTGATGAGATCGTACAGCAAATAGCAACGCAGTTGCCAAACGAGCCAGTTAACTTACTTGGTTTTTCATTAGGCGGCTATTTAGCCACCGCTTTTGCCGTACGATACCCTGAGAAAGTTTCGACGCTTTTTATCGTCTCAAATCTTCCTTGCGCTTTACCCGTTGAAGAAGTGAAAGAAAGATCTCGAACGATTCTTTGGATCAAAAAACATGGTTATCGTGGTATTCCTAAAAAGCGCATTTTAAATCTAATGGCGAACAATGCGCACGATAATACAGAAGTGATAGCATTGATCGCTGAGATGGATAAATCGCTTGGTGGCGAAGTGTTAATGGCGCAATTACGCGCGACGACACAGCGAGTAAATTTATTTAAGCAGTTGCGTGCTTTGCCTATCAATAAACACTTTTGTGTTGGCCGAGAAGATACATTAGTGAATTTGGATGACTTAAACCGACTGGCGTTTGCAGATAAGAAAATGCACTTAACGGTATTTGAACGTACAGGTCATATGTTGCCGCTAGAGCAGCCGAAAGAATTTAGTAGCTGGTTAAATAACAACGTAAAATGAATAATAAAAAAGCCCTGTTAATGCGCTAACAGGGCTTGATAAAAAGAATAACGGTTTAATTAAAAACTATATACTAGCGTCATTGCTGTTTGTGTATTTGTGTTTTCTTTGCTTTCGTCAACATCGGTATTATGGTCAACAATAAAGCTAAATTTCAATTGTAACGTTTCAATCAGCTTTGTGGTAATTGATGACTCAGCTTTATATGTGCTGTTGGCACCGTTTTTTGGTGCGTATTTAGCGACTACTAACTGTTTAAACTCTACATGTTCATTGATTTTTCGTTTGTAAAGCGCTTGTGCTTGAATAATAAATGCATCATGTGTTGTTTCACCGTTTTCGTCTGGCTCTTTTAATACATCACGCTTATAACCAGGACCAACATCAGCATCTAATGTGGCTTTTTCAGTTTCAAACCAACGTCGACCCCAACCAGATGAGATAGAACTTTGATTATCGAAGCTGCTGAAACGGTTATCTGCATAAGATGCATTACCATAGACGTAGTTTTTACCATTTGGCTCAATGGTATAGTTGGTTTGACCAACAATCGTCCATTTTTGATCTGAGGTTTCAAACTCTTCCGTTACTGTGCCATCTTCTTGGATGACTTCTGTTTCAGTTTTTCGAACGAGTACGTCAAAGTTTAATGAACTACGCCATTGATTTTTTTCAAAACTAAAATCTAAGCCTGCTTTTAAATCGCCGCTTTTAGTGTCGCCCGTTTTAAATAATGCACCAAATTCAGCGGATGCTTTCATTGGAGAGGTTTCTTTTTGCTCTTCTGCTTGTATTAAAAAGGGGGTAAGGCAAAGTGCAGCAGTTGCTAATTTAAGATTCATTGGTATTCTCTTGGTTTACGTGAACAGATAATTGTGGGAATGGAATTTCGATTCCTGCGTTGTCCAGTTCAACTTTGATAGATTGCATTAGATCAAAATAAACTGGCCAATAGTCACTGGTTTTTACCCAAGGGCGCACAACAAAATTAACTGAACTATCAGCTAATTCACTTACGCCTACAGTAACGTCTTCGTCTTTAAGTACTAGTTCGTGTGCTTTCGTCACACGTGTAAGTATCTCTTTGGTTTTCGCTAAGTCGGCACTGTAACCTACACCGATAACAAGATCAATTCTACGTGTTGGCTTAGTTGAGTAATTGGTGATGGTATCTGTGGTGATGGCACCATTTGGTACAATAACTGTTTTATTATCAGGAGATCTTAAGTTGGTTGAAAAAACATGTACTTCTTCAACAATTCCAGCTGTTCCTGCTATTTCAACAAAGTCACCTGCTCTGAAAGGCTTAAAGGTGATTAATAAAATACCTGAAGCAAAGTTTGATAAAGAACCTTGAAGTGCTAAACCAATAGCTAAACCTGCAGCACCAACAATAGCTACTAATGAGGTAGTATTAAAGCCTAAATGTGATATAGCAGCAATAAAGGCAACCAATACGAGTAAGCCGTAAGCTAGGCTACAAATAAAACTGCTGACGGTATCGTCAACTTGTTTATGTCTGAGAATTTTGTTCAGTGTTGAGGCTATTATGCGTGCAACAATACGACCGATGATAAATATTAAAAAAGCAATGAGTATATTTAACGCGTAGCTATAAAATAGCTCTTGATTTTCAGCAAACCAGTTCATTAAATTTTCCACGAGTTCTCCCTCTGTGTCATAGAATAATTAGTCGACAAATTATAATAAATTTAACAGGCTAAGCCCATTATTATTTTTAGACAAGGAAAGTACTAGCGAAACGGTAGTAGTAAAAATGCCAAACTGACAACAACAATTCGGCATTTTTAAGAGGTTATATTAAGGAGGTGATCTTTATTGTGTACATTCCAGCATTGTATTTAGTATTTGTACAAACTTATACTCGAAAGAAGTACACGCCTTAATTGAAACTATGTAGTATTAAGATTTTACTAATGCAACTAGTTCACCTTTTGAGTAGCGTTCAAACATGACATCGAGCGATACGGGTTTAATTTTCGACGCATTACCAGCCGTATTGAACGCTTCATAGCGTGCTTTACAAATTTCGTACATAGCTTTTGTTGATTCAGCAAGGTATTTTCTTGGATCAAATTCACTCGGGTTTTGCGCCATAAAACGGCGAATAGCACCTGTTGATGCTAAACGAAGATCTGTATCAATGTTGACTTTACGCACACCGTTTTTGATACCTTCTTGAATTTGTTCAACAGGTACACCGTAAGTTTCTGGTATAGCGCCACCATATTCGTTGATTATAGCTAGCCAATCTTGTGGTACAGACGATGAACCATGCATAACTAAGTGTGTATTAGGTATACGTTGATGAATTGCTTTAATGCGATCGATTGATAAAATATCGCCTGTCGGTGGGCGGGTAAATTTATAAGCGCCATGTGATGTACCACATGCGATTGCTAAGGCATCAACTTGTGTTTTTTTAACGAAGTCTGCGGCTTCTTCTGGGTCAGTTAACATTTGCTCTTGAGTTAATTTTCCCGCAGCTCCAACGCCATCTTCCTCACCAGCTTCGCCTGTTTCAAGCGAACCTAAACAACCAAGTTCCCCTTCAACTGAAACGCCGCAAGCATGAGCCATTTCAACCGTTTTTCGCGTAACATCCACGTTATAATCGTAACTTGACGGTGTTTTACCGTCTTCCATTAATGAGCCGTCCATCATTACTGATGAAAAGCCGAGTTGTATCGATCGCTGACATACTGCCGGTGAGGTTCCGTGATCTTGATGCATAGCAACAGGAATATGAGGGAACTCTTCAATAGCAGCTAAAATGAGGTGGCGTAAAAAGGGTGCCCCTGCATATTTTCGAGCGCCAGCAGATGCTTGTAAAATGACAGGGCTGTCTGTTTCATCAGCTGCTAGCATAATCGCGCGAACTTGCTCTAAGTTATTTACGTTAAATGCTGGAATACCGTAATTAAATTCAGCGGCGTGATCTAACATTTGTCGCATGGAAACTAAAGCCATGAAAAACTCCTAAGTTACAATTTTGGTTGAGGAAATAGCATTAAATTACTTTCACATCGAAACAATTATGTTTCATTGTGTAATTCTAGCAGAAAGTTTTCATGCTTTGCATCATTGTATTTTTCTTGTTAAGTGACGAAAAATAAGGATTAAAGCGATTTAGGATTAAAATGAATAAGAATTACGAAAAAAATAGGCGGTACTGATGGCAAATAAGCAAATATTTGAAGTTTATTATGAAAGGTTACAACAAAATTATTTTTTAAATAATATAAAAAAACCTTAGCGATATACTAAGGTTTTAACTGCAAAGATAGAGGAATGATAATTTAGTTTTTTGCGCGCGACTCTAACACTGCTACTGCTGGCAATACTTTACCTTCTAGGAACTCTAAAAATGCTCCGCCGCCAGTTGAAATATAAGAAACTTTATCGGCGATATTGTATTTATCTACGGCTGCTAGTGTATCGCCGCCGCCTGCTACTGAAAACGCTTCACTATTTGCAATTGCCATTGATATCACCTCTGTGCCTTTAGCGAACGCATCAATTTCAAAGACACCAACAGGACCATTCCATAATACTGTGCCTGCATTTTTAATGATTTCTGCCACTTTAGCTGCTGTTTCGGGTCCGTAATCAATAATATCATCTTCTGGTTGAACGTCAGTTAATGTTTTTACTGTAGCTACTGAGTCATGTTTCCAGTTGTCGAAACTATCACGTGTAACCGTTACATCATTGGCAAAAACAACCTCAGTTTTTTCACGTAATCTTTGTGCTTCTGGGATCAAATCTTTTTCATATAACGAGTTACCTACTTCGTTACCCGCTGATGCAACAAAGGTATTCGAAATACCACCACCGACAACAAGGGTATCGGCAATATTTGAAAGTGAATCTAATACGGTTAGTTTTGTCGATACTTTAGAACCACCTACAATGGCAACTAATGGTCGGGCAGGGTTATCAAGCGCCTTTGATAGTGCGTCAAGCTCTGCAACTAATAATGGTCCTGCGCAGGCGATGGGAGCAAATTTTGCAACGCCATGAGTACTCGCTTGTGCGCGATGTGCAGTACCGAAAGCATCCATAACATACACATCACAAAGTGCAGCCAGTTGCTTTGATAATGCTTCGTCATCTTGCTTTTCGCCTTTATTAAAACGAACATTTTCAAAGATTACGAGCTCACCATCGGCAAGTTCAACACCGTCT
This sequence comes from Thalassotalea sp. 1_MG-2023, assembly GCF_030546745.1. Lineage (GTDB taxonomy): Bacteria > Pseudomonadota > Gammaproteobacteria > Enterobacterales > Alteromonadaceae > Thalassotalea_C. The sequence goes on from NZ_JAUOPD010000005.1 coordinate 11,466, forward strand.
AAATAATCTTTTACTAAGCGCACAGGGCTTGAAAGAGCGTCGGCTAAGTAATTAACAACGGGTTGCATAGAATATTTATCTTCGTATTCACCCTCTGTTGGTCTACCTAAATGTGACATTACCATCACTTTTGCACCTGCAGCTAGGGCATGCTTAATAGTCGGTAAAGATGCTCGAAGGCGAGCGTCTGAAGTGACTTTACCGTCAGCAATGGGTACATTTAAATCTTCACGGATCAACACGCGCTTACCGGCGAGATCCAAATCAGTCATTTTAATAACAGACATGAGTTGTTCCTATAATGAGTTCATGATTGCAGACCTGCCATCACTTTAGCAGTATCTAACATTCGATTAGCAAATCCCCATTCGTTGTCGCACCAAACTAACATTTTAACTAAGCGTTTATGGCTTACACGCGTTTGATTGCCATCGACAATGGCTGAATGTGGATCATGATTAAAGTCTATTGATACCAAAGGTTCTTCAGTATAACCAAGGATCCCCTGTAAACCATTGTTCTGTGCATTAACGATGGCTTGATTAATTTGTGCAATGGATACATCACAGCTAACCGTTAGGCTAAGATCCATAGCGGTTACATTGATGGTAGGTACCCGAACGGCAATGGCTTCAAATCGACCTGAAAATTTAGGCAGTATTCGCTCAATGCCAGCGGCTAATTTAGTATCAACAGGGATGATTGATTGGCTTGCAGCTCTTGTTCTTCTCAGATCAGGGTGGTAAGCGTCAATGACTTGTTGATCATGCATTGATGAATGAATGGTTGTAATGGTGCCACTTTCAACACCAAAGGCATCATCAATTACTTTGATAACAGGAACTATACAGTTTGTCGTACAGGAGCCATTACTGACTACCCGATGATCAGTGGTTAGTGTGTTATCGTTAATACCGTATATGATGGTTGCGTCTAAATCTTTCGCACCAGGGTGCGAGTAAAGCACTTTAGAGGCACCTTGTTGAATATGTGCGAGTCCGTCTGCTTTAGAGCTATATTTTCCAGTACAGTCAAGTACAATATCCGCTTGGTACTTTTGCCAGTCAAGAAGGTTTATATTCTCTTCATGGGTCAAGAATACATCGTCGCCAGCAATATTTAAACGGTTGGCCTCGCGGGAAACAGCAAATGAGAACCGACCATGGGTACTGTCATATTTTAATAAATGGGCAATCCCATCAGGATCTGCTAGCTCGTTGATGGCAACAAGTTGTAAATCTTGGCGATGGTTATGTTCATATAAGGCACGAGCAACGCTACGACCAATACGACCAAAACCATTGATAGCGATTTTTGTAGGCATATCTAAAGAAAGTTACCTTGGGAAATAAGGCGCCATAATTAATGGCGCCATTAAATTATAAGCTGTTTACTGTGTTAACAACGTTTTCAACAGTAAAACCAAAGTGCTCAAATAACGCATTTCCTGGCGCTGACTCCCCAAAGGTAGTCATGCCAACAACTTTGCCGGCAAAGCCTACATACTTGTACCAAAAATCAGTATGTGCAGCTTCAATAGCAACACGCTTGGTAACAGAGCTTGGTAGTACAGACTCTTTATAAGCATCACTTTGCTGATCAAAAATATTGCTTGAAGGCATTGATACAACACGCACTTTATCACCAAGAGCTTCGGCTGCTTTTAACGCTAGAGAAACTTCAGAACCAGTGGCTATTAAAATTACGTCAGGTGTGCCGTTACTGTCTTTTACAATGTAACCACCTTTAGCAATGTTACTTACTTGCTCAGCATTACGTGCTACTGCAGGCAAACCTTGGCGCGAAAATACTAATGCCGTTGGCGCTTGTTGTCTTTCAATTGCATTTTTCCATGCAACTGCTGATTCAGTAGCATCAGCAGGACGCCATGTCACCATATTAGGTGTAGTGCGTAAGTTAGTTAATTGTTCAATCGGCTGATGCGTTGGACCATCTTCGCCTTGGCCAATTGAATCATGGGTATAAACAAAAATGTTTTGAATGCCCATTAACGCAGACATACGTACTGCATTACGCGCGTATTCCATAAACATCATGAAGGTTGCGCCATAATTAATAAAGCCGCCATGCAATGAAATACCGTTCATGATGCCAGACATACCGAATTCACGAACACCATAATAAATATAGTTACCGGCAGGATCGTCCTGAATACCTTTAGAGCCAGACCACAGGGTTAAATTGGAACCTGCTAAATCAGCTGAACCACCTAATAATTCAGGTAAAATGGCGCCGAATGCTTCAATAGTATTTTGCGATGCTTTTCTTGATGCAATGCTTTCTGACTTTTCTTGGCACTCTTGAATAAGAGCATTTGCTTTTGCTTCGAATTCAGCTGGAAGGTCGCCATTAATCACACGACGTTCATATTCGGCTGCAAGTTCCGGATGAGCCTTTTTATAAGCAGCGAATTTCTCTTGCCAATTAGCTTGCGCTGATTGACCTTTTTCTTTTTGATCCCATTGACTATAAATATCATCAGGCACTTCAAAAGAGGCATGAGGCCAGTTTAAAAATTCACGCGCCGCAGCAATTTCATCATGACCTAATGGTGCACCATGACAGTCATGTGAGCCTGATTTATTAGGAGCGCCAAAACCAATAATAGTTTTACAACAAATCATAGTTGGCTTGTCAGTAATCAGGTGAGCCTGTTCTATCGCTTCTTTTATCGCGTGAGGGTCGTGACCATCAACGTCTGCGATTACATGCCAACCGTAAGACTCAAAACGTTTTGGGGTATCGTCAGAGAACCAACCTTCAACATGGCCATCAATTGAAATACCGTTATCGTCCCAAAAAGCGACAAGCTTACCTAGGCCTAACGTACCTGCTAGAGAAGATACTTCATGTGAAATGCCTTCCATTAAGCAGCCATCACCTAAAAAGCAATAGGTGTAATGATCAACAATGTTGTGACCTTCACGGTTAAACTGTGCCGCCAAGGTTTTTTCGGCAATTGCCATACCTACCGCATTTGAAATACCGGCGCCTAAAGGGCCCGTGGTAGTTTCAACACCTGGTGTATAGCCATACTCAGGATGACCTGGTGTTTTTGAATGCAACTGACGAAAGTTTTTAATTTCTTCAATAGGTAAATCATAACCTGATAAATGCAATAGAGAATAAATAAGCATTGAGCCATGACCATTCGATAAGATAAATCGATCACGATCTACCCAATTTGGATCGGTAGGGTTATGCTTTAGAAAGTCGCGCCATAGAACTTCGGCAATATCTGCCATGCCCATAGGGGCTCCTGGGTGACCTGAGTTTGCTTGTTGTACTGCGTCCATGCTTAATGCACGAATAGCATTAGCGAGATCTTTACGCGATGGCATAGTGGCTCCAACTATTTTATTTTTTCATATGAGGGTGTTTTTAGAGACGCTATTTTTACGCAGTAATGCCGTGACTGCAAATGTTATTACGCTATTTATTATATTTTGTTCAATGATGATTAACTTCTATTGCATATGCGACAAGATCAATGGTTGAACGTGCTCTTTAAGAGGGGATTTTAAATCAGAAATTGAGCCTAAGCGTAACTATTGTTCAAAAAATGACTTGTTTTTAAGGTAAACTATTGAATTAAAGATATTTATCAGATAAGTTGGTCAGGTAGTAGACAAAATAACAATGATAAACCTGCTTGGATATAACAATGAAACAGTCGTCTTCAAAAGGAATAAAGCTGACAACCGTCATATTAGCAGTCTTTGTGTTGGCATTATCTGCCGTACTAAGTAATACCTCAGTTGCAGACGACAAGGAAGTAATGACAGAGTTAGCCAATTAAGACTTTAACGATATTGTGCTAATTAAATCATTTAAAAAGACCGCATTTGTTGCGGTTTTTTTATGGCGTCCCCACCAGGACTCGAACCTGGAGCAGCGGCTTAGGAGGCCGCAGTTTTATCCAGTTAAACTATGAGGACGAAATTTCGCTTTATTTAAACGTTATTATTTATCTTGATCAATAAATAACGTTGCTCATATTTACAAAAAGGTTCGAACTTTTAATAGCGCACAACAAGATCATTTATTTGAATACTGTCGATTAAAGCGCCATCCGTGGTTTGTGCAACTGCACTTGATTGTGATACTCGAATAACCTTTACGTTAAACGGACTCACATTAAACCCTGCATATGAATGGCCACTGTCGGTTGTGAAGTTTTTAAGATGTAACAAAGAAAACTCATCACCAATTTGCACACCATGTTGTTTTCCTAGGTTAAACCGTACTTGATCAGCATTGACTTGTACAATTTTACCTCGAGTAGGTTGGCACATCATGTTGTCATCGATATCGGTACTCACTTGGTTTAGCGCTTGGTCAATGATCTGACCGTAACGACTTTGCCAGAATACCTGTGAATGAGGGTCTACCTGTTCGCGTTTATTGAATGTCCATGGAGCAGCGTTTCGATAGGTTTTTTCAAATAAACGTTCACCATTAGCACCATTATAAATATGCACAGTTAATTGAAAAAAGCGTTCAAATATATCTTCTTGCCAAAATGCCCAAGAGTTTTCCGCTTGTGTGGCGAATGAAACATCTTCAATTTCTGAATACATTACGTATTGGCTGTCGGTGATATTGGCTAACGACATTGACACTGCTTTAATTTTATCTAGCTGTAAACTATTGTTATATCTTGAGAATGCACTACTTGATTTCACTGATAGTTGCGGTGAAAGATAGGTGCCATTTTGTTTTATCTGATCCGATAAGCGTTTCATTATCGCTGAGTCTAAGGAGTAAATGCCGCCAATGTTGGCCTGTTCTCTATGTACTAAATGGCTTTTGGTGATCAGCATAGACTTACGATAATCAGCGGAAAAACATTGCCGCGTTTGCGGAATAATATCTGCCCTTATGGTAACTGTGATGGTTTTATCTTCATGGGTTTCATCTATAATTTCAAAAGCATTAATGTTGCCAGTAGCACGAATATTGATTTCATTCTGTGTTAGCAGACCGTTGACCACTTGCTGAACGCTTGAAACAGAAGCACCTGCAACGAGCAGTGCTTTTTTCAGCGCATTTTCAATTGCTTTTTTTCGTGCTTCTATAGAGTCACCTTGAATGACGTAAGCATGTCCCTGTGATTCATACCACTGGGCGTATGTTGGGCTTACTAATAGAAATAAACATAAAATTACAAAGCTTAGTCGTTGCATTGCTCACCTGAATTTATCTTGGCTTTAATCCTGCATTTGATTTTTATAGTTTAGTTAACGTTTTACGTATGGTGAATTAATTCGCACGATACGAAGGCATAAACTATGTGTCAAAAGCTCGACTCATATATGGTTAGCCAGTGTAATGCATTTTTTATGCCTATAGTTATTTCCAAGACATTGGTTTGATAAGTTGGCGTAATTTTTGCTTTGTGATTGACTATAGAATTTAGTTGTATTTGAGGGGAGCTCAATGAAAACTTGGTTAACGCTTATGTTATTGTCTGGATTAGTGTCGTGTAGTGCGATGCATTCGAAAAATAACAATTCAGATGATGACTTTTATCAAGCCGCTCATAAAAATAAAGGCGAAATTGATGCTTACCAACTACCAAAGCATGCGATAAATGATGTGGTAAAAGGCTTAGCGTTTCAGATGTTACAAAGTAGTACTTTTGTGACCCCTAAAACGCCGGTGGCGGTTGCTTCATTTGTTCACTTAGCTGATTTAGAGTCGACGAACTGGTTAGGTAATCAACTCTCAGAAAGTTTTGTTCATGAGTTACAGCGACACGGATTAATTGTCGTTGACTTTAAAACTACCGGACATATACGTGTTACAAAAGAAGGTGATTATGTCTTTAGTCGTGATTGGAAAGAGTTACCTGAGCGTCAGATAATTGACTACGTAGTTACGGGCACTATGATGGAACAGAATGGCGGTGTGATGGTAAACGCTCGTATGATTGGTATGCAATCACGGGTAGTTGTTGCTACTGCGCAGTCATTTATACCTGAATGGGTGATTGGTGATGAATTACAACGTAGGGAAAATGTACGGATAAAAGACGGCATGATCTTACGTGACTCTCAGGCAATGCTTGAAGAAAAAAGAGCTGTTAAAATTCAACAGTAAGGTGTGCATATGAAAACTCGTTCTTTATCTAAAATTTGCTGTGTGCTTGCTTGCTTAGCATTACTCGGCTGTAGTTCTGTGTATGATAAGCATGTGCAATGGCAAGCAGTAAAGCCTGAAGCATTTCCTGTTCTTACTGCTGTAGGTCAAGCGCCAATCAGCCTACAGAAGTCAACCAACGAGACACAAAAAATGTTGATGGCAATTCATGCCTCTAAAATTGCCGCCTATGCCGAGCTCGCTGAGCAAGTTTATGGACAGCAGCTTTCTAGCGACTTAACTATGCGTAATTTAATTATTGAAGATCAACGATTAAAAACATCTGTACAAGGTGTTATTCGTGGGGCTAAAGTGATAAAAAGCTACCCGGTTGGTGATACCTACACCACTGAGTTACATCTTGATTTTAAAGATGTATGGGACATTTATTTAGCGAATAATAGACAGAAAGAAATTAAACACGTTAAATATTATTAACTGTCTTTCTCTGTTTAAAAAAATGGCCTTACGTTTGTAAGGCCATTTTTTTATTGTGTATTTCAGATCTAATGTTTAGCTTTGTAGCTAAGCTTTTATTCCCAGGCTGCTAAGCCCACCAGAGGTTTTACCTTTGCTATCATAGGTAACAGAAGATTTATCATTTTGTTGCAATAGAGTCGTTTTTAAACGTTCAACGGCCATTTGCGATTGCTGAATGATATGGCCGTTAACTTGGTTTTTTTCTTTGCAGCGTAATAACGCTTGTTCTATTGCTTCTAGTACTTCATCTAATTCGCCGTTAGCTTTTTGCTTACTAAATGCCAAACTTTGTGAGAATTGTTGATCTAATGTTTGAATATCAAGCAATAGGGCGTTTTTCTTCTCGGTAACCTGAGCAAGTGCATCAGGAGAGTTCTTTTGCAACGTAAGCCGCTCTTCATCAATAATTACTTCAAGTTGCTGTAATTGAGCAAATTGTTTATCTAATAATTGACGGTAATCGATGTTATCAGCCACTTACTTTCCTTAAATCGTATCTAAATTGATTCAGCTAAATCGAACTCAAAATTTGCGATACTAGCCGCTAATTTTTCAGGATCAACTTTATAATCACCAGAAGTAATCGCTTTTTTCAGCTCTTCCACTTTTTTCTGATCGACAATGGGTGCATTTTCGACTTTTTTCTGTAAATCCCCAAGCTGCTTAGCTTGTGGCGTTATTGAAAATGAGTCTTTGCTCGCGACCTTAGCTTGTTCACTGTTTGTCGTGTTTTGCGTTTGCTGTTGTTTAAGTTGAGTTTGCTGATCAACTTTTTGTTTTACTTGCCCCGAATTTGACAAGTTATTGATATTTATAGCCATAATAAAACCTTATCGGCAAATAATTGTGGTGTATATTTACTTATCGGCAAATGCGTTTTTTTCTTTAACCCTTTTATTATAGATTAATCACTACTTGGTTAATAGCTTTAACTTCAGCGGTAACGACTCTACCCGATTGATTATTTCGCACCCTAATTTGTTGTCCTCTAACACCGTTAGACAGAGCTGTACCTTTTGTTTTGATGGTTAGGTTATCAGTTATTGCGCTGATCACAACACTTTCTCCTTTGCAGACGATACAAAACATGCGTTTACTAATGACACTTCCACTTGTTAAGCTGCGTTTACTTCTCGCACCATACGCCATCTTTGGATCACGAATTACTTCACCGCGAGTTTGATGGATAGGCCGCCATTCTATGGCGATATTACCTTCATCGAGTACCGTACCTTTTGCTATTTTGATTGTTGACACTAAAACTGGCACTTCTTCTGTCACACGAACAGGAAGAAAAATGTTCCATGGTGTTGAACTTTCGCAATATATTTTTACGTTGACGTTTCTCGTTGAGTAATTTTCAGGTATATTCGCCTGTAATGGAACCGCGCAGGGATTAATGTGAATTCTTGGGTCTATATCAGCGGGAGTGATCACCCGTTTACTTCCTTGTGAAGCTGGTAAATTTTGTGCCACGTAATTTTTTGCAAATAATTTAATATCTTCGCGTGTGTATTCTTCAGCACTTATTGGGCTAAAGAATATAGTGCTTAAGACAGAAAAAGTGATAAATATCTTTAATTTGCTCATAAATTTTGTAATCTAAATACTAGGGAATTTGAAATACTCGTCTATGCTTATGTAGAGAGCATCGCTGTCGTTATTTTGTGTCAATAATTAGGCACTAAATGTAATTGCTAAGTATACTATCAAGAATTATGCCTTTTAGCCGTTAAAGGTTGCAGGAAAAATTATTAGAGGTTTTTTATGGCAGGAATTTTAGACTCGGTTAACCAACGCACACAGTTGGTAGGACAAAATAGGCTTGAGTTACTACTTTTTAAATTGGTTGGGCGTCAGCGGTTTGGCATCAACGTGTTTAAAGTACGAGAAGTAATGCCTTGCCCTAAATTAACATTGCTGCCTAAACAAGATAAATTTGTTAAAGGTGTTGCTCATATTCGTGGGCAAACTATTTCTGTTATTGATTTAAGTAAAGCCACTGGTGGGCCTGAAATTATTCCTGATGAAAATGCTTTCGTTATCATTGCTGAGTATAATCGTAGCGTTCAGGGATTCTTGGTTGGAGGTGTTGAACGCATAATAAATATTCGTTGGCAAGACATCATGCCACCGCCAGAAGGCGCAGGTAAATCAAGTTATTTAACCGCAGTAACTGAAATTGACAATGAAATGGTGTCGATTTTAGACGTAGAAAAAATTCTTAACGAAATTAACCCAATATCAACAGAACTAAGTGAAAGCATCATTGATGAGAGTGTTGGGGTTAGCATGGGTGATCGCGTTATTATGATTGCTGATGACTCTACTGTTGCCAGAAACCAAGTCAAAAGGGCGTTAGAGCCATTAGGGTTAAAAATGCTATTGGCGAAAAATGGCCAAGATGCTTTAGATCAACTTATGGCATTGGCTGAAGATTGCAAATCTATTGATGAAAAAGTGGCGTTATTAATTTCTGATATTGAAATGCCAGAAATGGATGGTTATACATTGACCGCGGAAATCAAAAGCAACGAGCAACTGAGAAAAATGCCTGTGATTTTGCATACATCGTTAAGTGGTGTGTTTAATAACGCAATGGTTGAAAAAGTAGGTGCTGAAGATTTTATTCCTAAGTTTCACCCAGATGAGCTGGCCACCGCAGTTAAAAAATGGTTAAAAGTAGAAGAATTGAGCTAAGACAATTTAGCCCGTTTCATCGCGTAGCATAAGGCAGGAAATATATAGTGTCAGCTAGACAACTTGATGATAAAAGTTATCATCAGTTTAGAGAGTTTTTAGAGCAACAATGCGGTATAGTGCTGGGCGACAATAAACAGTATTTAGTTAAAAGTCGTCTTGCTCCTTTGATGGCAAAATTTGATGTGCTGACTTTAGGTGACTTGGTTACACGAACATTAAGCCCTATGGAAAGACAATTGCGCTCTGCGGTTATCGATGCCATGACGACGAATGAAACCCTTTGGTTCCGTGATGAATATCCCTTTGAGTTACTCAAGAAGAGGCTACTTCCAGAGTTTAAAGGACAACGTACACCTGTCAAAATTTGGTCAGCAGCAAGCTCTTCGGGTCAAGAACCTTATTCTATTGCGATGTCAGCGCAAGAGTTTCAACAATCAAATCCTGGCAGTTTACCCGGTAGCGTACAAATTATCGGCACCGATATTTCTAATACCATGTTAGAGCATTGTAAGTATGCTCATTACGATTCACTTGCTTTATCACGCGGGCTATCACCAGAAAGAAAACGTCAGTTTTTTGAAAATGGTGATAACGGTATGCTAAAGGTAAAAGACCATGTCAAAAAAATGGTGAATTTCCGCCAGCTTAATTTGCTAGGCAGTTATAGCTTAATGGGGCGGTTTGATATTGTTTTTTGTCGTAACGTGCTGATTTATTTTTCTCCGGAAATAAAAGCGCAAATTTTATCTCAAATTCATGGCTCACTTAATAGCGGCGGATACCTGTTTTTAGGGGCTTCTGAGTCACTTTCAGGGCTTAATAAAAATTTTGATATGTTACGTTGCCACCCCGGCATAGTTTATCAGAAGAAGTAAACCTACCTCCTAATAATTCTTTGATGGCATAATTTTTGTATGGCTACTGACATTAGTTTGGAGGAAGCCCTATGGCCATTAGTTTCGAAAAAGCATTTGGTATTCACCCCGACAGTTTACGTGTGCGTTCACAAAATGCAGAGGTAATCGCGGGAAATATCGCTAATGCCGATACCCCAGGATATAAAGCACAAGGCATGGACTTTAAGACGGCACTTGCCCAAGCGGCAAACCGGCAACAAAGCGGCATGTCTCGTACCCATGAAAAACACTTTGATGTACGTGGGCAACTTAATAATAATGTAGATTTTCGTGTTCCAAATCAACCAGATACCGGTGACGGTAATACGGTTAATGTACAAATGGAACGAAACTTGTATCTAGATAATTCCATGCACTATCAAGCTAGCCTGCAATTTATGAATAGTAAGATAAGTGGATTGAAAAAAGCGCTAGGCGGAGGTAGTTAATTATGAGTTTATTTAATGTGTTCGACATCTCTGCCACAGGCATGAGCGCTCAATCGGTACGATTAAATACAACGGCAAGTAATATTGCCAATGCTGATAGTGTTAGTAGTAGCATTGATCAAACCTATCGTGCACGTCATCCAGTTTTTGCCGCCGAGATGCAAAAAGCTGCCGCAGCTGCGGGTCAGTCTGAAGCCGTCGGTGTTAAGGTGATGGGTATAGTGGAAAGTAATAAACCGTTGAATATTGAACATGCACCTGATCATCCGATGGCGGATGAAAACGGCTATATTTATAAGCCTAATGTGAATGTGATTGAGGAAATGACCAATATGATCTCTGCGTCACGTTCTTATCAAACCAATATTCAATTAGCAGAATCAGCTAAGAATATGTTGAACAAAACGATAATGTTAGGTCAACGATAATTTCTAGTTTGGAGTAATTATGGATTCAGTAACTGGCGGTAGCCCATTAGAATATATGCGTTGGCAGCAGGAAGATTACAAAAAATCTGACGAGAATGATAATGGCATGCTTACCCAAGAAGATTTCTTTGCGCTATTAACAAAAGAACTTTCTCATCAAGATCCAACAAAGCCAGTGGAAAATAATGAGATGATTTCCCAGATGACCGCATTTTCGACTACGGATGGCGTACAAAAGCTGAATGAAAAGTTCACTGACTTTGCTTCTTCTATGTCGTCTAGCCAAGCATTGCAAGCGTCATCACTTGTTGGACGAAGCGTGCTGGTTGATGACAATATTTTTGGTAAAGCCGAAGGTGAAGAAGTAAGAGGCAAGTTAGTGACTGATTTACCCGCTAGTAATGTCAATATTTATGTAGAAAACACCGCAGGTGAAATTATTCAAACAGTGCCCGTTGGTAATGTTGATGCAGGTGAATTTTCGTTTACATGGAATGGTGAAAACTCCATAGGAGAGCAAGCGCCAGAAGGTGCGTATCGTTTTAGAATTGCAGGGCTAGTTGATGGCGAAGCCAGTGAATTACAAGCCATGACGTATCGAAAAGTAGACAGTGTCACGTTAGCAGGATCAGGTGGCAATATTGTTCTGAACTTAAATGGTGGTAGCACCATGAAACTCATAGATGTTGTTGAAGTATCAGAAAGTTAATCGTGGCGAATAGCCTGTTTCAGTATTGAAAAAGATTTAGTAAAAGAGGTGAAGTTATGTCTTTTAATATCGCACTAAGTGGTTTAAATGCCGCACAAAAAGATTTAGATGTTACATCTAATAACATCGCAAACGTTAATACCGTTGGCTTTAAAGAATCACGCGCTGAATTCGTTGATGTGTATGCATCTTCATTATTAGCTGCTGGTAAAACGAAAGTGGGTGACGGGGTGTTAACATCTGATGTTGCTCAGCAGTTTTCTCAAGGCAGTATTCAGTTTACTAACAACGCACTTGATTTGGCGATCACAGGTAACGGTTTTTTCGCAACCGTTCCTGAACTAGGTAGCCTAGAAACGTCATATACGCGTGCTGGTCAGTTTAAATTAAACGACAGTAACTTTGTGGTCAACTCACAAGGTCAACATCTACTAGGTTTCCCTGTTAATGCTGACGGTTCTTCAGCGTCAGTGAGTTTAAGTACTGCTGCTCCAATTCGTATTCCAACTTCATCTGGTGCGCCAACACAAACCAGTGAAGTGGATATTCGTATGAATTTGCCTGCAGGTGATGCCATTATTACTGGTGCACCGGGTAACTTTGATCATACCGACCCATTAACCTATAACCATTCAACGTCTGTGACGGTATTTGACTCACTTGGTGATAGTCATGTAATGACCTATTATTTTGTCAAATCTGCGGCTAATACTTGGGATGTATTTACTGGAGTCGATGGCACATTAGTACCAATTGATGATCCTGCAGGTGGTAGTACTAACCCCGTTGGTGGTACCGTTTCTGGTCCGTTGTCACCGGGTGGTATTACTGGTGCTCAGTTAACTTTTACCAATTCTGGTGATTTTGATTCGATGATACCAACACCTGCAGAAGGCGGTATTGTTACGCTTCCTTTAGGTGCTGGTATATTAGCTAATGGTGCCGATGCGACCCAAACCATTGCAATTGACTTTAACCTTGATACCGGTGGCCCTAATGCTAATGAACCGACTCAGTTTGCCTCTAACTTTGAAGTGACAGCGCTAGAGCAAGATGGTTTAGCCGTTGGTCGATTAACGGGTATTGATATTGATACTGATGGTTTGATCCGCGCAACCTACAGTAACGGTACCTCTGAGCCGCTATCACGTATTGCACTGGTTAACTTTGCTAATGAACAAGGCTTAACCCAAATAGGTAACTCATCGTGGAAAGAAAGTATTAGTTCGGGTGAGGCATTGGCTGGTGAAGGTGGTACAGGTACTTTTGGTACCGTGCAATCGTCAGCGCTTGAGCAATCGAACGTGAACTTAACCACTGAGCTGATTGATTTGATTTCTGCTCAACGTAACTTCCAAGCCAACTCCCGTTCGCTTGAAGTAGATAATCAGCTCAACCAAACAATTTTACAGATCAGATAAGTTTTAATAGCTGCCCACTTTTTGAAAAGCCCTTAGCATTTGTTAAGGGCTTTTTTACATTGATTATTTATACCTCTTAATCTGTATATTCATTTTTTCTGCTAGTTGGCATTTTATTTGCATTTTATTAGTTATTACTTTTTAGGATTGGAAATTACCATGGATAAAATGCTTTATATCGCCATGAGTGGTGCCAAGCAAAACATGAATGCGTTAGCCATTAACGCAAATAACCTTGCTAATGCTAAGACAACAGGCTTTAAAGCCGATCTTGCGCAAGCACGTTCAATGCAAGCATTTGGTGAAGGTTTACCAACGCGTGTATTTTCCATGACTGAAAAAGCTAGCCAAAACTTTGACAGTGGTGCGTTACAAACCACTGGTCGTGATTTAGATATTGCCGTTCAAGGCCCAGGCATGATTGCCGTGCAAGCTAAAGACGGTTTAGAAGCCTACACGCGTGATGGTCATTTAACCATTACTGAAGAAGGCTATTTACAAACACCGAATGGTGATCTGGTGATGGGTGATACTGGTCCAGTTTTTCTACCTTTACCAGTGAACAACATTAAAATATCGAAAGATGGCACCATTATGGTTCAGCCAGCCGGTGCGCCAGCTTCAATACAGGAAGAAGTAGGGCGTATTAAGTTAGTTAACCCTGATGTGAGAGATTTAACTCGGGGTAATGACGGCTTATTTCGAGTAAACGCACAAGCAAATCCTAACAATATTGCGCCAAACAACGTATTAGATGCAGATGTTAACGTGGTGATTCAAAACGGTATGCTTGAATCTAGTAATGTAAACCCTGTCTCAGAAATGACAGAGATGATTGCTTTGCAACGTCAATTTGAAATGCAATTGAAACTTATGAAAACCGCTGAAGAAATTGATTCAGCGAGCGCATCATTATTGCGTGCTTTCTAACGAATTATTGAGGTGATTTATGAACCCAGCATTGTGGATCAGTAAAACAGGCTTAGACGCGCAAACAAAAGAAATTGCCGTTATATCAAATAACTTGGCAAATGCCAGTACCGTCGGCTTTAAAAAAAGCCGTGCGGTGTTTGAAGATTTGCTTTATCAAACCATCAATCAACCAGGCGGTCGTTCAGCACAAGATACTGAAATGCCATCAGGTTTAATGTTAGGTGCGGGGACTAAAGTCGTTGCCACTCAAAAAATACACACGCAAGGGGACATGATTACCACAGATAATTCCCTTGATTTGATGGTGCAAGGGGAAGGTTTTTTCCAAATATTAATGCCTGATGGTAGCTTGTCTTATACGCGAAATGGACAATTTACAATGGATGAAGAGGGTAATGTTGTTACCCCTGGCGCAGGCTATCTGATGCAGCCACAAATTACCATTCCACCAGATGCACAATCAATTATTGTGTCGCAAGATGGTGAAGTATCAGCCACATTACAAGGGCAAGCAGAGCCAGCTGTAATAGGTCAAATTAATACGGTGAATTTTGTTAACCCAACGGGCTTAGAGCCAATAGGGCAAAACCTATTTGTTGAAACGGCTGTTAGTGGTGCACCACAAGAAGGTGTTCCCGGCTTGGAAGGGTTTGGTATGTTGGTACAAGGCGCATTAGAAACCTCAAACGTAAATACCACAGAAGAGCTAGTTAACTTGATTGAAAGCCAACGAGTATATGAAATGAATTCAAAAGTTATTTCAGCCGTTGATCAAATGCTTAGCTATATCAATCAGCAGTTATAATCGGTAGGAGACGTCACATGAAAAAGTTAACCTTAATACTCGTTACATGGATGACGTTGACGGGCTGTGCGAGTGTAGAACAAGCCAAAATATTGCCTAATGACCCAGATTTTGCACCTATTCAACCTGAAATACATGAACAGCCTGTTGTACCAACAGGGTCTTTATTTCGTACCAACTATGTTAATAACATCTATTCAGACTCAAAGGCGCATCGTGTTGGCGATATAATTTCTGTTATTTTAAATGAAAATACCCAAGCGCAAAAAAATGCCAAAACAGAATTAAAGAAAGAAAACAGTAACACGTTAAACCCTATTGTAGGTTTAGGTGGAGCACCGTTGACCTTTAAAGGAGATTCTGTGCAATTTGGTTTAGACCAAGACTCGGATTTTAAAGGCGACTCTAAATCTAATCAAAGCAATAGTTTAAGCGGTAATATTTCAGTACACGTATTACGAGTATTGCCCAATGGTAATTTAATGATCCGCGGTGAGAAATGGCTAACCCTTAATAAAGGTGATGAATATATTCGTTTAACCGGTGTTATTCGTCCGCAAGATATCACGTCTGCTAATACCATTATTTCGTCAAAAGTAGCAAATGCACGTATTCAATATTCGGGTACGGGTACTTTTGCTGAAGTACAAGAACAAGGGTGGTTAAGTAAATTCTTTAACAGCTCTTGGTGGCCATTATAAAAGGTGATTAACATGACTGTTTTATTAAAACGATTTTTCGTAGTGTTTGCGTTAGTTGCAACATGTAACGCCAGTGCTCAACGGGTTAAAGATTTAGTAGATGTGGCAGGTGTTAGAAATAACCAATTAGTGGGTTATGGCCTAGTTGTGGGTTTACCAGGTACTGGTGAGCAAAGCCCATTTACCGAACAAAGTTTTAAAACGATGCTGAGTAACTTCGGTATTACCATGCCACAAAATTTAAAACCCAAAATTAAAAACGTTGCTGCCGTGGCTGTTCATGCTGATTTACCTGCATTTGCAAAACCAGGACAAACCATAGACATTACTGTTTCATCAATGGGCAGTGCTCAAAGTTTACGAGGTGGAACCTTATTACAAACCATTTTAATGGGGATTGATGGTAATGCATACGCTGTTGCGCAAGGCAGCTTAGTGGTAAGTGGTTTAGGTGCAGAAGGTTTAGATGGCTCTAAAGTGATAGTGAACACGCCAACGGTTGGCCGTATTGCTAATGGTGCGATTGTTGAGCGAGAAGTGGTGTCACCCTTTGCTATGGGTGATCATATTACCTTTAATTTACGGAACTCTGATTTTACGACAGCCAAAAACTTAGAAAAAGCCATTAATAGTGAGTTTGCAAACCCGAATGATCCAGCAACCTTTATTGCGAGAGCGATTGATGCAACATCAGTGCAAGTTACAGCGCCACGTGATGCAAGCCAGCGGGTAACGTTTCTTTCAATGTTAGAAAATCTTGAATTTGAACCAGATTCACCAGCTGCAAAAGTGATTGTTAACTCAAGAACAGGCACAATAGTGATTGGTAAAGATGTACGTTTATTACCAGCAGCTATTACTCACGGTGGTATTACCGTTACCATTAATGAAAACCCAGAGGTGACTCAACCTGACGCCTTCGCAGAAGGTGAAACGGCGATCACAACAACCTCGATTGTTGACGTGAATCAAAATGATAATCGCATGTTTGTTTTTAACCCCGGCATTACCTTAGATGCGTTAGTTAGAGCAGTGAATAATGTGGGTGCAGGGCCAGGTGATGTAATGGCCATTTTAGAAGCTTTACAACAAGCTGGCGCATTGCGCGGCGAGTTGGTTATTATTTAACTTAGCGAGCTGCATGATGAATACGCGAATTGGTGATGCACAAAATTATTTAGACCTGAATGGCTTAAATGATATTCGCTTGCAATCAAAGCAAACTAACAAAGAAGATAAACAGCAAGCATTATCGCAAGCAGCAAAGCAATTTGAAGCGATTTTTATGCAAATGCTGCTTAAAAGTATGCGTAGTGCACAAGAAGTACTTGAGTCTGATAGTCCCTTTAACAGCGAGTCAACAAAGTTTTATCGCGACATGCATGATCAACAATTAGCGTTAGAATTATCGAATAATGGCTCACTTGGGCTTTCTGATTTAATTGTTCGTCAACTAGGTGGCGATACTGAAAACTTCACCCCGCAGTCATTATTTAAGTCGAATTCTTTCACCGATATGCAAGCGAAAAATAGCGAATTATCCGCTAACTCGCTTTTGAATCGTCAAATTCCTGACAGCAATTTAACGCCATCAGCAGCTAATTCAGCGCAAACTAATACTTCAACACAGACGAACTTTGAACACCCAGAAGATTTTGTTAATGCCTTAACTGCGCCGGCTAAATTGGTGGAAGAAAAGTTAAAAGTACCTTTTGAAGTCGTTATCGCTCAAGCGGCGCTTGAAACGGGCTGGGGACAAAAAATTATTCAACAAGAGAACGGTACTAGTTCAAATAACTTGTTTAATATCAAGGCAGATAACCGCTGGAGCGGCGATAAAATTCACAAAGAAACCCTTGAATACGAGCAAGGCACTATGGTGAAAAAGCGTGAACCGTTCAGGGTATATAACAACTTAATGGAAAGCGCTGTTGATTATGTCGATTTTTTGTCAACAAACAGCCGTTATCAAGGTGCATTACAACAGGTTGGTAATGTGGAACAATTCCTGCATAGCTTACAAGGTGCCGGTTATGCGACGGACCCTCAATATGCTACAAAAATCATGGGGACACTACGTAGAGTAACCAGCTTATTAAGTAAATAAACCTTAATTTTTAAGTTGTTTTATCTCTGTAGGAGTGTCAATCATGTCGTTCAATTTATACCAAACTGGGGTTAGTGGGTTACTATCTTCACAGCAACAGTTGGCGACAACTGGCCACAACATTGCCAATGTTAATACTGAAGGTTATAACAGACAACGTGCTGAACAAACCACACTATCAGGTGATAGCTTTGGCGGAAACTTCCTTGGTTCAGGCACTTATGTGGAAGATATTACGCGATTGTATAATCAATTTTCATATAAGGAACAACTGCTTAATAGCTCAAATCTAGGAGAGTCTAACGCTCTACACGCAAGCTTGACACAATTAAACGAGATCATGAGTACTTCTGGTAACCAAGTGTCTTCATCGATAGAACGTTTTTACACTGCTATCAATAGTATTGCAGATAACCCAAGCGACTTAGGCTTACGCAACATTGCATTGACGCAAGCTGGAATATTGGCAAGTGATTTACAATCGATTAGTAAAAACTTCGATCAGCTTGAGAACTCTACTAACAATGAAATCAATCAAGTGGCCAGTAAGATTACTGAGATTTCGTATGAGCTGGCTAAAATTAATGAATCGATATTGCATAATAAAGGCTTTGGGGCAGCAGGGCAGCCCAATGATCTGTTAGATAAACGCGATCAGTTAATTAGTGAATTAAGTCAATTTACCAGTGTAAACACTGTTTCGGATCAAAACGGTGTTATGACCGTCATGATAGGTAGTGGTGCAACACTCGTTGCTGGACTAACTCCGTTAGGTGTTAATGTGTTGGCAGGTGACCCTGATCCGAATAAAACGACATTAGAAATTGTCGGTGCTAATGGTTCAGTGGCCTTGTCGCAAAAAACACTTGGTGGACAATTAGGCGCTAAATTTACCTTTCGTGATAACTACCTAGATCAAACGAGACGAGATATTGATCGTTTAGCGATGGCCATTTCAGAAACATTAAATGCTAGCCAAGCTGATGGGCTAGATCTTAATCAAATTCAAGGGGCAAACTTATTCACCGATATCAATTCGCCGACATTAATGGCTGCTCGTGTGTTAACCCCTACAGGCAACGCTGGTAACTTAACTGCTGAAGTATCCATTAGTGATATTAGTTTAGTGCCTGCTGATGAATTTCAAATCACCTTTGATGGTGCAAACTATCAAATGCGCAATATGACTACAGGTACGGTTGATAATTTAGGCGCGCCAGGTAGTGGTACTTATACTACAGCTTATGGTTTTGAGTTTGTTGAAACAGGCGGTGCACCTAGTGCCAATGATTCTTTTGTTATCAGACCTACAGAAAATAGCGCAGCACTCATTGAAGCTCAAATAACAGATGGTGCAGCCATTGCAGCTGCAACTCCTGTGGCTATCAGACCATCAGATAATAATGTCAGCCCAGGTAAAATAGAAATTGTAAATATGATTGACCCTGTTGCTGCTCGTGCTGAAATGCCGATGAGGATTGATATTTTAGAGAACCCAGTTGGTGTTTTTAATTATACGATTACCGATAAACTTGGCGTGACATCAGCGCCAATTCCGTATACGCCACCTACACCACCAGCAACCTTTACCGTTGACTTACCTCCTGCACCTGCAACAGCTCAATTTCAGGTCAATATTTCTGGAACGCCATCAGGTTCTGCTCCTAATGCACCTGAGCAATTTTTTATTGAAGATGCTTATGGTATTGGTAATGGCAGTAACGCTGTAGATATGGCGTTGACTCAAGAGCAAGGAGTTATTAATGGTGGCAGGGAGTCTTTTTCAAAAAGCTTAGGTGTATCAACTGCAAATGTTGGGTCAAAAGCAGCATCAGCAGAGCTAGTAGCGGATACCGCTCAAGCGTTATTTACCCAAGCCTATAATCGAAACCAAGAAACGTCTGGCGTTAATTTAGATGAAGAAGCGGCTAATTTATTACGCTTCCAGCAAGCGTATCAGGCTGCATCTCAAATTATTTCAACGGCGAATACTATTTTTGACACCTTGTTAGCAGTGGCTAGATAGGAGGATTTATGCGCGTATCAACAGCACAGTTTTATTATCAAAATAGCCTGCAACTTAGCAATAAGCAATCTGGTGTTAATGATCAAATTGGGTATATTTCAAGTGGTAAACGAGTATTAACAGCGAAAGATGATGCCGTACAATTTGGCACATTAACAGGCTATAAAGATGAATTAGCTAATATTGAGAAATATAAACGTAATATTTCCCAAGCAGAAAGTCGCAATAGCTTGATTGAAACTTCGTTCGCAAACGCTACCGATATCATGCAAGCGTTTAAACAACGATTTATTCAAGTTCAAAATGGTACGCAATCAGACTCTGATTTATTAGCGTTAGCAGATTTAGCGAAAGATAGTTTAGAGCAAATGTTAGATATCGCCAATTTGAAAGATGAAACAGGTGGTTATATTTTTTCTGGCTATCAAATAGATGTTCAGCCTTTTAGTCTTCAGCCAGATAACTCGGTGGTTTATCAAGGTGACAGTGGAGAACGTCAGTTACAAATTGCGAAAAGTGTCAATGTACCAACTAATTTATCGGGTGACGACGCTTTTATGAAAGCACCCAATACTATTGGCGATTATAGCGCTGTTTATAATACCAATACCTCAGGCATTCGTGTTAATCGCGCAGAAATTGTTAATCCTGGCTTAAATAATGTTACACCGGGTGCAGGTTTTCCTCCTGATTATAACTTCAATTTTGTATCGGCTACTGACTTAGTGGTAACCGATGCCGATGGTGATGTAATGACTAGTATTGCCGGTTATACACCGGGGCAAATCGTTTCCTTGCCTAATGGTGTTGAAGTTCAGATAGACGGCAACCCATTGCCGGGTGACAACTTTGATCTTACACCACAACAAAATGTGAGTGTTTTTGAAACAATGAAACAGGCGATAGATTGGATCTCTCAAGGTAATAACCCAGCTGACCCTACTCAACATAAAGTTGATTACGATAATATTCTAAGCCAGATTGATTCGGCGTTAAATCAAGTAGTATCGAATCAAACCACTGCAGGTATTAGATTGCAACTTATTGAAAATCAGGAAAATAATCACCTTGATTCTGAGCTTTATCTACAAAAAGGGCGCTCAAACATTGAGGATCTGGATTATGCCAAAGCCATCGCAGAATTCGAACAATCAAAAGTTTCTTTACAGGCCGCACAGCAAACCTTTGTTCAAGTGAAAAACCTAAGTTTATTTAATTATTTGTAATGTTGGCACAGCGTATGCAGGTATGTGATTGTCAATTTTTTTGATTATCGTGGTTCAGAACTTTGTTGTTATCAGCACAAGAACCACTACCTAACAAATTTTTAGGAGATGATAGCAATGGCTTTAGTAGTAAATAGTAACATCGCATCTTTAAATGCACAGCGCCAATTAAATGGCTCTACAAATGACCTACAGACTAACTTTGAAAGGTTGTCGTCAGGTAAACGTATTAACAGCGCAAAAGATGATGCCGCGGGCTTGCAAATATCAAGTCGATTAACGGCACAAATCAATGGCCTGAATCAGGCAGCACGTAACGCTAACGATGGTATTTCATTAGCACAAACTGCTGAAGGGGCGCTAGATGAGTACACAAATGCGCTTCAACGTATGCGTACACTTTCAGTACAATCGTTAAACGGCTCAAACAGTGACTCTGACCGTAAAGCACTTGATGCTGAGTTCCAAGAACTAGAAACAGAATTAACACGTATTTCGACAGATACAGGTTTTGCCGGTGAGAACTTATTAGATGGCACTTATACGGGTAAAGTATTCCAGGTAGGTGCTGATAATGGCCAAAATATTGAAATCAGTATCGGGCAAAACTTTGCCGCACTATCAATTTTATCAAGTATTGATGGTATTTCAGAAGCAAGTCATGCCTCTGATGCACTAGCAAAAATTGACAGTGCATTGGCGGTAGTAACGTCTACACGTGCTGATTTAGGTGCCAAGCAAAACCGTTTCGGTTCTATTATTCGTAGTAATGATAATACGGCGCAAAACTTGTCTGCTTCAAGATCGCGTATTCAAGATACCGATTATGCTCATGAGAGTGCGGCATTAGCAAGAAGTACCGTACTTCAGCAAGCATCTAGTTCAATGTTAGCTCAAGCGAACCAACAACCGCAAATAGCGCTATCGTTGTTACAGTAATATATACATAGTTCAAGATTTTATTTTAAAAACCCTCAATTGAGGGTTTTTTTATATATTTTTATTTTATGAAAAACCAATAACTTAAGTGATGAATAACGTTATTTATGCGTCTTTTTGATAAAAAAGTTTAAAGTTAATTTTTAATTTACCGATAAAGTTCTCAGAAGGGGCTTGGTTATGTAACTAACCTCATAGATTAACTAACTAGAATGGGTTTTCCCAGGAGCGTAATCATGGCTTTAGTAGTAAATAGTAACATTGCATCAATCAACTCACAGCGTCAATTAGCTAATTCAACGAATAGCTTATCAACAAATTTCGAGCGTTTATCTTCAGGTAAGCGTATCAACAGTGCAAAAGATGATGCTGCTGGTCTACAAATTTCAAGTCGCTTAACAGCACAAATTAACGGTTTAAACCAGGCTTCACGTAACGCCAATGACGGTATTTCTTTAGCGCAAACAGCTGAGGGTGCATTAGAAGAGTACACAAATACTCTACAACGTATGCGTACACTTTCTGTTCAAGCTTTGAATGGTTCTAACAGTGCAGCGGATAGAACAGCGCTAGATTCAGAATTCCAAGAGTTGGAAACAGAATTAACGCGTATTTCTACTGATACAGGTTTCGCTGGCGAAAACTTATTAGACGGTACTTACACAGGTAAAGTGTTCCAAGTAGGTGCTGATAATAACCAAGGTATTACGTTAAGTATCGGTCAAAACTTTACTGCTGCTTCTGTGTTATCAAGTATCGTAGGTGTGACAACAGCAACGGCTGCTTCTGCATCATTAGCGAAGATTGATGCTGCACTAGTAACGGTTAACGATACGCGAGCAGACTTAGGTGCTAAGCAAAACCGCTTTTCTTCTATCATTCGTAGTAATGATAATACGTCGCAAAACTTATCAGCATCAAGATCTCGTATTCAAGATACTGACTACGCTGCAGAAAGTGCTGCATTGGCAAGAAGCACTGTACTACAACAGGCATCAAGCTCAATGTTAGCTCAGGCTAATCAGCAGCCACAAATAGCATTATCTTTATTATAAACGAAAGGTAAGTTATAGTTTAGATAGTTAATGGCACTCACAACGAGTGCCATTTTACCAATGAAAAGTAGGAGTAAATTATGGTTAAAGCAGTTGTAGTAGACGCAAGACCATCAAACCAATTCTCTGAACTTGCCCAGCAGCCCCAGAAAGTTAGTAAAGACGACGAAGCCAAAAAAGCTGAACTTAAAGCTGTTGAGCTCGACTATGCTAAACTAAAAGATATTGAAGAATTGCAGCAAAAGAAGTTAGAAGCTCAAGTTGTAAAAACTGAAGAGGAAACAAACGCTGAAATAGAAACAGCCTTCAATGAAATTTCTGAGTTTATGCAACTTTATAATCGCAATGTAAATTTCTCAATGGATGAAGAATCTGAGAAAACGGTTATTAAAGTCTTCGATACTGAAAGCAATGAATTGATAAAACAGTTTCCATCTGATGAGCTCATTGAATTAGCTCAAAAAATTAAAGGTTTGCGTCAAGATATTGACCTTAAATCTGGTATATTTCTTGATGAAAAAGTCTAACGTGTCTTTTTTATTGTAATCCGCACTTTATTTTAGGAGGGTATTATGAACATTACGTCTGCGGGTGTTGGTTCCGGTTTAGACCTTGAGTCTATCATAGAAGCATTTGTTACCGCTGAATCTATCCCTACTGAAATAAGATTACAAGAGAAAGAAGACAGAGTAAATGCTGAACTTTCTGGTCTAGGTACTTTTAAATCAGCACTTTCTACTTTTCAATCAGTTGCTGAAAAACTTGCGTCAGTAGATGATTTTAGTCAACAGATAATTTCATCTAGTAATGAAGACATTTCTGTTACCACCAATGGTTTTGCTAGTAATGGTAGTTTTGATATTGAAGTTATACAGCTAGCTCAAGCTACTCGTATACAAACTCAAGACTATGCGAGTTCAACCACCACAGTCGGCGCAGGCACATTAACTTTTGGCGCAGGCGCTGATACCTTTGATGTGACAATTGATGGTACAGACGATCTTTCCGCTATTCGCGATAAAATAAATGCTGATAGTAACAACTTTGGTGTAACTGCTAGCTTAATCAACAGCGACTCTGGCACATATTTAACCTACACATCAAATAATACTGGCTTAGCCAATGAGCTATCTGTATCTACTGGTGATGCAGCTCTTGACGGTTTAGCCACAAATGCAACAATAACTCGTAATGCACAAGATGCCATTATTGAAGTGGATGGTAATGGTAACTTTATCACCAATGATACCAATGAATTCAAGAACAGTATTGAAGACGTTACCATTGTCGCAAACAATGTTTCTGCATCTGGCCCAGCAACGTTAAATATCAGCCAAGATCAAGAAGCGCCTAAAGCGTTAATTGAAGAGTTTGTCAGTGCATTTAACGCCTTATCTGAAAGTATGGATGTATTAGGCTCTGCTAAATTTGGTAAATTGGCCTTCGATTCAGATTTACGTTCTATGGATGGGCAATTAAAAAATATTCTAATTAATACTGTTTCAGGCATGAGTGGTAATATTAAATCACTAGGCGACATGGGCATACAGTTTGATGAATTTGGTGCATTGAAAGTTTCTTCCGTAGGTGTTGGCTCAATGCAAAGTGGCGCTGAAATGCTTTCAGACGCACTTGAAAATAATCTTGATGAAGTTGGTGCAATTTTTGCTTCTCCTAATGGTGTCATCGATCAATTAACCACGTTAATTGAAAGCTATAATGATAGTGATGGTACATTGACGCAGCGACAGAAAAATTTAAGTGAAGATTTGACAGATATCTCTGACGAATACGATAATTTAGAAGCGCGTTTAAGAAATTACGAAGATACTTTAAGACAGCGATTTGCTTTTTTAGACTCAACGGTTGCTGGTTATAATGCCACAGCGAATTGGTTAGAAACTGCACTAAAACCAGCAAACACCGGTAGTAGCAGTTAAGAAAATGCAAATACTGAAAAGTAATGCAGTAGGAGAATAATCATGAGAAAGAACTTAAGTGCTTATAAGCAGGTCGATATCAACAGCAATATATTAGCTTCTGATCCACATCAAATTATTTTATTAATGTTCGATGGTCTTTTAAAAGGTATTGCTACCGCTAGAGGGGCAATAGAAAGAAAAGATTTTGAACTAAAAGCACAGTCTTTAACGAAGTCGATTAATATTTTAGATGCGTTAATTCAGTCACTAGATTTTGATAGCCAACCTGAAATATCAAAGAATTTCGAAGTGATGTACAGTTATTGTATCGATTGTTTGATGGAAGCGAGTACGTCGTTAAATGTCGCTAAGTTAGATGAAGTGGTTGATATGATCAAGCCGGTAAGAAGCGCCTGGTCAGAAATGCCTGAAGATGCAAAACAGGAAGGATTAGATAAACTAAAGCAAAAAAATGATGATACTACGGCGGCCGTAGGAGCTTAGTATGTCATTTATTGCGTTATATCAGCAGATTGAAGATCTTTCTGCTGAAATAGCGATGCTAACGGATAAAGATGAGTTTGAACATGTAGAAGAAAAACTCGCTTTTCGATTAACCCTGTTAAAAAGGCTTGCTGATGAAGTTCGCCAAGCAGGGAATGAAGCGGATGAAGTCAAACTTCATGAATTTTTACTCAATGTGCAAGCTCAAGATAAAGTACAAGTGGATAAACTTGTAAAAGAACGTGCAAAATCGTTAGCCGAAGGGCAAAAGCAATCCAAAACCAAAAAAGCGGTGAATACCTATCAAATAGTGAGTGATAACTAATTTTTACGGCATTTTAGCTTTCTTAATTTCACTACCTCCACCCAACCTTATCTAGTCATTTTGTTGACGTTCAGATAACAGAAATTCTGCTAATTTGAAATCTAAATGATGATCAATGTCGACGGAATCTTCTCTTTTCATCACATATGAATACACATTACTGTCTAAGAAAAAGGTCTCTTGTTCGAGTAATTGTTCAATTTTTGCGATATAAATAGCGCCATTTAATCGATAATAAGTGGGGAGCGCTTGGCTCCTTGGGTTCTTCTTAACAAAAGATGAGATGAAGTTCTGCATGTTTCCGTCTTTATCTAAGGTGTTACTCCATAAAGGTGGATGATCACACTCACAGACGCTGATTACTCCATTAGCTATTTTATGTCGCAGTGTAGCAATTGCCTCAGAAATATTTTTATTAGTTCTAAGTGGGGAAGTGGGTTGTAACCACAAGATATAGTCGTAATACTTATTCTTATCTTCAAAGAATTCAACTGCATGTTTTACAACATCTATCGCTGTTGCTTTATCGCCAGAGATACTTTTAGGCCTGAGGAAAGGAACGGGTACGCCGCTTTTTTTGGCGATATCCGCGATATTTTCACAGTCGGTACTCACAACTATGTCAGAGATTTCAGGTGCTTGTTGCGCAGCTTCTATTGTCCATTGTACTAGCGGTTTGCCACAAAGTATTTTGCTATTTTTTCCCGGTAAACGTTTACTACCTGCGCGTGCCGGGATTATCGCTAATATTTTATCAACCATAGAATTTTCCACCTTGCATTACATCTTTTTGTGCTTGATAAAAATCAACCATCTTTCCAATATCTAACCAGTATTCATGTACTGGAAACATTGCTACAAATTCTTTATTAGCGATATAGCTCTCGATAAGGTCTGTCATATCAACTCGTTGGTTTTTATTGACTGCGTTTATCATTGAACGACTAACCACATATACACCTGCATTAATAAAATATTTATGGGTTGGTTTTTCAACTAAACTGATTATTTTTGAGCCTTCGGCTTCTACAACACCATAAGGTATTTTATATTCTTCTTCTCTGACGCACATTGTGCAAATAGGAGCATATTGATTGTGATAATTTAATAATTGTTCAAAATCAATTTTTGTAAGTACATCTCCGTTCATCATGATAATAGGTAAATCGGGTAAGCTATCAGGTAAGAGTCCTAGGCTGCCGCCGGTGCCTAAGGGCTTTTGTTCATGAACGTAGTGAATTTTTACCCCCCACTTACTGCCGTCACCAAAATGATTTTGAATAGCTTCTGGCATGTAGTGGGTTGAAATGTAGAATTGATGAAATCCGCTGGCGATAAAACTATTGAGAATTGTTTCAAGTATGGGTTTATCGCCTAACTTTAGTAAAGGTTTAGGGCAGTTATCTGTTAACGGTTTTAATCTTGTACCAAAGCCTCCAGCCATTAAAAAAACTGGGTTGTCGTATGATGGCTTTTTAATGATATGTTGCAGTGTTTCTAGGCCAATCACTTTCCCTTCAGAAATGATTGGAATTGCTCCTAGACCTTTATTATTCATCAGGCTTAATAATTTATTGCGTGAAGTATTTTCAGTAGCTACCAAAGGGGCTTTATTCATGACCTTTGAAATAGGGGTATCTAGTCCTTGATGACGAATCAAAGCACGACGAATATCTCCATCAGTAACAACACCTAGCAATGCTAGGTGTTCATCTACGACAAGCGCCAATTGCATGGCACCTTTATCTATTACGGAGATGGTTTGTTCCATTGATGTAGTAGGTGGTATTAATACATCTTGCCAGTTGTGACTCATTGAACCCCCTAACTTTTTTGCTTCAATTATCATTTACATATGAAGCAAAATATATACCAAATTAAAGCTATATGACAAGGCTTTATACGTTGCCTCGAATTAATTCACCTGCTTTAAAGCTACTGATCGCAGGTGTATTTAATAATTCCCAGTAATATTTCGGTTCAAGTCCTGTGCCAGGGCGCATGATGGCTAAATTTTCTTGTGTTAATAAATCACCTTGTTTAATATCTATTTTAGCTACGATGCTTTTTCGAACAATAGCCTTGTTTTCAATTTCTGAAGGTGAAGGTGACTTCACTGAACTACCGAGCGCTTTTTCTGTTATTCGAATGCTTTTTATCATTCTGGCTAATTCATCGGGCTCTACGGAAGCCTTATGATCTGGACCTTCCATGGTTTTATCTAATGTAAAGTGCTTCTCTAATATGCATGCACCTTTTGCTACTGCTGCAATTGGCACAACTATTCCAGCACTGTGATCTGAATAGCCTACAGGCAAAGAAAAGTTTGACTTCATCTTATCCATTGCGTTTAAGTTTATTTCATCAAATGGCGCAGGATATTCAGTTGTACAGTGTAATAATATGACTTTTTGCTGAAGTAATTCCTTGCCAAGAGGGCTTTGGTAGGCTTCATTAAATGCCTTAATTGTAGGCTCGCCGTGCGTATTTAAAAGACCAAAAGCAATTGCTCCTAAAGCAAGTTCAATATCTTTATTAGTTGCCATCCCTGTAGAAACGATCAAGTCGCAGCCCTTTTCGGCATGCGCTAATACAAAAGGTAAGTTGGTTAACTCCCCAGAAGGAATTTTTAGTTTATTTAAATGAAGCGTTTTAGTTAAAAAATTGAGACTAGTTATGTCAAAAGCTGTTGATAAGTACTCAATTCCTTTGTTTGTACAATAGTCTTTTAAAGCAATATGTTGTTCAAAGTTCAATTCTAATTCTTTAAGCATTTGCCATTGGTTTGTTTCTTGGCCAATATTATCAACTTGATATTTAGCTTGTTTAGCATTTTTTGTCACTAAATTCTCAGTAACAAACGTCTGAAACTTTACAATATCTGCACCACAATCAACTGCTTTATCAATGAGTTGGAAAGCTAATTCTAAAGAGCCGTTATGGTTTACACCTGCTTCTGCAATGATAATAGTCTTATTCATTGTATTTCCTTTAAAAGCATAAATGATTCTGCTGCATGTGAATTGATTTGAGCGCCTCTTAATTGTGCTAAAGCAGTTAATGTTTCTTCACTTCTAGGGAAAGGAAACAAGCCGAATTCAGATTGGTAATGATTTGTTATTTCAATTTTTTTCTCTAAATACCCAGTTATATCGATCCATAAGTTGGGCGTAAATACATGATTTGGATCAAGGTTGAAATCGGTTTCTGATAAGGTTTCGTAGACACGAATACTTTGAATAAAGGGGGCTCTAAAAGACTTACTAGCTGAAACTGAAGCATCAAAGCAATATTTGTGATCACTATGTACATCATATTTGTAAGGTAAGTAAATTATGTTTGGTTTGATGTTTTGCATTATTGTTGAAATAGAACCAACAAGCTCTCCCGTTGGAATGTTATCCAAGCCTGCGGGTGGCCAACTTAATTGATTAATAGAATCAAAATCATATGCATCCGCAACTTGTTTTATCTCTTTTTCTCTGTTTGTAATCTGTTGATTTGAATAGCCCAATTTATCTGTCATTTTCGTTACAATAAGCCAGTGAATGGTGTCACCTTGTGCTTTGTGCTTTAGTAAGGTTCCACCACATCCTAAGGTTTCGTCATCTGGATGCGGAGCTACGACAAGTATTTTTCTACTCATAACATTGTACCTTTTTGTAAATTATTACAGCTATTTTCTAAGGGAAATGAAATTGCGGAGGTACCCCCACATTTTACGGTTAACCAAATTGAATCATTACTTATTCTTTTTATCACCGTTCCAGGAATTAAAGACTTATCATAACTGAGATCGTCAATCTTGCAGCTCCAAACTTTATATGTTTTCTTCTGAAAGATAAATTCTGCACCAACATAAGGTTTGGTAAGGCCGCGTACTAAATTGTAAATATCAGAAGCTTGCATCCGCCAATCAATTTTTCCGTCTTCTGGTGTTCTTTGTCGCCAATAAGTAGCTTGAGAGGAGTCTTGAGTGATTGGGTGTAAGTCATAGTCAATGATTGCTTGAGTAAGCTGAGTAATTTGCTTCTTAGCTGTATTTGTTAATTTTTTATAAAGACTGGTGGCATCGTCGTCTAAACCAATAGATACATCTTGCTGGTTAACAATTGGGCCTGAATCTGCACCTTTATCCATTATAAAGAAAGTAGATGCAGTCTCTGATAGGCCAAGTACAAGTGGCCAAATAATAGGGTGTCGCCCTCTATTTTTAGGCAGTTTTGTTGGGTGATACCCTATTACACCTAGTGGAGAAGAGTGCAATAACTTTTCTGACAAAAGTTCGCTCCAGCCGAAACAATAAATAACGTCAAATTCATATTGGCTTAGAAAATTAATAAGTGTTTTTGTGTCTTTCTTATAGTCCAAACAGGGAATGTCGTACTCTTTTGCTAATGGTAATAAACTTTGAAAGTCACTATTAAATGGAGATGCCGACTTACTAACTATGGCGCAAATGTTAATTGCTAATTCATTAGTCTCTAATAACTGTTTAAGCATGGTGTGGCTGAATTTTACACAACCAATAAATACGATATTAAGAGGGCTTTTAGATGTCATAAAACGTTTTTTGAGTTGAAAAAGAATGGGAGTAGTTTAATAAAACCGACAATATACGCTCATTTGCTTTTCCATCACCATAGAGATTCTTAATTTTTTTTATTTTATCATTAAATTTTGGTGACAGTGATTGAGAAATGGCTTGCTGAATTGCATCACTTGATTCGCCACAGTTTATGACAGACTCCCCTGTGATCCTCCCAAGTTGCCTATTACCAATGTTTACAGTAGGTACGTTAAAAGAAGGGGCCTCTATTAGACCACTCGATGAGTTCCCAATTACGGCGCTTGTGTGCTTTAATGCTGACAAGTATCTTCTTTGCCCTAAAGATTCGCTTATTATAAATTTTTTAGGGTGATTTTTAACAAAGTCTGTTAATTCAGTGAGTAGTTCTTTTCCAAATGTATCTGCATTTGGGTAGGTTAAAAGAACTTGGTGAGGGAATGCTAATAGCGCTTTTAACATGTTGTTCATCGCCGTGATACCCCCTTCTTTCTCTAACGTTACAGGATGGTATGTCACTAAAAAGTAAGGCTTAGACAATTTGTTATTTAGTGTAATATTTAGTTCTTCGAATGATAGTAATGAAAGGTTTGCAATATTATCTATACCGGGCGCTCCAACATTAAATACACTGCTGGGTTGCTCTCCTAATTGAATGACTCTTTTTCTGTAAACTTCAGTCGATGTAAAATGTAATTGAGCCATTTTGGTAATTGAATGCCGAATAGGGTCATCAATAAGTCCTTGTGTCAATTCACCTCCGTGAATATGTGCGATAGGAATTTGTGCAATCATTGAAGCTTGAGCAACAGCTAGCGATTCAAAACGATCGCCTAAAACTACAAGTATATCTGGTTTTATTCTTGAGAAACATTCTGCGGCAGCAATTTGAGCTAATGCCATTGATTTACTAATTGCTACAGGGGAACTTGATGACAGCAGGTAATCTAGTCGTTCGGTAATTTCAAAACCATCGCTTTCAATGGTAGAGGCTGTATCACCGTACTCTGATGATAAATGCATTCCGCCGACAAGCAAACTTAGGCTTGCATTAGATGATTCTATTGCTTTTAATAAGCCGAATAGCAATCCGTATTCTGCTCTAGTGCCCGTAAAAACAGCTATTTTTTTCATGCGGTTCACTCATCCTACACGTTATAAATTGAATGCTTATACTTCGCGAGGTTTTGCGGTTTAGAAAACCAGGCAATTGTTTTGCTTAATCCTGTTCTTATATCGATTTCAGGCGAAAACTCGGTAAGTGAGTTAATCAAAGTATTATCACACCATAATCTAAACACTTCTGACTTATCAGGGCGTATTCTTTCTTGGTCGACGATAAATTCAACATCACTGTTCATGATGTCTTTGATCATATTTAACGTATCACCAACACTTATTTCAAAGTTAGAGCCGATGTTGACGGTTTTTCCTATGGCATTTTCACTGTTCGCTAATGCAATAAAGCCTCTGCAAGTGTCTGTAACATAATTAAAATCTCTCGTTGGTGATACATCACCAAGTTTAATTTGTGATTCACCATTAGCGATTTGGCTAATTATGGTCGGTATCACCGCACGAGCTGATTGTCTTGGACCATAAGTATTAAAAGGTCGAGCGATAGTTAATGGCAGGTTAAACGCATTAAAGTAACTCATTGCCATTGCATCAGCAGCAATTTTTGAAGCGCTATAAGGTGACTGAGCTTGCAACGGGTGCTTCTCGTCAATAGGAACATATTGTGCGGTACCGTAAACTTCGCTGGTGGAAGTATGAATAATGCGCGAAACGTTATTATCAAGGCACGCTTGGCAAATATTTAAGGTGCCGGTAACGTTTGTGCTCACATAACTTTCAGGCGCTACGTACGAGTATGGTATCGCAATGAGCGCAGCTAAATGATAAACAATATCTATGTTTTGGGTAATATGGCGACAAAAATGCGGATCGCGTATATCGCCTGACACAATCTCTAGGTTGTCATGATGAGCAATGTCTTCTAACCAACCCCAATAGTTAAATGAATTATATTGTGCCAACGCTTTGACATGGTAACCTTGCGCTAACAGCATTTCGACAAGATGAGAACCAATAAAGCCATCTGCCCCAGTGACCAATATACGGGTTTGATTGTTTAACGCCATGAATGTTTGCCTACATCATTGTAAAGTAGATTATTATTGTGTTGATTACGCATGTTAGCTCGCAAGCGGGCCTGCTTCTTTTACGGTTTTTAAATTAAAAGACATTTTAGGCTGGATCACTGGCGCAAGTTTTTCTTGCACAGGTGCCCAATGCTGCTCTGATAAATCTAATAATCGAAGATCTTTTAGATAAACAATCTGTTGAAGACCTAATAACTGCATTGGTGAAAATTCATGGCTAATGGTTGCTGTGATCTTACTCGCATCACCTAGATCCATAATATACGCCTCAAGGTCCTGATCATACTGTTCCATAATAGAATCTTTGTAGGCATAGTACCATTCAGAACCTGGGTAAGCAGTGGCAAAATGCGGTTTAGCGGTAATGCCTAGCTCAACTAATGCTTCAATTGTATTTCTGACGCTCTCAAAGCTTTCTTCAGGAAAACCAATGATGATATTTGGAATAGGTTTAATACCAGAAGCTAAACAGGTTGCGATACTTTGCTTATTTTTACGTGCGTTTGAGCCTTTACCAAGGTTACGTAACACCGTGGGATCAAACGATTCTAAACCATACACTAAGTGTGTGCAGCCAGCTTCATACATTAATTTTAACGTTTCTGGACGATGTAAACCCGCATGTGAAGTACCGTTCCAATGTACACCTTTACAGTTTTCATCGTGAGGGATACCTTGTTGCCGACATGTAGGCTGTAAGCCTGCTTCAATCCATTTTTTACATAACTCTTTTAGCCAAGTGCCTTTACTGGCCACATCCATTGTCATGAGGTTTTCATCAATAAAAGCAGCAAAATCAATATTATATTCTTCATATAAGTGTTTAACCATGCTGACAATATAATCAGCGCTATGGTACCGAATGTTACGGCCATAGGTAAATACTACATCGTTTTCACCGTTGTCATTTTCTTCAACAAGCATGTCGCCAGTTGTGCCTAAGTGCCAGCAATACTTGCAGGTTAATCCACAGCCAAAGCTGCCGTTAATGTCCATACGGCGTTTTGAAGTAAATGATTCTTCACTAAATAAGTTTGAGGAATTGGCAAAATAGATATCTAATGGGAATAAATGCCATGCAGGCCAAGGTAACGTATCTAAGTCTTTAATGTTTGGTCTGATATTGGTTAAAAAACTTTTTCCAGTAAGATCTCGATGAATGACACCAAGCACGTCTGAGTAGTTAAAATCTTTATTATCTATTTTTTTGAGTACTTCAGGGAAGGTGACAAATGATTCGCCGATACAACCTACGTCAATTTCAGGGATCCATTCGAAAATTTCATGAGGCATAGAAGTTAAAAAGCCGCCGCCAGCAATAAGCTGAGCGTTTGGTGCGCTTTCTTTAATAAGTTTGCAGGATTTTTTAATGTAATTGTAAGTGGTTGTTAAGCCACCAATACAAATAGCATCCCATTCATCTGCTTGGCAAACCTCGATAATGGTTTCTAACGGTAATCGATGGGCATTCGCATCATAAATTTGTACTAGATGACCTTCTTTCATGGCAATAGCGGCAAGTAATGCAATACCATAAGGTATATGGCGAGGCACATCTTCTTCTCGAACAACGGGGTTTATAAACAGTATTTTAGCCATAATTATTGCTCGCTATTGAGAAATTGATTGAAAGTAATACAGGGTAAATTATCTGCAAACAACGTACCAGCTTCTGAACAATTGTAGGTCTTTCCTGATGCACGAGAGAATAAATCTAAAAAGTTATTCCGATACCAAAAATAGGTTGGGTCGGTATAAAATTGTTCATTCGATAATGGAAATATAAACGTGGGGAACAGTTGTTCTAATTCTTCTCGCGTATTCGCAAATTCTTGCAACTCATAATAAGTTTGGGTCATTTCAATTGGTGTTTCGCTATGATATCCAAGGTCCATGCCTGTTAAAGCAATGGTGGGCACTTTTAATATCGCATTGGCAAATACCCATGCAGCAGTACCGACTGTACCACCGGTATTCATACAAGATTTTTTATTTATTTGATGAATTTGACGAGTGAGACTATCCGGATCTTTTGGGTTATCAACGATCGGATTCCACCAGTACATATCAAATCCTGCATCTTTTGCTCGTTCTACAACATTTTTAGGTGCAGAAGAACATATGATCAGCTTTATTTGTGGTGCATATTTGTTAATTAAATCAATGTTTTCTTGATTTTCTTTGATGGAATTATTCCGAAATTCCACGTCTAAATCTTGACGTGAGAAGTAATCATCATTTCGAGTGTTTTCTTCAAATTCATTATCACCAAACCAGCGAACGATGCGAGTAGGGTGCGGATCAAGTGTTAAAACATAATCAGGAATAATACCATTTTTTAAACACTTAACTAATGAACCATCAATGGCAACAATAGCCCCCGGATAGTTGCTTTGTTTTAATTTTGCTAATACATCAAATTTATGTAAGCTTGGGCCTGCACTAACAATAATCGCAGAGTTTCTTTTGCTTTCAGATAGAGGCGGTAAGTCTTTAAAACTTTTTTCTGTATAGGGTAAATTAGCCATAGCATTAGTGACAAGATCTTGGCTATGCCAATCTTTACCAATTTCAGTAATTTTGGAAACTACATCAACAAATTTTTCATTCATGTCGCTTTGCGTCATTCTGCACTCTCTTAACGAATATTTTTACTTGTTTAGTCTTCGCCGTCCCATGTTAAATCGGTGCGTTCAACATAAACCATACTGCCTCCAATAGAGTTTAGAGCTGCTTTTTTAAACGTAGATTCTAATGTGTCACTGTCCTTGGTTTCATTTGGCTTAGTGACTTGCTTTTTAGTGGTGAAATTACCTTTTAATAAATCGCTCATGGTCGCTCCTGTTGGTTGTCTTAAATATGAGTATTAACTGTTAAGGTTAGCAAACAATACCAACCTATATATCGTCACTGATGCGTTTATTCTTTAGCTTTATCGCACCTTTTATTGTGAAGCATTGAGTTTTTGTAAAAACTCTTTCGCTTTTTTATCATCCGGCGCACTTGATAGGGCAGTTTCAAATGCTATTTTTGCTGAATCAAACGCATTCCCATCGAAATAAAACTCCCCTAAACCATTCCATAAAAACGCATTTTTAGGGTCTTGCTCAATACATTGGTGAAAATAGTTTAATGCAACTTTTTCATCCCCTAAAAGCCGTAATAATTTAGCAAATTGCGGTAAATAAGTTATCGACAATACCGAAAGTTCTTGTAAGCACGCTTTTGCTAAATCGTAATCCTTAAGCTTATATGCAATACCTGCAATTTGCTGAAGTTCATCTTCTTCAATATTTTCTGGAGGCAGCTGTTCAAAATAATATAACGCATCCTGATAGCTTTCAGTTAAGATTGAACAGTAAGCTAATCCTAAATTATACAATTCTTTAGCTCGCTCTTCAGTTTCCATTGAAATCTTTAAACTATTAATTAATGTTGTTAATGCATCGATATTTTTTTGATGAAATAAAGTGATGATTTTACGTTTAACCCCATCTAGAGAAGCTTCTTTTTTGGTGCGGGTTAAATGTTTTGTTTCAACGTTATCGATATCTGCAGAGTGTACTGTTGCATAACGTTCAAACATAGATTTTTCTTCGCCGGTGAACGTGCTTTGATCAACGTGAGTATTTTCTAACCAATACTGCGCTCTACCGAACACTCTATCTTTTTCCCACTGCGCAAACATTATTGATAAACGTGGAGTGGGTTTTTGTTCTTCTATTCTGCTTTTAATTCTTTCTAATGACTTATCAAGTAAAATGATGAGGTTTTCGCAGGTAACAATATAGGCTTGATAGTAGAGCTTACCTGTTTTTTCTACTTTATCATCAGACCATTCATCAGATGAGTTTGCTTGGGCTGAGCTGATGAACTTATCAATGCCAAAGTTTTTAATGAATTTCGACGTGCGTTTGAACGTTGTATCTAGTTTCTTTTCAATTTTATCCATCTCAATTTTATGCTTGAAATTTTCGCTTTCATTCCCTTTTTCGCTAAAGAGTTGCTCATTTGCTTTTAATGCTTTTTCTGCAAGCCTTTTTATATCTTTAACGTCAGCGAGTACTTTTTTAACATTTGTTTTCACTACATTGTAATCATGCTGTACTTCACTTGTTGTCATATTAGGAATACAGTTGAGAATTTTATCTGCATAGTGTTCTTTGTCATGCGTAAAAGACAGTGCGGAAGTAGGAACGTGTTCAATGTGTGGTAAGCAAGCTGCATTTGCGGATAAGTTATAAACAGCTTGATCTGTTTTCTTAGCCTCTTCGGCGATTTCAGATAAACGCTCGCCAGCAGTGCCAAAAACAATAAGTGTCTCAACGGTATTTCCAGCATAAGTTTTCACCCAAGTGCCTGGGCGTCCAAGTGTCGGGCCTATGTTTGCTTCATTGCTTCCTGAGGCATGAGTAACCCCTTTTTCAGAAAAACAGAGGTCAACACCCGATAATAAAATGTTACTGAACCCCATGTCTACAGCCGCTTTTAGTGCAGTATTAGTCACCGTTGGACCAGCAGATTTTAGGTTTTTCTCATCACCTTTTTCATCCCAAGGGTATCTTCGGTTAAGGTATGCACTTTTACCGTGCCATTGAGCCAACAAAAATGGCGTAACGCTGTTGGAGTGCAAAAATAGCACGTTGGAAGGAAACAACAGCAACTCTTTACTAACGTCATAACTTATTTCATACGGATCAACGGAAACGACAATATGAGGGATAAGCCCTATTTGATTAAGTTTTCTTGCGATTCGCGATACAGCAATGATCACTACGTGGTCTTTATGTTTTTTAACCCATTCTATATCTTCATCTAATGAAGGGCCGCCAGCAAGAATGATACAAGTATCGCCTTTGAATTTATTTTTAAAAACTAACGCAGGTGTTTGATTTTCACAGATATTCATTAACTGTGGACTCATAAAAGGAGATACACCAAGCGTTGCCCGTGTTATGAAGCGGTAGCTTTGAAATTCTTGTTCGAATTGTAAAATGGCGGCATTGTATGCTGGAACAAATGAGTCGATGGCGGCAACCGACTTAATGAACTGACAATAATCTTTATACAAATATAAGTCCATACCAAACGCTGTAGCGCATTCTTTCCATTTATCAATGGTGGTAATAGTGATGTAATCAGGTAACTCGTCAAGTTTGTTTTTTTGTTTTAGCCGTTCGATGACTGCTGGTAATTCAATAAATAAATAACGAGTATCAACAGGCTTATCGAGTTGAGCGACATGATCGAGTAATAAGCCCGAATCGGTGCCAAGAATTATGTAGAATCGTTCTTCAGCTTGCAGTTTTTCATCGTATAAATTCTCAAAGACTGCTTGAGAGGGTTGTTTTTCAAAAGCGTTTCTATTGATTAGGTATAAATACTCCTCGCCAAATTGAGAAGTTAAAAAACTGTCGTTTATTTCCATTTTATCGCCTCTGCCTATCAAAATAGAATACATTAATTACCATGAACTAATTTCTTCATGACTAATGGCAAATTACATAGCAAATTACACGCCATTACTCTACATAAGCAAAAGGTTACGCGTAATTTGCCGAATTTGCACGTTCAGACTTATAACTATCATAAATAAAGCGCCGTAAAGTCAAAGTTATGACGCCACAGTGTCAAAATTTTGTTGAATATTCACCAATCCTCGCTACAATCAAAACTGGAACGTTTAAAAATAAAGGTTATCAAAGGATTATGCAGGGTCAAAAACATATTCTTGTCGTTGATAATGACGCAGCAAGAGCACAGCAACTTGCTACAATTTTAGCATTCGTCGGTGAGCATTTTCATTGCTACGCACAGGATGAAATTATTGATGTACTGCCAACACTCTCTAATACTTTGACCATTATCCTGTGTGGTGATGTGAATGATGCTGTGGTTACTTTAGTTAAACGTAACCCTAGTTGTCCTTTTTTATTGCATGATGTTATTGATAAACAAAAACTTGTAGGTTTTGTGAATGTTATTGGTGATGTTAGTGCGCCACTAAATTACGCGCAATTAACGGAAATGATCCATCATTGCCATCAATACCATAATAAGCTTCCGATCAATAAAACAAAAAATGCAGGCAATGCTGCACTTTTTCGTTCACTGGTGGGTGGCAGTGCCCCAATGCAACATGTACGGTTTCTAATTGAACAAGTTGCATCAACGCAAGCAAATGTATTAATACTTGGCGAATCGGGTACTGGTAAAGAAGTTGTGGCTCGCAACATTCATAACTTATCTGATCGCGGTAAAGCGCCTTTTGTACCGGTAAATTGTGGTGCGATTCCTCCTGACTTACTAGAAAGCGAGTTATTCGGTCATGAAAAGGGAGCCTTCACTGGGGCTATCTCAACCCGCAAAGGCCGTTTTGAGCTTGCCGAAGGTGGTACACTTTTTCTTGATGAAATTGGTGATATGCCGCAACCAATGCAAGTAAAACTTTTACGTGTGTTGCAAGAAAGAACCTTTGAGCGTGTCGGTGGAGCCAAAAGTATAAAGGCGAATGTACGTGTGATCGCGGCAACTCATCAAAACCTAGAAGAAATGATCAAAACCAATGCCTTTCGTGAAGACTTATATTACCGACTCAACGTTTTCCCGATTGAAACCCCCGCGCTTCGAGACCGCAAAGAAGATATTCCGTTATTACTAAAAGAGTTAATGTCGCGTTTTGAAAACGAACAAGGACAAACGGTTCGTTTTACAGAGCGTGCTATCGCTTCACTACAAGAACACTCTTGGGCAGGCAACGTACGTGAGTTATCAAACTTAATAGAACGCATGATTATCATGTACAATGAACAAGTGGTTGACGTGTCAGAACTACCTAAGCGTTATCGTCACATTGATGTTGAAGAGTACAACCCTGAATACCCCGAAGAATTGCAGGAACGCGAAGCAATTAATGAGTTATTTGCTGGTTTTGATACTGACACTGGCGATGAAAATATTAATGATGACAGTTTGATGGCTGGCTTTGAAGAACAAAGTAGCAGTGCCGTACAAGTTGATAAATTGCCGGCAGACGGTTTAAATTTAAAAGAGTATTTAGCAGATTTAGAAGTGTCTCTGATCACTCAGTCATTAGACAAAAACGATTGGGTGGTAGCACGGTCTGCAGAATTACTTGGTATGCGTAGAACAACACTTGTTGAGAAGATGCGAAAATATAACGTACAAAAAAGTGACGATTAATGATAAGTGGCAATTATTTTGCTTTATATCCAGTGGGTCTATCAATAATAAATAGCTACTGCTCGTTTGCGCGGTTAATACGTTCACTCAATGAGTTTGTTTGCAAAAAAGACGTTTGCGGAAATGCAGCAAGTTCGTATTTCCAACACCTCGAAACGCTGAATAAAGCAATATTTAACGCATAGTGGCGTTTAAGCGTTTTAACATTGACAAAATCTTGACTCATATATTTTCTTTCTGCAGTTCTTTGATAAACATAGAGAAATTTTGTTGGCATAATTAATGCTTTTTCTTGAATATTATCGTTATTCGAGAAGTGTATTATGGTTGTAGCCGTTGCAAATCAAACTAATTCTACTATGAATCAACAAAAGGTGTTTCCGTTTGTTGAACAGCCATTTATTGCCAATAAGCATAAACTCGCCACAGAGTCATATGTTGGCGAGCTTGATTTATTACGACAGCAATCAAATCAACTCGAAAAACTAATCGATGTAATGCCAACGGGTATGATAATGCTCGATGGAAATGGCATTGTGGTCAAAATGAATAAAATTGCCAGCCAATTACTTGAAGAGCCAATTTTAGGCCATCCATGGTTTGAAGTGATCCGCCGTTCTTTTAAGCCTCGTGCCGATGATTGGCATGAGGTATCACTTAAAGATGGTCGCCGTGTAAAGTTAGAAATTACCGCGTTAATCGATCAACCAGGGCAGCTGATAATGATCACTGATTTAACGGAAACTCGCTTATTGCAAGATAAGTTGAGTCAGTTACAGCGGTTGTCATCCCTTGGTCAGATGGTGTCGAAACTTGCTCACCAAATACGTACACCACTTTCAGCAGCGATTTTATATGGTGCTAATTTAAAAAGTAAGCAGTTACAAACTACTGAACGTGATAACTTTCAAGCAAAGCTCATGTCGCGTTTATCTGATCTCGAACAAACTGTGAATGATATGTTGTTATTTGCAAAAAGTGGCCAACAACAAGTTGTCTCATCTTTGTCGGTCAATGCATTAGTCAACGCTGCAGTTCATGGAATGGAAGCACTTATTGAGCAAGCAGATGCTGAAGTTGATACTCAATATTGTCCAGAAGATTGTCATGTATTAGGCAATGAAACCGCGCTAAGTGGTGCTATTCAAAACCTTATTCATAATAGCCTAGAAGTCATTGAATCAAAGGCTAGCATTCATATTGCCTGTTATTGCAAAGATGGAAAAGCGTATATCAGTGTCAAAGATAATGGCTGTGGAATAGCGGCAGAAAAGGCCGCCAAAATTTTTGAACCTTTTTACACGTCCCGCAGTCAAGGCACTGGGCTAGGACTTGCCGTTGTAAAATCAGTTGCTAATGCACATCAAGGTGAAGTGCATTTAATAAGTAAGCCAGGAGAAGGCGCACATTTTGTAATATCATTACCCTTGTTGCCAAATGAAACTGGTAGCGAGTCGTTAACTTCACCTCAGGAGAGTTACGATGAGTCAAAGTAAAATCTTAGTGGTAGAAGATGATGCCGGATTACGAGAGGCATTAATTGATACCTTAAACCTTGCAGGATACCAATGCATTGAAGCAGAGTCAGGCGAAGCCGCATTACTGTTGTTGAAAAGCCATCAAGTAGATTTGGTAGTAAGTGATGTACAAATGTCAGGTATGTCAGGATTAAACCTATTAAAAAGCATCAAGTCATCGTTTGCCAAAATGCCGGTACTTATTATGACAGCCTACGGTACGATTGATGATGCTGTACAGGCAATGAAAGATGGTGCCTGTAATTATATGGCTAAACCTTTTGCCCCTGAAGTATTATTAAATATGGTTAATCAATACTTA
This sequence comes from Thalassotalea sp. 1_MG-2023, assembly GCF_030546745.1. Lineage (GTDB taxonomy): Bacteria > Pseudomonadota > Gammaproteobacteria > Enterobacterales > Alteromonadaceae > Thalassotalea_C. Next base: position 53,031 of record NZ_JAUOPD010000005.1, read on the forward strand.
CCAATCCAGCAAAATGACGCTTTTGAACCTATAGTGGCTGATAGCAAAAGTAAAGAATTGTTATTACTTGCAAGAAAAGTTGCCTCTACAGACGCATCAGTCATGGTATTAGGCCCAAGTGGCTCAGGTAAAGAAGTTTTAGCACAATATGTACATGGACATTCATCGAGGGCGAATAAACCTTTCGTTGCGATAAACTGTGCAGCTATCCCAGAAAACATGCTAGAAGCGACTCTGTTTGGTTATGAAAAAGGGGCATTTACCGGTGCTATACAAGCATGCCCTGGTAAATTTGAACAAGCACAGGGCGGTACTATTTTACTTGATGAGATCACTGAGATGGATCTTGGTTTGCAAGCGAAAATATTACGTGTGTTACAAGAGCGTGAAGTGGAGCGGTTAGCTGGCCGAAAAACCATTAAATTAGATGTGCGTGTTATCGCAACCAGTAACAGAGACCTTAAAGAAGCCGTTAACGAAGGTATATTTCGAGAAGATTTATATTACCGACTAAATGTTTTCCCATTAAACTGGTTACCACTTGCGCAGCGCCGTGATGATATTGTACCGCTCGCTAATCATTTGATTTCAAGAATTTGTCAAAAAAATCAGCAAGAGGCTCCTGAGTTTACGCCTGCAGCCTGCAGTAAATTAAATGCTTATCAATGGCCAGGCAATGTTAGAGAGTTAGATAATGTGATACAACGCGCATTGATTCTACATAGTGACGGTGTCATTGATGCAGCAGATTTATTAATCGAAAATTTTGATACGCCAGCTATTGCTGATGTTTCTACAGTAACTGCGAGTGATGATAAGTTGGGAAGTGAGCTAAAAATGCAAGAACACCAAATTATTTTAGATACCTTGCAAGCATGCCATGGTAGTCGCAAAGCGGTGGCGGAAAAATTAGGTATTAGCCCAAGAACGCTCCGTTATAAAATCGCACGTATGCGCGATAGTGGTATTCAAATTCCTGCATAATCCCTTCAATTAAAACACCGATGCTTATTTTTATTGTTAATAAGTTCGGTGTTTTCTTATTTTAAATCCTTATCTGTATGATTTTTAATTTAAATAATTAATGTTTTTTGTGGCATTAATGTTGCTTTATTACCGTTAGTACACAATTTTTCAAAAGTTTGACACTAGCGAGAATATCATGGATATCAAAAGCAATTCCTTGTATGCCCAAATGCAAAATATGCAATTAGAAGCAATGGGTAACCGCACATCAACCATCAAGAATGATAACGTTATTGGTGCTGAAGTTGCGCCAGTAAACTCATCTCAAAGTGACTTTGCTTCCATGCTTAAACAGGCGGTTAATACCGTCAATGATATTCAACAAGAAGCTGGTGATAAACGCACGCGCTTTGAAATGGGTGATCGCAGCGTTACGCTTGCAGATACGATGATATCTGCATCAAAGGCCAGTGTCGCGTTTGAAGCCACAGTGCAAGTGAGAAATAAATTTGTCGAAGCATACAAAGAAATTATGAGTATGCCTGTTTAATCGTTCGGATAGCATAATCGTACGCGTAAAAAGTAGTCAAGCGGAGAATATATAGTGGCTGATACAACAAATACAGCATTAGCAACAGCTGACGGTGGTAACGATCTTGTTGCGAATGACAACGCAAATGACGGTATCGAAGAGCAAAAGTCTGGCTTATCGGCAATGATGGGTAACGTTGATGTGTTACGTCAAGTAACGCTTATTATGGCATTAGCCATTTGTTTAGCGATTGCAGTATTCGTGATCATGTGGGCAAACCAGCCAGAATATCGCTACTTAACCAAGCTTCCTACTGACCAATTGATTAAAACGATGGATTTTTTGGATGCCAACGGCGTAGATGACTATATCCAAGAAAATAATACTATTTCTGTACCTGCTGACCGCTATCAAGATATTAAGTTAATGCTTGCTCGTGAAGGTTTAACTGACGAACCAAACGACCGAGAAGAAATCATCATGCAAGATATGGGCTTTGGCGTAAGCCAACGCTTAGAACGCGAGCGATTAAAGCACTCTCGTGAACAACAACTTGCGCGTACTATTCAAGAATTACAAACCGTAAGTCGTGCAAAGGTATTATTAGCCATTCCACGTGAAAATGTCTTCGCAAAACGTGAAAAATCACCTTCTGCAACGGTTGTGGTAACGTTACGTAAAGGGCGTTTATTATCAGAAGAAGAAGTTGATTCCATTGTAGATATCGTCGCTTCTGCGGTGCAAAGTTTAACGCCTAACCGTGTAACCGTGACTGATCAAAATGGCCGCTTACTTAATTCAGGATCTCAAAATTCCATTTCATCACGTTCACGCAAAGAATTTGAAATTGAACAAAAGCGCGAACAAGAGTACATGGATAAAATTGATACCATCATGATCCCCGTTGTTGGTTTAGGCAATTACACGGCACAAGTTGATGTAACAATGGATTTTACCAATTCAGAAGAAACACAACGTCGTTACAACCCCGATTTACCTGCACTACGTAGCGAAATGAAAGTGGAAGAAACCTCTATTGGCGGAACACTTGGCGGTATTCCAGGTGCGTTAACCAATCAACCACCGTTAGACTCAAATATTCCTGAAAATGCAACAGGAACCAATAGCCAACGTTCAACGCCTAGCCGCAAGCACTCTGAATCCACGAAAAATTTTGAGCTTGATGAATCAATTAGCTATACCAAACAGCAATCAGGTGTGATTCGCCGCATCAGTGTTTCGGTGGCACTTGATTATTTAAATTCAACCAACGCAAACGGAGATGCGGTACAAACGCCAAGAAGTGTTGAAGAGTTAGCGAATATTCGCCGGTTACTGCAAGGCAGTATTGGTTTTGACCTACAACGTGGCGATGCCTTAGAAGTTGTTACTTTACCTTTTTCTCGTATGGAAGTTGAAGTTGAAGAAGCGGTGCCTTTTTATCAAGAAGCCTGGTTCCTTAAAATATTGAAGCTGTCGTTAGGTGCTGTGGTGATTATTATATTGATATTATCTGTAGTAAGACCAATGCTGAAACGATTAATTTATCCTGATCAAAAACCTGAAGATTATGGTGATAAGTCACTTGATAGTCATGTAGACTTAGGTGATGAAACCATGGATATGTTATCTGCTGATTTCGATGCTGGTGCGGTTGGTTTTGCGCCTGACGGTAGTCTACAATTACCAGACTTACACCGTGATGAAGATATTTTAAAAGCCGTTCGAGCTTTGGTAGCGAATGAACCAGAGTTGTCCTCTCAAGTTGTCAAAAGTTGGTTGATTGAAGATGAGTGATGAAGCACAAGAACTAGCCGCAATTCCACAAGGGTTTGATGTAGACAAACTCGATGGAGCCGAGAAAGCTGCAATTTTATTGTTAAGCTTATCTGAGGAAGATGCCGCGCAAATATTAAAACACTTAGAACCAAAACAGGTACAACAAGTGGGCATGGTTATGGCCGCGATGGAAGATTTTACTCAAGAGAAAATCACCGCGGTGCATAAGCTATTTATTAATGAGATTCAAAACTTTAGTACCATAGGTTTCCAAAGTGAAGAATTTGTTCGCAAAGCGTTAACTGCAGCCTTAGGTGAAGATAAAGCCGGCAACTTGATTGATCAGATTGTCATGGGTGGTGGTGCCAAAGGTTTAGATTCACTTAAATGGATGGATTCTAAGCAAGTAGCGAATATTATCCGAAATGAGCATCCACAGATCCAAACGATCGTTTTATCATACCTAGAGCCAGAACAGTCTGCTGAGATATTAGGGCAGTTTGCAGAGAAAACGCGTTTAGACTTAATGATGCGTATCGCAAACCTTGAAGAAGTTCAGCCTGCGGCCCTTCAAGAACTCAATGAAATTATGGAAAAACAATTTGCGGGTCAAGCTGGCGCGCAAGCTGCGAAAATGGGCGGCTTGAAAGCAGCTGCAGATATTATGAACTATTTAGATACCAATGTTGAAGGTATGCTAATGGATTCAATTCGTGAACATGACGAAGAAATGAGTCAACAAATTCAAGACTTAATGTTTGTCTTTGAAAACTTAGCTGACGTTGACGATCGCGGTATTCAAGCGATTCTACGTGAAGTTCAGCAAGATGCTCTTATGAAAGCAATTAAAGGTGCAGATGATACCTTGAAAGAGAAAATAATGACCAATATGTCTAAACGCGCAGCTGAAATGATGGCTGACGATTTAGAGGCCATGGGCCCTGTACGTATCAGTGAAGTTGAAGCGGCACAGAAAGAAATTTTATCAGTGGCAAGAAGATTATCAGATGCTGGTGAAATAATGCTAGGTGGTGCTGGCGGTGGTGATGAATTCCTATAACTTGATTTACGTTTCTAGCGTGTAAATGGTGCAAGAATGAAAAATTTTTCAGGCGTAAATGTTGAAGAAAACATTATTAAACCAGAACAGACGACTGAGTCTGATGTTTGGGCATATCCTACGGTTGAAGAAGATATCGACCAATCAACAATACCGACAAATGCACTGGGTAAAAAACCTTCATGGCGTTACGAGCCGCCTGAAGAAGTCGAGGAAGAAATACCACCTTTAACAGCGGAAGATATCGAAGCCATTCGACAAGCCGCACATCAAGAAGGTTTTAACCAAGGTAAAGAGGAAGGTTTTTCTACTGGTTTCGAAGAAGGTCAAAAAGCTGGGCACGAAGAGGGCTTTAAAGCAGGCCATATTGAAGGGATTGATAAAGGGTTAACTGAAGGTAAAGAAACCATAGAAACCCTTGCAAATAATTGGCAAATGTTAGTTGACCAGCTGCACAAACCAATAAAAACAGTTGAAAAAAATGTTGAACAGCAGTTACTTCAACTTGTTGTTCAATTAACCGAAGCTGTGACCTATCAAGAAGCTAAAACCAATCAAGATATTTTATTTGAAGCCATCAACAAAGGGATGAAAGCATTGCCTAGTCAAGAGGCACAAACGCAAATATTACTAAACCCTGAAGATATCATGCTGGTAGAACAACAGTTTACGCCTGAATACATTAGTGAACAGGGCTGGCGATTACTCCCCTCACCACAGTTACCCAAAGGCAGTTGTCAAATCGAAAATAGCACATCAAATATCGACTTATCGATAAAAACACGATTAACCGATGTGTTGGAATCTTTCTTGCAAAACGCATTACATCAATAATCGTTTTTTGTTCAGAGTGTCAAATATTTGATGATAGACGTAGAAGGCATTACTCAACGGCTGGCTAATAGCCAACAATTTATTCATCGCCAACCTATATCGGTTGCTGGGCGATTAGTGCGCGTTGTTGGATTAACGCTAGAGGCTGTTGGTGTTAAAGCTCAAGTGGGCAGTCAATGTCTAGTTGAAACCGCCCAAGGTGATTTAATCGCTGAGGTGGTTGGTTTTTCAAACGAAACTACCTATCTAATGCCTGAACAAAGCTTGCAAGGGGTATTGCCTGGTGCACGCGTTGTGCCCTTAACAGCTAAAGCACGATTACCATTGTCAATGGAATTACTTGGCCGAGTGGTAGATGGTGTAGGCAAACCCTTAGATGGTAAAGGGCCAATCAAAACGGATCCAGAAGCAAAGCATTCTTCTGAGCCCATCAACCCATTAGCACGTCGTGCAATCACACAACCCTTAGATGTTGGTGTTCGCTCTATCAATAGTTTTATTACGGTAGGCCAAGGCCAACGGATGGGGTTATTTGCAGGCTCTGGTGTAGGTAAAAGTGTATTATTAGGTATGATGACTCGTGGCACAACCGCTGATGTAATTGTGGTAGGGCTAGTAGGTGAGCGTGGCCGAGAAGTTAAAGAGTTTATTGAAGAAATTTTAGGGGAAGAAGGGCGAAAACGCTCTGTTGTTGTTGCAGCCCCGGCAGATAATTCACCATTAATGCGACTAAAAGGCTGTGAATCAGCGGTGAAAATTGCTGAATATTTTCGCGACCAAGGCATGAATGTTTTACTACTGATTGATTCTATTACTCGTTATGCTCAAGCACAACGCGAAATTGCTTTAGCTGTTGGCGAACCGCCAGCGACAAAAGGATACCCGCCGTCGGTATTTTCAAAGTTACCACAACTTGTTGAACGTGCAGGAAATGGTGGTGATGGGCAAGGTGCGATCACGGCATTTTTTACCGTATTAACCGAGGGTGATGATTTACAAGACCCTATTGCTGATGCTGCACGGGCAATACTTGATGGCCATATTGTATTATCTCGCCAGCTTGCAGATAGTGGACATTTTCCAGCGGTTGATATTGAAGGCTCTATTTCTCGGGTTATGCCTATGGTTACCAGTGATGAACACCAAGATCTTGCGAGAAATTTAAAACAGTTTTATTCGCTATATCAACAAAATAAAGATTTAATTTCCATTGGAGCATACAGCAAAGGTACTGATCCAAGAATTGATCAGGCAATTCAATTATTGCCGGTAATTAACTTTTTTCTTCAACAAAAAATGCATGAAATTGTACCCTACGATCAAAGTTTGGCACAGTTGCAAGAAGTTATAGGCGCGGCGCAAGCGCATGCTCAACAACAAAATACAGCGTCTGAATAATGTTAGAGCTGAGGTAATTAAAAATGTCGATGACACAATTGAATACGATACATAAGTATGAATCAGACAAAGAGCATAAAGCAGTTCAACAATTGCAATTAGCTGAAAAAGATTACCAAGAGAACCTCATTCGCTTGCAAAGTGTTGGTGAGTTTAGGCTGGAATATATGAAACGACTTGATCAACGGGCAGTATCAGGAGTAGATAGCGTAACTTACCGCCATTTTCATGCATTTGTTGCTAAATTAGACAATGCAGCAGAACAAGTTGAGATCGCCATCAAGCAAGCAAAAGCGTTAATGGAACAAAGAAAGCAACAATGGACGTTACAGCATCAAAAAGTGCAGGCAATTGAAAAGTTACAAGAAAAACAAAAAATGTTACTCGCTAAAAAGGCTAACAGAGCAGAGCAAGCGATGTTTGATGAAATTGCAGCACAACAATATTTTCGTCGCCGTAACCCACAGTACTGATCTCGCGACTACCGGTTTTTACACCATAAAATTAATGCGAAGCTATGTAGTGGAATAAAAATTGCAGAATATTTATTAATAATGCGTTAACGCGTAAAGCAAGAAAATATTATCTAACTGATCAGTGAAGGTTTTTTACGATGAGACAAGTAAACGTACTACCCGTAGATGTAAGTCAAAGTGTTGAAAGTAAAGGAATATTGTCAAGCATCGATACACAAAAAAGTGCGGGTGCTGGAAAAAGTAAATCCAGTAACTTTTCAGATTACATGGCGGATAAGTCTGCCAGCTATGACGGCAAAAAGCGGCAAGAAACCGCAAATGAACAACAATCACAAATAGCGAATGATAAGCAAGCTGTCTCACGATCACAAACGTCAGAGCAATCAGCGCAACCATCAGAGAATACTAAAGATGTTAATCATCAAGTAACAGAAGAAAAGTCAAACAATCAAGATATTCAAACTGATACCGTTGAGGAAGAAACGTCAGAGCAGACAAAAGCATTCGAAAATAAGTCAACTGAATATGTAGATGCAACTGTCGAGAATACGCGTGCTGAAATTGCCACCAAATTATTAGACTTTATTAATGCCTCTGAGGTCACCTCTACTGAACATAGTCAAAAATATGAGCAGTCAAGACAAGCAGCACTGGAAATGGCTAAACAGGTTAATGTCCAGCAACAAATTGAGCAGTCTGGTAAAGCGCCGGTTGAAAAAGTAGAGTTGTCACAAAAAGAGCAAAAGCTTGCCACTGAAATTCAAGCCATATTGGCTGGACGAGAAACAAAAAATCAATCTCATAAAGCCCAAGAAGCTCAAGCAATTACCGTTTCTGGCAATAGTGAAGCAAACAACGAAAATACCACTGACTTAAAGAAAGTGAATGGTAATGAAAAAGTGTTACAAACGTTGGCATCAACGGAGCAATTAAATCGTGTAAAGTCGGCGAGTACCGGCGAACAGGCAAATAGTGTAGATGCGGAAAATAACACTGAAGGTGATGTTCAAAAGGCTTCGCAGTTAACTCAACAGCAAGCTAAGCAAGTGAATGCCATAATTGATGAAAGTTTAGATGTTGATACCAAAAAAACGACAGAACCGGTCATTTCTGCCTCCGTTGTTAATCCTGCGTTAAATGCTAATAAAACTGCTGAAGTTGACGCGGTAGCCGTTGAAAAGCAACGCGCAGAAAAACCAATTTCAGTAGCGCCAATTAACATAGAAAATACACAAAAAGCCGATAATAAAGAAAACAACACCCGTATCGTAAATCAAGCAACTGCCAATGTGGTTAATGTTGATGCTAAAACCGATAGCTCATCAACTGGTGATAGTGAGCAACAACATAATACTGAGCAAAACGCTCAAAAGCAGTCAATTGACTTAAAAGCTAATATTCCAGTTGATTCGGATAAGCAGACAATAGTTGAGCCAAAAACAGAGCGTCAAGTAACCTTTTCAGAGCCAACTAGGCCAACTACTAGCCTAACGCCAGAGCAAGAACAAGCTGCGCAGGCGATACACGCTAAGGCCTCTGCAGAAAGTGTTTCGGTACAAGCAACCCGCTCAACACAGATTATCGCTCAAGAAACCATTGCGATTAATCGCAAAGACTTTAGTGCCGAGGTTAAAGAGAAAGTTATGGTGATGATCAATCAAAAATTGAGACAACTCGAAATTCGGTTAGATCCCCCAGAACTTGGTAGCATGCAAGTTAAAATTAATATGCAAAATGAACAAGCGGCCGTTAACTTTGTTGTGCAAAACCCGCAAGCAAAAGATGCATTAGAACAACATATGGGTAAACTAAAAGAAATGCTTGAACAATCAGGTGTTGATGTCGGTGATGCTAATATTGAACAGCGTGATCAACAAACCAATGATGGCGACGAAGCGGGTGGTGAACAAGCACAGGGCAAAAATCGAGGTGAAAATAGCTCGACTCAAGAGCAAATAGCTGCTTCAGAGGTAAATTTGTATAAAGCTTCGTCAACCGGTGTCGATTACTACGCTTAATTGCATAAAAGCAGTTGCGCATTCTGTAATCGAAGATATAGTTGCTGATATATATAAGTTTTATCAATAGGGGCTATTTATGGCTGAAGAAGAAAAAGCATTAGAACTTGATAGTTCTGGTAAAAAAAAGAAGTTAATCATTATTATTGCAGCCGTGGTTATATTGGCGGTAGGCGGTGGCGCCGCTTTTTTCTTTATGGGTGGCGATAGTGGCCCAACACAAGAGCAGCTAGATGCAGCATTAGATTCAGGCGTTGAAGGAGAAGCGGTTACTGACGGTAGCGCTCAACCTGTGGCAAATGCTAGTTTAGGCACCGCATTATATGTACCGATGCCAAGACCTTTTCGTTTTAATATTCCTGGTGCGAACCGTGACCGTTTTGTAGAGATAAGAGTGCAGTTATTGGTTAGAGGCTCTGATAACGAGGAAGCTGCGAAAAAACATATTCCGTTGATTGAAAGTACTTTATTAGCAGTATTTACTCAATCAAATGCTGATGATCTTGCAACCAGTGCAGGTAAAACATCATTAAAGCAGCAAGCATTATCTGAAGTACATAAAATAATGATGGACATAGAAGAGCAAAAAGTAATAGAGCAAGTATTATTTACTGGCTTTGTGATGCAATAACGACACAACTTTAAAGAGATACCACCGTGAGTGATTTACTTTCACAAGACGAAATTGATGCGTTACTTCATGGCGTAGACGACGTTGAAGAAGACGAGGTTGCTGAAGACGTTCCTGAACGAGAAGGCACCAGCGACTATGACTTCTCGTCGCAAGATCGTATTGTGCGTGGTCGTATGCCGACGCTCGAAATGGTTAATGAACGCTTTGCTCGACATATGCGGATCAGCCTATTCAATATGATGCGCCGTACGGCAGAAGTGTCTATTAATGGTATTCAAATGATCAAGTTTGGTGAGTACGTACATACCTTGTTTGTACCTACCAGCTTGAATATGGTGCGTTTTAGACCGTTAAAAGGTACTGGGCTGATCACCATGGAAGCCCGCTTAGTGTTTATTTTAGTGGATAACTTTTTTGGCGGTGATGGCCGTTACCATGCCAAAATTGAAGGCCGAGAATTTACCCCAACTGAACGTCGTATCATTCAAATGCTACTCAAGCTTATCTTTGAAGATTACAAAGAAGCGTGGTCGCCAGTGATGGATGTATCCTTTGAATATTTAGATTCTGAAGTAAACCCCTCAATGGCGAACATCGTTAGCCCCACTGAAGTGGTCGTTATTAGCTCTTTCCACATTGAACTTGATGGTGGTGGTGGTGATTTTCATGTCGCCTTGCCGTATTCAATGTTAGAACCTATTCGGGAATTGTTAGATGCTGGTGTACAAAGTGACAAAGAAGACACCGACATGCGTTGGTCAAAGGCGTTACGCGATGAAATAATGGATGTTCCGGTGGCTTTATCAACCAAGTTTTTAGAAGTTGATATTCCATTATCAAGCATTATGGAATTAGAATCTGGCGATATAATTCCGATAGAAATGCCAGAACATATAACCGTGTTGATTGAAGATTTACCTACTTTTAGAGCCAAACTAGGTAAACGCCGTGAAAACATAGCATTACAAATTCAAGAGAAAATTAAGCGTCCAGAATCTGTGAAGAATGAATTAACCATCTTAACCAAAGGTGGCAAACGTTTAGACAGTGACGCTGAATTGCACTTACTTGAAGATGATTTAGATTATTAAGAACCGAGGCTGAATATGAGTGATGAAAACGAGAACGAAAACGAAGATCTGAGCATGTGGGATGAGGCGATGGATGAACAAGCCGAAGCTGAAACTGATGAAGAAAATGCAGAAGCTGTAGAATTGGACGAACTGCAAGAAGACGCACCGATCACCGGTGAAGAAAAGCGTAAGCTCGATACAATACTAGATATTCCAGTGACAATCTCTATGGAAGTAGGTCGAAGCCAAATTAGTATTCGTAACTTATTACAACTGAACCAGGGTTCTGTTGTTGAGCTTGATCGTGTAGCCGGTGAAGCGTTAGATGTATTGGTAAATGGTACATTGATTGCACATGGTGAAGTGGTCGTAGTGAATGATAAATTCGGTATTCGTTTAACTGATGTGATCAGTCAGGTTGAACGTATTAAAAAGCTTAAATAATGCAAAAAGTATCACGATACTTTACATTACGACGTACCAGTAGTTTGCTGGTTCTGTTATTTCCTGTGATCAGCCTTGCACAGGAAAACAACGTTGAAGTGGGTAAACATGCAAACGTAAACATGGACGCTGCGAGTATGATATTAGCATTATTGTTAGTACTCGCATTAATCGTTGTCAGTGCGTTTGTCTTGAAAAAATTCACGATGATCAATAAAGTATCTTCTGGTATGAAAGTCATCGCCAGCTTACCCTTAGGAAGTAAAGAAAAGTTAATGGTGATACAAGTCGGTGATGAGCAGCTATTGTTAGGCGTGAGTCACCAGCACGTTACGTTAATTAAAACCTTGGAAACGCCACTTCCTGAAAATAGCCCAATAACAGGGTCAATGAACAACCCTTTAGCAAAGTTTATCAATCAAAAAATCAACAATAATCGAGAATAGCATGAGCAATTTAACATCGGGTAAGCACATAAATATACGCCTGTTTTGGTTCGTAATTTTGTGTATCGGCATGATGTTGAGTGGCCATGCTTTTGCAGAACAAGAGTTATCATTACCCGCCCTTAAACTGTCAACGAATCCTGACGGCAGTCAAGAATATTCAGTCACGCTGCAAATATTGATTTTTATGACTGCGCTGAGCTTTATTCCAGCAGCCGTCATCATGATGACTTCTTTTACTCGTATCGTTGTTGTCATGGCAATTCTGCGCCAAGCATTTGGATTGCAGCAAACACCATCGAACCAAGTGATTATTGGTTTAACGTTGTTTATGACCTTATTTATCATGACGCCGGTATACAACCAAATTAATGAAACAGCAATTCAACCCTATCTTGCTGAACAAAAAACCTCTGTTGAAGCGTTAGATAGCGCTAAGGTACCAATACGTGCTTTCATGCTCGAGCAAACGCGGATAAAAGATTTAGACACCCTTGCTCAAATGGCCGGTATTACTCAAGTGGATAAACCCACTGACTTGCCGATGACGGTGATTATTCCTTCATTTATTATTAGTGAGTTAAAAACAGCTTTTCAAATTGGCTTTATGCTGTTTATTCCTTTTTTGATTATCGACTTAGTGGTTGCTAGTATTTTAATGGCAATGGGTATGATGATGTTATCACCAATGATTGTATCGTTACCTTTTAAGTTGATGCTTTTTGTCCTGGTTGATGGTTGGAATTTAGTGATCGGCACAATAGCAAGTAGCTATGGAATGGGAGCCCCGTAATGAGCCCTGAAATATTTGTTGATATACTAAGAGATGCACTTTTCCTCGTTATTGTACTTGTTAGTGCTGTCATTGTGCCTAGCTTAATCGTTGGCTTAATTGTCGCCGTCTTTCAAGCGGCAACGTCTATCAATGAACAAACGTTAAGCTTCTTGCCTCGTCTAATTGTGACCCTGCTTGCATTAATTGTTGGTGGCCATTGGTTAGTGCAAAAGTTGATGGATTACACCATTAGGTTAGTAACATCTATACCGTCTGTGATCGCGTAACGGTTAGTTACCATGGAATTCTCTGAAACGGTCATTAACCAATATATGGCAGATTTTATTCTGCCATTTTCACGCGTTTCAGCGTTAATTATGTCGATGATTGCATTGGGCGCACGAGCGGTACCGATGAAAGTTAAGCTTTTCCTCTCAATAGCTATTACCTTTGCCATTATGCCTGCGATACCTCCGGTTAACATTGAATCGTTATTCTCCTTTGAAATGGTGCTATTGGTTGCACAGCAAACAATGATAGGCGCAATGATGGGCTTGGTGACAAACTTAGTGGTTAATACCTTTACCATGGCTGGCCAAATCATTGCCATGCAAACAGGTCTAGGCTTTGCCTCGTTAGTTGACCCCGCCAGTGGTATGAATGTTCCAGCCGTGGGGCAATTTTTTCTAATATTATCGACGTTATTATTTTGGGCTATGGATGGACATTTAGCTTATTTACAATTTGTAACCGCAAGCTTTTCTACTCTGCCTATTCCGCTTGAAGAGTTTTCATCCACAAAGTTTCGTGATTTAGTTGATTGGGGAGCATGGATGTTCGCTACGGCATTGTCACTTGCGATGGCCCCCTTAACGGCCATGCTATTAATAAACTTTTCTTTTGGCATTATGACCAGAGCCGCCCCACAGTTAAATATCTTTGCGATTGGTTTTCCCATCACCATGTGTTCTGGTTTATTGATCATGTGGCTAACTATGGAAAACTTCATGTTGCATTTTGAATTACAATGGCAACGAGCATTAGATTTAACCTGCCATTTAATCGACTGCGCGAGTTAACACGATGGCTGAGTCAGATTCAGGTGAAAAAACAGAAGAACCCACGGGGAAAAAGCTTTCTGACGCCAGAAAAAAAGGTCAAATTGCCCGCTCTAAAGATTTAGGCACCATGTTCGTGTTAGTTGGTAGTGCCGTTGCCTTGATGATGACAGGCAGTACTTTGGTCAGTAGCTTGTCTTCTATCATGAAACGCTTGTTCAGTTTAACTCGTGAAGAAGTGATGGACATAAATAAGCTGTTTAATATTATTAGTGATGCACTTTACTCTCTAGTGGTACCAATAGGTTGGATGTTTTTTATCATTATGATCGCTGCTTTTGTTGGCAATATTATTCTTGGTGGTTTAAATTTTTCGGTTGAAGCGATGGCGCCTAAAGCCAGTAAGCTATCTCCAATAGCAGGTTTTAAGCGCATGTTTGGGGTTAAAGCGTGGGTTGAATTGATTAAATCATTGTTAAAGTTTTTTGTGGTTTTCTTTAGTGCTTATTTATTACTTGTAACCTTATTTGATCAAATTCTGTCGTTAAGTATTGAAGCGATTCCGTTGAACTTTGCTCATGCAGTAGAGCTGTTATTGTGGATGTTTTTAGCATTGAGTTTATCTCTGATCATCATCGTAGCTGTTGATGCGCCTTATCAAAAGTGGGATCACATACGTCAATTAAAAATGACCAAACAAGAAATAAAAGATGAATTAAAAAACTCTGAAGGAAGTCCTGAAAATAAAGGGCGCATTAGACGCACTCAATATGAAATATCACAGCGAAGACAGATGGCAGAAGTGCCAGAATCCGATGTTGTGATCACTAACCCAACGCATTATTCCGTGGCGATAAAATATGATACTGAATTTGGTGGTGCGCCGCGTGTTGTTGCAAAAGGGATTGATGAAATGGCTATTCATATTCGCACCATTGCCAAAGAACATGGTGTTGAAATCTTAGCTTCCCCAGCACTTGCAAGATCACTTTATTACACCGCAGATGTCAATGAAGAGATTCCTGAAGAATTATTTGCGGCGGTTGCACAGGTACTTGCGTTTGTGTATCAACTGGCAGAGTTCAAAAAAGGTAAAGCAAACCGACCGGTACCCTTAGCAAAAAACTTACCCATCCCTGACGACTACAAGTACTAACTTTAACCTTAGTGATGCATTTTCAATCACTTATTCTCACGATAATAGCGTTTCTCATCTTTAAGTGAGCATTTTCTTAAAGTGATGGTATTACTTGGTCTAAAATTTGCAATTTCGCGATATGCGTCAAAAAACTATCGTGATGATTAAATGCAATTTGCAGCACATTTCAATCAATTAAAACAAAAGAAGTTTAATGTTTTATCAGGAGCTGGAACGCCGCTCCTCGTAATAGCGATACTGGGTATGGTGATACTTCCCATGCCTGCAATGTTACTCGATGTATTATTCTCATTTAATATTGCATTATCACTCGTGGTGCTGTTAATTACGGTATACACCCTAAAGCCTTTAGAATTTGGTTCCTTTCCGTCGGTTTTATTAATCGCCACTATCCTTAGATTAGCGCTAAACGTTGCCAGTACCCGGGTGGTATTACTAGAAGGCCATGAAGGGCCTGATGCTGCAGGTAAAGTGATTGAAGCGTTTGGCTCAGTTGTAATCGGGGGAAATTATGCGGTTGGTTTAGTGGTGTTTCTCATCTTGATCATCATAAATTTTATTGTGGTTACCAAAGGTGCAGGCAGGATATCAGAAGTAACCGCGCGTTTTACCTTAGACGCGATGCCAGGAAAGCAAATGGCGATAGACGCTGATTTGAATGCTGGCTTTATCAATGCCGACGAAGCAAGAGAACGTCGTATAGAAGTCACCAGTGAAGCGGACTTTTACGGCTCAATGGACGGTGCCAGTAAATTTGTAAAAGGTGATGCGGTTGCCGGTATACTCATTCTGTTCATCAATATTATTGGTGGTTTAGTTATAGGTATGGTGCAGCATGATCTTACCTTTGATAACGCGGTTGAAGTTTACACCTTGTTAACTATTGGTGATGGTTTAGTTGCTCAAATTCCAGGTTTATTATTATCAGTAGCAACTGCAATAGTGGTGACACGACAAAATACTAGCCAAGACATGGGCTCACAAATGAGCACACAGTTAGGCCAAGAAAAATCGCTATATATTGCAGCCTCTGTCATGTTTATTATGGGCATTGTACCAGGCATGCCACATTTTGCCTTTTTAACCTTTGCTGTACTGATAGCTGGCAGTGCTTTTTTATCGAGTAAAATGAAAAAAGCAAAAGCGGTGGATGACGCCAAAGCGCAAGAAATTGCAGAGGTAGAAACAGCGCAACATCAGCAAGAAGTGAAAGACTTAGATTGGGATGATGTCAACCACGTTGATATTGTTGGTTTAGAAATTGGTTATCGCTTGATCCCATTAGTCGATAAAAGCCAGGGTGGAGAATTGCTCAATCGAATTAAAGGGGTTAGAAAAAAGCTATCTCAAGAGTTTGGCTTTTTAGTGCCAGCAGTACATATTCGAGATAATTTAGATTTAGACCCTAACACCTATCAAATATCGTTAATGGGCGTAACAGTTGGCCAAGCAGAAATACGCCATGATCATGACTTAGCGATCAACCCAGGACAGGTCTACGGCAAACTTGATGGTGTTCACACCAAAGACCCTGCATTTGGCTTAGATGCTATCTGGATAACGCAGGCTCAACGTGAACAAGCGCAATCATTAGGTTATACCGTGGTAGACGCTGCAACGGTGCTTGCCACTCACCTTAGCCAGGTGCTGACAAATAATGCAGCACAACTTCTGGGGCATGAAGAAGTACAAAATTTACTAGATATTCTCGCTAAAAATTACCCTAAACTGGTAGAAGGCTTAATTCCTGAAGTGTTAACACTAGGTGCCGTGGTCAAGGTATTACAAAACCTAATGAACGAAGGTGTTGCAGTGCGCGATATGCGAAGCATTGTGCAAACACTGGTTGAATATGGTCCGAAAAGCCAAGACACCGATATTTTAACGGCGGCAGTTCGAATTACGTTACGCAAATTTATTATTCAAGATCTAGTTGGTTCGGCGCACGAGATACCCGTCATAACTTTGTCACCAGAGTTGGAACAAATGTTGCACCAGTCAATGCAAATGGCAGGAGACGATGGTGCAGGTATAGAGCCTGGCTTAGCAGAAAGGTTACAAGTTTCGTTAACAGAAGGTGCTCAACAGCAAGAAATGGCAGGGGATACGCCAATATTGCTGACATCAGGTATGTTACGAACCGTACTCGCTAAGTTTGTTAAATACACCATTCCAGGTTTAAGGGTGATTTCTTACCAAGAAGTACCTGATGATAAGCAAATTAAAATTGTCAGCTCAATTGGTCAGTAATAATTGTCGTTAAACACTGTGAAATGTTGATGCAGTAACTGATTTAACAAATATAACGCCGTGATGTGTTCGGTAAGGGGTCAACGTGAAAATAAGACGTTTTGTTGCAAAAGATATGAGAACTGCGCTTGAACAAATTAAGCTAGAACTTGGTGCAGAAGCTGTGATCATGTCAAATAAGAAGATTCCAGAAGGTGTCGAATTAATGGCGGCGGTAGATTATAGCCAACAAACCACACCTGCAACAGAATCACCAGAGCAAGCCTCACGAGAAATCTCCCATGATGTGGTTTCTTTAAGTCAGCAACCATTGGCAACTAACGAAGCACCTACATCGGTACAGTCAAATAGTGAAGAAGCACAACCACCAGCAGACAGTCTAGCGGCACTTTTACAGCGTCAGCAAAAAACGCCAAAAAACAAAGCAACGCCGATTCAAACATCTGCCGCACATCAACAACAACATGCGTTAGATATTGAGCAACAGCTAAAAAACTTCACTGACCGTTTAGAACAAGGGGCACATCAAGCACCAACACATCAACAACAAACCTCTGAATCGGCTCCCGAAGTATTATCAAGTGAAACATCAAACAATGTTCATCAGCATGAGCAAGTGTCGATGACAGCATCTCATCAAAATACGAAAGAAAATACGCCACAGCAAAGCCGTGAAATTGAAGCAATGCGCCGTGAAATGTCTTCTATTCGTCAACTACTTGAACATCAAATATCCGGTTTGATGTGGCAAGATATGGCACAGAAAAACCCTGCTAAAGCGCTATTAGTTGACCGCTTAATGGCCATGGGGATCACTGAAAATGTTGCTGATCAAGTGGCAAGTTATTTACCCAGTGTTGATAATGAAGACGAAGCATGGAAACAAGCTAAACAGCTGCTTGCAAGTCAATTACATACAACAAACAATGAAATTATCCACCGTGGTGGTGTGGTATCGTTAGTAGGGCCAACAGGTGTCGGGAAAACAACAACGGTTGCAAAGTTAGCAGCACGTTTTGCTCAAATTCATGGTGCCGATAAAGTCGCCATGATTTCTACAGACAGCTACCGCATTGCAGGCTTTGAACAGTTAACCACCTATGGACGTATAATTGGTTGCCAAGTTAAGCTTGCTAAAGATGGCGCTGCACTTGATACGCTGTTACAACAGTTTTCAGATAAAAAATTAGTGCTAATTGATACCGCAGGTATGGGGCAGCGTGATATGAGATTAAACGATCACCTTACTACCCTGATCGCGAATTCTCGTGTTAGAATTCGAAATTACTTAGTATTATCAGCCAATACCCAACAACGTGTCATGCAAGAAAACGTAGAACGCTTTAAAAAAGTACCGTTGGCGGGGTGTATTTATACAAAGCTAGATGAAAGTTTGAGCGTTGGTGAAATAATTGCTACATCTATACAAAATGGTCTCGCAATAGGGTATCTTACTGATGGACAAAGAGTTCCAGAAGATATTAAAGTTGCAAATGCTGAAAAGTTAGTTACGCTTGCTGATAGGCTTGCAACAAAATTGAATGGCCACAACTCGTGGCGTCCTACCTCTGCTTCAATGGCAGTGGGCATGTAAATTATTTTTGATGTTTAATTAGAGTGATGTAAATGATTGATCAGGCAAGTGGCTTAAGAAAAATGCAACAGCAAAATCAAATTAAAGTCATAGCAGTTTCTGGGGGTAAAGGGGGAGTGGGTAAAACCAATGTCTCTCTTAATACGTCTATTGCCTTAGCTCAACTTGGGAAAAGAGTACTTGTACTTGATGCTGACTTAGGCTTAGCCAATGTTGATGTAATGCTTGGTTTACGTGTAAAACGTAATTTATCACATGTCATGTCAGGCGAGTGTGAACTCGACGATATTATTATTGAAGGCCCAGCAGGCATTAAAATTATTCCAGCGACTTCCGGTACGCAGTCAATGGTTGATCTTACACCCTCTGAACATGCTGGATTAATTCGTGCTTTTAGCGATATGCAAACGCAATTTGATGTACTTATTGTTGATACCGCAGCAGGTATTTCAGATATGGTATTAAGCTTCGCTCGCGCGGCTCAAGACGTATTATTGGTTGTTTGTGATGAACCAACCTCAATCACCGATTGTTACGCATTAATGAAATTACTTAGCCGTGATCATGAAGTGTTTAAATTTAAAGTCGTTGCAAATATGGTAAGAAGTCCGAAAGAAGGACAGCAATTATTTGGCAAGCTTTCTAAAGTATCTGAACGATTCCTCGATGTTGCGCTAGAATTAGTGGGTGTCATTCCTTTTGATGAAAACATTCGTAACGCAGTAAGGAAGCAACAAGCTATTGTAGAAGCTTTTCCTGACTCGCCAGCAGCCAGGGCATTTAGAGCGCTAGCTCAAAAAATAACCAAGTGGCCAGTGCCAAACCATGCTTCAGGACACTTAGAGTTTTTTATAGAACAATTAATTGAAAACTAATTCGAAGGTAAGCAATTTTGGGTAAAGCCAGTGCATACGGTTCGCAAATTGATAAAACGGCATTGCTTGAGCAGCATAGCAGTCTAGTAAAGCGTATCGCTTATCATCTACTCGCTCGCCTGCCTGCTAGTGTGATTGTTGATGATCTTATTCAATCGGGCATGATTGGTTTATTGGAAGCGGCAAATAACTTTGATAATACCAAAGGTGCTAGCTTTGAAACTTTCGCGGGTATACGTATTCGTGGCGCAATGCTAGACGAGATACGTCGTGGTGACTGGACTCCCCGATCAGTACATAAAAACAGCAGAATGGTCAGCGAAGCCATAAAAACCTTAGAAGCAGAACTAGGCAGAGATGTTTCTGATATTGAAGTAGCTGAAAAACTTGATATTTCGTTGAATGAGTACCATCATATTCTTAACGAAGTAAATGGCGGCAAAATCATAGGTATTGAAGATTTAGGTGTCAATGAAGATTCTGTTTCAAGCTTCGAAGATAAAAACAATACTGATCCATATCAAAATATAGAACATGTAGTGTTTAAAAAGTCATTGGCAGAGTGCATTACTACTTTACCAGAGCGAGAAGCTTTAGTACTGTCTCTGTATTACGACGAAGAATTGAATTTACGCGAAATTGGTCAAGTGCTCGATGTTAGTGAGTCGAGAGTTAGCCAGATTCATAGCCAAGCATTACATCGATTAAAAGCCCGTATGCAATCTTGGCAAAGTTAAGTACAATATATTTATAAGCATTTAGAATTAAGTCCCTGGAGGGTGCCTTGGATAAAAATATGAAAGTACTTGTTGTTGACGACTTTTCAACAATGAGACGTATCGTAAAAAACTTACTACGTGATTTAGGGTTCACTAATATTCAAGAAGCAGACGACGGCAGTACAGCTTTACCTATGCTTAAAGAAGGTGATTTTGATTTTGTCGTTACTGATTGGAATATGCCAGGGATGCAAGGTATCGATTTACTCAAAGCGATACGAGCAGATGCAAGTTTATCGCATATACCTGTTTTAATGGTAACAGCTGAAGCTAAGAAAGAACAAATCGTGATGGCTGCGCAAGCGGGTGTTAACGGTTATATTGTGAAGCCTTTTACTGCAGCAACGTTAAAAACTAAGCTTGATAAAATTTTTGAGCGTTTAGGATAATAACGAGTTGCCACGTAAGGACGTTGCATGAGTATAAATAACGGTGTCCATGTTTCATTGGAACAGGCAAAAATGTTGGTTGAATATTTAGAAACCGATCAACAAGATAAAGCAGATGAATTAATTGCCGAAATTCAAAACCCGATTAATTCCGAGTTATTTGCTGAAATTGGTAAATTAACTCGTCAACTTCATGACTCATTGATGAATTTTCAGCTAGATTCGCGATTGAACGATTTAGCTACAGCAGATATTCCTGATGCAAAAGAACGATTAAATTATGTGATCAGTCGTACAGAAGATGCTGCCAACAAAACGATGGATGCGGTTGAATCTATCTTCCCTGTTGTTAATACCATTCAACACCAAATTAGCACAGTTAAACCGCTGTGGAATAAACTGATGCATAATAATTTAGATGTCGGTGAGTTTAAATCTTTATGTCATGATATTGACGTATTACTGAAAACCTCAGAACGTGAAACTGAGCGTATGCATGGTTTAATGACTGATGTATTAATGGCGCAAGATTTCCAAGATTTAACCGGACAAGTTATTCGAAAAGTGATTGATCTGGTTAGAGAAGTAGAAGATAGCTTAATTAATATGTTGACGGCTTTTGGTGTCACAAGTGAAAGTATGCAGGGTACGGGTAAGCCATCGGTTGGTGAAAACCTCGTTGAAGGCCCAATTGTTAATAAAGATAATCGAGATGACGTAGTTGCTGATCAAGACGATGTTGATGATCTTTTATCAAGTTTAGGATTCTAATAGGAGTTGCTGGATGTCATACGAAGCAGATGAAGAAATTCTTCAAGATTTTCTAATCGAAGCAGGTGAAATACTTGAAAGCTTATCTGAGCAACTTGTTGAACTCGAAAATGATCCAGATAATGCTGATCTCTTAAACGCTATTTTTCGCGGTTTTCATACGGTCAAAGGCGGTGCAGGTTTCTTATCGTTAACTGAACTTGTTGATGTTTGTCATGGCGCTGAGAATATCTTTGATATTTTACGTAATGGTCAACGTAGTGTAACACCTGAACTTATGGATGTTATTCTGCAAGGGTTAGATACGATTAATGATATGTTTGCCTTGGTGCAAGCTCGTGAAGAACTGATTCCTGCCGATCCAGCATTATTAGCAGAATTACACCGCCTAAGTTCTCCAGAAGGCGCAGAACCAGTTGTCGCAACACCTGAAATGCCGACACAAGTCGTATCAACAGACACACCAAGCAATGATGCATCGTCAGATGAAATGTCTGAAGATGAGTTCGAACGCTTATTAGATGAATTACATGGTGGTGGCTCACCTAGTTCGCCGCCAGCACAAAGTACTGCCACTGCAGCTAGCTCAGAAAATTCCAGCAATGACATCACTGACGATGAATTTGAGAATCTACTAGATGAACTTCATGGTCAAGGTGCTTTTGCACCCACTGTTGGCGTAAAACCTGAAGCTACAAACAATGATGAAATCAACGATGATGATTTTGAAAGTCTTCTTGATGAATTGCATGGTAAAGGTAAAGCGCCTCAAACAAGCAGCAACCAAACACCAGAAGCGGTTGCCCAACCTAAGCCTGTTCAAGCAACAGCACCAAAGCCAGCTGAACAACCAACTGCAGCGGCTAAGCCAGTTGCCAAAGCACCAGCGAAAAAACCTGCGGATAAACAAAATGCCCCGCAAGGTGAAACAACCGTTCGTGTTGATACCCAGCGTCTTGATCAAATTATGAACATGGTTGGTGAATTAGTATTAGTGCGTAATAGGCTGACAAGTTTAGGCATGACCAAAGAAGACGAAGATCTTACCAAAGCCGTATCTAATTTAGATGCGGTAACAACTGACTTACAAGGTGCGGTGATGAAAACTCGCATGCAGCCTATTAAGAAAGTTTTTGGGCGTTTCCCACGTGTAGTACGAGATCTTGCCAGAAGTTTAAATAAAGAAATTAAGTTAATATTAGAAGGTGAAGAAACTGATCTCGATAAGAACCTTGTCGAGGCACTTGCTGATCCTTTGGTGCATTTGGTGCGTAATTCGGTTGATCATGGCATTGAAACACCAAGTGCTCGAGAAGAAAACGGTAAACCGCGTGAAGGTACGGTTATTTTATCAGCTTCACAAGAAGGTGATCATATCCTACTGACCATTAGAGATGATGGTGCAGGGATGAACGCTGAAAAACTAAAAGAAATTGCCATTGAGCGCGGTGTATTAGATGCTGATGCAGCAGCAAGAATGTCTGACTCTGACGCTTTTAATCTTATTTTTGCCCCAGGTTTTTCAACAAAAACTGAGATTTCGGAAGTGTCGGGCCGTGGTGTTGGAATGGACGTTGTTAAAACGAAAATTACCCAATTGAACGGTACGGTAAATATAGATTCTGAATTAGGTGTTGGTACGGTACTTGAGATTAAAGTCCCACTTACTTTAGCTATTTTACCTACATTAATGGTGGTCGTTGGTGAACAAACTTTCGCGTTACCACTTGCCGCAGTTAATGAAATTTTCCATTTAGACTTAACGAATACCAATGTAGTTGATAGCCAACTAACAATCATTGTACGAGAAAAAGCGATCCCGTTATTTTATCTTGATCAATGGTTAGTGAGAGACTTCAAAGAAAAACCGAGAGATAAAGGGCATGTTGTCATTGTTCAATTAGGTGCTCAACAAATTGGCTTTGTGGTAGACAGTTTGATCGGGCAGGAAGAAGTCGTGATTAAACCGCTTGATCGTTTATTACATGGCACCCCTGGTATGGCAGGCGCAACAATAACAAGTGACGGTGGTATAGCATTAATTATTGATGTACCAAGCATGTTAAAATTTTATGCGAAAAAATCCGCGGTAAATAAAAAATTGCGTTCATAATTAACGATAACAATACGCAAAAGAGATATTAAATGGCCTATAAAGTTCTGGTTGTTGATGATTCGAGTTTTTTTAGACGTCGAGTCACTGACATTATTAATAGTGATGAGAACTTAACGGTTATAGACGTTGCTGTTAATGGCATTGAGGCAGTAGAAAAAGCAAAGTCTTTAAAGCCTGATGTAATAACTATGGACATAGAAATGCCATTACTTAACGGTATTGAAGCTGTTAAGCAAATAATGGCTAATTCCCCAATCCCTATTTTAATGTTCTCATCTTTAACCCATCAAGGCGCTAAGGCGACGCTTGATGCACTTGATGCAGGTGCGCTCGACTTTCTGCCGAAAAAATTCAATGAAATTGCGAATGCAAATAGTGACGCTGGCAGTATATTACGTAGCCGAGTATTAGAAATTGCTCGCAAAAGGCTGAGTGCTCGACGAGTAGGTACTAGGCCATTAACGAGAACCCCCCTTACTAAACCAAGTACCACATCTGCTAGTAATAGTGCGGGAAATACACTAGTTAAACGGCCTGTTGCTAATATTCGCCCATCGGGAAAATCATATAAACTCTTAGCAATCGGTACCTCAACTGGCGGGCCGGTTGCTTTACAAAAAATATTGACTCAACTCCCGCAAAATTTTCCTTTGCCAATTATAATGGTACAACATATGCCAGCTGCCTTTACTAAAGCTTTTGCTATGCGTTTAGACAGCTTATGCAAAATAAGTGTCCGTGAAGCAGAAAACGGGGATGTGTTAAAACCAGGCGTAGCTTACCTAGCACCAGGCGGCACTCAGATGCTGATTGAAGGTAAAGAAAACCATGCTAAGCTAAAAGTAGTGGTTGATGATACTGATAGAATTGCTTTTAAGCCTAGTGTTGATGTGAGTTTTGGTTCAGCAGCTAAAGTTTTTTCTGGCTCTGTACTCGGAATTATTCTTACGGGTATGGGTTCTGATGGCAGAGAAGGTTCACGAATGCTTAAAGCAAAGGGAGCGACTATCTGGGCACAAGACGAAGAAAGCTGTGTTGTTTATGGCATGCCCCAAGCCGTTGCTAAAGCGGGTATATCAACAGCAGATTTACCTTTACTTGAATTTCCTAACGCTATTTTGAAAGAAATACAGTACGGATAGCACCGTAGTGCTATATAGGTGATAACTTGTTAGTTTGGACAGTTGCAAATCAAAAGGGTGGTGTGGGTAAAACAACCACAACAATTTCGATTGGCGGTTTATTAGCCGAGCAAGGTAAACGCGTTTTACTTGTTGATACTGATCCTCACGCATCATTAAGCTATTACTTTGGTATAGAGTCTGAAGATCTTGAATTAAGCGTTTATGACCTGTTTACGCAAGTGTCTACCAAAGAACAGATCATGCAAAGCCTGTGTCCTACACAATATAAAAATATTGATATATTACCCGCCACCATGGGTTTAGCTACGTTAGATAGAGCATTAGGTGCAAAAGGCGGTATGGGCTTAGTACTCAAAAAAGCCATTGCGCAACTTCATGGTGAGTATGATGTAGTCTTGATGGATTGCCCACCAGTATTAGGGGTTTTAATGGTGAATGCACTTGCCGCTGCAGATCGTATTATTGTGCCAGTACAAACTGAATTTTTAGCGTTGAAAGGGTTAGATCGAATGATGAAAACGCTTGATATTATGCAAGGTGAGCAACAAGATCCTTTTACCTATACAATAGTGCCAACCATGTTTGATAAACGAACCAAAGCATCACTTTTAGCATACCGAAAGCTTCAAGAAGTCTATGGTAACACCGTTTGGCAAGGAGTTATCCCGATAGATACAAACTTTAGAAATGCCAGCTTAGCACAAAAAATACCTTCTGATTTTCAAGCTTCAACGCGAGGGGTTACAGCCTATAAAAACTTGTTAGATTATCTTTTATCTCTTGAAAGTATTCAGGAGCGTCATTAATGGCTGCAAAAGGTAAAGGCTCGTTAAGTGCAAGCAAAGGTTTAATGAAAAATTATCTGTCTGAATTATTAACAGAAGATCCCGTTGAGCCTATTCTAGAACAGAAAAAACAGTTAGATCAGTTATTACAGCAAGCAAGTGTGACGCACAATGTTGATGAAAAACAACTTGATGTTATCACTTCTGCAAAGTCGTTAAATAAACCCCCTGAGATAACAGCTAAAGCTGAAATAAAAGCCAAAGAGAAAACGGCTGAACCACAAATAAAAGTACCAGCGACTACAGAAGAACCTGAAGCAATTACCACACGTAAGAGTAAAGCTGAATTTACCGTTAAACCTGAAAAAAACTATCGTAAAGGAGCTTTTCAGGCAATGTTTTTCGATGTGGCAGGGCTTATTGTTGCGGTACCTCTTATTGAATTAGGCGGTATTCATAACGTAGATAAAACCAATAGTTTAATGGGTAAACCCGCTTGGTTTAAAGGTGTTATGCTACACAGAGACGAAAAAATTAATGTTGTTGATACCGCACAATGGATAATGCCGGAAAAATGTAATGAGACACTAATTAATTCATTGAACTATCAGTATGTTATAATGTTAAATAACAGTCAGTGGGGCTTGTTGGCTGAGAATCTAATTGATACGGTAACCTTAGAACAAGACGACGTAAAATGGTTAACAGATTCAACGAAGCGTCCATGGTTAGCGGGCTTAATAAAAGAACGTATGTGTGCATTAATTGATGTAGACGCATTAATCAAGATGTTAAGTGATGGTGCTAATATTCATCAAAATACTTGAACACGTAAGAATTAATTTGATGTATTAACAAGGTAAATCTATCTTTATAATAGGTTTTTGAAGAATTAACGCGAAAGAGGCGAGCGGTATGTCTGATGAAAGACGCAGTGCAAGTGATAACGTAGACACTAATGATGAAGTACTTCAGTGGGTAACGTTTAAGCTAGATAGCGAAACTTACGGCATTAATGTAATGCAAGTTCAAGAAGTGTTACGTTATAGTGAAATAGCACCAGTACCTGGCGCACCGGTTTATGTGCTGGGCATTATCAATTTACGTGGTAACGTTGTTACTGTCATTGATACCCGTTCACGATTCGGTTTGCCATCATCCGAAGTCACGGATAATACAAGAATTGTCATCATTGAATCTGAAAAGCAAGTGATAGGAATTTTAGTCGATAGCGTTGCTGAAGTGGTTTATTTAAAAGCGTCTGAAATTGATATTGCCCCAAATGTTGGTAACGAAGAAAGTGCTAAATTTATTCAAGGTGTATCAAACCGAGACGGTGAATTACTTATTTTAGTTGATTTAAATAAGTTACTAACTGACGACGAGTGGGATGAATTGAAGCAATTCTAAGTAGTTGCCACTGAGGTGGCAAATACCATAAACATTATGAATGAGCTACTCAACTATATTGAATATGCAGTTATTGCGTGCTTGCTGCTACTGATCATTATTTGTTTTGTTAAAATAATGAATCTTTCAAGAAAAACAGCGTACTTAACCACTCAACTTTCCGGTTTGGAAATTCTTGTTACAGATTTACAACAAGAGTTGATGAACACTTCGAAGACCGTTAACGATAAATTATCTATAGCAGCTGATTGGCAAGTAGAACAAGAACAAGTTAGTGGTCAATTAACTCACCGAACAAATGCATTGAAAGATTCAATCGCTACATTACAAGCAGAATTAGCTGAATTTGTGCAACAACAACCTGAAGACAAATTATATTCACGCGCGCAAAAAATGGTCAAATTAGGCGCTGATGTTGATGAACTGATGACAGAATGCCAATTGCCTAGAATAGAAGCTGAAATGTTAATTGCTATGCATAAGAAAAATAATAAACCTACAAGCTAATTGTGGAACGTGTGGTGCTTTCAGATAATATTGTTGTCTAGATTCAAAAGTTCACCAAAAATCAAGGCACCTTTTCCACGCTGTACAAAGAAATTAGCGCTATCAACGACGAGTTGATTTTATTAAATCTTACATTTTTTATAAACTTTTCTACTTAATTTCACGTGTTAAATGCTATATCGCGGCGTTAGCTCGTGCTAAACTTTGCTCGGAATTTTTTAAGCTTAGATTTTCTTAAGGAAAGAGTACGTTGTCACGGTCATTTATTCACCTAAAAAGTTTATGTATTGCATTTGCCACCTTGTGGTTGGTAGGTTGCTCTTCTACACCAACGCATCATGAAGGCGCTGGTGATCCTAAAGACCCTTTTGAAACCATTAACCGCCCAATTTGGACGTTTAATTGGGAATACGCTGATAAGTATGTGTTAAAACCAGCCTCTGAAGCCTATGTAAATAATGTAGACCAAGACTTTCGCTCTGGTGTTTACAATATGGCATTGAACTTAAATGAACCTTCTGCGGTGATAAACAACCTATTACAGGGTAAATTTAGCGATGCAGCTAAAAGTACAGGGCGCTTTCTATTAAATTCAACCATCGGCTTATTAGGTTTTTTTGATCCAGCAAGCGACTTTGGCTGGGGAAGAAAACATGAAGAATTTGGTGAGGTACTAGGCAGTTATGGCGTTGGCGACGGCCCGTACTTAATGTTGCCAGCGATGGGGCCGACTTCTGTTCGCGATGAAGTAGGCGACTATGTTGATCGTTACTACTGGCCAATGGCGGTGATTGACTTTTGGCCAAACCTAGTCAGAGTTGGTATTATCGCGTTAGAACAACGTGCGCAGTTAAAAGATCAAGAACAAATGTTAGAAAATTCGACAGACACCTACCAGTTTGTTAAAAATGCGTACTTTCAAAATATGAAGTTTAAAGTTTATGATGGTAATCCTCCTATTGAAGAGAGTGAAGACGATGCAGACTTTGAAGCGTTTATGGACGAACTCGACGGCAGCGAAGAGTAAGTAATAATAATTTGGGTTTAACTTGGTTTTATCAATGAAAAAAATTATCACAGTATTTTTGTTTATATATTTATCTATAGGCAATGCTATAGCGGCACAAATACCTTCGAATATTTCTCCACAGCAGCTCGAACAATTTAAACGGTTGCCACCGGCGCAGCAAAAATCATTAGCGCAAAGCATGGGAATTGATTACAACGCGCTACGAGCTCAGCTTTCTGGTAACAGCAACAAAAAAACAGAGCAAAAAGAAGAAGCGTTGCCGCAACTTTTTCCTCGAGGTACTAAATACGATGAATTTGGTAACCCAATTTTTGATCAAGAAGCCGAACTAGAAAAAGAAGATGACGGTAAACCAAAGCCATTTGGTTATGATGTGTTTGCCAATGAACCTTTTACTTTTGCTCCATCTATGGATATTGCTATTCCAGAAAACTATTTAGTTGGTCCGGGTGATACGCTAAAAATTCAAATGTTTGGCAAAGAAAGTAATGATTATGAAATAGATGTTTCACGAGAAGGTGATGTTGTTGTTCCACAACTCGGAGCATTTAATGTTACCGGCATGACTTTTCTTGAGGCTAAGCAATATTTAGCCAGTGAAATCAAAAACAAAGTATTAGGCGTTAACGTAATTGTTACTTTGGATGGCCTACGCTCAATCCGTGTGTTTGTGCTAGGTGATGCCTATAGACCAGGTCAATACGTGTTAAACTCGTTATCCAGCGCTACACACGCTATTATCGCAGCAGGTGGTATTAGTGAGG
Source organism: Thalassotalea sp. 1_MG-2023 (assembly GCF_030546745.1). Taxonomy (GTDB): domain Bacteria; phylum Pseudomonadota; class Gammaproteobacteria; order Enterobacterales; family Alteromonadaceae; genus Thalassotalea_C. Next base: position 82,098 of record NZ_JAUOPD010000005.1, read on the forward strand.
TAGGCTCGTTGCGTGACATACAAATTAAACGCGGTGGAAAACTCGTCGCAAACCTAGATTTATATGATTTACTTATCAAAGGCGATTCTAGTCACGATATTCTTTTAAAATCTGGAGACGTAGTTTTTATATCCTCTGTTGGAGATAGAGTCACTGTCGATGGTGAAGTTAAAAGACCTGCAATTTACGAAGTAAAAGAAGGTGAAAACTTCCAAGATGTTATTAAAATGGCTGGTGGCATGTTGCCTTCTGCATATCCATCGTCGACCATTGTTGAAGGATTTAATGATAATAACCTTAGAACAGTCAAAACGGTTGATTTCAAATCATCTAAAGCTTTATCTGAGAACGCTAAAGACGGTGATGTTATCAAGGTGATGAAAACATCTGAGCAATACGAAAACTCTGTTACCTTTATTGGTGCAGTTACTCGTCCAGGTAAATATCAATGGTACGAAGGGCAACGCATAGCTGATTTAATTCCGAACATTCATGCTTATGTTGCCAGTGATGCCGACTTAACTTATGGTTTAGTGATCCGCGAAAAAGACATTGGTCGTAATATTGACACTCTACAGTTTAATTTATTTAACGCAGTTAGCGACAAAAACTCAGAAGACAACCTAGCACTTCAAGCGCGTGATAGAGTATTAATATTTTCGAATCAAGAAGTTATATCAACTGAAATCGATAGCTTAGAAAGTTTAGCCTTTACTAAAGATGAGTTGCTTACCTTAGAAAAAGAAAATGCAGAAAAAAGGCATGAAGATAAACTGTTCTGGCAATACTATGAAGATGAAAATTCACAGAACTCATTGAATTTAACGGAAGAAGTCAACAAAGCGGAAGAAACACTCAAACAAACCTATAAATCAATCGAAGAATTAACCGGCGCTGAAGAAAAGGAGCCGGAACTACGAGAGCTTAACTTTTTCTCACGTAAGCGTTTGTTAGCACCTGTTATTGAACAACTAAAACGTCAAGCGGCCTCTGGTGAACCGTTACAACTCGTTGAAGTGGATGGCGCGGTAAAGTTTCCGGGGGTTTATCCATTAGCAAAAAATGGTCGAGTTGATGACTTAGTTAGAGCAGCTGGTGGACTTCAAGAGTCGGCATATTTGGCAAATGCTGAGATGACCAGAAATGATATTGTAGAAGGTTTAGCGGTAAAACAAGCGTTTAAAATTGACCTTGCAAGTGCACTTGCAGGGGAAAGCAGTCAAAATAAACAACTACAAAGCAAAGATAGATTGAATATTCATCACATACCTGCTTGGCAAGAAAACCACACTGTTGAGCTAAAAGGTGAATTTATGTTCCCTGGTAAATACACCATTCGCAGGGGAGAAACACTAGGGCAATTAATAAAACGCGTAGGTGGTTTTACTGATTTTGCCTATCTTGAAGGCTCATTATTTACGCGAGAAACCATCAAAGAGTTAGAGCTGAAAAACCTTGTTAAGGTGTCAGAAAGCTTGCGTATGGAGATTGCCTCTAAAAATCTATCAGATAGAGACGGCAATAGCTCGTTTGACTACGAACAAACGAGCCAATTACTTGCTGACTTAACCAGCGTTAAACCAATAGGTAGGCTAGTAGTTGATATTCCGTTAATTGTCGCCAATGAACAAACAGATGTCATACTTGAAGACGGTGATATGTTGTATATTCCTACCAAACAAAATTCTGTGAATGTGGTAGGACAAGTACAAGTGACCTCATCACATATTTATCAAACACATTTAGATGCATTTGACTATATAGGTTTAAGTGGTGGAATGAAAAAGCAAGCGGATGATGAACGTGTTTATGTCATCAAAGCGAATGGCCAAGTGCATATTCCAAATGATGGCAGCTGGTTCGCTTCCAGTTCACAAGGATTAAAGCCGGGTGATACCGTTGTTGTACCGTTAGACTCTTATTATATGGAAGATTTAACCTTGTGGCAGGCAGCCACACAGATAATTTATCAAGCAGCGGTTGCAGTTGCGGCAATTTCTAACCTTTAACGTTGGTTTCATAGCGAGTTAATGGGTAAAGTATTAACTCGCTAGCGCTATATTTTATGAAGACCTTACATTGTTTGTAAAATATTTACTGTTTACCCTAGATTCTAGCTGGCATGCCTACTATAATTAGCGCAATTTTTTATGCTTACTTAGCTAGTGTATTTGTTAAAAATACCAAGGTTTATTGAATGCTTCTTATTTTAAGTGCTTTACTTGTCGCTTTCTGTGTATCTATTTCTACAATTAAAGTATTACTCCCTTTAGCGCCGCATATTGGCTTAGTTGATTTACCCAATGATCGCAAAAAGCACGATGGTGCAATTCCGTTAATTGGCGGCATTTCAATTTATACTGGGGTGTTAATTGCTTCTACTTTTTTTGTTGAACAAAATCAAATTATTAATTTATATTTTATTTCCTCAGCGTTACTCGTGTTTATTGGCACAATGGATGACATTTACGATTTAAGTGTTGCTCCTCGTATGATCTTTCAAGGCATTGTTGCGTCTTTAATGGTGTTTGGTGCCGGTATCTATATCTATGATTTCGGCAACTTATTCTCGTTTGGTAATGTAAATGTCGGTTCATATGGCATGATATTTACCATGCTTGCCTGTGTTGCTGCTATTAATGCCTTTAATATGATTGACGGCATAGATGGTCTTGCAGGCTCAATGAGTATTATTTCAATACTCTCTATTACTTTATTAACCATGCTTAACGATAATTCGGCAGATGTACTTTTACCATTAATTCTTGTTGTCGCGATAATTCCTTACCTTTTTTACAATGTAAGCACCCGAAACCCGCGTGGTAAAAAAATCTTTATGGGCGATGCTGGTAGTATGTTTATGGGATTAACCGTTATTTGGTTGTTAACATTAAAAACACAAGATACGGTTTATGGCGAAGCCTCATTTAGAGCTGTCACTGCTTTGTGGGTTATCGCAGTGCCATTAATGGACATGTTTGCGATTATGATCCGAAGAATGCGTAAGGGTGTATCGCCTTTCAGAGCCGATAATGGTCATTTACATCATATTTGTATGCGATTGGGTTTGTCTTCTCGTCAAGCGTTGTGGGCAATCAGTGCTCTTGCCGTTATTTTTTCTAGCATTGGTATTATGGGAGAAATCTTCAACGTATCAGAACCGATCATGTTAAGCACTTTTTTATTGATATTTTGCATTTATTCTTACTCAATGCAGCATGCTTGGCGACTCATTAAACACATCAATAAAAATATATAGTTTATTTGTGCTTCATAAAGGCTAAATGTTCTTGAAGCTTATAAGTGTTTTCTTACATATTGCCATTAATCTTTTAATGACTCATTTGTATTAACTTGATAGTATTTGCGGCATTAATTTGACTAATAGTGTTATCTTTTTATGTACAGAAATCGTGGATTTACTTTAATTGAACTGCTGATTGTAATTGTTATTTTAGGTTTACTAATGTCTTTAGTAGCTCCTAAAATGTTCTCAAAAGTAGGCTCATCAAAACAAAAAACCGCATTGGCACAGATGCAAATGTTACAAACCTCTCTAGATACCTATCGTTTAGATATTGGTGATTACCCTACAACTCTTTCAGAGTTAAGGTCTTCAGAAAAACCAAATTGGGATGGACCTTATATACCCAAAGCTGTGCCAAATGATCCTTGGGGTAATGCTTATCATTATAAGTCACCTGGTCCTAATGGTGAAGAATACCTACTAATGAGTTATGGAAAGGATGGCGAATTAGGTGGTAAAGATGAAGATGAAGATTTGGTACATCAATAATGTTGAAAATGGAACAAACGCTACTTGAATTTGATGTGTCTATTGAAGATATTGAAAAAGCAAAAGCTTACCAAGCAAAATTTGGGGGAGCTTTAGAACGATTACTGATAAATATGGGGAGCTTTTCAGAAGATAATTTGCCTTTTTTTTATAGTCGATTATTAAAGCTCCCTATGTTGTCGTCAGATGAGGCTGAGTCACTAAAACTTCCCGTTGATACACCGTTTAATACAAAGTTTTTATCTGATCGGGGTTGGTATCCGTTTAAACAAAGTGGGCAAAAATTTAGCTTTGCGACAGTAGCTCCATTAAATTGGGAAGTTATACAATATTTACAAAGCTTAAATGTTGACTACAGTAGTGTCATTACTACTGATGATGTGTTTCAAAATTTTCAAACTAATTTACTTGAAAAAGATGAAGATAATAGTAGTGAGTCGCAATTATTATCAGATTTAGAAGAAGACAAATTAAGAGAATTAGCAAGTGAAGCACCAACGGTAAACTTGTTAAACTCATTGATTGCTAGAGCTTTAAAACAAGGTGCATCAGACATGCACCTTGAACCACAAAAGGGAAGATATCGAGTAAGGTTTCGTATAGATGGAGTACTGCAAGAAATCGAAACACTACCTATCCGACTTCAACTTCCTGTGATCTCAAGGTTAAAAATATTGTCTGATATGGATATTGCCGAAAAGCGTAGACCGCAAGATGGTAAAATTGAAATGAAAATTTCAAATATTGCGCTAGATATTCGTGTCTCCTCACTACCATTAAACGATGGTGAAAGTATGGTTATGCGTTTTTTACGAAAAGACGCTGTTCAGTATGAAATGAACGTACTAGGGCTATCAGAAGATATTGAAACAAAAATTAAAGACGATTTAAAACATACTGCAGGTGTAATCTTACTTACAGGTCCCACAGGTAGCGGTAAAACTACCACTTTGTACACATTTTTAAATGAATTAAACGACGATGACGTTAAAATAATCACATTGGAAGACCCTGTTGAATATCAATTAGAAGGAGTTAACCAAGTACAAGTTAAACCTGACATTGGTTTTGATTTTAGTGCTGGTTTACGAAGTATTGTAAGACAAGATCCTGATATCATAATGATCGGTGAAATTCGTGATGCTGAAACGGCTCGAATAGCGATGCAATCAGCGTTAACAGGACACTTAGTATTTTCTACAGTTCACACAAATGATGCGCCAAGTGCATATACGCGACTACTTGATTTGGGTGTTGAAGAGTTTTTGTTAAATGCTGCCTTAGTTTCTATTATTGCTCAACGTTTAGCGCGAAAAGTATGCCAACACTGTACTGTGCCGCATCCTGAACAAGCAGAGTTGATTGAAAAGTATCAATTAGAAAAGCTAGCACAACAAAGCAATTTAACACAAATTGACCTTTGCCAACCGAACGGGTGTGAGCAATGCAATAATACTGGTTATAAAGGGCGAATGGCAGTCATTGAGTACCTTCGTTCAGATGATGAAATCACAAGCCTTCCTAAAAATGAAAGGTTCATAGCTCAAGCTAAAGCACATAATAAGAGTATTGGTGGTCGTACCTTACTTGAAGATGGGCTAGTAAAGGCAATGCGCGGTCTTACTACCATTGATGAAATTATAAGGGTTTGTGGTTAATGGCTCTTTTTTTGTATCAAGCTTATGATGCTCATGGCGCAAAAGTAGAAGGTAGTATAGAGGCTAAGTCGTTTGAATTAGCTAAACAAGAGCTCGTACAGCAAAAGCTGATAATTGTTTCGTTAAAAGAACAAACTAACAGTCAAACGTCTACTAATTTTTTTGAAAGCAAAACCGTCAGCCTTGAAGAGCTTGAGTTTCTTACTTCAGAGCTTTCAATATTGTTAAAAAACGGCGTTAAAATTGATAAAAGTTTATATATACTTCAAAAGAATAAAGCCAAAGGAGCGTCAGAAAAGTTACTAAGAGATTTATATACAGCGGTAAAACGTGGGCATATGTTATCTGATGCGATGGCTGAACATCCGAAGGTGTTTGACCTTTTATATATTAACTTAGTGCGATTAGGGGAGGCTAGTGGTGATCTCTCAAATGTTTTTGAAAAACTTGCCATAGATTTAAAGTTTAAAGCGGGTTTAAAACGAAAAATTATCCAATCTTTGACCTACCCATTAGTTATTTTGAGTGTGTGTATTCTGTGTATACTATTTATTTTTAACTATATTGTTCCTCAAATGAGCGGGTTATTTGACGGGCTGCCTGAATTACCTATTTATACACAAATTTTGTTAGACGTTAGTGCATGGATGCAACAATATCAGTGGTTTCTTTTCATCTTTATTGTTGCTGCGATCATTGGAATAGTGATGGCATTTAAAAATCCTAATACTAAACGAAGACTAGACGAATTTTTATTAAAGGTACCATTAATAAAAGGGGCGTTATTAGTCGTTGAAAGAATAAGGTTTAATGCAGCACTTTCAATGATGTTAGATGCCGGTATCTCTATTGATAAAGCGTTAGAACTTTCTGCCGGCAGTGTTAATAATCGCTTTATTCGTCAAGGTCTGATAGCAGCAAAAGAACAAATAAAGAAGGGTGAAGGCTTAACAGCTTCGTTAGGTCGAAGTCCAATTTATCCAGATTTCTTTTTGTCGTTACTAGAAGTTGGTGAAGAAAGTGGCAAGCTTTCGCCGGTTTTTAACGAAATAGCCTCTCGATCGCGTGTTGAGTTTGAAAGTTGGACAGACAAAATGACTTCTACTTTAGAGCCGTTATTAATTCTTACGATGGGTGGAATCGTAGGCAGTGTTGTTGTAACAATGTTATTAAGTATTATCTCGGTTAATGAACTCGGATTTTAAGATGTTGCTTCAATCATCAACGGGGTTGATCACGTATAAAAAAACTAAGAAGCTCATAAAAGGTGTAACCTTGATTGAATTATTAGTTGTGATAACAATCATGATGACAATGATGTCAATCGTTGCTCCCCTTGCGATAAACACTGTTGATAAAGCAAGTGCCCAAAGTGAATATTTAACATTCTGTAACCTATTAAGAAGAGCGAGCACAAAAGCATTTGTCAATGGCGCAAGAGTAAAAATTCAGCTGAATAAAAATAGCATTGTCATTACAAAAGTAGATGCTAATAATGTGTTTGACAAACAATCAGAAGCTAACAATACCGTTTTGTTGGAACAAACATTTGAATTTCTATACTTCAAAGAAACTATATTGTTTTTTAATAAAAACGGTATGGTAGATACGAAGATATTAGAGATTCAACAGCTAGATAAAAGTCGCCAACTTAACTTGATTGCCTTGTTGGAACATTAAATGGGGCTGAACTTTGAGAGTTAACATAAAACAGCAGGGCTTTACGTTAATAGAAGTATTAGTGGCCTCATTTATATTATTTTTAGTGATTGCGTCAATCACACTGGTATATCGTGGCGCACTTTTGTCGAGTGGTAAAGCTGAACGTACTTTATTATTTACAGCCGCCGTTGAACCAATTACTGAAAGCATAAGAGCTAATATTCAAGCAACGAAACAAACTGATATGGTTGATGGCCAAGGAACATGGGGAACTGTTATCTACTCGTGGGTTGCTACGCCTGCTTATGTTGCAGCACCACCTGAACGGATTAATATGGCTAGCGGTGAGTTAGAAAAATCGATAAATCAATTTGTATTATGGAACGTAGAATTAGAGCTTAAGATAGATAACGCACTGAGAGTTTATCACTTTAATGAGGTAAGTTGGTGAAGAAACAAGCAGGCTTCACGTTAATTGAAATGTTAGTATCAATGACATTACTTTCTATGGTGATGCTCATCGCAACTAGCGCCTATTCTTTATTTAGTGAACGGTGGAATGGTCGATTAGGCCACTTTAATCAAACGTTAGCGACTACGAAAAATTTATTACTTGTGCAAGAGTCACTACAAAGCATAATCGGTTATGTTGTTTCTGATGACAATCAAAGCGCCAAATACTACTTTGAGGGAAACCGTAATGGTTTTGTTGCGGTTACCTTAAGGTCAATGTTTAACCCAAGTGTTGCAGCAGTTGTAAGGTTGAAATTCGAACAAAATGATGACTTTACTTTTCGTTTAATTTATCAAGAGTCACCAATGGAAGATCAAATGTTAGTGCAAGCAACACAAGACTTAGACTTTGTGCATTCAGTGACGTTATTCGAAAGTGTTAAAAATGCTGAGTTTCGCTATTATGGTTGGCCATCATTAGCAAGTAAGAATTGGACACCTGATTTTACGAGTATGCAGCCCCCCACCAAAGAGTGGTCGAGTAACTACAATAGTTTAGAGAAAAATGTTTTTCCAAACCAAGTCAGAGTTGCTTTTACGATAAGCGACAAACAATATTCATTGCAATCACGTTTAAATAAGCCAATCCCTGCCGTACTGTCAAATTATGCCAATCAACAACAATAAAAACACTAGGTATGCTCGCCAATCAGGAATTGCCTTGGTGCAAGTGTTACTTATCAGTATGATAATTAGCCTATTGGCCTTGAGTTTCAGCTATACTGCCCGTGAACAAGTTTCCACAGCATCAGCACTTGAAAATCGAGTAAGTGCCAGTCACCTATTAAAATCAACACAAAGCACTATGCTTTACTTACTACTAACACAACAAAACCAAGAACATTTAGAGCAGTTATACCCTTCGAGTGAACCATGGAATGTTTATGGCGAACCTTTCCTTTTAGAACGTAACGAAGATATTGAAATCAAAGTACGCATTCAAGACAATGCGGGCCTATTACCATTACAGTTTATTAAATGGCCATTTTGGCGCGTTGCTCTTGAAAATTTAGGCGTACAAGAGCAAGAAGCAAAAGAGTTTATAGGGCGCTTTAGCGATTGGCAAGATCATGATACCGATTCATGGATTGTTGGCGAACAAGAACCGCTCACCTTAGATAATGGCTTTGAATATCGAAACTTTCCGGCACAGTTATCACAAGAAGTTGATTTGTTTTTTGAACAAGATCATTCTACGTTAGAAACGATAAAATCAATCAGCACACTTTACCCCTTAGCTGGATTTAAAGTTCAGAATGCTCCTAACCAGTTATTAACGCTATTATTTTCAACTGATGTTGCGGAACAAATTATTTCAAAACGTAGTAACGATGATATTACTAAACAAGAGATAGTTGGCTTGTTGAATAATCAATATGATGAGACGTATTTATCCTTTTTCTCCGCTGATCATCTTACAATGAGTATTCAAGTCAAAATAAGTGACGTTACCATACAGGAAACGATAGAATTCAAATTTGAACAATATACCAATAACCCTCTGACTATTTTCGCGCGTTATTAGGTACTACTATCTGATTGCTACAGTTTCAGACAGGTGATACGCGGGGTGAACTGAATGCGTTGCGTGATAGGTTGTGAGTTACTAAAATATAATTGCAATGCAAAATATCTCATCAATTTTTTCTTTCTTGAACTGAATTTTATAAATAAAACAAATGGTTATTAACTGTCATGTGTACGATATTTATAATGGTAGCGATGTTCGAAATATTCTTTTACTAAATGAAATCAATTTAAAAGAGTAAAGGGTATAAACATATTGTAAGCTTTGTTTTAAGTATAAAACTTGGTAGACCCTTGAACAAGAATCGACACTTCCAATATAACTTTTGTCGTGTATAATTTTACCCCCGATCATTCGGCGACTATTAAGAAAGAACATTGCAACAAACCAATCATAAAACATCTGAATATACTCAATCTAAATCGCGTATGTTAACTCTCATCACTGATTTGTTAGCAAAGCGAGGTGGCTATTTCGCGAATGACTTTTATGCAATCGAACAAAAAAATAATAATGTTGCATTAATTAAACAGCCCAATAACATGGCGTCAAAGGCTAATTGGTTGATATTGGGTAGACAACACTATTTTGAAGTGTCAAAAGTATACCCTATTGCAAACAAACGAGAGCTTCTTAAAGCAATAGAGTACGATGACAGCAATACCCCTTTTACCGGCACCACACTTAAATTTATAGAGCGTGTTAATGAACATAGTCATAGAGTGACACTCTGGGTAATAGAGCCTGAGTTCCTTAATTCATTAAACATAAAACCTTGGTTGGTAATTCCAGAATCTTTTTTGTTAGCAAACGCGCTTGATAACGAAATATCGATAGCCAGTATTAACACATTAACAAGTACGTTATTTATTTCTAAAACCAGCCAAGGAATTGTTTCGGGTATTAAGTCGGCCAATACTCCGTCAATTGAACTATTCGCTTTAGCATCAGGGGCACCTTTTGCAAATGGCGAAGTAAAACAGTTAACCACTGAAGACCATCAGGCATTTATTGAACTGCTTTACCAAGGGTTACGCAAACAATCGATTGCTTCATTACAAGGCTTTTTCATCAAGTCTGAAAAAGTGAATTGGAAACACTATCCTTGGAAAGAAGCTGGAATAATATGTTCAGCAGTTTTTACTAGCTACCTTATACTTACTAGCGGCTGGTTAACGCTAAGGGAGGCGCAACTAGAGTATGCGCTAACAACGAATACAGAACAAGTGAATGAATCTCTTGCCTTGCAAAAAGCGTATCAAACCCAGTTATCAAGGCATCAACAGTTGCAAGTACCATTACAGCAACAAATACCCCATTGGAATTTATGGCATGTTGCGTTAGACGTTATTGCTTTAGAATCTACATTAAAATCCATCGTTTACAAAAATGAAACGGTAACTATTCAGGGTTGGGCAGATAAAGGGAATCGAGCAACTGATATCTTAGCGAAATTGACAAAAAATCCTTACGTTTTACAGCCTAGCTTTTCCAAACCAGTGCGTAAAAGCAGAGGGCGTGAAGAATTCAGTATTAGTTTTTCGCTTAATCGTGAACAAGCAGTCATGTCCAGTGCTGCAGAGCAAACAGTTACAGCATCTGTTAAAGAAGCAACAACTGTTGCTGGTAAGGAGTAACGATGAGTTCAGTAACTCGCAAAAATTTACTATTAATTGTAGCGCTTTTAGCTGTTATTCGTTTCGTTATTGTGCCCATATTTGAATGGCAAGAAGAAAAAATTGATGATATCGATGCAAAAATAACACGATTGGATAAAGCTGAAAACGTAATCAACAGACAAGCTAAATTAACAACGCTTCTTAGCGATGTTCAGCAAAGTAACGAAGAAACAGAGGTGTTATACCATAACTTTACATCTACAAATGCTATGAAATTATCGTTGCAACAGCAAGTTGAAAAGATATTTAGCCAGCATTCGGTGAAAATTAAAAATTTTACTTGGCCTAATGAATTACCAGGTAATATTACAGAATTACGCGCCAAAGTTTTTTTTGATGGCAATACCAAAGATCTTGCAAAATTACATTTGGCCCTTTCCGCTCAAACAAAGCTTTTTAACATTGCTGAATGGACAATTCACATCAGAAAAATGAAAGAAGACTCTTTAGGTGTTGCATCAGGAAGTCTTGTTTTTTCAGCTTATAACCTTAGTAGCAAAAAGGTAGCTGAATAATGTTGAACTTAAAAAAATCGTCAAAAAAACAACACGGCAAGGCAACTTGGCTTAATAGATTCACCAAACAAGAATTACTCTTTGTTTGGCTAGTGCTAATCATATTTATATTATTTGATCTATTTACACGCATAAATACAAGCAGCGATGATATAAATAATGTATGGTCTCAACAAAGTTTGTCGACAACACCGTTACTGCTATTAGATAACGTTCACTTGAATGAGCTTGCTAATAAATTAGATAAATTCGAACAATCAGAAAAACCAGGCGTTGAAAAACAACAAGGGTTAACTGAAGCTGAAAGAATCGCCCAACAAGGTGACTTAAACGAGTTATACGCCAAAAACATGCGGTTAACGTTAGTCGGTGTTTTTAATCAAGGTGGCCGTTTTGCGGTTATTGCTCAGGAAAATTTAACCACAAGCAAGCGTGAACTTTTAAGAGTCAGCTTATCTGATACCATTGACGGTTACACCGTACAGAACATTTTGCCAAATAAACTTGTATTAACTGGTTACAATAATGAGATAAACCTTCACCTGTATAATACAAATAGCTAGCAGTAGGTTACGTTAAGTAAAATAATTATGAACAAAAGAAATACACAACTCGCATTACTACTTTGTACACTTGCTTTGTTTGGTTGCAGTTCTACACAACAAAACCAAGCAGGTCAAAGCTCTGGGTTTAAAGTACCAGAATCATACTTAAATGGTAAAGACGATACGGTCGTGATCTCAACAGAGGAAACGCTTCCAGACGAAGAAGAATTTGTACATACTGATTTAGCACAAATTCAAAACCTTGAACCATTACCTCGCCAACAAGTTAATTTACGTAAAGCTGAAAAATTATCTGCACCGTTTTCACAAGAAGCGACGTTGAGCCTATCTGTTAATGAAATGCCGTTAAACGAATTTTTACATTATGCGTTGGGTGAGTTATTAAGCATAAATTATATTATTGATAAAAGTGTAGAACCATCAAAAGAAAAAATAACCTTAAATATACAAGAAAACATTAGTCCACGTCGTTTAATGCAACTCACCAGTGAGTTATTAATGGAACAAGAGATCAGCATCAACTTCAATGATGGTTTGTACTTTATTAATAAACCTAAGCTTAATAAGCGTGCAAAAAATGTAGTGACTGCTGTAGGCAGAGAATTAGAAGACGTGCCGCAAACAGGACAAGATATTCTGCAGATTATCCCATTAAAGTATGGCGTTAAAATTAGTATTGAAAAAGCACTAAGACAATTAGTAGGTGTGCAAATATCAACGGATGCAGATCAAAGTGCTTTATTTTTACAAGGTAAGCGCGAAGAAATACTGCGATCACTTGAATTTATTCACTTACTAGATGCGCCATCAAACCGTGGTAAAAATATCGGGTTAATTAACCTAACCTATATAACCAGTGAAGAGTTTACCACTCAAATTACCACGTTATTAGAAAATGAAGGCATACCTATCGCCACAAATAACGCGGGTAGTAAAAACTTAGTCATGGTACCTATTGCGCAAATAGGCTCTATTGCGGTATTTGCTGCTGATAAATCGTTGCTTGATCGTGTGCGTTATTGGGCAAAATTAATTGATAAGCCTTTACAAAGCGTGACAAAGCAATATTTTATGTATCATCCGCAATATGCCAGAGCAACAGATCTGGGTGAAAGCTTATCGGCATTATTAGGTGGAACAGCTCGAGCGAACAGTCAAAGTAGTAAAAGCTCTACTGGCAATGCGCCTTCAAATACCCGCTTGACAGGCGTAAGTTCAGAAGACATGACATTAGTGGTCGATGAACGGTCAAACGCGATTATTTTTTATACCTCAGGTAATAAGTATCAAGCATTGTTGCCACTTATCAAAAAACTAGATGTATTGCCGCGCCAAGTAATGCTAGACATTACCATTGCCGAAGTAAACCTAAGCGATGAATTTAAACATGGCGTTGAATGGGCGTTTACCCAAGGTGAACTTAGCATGGGCACAAAAGATGCCTTTGGTGTTACGGGAATAGGCGGCTTTAGTTTAGCGTTAAACGGCGCAGACGGTAGCATAAAAGCGAATTTTATTGAAACAAATGATTTAATAAAAGTATTATCTAACCCCAGTTTACTCGTGCGTGATGGTGTATCTGCTAATATTAATGTAGGTTCTGATATTTCTGTTGTTGGTGAAACCACAGAAGACCCTATCAGTGGTGATAGACAAACTACCAGTTCGGAATACCGTAAAACGGGTGTTGATGTTACGGTTACACCGTCAATTAATGCCCGCGGTATTGTGATCATGGAAATAAGCCAAACAATCTCTAATGAAGTACCTGATTCTTCAGGCGCAAGTGGCAATCCCAATATTTTTGAGCGTGGCTTAAAAACGGAAGTTGTCGCGCAAAGCGGTCAAACCATTATTTTAGGTGGCCTAATCAGTGAAAACACCAACCAAGGTGATAAGAAAACGCCATTATTAGGTGATATTCCGTTAGTTGGGCACTTATTTAAATCAAATGGCGAAAGTACAAACCGCACTGAGTTAATCATGCTGATAACGCCTAAGGTGATAGACCGAACAGATCAGTGGCAAGAAATTACAGACTCATTTAAACAAAATTTAGAATATTTAACCTTTTAATTTTATGCTTATAAGCAAGTAGCAACAAGGTTCGCGCTTAAGTGGTTAACGCGGTTTAATTTTATGGTTAACATATTTTTTACCTTCGCGAGTAATTTGTGTTTTTATAGTCTTTTAAAAACAATAACTTGCTAAATCGCTGCTCTTGTGTGTTATCATAGCGTTTTATTTTAACGTTAACCGATAAGTTCTGTTTTGCTGTTTTAATAAACAAATTAGCACTGGCTAAATAAAAGACACTGAATTAATTACGAAATTAGGTGTTGACACCTTTGGTTTAGTTGATATAAATTGTTTCAAGATTTGGCATTTTAGCGGTACTTCCACTAACATGTTAAAGTCTTTTAACGTTAAATAATGACTTTTATTTAGTTATTACTTAGCTAAATAATAACTAAAGTTATAATAAAATTCATTTTCATGAAAAATAAGGATTTAAAATGTTCAAAAAAACATTGATGGCAGCTGCTCTTGCTGCTGCAACAGGTTCAGCATTTGCTGGTGATATTGTTGTTTCAGGTACCGCTTATAAAGTAGGTAATGAGTACTTAAATGCCTACACTGGTTCAGCATTAGAAGGTAACTTAGAAACGGCCGCTATCGGTATTGCTTACTTTCCAGGTATTGCTTTAGGCGTTAATAATACTTTGAAGTTTGAATTTAACGGTGGTGCAATTTCAGCTGATACTGGTCTTAAACTACAAAAAATTACTGCTTTTGCAACTCATGCTGATAATGCAACAATTCAGACTGCAATTGATACTGCTGTAGACGCAGTTGTTGAATTGGCACCAGCTGATACTGCAGGTGATTTAGCTAATTTAAAAGCAGCTGCAATTAGTGCAATTACAGATGCAGAAGCAGCTGATGAAACAGTTGATGGTACAGCAGCTAAAACAGCAATTAATGCCGAATTGTATGATACTAACTTCGCGACTACTGTTGCAAATATTAAAGGGTTAAATACTGCAATCACAAGTACTGTAATTCCAACGAATGCTGCAGATGCAGCAGATTTGGTTGATTTTGGTACCGATGCAAATGGCGACTACACATGGGCATTATTTAAAATTACTGATGCTACATTAACAGCTGATGAAGTATTAGTGTTTAATGATACAAATGATGATGGCGCTGCGAATATTACAACTAACTTCACTAAAGCAACAATTGGCACAGGTGATTTAACAGTTTCATTACCAGAAGCAAAAGATGACACAGGTGTTTCTTTATCTGCACCAGTAGCTGGCGCAGAAGTATTAGTAACTACGGCTAACCAATTTGCATTAACTGCAACAGCAGTAACTGATACCATTGATGTTGAACAAGATCGTTTATTCTTCTCTGATGCTATCGGTGATGATGTAACAACTGACTTTGTATTTGATATTACAGTTGACGGTACGATTGATTTAGGTATTGATCATACAACCGCAGAGTTTGCGATGGAATTAACTGGTAACTTTTCAGGTGTTGAACAAGCAGATTATACAGAGACTGACTTAGTTGGTACTGATGATACGGCAGTATTCGATGCTGACAACATGGTTGAAGGTGTTGGTATCTCTGATGCAACAGTTGCAATTACAGTTGACGGTGATACTAACCTTGCAACACGTACTGTTAAAGCTTCTATGATGATTACACCAACTGAAACGGATACAGAAGCATTTTACCTTTTAGGTAGCTCATCTGCTGGCGCGAATGCGTTTATTTGGGACTTAAACGGTTCTGAAATCACATTCCCTTACGCACCACTCGGTTATGACCACATCACAACTAACTTCGAACTTGCTAACTCAGGCGATCAAGAAGGCGATGTGTTAATTACTGCATTCACTCGTGAAGGTGTTGCTTACAGCGGTACTTTAGAAGGTAAAGCAGAAGCAGAATCATTAACGAAAATTAGTGGTGCTGAAGTATATGGTGCATTAGGCTTAGCTGCTGGTACGTCATTAAGCGTTACTTTCTCTACTACTGCTCCTGATGCTGACATCAAGATCACTGGTTATAGCAACCTAGCTTCTGGTGGTCGTATGGCACTATTAAGTGATGCATACGAAGGTGAATCAGATAAAGCTAACTGTGTGTTAACAGGTACAGCTGGTAATGATGATTTAGCTATCACTTGTAACTAATCTATAGTTTAGATTATTGACTTGTTTAAAAACGACCTTCGGGTCGTTTTTTTTTGGTAAAATATCGAGCGCATACTTATGCTACAAGGCTAATTTTTTAGCTTGAAACATTTTTATTAAGGTGTTGTTTATTAAAAAAGCAAGTTATTTATTACACCATTAAGACAAGCGGTTATCTATCACCCTTAACGTGAACAATACTCGAATTTCTAACGGTTTTATGGTTAAATAGCTTCGTTTTTATCTCTTGCTAATTAATCACGAAAAAGGGACATTGTGCGTAAAGACCTCTCTGCTATTTTTACTGTGCTCACAGGTACAGCAGGCGCACAAGTGATAACGTTAGCGTTTACGCCTTTACTTACCCGCATTTTTTCACCGGAAGCCTTCGGCCATTTGGGTGTATTTTTAGCATTGTTTGCCATTTTAATGCCGATAACAGCGTTAACACTGCCCATGGCAGTTGTGCTTGCTAAATCAAATAATGAAGCAAAAGCACTGACAAAGCTTTCAATGTATCTAGCCCTGTTAGTGTCTTTAGTATTTACCTTATTTATTGTGATAAACAAACAATGGTTAGTTAATGTCTTAAACGCTAAAGGTAATGGCAGTTATTTATACTGGGTGCCTGTTGCCGTGTTATGTGGTGCGTTACTCCAGTTAGGTGAGAATTGGACCATAAAATTGTCTCTTTTTAAGTTAAGAGCAAAAGTATCGATTTTACATGCCTTAATTATTAATGCACTAAAGCTAGTAATTGGCTTTTTTATACCTCATGCTATTACATTAATTGCGATTGCAATTGTTAACCCGTTACTTAATGGTTTATTACTGGGTGTGCCTATTCGTAACGCGCTGATGCATAATACAGAAGACGATAAGCATGAGAGGCCTTCTTATCAGCAATTGACAACCAAGTACCGTGATTTTCCATTGTTTCAATCACCCCAAGCATTACTAAATGCTCTTTCGCAAAGTGGCCCTGTTATCGTGTTAGCCGCTTTCTTCGGCCCTGTGTCTGCCGGGTTTTATACTTTTAGCCGTACTATATTAGCGATACCCATTACCTTAATGGGTAAAGCCGTAGGCGATGTATGTTTTGGTAGGTTCTCCAAACAAATTAATCAACAGCAGTTTGACGACGCGAGAAAGTACTTTATTCAAACGACTAGCTCGCTCGCTGTTGTCGCTCTTCTACCTTTAGGTATTGTGTGGTTTTATGGGCCTGAATTATTCTCTTGGGTATTTGGTGACGCTTGGTATCAAGCTGGCATGTATGCTAAATGGTTATCACTATGGACCTATTTTATTTTAATTAATGCACCAAGTTTGAAAATGATCATTGCCTTGAAAAAGCAGAAACGGTCTTTATTGGTTAATGTAATTTCAATGCCTATACGCATGTTAGTGTTAATTGCGGGTGCGCTTTATACCAATGATGAATGGCTAGCACTCAAGCTTTTTGTTGTTGCAAGTATTTTGCATAATGTGGTGATTATCGCATTAGCTTATTATTGTTGTTGCAAAGAGTGCGATAAGATATCAGAAGAGAATTAACGGTATGAACCCAAAGGGATTACAAGCTGACATTAAACGAGTTGACGCTAACATAGATGGTTTATTCGGTAATGTAGAGACGATAGAACAAAAGTTTTATTATATTGGCCAGGCTTTTGTTGATGAAAAACCATTAACAGCGGCGCAACTCTACAAACAGCTAAAAGCAGCAATAACTTCACAATCAATTTCATCATTATTAGCTCAGCTATCCGGCTTTTATTCCCTTGTGCTAATTAAAGAGGGGCATGTGTTAGTTGCTTGCGATAAAACCAGAAGTAGACCTTTATTTTACGCGCTTGACGCAGAACATACATTATGCATCTCTGATTCTGTTGCTTTATTAGTCAATAAAGTAGGCGCAGATCAGTTTTCAAAGATATCGGAACAAGAGTTTCAACTGTCAGGTTATGTCACTGGTAGTGACACCTTGCTTAAGGATGTATATCAGGTGCAAGCTGGTCATATGCTCTTTGGAAATTATCAAACGGTAGAACAAGCCTGTTACTTTCAGTTTAAACCTGATAATAACAACTCCGTAATTAGCCAAGCATTACTTTATTCTGAGCTTGATATAGCGATGACGCAAGCAATTGAACAACTGATTACCTACGCAAATGGACGGCAGTTAGTTGTACCTTTAAGTGGTGGTTATGATTCTCGAGCAATTGCTGTTTATTTAAAAAAATCTGGTTACGAGAATATTGTTACTTTTACTTTTGGACGAATGTCGAGTAAAGAAGTGGTGATAAGTAAGCGCATTGCTGATTCACTTGGGTTTCCATGGCATTTTGTAGAATATGACAGTAGATTATGGTCGACAATAGAAAAGAGTTCACTGTTTAATGAATACCTTATGTATATTAGCAACTTTGTTTCTGTGCCTAATGTTCAAGTTTACCCCGCAATAAAAGCAATTTTTGAACAAGGGGTTATTGATAAAGATGCAGTGGTTGTGCCAGGGCATACGGGCGATTTTGTTTCTGGCGGGCACATTCCACACAACTTAATCGGCAAACTCGCTAAAGATCATGAAGACATGATTATAGAAACGATTAAGTCTCGTCATTTTAAAAATAAGGTGAAGAAAGTAGATTTTGTTCAACTTAACAATAAACTTAGGTCTCAAGTAAGGCAATATACAGAAAATATGGGGGCTGAAGCCAGCGCCGCATCAGTATTTGAATCTTGGGAGTTTTTTGAACGTCAGGCTAAGTTTATTGTCAATTCAAATCGCTATTATGACTTCTTTAAGCTAGATTGGTGGATGCCGTTGTGGAATGAATCGGTAATTTCATTTTGGCAAAAAACACCGGTAGAGCATCGAATAAACTCAAAGCTTTGGCAAAATTTTGTCGAAGATAAATATAGTGAAATTTCAGGTGATGATATCAGGTATGGCAATGTAGCTGATCAATATTCGCCAAAATTAAGGCGCTTAAGAACCATATTAGATTACTTTACTGATGAAAATGGGCTTTACGCGTTAGTTCCTTTTTATCGTTGGCTACTTCGTAAGCTAAAGTACCCCTATGCTAACGGCACTTTATTTTCGTATTTAGCCATGAAAGTACTGAAAATACAGAAACACAAGTTAAAAACAAAAGCACATTAGGACTAATACCATGTTGAATATTAGGTTAAAGAGTGAACGGTGCTGAATTGACTACTTATCTTTGAAGTTAAAACTATATTTCATAGCCAAATTTATTCATTTGTTTTTGTAATTCAGAAGCAAAAGGCAATAAATGTTTTTGATAATGTTTCCATCTATATTTAGCATTTGCGTATAGAGCTTGTGTAACCTGTTTGTTTGATGATGTTGTGATAATTTGTGTTTGCGCGTGTTTATGAAAATTGTCATATCTTTCATTGTTATCTATATTCAAATATTTAAATATTTTGTTTACTTCTTCAGTAAAGTTATCAATTAAATCTTCGTATTTTACAAAATACACGGTTGGTTTTAAGTTTTCTTGATAGCTTTCAAATAAGGTAAATATTTGCCGATACCTTCGAACACAAGAGCGTAAAGTAGTAAGGTGTGAGTTTTCAATATTAATTGAAAAATTTTGTTGTAAATTACTTAAACAAACATCTAACGGGTGGCGTATTGAAAAAATAATTTTTGCCTCTGGGAACAGCGTTAAAATTAGCGGTAAATGAACGGTATTATGAGGCAATTTATCTATTACAAGTGTTTCATCATTTATTTTCAAATTTAATGTTTCAACAAAGTCATAATAGACATTACGTAGAAAATTAATTTCACTATCTTTTAGAGTTAGTAAATCGTTTGGGTAAGTTTTATTCAGTTTTTTGAAGGCACATATAGTCGTGAAAAGTGTTGCTGTTTCACTAAGTGTTACCGCATTTTTTTGTGTATCTATAACACTATCTAATAGTGTAGTTCCAGAACGAGGAAAGCCAACCATAAAAATAGGGGTATATTTTGGCACTTTTTGGCATGTTTTAGGTAAAGAGGTTAAGTTTAATTTTTCATAGACCGCTGCATAGTCGGTAACCTTTTTGTTTTTATAGATTTTTTCTTTTAATGCTCCTAAGGTTGAAAAGTCTTGAAATGCGTCATCATAAAGCTTTAACTTATCAAAGGCATTCCCGCGTAAGCTATAGAGTTTTTTGAGTTTTTTAGGACAAGTTGTTGTACTTATTACTGTATCCGTTATTAAATTGGTTACTTTCTCATATTCTTTTTGTCCATACCAATAAACAGCTTCTGGATATTTCATCCAGTTTTTTGAGCCTAAATGTGACTGGGCTTTTTGTAACAATAGGTATGCATCATCTTCAGCACCAACAAAGTTTAGTGATTCAATGGCTTCTTCAATATATTTATCGTCAATTTGTTTAAAATGATTAGATAAGTGTTTTGTACGTGAAACAACTAATTCTTTATCGCGTTGACTTCTTGCGATTAATATTAATTGATATTGGGCATGTGAAAAGTATGCGCTCCATTTGATCAGGTTGTTTGCTAATAACTCTGACTCTTTAAAGCGTTTAGTTTCTTGGTAAAGCTCGCACAAAATTAATTGATTATGTGCATTATTGACTGAACTATCTAGCTTAACACTTTGTTCTAAAAAAGAAATAGCTTCGTCTTGTGTCGCTTCTCCTGAGAAAGTTAAGTCTCTTAAAACACAGCCTATATACCCTAAAACTATGACTTTCTGTTCTTTAGTGAGTTCTAATTGGTTTAATTTGTATAAGGTTTGTAGTAGTTGTTTATTTTTTTTTAATTCAGATAAAGCATTTGCTTCTAACATGAGACTTCGATATGAACGAAGCGAAATTGAGTCATTAAGCTTTTTTAATGAGGTAACCGCTTGGCTAAATTTTTTTGTCTTAATAGCTGTACTAGCTTTCGTTAAAATCTTATCTATTTTGTCTTGTTTCATTATTCAATTGTTGAAGAACTAAATGTTTAATCTGGTTAAATATATTAGGCGACCTTAGCATTAAACAAAGTAATAAGCGAATTGTCTTTATAAATGTTAATTACCTTAAGTTTCATCGTTTTTTATTGTTCTAAATAAAATAATAGCGCTTGTATTGGATTTTGATTGTTTAATCACGAAATTAAAAGTTTCAAATTGTTATCTTATCTAGCTGTTTATCTTGTGATCGGGTAGAATTTGCAGCCCGTTTAGTTGTTACTTTATGTTGAGCATAGAACTCAAGTTATGAAATCTGTTTTACGCAAACTCTTATCGCCATCGTTAGTTTCGTCATTAAAAAGTGTGGTAGAAAGAGTAGACAAAAAAATTATCCCTTTCTTTGCTAGTAATAGTTTTCTAAGCTCTTTTTACTATTGTTTTTTTAGCACTAAGTTTCGACGTGAACATCAATCTGTATTAAAAGGTAGGTTAGCCTATAAGGCATCTCTTGATGCTATTAATCATTCAAGTGTACTGCTAAGACGCAATACTCATCGCTTAGAAAAAGGCCTTATCATGCAGCCAAGGCGAGAAATATTTGCTGAGGCTTATATTGAAGAAACTGTAGAGTGCTTTCGTAAATGTATTGCATCTTCATCAATCTGCTCAGATGAACTAAAGTGGGCGCAAGATGTATTAGTTAGTTATTTTGCTATTGTTGGTGATAGCGATATTATAAATAATGCAAAAGCGCGTTTTGAAACATTAACATTGAAGTCATTTGAGTGTGCTTCTGAGTCTTTACCATATCAGCATCAAGCTAGAGTTCAAGCTGAAGTTTCCTCCGATCAATTATTGGCCTTGTTTCAACAGCGGCGCTCTGTCAGGTGGTACGAACAAAAGCCTGTTGAATTAGAACTGATAAAACAGGCGATCGAAATGGCATCACAAGCTCCAAGTGCATGCAATCGGCAGCCTTTCCAATTTTATACCATTACCGATATGAATAAAGCATCTGATGTTGCATCTATTGCTATGGGGACCACAGGATTTTCAGATAATATTCCTGCATTGATCGTTGTTATGGGAGATTTATCTGCATATCCAGCAGAAAGAGATCGACATGTTATCTATATCGATGGTGGACTAGCATCAATGCAGTTGATGTTGGCATTTGAAACATTGGGTCTATCTTCATGTCCTATTAATTGGCCCGACATTGAAATTTGTGAACGGAAAATTGCTAAAAAATTAGCGCTCGACAAACACTTGCGGCCTATCATGTTAATGTCAGTCGGTTATGGGCAATCAACTGGGAAAATCCCTTATTCTCAGAAGAAAAGTGCGGAAATATTATTAAAGGAAGTTAACTAAATGTTTATTGAAATTAAAGGCGTTCAATTTGTTAATAAAGGGGCTGAACTAATGTTAGCTTCAGTGGTTGAGCGAGTAAAACAATACTGGCCGGAAGCTGAAATTGTGTTAGAGGGGAATCCTTTTTCCCCATACAAAAGTAGGGCGATGTTAGGCGCTTTTCAAAAGTTATCTTTACGAAAAAATGTTTTGGATTTGAATTTTATTGCTTATTATTTACCAAATTTTATTCGAAATTATTTGAAAAAATGGGGGGTCGTTACCGAAGCTGATATCGACGTAGTATTAGATGCTGCAGGCTTTGCTTATGGTGATCAGTGGGGGGCATTAAAGATAAAGCACCTTGGTGGTGAACTAAAACGATATAAAAAGAATGGTTGTAAATATATATTTTTACCTCAAGCGCTCGGGCCATTCACTCGTAGCGAGGATATTAAAGTATTAAAAAATCATTTACCTAAAGCTGCATTGATATGTGCTCGTGAACAACAATCTTATGACAATATTCGTGATATTATTGGTGATGCAAGTAATTTAATACAATACCCAGATTTTACTAATGCCGTAAAAGGTGTAGTACCAGATTATTGGCAAGATGGTGACACTAAAGTCTGCTTTATTCCAAATAGTAATATGATTGGGGATAAAAATCAGAACGAAAGTTGGAAAAAAAATTACCTTGATATCATGAAGTTATTAATGGAAAAAACCCAAGAACTTGGTTTAGTGCCTGTACTATTAAATCATGAAGGTGATGGTGATAGGGATATTTGTGAGAAATTGAATAGTTTTTTTGATAATAAATTAGAGGTTATTGAAGAAAGTGATCCTCTCAAAGTGAAGGGGATTATCGGTGCTTCTAAAGCAATAGTATGCTCACGTTTTCATGGCTGTGTAAGTGCGCTTTCTCAAAGTATTCCTAACTTAGGCACAAGCTGGAGTCATAAATATGAGCAGCTTTTTAACGAGTACATAGTACCTGAGCTATTAATCAATCCCAATAGCTCAAAAGATGATTTAGAGCGATTATTAGATGATGTTATTAATAATAACACGGAGTATTTGGCTAACATTAATAGTTCTGCTAAAAAATTTAAAGCTATCACTGAAGATATGTGGCTGACAGTTTGCAGTAAGATCAAGGAGAGATAACAATTGGCAACACAAAATAATAAACAAGACATAACTTTTGCTGAATTATTCTCGGGAATTTACCATGGTAAATTCATCATTATTTTAGGCACACTCGCTTCTGCAATCCTCGCCGTTGTTGTGTCTTTATCGTTACCTAATCAATACCGTTCTTCTGCGACACTTATTGTTAATGTTGATTCAAATAGTAAATTGGCTAGCTTAGCTGGCGGGTTAGGCGGCTTAGCTAATATTGCAGGGATAAATATCGGTAATAGTTCAGATAACTCTAACCCTATTGTTGCAAGGGAGCTTATCAGTTCACAGGGGTTTATCTTGAATTTTGTAGATAAACACTTAATGTTAGTCCCAATGATGGCAAGTAAAGGTTGGAAAGTAGATTCCAATGAATTAATTAATGATGAAGATATTTATGACTCATCTTTAAATGAATGGAAAATTGACGAAAACTCAAATCCATTGTTACGTCCAAGAAAGGAAGACGTAGTTAAAAGATTTAAGGAAATTGTTCGCTTAAGTGAAGACTCAAAAACTGGGGTGTTAACATTAAGTGTGGAATTTTATTCGCCATATTTAGCTCAAGAATGGTTAGAACTGTTGATTGCTGAAGTTAATAACACAATCAGAGAGTATGATATTGGTCAAACATCTAAGAATATTGAATACTTAAGTTCACTCATTGAAGAAACAAATAACTCAAATTTACATCAAGTATTTTATTCCTTAATTGAAGAACAAACGAAAAAATTAATGCTTAGTAAAGCTCGCATTGATTATGTATTTAGAACAATTGACCCTCCTAGTGTTCCTGAAAAGAAGTCTAAACCGGCCAGAGCTGTTATTTGTGTATTAGTTACCATTGCAGGAAGCATCATTTTTACCATTATTGCTCTTGTACGTTATTTTGCTAACTATAATAAATAGATAGCTTACTAAGTTATATATTCGTCTATGAAACTTGCTTTTATATCACCTGGCTCTGTGAATCATACTGTTAAGTGGGTCAATTCCTTAAGTGAAAAAGGGATCGATGTTACTTTGATTACGCAACATAGAGTGGAAAGTAGACTTCGTCCAAGTGTTACAGTTAAATATTTACCTTTTTCAGGCACTTTAGGTTACTTTTTAAACGCTATACTTTTGCGTCGCATGATAAGTAAGCTGCAACCTGATGTGGTAAATGTACACTATGCAACTGGGTATGGCACTTTAGCCATGTTATCTGGAATTTCACCGTATATTTTATCAGTGTGGGGGAGTGATGTTTATGAATATCCGTACCTTTCCTCTTTTAAAGGATGGTTAACGAGGAAGTCCTTATTGAGTGCTGATCAAATTGCCTCAACAAGCCATGATATGGCTAGACAAGTTTTGAAGTTAGTAGAAGACTATCCTAAAGATATTGCAATTACGCCATTCGGAGTTGATTTATCAAAGTTTTATTCTACGAGAGATCCTTTTTCTAGCGCTGAAATAACGATAGGTATTGTTAAAACGCTAGAACATAAATATGGCATTGATCTTTTAATTGAAGCATTTTCATCTTTAGAAAAGTACTTTTGTTATCGAAATATACCCATAACACTTAAATTAATGATTGTTGGAGGGGGAGAGTTAAAAGAGGTATTAAGTGCACAAGTTGATAAGCTGTTAATTGATTCTCAGGTAGAGTTTGTAGGGAAAGTACCAAATGACTCTGTTCCAAAATATATTAATGAGATGGATATTTTTGTTGTGCCTAGCCGTATAGAAAGTTTTGGTGTATCGGCTGTTGAAGCTCTTGCTTGTGAACGCGTATGTATTGTAGCGGATACAGGGGGGCTGCCTGAAGTTATTACAGATGGAGAAACGGGGTTAGTTGTAAAGCCGGAATCTAGTGAAGAAATTTCCAATGCTCTAATTGTCCTGATAGAAGATATTGAGAAAAGCAAGTCTTTTGGTAAGGCTGGAAGAAAGGATGTATTAAACAGGTTTAGTGAAGTTTCGACTGTTGAAACTATGATTTCACTATATCAAGACTTTAGCGAAAACCATGCATAAGTTTGATTCCACTATCTATGCAACCAGTAATACGCCTATCAGGTATTTGGTCTTTTTAATTTCTCTTTTTTTGGGGCCAACGTTAGCTATTTTTGAATTAAGGGGAGTGCATTTAGCGCTTTTCTTTTTGTTAGTTTTGAGTGGCTTGTATATTATTAGAGCCGGTGCTTTTGATAAGCGAAAACTTGTTTTATTGTTTTTCTATCTGAGTTTTTTAAGTGCTTGGATAGTTAGCCACATTTTTTATTCCTCTTTATCTATAAGGTATTTAGCGTATGTTTTTTATTTTACATTTACGCTCCTTGTTTATTATTGTTCATTTCGAGCTCTTTTTATTTTGTCAAAAGAGTTGATATGTCGATTTATCAACTTCTTTATTTATTTGGATCTTATATTTGCTTCAATTGAAATTATGCTTGGTGCTAGTTTTTTTGGAAATAACCCGCT
The DNA here is from genome assembly GCF_030546745.1 of Thalassotalea sp. 1_MG-2023. Classification (GTDB taxonomy): domain Bacteria; phylum Pseudomonadota; class Gammaproteobacteria; order Enterobacterales; family Alteromonadaceae; genus Thalassotalea_C. The sequence goes on from NZ_JAUOPD010000005.1 coordinate 108,197, forward strand.
TGCTGGTACGGAGTATCAAGTTGGATCTTCATTTTGGGCGAATATGAATACAAATGTAGTAGCATTAATACTTTTTAATACGTCTTTATATTTCTTGGGTGCCAAAAAATCATTTTATTTGAATACATTTCCATTATTGATCTTGGCATTTTTTGTTGATGCTAAACTATGTATTTTAGCGTTAATTGGCCAAATATTATGGGTCCAGTTAATAGAGAATGGCGTAATTAGAGTTGTTTTCATTATAGCCCTTTTATTTTTAGCACCTTTAATTTTGTTTTTATTTGATAAACATGTTGATGCTGTTGTTAATAATTTGGACAGAGTATTTGAGTTACTCGAAAACCCTGAGCTGCTGGAACAAATTGTATCTTCTGGCAATATGTTTTCTGTTGCTATTAGAGCATATGCACTGTCTGAGATGTTAAGTGTTTTATCAAATTTTTCTTTCTTTAACTGGGTGTTTGGTATTGGATTTGGCAATTTAAATATATCTTTCATAAACAATAAATGGGGAGGTTTAATCGAATTTTTTTCACCTCATTTATTTTATTTGGAAATTATAGTTTACCTAGGGGTAAGTTATTACATTTTTTATCTTGGAATGATGAAATTACTTGCGAGTAGATTGCCCTGGCGAAGTATTTTTATTGCTTTACCTACTCTTGGGTCTGTAATTGCTATTAGTTCGGCTGTTTATTTTCTTCCGCTCTACTTTTTCTTAGCAGTCATGACATTCTGGGAGTATCAAAATTACGTAAGGAAAAACAATGGCTAATAATAAATTAGTGACTGTTTATATCGCTACTCATAATAGAATTGATTTATTGCTTCGAGCAGTTGATTCGGTGTTTAATCAAAGCTATTCCAATATAGAATTAATTATAGCGGATGATGGTTCAACAGATGAGACTTATGAACGGTTACAGCCTTATATTGATAATGAACAGATCGTTTATGTTAAGAGTGAAGTTCCGAAAGGAGCTTGCGCTGCTAGAAATTTAGCAATTCAAATTGCTAAAGGTTATTACATTACTGGCATGGATGATGATGATGTTATGACGTCCAACAGGGTTTCACATTTGGTATCGGAGTTTGAAAAAGGATGTTTTTCATGTATCGCTAGTTCAATCACTGAAAGAACACCTCAGGGTGACATAACTAGAACTTCGGGGGCTGGGGTTATCTCTTTAGATAAGTTATTACATCATAACCTTTTGGGAAACCAAGTGCTTACAAAGACTGATTATTTAAAACAAATTAATGGTTTTGATCCTAATATGCCAGCTTTTCAAGACTATGATACTTGGGTACGTTTGGTTCAGCGTTTTGGTTTAGCGTATAAGTCAAGCATTGCAAGTTATATTTGGTTTACAGATCACAATTTAGGTCGTATTAGTGAGAGCCCAATCCGGCGTGTTAATGCTTTTAATTTATTTTATCAGAAGCATAGTTATTTAATGAATAAAGATCATAAAGCATCAATGGAAATATTGCGTAAAAAGTTAACAAAAGAGCATTTCGGGGCTGTTGATTTCGTTAGGTTAACCAATAGACAAAATATTAAGTATTCACTGTCACTATTTATCAACTTAAATTTTAAACCCTTTAAGTACTTACTCGATTGGTTCAGGGTTAAGTTTTTTAAGAAGTAATTTTTATGACTAAAATTTTTATGAGGGTTAAATGCTAGTTTCTATAATTACCCCGTCCTTCAATTCAGAAAAGTTTATTGAAGAAACCTACCTAAGTATAAAAAATCAAACACATACAGTTTGGGAATGGTTAGTAACTGACGACTGTTCAAGTGATAATACTTGGAAAATATTAGAAAAATTGCAAAAGCAAGATAGTCGCGTGAAGCCTATACAGAATAAGCAAAACTCTGGCGCCGCGGTAAGCAGAAATAATTCTATATCAAGGGCTCAAGGTGAGTTCATCGCATTTTTAGATAGTGATGATTTATGGCTCCCTTCAAAGCTAGAGTTACATCTTGAGTTTATGCTTAACAATAATATAGATTTGTCTTTTACACCGTATCATTTAATTGACGAAAGTAGTAATAGGTTAAATGTAAGTGTTGATATGCGGTTGTCAGGTGCTTTTGATTATGAAGACATGTTGTTAAAAAGAGCAACAATGGGATGTTGTACAGTGATGGTTCGTAAGGGTTCATTCAATGATTTAACTATGCCATTGATTCGTGCTGGCCAAGATTATGCATTGTGGCTAAAGCTTTTAAAAACTGGAAAAGATGCTTTTATTTTTTCGAAACCTCTAAGTGAATATAGAATTGTAGAAAACTCCTTATCAAGAAATAAGTACAAAAAAGCTTTAAAAATATGGCGAGTTTATAGAGAAATTGAAAAGCTATCTTTAATTAAATCCTGCTATGTATTTTCTCATTATGCTGTAAGGGCTTTCTTCAAATTAAACCAATAAATTAATTTAGAGAAAAGTGCTGGAGATCCGATTTAAATAGAGATTCAAAGAGGGAGTAAGTGGACTCATAGTTCCCTCTTAATTACCTAACTATCAAGTGTTTAAAGATACTTTTCGTGTTTTTATTCTCTGAAAGGAAGTTTTATTCTTCTTATTTTGTTGAATACTTCTTGGGGGATTGAAAACGTTAATGCTTCAATGTTTTTATCAATGTTTTTGTGTTGAGTGGTGCCAAATATTGCCGAAGAAACATGTTTATTGTCTAATGCAAAATTTAAAGCAACGGCTTCTGCTGGAATATTAGGCAATTGACTTGCAAACCTTAATTTAAAGCTATTTATTAGTTGTTTCCTTCTATTTTTTAAAGCCCTCGCTAAATACCAAAAGTCTTTTTTACTCGTCGGGAAAAATATTTTATTTGTAAATAGCATTTGGGCTAACGGTGTCGCTGCTATGAAGCCTTTATTTAAATTAGCAATGTCATTAATTGTTGTTTCAAAACTTGCTCTTGTTAGGTTAAAGTCTGAAAGAAACACTGTAAAACAATCGATTGATTTTACTGTGTCCACTACCACTTTATCTGAGGAATGAACGCCTGCAAATCGAATTTTTCCCTCATCTATGAGTTTTTCGATCTCATTAAAAAGCTCACTTGATAACTCATCTAATTTAGGGCTATGTAAAAATAGTATATCAATATATTCAGTATTAAGTCTTTCAAGACTTTCTGCTACTGACTCTCTAATTGCTTTAGGACTGAAGTCTTTTGTGGCATTCCCCATAGAAGCTTGTTTTGTACCAGCTTTTGTACTGACAACAACTGAACTTCTTTCAATACTGTTAATGAATTTACCTAACCTACGTTCTGCATTTCCATCCGCATAACTTGAGCCCGTATCAAAGAAGTTGATTCCCTTATCGTAAGCATGCTGAAGAAGCGATATAGCCGTCTCTTCAGGTGTGGATTTTAATGCCCAAAAGCTTGAACACCCCATTCCTAGTACAGATAATTTTAAGTCGGTACCTCTTAATTTTCTATATTGCATGTTCATTTTATACCTTAACTCTTGAGCGTTTTTTTGTGCTTGTAATTTTTGATAGTATACTTTTTTTTGTTACTGGTTTATGAAAATGAAAGAGAGCCGTAGAGCGCATGTTGCCTGGATGGCAATCGTCATTGCCATGATACGTACTAAATCCCCAGAAAAAATACAACTTACCTGGTTCTAATTTGATGCTTTTAAAATTCAAAAGCTTCCTTACCATAGCAGCTTTTAAAATAAATCTAGTTACAGGATTTTGTGTGAAGAGTTTAATGAGTGCGTTTTTAACCGGTGATGATGATACTTTTCTAATATTAGGTAATATTAATAAGTCTCCATTCTTTTCATTATCCGCAGAAGGAATAAAAATCGGTAATAGAACCGTTAAGGTAAAGTTGTCAAAGTGAAATAAATGAGATTGGGTATTGAGGTTCCCTCCATTGAGAACTCTTAATACTTGATACTTTTCAGAAGAAGAGTCAGGATTCTCATTAGTTTTTTTTGAAACAAGCTCTGCTTGAAATGATAAAAATTTTTCATTGTTATACAAAGAACCAAGTAATGAATTTTTTAGGTTTTCATGTCCAACAATTGAAAATGTTCCTTTATTTTTATTGGTTAATTCAATGATAAAACTTTGTAGTGTATTTAAGTCTTCAGCACTAATAGCGTCTTCAATTGAGGCGAAACCCTCAGTTTCGATTTCTTGATAAATACAATCTACAGTTTTAGGAAGGTTAACGTGCATTTTAATACGTCCTATTTAGAAAATATCTTACTATTTGTCAGATTATCTGGGGGTAATAGCAACTTGATATTTTTAAATTGAAAGTTTGACTAACGTAACAAACTTTTAATGAATTTTTTGAGTTATTTACTTATTTAAATAATGAATGGTTCGTATTCATAGATATTTTAGACAAAATTGAAGTTTAATAGGAACCGCAATGAAAAAGTAAAAAATGAGCGATAACAATAAACTCAATGCTAAATATCCCCAACTTTGTTGCGAAAGAAAAAAGAATGGAGGAATCAAAATTACGAGTTTAAGGATATTTAAAATAAACTTTTGTGGAGCTGGTATTCTATTTTGTGCATCCGCTATCTTTATTTTTCGCTCTTTTAAAGAGCAATCTTTTAGTTTGGAAATATTTTTTGAAGATAAATAGAACGCCATAGTCATGATTTATTCGTCTGTGGAATTTAGCATATTTTACATTAACTGGTTGAATGAATCATTTATTAATTTTGTAGAAGTATTTTATTGTTTGGTAGACAAACTAGTACCTAAATAGCAGTTTTTTTGCTAGAATCGCGGCAATTTTTCATCTAAAGAGTGATTTTTCCATGAATGTAATTGAAGGTGGCTTTGTTGCAACAGGTAAAAAGTTTGCCATTGTGGTTTCTAGGTTCAACCATTTTATTGTTGATAGCTTGCTAGAAGGTGCTATTGATACACTTAAACGTCATGGTGATGTTGCCGAAAGTGATATTACAGTCATTAAAGTACCTGGCGCTTATGAGTTACCCTTAGTTGCTAAAAAAGCAGCAGCACAAGGGAAATACGATGCAATTATTGCAATAGGTGCCGTTATTCGTGGCGGAACACCACACTTTGATTTTGTTGCTGGTGAATGTAACAAAGGTTTAGCGCAAGTGTGTTTAGAATCTGAAATTCCGGTATCATTTGGCGTGATCACAACAGATTCAATTGAACAAGCCATAGAGCGTGCAGGCACGAAAGCTGGTAACAAGGGCGGTGAAGCGGCTCTTGGCGCATTAGAAATGGTTAATGTGCTTGCTAAGCTATAATTAAGCTAGAAATTAATACAGGATATATTTGTGAAACCATCTCCTAGAAGAAAAGCTCGTGAGTTAGCGGTTCAAGCGGTTTACTCGTGGCAAATGAGTGACAACTCAGTGACTGACGTTGAAGCGCATTTTATTACTGAAAATGCCAAACGTCGTTTTGAAATTGACTATTTTCAAAAGCTATTTCGTGGTGTTACAAGTCAAACAAGTTCAATTGATTTAGCGATTACACCGTATTTAGATCGTGATTTAGATGATGTAGATCATATTGAAAAAGCGATTCTTAGAGTAGCTGTTTATGAACTCAGTGACTGTGCTGACGTACCGTATCGTGTTGTTATCAATGAAGCGATAGAGCTTGCAAAAGTATTTGCTGCTGATGATAGCCATAAATTTATCAATGGTGTATTAGATAAAACCGTTAAGGTTATTCGCCCAGAATAATTACTTTTCTACGAAAAATAAAACAAATAAGGCGCTTTACTTTTAAGCGCCTTTTGCTTTTATATTAGGGTTTGTTATGAAAGAGTTTGAGCTGATTAACACATACTTTACCGAACAACTGGTAAATCGACGTGATGTAGTGGTGGGCATAGGGGATGACTGTGCCGTTATCACGCCGGCAGAAAAACAAAATATTGCCATCACGACTGATACATTAATTGCTGGCGTTCATTTTCCTAAAAATACGCCTGCAAAAGCAATTGGCCATAAGGCTGTTGCCGTTAATTTATCTGATCTTGCAGCAATGGGGGCAGAACCAACTTGGATATCTATCGCCATTAGCTTACCCGAAATAGATGAAGACTGGATCAGTAACTTTTGTGAAGGCATGTTTGCATTATGTGAATTTTATAATGTACAACTCATCGGCGGTGATACCACCCAAGGCCCATTAAGCATTACGATTACAGCCCAGGGTGTTGTACCTGTGAATAAGCAAATTTGTCGTAGTGGTGCTAAAGCCGGTGATTGGATATACGTTACAGGTGAATTAGGTGATGCCGCCTTAGCGTTAAAACATTACTACGGCGATATCACATTAAGAGGTGACTCGCTTGCTTATGCAATGAATCGCTTAAACGAGCCAAAACCTAGAGTGTTAGCGGGTCAAGCAGTAAGGGAATACGCATCAGCGGCCATCGATATTTCAGATGGTTTGTTAGCGGATTTATCACACATATGTAAAGCATCGAATGTTGGTGCTAATATTGTACTTGAAGACTTGCCTCTGTCTGACACCATGTTGACGTGTTTAGGTGCTGAAAAAGCTATGGAACTCGCGCTGTCAGGAGGAGATGATTACGAACTTTTGCTGGCGGTTTCAGAAGACAACAAAGTGGGTATGGAAACTACTTTAGCAGATATGGGTACGAAAGTGACTTGTATTGGCCAGTTAAACGGCAACCATAAAATCACTACCACGTTAAATAACAAACCAACACAGCTGAATGTGAAAGGGTTCGAGCACTTTGCAAATGAATAATAAACCCAAAGAGATCAAATCCAAATTTTCGTTGTCAGATCCCGTGCAGTTTTTAGCACTGGGTTTTGGTAGCGGATTAATTCCTAAAGCACCTGGAACTTTCGGAACTTTAGCTGCAATTCCTGTCTTTTTATTATTAGCGCCGCTACCCACTATGACTTATTTAGCGGTAGTCGCCGTGATGGCGCTATTTGGTATTTATATTTGTTCTCATGCTGCTAAAGCCGCAAAAGTGCATGATCACCCGGCTATTGTTTGGGATGAAATTGTCGGCTATTTAATTACGATGGCGTTAATCCCTGTATCGTGGAAGTCGATTATTGTAGGTTTTTTGCTGTTTCGTTTGTTTGATATTATAAAGCCGTGGCCAATCTCGTTGTTAGATAAACATTGTCATGGTGGCTTTGGTATTATGATAGATGATATTGCCGCTGGACTTGTAGCATTTTTATGTATGTATTTTCTTTTTTAGTTTTATTGGGTAATAGGTGTCGTAAATGAAGATTACTGTAGTGGGTACAGGTTATGTGGGGCTATCGAACGGTATTTTATTAGCACAGCATAATGATGTTGTGGCGTTAGATGTAGTAGAAGAGCGAGTAACCCAGTTAAATAATAAACAATCTCCGATTCGTGATAATGAAATCGAAACCTTTCTTGAGCAAGAAACATTATCGTTTACTGCTACGCTAGATAAATCGTTAGCCTATTCTGATGCAGATATTATTATTATCGCGACACCAACAAACTATGATCCTGAAACAAACTATTTCGATACGAGTTCCGTTGAAACAGTTATACAAGATGTAATGGCGATAAATACTAATGCTACCATTGTGATTAAATCGACAGTGCCAGTAGGTTTTACAAGGCGATTAAAAGATAAATATCACACTGATAACATTATTTTCTCTCCAGAGTTCTTAAGAGAGGGCAAAGCGTTATATGATAACTTGTATCCTTCTAGAATTATTGTAGGTGCAGAGACTATAGGTGCTAAAACCTTCGCTAAATTATTGCAGCAAGGAGCTAAGAAAGATGACATTCCTACGCTTTTTACGAGAGCGACAGAAGCCGAAGCCATAAAACTGTTTGCTAATACCTATTTAGCCATGCGGGTTGCTTATTTCAATGAATTAGATACTTACGCAGAAACTCATGATTTAGATACTCGCTCAATTATAGAAGGGGTAGGGTTAGATCCACGTATTGGTAATCATTATAACAACCCGTCGTTTGGTTATGGTGGTTACTGTTTACCTAAAGATACTAAACAACTATTGGCGAACTACCAAGATGTGCCAAATAATATGATCAATGCGATTGTTGAAGCGAACGTTACCCGTAAAGATTTTGTAGCAGAGTCAATTTTAAAGAAATCTCCTTCGATTGTTGGAATTTACCGTTTAATTATGAAGTCTGGTTCTGATAACTTTCGTGCTTCGTCAATTCAAGGCATTATGAAGCGTATTAAGGCAAAAGGGGTTGAAGTGGTTATTTTTGAACCTGAACTGCAAGATGATACCTTTTATAACTCACGGGTTGTCACTGATTTAGCAAAATTTAAAGCGATGTCAGATGTGATCGTTTCTAACCGTATGGACGCTGAACTCAATGATGTGGTTGATAAGGTATATACACGAGATCTTTTTGGCAAAGATTAAGTGATAAGTATCTGGTGCACATTAGCAATAAAAAAACGGAGCGATTAGCTCCGTTTTTTATTGCTTTTAATACAGTGTTCGCATTAAAAGTATTAAGCTTTATAACTCATATTAATGCAGAATACGTGCTTTAATTGTACCTTCAATCAGTTTTAATTCACGTAACGCAGTTTCACTGTTTTCTGTTTCTATATCGATAACAACATAACCGTTTTGGTCGTCTGTTTGTAAGTATTGCGCGGCGATATTAATATTATGTTCAGCAAATGCTTGGTTAATTTTTGTTAATATACCAGGTTGGTTTTTATGAATATGTAATAAACGGCTGGTGCCAACATGCTCAGGCAGTGATACTTCTGGGAAGTTAACTGCTGAAAGCGTTGAACCATTATCGGAGTATTTAGCCAATTTACTCGCCACTTCTAAACCAATGTTTTCTTGTGCTTCTTTTGTGCTACCACCAATATGAGGTGTTAAAATCACATTGTCAAAATCACGTAATGGTGAAACAAACTCTTCATCATTACCTTTAGGTTCAACAGGAAATACATCAATTGCAGCTCCGGCAACTTTTTTGCTGGTTAATGCTTCACATAAAGCTTCAATATCAACAACCGTTCCGCGCGATGCATTAATAAAAATTGCACCGTTTTTCATCACATCGAACTCTGCAGCACCCATCATATTTTGTGTTTGCGCTGTTTCTGGTACATGCAAACTTACTACGTCAGCTTCTTGCAAAAGGGCCGTTAGGCTTGGTGATTGCTCAGCATTGCCAAGGGGTAATTTTGTTTCAATGTCGTAGAACTTTACTTTCATACCAACGGTTTCAGCTAAAATGCCCACTTGCATACCGATATGGCCGTAACCTATGATACCAAAGGTTTTGCCTCTTGCCTCAACCGAACCAGCGGCAGATTTATTCCAAACACCACGATGAGCTTGTGCACTTTTTTCAGGGATACCACGTAATAATAGCAATAATTCACCTAATACAAGTTCAGCAACTGAGCGCGTATTAGAAAATGGCGCGTTAAATACAGGTATACCTTTAACTTTTGCTGCACGCACATCTACTTGATTCGTACCAATACAAAAACAGCCAATAGCGACTAATTTTTTGGCATGACTAAGAACTTTTTCATTAAGCATGGTGCGAGAACGAATGCCGATAAAGTGAACGTCAGCAATTTTCTCGATAAGCTGTTCTTCAGATAAAGACGTTTTTAAATACTCAATGTTGGTATAACCTTTAGACTTTAACTCTTCTAATGCACTTTGATGTACACCTTCCAACAGTAAAATCTTAATTTTTTCTTTTGCTAACGAATTATTGCTCATATGCTAAAACCGTAGTTAATATTGTTGATGTATAGATGGCTAGATACCCAAAACTTAATCAACCGTACCATATAGTGTTAAAACTCTAAAGTGTTATTTTACTAGCTTTGCACCTTCCGGTGTTCCTAATATAAGTAGATCAGCGCCACGGTGAGCAAATAATCCGTTGGTTACAACGCCTACAATAGCATTAATATCTGACTCTAAACGCTTTGGATCAATAATGTCTAAGTTATGCACATCAAGAATGACATTTGAGTTATCCGTGATCACGCCTTGGCGATAAACAGGATCGCCCCCTAATTTCACTAACTCTCTAGCCACATAACTACGTGCCATGGGAATAACTTCTACGGGAAGAGGAAATTTGCCTAATATTGGCACTTGTTTACTTTCGTCGCATATACAGATGAACGTTTTAGCAACAGCGGCAACAATCTTTTCGCGGGTTAGCGCTGCACCACCGCCTTTGATCATGTGCATGTGTTCAGTAATTTCATCAGCACCATCAATATAAACGCTGATTTCACTAACACTGTTCAGATCAAACACTTCGATACCTAATGCTTTCAAACGTTTGGTTGACTCTTCAGAGCTAGAAACGGCTCCGGTAATATCGTGTTTTTTACTGGCGAGTGCATCGATGAAGTGATTAACAGTTGAACCTGTGCCAACGCCGACTATAGCATCATCTTCAACAAATTCTACGGCTTTTATTGCCGCAGCTTTTTTCATTTCGTCTTGTGTCATCGTAAATTATCCGAGTTGCTTTTTCAGCATTATAACAGCCAATATTTAATCGGTGTTATTAGATTTTAACAAAATTGATAATGTTTAGATGGAGTAACAATATGTGGAAGTGGCACGTCCCATACTTCAATAGGAACCGTGGTAACTTTTTGGCAGTCATGCGCTAATCCCATAATAGCTGGGGTAGTACTATATAAATTGGCTAGCGTTCGGTCGTAATAACCGCCACCCATTCCTAAACGGGCACCTGTTTCATCGAATGCCACTAAAGGGGTAAAGATGATATCAAGATTTCTAAGTGGACAGACATGTCTAACATCTAGCTTAGGCTCTAAAATGCCATATTTGTTGTGGGTCATTATGGTTGATGCACAATAGTGTAAAAACAGCAGTTGCCCTTTGTTAAAAGGGTGAAGTACAGGAAGATAGGTTTGTATCTTTTGTTGCCAACACCAATGTATAAAAGGGGTGGTGTTAAGTTCACCGTCATTTGCATGATAAATAGCAATAGATTTAGCGTTTTTAACAGCGGGAATTTGCTTGAGTTGATCAACTAATAATAACGAGGCTTGCGTTTGCATTTCAACTGATAACGCTTGACGGGCAAGTCGTATTTGTTGACGTATTCCTTGGCGAGAGTTCAATAATTTCATATAAAAAGCGGTGGCTAACCACCGCTATTTTTAAGTTAACGACTAAATAGTTTCTGCAGCTTTACCAGGTGTTGGTGCTGTAGGATCAGCTTCGTCTGCTGAGTTTTCCCAAACGCGAGATTTGATACTAAGTAATAAAATTACAATACCAATACCGATACTAAATAAACTAATTTGAATATATAGGTTAGGTAGTTGGTCAATACGGTTTGGATCAAAGTTACCCGCTAATAAACCAGAAATAATATTACCGATAGAGTAGGTTAGCACAAATACACCCATCATTTGGCCTGCAAATCGACGAGGTGATAACTTACTTATTGCACTTAATGCAACAGGGCTTAAACATAATTCACCTACTGTGTGTAAAAAGTAAGTGGCAACTAACCAATAAGGCGCTACTTTCATGCCTGACGCAGCATATTGTGCAGCAAAGAACATTACAATAAAACCACTTGCCATGATCATTAAGCCGATAGCACATTTGATACCATAGGCAGGGCTAACAAAACGTTTACCTAAGTTTATCCATAATGCCGCAAAAAATGGTGACAATAATACAATAAACATTGCGTTTAACGATTGGAACCAGCCGGTTGGTACTTCGAAACTGCCAACAATTCTATCTGTGTAATCGCGAGCAAATAAGTTCATTGAAGAGCCCGCTTGCTCAAAACCTGACCAGAAACATGCAGAAGCAATACAAACCAACAATAGGGCGCCCAAGCGTCTCATCTCATTTTTAGTTAAGTTACCAAACATGAAAATTGAAGCATAGTAAAGCACAAACATAACACTAAAGCAGACAGCAACATATTGCGCCACAGCAACGGGTTCTATCACTATTGCGCCAGACAATGCTGCGGCAGTAACCGTAGCAAGCATAATTAAGAAAGCGCCAATAACCGTCCAGCTTATTTGTCTACCTTTAGCTGTTAAAGGCGCTGCTGGTGCTGCACCTACACCGTGCAATTTATTTAACGTACGTCGATATTGAATTAAACCAACAGCCATACCAACCGCTGCCGCGCCAAATGCCCAATGCCAACCGAAGTTTTCTTGATCTTCCATTAGGTAACCACAAATAGTGTAACCTAATACTGAACCCATATTTATGCCCATATAATAAATGGCATAACCAGAGTCACGACGCTTGTCTTCGTCTGAATAAAGTTGTCCAACCATTGCGCCAATATTTGGCTTAAGTAGACCTGTACCCAAAATAACCACGACTAAACCGATGAAAAAGGTTTTATCACTAGGAAAGGCCAAAATAATGTGGCCACACATAATGATGATACCGCCATACCATACGGCTTTTTGACCACCTAAAAGTCTGTCTGAAATCCAACCACCAGGTAATCCCATGAAATAGACACTACCGGTATATAAACCATAAATAGCCGCGGCAGAGGCAACCGTTAAACCTAAGCCATTTTCTTGTAACGTGGCGGTCATAAAGAGTACTAGCAGCATTCGCATACCGTAGTAACTCATGCGTTCCCACATTTCAGTAAAGAACAGTGTTTGAAGACCTTCAGGTTGCCCGAAAAAAGTCTTAGCGCTTTGCGTTGTCATATAAATTTTCCTTCCTAAGGTGCGCACCTAGTATTGAGCATTATTATTATTCTTGTTTATTTAGATAAGATTGATAAATGGATTCAACAGGCGCAATTTATCGTTAATCAGCGGCATTTATACCTTTGATGAAGCCGAAGCGCAAGTAATTCAGCTAAGTGGATTGAATATTGCGTTGAAAGTTTTACAAGCTAGTTTCTGTTTGTATCTATAAAGACAAAGGCCTTAAGCCAGATTATTCTGTTATTTGATATACAATATATTTTTAGGGTTTTATTCAATTGTAATCGAACAAATTTAATAAATTGATACTGAATATCATTGGTTCACGTGTAAGTTAAAAATATTCAGGTGTGATAAAACCGATAATTTGTTTTAATATAGCATTCGAAAATTGAAACGTTTACTTGTGCTCAACATTAAGAGTGCAAGGTCATTTCTTAGAGGATGGTATGGATAAGAAAGTTACAAAAGCGGTTATTCCGGTTGCGGGCTTGGGCACGCGTATGTTGCCAGCGACAAAAGCAATTCCAAAGGAAATGTTACCAATCGTGGACAAGCCATTAATTCAATACATTGTCAATGAATGTATTGATGCAGGTATAAAAGAAATTGTGCTAGTAACGCACTCTTCTAAGAACTCAATTGAAAACCATTTTGATAAATCGTTTGAACTAGAAACCACCTTAGAAAACCGCGTAAAGCGCCAGCTTCTTGATGAAATACAAGCTATTTGCCCTAAAGGGGTAACTATAATGCATGTGCGTCAAGGCGAAGCAAAAGGCTTAGGTCATGCTGTATTAAAAGCTAAACCTTTGGTTGGTGATAACCCTTTCGTTGTAGTGTTGCCTGATGTCATTTTGGATGACGCAACCGCAGATTTAAAGACAGAAAATTTAGCAGCGATGCTTGCGCGTTTTAATGAAACGGGTCATAGCCAAATTTTAGTTGAGCCGGTTCCACAAGAAAAAGTACAAAATTATGGCGTGGTTGACTGTGGTGGGAAAACGTTAGCAGAGGGAAACTCTGCTGAAATGACAGCTGTTGTTGAAAAGCCTACGATCGAAGAAGCCCCTTCAAATTTAGCGGTTGTTGGCCGCTATGTTTTGTCAGAGCCCATTTGGCAATTACTAGCATTTACACCACCTGGTGCTGGTGATGAAATTCAACTAACCGATGCAATCGCAAGTTTGATGAAATTAGAAACGGTTGAAGCCTTCCATATGACGGGTAAATCGCATGATTGTGGCTCTAAAATGGGTTATATGAAAGCCATGGTTGAGTATGGCTTAAGACATAAACAAATAGGCGAAGAGTTCAGTAGTTATTTACAAAAATTGTTAGCATAAACTTTTAAGCGTTATTCACTTTAGCTAGTTAATGCTTAATTGTATAACGCTCCGTCTTTATTATTCCTAAATCATCTAACAAAGCTTTTTCTTATATGGATGTATTAAAAGCTATCCAGTAAACTATCGTCATTAAAATTGCTAGGGAATATTAATTAAATGACGATTCAAACGCATTTAAAAAAGCTTGAAGCAGAGTCTATCCATATCATTCGTGAAGTTGCTGCTGAATTTGATAAGCCAGTTATGCTTTATTCTGTTGGTAAAGACTCAGCCGTTTTACTGCATTTAGCGAGAAAAGCGTTCGCACCGGGGAAAATACCATTCCCGTTATTGCATGTTGATACCACATGGAAGTTCAAAGAAATGATAGCCTTTCGCGATCGAATGGCAAAAGATTATGGGTTTGAATTGTTAGTCCATCAAAACCCTGATGGTATCGCGATGGATATCAATCCTTTTGTACATGGCAGTGCAAAACACACTGATATTATGAAAACGCAAGGGTTAAAACAAGCGCTTGATAAATATGGCTTTGATGCCGCATTTGGTGGTGCGCGTCGCGATGAAGAAAAGTCTCGTGCTAAAGAGCGTGTATATTCATTTCGTGATAAAAATCATCGTTGGGATCCGAAAAGTCAACGCCCTGAGCTTTGGAATGTCTATAACGGTAAAGTAGATAAAGGTGAAAGCATTCGAGTGTTTCCTTTGTCAAACTGGACTGAGCTTGATATTTGGCAATATATCTATCTAGAAAATATTGACATTGTGCCGTTATATCTAGCCGCTGAACGACCTGTTGTGGAACGCGACGGTACCTTAATCATGGTAGATGATGAGCGCATGCCTCTAGAAGAAGGCGAAGAAATACAAATGAAAAGTGTTCGTTTTCGAACACTTGGCTGTTACCCATTAACTGGCGCAGTTGAGTCAGAAGCGGCAAGTTTGCCGGAAATTATTCAAGAAATGTTGTTAACAAAAACCTCTGAACGTCAAGGTCGTGTGATTGACCATGATTCAGCGGGTTCTATGGAGAAAAAGAAAATGGAAGGTTATTTCTAAATATTTTTTTAACCTAACTTTCATTTTAACTGTTAACTATTTCTAAGGTCTGAACGATGAGTCACCAATCAGAATTAATTGAACAAGATATTCAAGCTTATTTAAAGCAACACGAAAATAAAGAACTACTGCGCTTTTTAACCTGCGGTAGTGTTGATGATGGCAAAAGTACACTAATTGGCCGTTTGCTTCATGATTCAAAAATGATTTTTGAAGATCAACTTGCGGCGATTGAAAAAGACAGTAAAAAGTCAGGCACTACGGGTGAAGCAGTAGATTTAGCTTTACTGGTTGATGGTTTACAATCTGAACGTGAGCAAGGCATTACCATTGATGTTGCATATCGTTATTTTTCAACCGATAAGCGCAAATTTATCATCGCTGATACCCCAGGCCATGAACAATACACGCGTAACATGGCAACAGGTGCGTCTACCTGTGATTTAGCGATTATTTTGATTGATGCACGTCATGGCGTTCAGGTACAAACACGTCGACATTCTTTTATTTGTTCATTGCTTGGTATTAAACATGTATTAATTGCTGTGAACAAAATGGACTTAGTTGACTATAGCCAAGAACGTTACCAAGAAATTAAAAAAGAATACCGAGAGTTTGCTGATCAGCTCGCCTTTACGGATGTTCGTTTCGTACCAATTTCAGCGTTACGAGGCGATAACGTAGTTGAAGAAAGCGAGCATATGTCGTGGTACCCAGGTGCGACGCTAATGAAGCTTTTAAATACCGTGAATGTTGAAAATAACGACACATGTACTGAATTTAGATTCCAAGTGCAGTACGTAAACCGTCCAAATTTAAATTTCAGAGGCTTTTCGGGTACTGTTGGTTCAGGTCATATCAGAGTGGGTGATGAGATTGTCGCCTTACCTTCTGGTAAGCAGTCGCGTATTAAGTCAATCGTCACCTTTGATGGTGATTTAGAACGTGCCGATAAAGGGGAGGCGGTAACGTTAACCCTCGAAGATGAAATAGACATCAGCCGCGGTGAAATGATCGTACGTAAAGGCGCTGTTCCTTTAACGTCGAAAGAATTTAATGCTTCAGTTGTTTGGATGCATGAAGACGAACTTGAAACGGGCCGTGAGTATTACATTAAACATGGCAGCAAGCTCACCACAGGTCATGTGTCTAATATTGCACATAAAATTAATGTTAACACGATGGAAACTACTGCCGTAAGCCAGTTAACCTTAAACGAAATTGGTTCGGTTAGTTTTTCTGTCGCTGAGTCGTTACATTTTGACCCGTACTTAGAAAACCGTGCTACTGGTGCATTTATTATCATTGATCGATTGAGTAATATCACTGTAGGTGCAGGAATGATCACAGGGGCTGCAGAATCAGCAGATGATCATCAATTTAGTGAATTTGAAATGGAATTTAATGCCTTAGTACGTAAGCATTTCCCGCATTGGGGTGCTCGTGATATTGCTAAACTATTAAAGTAAATCTCACTTACTTTTACTATGTTAGCTGCTTAACTTGCATACTTCACTTGCATATACGTTAAGCAGCTGATAAACATTTCATATCATTTGCTGCTAAAGGACAAACATTAAATGGTAGCATCACAATGGGCATTGATAGCTCTTTTCTGTTTAACCTTTGCAGGGCTGATAAAGTATCAGCGCGTGCCTGAGCGTGTTTTTGCCTTGGCAATGATCACATGTTTAGGTTTTTCTTTTGTTGAAACAGATGATGTATTAGCCAATGCAGTAAACCCAGGTTTGGTGACGTTAATATTACTTGTCTTGGCTTCTTTTTCTTTTGAACGTACCAGTATATTACGCCGTCTTTCTGCTGTGATGATCAACGGTAAACCGTTTATCTCAACAGTAAAAACGCTGGTGTATACTGCAATTGCTTCTGCGTTCATGAACAACACTGCCGTTGTTGCAGCACTGATCTCTACCATTAAAACTAATCGAGTGATCAACCCCGGAAAACTCTTACTACCGTTATCTTTTGCCGCTATTTTAGGTGGAACGCTCACATTAGTAGGTACTTCAACGAATCTCATTGTTAACACCATGCTCATTGAGCAAGGGAATGAAAGCCTTGGCTTTTTTGATTTCACTGCCATTGGTATTGTTGCGTTAATCATTTGTTTAGCGTTAATTCTCTTGAGGCAACACACCTTGCCTGATATGGAAGTTGAACAACTTAAAAACCCAGATTATTTACTAGAAGCGCGTGTTAGTAACGACTCTAAAATGATAGGTCAAACAGTTGAAGAAAATGGTTTGCGAAGTTTAGACACGTTATTTTTAGTCGAAGTGATTCGAAATGGTAGGCTAATATCTCCAGTGGCACCTGATGAAGTGATTTTGCGCGGCGATAAACTTATTTTTACTGGTGATGTCTCGAAAGTTAAGGTGTTACAACAATTTGATGGTTTAACGCTATTTGCTGAGCAAGATGGCTTACTGAGAGATAACTTAACTGAGGTGTTAATTAAACCTGACTCAGCTGTGGTTGGTAAAACGTTAAAAAGAGCGGGCTTTCGTGCTAGATTTGATGCTGCAGTTGTGGCTGTTCGTCGTGAAGGTGCGGCGCTTTCAGGCAAATTAGGTTCATTGATTATTCAACCAGGCGATTTTCTTGTATTAGCCGTGGGGAATGACTTTAGTACACGTACTAACTTAAGTAAGAACTTTTACATTTTATCGGGACATCAACCAGATAATATGCTTTCTGGTTGGCGTGACTCGTTAACCGTTTTTGGTTTTATCGCTGCGGTCATGGCGTCAGTGCTAACAGAATTATCTTTATTAAAAGTGTTGATGTTTTACATCGCATTGTTGGTTTTTACTGGCTGCTTGACGGTTAATGAAATAAAGCGGCGTTTCCCGCTAGAAATTTGGATGATAGTACTAGGAGCGCTTACGTTAGCGAAAGCGCTTGAATCCAGTGGCGTGGCGTTATTATTAGCAAATTATATTGAACATTTACTTGCTGGGCAGAGCGCTTATATTACGTTGATTGTTATCTTTGTGGTTACGCTGTTAATCACAGAACTAGTGACTAACAGTGCCGCAGCTGCGCTTATTTTCCCTATTGCTTATAATATTGCATTAGGTCTAGGAGTTAGTCCATTACCCTTCGTGTTAGCTGTTGCGTTTGCCGCAAGTGGTAGCTTCATTAGCCCCTTTGGCTACCAAACCAATGTTATGGTTTATAATGCGGGTAATTATAAGTTACTTGATGTGGTGAAATTTGGCGTGCCTGTTTCATTGGCTTATTCCATTGTCGTGTTAACTTTGTTACCTACTTTCTTTCCTTTTTAACGTGAGATACCTCTAAATGAAAACTGAAAATACCGTTTGGCATCAACAACAAATAAATAAGGTACAACGGGCTAATATTAAAAAACAACGTCCTTGTTTATTATGGTATACCGGTTTAAGCGGGTCAGGAAAATCAACAGTTGCAAATGCCGTGGATGCGTTGTTGTTTGAGCGTCAATGTCATACGTATTTGCTTGATGGTGATAACGTACGCCATGGCTTGAACGGTGATTTATCTTTTAGCGATCAAGATCGCATTGAAAATATTCGCCGGATTAGTGAAGTGTCAAAGTTGTTTGTTGATGCGGGGTTAATTGTCTCTACTGCGTTTATTTCTCCTTTTGCGTCAGATAGAAAAATGGCACGTGAAAAACTAGCAACAGGTGAATTCCTAGAGGTGTATATTGATACACCGATTAGTGTCTGTGAGCAACGTGATCCAAAAGGCTTGTATAAAAAAGCTCGCGCCGGAGAAATAAAAGACTTTACCGGCATTGACTCTGATTATGATATCCCATCGGCACCGGAAATACATATTAAAACGGCAGAATTGACAATCGTTGAATGTGCCCAACAAATTGTACAATTTTTAGAAGACAACCATTATATTTCAACAGGTTCATAATGCATTACGATATTTTTAATGGCGATGCCGATGGTATTATTTCATTAGTACAATTACGTCTCGCTAACCCTAAAGAAAGTACGTTAATAACAGGTGTTAAACGCGATATTAGTTTGTTAAAACATGTAGACGTTGCAAAAGCTCATTCAGTAACTGTTTTAGATATTTCGATGGAAAAAAACATTGAAGCTCTGAATGAATTGCTAGCAAATAACGTGACAGTTTTTTATGCTGATCATCATCGTCCAGGTTCAATTCCAACTTCCGATTACTTATCTGCGCATATAGATACTGACGCAAATACTTGTACGGCGTTAATTGTTAATCAATATTTGAATCAGCAATTTCCACTGTGGGCGATAACAGCCGCTTATGGTGATAATATGCTAGATGCTGCACAAGCGTTGTCAGATGAACTTAACCTTTCAACAAATGAACGTGACCAATTAAAACGTTTTGGTATTTATATAAACTATAATGGTTATGGTAGTTCACTCGAAGATTTACACTTTACTCCTGAACAACTGTTTAGTGAATTGGTAAAATATTCAAACCCTTTTGATATTATTAACCAACCAGGTTCTGTTTTTTCTCAATTAGAGCAAGCTTATCATCAAGATATGGCAAATGCGGAACAGGCGAAAGTGCTTGCTGATACTGATGTTTGCAAGGTTATCGAATTACCAGACGAAGCGTGGTCAAGGCGCGTAAGTGGTGTACTAGGGAATGAACTTGCAAATAAAACACCTAATAAGGCACATGCTGTATTTACCCTTAACCTTGATAACACGTATACTGTAAGCTTAAGAGCGCCATTAACTAACAAACAAGGTGCTGGTGATATTTGTGCGCGTTTTGCAACTGGTGGTGGCAGAGCAGCTGCGGCAGGAATTAATCAGTTATCAGCGGAAAACGTTAACGCGTTTGTCACAGCAATTAGCGATTATTATCGTTAAGATATAGACTTTTATACAAAGGGGAAGTAATGAAGTTATTAATTACAGGTGGCACGGGCTATATTGGCAGCCATACAGTTGTTGAATTATTATCTTTAGGACATGATGTTGTTATTGTTGATAATTTAGTTAACTCATCGGAACTTGTTTTATCCCGCATTGAGAAAATAACCGGTAAAATGCCGCAATTTGTTAAAGCCGATATATGCGATCGCGATGCCTTAAATGATATTTTTTCGACGTATAAGCCTGAGGCTGTTGTGCATTTTGCTGGGTTAAAAGCCGTTGGTGAGTCAAATGATATTCCGCTGAGTTATTACCATAATAATGTTACAGGTTCAGTGGTTTTATTTGAGGTGATGGCAGCTCATAATGTTAAAAACCTTGTGTTTAGTTCTTCTGCTACTGTTTATGGTGAAAATAATGTATCACCATTAGATGAAACAATGGCGACTTCAGCAACTAATCCTTACGGCCGTACTAAGTTAATGATCGAAGAGATCTTATTTGATTTAGCCAAAAGCGACTCAGATTGGTCGATAATTAATTTACGATATTTTAATCCTATTGGGGCACATCAATCAGGGCTAATTGGTGAAGATCCTAATGATATTCCAAATAATTTACTGCCTTATGTTTCTCAGGTGGCGATTGGTCGTTTAGCACAATTACAAGTGTTTGGGGACGATTATAATACACCTGATGGAACAGGTGTTCGCGACTATATTCATGTGGTTGACTTAGCGTTAGGGCATATTAAAGCTTTGGAAACATTAGCAACTCTTTCAGGTTGCCAAGCGATTAATCTTGGCACTGGCAACGGTACTTCGGTTTTACAAATAGTTGATGGTTTTAGCCATATCAGTGGTACAAAAGTTCCTTTTAAAATTGTTCCTCGACGTGCAGGCGATATTGCAACCGTATATGCAAATGCAGCGTTGGCTAAAGATGTGCTAGGTTGGCAAGCTGAACGAAATTTAACTGAAATGCTAGAAGATACTTGGCGTTGGCAGTCTACAAATCCACAAGGTTATACTGAATAGCCACAGTTAAGTTTGCATAAAAAAAAGCCGCTATGCGGCTTTTTTTTATGATAGTTCTCGTTAAGCCGATAACTGACATTGCTCATCAGCCCAAGCAATTGCTTCATGGTAACTTTCTAAAACAGGTTCTTTCTTTAAACCTAATTTTTCCATCACGGAATTGGTTTTTTCCCAGTTGGCGTGTTCAATTTGTTCAACAAGGATCACTAAGGCTGCAAGTACACCTTTTTTGGTGATTAGCGCATCCTTTATTTCTTGAGCCAATGGTAGCTTATCCATGATGCTCGATAGCTCTTCATCAAGTATTGCATCAATTAAGGATAATAACCCCGTTAAGAAAGCTATTGAGGTATCTATAGGGGCATTGATATCTTTTGAGACCATTTCACAAAATTTTGCGCGTGTCATGGCTGCATTAATTAACTCATTAGGTTTATCGGGATTGACATTAGTTGCAAATAATAACCCTAGAAAACGTTTTAATTCACCTGAGCCTAAGGTGACCAACGCTTGCTTAATCGTTGATATTTCATTGCGACGTTTAAAGATAGCAGAATTTGCATAACGTAATAGTTTATAAGACAGGGTTACATCACGTTCAAATACATCGGTAATAGCGCCAAGATCGAGCTCTGGCTTTGATGTTTCATAGAGGAGTTCAGCCATTGCCATTTGTGATGGAGACAATGACTTAGTTTTTATCATCTCTGGTTTAGCAAAGAAGAAGCCTTGAAAAAGTTCAAAACCAAGTTCTTGTGCTTGGTGGTACTCTTCGTGAGTCTCGACTTTTTCAGCAAGTAATTGAATATGGTCATGGGATGCAATCGCAACTTTGATCTGCTTAATTTGTTCAATGCTTGTGGTTTGCCAATCAATTTTAATGATCTTTATAAAAGGGTAAAAATGGGCCCAAACATTTTGATGCTCATAATCATCTAATGCAAGGGTGTAACCTTTTTCAAATAACGATTTACAAAGTGCTAACAGTTTTTTCCCTGGTTTTATGGTTTCTAATATTTCAACAACGACTTCTTCCGGTGTTAGCATCTCAGGGAGGCCTTTGCTGAGTGTTTCCAACGTAAAATTAATAAATGCGGGTTTTTTGCCTGTAAACTCGGCGATCCCCATGTTGAATTTGCTAGCATCAATCATCTTACTGGTAGCTTCATCACCATCGATATCAGGGAAAACATTGTTTATGTTGTCACGAAAAAGCAACTCATAAGCAAATAACTGTTTTTCTTTATCTAAGATAGGTTGGCGAGCCGCGTAAAAATACATAAAGTTTCCTGCACACTTATTTACTACGAATATAGGAGAATTACCGTTGAATTTCATCATTTTTATTCCAATTTGATGAAATAGCTTGTTCCAAGAGAAAATTTTATACTTTTTCACACTCTTTGATTATATCTGTTATTAATCTAATTAATAATATCTAAAGTGAATGGCTGCGTTTTTAAGTGGCTGGGGTAGGTTATAGCTAAGAATGTAGATAGCAAACATTATTTTACATTACAGTGATTTTACATCATTGAAGCAAGGCAAGAAAACAGCGTCAGATCGAAGTGCAACATTTTATGATAAACTCGATTTATACTTTTTTGAATAAGTTGGACAAACTCTTTTATTAATCGTAACCAAGTAACTAAAAAGGCTCGGTAAATACCGAGCCTTTTGCTATTCAAGTTTAATTGAATTAGAACTTGTAGTTAACACCTAACGTTAGACGTTGGCCAAATAGGTCATAGTAAGCACCTTGGTCATACGAATATGGGTTTGCAGGTGGTTCACGGTCAAATAAGTTTAAGATACCGGCACGAACTTCAAAATCATCAGTTACCATGTAACGTGATGTTAGATCCCAAGTCATATAAGAAGGAATCTCATTGTAGTCGTTTTGTTCAGCATCCCACTCGTTGTTACCAACCGTAGCATGACGATAGTTAGCACTTAATGTCATTGATAAATCACCGTTAGTGTAGTTACCTACAAAACGTGCTTTCCAACGTGGACGAGCTTGCTCACCGTGTGAATAATCAGCATCTTCAGCAAAACCAGTATCGTTAAAGTTACGCTCATCTAAGTAAGTCGCAATTAAACGTGGTTTGAATGTACCGAACTCAGTATCTAGTGTATAAGCGATTTCAATATCTGCACCACTAATGTCACTTGACGCTGAGTTAATTGGTTTTTGATCGAAGTTATCAATTTCAAATGTACCAGCAGTACGTTGTAATAAACCACAGTATAAGTTTTCTAAAGACTCTGATTCATAACACTTGTTAACAATTGTAGCTGCTGAAGGGTAGTTGATCTCGTCTTCTAAATCGAATTTCCAGTAATCAACTGTAATACCTAAACCGTCAGCCCAAGCTGGGTTATAAACAAAACCAATTGTAACGTCATCTGCTTTTTCGTTAAATAGATCTTGGTTACCTAAGATGAAGCCCGAGTGGTTAGTACGTCTCCAGTCTTCACTTGCTTCCCAACCTACAGGGATACCAGCTGCACGACAGTTTTTCTCGATGTTGGCTTGTTTCTCAACAGGTGCGTTATCGATTGCACCTTGGCCACATGGATCAGCGAAGCTAGCAAATGTTTGGCCTTTTGGCGCAAATAATTCAGATACGTTTGGCGCGCGCACTGAGCGTGACATATTGGCACGGAAACGAAGTTCATCGTTCAGTACATAGTTTAAGCCTATTTTCCAAGCGCTATCATCACCTGTAGAAGAATAATCCATGTAACGATATGCTAATTCTAAGTAAATTTCTTTAGCAAAAGATGTTTCAGCAATTAATGGTACAGAAATTTCCGCTGCTAATTCAGTTACGTCAAATTCACCTTGTAATGCATCACTTTGGTTACCGAAAATTAACCCTTGTTGCATTGCAGCATCAGGAGTTGTTTTTGCTTTTTCTTCACGGTATTCAGCAGTGAATGCACTAGCCACTGGACCAGCCGGTAATTCAAATAAATCACCAGAAACAGTAAAACCAAGTGACATTTGATCAACACTTGCTTGACGTTGTGCTTTTGTTGAAACATACGCAAGTGCTTCTTCAGAAGCTAAGCCTTCACCCCAAAGGTTTAAAGGAGAACAGCCAGAAAGAGCACCGACTACATCGCCGTCGTCATTTCTATCAGCACAAACAATGTCACCATTCCACATAACTGCATCAAGCGCGTTATCAAAATGTTCAGTGATCATTTCACCATGCCAAGTAGTATCTTGTGTTACTTGACCCTTTTGGATGTATGCATCATACGCCCAGTTGTCGTTTATTAAACCTTCAAAGCTTAATGCAGCACGAACAGTAGTACGATCTTGGTCATATTTACGGTTACCTAAACCATCAGTGGTTAAGTAAGCGTAGAATGCAGGAACACCACGTTCAGCAAAGAAGTCTTGGTTAGCTTGACTGAAGAATGCGTTGTCAGCTTGTAATACTTTGGCATGGAATGCTGGTGAAGATTCACCATACGCAGATGTATCAGCATATATCATTTCAAAGTTCATGCTATGGTTATCATTGATTTCATAGCTATAGTTTAACGCAACATTTAAACGCTCTAATGGCGTACGTAAATAGTCATGTTTTGCAAAGTGGTAACCATCACCGTCACCAATAAAGTAGTTTGTATTACGGTTACCAGGAGAAGAACTTGCTGGTAGAGTACCATTTTGCTCGAAAGTACGAATTGAACCATCATTTGCAAAAATGTAGTGACCGTCAGGCATGAAGAAATCACCTGTTGGTGAATAGTAACCTAAGCGGTACTGACCGTAGCCATTTTGATATACTGAACGCTCTGGGATACCGTCTTCATTGTTCACGTTATCAACGTTAGCAAAGGTAACTGGGCCATTTACCATGTAATCACGATCTAAAGCGCGTAATTGGTCTTGCTTTGCGTATGAAATGTTAGCAATAAAGCTACTTCTCTCACCTTCGTCACCGAAAGTTAATGACATATATTCTTCGTCACCACCGTCTTCGAATGGACGTGTAGTAGAAGCGTCAATAGCGATACCATCAAATGATTTTTTAGTGATAATGTTCACAACACCAGCAACAGCGTCAGAACCATAAACCGCAGAAGCACCACCAGTCGTGATCTCCATACGTTCTACCATCGCTGTAGGGATATTGTTTAAATCAACTGCAGAAGCACCTGGAGCACCAGCAACGAAACGACGTCCGTTTACAAGTACTAGTGTTTTTGAACTACCTAAACCACGTAAATCTGTGTTGTTCAGACCACTTGCGAAGATAGTGTTGTTAGTTGTTTCAGGAGAAAGGCCAACAGATGAGTTAGGCATTTCATTTAATAAATCAGCTACGTTAGTGATACCTGCGTTGATTAACATATCACCGCTGATCACTGTAACTGGTGTCGGTGCTAATTCACCGATACGTTTGATTTTAGAACCCGTAACCTGGATGCGTTCTACTTGTTCTTCTTCGTTTTGTTCTTCAGCAGCAAATGCTGAGTTAAACGGTAACGCAGAAGCAGCACCAAAAGCTAAAGCAATTTTTATTGCTTTGCTAACTCTAGAGTTATTCATATTCATTCCCTATTTGTAAGTAATTATGCATCTCAATTTTATTATTAAGTGTTTCAGATGACATCATTTGAAACATTATACAGAGATGATCCCTATATTATTTACAAAAATTGGAGAATAATTCAATACATTTCGTAATTAACTTTGCATTAACATTTTTACGTGTAATATCACGTGCTTTATTGTAACCACATGTTTTATATGTAAAATTATTTTATTTTTACTTGTGAAGAGTGGAGGGAGTAATAGTATTTGTAAAATAATATTTACAAAAAAATATTGTTTTTAATTAATACTATGTTTTTAAAGAAGTTTAGTGTTGATGGGACATGTACTTATTATATATTAATTTGTTATTTTTGTTTAAATATTGAACTATAATGTTAATGGGATTGTAACAAAGTTGTTAATTTATGGTTTTTTGTGATTTAAAAAAGAAAGGAAGTGTGAACTATTCACTTCCTTTCATTAATAAATAGCCATGTTATGCGGACCATCGTAACTGATTTTGTAATTTTAGCTGCCATTGTTCTAATGGCTCTGCTTTATCTCCAACAACGATAATATGGCTTTCATTTGTGCTGCTAACTATGCCGTTGTATTGATGATTATCAAAAACGGTTTTGTAGGATAAATGTTTACTTTGAGGTACTACAAAAACATTCACTGGACTGTTTTTACCCCGAAATACCATGTGTAAGCTTTTTATACCGTCGAATCGGCAAAATTCTGCCATCAACAAATCTCCCATTGAGTCGGTAAAGCTTCCGTTAAATGATGCCATTTTTTTATTAAGTGCACCCAATGGTACATTCGCTTCTGCATCGTTAGAGAAGTATTTTGCTTCATGATTAACGTGTGCAATGGCGTAATCACCTACTGAGTCATAGGCATGAGAAAACTGCAATTGATTAACCGTTAAGCCAATTGCCAAAGTGATAGAAGCTGCAAGTGCTACTCGAATGTACTTCTTGCGTTTTTGTTGCTGATGACTTGCCAAGGACTGACGTAAGATTAATGTTTGACAAAGGTCTTCAGGCACAGGAATATTCAACGCATTTGAAATTTTATCATCGAGTTCATCAACTTCTTGTGCAAATTTTAATTTTGCAGGATCTGTATTTTTCGCCGCTTGAATGTCGGGCGATTTGGATTTGGGATCTGCATAAATTTCACGTCTAAATTGCAAATCATCCATTTTGGATACCTCGCGTCATTGGTTCGTCTTCTAGTGCATCTTTTAATTGATTTCTCGCGCGAAATAGCCGAGTCATCACGGTATTTTTATTTAGAGATAGCATGGTTGCGATTTCTTCACCGCTAAAACCGCCGATCACTTGCAATACCAGAGGCTCTCTATATTCTTCGGGCATTTTAGCAATCTTATCTCTTAGCCATTGATTTTCAATTTCTTGTTCAGCGTTAGTGGATTTTACATCTTGTATTGTTGCTTCTTCATATTCACTCATCTCAAATCTTTTACGTTCGAAACGTCTTGCGTTTTCTCTGCGTAAAATAGTAATTAACCATGACTTAGCTGCTTTTTCATCTTTCAATGAATCTAAAGCTCGCCATGCACGTAAAAAGGTTTCTTGCACTAAATCTTCTGACACTTGCCGGTCATGTGTTAGCCAAAAAGCATAACGATATAGATCGCTATGTAATGCCTTAACTAGTGCTTCATATCTAACTTGTTTTGTCGCCATGGTGTTATAGACCTGAGCATAACGAATTAAATTTCTTAATAAGAAATTATTTATACGATGTTTAGTGGTGCTCTAATTATAGGAGACATTGTGAGGGCTGTGTGCGAAAGAAAGCAGTAAGAGGGCATCTCTTTGCTGCTTTCTCATTTTAACATTGACCGCTAATGTACAACTAAGCTTATGGGTTTAGTTTAAAACCAGTATTATGTTGTTGTGAACTTTGGGTTTTATTTACCTGTTGAATAGCCTTCGCTAGGTTGTCTCCCCGCCATGCAATGGGTGATTGTCCATATTTTGCAAGTTGCAGTTCTTCAATTGCAGCGATAAGCGATTGATTATTTGTTGACGCCAGTAGCTGACTAATAGTAGAAACTGATTGTAGATGTAAACTGTTATACCAAGGTAGAATATGGGTAAAAACTTGTTCGCTATTATGTTTTTTACAGGCTGCTAAAAGCGCTAAGTAGTGATCATTCACCTTAGATTTTACCGCTGTTTTTTGCGTACTTTTTTGTTGTTGATACGTAATCAACCATGCTAATAAAGTTAACAACCACAATGCGAGAAATACCCATTGAAGTATAGAGGCTTTTTCTACGATGATTGTTTTTTCAATCGGGGTTTGTGTTGGAGTAGTTTGTCCTTCGTTCGGGGGTAAAACAAACTCAGGTTGTTCAGCATTGGCAGCTATAGTAATAATTTGTGCCGGAATGACTGCTTCTTGATATTCGTTGGTTACGGTGTTCCACCAAGGGATAACCATTTTGGGCAATTGGTAATTTCCAGGTTTATTGGCAACGATGGCAAAGTTACGTACTTTTTGACTGACTAACCGATTGTTATTCATACCAGTGTGTAGTTCTGCTTGATCTGGGTATACCTTCAACCCTGCAGGTAGTGACATTTCTATTTCTGGTAATTGTTCTTCTGATAGCCCTGCTGCGGTTAATGTGATCACCCGTGTAATAGGTTCGCCAACTTTAAACTCCGTAACTTTTGGCTGCCACTCTTGATGAATAGACAGTAACTCGCTAGGTAACCATGTGCCTTGATAGTTTGGCGGAATCGCCTTAACGTTAATGGGGATTTCTTCTCCGATGACACTGACAGGTTTAGTTTCTGCAAAGCTTAAAAAGCTATTTCTACGCGTTGAAGGCACCATGATTTCGCCTGAAAATACTGGTGATTTTAACGTAAATTCCCCGCTTTTTTGCGGGCTAATAGCATAGGTGCGTTCAATAACGCGATAACGTAAGCCATTGATGATTGTCTCACCTTCCTTGTCTTTACCTACCTGAGTGATATTTGCGCCTTCAAGTTCGGGTTCAGTTAGGCTGCCTCTTTTTAGTTCTGCGGCGAAGTGTAACTTAATGGTCAACGTTAATTGTTGTTGAACATAAACATTTTTTGTCGAAATATCAGTCGTGATAAACAGTGTTTGTTGTTTGGTAGAATTATCGTCACTTGCGTTAATCACCTTTACGTCTATTGGGTTGGTGGTTACGCCATCGACTATTAAGGGAGGAATAGTGTAATTTCCTGCTTTTCGCGCGATTAATACTGTAGTCCAACGAGTGGTGCGAGTTGTTTTGAAATTTACCATGCTCGTCTGTGAGCTAACGGAGGTACGGCCTACAATAAAATCTTGCATTAAAGCTGATGTATCTAAGGCATTAGTGTCAACATCATCATTTGCTTCTACCGTTAATACGAATGACTCATTAACAATGACTGGGTTTTTGTCGATAGTTGCAGTAACTTCAGTTAACGCGTACGCATTTACTGTAATAAATAACGTTAAAAGGGCGGTTAAAACTTTTACCACTTTTTCTGTGCTCCTACGCTGGTTCTATTTTGACGACGCTTTTGATATTCCAACTGCATTTTATTACGCAATAATAAGTAAGGATCATCAGTGACTTTATTTAACAGTTGCTGATGCTTTTGCTCCATTTCTTGTTCTTGTTGGGCTTTAGCTGCCTTAGCTTGTTGTTCCTGTTGCTGCTCTGGCTGCTGCTCAGGCTTTTCTTGTGCTTGATTTTCTTGTTCAGGATCTTGCTCTTGCTCTTTTTGCTGATCTTGAGCATCTTGTTGCTGTTGTTCTTTAGTTTGCTCTTGTTGATCTTCACTTTGTTGCTGATTTTTTTCTTGATCTTGTTGTTGGTTTTGATCGTTTTGTTGTTCGTTATTGTCTTCTTTTTGATCTTTATTTTGTTGATTATCTTGGTTTTGTTGTTGTTCTTGTTGCTGTTTTAATTGCTCTACCAACGCTTTATTTTCTTTGGCATCTTGTAGTTCTGGGTTTAACTCAAGCGCTTTATCGTAGGCAGCAAGGGCCTCATCGAATTGTTGTAATTTAGCAAGTGCATTTCCTTGATTAAATAAAGCGTCGGCGTCATTACCCTTTGAGAATGCGTCAAGTGCTGCTTGATAATTACCTGCTTGGTAATGTGCACTGCCTTGCCACATTGGATCTTCAAAAGTATCAGCGGCTTTTTCATAATCTTTAGCGTTGTACAAGGCTTGAGCTTGTTGATCTTTTGTTTGCCATAAGTTCTGCCAGAAGTCAGCATAAACGGGTTTGCTTGGTGTCATTAAGCATAAAATAGGTACTATGGTAAGTAATTTTCCACGACGGAAGTAAAGCAAAACTAAAGGTAACATTAATAACACAAGGTAAGGTCCAAACTCTTGCCATTGATCGCCGGTTTGTGAACTTTCATTGTTGCTTTCTGCATCGTGTTTTATTGGCGGTAATACAATGGTGTCAATATCTTGATTACTGTTTACCATGCGTGCATATTGCCCTTTGCCTTGTGCTGCAACGGTTGATAATAGGTTTTCTGATAACTTGGGTACTACAATCGCACCGCTGTCATCTTTGAGTAATTGACCATTCGGTAACTTTATAGGTGCACCTGCTGTGGTTCCGATCCCCATTATATTTAACCGATACGGGTTTTCTCTGACCCAATTTGTGAGATCTTGTACATCTTCTTGATCAATGCCATCTGTAAACCAATAGACATCGCCTTCAACATGACCTGCATTTTTTAACATATCGCTGGCTAAAGCCAAAGCTGCATATGGGTTACTACCGAGAGCAGGCATCAGATCTGGACTTAAAGACGGTAGCAGTAATTCAATGTTGTTAATATCTTCTGTTAACGGACTAATGGTAAACGCATCGCCGGCATAAGCGATCAAGCCTATTTCACCTTCGTTCAACTTTTCTAATAAGTCCACTGCTTTGTAGCGAGCTCTGGTTAACCTATTAGGGGATATATCGGTTGCATACATTGAATACGACATATCCATAACTAACACTGAACCACGTGCCAATTGATATACCGGCTGGGGTAATTTTTTCCAGGTTGGGCCAGCAAGTGCCACAATCGCTAATAACCCTATTAAAAAGGGAATAGTTAACGATAACCCCTTTGCACTTTGTTTGCCTTCGATGAGTACATTTGCTAAATGTTTAGGAATTAACTTTTGCCAACCAGATTGATTAACGTTATGTTTTTTCAATAAATAAAGGGTAATAACTAACCCTAGGGTGGCTAACAACCACCAAGGTCGAATGAAGTGAAAATCAGCCATTGTTATCACCTATTACCTGTGTATTTTTTGATTTTCCTACTGGACGATATATTGAAATATTTAACCATAAAATGTAACTAAAAACGAGAATAGCAGCAATTGCTAAAGGGTAATAAAACAAAGCGGTTAGTGGTCGCATTTGTTGTTGTTCTTGCTCAACAGGCTCTAGCTGATCGAGCAATTGGTAAATTTCTTCCATGTCTTCACTGCTTCGTGCGCGAAAGTATTTACCACCGGTATCTACAGCAAGCTTAGTTAACGTTTCTTCATCTAGCTCACTTGATGGGTTTACGCGGCGTTTACCAAATAATGAACGTTGGATCATTACGTCAGCACCAATACCTACCGAATAAATCGTCACGTTTTTCGCAACAGCTAATTCTAGTGCTTGTTCAGGCAATATTTTGCCAGCGGTGTTTTGGCCGTCGGTTAATAACAGTAGTACGCGATTTGATTCTGCCTTTTCGGCAAAACGCTTTACAGAAAGCGCGATTGCATCACCAATTGCAGTTTGCTTACCAACCAAACCTAGTACGGTTTCATCAAGCATCTGCTTGACGGTTTTTCTATCAAAAGTCATTGGGGTTTGCATATAGGCGTCATCACCAAATAAGATCAAACCTATGCGATCACCAACTCTGCGATCAATAAAGTCTCCTAATAGTACTTTTAACATTTCAAGACGATTAACGGTTGTGCCATTTAAGCTCATGTCTTCCACTTGCATACTGCCGGATAAATCAACGGCAACCATTAACTCTCGTCCTTCAGTGGGAATATTTACAGGTTCGCCTAACCATTGTGGCTGACTCGCTGAAATAACTAATAAAACCCATAATAATGCCAGTAATGAGATTGGTGTTTTCTTCTGGTTACCTAATAAAGTTTTAGGTGTGCTTGAAGAGACTAAAACCGGCATTTTCAGTGGCGCTGCTTCATTACTCGCAGTCGCTGGTAAAAAATACATGATTAATGGTAAAGGCAGTGCTAATAATACCCAAGGCAATGCTAATTCAATCATTGAACAGGCTCCAATTGCATGGTTTTAGTCTCTGCTTTGGGAGGTAATGCACAGTTAATCCATAATATCGCTTGTTGCTTCAGTTCATTTAATGTTTCTTCGTCATCTGCGTTGCGATAGTGCGCAATTAAAAGATCAGGGAAATTATCAGCGATTAATGCTTGTTTCTTCTCTGGCAAAACTGAAATTAAAAAATCGGCAAATGCTTTTCCATGAAGCTTTGCAACATGACCTCGTTGAAAATAACGAATAGAAAGCCACTTTAAGGTTGCAATGACTTGTGCTCCGCTCATTTCTGTTGAGTTGAGTAATTTCATCGCTTGTTTTTTATCAGCAAGCAGTTTCCTTTTTTGCACGATTTTAATCATGGCAATAATTAACAAGATAATGAGCGCTGTTAATAGCAGCCACCAACCAATAGCAATGGGCCATTGATGCACTTGTTCTGGAAGATGAATGTCTTTAAGTTGTGTTAACGGATCCATGGTGCCACTCCGTTTTTAATTTGTTGTTCTAAAGATTGCCCAGCACAGAAATGCAATAAACGGGCTCCTGCTTTTTCAAGTAAGGCTTCTTTTTTCGTGATCAGTGACTGAGCATGAGATGCATATTCTGCTGCTGTGTTTTTATCACCTAAGGTCAGCTGTTGTTTATGCTGGCCGTCAGTAATACTGACATTAACTTTCGTTTTTACCGAAGGTAGTTGGTGCTCAAGTGGATCAGATATCAAGCAAACGACTAATTCACAATGGCGATTAATATTTGCTAAATGCCGTATGGCCTCATCAGATGTGTGATGACCATCGGTAATAAAGTACACTAAACTGCCTGGGCGTGATACTTGCCTTAACCGTAAACAGTTTTGCGCGAATGCTTGGATTTTATCTTCAACATGCGGATTATCCTCAGCTAATAGTAAGCTTGATTGTTGATGACATGTCGTTAAGGCATGAAGGTAATGCAACACGCCTTGCTGCCTACTTCGTGGTTTCAATTCGGTATGAGAAGATTCATTAAACACAATACCGCCAAAACGATCACCGCGTTGTTTGGTGTGCCAGGCTAATAATGCGGCTAAATGTGCTGCTTGAACAGATTTGAATAACAACTTACTGCCAAACAACATATTGCTGCTTAAATCAGTTGCGACAATTACCGGACGCTCTATTTCTTCACGAAATAATTTGGTGTGTGTTTCACCCGTTCGAGCAGTAACGCGCCAATCTATGGTGCGAATATCATCGCCTGTTTGATAATGTCTTACTTCATCAAACTCCATACCACGACCTTTAGTACGAGCTAAATAGTTACCCGCTAATTGTCCGTGCAAATTTTTATTTGCCGTAAGGTTAATAAGCGACGCTTTATTTTGGTATTGCAACAGCTCATTGATCGTAATAGACACACCGTTAGCCATTAAACTGGCTAATTGCTGGCTAGGGTCAAAGGTAGCTGTTGGTGTTTTAGACTTAAACCACATGTAACAATAATTAACCTACAGCTACCTGAGTAAGAATATGATCAAGTAGATCATTCGTCGTAATACCTTCAGCTTCAGCTTGATAAGTCAGAAGAAGCCTATGACGTAATACATTATGTACCACAGCTTGAACATCATCTGGGCCGACGAAATCACGTCCGTGTAGCCAAGCACGTGCTCTGGCACAACGATCTAATGCAATGGTAGCACGAGGACTGGCACCATAGGCTAACCATTGTTTTAATTTGTCGTCGTATTTTTCCGGTTGGCGTGTTGCCATAATTAAATCGACGATATACGTTTCAATCGCAGGAGACATATGTATTTGCAATAATTGTTCTCTTGCGGCAAAAATATCTGCTTGTGAAATCTGACTGATTTTTTCTACGGGTTTATTTAACGCTTCGCCACGATTGATTTTTAATATTTCTAATTCACTTTGTGCATCAGGATAGTCGATTTCTAAGTGCATAAGAAAACGATCCAATTGTGCTTCTGGTAACGGGTAGGTCCCTTCTTGCTCGATAGGGTTTTGAGTTGCCATTACGAGAAATAAATCTGGCAGTTTGTAAGTGTTTTTACCAACGGTAATTTGGCCTTCAGCCATGGCTTCTAACAAGGCTGATTGAACTTTTGCAGGCGCTCGGTTAATTTCATCAGCCAATACTAAGTTTCTAAATAAAGGACCCGATTGAAAAACAAAACTGCCATCTTCAGGGCGATAAATATCTGTACCGGTTAAATCAGCGGGTAATAAATCTGGCGTAAATTGAATGCGGTGAAAGTCTGCTTCAACGCCTTGTGCTAAGGCATTTACTGCGCGTGTTTTTGCTAGCCCAGGAGGCCCTTCAACGATTAAATGTCCGTTTGCCAATAAGGCAATTAACAGGTTTTCAACTAATGCTTCTTGTCCAACAATTTGTGCGGATAAATGTTCTTTAAGCGATGAAAAATACTCAATAGCCATGATAATTGTTCTTTTTTCGTTAATGAATTTTTACTGAAGATTTCAGACTCTTGTTTTGATATATGGTTCCCTAATCCAAAAACAAGAGCTACTACAAAATTGTAACGATTTTTTATCTAGATGATTTTAGCATAATTCTCAGAATTTCATATACTTGTGGGGTAGTCGCTCACTAACTTGATATTATAAATGCGTTAACTAGCCTATATAGTGAGTTGAATTCCTTGTAAATGTCGTTAGAATGAATTGAAAAATAAAGAGGTCAGACCTCTTTGCAATAAGGAAACATCATGTCATTATCATTAAAAACAGCTTCAGGCGAACGTATTGCCGTTGTTGCTGGTTTGAGAACACCTTTCGCGAAACAAGCAACTGCTTTTCACGGTATTCCTGCGTTAGATCTTGGAAAAATCGTGGTTAATGAATTAATCAATAAAACTGAAATTGATCCTAAACTTATCGATCAACTGGTTTTTGGCCAAGTGGTTCAAATGCCAGAAGCACCTAATATTGCGCGTGAAATTGTGCTTGGCACTGGTATGAATGTACATACTGATGCTTACAGTGTATCGCGTGCTTGTGCGACAAGTTTTCAGTCTACAGTTAATGTTGCTGAGTCAATACTTTCTGGCATTGTTGATATAGGTGTTGCCGGCGGGGCTGACTCTTCATCTGTTGCGCCGATTGGTGTATCAAAAAAATTCGCTAGAACGTTGCTCGATTTAAGTAAAACAAAAACATTAGGACAAAAGTTATCTTTGCTCAAAACGCTTAGTTTCAAAGATTTGTTGCCAGTACCGCCAGCGGTTGCAGAGTATTCAACCGGCCTTTCAATGGGGCAAACGGCTGAACAAATGGCAAAAACCCATGGTATTACCCGTGAAGAACAAGATGCTTTAGCTCATCGTTCTCATGTATTAGCCACGCAATCTTGGAATGACGGTAAGCTTGCTGATGAAGTAATGACTGCACATGTTGAACCATATAAACATTTTATTGATAAAGATAACTGTATTCGAGAAAACTCAGATTTAGCCAGTTATGCGAAATTACGCCCCGTGTTTGATCGCAAACACGGTACGGTTACCGCAGCCAACAGTACAGCATTGACCGATGGTGCATCGGCTATTTTATTAATGCGAGAAGGTCGTGCAAAAGAACTTGGTTATGAGCCATTGGGTTATATTCGTAGCTTCGGTTTTGCTGCCATCGATGTGTGGGAAGATATGCTGATGGGACCAAGCTTTGCAACACCTATCGCACTTAAACGCGCAGGCATGGAATTAAAAGATTTAGATTTGATAGAAATGCATGAAGCTTTTGCGGCGCAAGCATTAGCGAATGTTAAAATGTTCGGTAGTAAGAAATTCGCACAAACGCATTTAGGTCGTGACAAAGCAATTGGTGAAATTGATATGGACATTTTTAATGTTATGGGCGGTTCATTGGCATACGGACATCCTTTTGCGGCGACAGGAACCCGATTAATTACTCAGGTGCTTAACGAGTTACGCCGCAGAGGTGGTGGCGTTGGTTTGACAACCGCTTGTGCTGCAGGCGGTTTAGGTGCAGCAATGGTGTTGGAGACAGAATAATGACAGATACAACAACGTTTACTTTATCGATTCAAGACAATAATGTTGCCCATTTAGTGATGGATGTGCCTGATGAGTCGATGAACACATTAAAGTCAGCATTTGCAGACGAAATCGCGACAATCTTACAAGAAATTAAAGCGAATACCTCTTTGCTTGGGGTAGTACTTTGTAGTGGCAAAAAAGATTCGTTTGTTGCTGGCGCTGATATAAATATGTTAGCAAGTTGTACAACAGCAGAAGAAGCGACCACGCTATCTAGACAAGGACAAATGATTTTTGATCAGTTGGCTTCTCTAGACATTCCTGTGGTAGCAGCAATTAATGGCGCTTGCTTAGGTGGTGGCTTAGAACTCGCAATGGCATGTCATGCAAGAGTTTGTTCAGATAGCCCTAAAACAGCGCTGGGTTTACCTGAGGTGCAGTTAGGGTTGTTACCAGGAAGTGGTGGTACACAAAGACTGCCTAAGCTAGTTGGTATTCAAAAAGCGTTAGATATGATGCTAACCGGTAAACAATTACGTGCGAAACAAGCGCTAAAAGCAGGATTAGTTGATGACGTAGTACCAAATACAGTGTTAATTGACGTTGCAGAAAAATTGGTATTGTCTGGCAAAGTAAAAGCGGGCAAAAATCATTACAAGCCAGTAAAATTAAACCTAGTTGGTAAGGCGCTTGAGAAAACACCGTTTGGCCGTAAAGTGCTATTTGATCAAGCTAGTAAAACGGTTAATAAAAAAACGAAAGGTAATTACCCAGCGCCATTAAGCATTATAAAGTGCGTTAAGATGGGAGTAGAACAATCTCCAGCGAAAGGGTTTCAATTAGAGGCTGATCTGTTCGGCGAATTAGTAATGACGCCTGAGTCGTATCAATTACGACAAATATTTTTTGCGACTACTGAGATGAAAAAAGAGCAAGGTGTCGCTGGAGTAGAGCCAAGTACCATAAAGAAAGTAGCTGTTCTTGGTGGTGGCCTTATGGGGGGCGGAATTGCCTTTGTTACTGCAACGAAAGCTAAGTTGCCGGTACGTATTAAAGACATTGGTGATCAAGGACTGAAAAACGCATTCAAATATGGTTATGACTTATTAAATAAAAAAGTGAAACGCCGCTTTATGCGTAAAAGCGAAATGCAAAAACAAATGTCAATGATGACTGGCACGACGGATTATTCAGGTTTTCATGATGTGGATGTTGTTATTGAAGCGGTTTTTGAAGATCTTGCGTTAAAGCAAAGCATGGTGCAAGACATTGAACAGCATTGTGCTACGTCAACTATTTTTGCGAGTAATACTTCAAGTTTACCTATTGGGCAGATTGCAGCAAAAGCAACGCGTGCAGAAAACGTTATCGGCTTACATTATTTTTCACCAGTGGATAAAATGCCGCTGGCTGAAATTATTCCCCATGAAGGTACGTCTGAACAAGTCATTTCAACAACAGTAGCCCTTGCAAAAAAACAAGGTAAAACGCCAATTGTTGTTAAAGATAAAGCAGGGTTTTATGTTAATCGCATTTTAGCACCCTATATGAATGAAGCGGCGATTTTATTATTAGCGGGTGAGCCAATTGATAAATTAGACCGTGCGTTAGTAAATGCAGGGTTTCCAGTTGGCCCAATGCAATTACTCGATGAAGTAGGTATTGATGTTGGCGCTAAAATTGGCCCTATTTTACAAGCAGAACTAGGCGAACGATTTGCGCCACCAGAAGCCTTTGATAAGTTAATTGATGATGGTCGATTAGGGAAGAAGGCGAAAAAGGGCTTCTATCGTTATGATGTTAAGAAGAAAGAAGTTGATCAGAGTGTTTATCAACTACTTAACATTTCACCACAAGGTAAGTTAGCCTCGGAAGAAATTGCTAATCGTTGTCTCTTTATGATGTTAAATGAAGCAGCCGAATGTTTAGCGGAAGGGATAATCCGAAACGCGCGAGATGGTGATATTGGCACTATATTTGGCATAGGTTTTCCACCATTTTTAGGTGGGCCTTTCCGCTATATGGACACATTAGGTATTGACAAGGTTGTGACCCAGCTAAATCAATTTAAAGCGTTATATGGTGATAGATATGCACCGAGTGAGTCATTGGTAAATATGGCCAACCAAGGTGGAACGTTTTATAAATACTAGAGCCTGTTGAGCTTTCGCGGTTAAATTTTGTTTTAGATAAACGTGTTTTAATCGCGGCGAGTAGTATTTAGCTTAGTCATTCTACGCTAATACTACTCAACAACGAGTCAAACGTTTATTGCCGAACCCTTTGGACAGCGTTTGTTGGTTTTTTTACGACATTATTGCTTTTTTGTTTGGAACAATCACATAAAGAGATTCTACCTTGTATCAAAACTCAACAAATACCTGCAAAAGAATCTCGAATGTTCAACCGACCCTAGGTAAAGCATTGCCGATTCAATAACAAAAGAAGTTGCGAAAGAGGCAATTGGTTGCCTCTTTTTTTTACCCTGTGGACACGTAATGTGCTTGTTATTGGGTAATAGTAAAAAATTAGTTTAAATACTCTAAAATTGTTGAATAAATACTCTAATTGTCTATAATACGCGCCAATTCATCTTTATAAGTCGCATTGGAACTAATTGTTATGTTGTTTTTAATTCCTGTATTAGCGTTATTTTCAGCTATATTCTTTTATTGTCAGGCTTTTACGAGCGGCTTGGGTCGAAAGCGTTGGGCGTTTGCTGGCTTTGTGTTTGGTCCATTTGTTTGGCCAATGTTTTGTATGAAAAAGCGTATGAAAGTGAATAGCTTATTTGGTTGGAATGCACTTATTCTGCGTGCTTAAGTCTTAATAAATAATGTAGAAGAGTGTTAGACAAAATTATAGCCGCTAACTTCCTTGTAGCGATTATGATAGTTTTTATGTTGCATACTATAATGAAGTAGCAGCAGGTAGTTCTTTAATGATAATTTTCGCTGCAATCGCATTTTCTTTCGGTGCGATAGCGAAGATGTTCTTAATAAATCCCAACATAGTTACACCTTATATTCTAACAGTACTTACTTTTCGGCCTGTTTTTTCTACAGCAAAGTCATTATTAATTCGAACCGTGCTTACTTTGCGGCCTGTTTTTTCAACAGTGAAGTCATTACTAATTCGAACAGTACTTACTTTTCGACCAGTTTTTTCAACAGAAAAATCTTTACTGATTCTAACAGTACTTACTTTTCTACCTACTTGTTCAATGGTTAATGAATCTTGATCAACTACTGGAGCCGGAGATGTATTAACTACCAAAGATAAGATGATTGAACTTAGCATTTTTATTTTCCTTTATTGGTTATTGTTGTAAACGCAACTAGGAATAAGCGATTAATGTGCCAATATTGAAAATATGTGCTATACCCATATAAATTAAGGGACAGAGAGAATCGAAATTATTGTGTATTTTTAGCCGTCATAATTCTGACAGCTAAAAATACGATAGGTAGAGTTAAGAACGGTTAAACGACGTAGATTTGTCAGTGATTTGATGGGAAACTAAATAGCGGCGGAAATCCTCCGTTGCTAATGGCTTACTGTACAAATAACCTTGCAGTTGCTCACAGCGTAAACCGGACAAGAAACTTAATTGTTGGTTGGTTTCTACACCCTCAGCAACCACTTGTAAGCCAAGGTTGTGAGCGATGGTAACTATGGTAGCTACCATATTTCGACCTTGCTCTGATTGCTCTATATCATCGACAAAGGCTTTATCTATTTTTAAAGTGTTTAATGGGAATTTCTTTAAATACGCCAATGATGAATAACCTGTACCAAAATCATCTAGTGATAAATGTATGCCCATTGCTCGAATTTGCAACATAGTATCAATTG
This sequence comes from Thalassotalea sp. 1_MG-2023, assembly GCF_030546745.1. GTDB lineage: Bacteria > Pseudomonadota > Gammaproteobacteria > Enterobacterales > Alteromonadaceae > Thalassotalea_C. The sequence continues at coordinate 148,094 of NZ_JAUOPD010000005.1, forward strand.
CTTGTTGAGGGGAGTCCATTACCGTACCTTCGGTAATTTCTAGTTCTAAGTGCTTTGCCGGTAAGCCTGTTTCAGCGAGTATTTCTGCAATCATGCCAACTAAATTAGGTTGGGTAAATTGTACTGCGGATAAGTTTACTGCTATACGTCCGTCGAATAAGCCAGAGTCAATCCACACTTTGGTTGCATAACACGCTTTACGTAAAACTACTTCACCGATGTCTATGATTTGGCCTGTTTCTTCGGAAACCGGAATAAAAGTTAATGGACTAATAATGCCTTTGGAAGGTGTTTCAAATCGAACCAGCGCTTCCATACCTGCTATTTTACCCGTTGTAATTTCAATTTTGGGTTGATAAAACACAGAGAAAAAATCTTCCTTTAAGCCATGTCGAATAAGCCCTTCGATCTGTAATCGTTTCACTGCTTGTTCATTCATGGAGCTATTAAAGAACTTATAACGATTACCACCAGCATTTTTGGCGTGATACATCGCGGTGTCAGCATTTTTAAGTAATTCTTGCGGAGTAGCACCATCTTCAGGATAAAGTACAATACCAATACTAGAATAAAGTACAATCTCGTGATTTTTTAATCTTAAAGGCTGTGCAATGGTGCGTAGAATATCTTTGGCGATGGTCGTGATCGTATGGATATCGTTAGTATTTTCAACGATGATACTAAATTCATCTCCCCCTAATCGATAAACAGTATCTTGTGTTCTACCAACGGTTCTTATACGTTCAGCGACTTTACATAACAACACATCGCCAACCTCATGGCCCATTGAGTCGTTTACTTTTTTGAAGTTATCTAAATCAAAAACAAGCAATGCATGAGGTACTTTGTTTTTCACTAGTCGGGTTTGGTTTGCTTGAAAATAAGAACGGTTGGGTAAACCGGTTAGTGTGTCGCTGTTTGCCAGTTTTCGTAATTCTGCTTCGGTTTCTTTGCGCTTGGTAATGTCTGAAAAAACCCCGACAAAGTGTGAAATACTGCTATTTTCATCACGAATAATGTCAATATTTAAGTCGGTAAGGTAAAGCATACCGTCATCACGTTTACTTTCTATTTCACCGTGCCAACTGCCTTTGGTTAACAAATGTTGTTTTACCGTATTCGCGAAACTGTCCGGGTATTGCCTGAAGGTTAATGGTTCGCCAATCATTTGCTTTTTAGTTTTACCGGTAATTCGTTGGAAAGCTTTATTGATATCGACAACAAAAAATTGACGATCGTAAATGACCACAGCGTCTGAGATATTTTCAAAACATTTTGCAAATAACTTTAAGCGCTCATCAGCCTTCTTTATTTGGCTGATATCTTTTAAAGTTCCTGTCATACGAACAGGATTATTTTTTTCATCGCGTTCAACAATCTTGCCGCGATCTAAAATCCAAATCCAATTACCTTGTTTGTTCTTAACACGATAAGTTGCTTCGAAATGTTCTGTTTTTTCGTCAAAGTGGTCTTGTAACGCTTTAGTAATCCGTGTGATATCGCCTTTATTTACATTGGTTTCATTATCACCGTTATTACCTAAGTTACGTTTACCATCTTGTGGGAATTCAAGCGTGCCCCAGATATTAGAACGATAAATTTTACCGTTCTTAATGTTCCAGTCCCACATTTCATCGCCACTACCCCACAGTGATAGTTTAAGGCGCTCTTCACTTTCTTTTATTTGTAAGTGATAAATTCTTTTATGCCTAAATTGTTGCAATAAATAAGACAACGCCAATAGAACGACTAAACTATAAACCAGTATAGCGCTACTCGATAACCACCAGGGGGGCAGTATTTTTATCGATAAATTGTTAGCAGTAAAGGTTGTTGGCGAGTAGCGGTCATATGCTTGAACTTCAAAGGTATAATTGCCGGCACTTAAATTTGTATACGTTGCTCGTAGGTTTTCAGCTGTCGTCGTTAGCCAATTTTCATCGACCCCAATTAAGCGGTATTGGTAAACAAGTTGCTCGGGTAAACTAGCGTTTGGTGATATAAATTCAATACTAAAAGGGGAATGAACATGCGCTAAGGTGATCTCTTTTAGGGTATTAAGCTGAGCTGATAAGGTAAACTGCCCTTTAGTTGGTGTTGACGTTACCGGTACTTCTTTATTAGCGATCAGTAAGGAAGTAAGGACAGGCGGAGATATTTCAAAAGTAAAAGCGAGTAACTTTTCTGGTGTGAACCAATTGAAACCGTTATTTCCGCCAAAGTAAATATTGCCATTTGCGTCTATCGTTGAGCTATGGGCATAATTTTCATTATTTTCAAGGTTATAATCTTTATAAAAATTTCTAACTTTTAATGTTTGTAGATTAATAAAACTAAACCCTTTATTACTACTTAACCAGGCGTTACCGTTACTATCTAGTACTATACCGTTAATATAATTATTGAGTAATCCAGATGTTTCGTTAAACCAAGTGCCTTGACTATTAGCTTTATTCACAACTAGTGCGCCTTGTGAATTTGAGCCAAGAATTAAAAATTTTGTCGTATCTTTAATCGTAATAATGTCTTCAAAAATGAAGTTATGCTTATTCTTAAGGGTAAACTCTTTAACTGAATTTGAGCCAATTTGGTAATATAAAAGTTCTTTTTTTGTAGAAATTAGCAACAAGTTACCATCTTTAGTGGCCGATAAGTTTAAAAATTTCTTATTATTTAAATGAGACTGTGTGGAATAATCCAATAAATCAAAAGAGGATAGACTTCCAGAGTCTTCTATATACCAAATTTTGTTTTGTAGGCCAATGAGATTAATACCTAGCTGATGTCGTTTAGATGTTTTCCATGGCTGAATTTCTTCAGGGATTAAAGTTTCGCTGTTAAATTGAAAAAGCTCATTTTGCATTGAAACAATGTAGGTGTCTGTGCTCGTCTGGAATATTTGATCAACTGGGTGTGTAAGTGAAATGTCTTTATGGGTGTTTGTGTGTGTATCGAAGAGCGCCAGTTCACCATCTTTAGAAAACAAGATATCTTCTTTAAGCGCCGTTATATTTTCAATGTTCTCAACAATTGGAGTTGCTAAGTTTTTACTATGGGTAATTAACAATGATGAGTAGTTGGCTTTCATTAAACCATTAAAACTGCCGATCCAAATGTGTTTTTCATTATCGATAAACACTTTAATAATATTGGTATTAAAGGCGTGTGGTGTAATGTTTGAAAATTGATGTTTAAACGCTTTGTCTTCTAACGGGTTAATCGAGTACAGGCCGTTATTGGTGCCAATCCAGTAGAGTGCATCGTTAAGCTTGCCAAAGCTTCTAATTTCAACTGCTGCGTTATCGGTTTGGTTTAAGTCGTATTGTCGGTAAAGGTTATAATTACTGTCAAGAATGACAATACTATTATCGACCGCAATCCAATAATGGTTTTTACGTTGGTGGTATTCAATTTGACGAATTTTAAAGGTGTTGTCTGCTGCTAGTGTGTCAGCTATTTGGTTGGTTAATACAGTATCTGGTGTTAAGTTCGGCGTTAGAATGTAAAAGTCGCCATCGTAATTGCTGATCCAATAATTACCTTTCTCATCTTGAAAGAAGGTTCTTATCGCACTGAAATTTAACAAGGTGTTATCGGAGATTTTTCTGACTTTAATATGTGTAAATGATTGTTCTTCTTTGTTAAAGCGATGTAGTGCATTTTCGGTTGCAACCCAAATGTCGTGGTTTGCATCTTCATATATTTGCCATACAAAATTATCGGTCAGCGTATTATCATTACCTTGTTCTGCGCGAAATGTACTGAAATTATCTAATTCAGCATTATAAATACTAACGCCGTTATCCGTCCCTATCCATAAGTTATTATTTGAATCAATTAATAAGTTACGTATGCTATTTCCAGCGAGAGATTGGGCATCAAGAGCATTAAAACGATATTGTTTAAAGGTTTTACCGTCGTATTTATTTAAGCCATCATCCGTACCAACCCAAATAAAGCCATCTTTATCTTGCACCATGTCAAAAACATAATTTTGTGATAAACCTTGAGCAGGCTTTAAGTGCTGAACAGAAAGCGGTGTACCATGTTGATTTATTTGTGTTGAAGCATGTAAAAAAGTTGGAAAAATTGCGGCAAGAAAAACGAGTGCAGAAAATGTTTTTTTATCTTTACAGAACAGAAAATTAGAAATAGAAAGACGCACTTAACACTACCTATAAATACGTTACGTATTATTATTATTTAGTCCATTACAAAGCAGAATAATGGTTAAGTCAACTTTTTGACGAAATTATTACCCAGCATGTCTTTATTTTATTCATTTGCACAAACAGTTGTATCGGCAGGTTTAATGTTTTATTGATAATTTTGTTAATTTATTTTCCAAATCTGTTAGTTGTTCGGTAGATACTTGCGCTAAAGAGGCTAAACATAAGCGATCTGTAGCTTGTTTTGATGCGACAATATTATCGTGTAAAAATTGTTTGATATCGTCTTTATTAATACGCAATAGGGTGTCAATTAAGGTTTGTTTTTGGTTGAAATCAAATTCTTGATTACATATTGCATTCCAAAACCGTTGGCTTTTAATGCGTAAACTAGTGTCTTTTTCTTGTAACTGACTAGCTAGACCTTTCTGTAGATGATGCCAATCATCGTCACTCATTTGTTCAATGAGTTCGCCGCTGTTGTTGATAAAGTCATCCATTGCTGAGAGCAAGCTATCAGCATGATGATTTGGTGATTGTATGTAAAATGCGATACCAGGGTAACGATTGATTGGTACATAGCCAACACCAACTAAATAGCCATATTGTTTCTCAGTGCGCATTTGGTGAAAGAACTGCGGTGACAGTATTTGGCTAATAATCATGGTCAATGCAACGGTAGTCGTTGCTCGGTCTACCATAGGATAATAAATAACAGCGGCATGATCGTGTTCTGGTAACGCTAACGGATAATAGAGAGAACCTTGCTGTTGTAGATCTAATACTGGAACCTCTTGTTTAGCATCATTCGATAATTGATTTTTAAACGCTTGTAAGATGATTTTTTCAATTGATGTAGCATGTTCACGTTGCCAGTTGCCGTGAATTAACACTTCAATATTTACACGTGTAAAGATAGATTGGCAAAATTGTGTAAAATGAGCAAAAGTTGTTTGTTCTAAAGCCGCAGTTAATGATTTAGCATCGGGGTTTTTCGGTTGCATTGTTGCGCTAAGCGCTGAAAATAATTGCGAGATAGATTTACTGTTTTCGGCGTTATTCCAGTGATTAATCAATTGTTTTTTGATTAAATTAAATTTGTTCTCTTGATATTGAAAGCTTTGTAATTCATTTAATAATTGCGCGAGTAACATTTCTTGTTTCTCACTTAAACCTGACAACTGTAAGGTCAATCCACCTTGGTGAGCATATAAGTGGTATTGTATGCCTGCTAGCTCTGCATCATAGTGCTGTTCGATAACAGACTCGGTATAGAGCTCAACATATAATCGAGTCATTGCAATGGTTTGTGCATTTTCTAACGTTGCTGGTGCGTCAATACCAATATAGATATAGCCTTTTGGAACTTTAAATGTTTGGTCTTGTTTGTACCAAAGTGTTAAGCCATCTTGCTGAGAAATTCGCTGGGGTTGTGAGAACTTGTCTTGTTGGTTTTCGTACACAATCGGGTTGCCGACAATATAATTATTAACAGAAGGTAACGCTAATGGAAGTTCCTTAGTAACATGTTGCCATTGGTCAAGCTCACTTTGTGCTATAGGCTCAACATTATAAGGTACCTGATACCAATTAGTTACCTGATTGCCTTGCACTTGCGGGTCAATAACAATAACACGCATGTTATTAGGCGAAAGCTTTTCAAGTAAATGTTCGATACTTTTGTTATCCATACCCTCCATCATGTAATCGCCATAGATATAGTCTTCTTCTGGGTAATGTTGCATATTGATGACTAACTGGCTGACAGAGTCAATAGGTTTGGTTTTTTCGTGATAATGGAAAGAAAGCTCTGCGATTGCTTTTTTCTCTTGGTAGTAAAAGTCAGCTAAGGGTGCTTTTTTGATTAAGGAAATATAGAAAAATACTGCATCGATAATATCATTAATATGCTGGGTACCTATATCGGTTAACCGAATACTGATATTAAAATCTTTAAAGTTATAGCCATTAATTCCTGAGCCAGCAGTGAGTCCAATTGCCCAATGTTTGTTTTTTAAATAAGACAAAATGCTATTTTCGCCTTCATGGCCTAATAAATAAGCTAACAATGATTCAGGCTTATGACGATAGTATTGATCGATACTCGGCAGTGCAAAACTAATGATCAATTGTCGTTCGTTTTTAACCGGTTGAACTTGAATTTTGATGCTTTGATGAGTAGGTAAATATAAGCAAACATTGGGTAAGCTAGGCGGTAATGTATTCGCTGAAATACCAGTAAAATACTGTGTCGCGAATGCCTGTAGCTCATCTATCGTTTGTGGGCCTTCTAATACTAATGTCATCGCTTTTGCGTTGTAATATTGCTGGAAGAATTCGTCAACTTCATCACGTAATGAGCGATTTTCTTTGTCAGAAAGCGTTTCAGTATTGCCCACTGAAAATTTTGAAAAAGGGTGTTCAGGGTTAATCGTTGCTTTATGTACGTCATAAAGACGACGAATATCATCTTTTAGTTTTAGCTTAAATTCTGCGTCAATGTTTTTACGTTCTTTATTGACGAACTCTTCTGACAGTAGTGGTGCTATAAAAAACTGACTAAACCTATCTAAGGCTTGTTCAAAATGTGTGTGGTGAATGTCAAAAAAGAAACAGGTATGTTCTGTAGCGGTCCAAGCATTATTAGAGCCACCATATTGACTAATAAATTTTTGATATTCACTACCGTCAGGGTATTTTTCTGTGCCAAGAAATAGCATATGTTCAAGAAAATGCGCCATACCTTGACGATCGTCAGGATCACTAAAATGCCCTACGTTTACAGCAAGGGCAGCAGCGGATTTCTTAGATTCCTTGTGATGAACAAGTAACACTCGCAGACCATTTTCTAAAGTGATAGCTGAGTATGTCTTATGATCATTTGGACTTTGTTTCAAAACCTGCTCCGAGCTTACCAAAAAGTGCTTCGTTTAAACGTACAACATCATGACTATTTTCTTCTAAATTACCCTATGGAATAAGTTGAGTCCATTTTATTCTTAACTGATGTTATAACAATGTCTCGTATTCCTTTACTATAGCGCCAATTTATTATTTCTCTTATATTTTTAACGGCTTGGTAGAAGTTATGCAGCTATATGTTATGCGCCATGGTCAAGCAAGTGCACGTGCAGCAAGTGATGCCGAAAGGGCATTAACAGAACAAGGGCACTTAGAAGCCAAATTAATGGCCAAATGGCTTAATGATAACAATATTGTTTTCGACCAAGTTTTTGTGAGTCCCTTTGAGCGAGCGCAGCAAACGGCCAGTACTTTAATGTCAGCTGTTAGCCATTCCGCCCCCATAGCAACAATTGATATTATTACTCCTTCTGGCGACGCTAGAGAAGTGCATGATTATATTGATGGTGTCTGTCAGGCCGATAAGCTGGAAAATGTATTGATTATTTCTCACATGCCGCTGGTAAGCTATTTAGTTGATGAGTTAACCTTTGATACAATTGCGCCTTTATTTGCCACTGCCGCAATCGCCGAAATTAATTATGATAAGCAAAAAATGAAGGGGGATTTAACTCGACATGTTGCCCCTTATGATCTTTGTTAATGCTTAATTTATTTCTTTAAAGTAAATACGGTTAATCTTCTTTGAGCATCAGTTTATCGTGAATATCGAGTAACACTAATAAGGCCCCATCACCGCCAAATTCAAGGGGGGCCTGATGAAAAGCAATGACATCTGGATGTTGTACAAGCCAATGCGGTACTTTATTTTTCAATATTTTTGCTCCTACGCCGTGTACAATACAAACACATTGAACATGTTCTTTTTGGCTGGCATACAAAAGTGCGGCAATTTCTTGTTTCGCCTGATGTTGAGCTAAACCGTGCAAATCTAAAATAAGCTCTGGGCGGTAAACGCCTCGCCTTAGGTTTTTCGCTTCGTAGGCACTGTCACCATCACGTACATACTTCATTGGTCCTTGTGTGGTCAAATTTGGTTCAAATTCGTCTGAGAAATGAAAGCTAGCAAGCTGTTTTTCTACTTTTTCTTTAAGAATAGTGCTCTGGGGCTTGATGGATTTTTTTTGTGGGTGTATCTTGTCGTGCACCATAGGTTTTACCTTACCTATAGCGTCTTTAAATAATTGTTTTTCTTGTGGCGAAAGAGCATCTTTAAATTTCATAGGTGAAGTCTAAAAATATCGGCTGTGAATAACAAGTAAAACCTTATAGTATTCGGAAATTAACAGGGGAGTTGAGTGACTCAACAACATCAAGAATTAGCAAAGCAGTTGTTCACCTTGGGTGACTTTGTGCGGTTTGCAGCCAGTGAGTTTAATCGTGCAGACTTATTTTTTGGCCATGGCAACGATAACGCATGGGATGAAGCGATCACCCTTATGATGTTTGCTGTCGAGTTACCCTCGCATTTAACTGAGCATATTATGCAATGTCGCTTAACTCAGGATGAAAAACTGGCTTGTTTGGCGTTGATTGAGCAGCGAATAGAGCAACAAGTACCAGCGGCTTACATTACCAATCAAGCCTATTTTGCCGGCTTACCGTTTTATGTTGATGAACGAACATTAGTGCCACGTTCGCCGATTGCAGAGTGGATTGAAAAGCGTTTCTTCCCTTTAATCGCTAAAGAAAAAGCAGTGCACCGCATTCTTGATTTGTGTACTGGCAGTGGTTGTATTGCAATAGCATGTGCTCATTACTTTCCAGAGGCAGAAGTTGATGCTTTAGATTTATCGGTTGATGCGCTGAATGTTGCGCAAATCAATATTGAAAATCATGGGTTAACTGAACAAGTTATTCCAATTCAATCTGATATTTTTACTTCTGTTGAAGCGCTTAAATATGATTTAATTGTTACCAACCCACCTTATGTTGACCAACAAGATGTTGATAGTCTTCCTGCTGAGTTCACACACGAGCCTGAAATGGGTTTAGGAAGTGGGCCAGATGGTTTAGACATTACCCGAGTAATACTTGCTCAAGCGGCGCAACATTTAACTGAAGACGGATTATTAATTTGTGAAGTGGGTAATTCACAAGTGCACTTAGAAGCTGTTTACCCAGAGGTTGGTTTTCAATGGCTCACCTTTGAAAGGGGCGGGCACGGCGTGTTTTGTTTAAGCAAAGCACAATTACAACAACACCAAGAAATTTTTAATCAGCGAGTGAAACGTTAAGTATGTCTGGAAATACGTTTGGTAAATTATTTACAGTTACCACCTATGGTGAAAGCCATGGTTTAGGTTTGGGCGCCATTATTGATGGCTGCCCTCCAGGGCTTGAAATATCTGAAGAAGATTTGCAGATCGATTTAGATCGTCGTCGACCTGGTACATCTCGATATACAACAGCAAGACGTGAAGCTGATGAAGTAAAAATAATGTCTGGTGTTTTTGAAGGTAAAACCACAGGAACACCTATAGGCTTAATGATTGAAAATACTGATCAGCGCTCTAAAGACTACGGTAATATAGCTCAATCGTTTCGACCTGGTCATGCTGATTATACGTATTCACAAAAGTATGGTTTGCGAGATTACCGAGGCGGTGGTCGTTCTTCAGCACGTGAAACAGCAATGCGTGTTGCCGCAGGTGCAATTGCTAAGAAGTACTTAAAGCAAAAGTTTGGTATTGAAATTAACGGCTGCGTGACACAAATTGGTGATGTCGTCGCTGAGCAATATAATTGGAATACTGTTGAAGATAATCCTTTTTTCTTTCCTGATGAAAGCAAGCTGACACAGCTTGACGAGTTACTCCGATCGATTATTAAACAAAAAGACTCAATAGGTGCCAAAGTGACGGTTGTTGCGAAGAATGTACCAGTTGGTCTTGGTGAACCCATTTTTGATCGCTTAGACGCTGATATTGCGCATGCAATGATGGGAATTAATGCCGTGAAAGGCGTGGAAGTGGGCGATGGCTTTGCTGTTGTTAATCAAAAAGGCTCGGAACACCGAGATGAATTAACGCCAGAAGGCTTTGCAACGAATCATGCTGGCGGTGTGTTAGGTGGGATTTCTTCTGGGCAACCCGTTGTGGCACATTTAGCGTTAAAGCCAACATCAAGTATTGGTGTTAGTGGCAATACCATCGATGTTGAAGGCAATGCTGCAGAGATAATTACTAAAGGGCGACATGATCCTTGTGTAGGCATTCGTGCTGTACCTATCGCAGAGGCTATGTTGGCATTAACATTAATGGATCATTTCTTACGTCATCGTGGCCAAAACGCAGATGCTATCTGCACAACACCTAAAATTTCAGGTGAACGATAACCGCATATTCGTGGTGTAGTAACAGCAATGTCACTTTCACCACGCTTTCTTACTTTTTCATTTAGTTACTTTGCATATTTTGCCATTGTAGGGTTAGTCGTGCCTTATTTAGGCGTATTTCTTGATGGTAAAGGCTTCAATTCTGGTGATATTGGCGAGCTGATTGCGATTTTTACCGCCACGAAAATTATTGGTCCAACACTATGGGCAAATGCCGCAGATAAATCGGGTAAGCTTAGGTTCATTATTCAATTAGGAGCTGGCTTATCTCTGGCATTATTTTCGCTATTATTTTGGGTTGAGGGTTATTGGCCTATCGCTTTTGTCTTAGGAATTTTTAGTTTATTTTGGACCGCTATTCAGCCACAGCTTGAAGTGATGACTTTAGTGAGCGTTAGACGTAACGCCAATATCTATTCACGTATACGTTTATGGGGCAGTATAGGGTTTATTATTTCGGTGATTATTGCTGGCGAGTTGTTGGTGGAGAGTCATCCGGATGTATTCGTTACTTTAGGCTGGAGTATTTTATTAGCGTTGTTTATCTCGAGCCTATTACTTAAGCAGCCAAAGATCAATATAAAACCTAATGCTCAGCGCGTATCAATTTTCCCTAAATTAATTGAACGTAATTTTATTTTATTTTTTGTTGCAGGCTTATTATTACAAATTAGTTTCGGCCCTTATTATAGCTTCTTCGCGCTTTATCTTCGTGATTTATCATACCCTAGTATGGCAATTGGTGCTTATATTGGCTTGGGTGCTGTTGCTGAAATTGGTATTTTTATAATCGCAGGGCGATTGTATTATTTGTTTGGCCCTAAGGTGTTGTTAGCAGTCAGTATTTTTTTAACTGCTCTTCGATGGTATGCCACAGGTCACTGGGCTGATAGCGCGATAATTTTGTTTTTTGTTCAACTGTTACATGCTGCTAGTTTTGGGCTATATCACACTGCTTCCATTCAATATTTACAGCAACACTTCTCAATTCAAGAGCAGAATCGAGCTCAAGCGATTTATATTGCTGGCGTTTATGGGATCGGGGGAGCATTAGGGGCATTTTTATCGGGTATCTTTTGGTTAGATGGTGAAGGTTCAATGTTATCATTTGAGTTGGCAGCGATTACTTGTTTGATGGCAGGTGGGTTAGCTTGCTTGATGAAACCTCATAAAAATTCTAATGCGATATCAACCTAGTAACAGCTATTCATAATAATGCTTTTTTGCCTGTTTAATATTGGGGTAAAGCGATAACTGAATCGAATTTAGTCGGCTGTTAATACTCGATTTATTTGTCAAACTGCGACATTTTGCCACATTCCTAAACCTAACATTATCGGATAAAGTTCCTTCAGTAATAGATAAGATAATATCATGCGGTATGAAGGATACTTAAATGCAAACAGTGAAGCAGTCATCAATGGTAATGGGCATAGGATTGCTCATTAGTTGCACTTTTCAGGTAAACAGCACTGAACGTTCTACAGATAAAATTTCCTTAAAAGACCTTGAGCGTATAGAAGTTCAAGGACAGCAAAAAAAATTACTGATTGAATCTGAAGCCGCATTAATTCCTGGTGGTGTCAGCCTTGTAAACGGAGATGATTTATATCAACGTAATGTTGCAAATTTAGCAGATATGCTTCGTTATGTGCCAGGTATGTGGGTAGCCAGTGGCTCAACAGGAGATTCTACGTTTTTTTCCAGTCGAGGTTCAAACCTTGATGCTACAAGTTATGATGGCAATGGTATTAAATTGTTGCAAGATGGTTTGCCTGTTACCGCTGCTGATGGTAATAATCATAATCGTGCAGTTGATCCACTAAGCGCTCGCTACGCTGTTGTTGCTCGAGGTGCTAACGCATTAGCTTACGGGGCGAGTACCTTAGGCGGAGCTATTGATTTTATCACTCCTACTGCGCATGATATTCAATCACCTGAGATCTACTTAAACCTTGGAAGTCATGGGCATTTTCAAGGGCGGTTCACCGCTAGCACTGTCGTTGATCAATTTGATGGGCTAATCACCGTTGAAAAGAAAATGTCCGATGGCTTTAGAGAGCATCAACAGCAACGTAGAGAAGGGCTTTATGCCAATGCTGGTTGGGTATTTGATGATAAAGTAAAAACCCGTTTTTACGCGACTTATATTCACAATGACCAAGAATTACCAGGTGCGTTATCCCAACATCAATTTAACGATGATCCGTACCAAGGAAACCCGTCATCAATAGCAGGACACTACCAACATGACGTTGAAACCTGGCGACTGGCAAATATTACTGACTGGCAGTTAAGTAAAGATAGCAGGTTATCAGTAGGTATTTCTTATGAAGAGCAGGCGTTGTATCACCCGATTGTTGAAAACCCATATTTTAGCTTATTGATAGACACAGACCAGCATACCTTGGGAACCTCAGTTCGATATCAAACTACGTTTAATAATCATGATTTACTGTTAGGGCTTAACTATGGAAAAACGACGGTAGAAGGCGGCAATTATCGTCAATCGGCAGGTATTCGCAAAGACATTAGTACGGTTGTTGATAATAACGCTGATAGCGTAGAGCTTTTCTTGTTAGATCGCTGGCAATTTGCCGCTGACTGGAAGCTTATTTATGGCTTACAGTTTGTTTCTGCGACGCGAGAAGTACGAAATACAAATGTTACTAATAATGCCTTTTATAACCCGAATGAAGATTATCAACGGGTAAACCCTCGAGTGGGGATTATTTATCAGTTATCAGCTGACAGTGAGTTGTTTGCTAATGTGAGCCGATTGTACGAACCGCCAACAACGTATGAATTGGAAGATGATGCTAGCCAAGACAGTAAAGCATTAGCAGCCATGAACGGCGATGTTATCGAATTTGGCTCTCGAGGTCATATAATGTTGAATAAGCTTGATCAATGGCGTTGGGAATTAGCGTTTTATTATGGCAAGTTAAACGATGAAATTTTGTCAATTGATGATCCCATGGCACCGGGCACAAGTTTATCCACCAATGTGGAGCGTACTATCCACGCAGGTGTAGAAGCTATGGTTGGCGGCAGCTTTTCTATTGATAACGCAGGTGAACATGTTATCGAACCCGTTTTAAGTGTGACACTAAATGACTTTTCTTTTGATGATGATGCCAATTACCATAATAATAAGTTACCGGTTGCACCTGATTATGCCGTCAAAGGTGAAGTCATATATCGGCATGCCAATGGCTTTTTTGCAGGGCCTACATTCGATTTTGTTGATGGACGATACGCAGACTTTACTAATACTTATCACATAGATAGTTATCATTTGCTGGGTTTTAGAGCTGGCTTTTCAAGGGATCGTTGGGAATTTTTTGCTGAGCTTAGAAATATCACGGATCAAGAATATGTATCCGTATTTAGTGTTAAAGATACCACTGCACCAGAAGCAGAGATTTTACAAGCTGGCGAACCACGTTCTGTATATGCTGGCATAAAATATCGCTTTTAATCAAGACTCAAAATTTATGTTGTTAGGGAGTAGGGGATGACCACAGATACTGCAGCCTTGGAAAATCGTAGTAAGCGTTATAAAGCGGTTTGGCGATGGCACTTTTACGCGGGGCTTATGGTGATCCCTGTTTTAATGTTATTAACCATTTCAGGTTTGGGGATGTTAATAGCAAAACCGATTGATGATGCGTTAAACCAACATTTATTGGTGATTGAAGCCCAAGAGAAAAGGCTGGCTGACTCAGTGTTACTGGGTAACGTTAAAGAACATTATCAGCATGATATGGTAACTTTGTATATTCCTGCTCAAGTTGAAAATGCATCAGCAGTATTTTCATTAAAGCCTGCACATGCTCAGGGGCATGGTGGTCATAACCCCGAAAGCTTATTGGTTTATGTTAATCCGTATACAGGAAAAATATTAGGTGATAGAGCCTCATCAGATTCTTGGTACAACACGGTCAAGACGTTACACGGCTCAATATATTTAGGTGACACGGGTGATTTAATCATTGAAATTACCGCTGGTTTTGCAGTACTTCTTATTGTTACTGGTTTATATTTAGCTTGGCCGGGGCAAGGTTGGCAAACATTATTACCCCCACGAAGGCTTAAATCGCGTGCAGATTGGCGACAATTGCACAGAACTATTGGTTGGTTTATTGCTATTCCACTTTTCTTCTTTTTAATGTCAGGGTTAGCCTGGACAAATATTTGGGGAGGGAAATTCGTTCAACCCTGGAACTCGGTAATAGGCACCAATTACAATGCGAGTGAAGTTACCCATAGTTCGTTAAATGATCAAGGAGCACATCGTGTGCCTTGGGCATTAGAACAAACGGCGTTACCTCAATCACATGGCGATCTTAATAAACTAACCCTTGATGATGTAACTAAGTTTGCACAAGAGCATGGTTTTAAGGGGTTCAGAGTACACTTACCGCAAGGGCATCATAGTGTGTGGACCATATCAGCAACAACCATGGCAGGCGATATTACTAACCCTTTAGGTGATAATATTGTTCACCTTGAACCTAGTAATGGACAAGTATTAGCGAATATTTCATTTAGTGATTATTCGGCAATAGGTAAGGCGATGGCTGCATTTATTCCGTTTCACGAAGGAAACCTTGGGCTATGGAATTGGCTGTTAAATATCGTGTTAGTGGTGATTATTTTTATGTTGATGGTGTCAGGACTTGTCATGTGGTTTAAAAGACAGCGTCAAAAATCGTTTAGCGTAAACGCCCCTAAAGCTGCTAAACAACAAGGTAGAAATGTTATATTGATAATGTGTTTACTTTCGCTGTGTTTTCCGATGACGGCCGCAGCGTTACTTTGTATTATTCTGATCGACTGGCTTATTACTGCGCGTTTAGTTTTTTGGAATAGTGTCATTAAATAGCGAAATGAACTCTGATTTACCTTGTGACGTCAAAGCGGATATCCACCGTTGACGTCACATCGGTGTGTTTATTTAACTTCTGTGAATTACAACGTTCTGTTGTACTATATTTATTTTCTTCCATTAAATTTACATTGCTTTTGGCTACTATAATGAAGTGGTGATTGTAAGCATCACTTTATTACACCAATAAAATGTACTGGTTATTTGCTATGCCTATTAGAAAAATACCTAAAAACTATAGTAACGTTACTGGCATTGCTGCTCATTCTAAAGCTGAAGGACAAGCAATGTTTGAGTCAACATTGGAACGTGACTTTCTAATGTTACTTGAGTTTGATAACAACGTAGAACGGTTTGAAGTTCAGCCTATTAAATTGGAATGGCAAAATGATTTAGGTAAATCTCGCTCATATACTCCTGATGTTTTGGTTTATTACAAGCAAAGTAAACATAAACCAACCCTATACGAGGTTAAGTACCGAGAGGATATCAATAAAAACTGGAGCAAGCTGAAGCCCAAGTTTAAAGCAGCTATTCGCTTTTGTAAGGAAAATAACTGGAAATTCAAATTGATAACAGAAGTAGAGATAAAAACCACCTATTTAGAGTCTGTAAAATTTTTACTCCCGTTCGTGCGACAAGGGGCATCGAGTGAAGATGATATGATGATTTTAGATGACAAAATTATTCAGCTTGGTACAACAACACCAAAAGAGTTGGTGAGCTCTATTTACTGTGATGAGTGGAATCAAGCACGGTTACTTCCAACCTTGTGGTACCTGATTGGAAGCCGACAAATTCAAATAGATCTCAATTCCAAGATCACTATGTCGAGCAATATTTGGAAGAGGCATTAATTATGGAATCATCCGCATTAGTTCAAGTCGTACCTGGTAAAAAGGTTTCGTACAAAGGAGATAATCACCGAGTTGCTGAACTATTAGATCTAAGTCATGTACTGATCGTCAATGAAATAAGTGGTATTTCGCACAGCGTTCTTATTTCAGATCTTGAAGCTGAACGACCTGAAGAAACTAAGACTATTGAGGAACTATTAAATATATCGGAAGAGTCTTGGAATATAGCGAAATCAAGGCTTAAAGCTATTAGGCCGTTGCTTAATTTATCAAAACGTAGCCGTGCTGATGTTGAAAAGGTCGCAAAAGAAAATAATTTACATACAAATACACTATATGGATGGTTAAAACTCTACGAATCATCTGGCTTATTGTCATCACTGTTGCCAAAAGTAAGACGCGACCGCGGCTCTACAAAATTTGATGAAAATATTGAAGAGATCATTAAGCAGGCTATTGCAACTGAATATTTAACCAAGCAGAAAAAGTCACAGAGAATGGTGATTGATGAAGTTAAAAAACTTTGTCGAAAAAAAGGTTTAACACCACCTCATGATAATACTATTCGAAACAGGATAAAGGCCTTATCACCAGAGCTAGTCGCATCACGTAGATTAGGACGTAAAGTTTCTGATAACACTTATAGACCAATTAAAGGGCAGTTTCCTGGGGCTGATTGGCCATTATCTGCTGTACAAATTGACCACACTAAATTAGATATTATTTTGGTGGATGACCACTATCGCAAGCCTATTGGTAGGCCTTGGATTACTCTTGCGTTTGATGTTTATAGCCGAATGGTTACCGGCTTTTATGTTTCTTTTGATCCTCCTAGTGCTATGACTACTGGTTTATGTTTAATTCATTCCATCTTGCCTAAAGAGAAGTGGTTAGCAAAGTACGATATTAATGGTGAGTGGCCGTTATGGGGGCTACCAGCGAAAATTCATGTCGATAACGCTAAAGAGTTTCGTGGCAATATGCTTCAAAAAGCATGTGAGCAGTACAATATAGACATTGAGTGGCGTCCGGTTGCTAGGCCTAATTTTGGTGCCCATGTAGAGCGAGTGTTGGGTACATTTGCTAAAGAAATTCATGCTTTGCCAGGTTCTACATTTTCTAATATTTTTGAAAAAGGCGACTATAACTCTGAATCAAAGGCATCTTTAACGTTAACTGAATTTGAGCATTGGCTAGCGAATTATGTCGTAAATGTATATCACCAAAAAATCCATTCGATGATAAACATGACACCGCTTGCAAAATATAAGCAGGGAATATTAGGTGATGAGCATACTCCAGGCTGCGGTTTACCCGCCCAAATTAGGGATGAAGAGCGCTTAAGGTTTGACTTTATGCCGTATGAATTACGTTCTATCCAAGATTATGGGGTAGTGATTGATAAAGTTCACTATTACCACGATGTACTTCGGCCATGGATTAACGCATCAGATCAAAATGACTCAAAACGAAAACGTAAGTTTATCTTTAGAAGAGATCCCCGGGATATTAGTCAAATCTGGTTCTATGATCCTGAATTGCATTCTCACTTCGCAATACCGTATCGAGATACCTCACACCCTGCAATTAGTATTTGGGAATTACGAGAAGCTGTTGCTAGGGCAGAAGCTATGGGTAAAGAAAGCTTGAATGAGCATGCTATTTTTGAAGCTTATGAAAAAATGAGGGAGATTGAACAGGAATCAGTGCAAAAGACTAAAGCCGCTAGACGTTCAAAGCAGCGAAGAAAAATACATGCTCAAGCAGAGAAGCCTATAGCCGCTAAATCTGTGGTTGAAGAAGCTCCAATTGAGGATATTCCTGAATTGGATATTGAACCATTTGAAGAAATGGATGATTGGTCATGAGTAGTACTAAGCACTTAAACGAACTAGCAGTTAAACAATTAGATCTTGATGATGACGAAAGAATTGAGAAAATCCGCTCAGATCGCTGGATTGGCTATCCTAAAGCTAAAACCGTCCTAACCAAGCTTGATGATTTATTATCATACCCTCGTACAGAGCGAATGCCTAATATGTTAATAGTGGGGGATACGAACAATGGTAAGACGATGTTGACTAAACGCTTCTTGAAGCAATACCCAGCTGAAGATAATCCTGAAGGGGATGGTATTATTGCTCCTGTTTTACTTGTTCAAGCACCACCAGTGCCGGACGAAGGACGTTTTTATAATGCTATTCTAGAGTTATTATTCGCACCGTACAGACCGAGTGAACGGGTTGATAAAAAGCAATTTCAGGTAATAAAATTACTTAAATACATAGGCACTAAAATATTAGTTATTGATGAAATTCATCACATTTTAGCTGGCAATCTAAATCGACAACGTGCTTTTCTTAATGTGCTTAAATATTTAGGAAACGAGCTGCAAATCTCTATTGTCGGTGTTGGTACTAAGGACGCTTTTAGAGCCTTGCAGTCTGATCCACAGCTGTCTAATCGGTTTGAACCTGTTTTATTGCCTCGTTGGGAGTTCAATCAGGATTTTTTAAGGTTATTAGTTAGCTTTGAACGTATGTTACCGTTAAAGAATCCTTCTAACTTACACGCTAAAAGTTTAGCTATGCGTCTTTTCTCGATGAGTGAAGGTTACATTGGCGAGTTATCGCGATTGCTTAATGATGCTGCGGTCTATGCTGTTAAAAATGATTTAGAAGTAATTACCCCTGCAGTATTAGATAAAATTGATTGGATCACTCCTTCGCAACGGAAGCGTCAATTAGACCGAGCAATATAAAGTGTTAACTGGTGAATTATGGCCTGCCCATCCTCACACATATCAAGGAGAGTGCTTATCTTCATGGATAGTAAGAACAGCTCATCATAACGGTTTAAAAATTCAAACATTTTCAGATTTATCATTCGGTAAACATAATCAGATCTGGAATAGAGATATTGATAAACTAGCACCAAGTTTTGTTTTGCAAACCATGAGTAATCGAGCAGCTATATCACTGAAAGAAATCAATAAAACTACGCTAAAGTTATATATAAATCGATTGTTTCCTGCACTTAAACCTTCAGGAATAATGCGCTGGATAAATCCTCTTGTGCTTCATCATCGAAAACATACAGGGTTTGGCATGCAGTTTTGTCCCTTATGTTTGTTAGAAGATAGTGAACCCTATTTTCGAATCGCTTGGCGCTTGTCACTCTATACTTTTTGCCCTATTCATCAAGTGATGATGGAAGATCGCTGCTCATGCGGAGCTAGTGTTAATTTTCATCGTATTGAGCTAGGAAAAGCCAATCAGTTTGCACCGTCAACACTCGATGAGTGTTATCAATGTGGTCTTCGGCTAGGTGGTGTGGAACCTAAAGTAATTCAGCTTTTACCTAAGTCCGTTTATACAATTTGGAATAGAGTATTAGGAGTGATTACTCGTGGTTTTGTTAATTCTGGACCGATTAATTATGAACGGTTAATACTGCTTCATCAAATATGCAAAATTATCGTATCACCACGGTTTAATCAGAAGATAATAAAGTACATATGCGATAAATCGGATTTACCTGTCCGAGATTTTGGTATAAACAGGTACTTTGAGCAATTTGATGTTAACGAGCGCCACTACATTTTACAACTTGCCTGGTGGCTAGTTGGTAATACGAACAAAAAACTTAAGGAATCTATTAGAAAAAACGCTATGCAAAATAATTATTTATACAGAGATTCAAGAGATAAAATGTTGCACTACTTGCTTAAACAGAATTTTTAAATTGTTTTATCAAATAAAACTACAAAATATTAGAAATGCGCACTTACACCAGCAAAAGCACCTTTAAATTCGAGGTCAGTATATAAATTACTTAAATCTTCAAATTCCATCTTTATAATTCGATATCCCAAGGTAAAATTTAAATCCACCGCTTTGTTATCTACAAATTTGAAACTTAAGCCAGCTTGATAGTCAGAAAGTGAATGCTCATCTACAAATAAAAAATCACCTTGAGCAAATGCACTTAAACCAGTTAATGGTAGGTTAATATTAGTGGCAACATATAACATCGGTTCAATTTTGTTTGTTTTTATCTTGCCAACAAGAGTATTAGAGTTTCCTTCCCCAGTACAAGGACTATCTGGAGAAGGATTAGGATCATTGCACGTGCCATCATCAATAGTTGTTAGTCCTTTAACAGTGATATCACCATCAAAATCTCTAGCTGTTAGCCCCAAATCAATTGAAAATAAGTCGTTATCAAACAATTCATAATATAGGGTGTAATCGATATAATTGACGTTAAAGTTGGCTGTGACATCGTCATTAATTGAAAAAACTTTACCACCGAAACTGAAATCTTGTGTTAATGTAGAACTACCTGAGGTATCGAGTGTTGTAGTTGAAATTCGTGCATTAGGTAGCCAAGGAAAGGGGTGTTCTACAGCAGCATAATAGTTAATTTGCTGTTCTTTTTCTAAATTAAAGTCAATTAGTTTACTTTGTTCTCCGAAAACACCACTAGCTTCGTTTTTCCATATCTGACCGCCAAGAAATAAACCAACGGTATCGGCTTTTACATCAACGGTAAAAAGTGAGATAGCTGTCACGACATAAGCTAGCTTTTTCATCTGTTATTATCCTTATTTACAAACGGTCATGCCTTTTGTGTTCATACTTATCATCATTTGTATAATCACGAGAGAACATAGAAGAGCTATTAGAACAATAATTCATTGTTCTTCATACTTCAAGATAATAAGTAACTAACAATTAAGCGTTTATTTTACAAGAGTTATACATTTTGATTCTAGATTGATTTAGAGTTTGTTGTATCAGATCAAACTATTATGAGCATTCTGTTTACGTTTAAGTAAAAGTTCTCTTAATTGTTGACAACAAATATATCATGTGCTTTTTTTTAAGTGCAGGGAGCAATAAATATTACATTGATCGTAACTATTCAAATCTGTAATTTAACCGACTTTAAGTAACCTACTTTAGAGTTATCGTATCCCTGCTTTTTTATATTAAACAAAGGATTATTAATAATGAAAAAGATATATACATTGATATCAATTATTTTTACTGCGCTCTTGTCCACGTCTGCTTTAGCAGGGACTTGTACTATAGATCTTGTCGATGAGGATGGTAATTTTTCGCCAATTGATTATGGGCCTGGCGGAATGGTTACATATGATGTAACTATTCCATTTACAGATGGTTATTATCCCAATCCGTATACCAGCAGCCAGCCTAAGCCTAGAGTTTCCCTCAGCAATTGTATTACTTATGCTGGTGCGCCTTCAAATGCAACAATAAAATCAGTTAGTTTCAGTTATACATTTCAAGAAGCCGTATTAGTTGCTGACTATCAAGTGATGATGGCATTTTTCGGTTCACAAAATAGCTTTACATTTCCTTTCGTTCGAGGTGGCGGTAATCCTAGAGGTTCAGGCATTCCGTTAAATGGAAGTGGTGTGTATACAGGGGCAAATGGACAACTTTTAAGTGCAACAGATTTAGAATTAAGAGCACGGGTAACAAATCCTGCAATTAACAGTGACTGCCCTTCTTACTATGATAGAGATGAATGCAGAACTAAAAATACTCGTTTAACTAAATTTACTGCTGTAATTACATGGTAAAGCTAGCAGTAATTGAAGCAAAATAAGTTCAAGGCATTAGTTTATAAATTAAAACCTCTCAGCTACATCTACATAACTTAAGAAGTTGAGAGGTTTTTTAATCAATAGCCTGATTTGATATAAACTTATTGATTTATATTAACTTTCCTTTTCGTTAGGAATTGAATAAATTGCTGTTTTTTTACTGCATCATTATTGAGTGTAATTTTTTGTTTTTTATCAAATAGAAGTTGAGTGCAGTAGCTGCTTTTATAGAACCCTATTATCTTATCGAAAAATTTCTCCGCTGTTTTTATACCAAATTTCTCAATTACAACTTTTTGTGACGTTATTTGGTGCGTTTCATCTAAAACCGTCCAGGCCTTATCGCCTTTGTATCTTATTAGTCCGCCAAAGCCTTTGAAATTTGGCGTATGGGGAACTTTCCTTCTAATGTCCAATAATTCACTTAGCATACGTTTGTAGGCTCTTTGCTTGGCTGCTTCAAAATGAAAAGAAGCTGAACCATTAAGTTTTTCATTAGAAATATCAATATTAAAATTATGATCTACTCTTGTTTCTCTATGACAGTGATGATTATCGTTGCAGGGAACACAAACACCGCATCCATCTGAATAATAAGCAGATTCAATATAGCGATATTCATCTATTTTGCTCTTTCGAGATTGCTTGGTTTTATATTGGTAGCCCCTTTTCATCATTTCAGCTATGCAATATTGATAATCATCTTGAGGTTGAGTAAAGCCTTTGTAGCTTGATTGACCAAGTATATTTCCACATTCATCAAATAAATGCTCACAAGTCGAGATGGCTAGAGCACATGAGATGTCGTAGATGCCTACAGGATCAAATAACCTATTTCCATGTAGATGCCCGTGAAATACCGCTACTGCATTACTCTTAAGAGTGAGTTCTGCGGTTTTTATCGCACTATGATGCCAATCATAATGAGACATGTCTTTGAAACCTGTTGGTGGGTAGTGAGAAACAACGATATCGAGGTGTTGATTACACATTACATCATGTAATGACCAGTCATATCCGCCAATTCTTAGCCCATCTATATCAACCACTTTGCCATCTAACATGTGTGGCATATCTAAATTTGATATAGATCCATGATCATGATTACCACTGATTGCATAAACTTTTACTCCTTCCTTTAATAGCTTTTCAAAAGTTATAGGGATGGGGGAATTTAGACAGTTATCTCCCATAAGAATAATTGCGGTTGGCTTTAATTTTTGACATGCATCTATTAATGGTTGAACAACACCATGTGGATCAAAGGCAAAAATTATCACTATTAGTTAACCTCACAATTGTCGATTTAAAAAAGATAATACAAAACAAATCATAACAATGTAACCTCCGTCATCGGGACATTTTTAATAATTGACAAGTCGCACTTAAATGATACATTATGAGATGATGTCGTAATTATTTGATACTTATGAATTGCAATAAATTAACAAATTTCGAGATTGCTGAAAGAGTAAAAACGGAACTTTATCAACGTAAACTTTCGTTGCGTAAGTGCTGTGAAGCCTTTAATTCTGCATACAAAGAAGATATTGCCAATGGTTTTCCGGCTCTGGATAAAGATTTTGTGCAAAGAGTTAAAAAAAATAAATTTGAAGTAAGTAGTAAGCGTGTCGTAAAACTTTGCGACTTTTTAGGTATTGATGTTTCTACGTTTAATGAATCAGTTGAACCTAAATTGAAAAGAGAATTTCTACAAATAGAGAGTGCAATACAGCGTAACCCTAGTATAGAGCAGCAAATTCGCGGGTTACTTAAACATATTGCAAAAATAGCTAATTCAACAACATTACAAGGAAGTTAAGTATGAAATTTATCGATTTATTTGCGGGACTTGGGGGCTTTCATACTGGCTTTATGAATAGTGGGTATGAATGTGTATTTGCTTGTGAGTTAGAACCTCATTTAAGAGAGCTTTACCTTAAAAACTATGGTATTGAACCCCATGGTGATATTACTAAGGTTGATGAAAAAGCTATACCTGAGCATGATGTAATGTGTGCAGGTTTTCCATGCCAACCTTTTTCTTTAGCGGGTAAGAAAAAGGGGGCTGAGTGTCCTGAGTCAGGTAAGCTAATTGATCATGTGATACGCATCGCTAAACATCATCAACCTAAGTTCATTGTTCTAGAGAATGTTCCTAATGTATTAACGATAGCAGAAGGAACATTTTGGGATTATATGCAGCAGTCATTTAAGAAAATTGGCTACAAGTTGGAGTATAAAGTTATTTCACCTGTTGATGTTGGTATACCGCAGAATAGAAAGCGTGTTTTTATCGTAGGTAGCCAGCTTAGTGAAGAATCTTTCACATGGCCTGCGTGTAACCAATTAGATAAGAAAACATTACTTGATATTCTGGATGAACAATGTGATTCAAAGCCATTAGAGCACAAAAAGGTTGAGTTGCTAGCGCATTGGCAGTCATTGCTTTCAAAAATCCACCTAGGTAAGCTTTCCTCTGTATCGCTCGTTGCTCCTGAGTTTGGAGCCACTTATCCACTGGATTTTACTAACTTGAATCTAGAGCAAATGCGTCAGTATAGTGGAGCATACGGAGTATCTTTAGCTGGTTGTAAGACCTGGGATGAATTACTTGCTTTATTACCAAGTTATTGTCGTAAAAATAAACAGGTGGCGAATTGGCTAGAAAAGTCTGTCAAATATAGTCGCTCGGTTTACTCTAAGCATACAAGTGTTATAGATGAGTGGTCTAAATTACTTGATAAGGAAAATAATAGCTGGCAAATACTAGAGTGGAGAGGTAAGCACTTTGAACATGATATTTACCAGCACATCGTGCAGTTTAGAGCTTCGGGTATTCGGATATTAAAGCCCGAAATAGCACCATCATTAATATCTATGACACCTACCCAAATACCTATTATTCCTTCACAAAATAGATATATTTCGGCTCATGAAGCAGCGAAACTACAAAATTTGCATGAGTTAAAAAACTTACCAGAAGGGCTAGTTAAGTCATTCAAAGCGTTAGGAAATGCTGTTAATGCGAAAATTGTTGAGTTAATTGCAACCAACTTGAAAGTATGGAAAACTATCTAGTACAAATTATTGTTGTACTTTAATTAAGAGGGAATTTTGTTGTGAGTAGAGATGATTTAACTACTGGTGATTTAGAAGTTGATGTAGCACCAGATATGGGGATGTATAGAATCCTTCCTCAACAGGGATATAACCCCGCATTCGCTCTTGCGGAATTTATAGATAATGCAATTCATGCCTTTCAACATAATAACGAAGCTCTTTCTACAAAATACTTATCCGTCACCTTAAATTTTTTTACAAATGAATATGAAAAAAATAAAAATAAGCGAAATTCCATTGAAATAATTGACGATGGCCCTGGCATGCTAAAGTCAGAGCTTGGGCGTGCCTTTAAACCAGCGAAAAAGCCTGTTATTGAAGGGTTAAGTGAATTTGGCATAGGTATGAAAGCCGCCTCCGTCTGGTTTACTGATACATGGGAACTTACTACCAAAAATTTGCTTGAAAAAGAGCATCACTCTGTACACTTTGATTTGAATAAATTATTTGCCGAAGGTAGTAGTAAAATTACTGTTGAAGATAGCCAAAATGACAGTATGATCTCAAATCATGGTACAGTAATTAAACTAACTGATTTAAGAAGTAGAAGACAGTTAGATAAAGCTAAAACAGAATCTATCTGCAACTTACTAAGTGAGATTTATCAAAGGTTTACAAGTTTAGATAGCTCTGAGAGAGTATTGGTTCTAAAAGCATCAATAGATGGTTCGCACCCTAAACCTCTTAATTATAAAGCTCATGATGATAATACTATTCTGGTTTCACCTATTAATAAATCTGTGACTAGACAGAAAAAATCAACTTACTATGCAATTGGAGAAGAAAGATCTTGGTATAAGAACATATCATTTGATTTTTCTCACGATGGAATTTCAGCGAAAATAACAGGTTTTATATATATTCTGAAAACCGGCCGATATGATACCGATAACCCAGGGCTGGTTTTATTTAGAAACGGACGAGTAGTGGTTGGCACACATGAAAAGGATTATAAACCAAATAAGCTATATGGAACAAAAAACAAATATAGGTCCCAGAGATTATATGGTGAATTAACTATTGATGGTTTGCCAGTGACGTATACAAAAGATGAGATAGACTTTGATGAAGATGCTTTTATTGAAGAGTTATTAAGACAAGAACCTGAGGTTTCCCTATTTTGCAATCAGTGTGAAAACTATAGAGCGGAAAAGTCAATTGAGGAAACTGTTTTTATTTCAAGCGAAGATGATATTCCTCCTCCTGCGAATAAGCCATCACCAAAAAAAACTCGCAGTAGTGGGGTAAAGAAAACAGCTAAACCTAAAGTTAATAAGGGTAAATCTCAAAGGAAGACAATACTTGACTATTTACAAAGCTTGAAAGAATCAGATATTTCTAATCTAGGCTTAATCAAATTTATTGATGAGTTGAGGTATCAAATAATAGCTGACCGGCCAGTTAGTGCAGCTCTAAGTTTAAGAGTTGTAATTGAAAAGGGAACTTTAGCAAGAATTAAAAAAGATTTTAACGACAAGTATTCAAGAGTATCTGAATTTGGTATTCAAGCATTGATTAATCATATGACTAATAACAAGAGTGATTTCTTTGATAACCAAAAAGATGTTAGTGTTTTTAAGTGTGTGCAAGTTAACTCTAAAAGTCGACAGTTTGGAGATGTACTTGTATTAAATAATATTGGACACGGCGGATTTAACCCAAACTCTGCTGAAATTGAGAGTATGATTATTAATTTTCAGCCTTTACTGGATTGGGCATATTTTCGTGATGATTAATTATTTATCCTGTAACTAAATCTGTGTATCTGCTTATCATTAATACTGACAAAGGAATTAGGGTAGGCAGAGTATGAATAAACACAACTGAAAGTAATAAAAGAGTAAACAGTTAAATTCAATTGAATGCTGATTAACTTATTGATTTGTAATTTATTTTTAGATTTATAGCTTTGCAGAATTGGGCTTCTGATGGCCATGTATGCTTCATAGTAATAATATTAATAGCTTTCTCTGTAAATATGCTGCAATTTTTCCAAATACCTTTTTCATTTGCGAGCTGAATTAATAGGTAATTTATTTGATGGTTAGAGTAATATTCCCCGTTACTGTTAGATATTAATGCCACTTTACATTTGTCACTTTTCCGAAGCTCAAATTCCATTAATGAATACCATCGATGATGAAAGTAGATATCTGCGATAATGACATGCCGCCTGGTTCGTGTGCTTGAGTCAAGATACGACCATTGTTTTTTATTGGCTGGTTTTGTCAGCGGTATATACTCTATAACTTCTTCTTCTGGACGCAAACTTGCCTGAACTCCCTCAGTTTGGTTTAGAAGCTCAATAGCTTCCTTGAAGGTTTCAAAGCTTGCAGGGAGCGCCTTTCGGCGTGTTCGTGTTTGATCTACGTGGCCTCGGGCAATTTCTGAACCATCTAAATTTCCTTGCCCAGTTCCCAAATTTTTAGATTCATCTTCCTTTGGGACGTTACGTAGCCTGCTAATGTAGCGACACTGATCTTTTTCCGGTCTATCGACTTTTTTCCCCGCAATAGCTCCAAATCTGTCGGTTGGTAGGGGGATGTGTTCCTTGGTTTTCGCTTGGTCTGGTTCATCTGTATTTTGAAATGATTTTTTTCCGTCAGATGTTTTGTGCCTCGCCGCTGGAAATGCGGTTGCCTTATCTGCATCACTAATTTCGTCTTCACCTTCCGACTGCGTTGGATCGTTATCCCTACCCGCAGTGAGGTTTTCAAATGGAAATGGAGCAGAACAGTGTTCTATACCCAATACCAAATAGCGCCAACCACTTTTTGAGTTACTGTCTTGGGCTTTTATGTATTTCCCTCTAACTTTGAGGTTTGTGAAGCCGGAGAAAGGAAAGCCACTTTCAGGATGAGAAAATTTAGTGTTCAGAGAGTCCCGCATCATAGCGTCATGAGGAAGTGTTGCTCCTTGCCAAGCTTCGTCACAAGCTAGTATTCTGCCGATCACCCAGCCATCTTCATCTGAAAGGTGCTGCCGTAAGTGCAGTATGCATCGGTCCTCTTCCTCTAAAAAACCGCATTTTTCAGGATTAAGGATATTTCTTGGCTGGTGCTTTAGGTCACCAGAAAAGATTACATGTGCCATGTCCGTTGATACAGCGTAATAAAACCGAATTAACTCCATTGCTGGAATTAACAGTCCGAATGGATCATTATCTCTTTCAACGGCTATTAAATTAGCCATAAAACCTTTTCCGGTTCGATAGCCGTCGTATGGGATTAGGTTTTTGTCTTCTTCCTTGTGATTACCAGAGACCATTCGTATGGTTTTGTCGTTAATCAGTAGGTTGTAAAAGCGTTCCTGTTTGCCTGCTTTAATAGTCTGGCAGTAACCATTTAGCCAGATTGAACCTACACTGATCAATGGCAATTGGCCGACACCTATCTTTATAACGCATTGATCTTTATAGTCTGTAACATGAGTTGAGGCGAGCTTCTTAGATGAGGAGTGTATGTCCTTGTTTTGAATAAACGGGCTTATTACTATTTGAACAAAGGGTTCTGAGGTTACATGTGGATTTCGTTCGATTGCACCAAACCAATCTACTCGCCAGTAGCGATCATCAGCGGGAAATTCCCTTATTTTAGGAATATTCCCTGCCATTATTTGATAAGCTCGCAGTACAAAATAACGATGTAGTACAATTTATCGTTGTTTAGTCGCTAGAAGGGTTGAAATTCACAACTTCTTCACCTGCAGCTTGCTTATCAGCATGATATGAAGAGCGTACTAACGGACCACATGCTGCATGTTCAAAGCCCATTTTCATGGCTTCTTTTTGAAACATATCAAAATCATCAGGATGAACATAGCGTTCAACAGGTAAGTGATCTTTACTCGGTTGCAAGTACTGACCAATCGTTAACATGGTTACGCCATGTGCGCGTAAATCACGCATGACTTGAAGAATTTCTTCGTTTGTTTCACCTAAGCCAACCATTAAACCAGATTTAGTTGGCACGTTTGGATTTGCTTCACCAAACTTTTTCAATAAATCTAAAGACCATTGATAGTTAGCACCTGGTCTAGCTTTTGTGTATAAGCGTGGGGCGGTTTCCAAATTATGATTAAACACGTGCGGCGGATGTTGATTTAATACGTCTAACGCACGGTCCATACGACCGCGAAAATCAGGAACTAAAATTTCTACTTTCGTATGCGGTGCATGTTCGGCAATTTCTCGGATACACTCGGTAAACTGATGCGCGCCACCATCGCGTAAATCATCACGATCAACAGAGGTGATCACCACGTATTTAAGTGCCATATCTTTAAGTGTTAGCGCTAATTTTTTTGGCTCTTCTGCATCAGGCTTAAGGGGCCTACCGTGAGCAACATCACAAAACGGACAGCGCCTAGTACAAATATCACCTAAAATCATGAACGTTGCCGTACCGTGATTAAAGCACTCTGATAGGTTAGGGCAGGAAGCTTCTTCACAAACAGAATGAAGACCGTGTTTTCTTAGGCCTGCTTTTACTTGATCAATTTTCTCTGTGGTTCTGGGTAACTTTATGCGTAACCATTCTGGTTTACGTAGCATAGTTTCACGCTCAGAAGGCATTACTTTTATGGGAATATGCGCCATTTTATCGGCGTCGCGTAATTTCGTACCAGGTTCAATACGTGAAGATTTAATGGTCATGTAATGACTCCAAACCGGTTTTATAACTGAGTGTATTTGCGTTAAGTAACGCTGACATATGTTTTACAAGCGTTTCACCTGCTTGTTCAACCGTTTTTAATGCGCAGATATCTGCACTTTGTATCATTTCTAAGCCTGCGTAACCACAAGGGTTGATTCGCAAAAAAGGTGATAAATCCATATCTATGTTGAGTGCTAGACCATGGAAAGAACAACCTTTACGAACGCGTAATCCTAATGAAGCAATTTTTTTATTATCAACATAAACGCCAGGCGCATCAGGTTTTGCGTAAGCTTCTATATTAAAATCGGCCATGGTTGCAATAATCCCATGTTCAATTAAGGTTACCAGCTCACGCACACCCATTTTTTTTCTACGCAAGTTGATCATAAAGTACATCACTTGTTGCCCAGGGCCATGATAAGTGACTTGACCGCCACGGTCGACTTTTACCACAGGTATGTCACCAGGCATGAGCAAGTGTTCTTCTTTTCCTGCTTGGCCTTGGGTAAATACTGATGGGTGCTCGACTAACCACAGTTCGTCAGGGGTACTGTCGCCCCTTGTGTCGGTAAAGTCTTTCATGGCTTGCCACACTGTGGTGTAGTCAGTTTGATCTAATTGCCGAATGACTAATTGTTGATTAATGTCTGTCATGAATGTTAATCGCTACAGTACGTATCGCACTGGCTCAATATCATTGAGCGTTTTATAGATAAGTTCGATATGTTCTTTACTTGTTACGGTAACAGCCACAGAGACAGAGTGATAATTTCCTTTAGAGCTCGGCTTGATGGTAGGCGAATAGTCGCCAGGTGTATGCTTTTGAAGTTCCGCAACAACAAGGTCTGGCAGTTCATCGCAAGCAACGCCCATGACTTTGAAGTTTAATACTGTCGGAAATTCTAATAGTTCATCAAATTTGGTTTTCATTACGGTGCTCATTAAAGTGTTTGCTTAATATCAAAGAGCTGAATTATCAGGCTAAGCAAAATTTCGGCTATTTTAACATTGTTTCTTGCAGAGCAAAATGGTGCTTTTAAAGAGAATTTCAAGTAAGGGTGTAAATTTAACCACACAGAACCAATAAAGCACCCGAAGGTGCTTTATATTAAGTAGTACTTTTTAACAAGTGTACCTAGACCATGTTGTACTTCGTTTAATGAGTAAATTGAAGCTTTATGTAGTCAACTAAACGGTCAAACATTCCGCCTTCATTAATTTCTTGTAACGTAACCATTGGGTATTGGCCGATATCTTCACCGTCAAGTTGTAAAAATACCGTGCCAACAACTTCACCTTTTGTTAATGGCGCAACGAGTTGTTTGTTTAATTCAAAGTTGGCTTTGAGGTTTTTACGTTGACCGCGAGGAATGGTAATTGGGGTATCTTCAAGTATACCTAACTCAACTTCTTTTTTATCGCCCATCCAAACGCGATTTGTTGCAAACGTTTCACCTGCTTTATAAGGTGTATAGGTTTCGAAAAATCGGAAGCCGTAATTTAATAGTTTTCTACTTTCAACAAGGCGTGAACGTTCACTGTTTGCCCCCATCACAACACTAATTAAACGCATGTCACCTTTGGTTGCAGAACTCACTAAACTGTAACCTGCTTGAGCAGTATGACCGGTTTTTAAACCGTCTACATTCATGCTTTTATCCCATAAAAGCCCGTTGCGGTTTACTGTTTTAATACCGTTATAAGTGTAAGATTTTTGTTTATAAATCTCATACTCTTCTGGTACATCACGGATTAATGCTTTAGCTAATGTTGCCATATCTCTTGCTGTGGTTTTATGCTCTGTGCTGTCTAAACCGTGGCTGTTTTCAAAATAACTACTGCTCATGCCTAGTTGCTCTGCATAAGCATTCATCATATCGGCAAACGCGCCTTCACTGCCTGCAATATGTTCGGCAATTGCGACACACGCATCATTACCGGAAGCAACAATAATCCCTTGGTTTATTTCATGAATAGGAACTTCTTTACCTACTTCTAAAAACATTAATGACGAGCCTTTAAAGATAGGATTACCTGTTGCCCATGCATTTTTGCTAATTTTAACAGGGTCGTTATTTTTGATATTTCCTGATTGCAGCTCTTTACCAACAATGTAGCTTGTCATGATTTTAGTTAAGCTGGCTGGAGCAAGAAGAATATCAGCATTTCCTTCTGCGATAACTTTACCGGTGGTGAAATCAACTAAAATATGCCCTTTAGCATTAATTTGCGGAGGAGAAGGAATAATTGCTGAAGCATGACTAAGTGATGAAATTGAGAAAGCGATACAACCAACAAATGTGAGTAACTTTTTACCATTTGTAGTTATTTTTTTTACCAAAGATGATGGCATAATTAACCTTTTATAACTTGAAATTTATGTAATACAGTAGAATTACCGAGTTTATTGAACATTCACCCGAACACCAGTTTTTCAAAAGTATACCAGTTTTGCAGGCGATTACTACGTTGTAACGTCGAGGAATTTGTATCTTTTGATGTTTTACTCTATCGCTGACAAATACGACACGTTTTTTGGCTAACTAGCGTGGCTTGATCATAATCCGCTCTTTAATATTTTACGGTAAAAGCAGATGGATAGCCTTGTGTCTTTAGCTGTTCTAGCAGCATGCTAATGACTGTCTTTTCTTTGATAGGGCCAATATGAACTTTGTAATAGCCATTTTCTTGTTTAGCTTTGGTGGGGTAATTAAACAATGTACTAATTTTGTTGGCGGTTTTATTAGCTTGAGTTGAGTTTTTAGTGGCAAAAACTTGAATATAATGCGTTTTTTCTTTGTTAACTACTGTGGCTTCTTGGTTGATATTGCTAATTGCTTCTACAGTAACTTGTGCGGTTCCTGTTTTAAGCATATCTAACTTATATGCTGCACTATATGACAGGTCAATCACACGATCTTCATGGAAAGGGCCGCGGTCATTTACTCGCACAATGACAGATTTATTATTGGCGAGGTTGGTGACTCTGACATACGTTGGTAATGGTAAGTTTTTATGGGCGGCACTCATACCGTACATATTATAAATTTCACCGTTTGAGGTTAAATGACCATGAAATTTTTTACCGTACCAAGAAGCTTCACCTTGTTGCTTAAAGTTAGAGGCGTTATCAAGTACTTCATACTGAATACCTCTAACGGTGTAGTTTCGGTTACCACCTCTACTTTTTTTCTCAACTCTGGGTATCGCGTCTTGTAACTCTACAGCGCTAGGTTTCCTAGTTGGTGAGCTATCGTGTTGTTGTTTATAGCGCCCTTGTTGTGCGCTACAACCCATTAATACAATAAAAACAATAATGAAAAGAAAGTTTGTATAAGTCATATTACATAATAAATCGTCTATGAGTACCAATGGCCATTAAAATGCCAAACCCAGCCATCAAGGTTACCATTGATGTACCGCCATAGCTTACCAAAGGTAGCGGCACACCTACCACGGGTAATAATCCAGAAACCATGCCTATATTGACAAAAACATAAACAAAAAAGGTTAAGGTAATACTACCAGCTAAAAGTTTAGTGAAGGCGTGTTGTGCATTAACAGCAATCCAAAGCCCTCGCATTACAATGGCTAAATACACTACGAGTAATAATGTTACTCCAACTAAGCCAAATTCTTCACTAAATACTGCAAAAATAAAATCAGTGTGCCGTTCAGGTAGAAATTCAAGTTGTGATTGTGTGCCTTGCATCCAGCCTTTACCATTTAATCCTCCAGAACCAATTGCAATTTTAGATTGAATGATATGGTAACCAGAGCCTAATGGATCTTGTTCAGGATTTAAGAAAGTGAGTACGCGTTGTTTTTGATAGTCTTTCATCAAAAACATCCATAAAACCGGTGCAAAAGCAGAACCGAGCACGGCACAACCACCGATAAGTTTCCAACTAGCACCGGCAAGAAAGATAACAAATACCCCAGAACTCGCTATTAAGAGAGACGTACCCAAGTCAGGTTGTTTAGCAATTAATAGTGTTGGGACAATCACCATTAAAAAGGCAATGATAATATGCTTAAATTTAGTGGGTAGGTCATATTGACTAATAAACCAAGCAATAGTTATGGGAACAATGAGCTTCATAATTTCAGAAGGCTGAAAACTTACAAAGCCTAAATTTAACCAACGTTGTGCACCTTTACCTACATGGCCAAAAGCTAAAACGGCAACAAGTAAACCTATGCCTACTATGTACATTGGTACCGCCCATTTTCGCCAGACTAATGGAGGGATTTGCGCAATAATAAACATGGCAACAAACGCGATGCTTAGGCGCTTTATATGCCTGATCACAGTAGCGCTATCACCACCACTTGCACTGTAAACAATGAAACCGCCTAAAATAATTAAGCACATTAACCCTATCAATAACGGCATATCTATATGTAACATTTGCCAGAACGAACGTTGTGCTTGTTGATCGTGTTTATGAGAACGCATTAAAAGCCTCTTGCTACTAGGTAGTCGTTAATCATCATCAACACCGTAGGTATTTTCGTGGAGTGGATGCGGTTTTTTACTAACAATTTCACGATCACCGAAGTACTGATCAAGTATTTGTCTTGCTACAGGGGCTGCATTGGTTGCCCCACCACCTTCAGCAACATTTTCTATCGCAACGGCAACAACGATTTCAGGGTTCTCATAGGGGGCAAAAGCGACAAACATGGCATTATCAAGTTGACTCTCTTCTGTAGTGCTCGCATCGTACTTCTCATCTTGTGCTAAATTTGCCGTTTGTGCAGAACCTGTTTTACCGGCAGCATCATACTTGTGGCCGATAAAAGCTCGGTAACCGGTAGCGCCTTTATTTTGTACCGTATTGTGTAAACCATCTAACACATAGTCCCAATTTTTATCATCTTTTAAGACAATAGGGGGTTTTTCATCGATGGCGATATTTTCAATACGGCTGGTTTGTTCTGAAGTGGTGCCATCCTGAGAGTCGTAAGTGGTTTTTGCTTTGACTAAATGTGGTACTTTTATTCGCCCTTTATTCACTAAAATTGAAATAGCTTGAGCAAGTTGCAGTGGTGTTGCGGTCCAAAAGCTTTGTCCAATACCAACGGATAGCGTTTCACCGGTATACCATGGTTGATTATATCTCGCGCGTTTCCATTCAACACTGGGCATAATAGCTTTGTTTTCTTCATAAATATCAATGCCAGTGTATTCACCAAAGCCGAATTTTTCCATCATACGAGCAATTTTCGTAATGCCTAATTTATAGGATAAATCATAATAATAAACATTACAGGATTGCTCGAGGGACTTCGATAAATTGACTTTACCGTGACCCCACTTCTTCCAATCACGGCGTTTATTTTTAACCCCTTTTAATTGGTAAAAACCTGGATCGTATATTTCGGTTTCCGGGGTGATCACGCCGTCTTCTAAGCCTGTCAACGCAAGTAATGGTTTTATGGTTGAGGCTGGTGGGTAACCTTGTACGGTACGGTTAATTAAGGGTCGATCTTTTGAACTTAATAATTTACCGTAATTTTTAGTGCTGATGCCATGTACGAATAGATTCCCGTTGTAACTAGGGTTGGAATACATGGCTAACACACCGCCATCACGAGGGTCGATAGCTACGATTGCCCCTCGTTTACCTGATAATGCGCGTTTGGCAATCATTTGCAATTCGATATCGAGGGATAAGGTTAAATCTTTTCCTGGCACCGGAGGGGTAAAGTTTAAGGTGCGAATAATACGCCCTTGGTTATTAATTTCTACTTCTTGGTGTCCTACCTTGCCATGCAATTCATCTTGGTAAAATTTTTCTAAGCCAAGCTTGCCAATATTACGCGTTGCCTTGTAGTTTTCTTCTTTTCCTTGTTCTTCTAATTTTATGGCATCTCGACGATTAATTCGCGCAACGTAACCTAAGGAATGTGTTGTTAAATCAGCAAATGGATAATAACGCTTTAAACGTGCTTCAATGAACACGCCAGGAAACTTATGTTGATTTACAGAAAACAAAGCCACTTGTTGATCACTTAAACGCGATAATAATTCAATCGGCTTAAATCGGCGTTTACTGCGTAGAGATTTAAAAAGCTTTTCTTGTTTTTCGGCTGAAATGCCTAATAATTTACTGACTTCGGTAACGGTTTTTTCGAGGTCTTTGATTTGCTCGGGGATCAATTCAATACTGTAAACAGGCTTATTTTCGGCAAGCAATACACCATTTCTATCATAAATTAAGCCACGGTTTGGTGCCACGGGTAATAGCTTTATCCGATTAGAGTTTGAACGTGTTTGGTAATTTTCAAAAGAGCTTATTTGCAAGTTGTAGGCTTTACTAAATAGCACCAACAACATGATAACTACACCCAATAATGCAATGAAGGAACGTCGCGCAAATAAATTTGCTTCTGCGGTGTGGTTTCTAATGGCGACCCGAGGCTGCTTAACCATTGTTACTCTCTATGGTAAGGGTGGTTGTTGTTGATGCTCCAAGCTCTATATAAGCTTTCAGCAATTAAAACACGGACCATAGGGTGTGGCAAAGTTAATGGTGATAGCGACCATTTTTGTTCTGAAGCTTGAATACAAGCTGGCGCTAATCCCTCAGGCCCCCCCACAAGCAGTGCAACATCTCGACCATCGAGCTGCCACTTTTCGAGATGCTGTGCGAGTTGCGGTGTTGTCAACGGCTTACCCGTGACTTCTAATGTCACGATCTTACTACCTTTAGGGATGGCCGCTAGCATTTGCTGACCTTCTTTTTCAAGGATTCTAGCAATATCGGCGTTTTTACCACGTTTTCCTGGTGTTATTTCTACCAGTTCGAATGATAAGTCACGAGGAAATCGTCTTTGGTATTCAGCAAAACCTTGAAGCACCCAAGCTGGCATTTTATTACCAACAGCAAACAGCGTTATACGCATAAATAATTAGGCTTCCCAAAGCTGTTCTAGTTGATACGTGTCCCGCGTTTCATCCGTCATGATGTGAACAATAACATCACCTAAATCAACCAAACACCATTCACCAGTATCATTTCCTTCGATTCCTAAAGGCTCAATAGATTCTGCTCGACACTCCATAATTACGTGCTGGGCGATTGATTTCACGTGGCGTGTAGAATTACCCGAGGCGATAATCATGTAATCGGCGAAGTCTGATTTTTGGCTAATGTTAATTGAGGTGATATCTCTACCTTTTAAATCATCAATTTTGTCTACAATAAATGGGGCAATTGCGTCTATGTGCAACGTTTCGTCTCTTCATTAGTAAAATATATCTGAATAATAGCACTAATCTAACACTAGGTTAATAGGTGAAAAGCGGCTTAACGATACAAATTGTGTTGGAAAATATAGTTAGCAACTTCTTTAGGCATATCGTTTTGATTGATTTGCCCTTCACGAATTGAATGTCGAATGTTAGTGGAAGAAATATCAAACGCTTTCTGCTGTACAAAACCAATTAAACCTGCGTGTGTTGTTGTCAGTTTTAGGTGATCATCGGTAAAAAACGGATTAAGTAATGTTAGCTTTTCTTTATCTAAAGTCTCTTGTTGATATCCCGGCCTAACGGTAACAATCAAGTGGCAATATTTTAAAATTTCCTGCCATTGAAACCATGAGGTAAAGGTAAGTAATGAGTCCATACCAATGATAAAGAAAAGTTGCCAATTGGGCTGTTGTTGGCTTATTTCTTTTAGGGTCTCTACCGTATACGAAGGGCTGTTACGTAAAAGCTCTCTTGCGTCTAACTGACATTTTTTATGTATATTACTTGCTAACGCGACCATGTTTTTGCGATGTTCTGCGCTGGCAACCGTCGTATTTTTATGGGGGGGAATATGTGCAGGCAACAGCAATAATTGATCAAGTGCGAATGTATCGATACATGCGATAGCAGGGTATAGATGACCGTTATGGATTGGATCAAAGGTGCCGCCTAAAATACCAATTCGTTGCTTGGTTAAATTATGCGTCGCCATACTCATAATTCAAAGACAAACCTTTTGTTGTTTCACCATAAAATAACGATGTAATCACATCGGCTAATAAAAGAAATACATTGAAATCACTGGTTGTTTTCATGGTTAAATCTACCTCAGCTATTCTTGCTAATGCAATGGCTAAGTGTGGTGGTGACATGGTGTTCAATGCTTTTTGATACAGTGGCTTTCGTTTATCCCAAATGCGATATTCTTTGAAGATAGTTTGAATGTCTTGGCCAGAAGCAATGTGTTCTTGCATAAGGTTTAATTGTTTAATTTCTTTATGGATAAACCATAATAGCTGACCAGCAGACGTTCCATCGTGTTGCAACTGGTCGAGTATGCTTATGCATTTTGATAAGTCTCCCAACAGCATGGCATCAATAAGTTGAAACGGATTGAATTTCGCTTGCTTGATCATCAGCTGTTCTGCTTGTTCAGCGATAATTAACTGCTGCCCAAATAAAATAGCGAGCTTTTGCAGCTCTTGATCGAGCGCATGTAAATTGCCTTCAAACAGTTCAGCCAGTAATAGCATAACATCAGGAAGCATATTAATTTGATAAAACCGTGCTTGCTTTTGCACCCACTGTTGTAGGTGTTTACCTTCAATATCATATAACGGTAAAAAATAGCCGTTTGATTCTAATGCTTTAACCCATTTACGCTTTTGTGTTGGGGCATCAAGTTTGTTGCCATGTATTAATAATAAAACATCGGGCACTAGCTGTTGAGCAATGTCAGCAAGTATCTTGCTACCTGTATCACCAATTTTGTTTGTCAGTAATTCAAGTTCGATGATTCGTAAACTGGCGAACAAGCTCATGGCTTGGTATTCTTGAACTAATTGTGACCAATCAAATTTATCATCAACGGTAAACTGAATTATTTCATCGAAGCCTTGTTGTTTATAGTGTTGTTTTATTGTTGAAAGGCTGTTCGATTTTTGCCATGGTTCATCACCAAAAATCAGCCATACAGGTACAGCAGGTTTGTTTAGCGTTGCTGTTAGTTGATTATGATAAATTCTCACGTGATTAATTGCTTCTCAATTAGCGTTGTATACTGGCCATATTGCGTAATATTTTGTCTGCTGCCTCAATACGCATTTCTTTCAACATCATCGATAATTCTCGACTTTTCGCCAATGCGATATCTGGGTCGTCTTGATAATCTCGATTTAATTCAAAACGAAAATCAAGGGGATCTTGTTCTTTAAATCGCAATTGATAGTTTACGGTATAGATAAGTTCATATTCCGCTACTTGTCCATTGGCAAAGACTGATAATGTTCTTCGATCTAAGGTGTCTTTTAAAATACGTAACTCAGGTAATGTATTGTCAAATTGTTTAGCAACGGTAACTTGATTACGCTGTAAATGTTGAATTGTCAGACGAGTAAGTTCACCGTACCTGTCTACCGAACTAACATTTAAATGTTGTAGCTCTGGGTCAAGCAAATAATTTCCTCGCAGCTGGAAACCGCAGGCTGTTAGCACTAAGGTGAACAGCATAACGCTGAACACCTTATAGTTAACGGGTAAGTTACTACTTACTACACTCATTAATTCGCCACAATATTTAGTAGTTTACCGGGAACGTAAATAATTTTACGAATCGTTTTACCTTCAATAAATTTAGCGACATTTTCTTCTGTGGTGCCGAGTTGTTCAACAGAGTCTTGTGTTGCATCAGCAGCCACGGTAATTTTAGCGCGTAACTTACCGTTTACTTGCACAATAATTAGCTTTTCATCTTCAACCAATGCGGTTTGATCAACAACAGGCCACGATGCGTTTTCAATCGTTGTACCATCACCAACTTCTTGCCATAAATGATGACCTAAATGAGGTACAATAGGTGATAACATTAATACCACCGCTTGAACCGCTTCTTGCATTACTGCGCGATCTTCTTCGCTCGTTAGTGGTGCTTTAGCTAAATGGTTCATCAGCTCCATAATTGCAGCTATAGCCGTATTAAATGTGTTTCTACGGCCAATATCATCACTGACTTTATTGATGGTTTTGTGTAATTCTCTACGTAAGGTTTTTTGTTGGCTGTTTAAAGAAAGGCCAGCCAAATCTGGCGCACTGCCGCTTGCTTTGAAATCTGCCGCCAATTTATAAACGCGTTTTAAGAATCGATGTGCACCTTCAACGCCAGAGTCAGACCACTCTAGTGTTTGCTCAGGTGGAGAGGTAAACATAATAAATAAACGCACAGTATCCGCACCAAAAAGTTCAATCACTTCTTGTGGATCAATGCCGTTATTTTTAGATTTAGACATTTTACTCATGCCGGCAGAAATAACAGGTTGGCCATCAACTTTACTGGTTGCTTTGATCACTGCACCTTTTTCATTCCGTTCTACTTCGACATCTGAAGGTGAAATCCACTCTTGTGCGCCATTTTCACTTTCACGATAATAAGTATCTGCTAACACCATACCCTGACATAACAAGCTTTTAAACGGTTCGTCGCTATCTACTAAACCAACATCACGTAATAACTTATGGAAAAAGCGTGCGTATAAAAGATGTAAAATGGCATGTTCTATACCACCAACATATTGATCAACGGGTAACCAATAGTTAGCTTTTTCTGGATCTAGCATTTGCGTATCATCGTTTGGAGAGCAAAAGCGTGCGTAATACCATGAAGACTCCATAAACGTATCAAAGGTGTCTGTTTCTTTGAATGCCGCTTCTCCATTATAAGTGGTTTTTGCCCACTGAGGGTCGTCTTTTATTGGAGAAGTAACGCCATTCATTACTACATCTTCCGGTAATTCTACGGGTAACTGATCTTCAGGTACTGGTACAGATTCACCGTTTTCAAGGTTAATCATGGGGATAGGTGAACCCCAATAACGCTGACGAGAAACCCCCCAGTCGCGCAATCGATAGTTAACTTTAATGTTTCCTTTACCTAACGCGATTAATTTATCAGCAATAGCGTTAAATGCTTCTTCAAATGATAAACCGGTAAATTCGCCTGAATTGACTAACGTGTTCTTTTCAAGGATGGCAGCTTGTTCTATGTCGTCACCTTCGCTAGCGGCAATTACTTGGTGAATGGCTAGGCCATATTTTTTCGCAAATTCAAAGTCACGTTGGTCATGCCCAGGTACTGACATTACCGCGCCTGAACCATAGTCCATTAATACAAAGTTTGCTGCCCAAACGGGGACTAACTCACCTGTTAGTGGATGAACAGCTTTTAAGCCGGTATCAACCCCTTTCTTTTCCATCGTGGCAATATCAGCTTCAGTGGCTTTGCTTTGCTTACATTCATCAATAAAAGCGGCTAGGGCTTGATTCGATTTTGCTGCTTCGAGTGCTAACGGATGTTGTGCTGCTAAAGCAACATACGTTACGCCCATTACCGTGTCAGGACGAGTGGTGTAGATATCGAATTGTTGATCGCTGTTATGAACATCAAAGGTCATTTCAACGCCTTGAGAGCGACCAATCCAATTCTTTTGCATGGTTTTTACTTGTTCCGGCCAGCCTTCTAACTGATCTAAATCATTTAATAGCTCTTCGGCGTAATCGGTAATTTTAATAAACCATTGCGGTATTTCTTTGCGCTCAACAATCGCGCCCGAGCGCCATCCGCGACCGTCGATGACTTGTTCGTTGGCGAGTACTGTTTGATCTACAGGATCCCAGTTAACCGTTGCATTTTTTTTATACACTAAACCTTTTTCGTATAATTTAGTGAAAAACCATTGTTCCCAGCGGTAGTAATCTTTTTTGCAGGTAGCTAATTCGCGATCCCAATCATAGCCAAAGCCTAACGATTTAAGTTGGCCTTTCATGTAATCAATGTTTTGATAAGTCCACTTAGCGGGAGCTGAATTGTTTTTTATCGCAGCGTTTTCTGCAGGTAAGCCAAACGAATCCCATCCCATAGGTTGCATAACATTTTTGCCTTGCAAGCGCTGGTATCGAGAAATTACATCACCTAGGCTGTAATTGCGTACATGGCCCATGTGTAATTTTCCGCTTGGGTAAGGAAACATAGATAAGCAATAAAACTTTTCTTTACCTGGCTGTTCAACGGCTTTAAATGTTTTGTTCTCAGCCCAATGTTTTTGTACTGCAGCTTCGATAGCTTGGGGATTGTAAATGGATTCCATTAATGGTGTTCTCAAAAATTTGAAGTGATGCGAATTTCGCGTTAAGAAATTCAGATCAAAAAGATAATTTAATAATCGCTATAGAATACATGATTTACCGTGATGGCGACAAGTTTATATGATGCTATTTTATGCGAAAATCTTGAAGAGAAGCTAACCACTGTAAACCTATTAAAAAGCTTATGCGGTTTGGTGGCATATTATGTTAGATGCTTGATTGTTTCTTACTTAGAGGTAAAGACCACCCGTGCCTAAAAACTGCTATACTTTCATTAAAACAAAACGTTGACGGAAGTAAGATGAAAAAAGATAACTATTCTGACTTTTATCAAGACATGTCTGACTGGATCACAGATGTCAAAAAACATGAAGTCACACAAATTGTTGAATTGGTAGAACAAGCAAAATCAATTCTGTTTGCCATGGAAAAGTTGCCGGAAGATCGTGTTAAACAATTTGTCGCAAATTTTAAATATGATCTACAAGAGTTTTATGCACAGAATCAAAAAGAGGCGAAGCATTCGATTTATTTATCCTTAATGAAGGAATCTTTTTGGGCGAATATGGCAAATATTACCGATAAATCACAAGTTGAATGGGCTGAAATTCCTGATGATTTTCAGCATGACGGTATATATCAAGAAGGTGATATTATTGGCTTTGGTATGCTTGAGTGCCAACAATGCCATAAGGCGACTGCTGTTACGCATATGACGGAAGTGAAAAAATGTATCTATTGCGGGCATGATCATTTTATTAGAAAAAGTTTAACGCCATAGTCGAGGTATTTTTTGCGACTTTACCTTAGTTCAGAGTACACTATGCCTTGATAAATGTTATCAAGGATGGTTTACCTTGCCATATATGAATGAATACCATCCGCCCGTAAACTATTTACTTTCTGTACTCAGGTATCATCAATATGACCGTAAGTCTTAGCCAATATCGATTGGCGCCGGAAAAATTAACTGCAAAGTTAGATGCATCGCTTTTCAAAAACATCGCTCAAGACTCTTCTCAATCATCAATATTTCTTGGTCATCAACGAGCAAAAGAAGCGTTAGCATTTGGCTTATCAATGCAAACACGAGGGTTTAATGTTTTTGCGATGGGTGAGCATGGCACGGGTCGACAAACATTAGTTAAACAAATGCTCACAAAACTTGCTAGCGAGCAAGTAACACCTGATGAGTGGTGTTATATCAATAACTTTGATGATGTTCATGCGCCTTATAAGCTTTATGTAAGTCCTGGTGATGGTAAACAGTTACTAGCTCGAATGAATACATTCATAGATGAATTATTAGATTTATTTCCTGAAATTTTTGATAACCCAAGCTATCAACGACAAAAAGCAGCAATAGATCGCGAGTTTAATCGAAAGTACGATCAGGCCATTGCACATGTTGAGGCTTTGGCGTTAGAAAACGAAGTGGTCGTATATGAAGAAGCAGGTGAAATTGCCTTTGCGCCTTTAAATGACGGTAAACCATTAAACGATCAAGAGTTTGCTAAATTAGATGAAGCCAAACGCAATGCCTTTTATGACGAACTTGAAAAATTAGAAAACATTCTTTCTGAGCAATTAATTGAACTTCCCCAATGGAAGCGCATTTCGTCAGATAAATTACGCAAATTAAAGCAAGAAACGGCAGAGCAAAGTATTCGTCCGTTTTTACAAGAATTAGAAGACGAATTTGCTAACAATGATGGAGTATTAAAATACTTATCAAGTGTTAAACATCATGTGGTTGATGTGGTGTTAGAATTATTAGTAGTTGAAAACGAAGACCAGCAACCGAACGAAAAAGACACACGAAAATTAATGGTTGAGCGTTTTTTACCAAACCTATTAGTTGCGCGGGATGAACATGAGGGTGCCCCTGTTGTATATGAGCAGAACCCTACTTTTCAGCGTTTATTTGGTCATGTTGATTTTGCTAGCTTTCAAGGAAGTACTTATACCAGTTATCGGCTAATTCGTCCTGGAGCTTTACATCGTGCCAATGGTGGCTACCTATTACTTGAAGCTGAGAAATTGTTAAATCAACCCTTAGTTTGGGCAAAATTAAAACTCGCGTTAAAAACGCAAGAAATTACCATTGAAAACCCATACTCTGAATTTGCTCAACCTGGTTCTTTTAGTCTTCAACCAGAAAAAATACCGTTACAAGTAAAAGTTGTGCTGT
Source organism: Thalassotalea sp. 1_MG-2023 (assembly GCF_030546745.1). GTDB lineage: Bacteria > Pseudomonadota > Gammaproteobacteria > Enterobacterales > Alteromonadaceae > Thalassotalea_C. The sequence continues at coordinate 191,995 of NZ_JAUOPD010000005.1, forward strand.
TAGGTGACCCTGATATTTATTATATGCTTCAAGATTACGATCAAGAATTTACTGAGCTTTTTCGTGTACTTGCAGATTTCGACCGTTATTTAGATACCAGCGATGAGCGTTTATTAGAATACGCACAACTCATAAGGCAACGAGCTTACCAACAAAAATACCCTGAGCTTAGCGACTGCGCAGTGTTAGAACTTATTCGCTATGCATTAAGGCGTGCAGAACACCAACACAAAATATCTGCAAATATCGTGCAAGTGAACGACTTACTTGATGAGTCTGCTTACTTGTGGCGCAAGGCAGAATTAACCACCCCGTTAACCGCTGAGCATGTGCTGCAAGCAATAAAAGCGAAAGAGAAACGAACCGGGCGCATTAGTGAAGCATGGCTAGATGAAATTAAAGAAGAACAAGTGTTGATCAGTACGTGTGGCCAACAAATAGGGAAAGTTAATGGTTTAACGGTACTTGAAATTGGCGATACTGTGTTTGGTACTCCAGCTAGGATCACGGCAACTGTCTATGCGGGGAGTCACGGCATTACCGATATTGAACGAGAAGTCGACCTTGGTAAATCGATACATTCGAAAGGTGTATTATTACTCAGTGGTTATATTGGCCACAAATATGGGCGTGAGCTGCCAGTGTCAATTTCAGCCAATATTGCGATAGAACAATCTTATGGGCATATAGATGGCGACAGTGCTTCAATGGCTGAATTATGTGCGTTGATTTCTGCAATTGCTCAACTTCCAATTGAACAAGCAATAGCGATAACGGGTTCTATGAACCAGCATGGGGAAGTGCAATCGATTGGTGGCGTTAATGAAAAAATAGAAGGATTTTATCGCCTTTGCAAAGATAAAGGCTTAACGGGTCAGCAAGGGGTGATTATTCCAAAAACGAACATGACAAATTTAATGTTAGCTCCAGAAGTTATTGCCGCGGTTAACGCCAAGAAGTTTCATATTTATGCGGTTGATAATGTAGATCAATCAATGGAAATATTAATGGGTCAAACAGCTGGTGAAATCAATAGTGTGGGGCGCTACCCTAGAAAATCAATTCATGCACAAGTGTTAGCCAAGTTAGGCCAATTAACGGAGCTGATAAACGGCGCAGAAGAATAGCAAAATGTAATTCTTCTGCGTGTTTAACTTTGTTCAATGATTTTGCAGCCTTTAGTTTGTTTTTTTATCATTTACAGCGTTCTTGTCGTGTAGCTATGCTTCTTCAAGAACGTAGCAACAACGCAACAACAACGTAGAAAATTAAACAATCGCTGCCTTTTTAGTTCATTTATACCACAAAGCTCAATATGCTCTTATACTTCTAGCAACGGTAACGAAAAAGGGTGTCATCGCTGTTTGCCCTTTACATGGAGTAACCACCCGAAATTACTCACGCCTTGAACAAAAAACGTTGAATACGAATTACATTTAAACCACAAAGTTCAATAGCCCCTAATTTTAATTAATTGAATGTACGGTATATTTGCAAAATATTATCTTTGTCTTATGATTAGAATAGCTGATTAAAAAACAGCTCGTATCGCAGGCTTTTTCTGATATGAGCAATATAATACTGCCGGTAAGTAAGTAGTCTATCGCGATAATAAATCAAATGTTAAACATTTGGGGAGCTCAGTGCGATGGGTGAGCAAGTCTCGCAAATTTGGCCGATTGCTGCATACTTTTTAACGCTGGTTATCATGTTAGTTGCCATGATGATACTTTCTCATGTGCTTGGTACTAAAGCGAAACTCCCTGCAAAAAACTTACCCTATGAATCTGGCGTTATATCTGTTAATGCTAATAAAACTCGCTTTACCTCTCATTTTTTTCTTTATGCCGTCTTTTTTGTCATTTTTGATCTAGAAACGATTTTTCTCTTTGCTTGGGTCATCGCCTTTAAAGAGTCAGGGTGGCCTGGGTTTATTGAAGCATCTGTTTTTATTTTTATTCTACTTGCAGCGTTACTATATTTGTATCGCGTTGGCGCATTGTCATTAACCAGACGGCACTTGTCGATTAAAGCAGACACAATCCAAATCAATCATACTGAAAAGGAGCGCTAATGGAGTGGTCGTTAACTAAAGCTGAACTTGATAAACAAATGTCGCAGTCTAAGCAACAAGTTGAACAAGAGTTATCGCGTAATGTTTTGTTTTCTAAATTAGATGATTTAGCCAATTGGGGGCGTAAAAACTCTATTTGGCCTTTTAATTTCGGGTTGAGTTGCTGCTACGTTGAAATGGCGACCAGTTTTACTTCAAGACACGATATTGCGCGTTTTGGCGCGGAAGTGATCAGAGCAACGCCACGTCAGGCTGATTTGATGGTCATTTCTGGTACATGCTTTCGAAAAATGGCGCCAGTTATACAGCATCTTTATGAGCAATTATTAGAGCCTAAGTGGATAATTTCAATGGGGTCTTGTGCTAACTCTGGTGGTATGTACGATATTTACAGCGTTGTACAAGGCGTTGATAAGTTTATCCCCGTTGATGTTTATGTACCGGGTTGTCCGCCAAGGCCAGAAGCGTTAATGGAAGCCATTTTATTATTGCAAACTAAGATAGCTCATCAACCAAGACAAGTTAGTTGGATGGTAGATGAAGCTGGTGTGAGTGAAATAGCTAAACCTTCTTTGCGAGACATCAAGCACGAGCATCGTATCGCAACGACCAATTTAGATGAGCCAGATTCCGTATGACAAATCAGGTGGATATATCGCTCAGTCAAGATTGGCACCAACCTAATCAACTGCCTATTATTGAAGAAATTCGCGCATTGATTCATGACGTATCGTTAATACCTGCAAATAAGCAAGATAATATTTGTGATGATATTCCAACGGTTTGGCTGTTAAAACAAGATGTATGCCGAGTGATGCAGGCTGTTCGACATGAATTAATTGAGCCTTTTACCGTTTGCTTTGATATTACCGCTATCGATGAAAGTGAAAGACGCCATAAGTCTAAACATGTGGCTGACTTTACCATTAGTTATCACTTAACATCTCCGCAAAGAAACCAAGATATTCGGTTAAAAGTTGCGCTTACAAAACACGATAAATCAATCGAAAGCGTTTGCCAATATTGGCCTAATGCTAATTGGTATGAGCGCGAAGTGTGGGATATGTTTGGGGTGGTTTTTCTTAATCACCCACATCTTTCGCGTATTTTGATGCCATCAACATGGCAAGGACATCCACTGTTGAAAACGCACCCTGCTAGAGCAACAGAAATGGATCCTTTCACACTACCAAAACATAAACAAGACGAAGAGCAAAAGGCATTACAGTTCAACCCAGAAGCTTGGGGAATGAAGCGTCAAGGTCCAGATAATGATTTCATGTTTTTAAATTTAGGGCCGAATCACCCGAGCGTTCATGGTGCTTTTCGTATCGTATTGCAAATGGATGGCGAAGAAATTGTCGATTGTGTCCCCGATATTGGATATCACCATCGCGGCGCAGAAAAAATGGGAGAAAGACAATCATGGCATAGTTACATTCCCTATACCGATCGTATTGATTACCTCGGTGGTGTGATGAACAACTTTCCGTATGTGATGGCAGTCGAAAAACTTGCCGGCATTCAGGTGCCTGAACGCGCAAAAGTTGCACGCATAATGACAGCCGAAATGTTTCGAATTCTGAGCCATTTACTTTTTTACGGTACGTTTGCCCAAGATGTCGGTGCACTTTCACCCATTTTTTATATGTTCGTAGATCGCGAAAAACTGTTCGGTATTGTTGAAGCTATTTCGGGGGCTCGTATGCACCCTAGTTGGTTTCGTATTGGTGGTTTAGCGTCAGATTTACCAAAAGGTTGGCAGACACTTGTTCGAGAATACGTGAATTACCTACCAGCCAGACTTGATGAATATGACAAGATGGTCATGCAAAACAGTATCTTAAAACAACGTACCCAAGGAATTGGCGCGTACTCTACTAAAGAGGCGCTTGAATGGGGCGTTACTGGCCCTGGCTTACGTGCTACAGGTTATTCATGGGATTTACGAAAGCAGCGACCGTATGGTGGTTATGATCAATTTGATTTTGAAGTGCCAACCGGTAGCAACGGGGATTGTTATGACCGCTGCCGCGTTCGAATTGAAGAAATGAGGCAAAGTATTCGTATTATCGAACAATGCTTAAATAACATGCCTGAAGGTCCTTACAAAGCGGAACACCCACAAACAACACCGCCTGATAGAACTCGTACCATGACAGATATTGATACTTTGATCCCACATTTTATCAACGTATCTTGGGGGCCTACAATTCCTGTTGGTGAAGTATCTGTTGCGGTAGAAGCGACCAAAGGCATTATGGGCTATCACTTGATCAGTGACGGTTCAACGATGAGTTATCGCACACGCATAAGAACACCGAGTTTTGCGCATTTGCAAATGCTACCGGTGATTTCTCGAGGCCAAATGGTTGCAGATTTAATCGCGACACTTGGCAGTATTGATTACGTGATGGCTGATGTTGACAGGTGATGTGATGACCATAGATTTAAACAGTAACTTATTAACTTTAGACTACCTTACCGAACAAGAGAAGATCGCTATTGATCATGAGTTGCAGATCATGGAAACCCGAGAAGCATGCAGTATAGAAGCATTGAAAATTGTCCAACTGCAACGAGGTTGGATCAGCGATGATTCACTACATGCGATTGCTGCTTATTTACGAATACCATCAGCAGACTTAGAAGGTGTAGCAACGTTCTATAACCTTATTTACCGCCAACCGGTTGGGAAATACGTGATTCATATTTGTAATAGTATCAGTTGCCATTTGTGTGGTTACGATGCCGTGGTATCAGCCATTAAAAATTATTTAGCAATAGAATATGGTCAAACGACTTCTGATGGCATGTTCACGTTGTTGTCAAATGCCTGTTTAGGCGCCTGCGATCAAGCACCGGTGATGATGATTGACAATCAGCTTTATCAAAGTCTCACCCCACAAAATGTGGTGGATATTTTACAAACATTGCAAGCGGCAGATAATAAAGGGGTGGGCAGATGACACCTTTAACACATCCGTTAACGCATTTGGTTGATGTTAATAACCCGTTAAATTTCAAGGGCTACTGTCAACAAAAGGGTTATGCCGCCGCGAAAAAAGTGCTTTTTGAGTATACGCCAGCAGAGGCTTTAGATACCGTGAAGAGTTCAGGCTTAAAGGGCCGTGGCGGCGCTGGTTTTCCTACAGGGATGAAGTGGAGCTTTTTACCTGAATTTGAAGAAGACGACCCTAGAGCAAAAGAACCTAAATACCTTATTTGTAACGCTGATGAAATGGAACCAGGAACGTTTAAAGATAGATTGTTATTAGAGGGCGTTCCTCACCAGCTTATTGAATCAATGATTATTGCCGGTTACATCATCGGTGCAACGCGTGCTTACATTTTTTTAAGAGGTGAATATCACCTTGCGGCTAAGCGGATCCAACAAGCAATTGACGAAGCTTATCAGGCAAGCTGGTTAGGTAACGATATTCAGCAAAGTGGCTATAGCCTAGAGTTACATTTGCACACCAGTGCAGGGCGATATATTTGTGGGGAAGAAACGGCATTGATTAATGCCTTAGAAGGAAAACGCGCAACACCGAGAGCAAAACCACCTTTTCCACAAGTTGCTGGTTTATTTGGTAAACCCACTATCGTTAATAACGTAGAAACGTTAAGTAATTTACCCCATATTTTTGCCCACGGCGTTGAGTGGTTTCAACAGCATGCGCCTGAAAGTGATGCTGGAACGAAAATATACGGTGCTTGTGGCCGTATCAAAATCCCTGGGCTTTGGGAGTTACCCATGGGAGTTAGCATCGGGCGACTGTTAAATGATCACGCAGGCGGAATGTGTGAAGGGTTAGCATTAAAAGGTTTATTGCCCGGCGGTGCATCAACAGATTTCTTGCTACCAGAACATTTAGATGTAGCAATGGATTACGATTCAATCGCTAAAGCTGGCAGCCGCTTAGGAACAGGCGGGCTAATTGTACTGGATGATAAGAATTGCCCTGTTGCCATGGTGAAAAATATTATGCAGTTTTTTGCGCAAGAGTCTTGCGGTTGGTGTACTCCCTGTCGTGATGGTACACCGTGGGCATTGGAAATTCTAACTAGAATAGAGCAAGGGAAAGGAACATTAACTGATATCGACGAACTTTATCGATTATGTGATTTTATGTGGATTGGTAAAACACACTGTGCATTAGCTCCAGGTGCGGTAGAGCCTTTAAGAAGTGCGTTAAATTATTTTACCGATGATTTCATACAGCACATTGAAGAACACTGCTGCCCATATCAGCAAAGGGGGCATCATGGATAACCAACTACTCACCATTTATATCAATGGTGACGCTTATCAAGTTGATGGTAATGACAATTTATTGGCTGCCGTACTGTCTAATAAGTTAAATCTACCTTACTTTTGTTGGCATCCTGCGATGGGCTCTGTTGGTGCTTGCCGTCAATGTGCTGTGACGCAATATCAAGACGAGCATGATAAAAAAGGTCGTATTGTGATGGCTTGTACCACACCAGTTGCTGAAGGAATGCGCATTAGTATTAATGATCATGCATCACAGGAGTTCCGTGAACAAGTTATTGGGGCAATGATGACGAATCATCCACATGATTGCCCAGTGTGCGCAGAAGGGGGGGAGTGCCACTTACAAGATATGACTGTGATGACAGGCCACACATCACGGAACTATGAAGGGTTGAAGCGCACCTTTACCAATCAAGACTTAGGGCAATTTGTTGGCCATGAAATGAATCGCTGCATTACTTGTTATCGTTGTGTTCGTTTTTATAAAGATTATGCAGGCGGAGAAGACCTCGGTGTTTTTGGTTCGAAAAACCAAGTGTACTTTGGTCGTCAAGAAGATGGCCAATTAGAGAGTGAATTTAGCGGTAATCTCGTAGAGGTTTGTCCAACAGGGGTGTTTACCAATAAACACTTCTCAGCACATTATGCGCGTAAATGGGATTTACAATCAGCGCCCTCTATTTGTGCGAATTGTTCTGTGGGGTGTAATCTTAGCGTCGGTGAAAGGTACGGTAGTGTTAGACGAGTCATGAATCGTTATCACCATGAATTAAATGGCTACTTTATCTGTGATCATGGTCGCTTTGGTTTATCGTATGTTAACAGCAATAAACGATTAACACGCACGAAGGGCATTGATCATTCGTCGCCAATGGGCTTAAAAAAACAAGATGTCGTTCGTGCATTGTTGCATTATCGGAAAAAACAATTCTTAGCGATAGGCTCGGGTCGAGCGAGTATTGAAAGCAATCAATTATTACGGGAAATAGTCGGTGTAAGAAACTTCAGTACGGGCTTTTCAGCAACTCAATTACCTTTTGCTAAACAGCATGCAGATTACTTATCACGCCATCAACCGGTTTCTTTAGCTGAAATAGAACAAGCCGATTTTGTCTTGATCATTGATGAAGATATTACCCAAAGTGCCGCAAGAATTGCCTTATCGGTAAGACAAGCATTACGCAATAAGGGTATTGCACGTGCGCAAAGTATGGGGATCCCGTCTTGGCAAGATAGCGCAGTAAGAACAATCGCTGGTGAACAAAAATCACCGTTGTATATTTTTACCAGTGTCGCCACTAAATTAGATTCTGTCGCGTCAGCTCGATACTTACAATCACCAGAAGAAACCAAGTTGGCGGTCGAACAATTAATTGCAGTATTAACTAACAAGCATCGTGAGCACGAGATAAATCCTAATATTTTGCAGATTGCTGATGCGCTAATTCAAGCGAAAAAGCCCTTGGTTATTAGTGGTTGGAGCCATCAACATCATGGACTGTTTTCATCAAGCATTGCATTAATTGATGCTGTTAGCGCTTGTCATAGCAATAGTTGTTCATTGATGACTGCACCAGAGGCGAATACGGTTGGGCAATTATATTTAACAACAGAAATTACCCAATCGGTTGAACAAACAATAGAGCAAACAATAACCGATAGTGATATTGCCGGACTGATTGTTTTAGAGCATGAGTTACCTAGCTTGTCGAAAGCGCAAATTGAACGTTTAAACAGTGCGAATAAACTTTGTATTGCCATAGATCATAGTGACGGAAAATTTACCCAAGCGGCCAATATGGTGTTACCTGCAACGCCTGTCACTGAATCGCATGGGCATTTTGCTAATTATCAAGGAAGGGTTCAGTCTTTCTATGCAGTGACACCACCGATATTACCCATCCAAAATGCTTGGCAATGGTTGTGTTTGCTGGCAAGTGGCTTGGAGAAATTATCCGATGAATTAACAGTTATTAATAGCTTTTCTACATTACATGAGTGGTTTGAAAAGCATGTTGATCGTTGGCCAATCAAACTTGATGCCAGCGATACATCAATTGCCAGAGAGCCGCACAGAGTGAGTGGTAGAACGGCGAAGATGGCAAATCAAACGGTTCATGAAGCAAAAACGACACAAAGTGAGGAAGCTTATCGCTTTTCAATGGAAGGCGGTGCGATTGATACCGGCGATAACATGCCCTACGTTTGGGCGCCAGGCTGGAATTCAAACCAAGCCATTACTTTTTATCAACAGCGACCTAATGGCCCGTTAATGAACAGGCAATCAGCGAAATTTTTAAGCTTCAATGAGCAGCCATTTCACCAATATCAATCTGTCGATGAGGGTAAGCCTGCTAACACTGAGCACAATGATGTTAGCTTAGCAATGAGTGTCCCATGGTTCAGACGGTTTTGGTTAACGAGATCACAAGCTGAATTTAGCATGATGGTGCAAGCTAATGTGCTGTATGTATCGAAAAGCTATGCTAACAAGCAACAATTAGCCGTTAAACAATGGGTAAAGGTGTCATTAAGCAAAAAAAATCAGTCAACAAGACAAGAGGTGTTCGCTCAATTGATGATTGATGATGACTTACCGGTGAACCACTTGTATTTGCAAGCAGATGAACTGCATGAAAATCATTGGCAGTTAGTCAGTGTTACATTGGCAGACGAACAAGCGCTTGAGCAATGGCATAAACAGGTTGAAAATCGTTTAAAATCCGCTGAACTTGAGCAAAAAAATACCTTAACAAGGCTAAAAGAAAAAGATCAAACGATACCTATCCGTTTAGTTTCTGGAGGGTTAGAAGATGCATGATACCTGGTTAAAGCTGTTTGAAATTTCCATCATATTAGGGTTACTTATCCCTTCTGCGGCAATGCTTGTTTGGGTAGAGCGTCGTCTAATTGGCATTTGGCAAGATAGACTTGGACCAAATCGGGTAGGCCCTTTTGGTATTTTACAGTCGTTCGCAGACCTCATAAAAATTCTTGGAAAAGAAGATTGGGTACCACCGTTTAGTGACAAATTAGTGTTTATTGTCGCGCCGGTTATTGGTGCCGTTTGCGTGTTGATGAGCTTTGCTGTTATTCCTTTTTCACCGAATATCGGGGTTGCTGATTTAAATATTGGCTTATTGTTCTTTTTAGCGATGGCCTCGCTTGCTGTTTACTCTGTAGTGCTTGCCGGTTGGGCGTCAAATTCTAAATATGCTTTACTTGGCGGCATGCGAGCTGCAGCACAAACAGTCAGTTATGAAGTGTTTATGGGGTTATCGCTGATGGGAGTGGTGTTGCTTAGTGGTAGCTTTAACTTACGAGAAATAGTACTAAGCCAACAGTCAGGCTGGTTTATTCAAACCCAGTTTGTAGGTTTTATTGTGTTTTTTATCGCGGGTATTGCTGAAAGTCACCGATTGCCCTTTGATCTACCTGAAGCAGAAACTGAGTTGACCGCGGGCTTTCATACTGAATATTCAGGACTAAAGTTTGCGCTATTCTTCTTAGGTGAGTATTTAGGCGTAATGCTTATTTCTTGTATGTCTGTTGTGTTGTTTTTTGGTGGTTGGTTAATGCCTGAGCCTTTAGCATCATGGCTTCCGGCGATTGTTTGGTATTTATTAAAAGTCAGTGTGTTGGTGATGGTGTTTATTTTGTTACGTACATCACTGCCGCGTCCGAGGTTTGATCAATTACTGTTATTTGGCTGGAAATATATGCTGCCGCTCGCGTTAGTGAATTTGCTGGTAACAGCTGTGTTGGCGTTAACGGAGGTGATTTAATGTTAAGTCAATTGCGAACGATGTGGTTGGTATTAAAGCATACGTTTACCAAAGCAGATACGGTTGAATACCCTGAACAAAAACCGTACTTAGCGCCACGATATCGTGGCAGAATTGTGTTAACCAGAGAGCCTGATGGTCAAGAGCGCTGCGTTGCTTGTAATCTTTGTGCGGTTGCTTGCCCTGTAGACTGTATTGCATTGCAGCAAACGGTTGATGATGACGGAAGGAAACGAGCTGAGTTTTTTAGAATCAACTTCTCGCGTTGTATTTTATGTGGATTTTGTGAAGAAGCTTGCCCAACCTATGCTATTCAATTGACCCCTGATGTTGAACTTGCTGAGTATGATCGTCAAAGTTTAGTGTATGAAAAGCATCATTTATTAATCGACGGTGTTGGCAAGTATCCAGATTATAGTTTTTATCAGCAATCAGGGATCTCAATAAAAAACAAAGACAAAGGTCAAGGCAGTCAAGAGAAGCCTCCAATTGATGTGAAGAGTTTGATGCCATGAACTTTTCTCCAATAGTAACGATGTTTTACCTTGCCGCACTGATTGCCATTGTTGCGAGTATCAAGGTGGTAACGCGAAAAAACACCGTACACGCGTTGTTGTATTTAGTGATATCACTGATTGCAGTTGCTGTTTGTTTCTACCTTATGGGAGCCCCTTTTGCTGCAGGGTTAGAAGTGATTGTTTATGCTGGCGCTATCTTAGTTTTATTTGTGTTTGCCATAATGTTGTTTGGTTTACGAGAAGATGAAACTCAATATGCGCCTTCTCATCACGGCATTTCTATGTGGTTTGGCCCAGTTACTCTAGCCTTAGTGTTGTTAGCTCAATTGTTATATACCATCAATCATCAAGGGATCCAGCAGCAACTTTCCGCGACGGTAATTGACTCAAAACAGGTTGGAATATTGTTGTATGGACCGTATTTGCTCGCAGTTGAAATAGCGTCATTTTTATTACTCTCAGGTTTAATTGCAGCTTATCACTTTGCAAAAGATGTTACGCACGGAGGTCAACAATGACTGCTATTCCGTTGGAACATATTTTAATTTTAGCCAGTATTTTATTTTTGATTGGCTTTGTTGGTGTCATCGTACGTAAAAATGCTCTGTTTATTTTGATGAGTTTAGAGGTGATGCTAAATGCAACCGGTGTAGCATTCATTGGTGCCGGGAGTGTCTGGCAGCAAGCTGATGGTCAAGTCATGTTCATGTTGATATTAACGCTTGCTGCTGCAGAGGTAGCGGTTGGTCTAGCTTTATTAATTCGTATGAAACATCAATATCGTTCACTCGATATCGATGTATTATCTGATTTGAAAGGGCAATGATGATGATTTTAGCTTGGTTGCCATTTTATCCGTTGATTAGTTTTGCATTGTTAATCGCTTTTCAGCGGCAGTTATCGTGGAAGCTTGCGAGTGTTATTAGTGTAACTACCGTTTTGTTATCGGCCCTATCAAGTGGTTATTTGATGTGGCAGCTCAGCTTTAACGATGTTACTACCTTGTCTGTCAATCTCTGGCAATGGTTTACCTTAACCAGTTTTGATACCGGAGATACGCACCAAGTTAATATTGCATTTTATTTAGATCGGCTTTCAGCGGTGATGGTTTGTGTAGTGAGTGGCGTGGGTTTTCTGATCCATTGTTTTGCGGCCGCCTATATGAAAGAAGATCCGCATTTTCATCGTTTTATGGCGTACATGAATTTGTTTCTCGTTGCTATGTTGTTATTAGTACTTGCTGATAATTTAGTGTTGCTTTATTTAGGTTGGGAAGGGGTAGGGTTATGTAGTTTCTTGTTGATTGGTTTTTGGTATAAAGTCCCTGAAAATGCTGCCGCGGCAAGAAAAGCGTTTATCATTACACGCATCGGTGATACTGCATTAGTTATCGGTTTACTTTTCCTTTTTACCAGCCTCAATTCACTTGAAATAAATACCTTAAATACTTTAGCACAAGGAGAGTGGCCGTTAACTGAACAGCGAACTTTCTGGATAACGATACTCTTGTTAGGTGGTGCCGTTGGTAAATCAGCACAGTTACCCCTACAAACTTGGCTACCAGATGCAATGGCAGGGCCGACACCTGTTAGTGCTTTAATTCATGCTGCTACCATGGTAACAGCGGGTGTTTATTTGATTGCACGTATGCATCATGTTTTTATTCAATCGCCAGAGGTAATGACATTAATCGCTTGGATTGGTGTTTTAACCTTGTTAATTGCTGGCATAACTGCGTTAGTGCAGTCAGATATTAAGCGAATACTTGCCTACTCTACTATGAGCCAAATAGGGTATATGATGTTAGCGCTAGGCGCTGGTGCTTGGAGCGCTAGCGTGTTTCATTTAATGATCCATGCGTTTTTCAAAGCATTGCTATTTTTGACTGCTGGTGCAGTGATATATGCCTTACATCACCAACAAAACATTTTTAAAATGGGAGGCTTATTAAAACGATTACCGGTTGAATCTGCCTTTTTTATTGTCGGTTTAGCTTGTTTGGTTGCTTTACCTGGTACCTCAGGGTTTTTCTCAAAAGAAGCAATAATTGGCCATTTATGGCAATCACCTACAGCAGGCCCTATTTTTTGGTGGTTAGCAATAATAGGTGCCCTAATTACCTCAATTTATAGTTGTCGATTATTCTTTTTGGCCTTTATGGGCAGCGCAAGAGAAAATATATCAATCGTAAAAAGTGACGGAGTGCTAATTAAAGCTTCGCTGAGTTTATTGGTGATTCTGTCATTGTTTGGTGGTTGGCTGAATATTGATCTTACGACTGTCTTTCAACCATTAACAACGCAAGTGATGAAGCAAGAACCTTCTTGGCTACACAGTGTTGCGGTTGCTACCCCCTTTATTGGTATTGCTTTTTCTTGGTGGATTTTTCGTGAATACCGATTGGGTAATTCGACAAAAATTGCACAGTCCTATCAAAGCATTCAAACAAATAGGGTTAAACGTTGGTGTTATTCGGGCTTAGGTTTTGACAGTTTATATACACATCTTGTTGTTACGCCTTTTATGTTCATTGCTAAGGTTAATCGTAAGGATCTCATCGATCAACTGGTGATGTTGTGTGCTTGGTATGCCAAACTTCTACGTGACGTTGCTGCCTCTTTACAAAATGGTTTATTACGCTGGTACGCTGCTGCTTTTGCCTGTGGATTAATGCTTTGGTTAGGAGCGTGGCTAGTATGATAATTCTGTTAATGATTGCGTTACTACTTGTCTTTGCGTTACTGGCTTGGCGTGTTGAAAAATACTTTATTCAAGCACCTAAAGTCGTTGCGCTTATAGCTGTTGTTATCGCTAGTTTTTTATTTTGTTTTCAGCTGTTTCAAGCTGAACATCGTTTTGAAGTATGGACGGTTATTGTTGATGCTACATGGATTGAAGCGTTTAACATTAAACTACAGTTTTCACTTGATCAGCTTAGTATTTTATTGATTTCGTTAACGCTATTGCTTGCGTTTATCGCGATAGCCATTTCATGGCAAGAAGTTAGCGAACGACAGGGTTTTTATTATTTTAATATACTTTGCGCGATTGCTGGGATCATTGGTGTATTTGCTGCGAGCGATGTTTTTTTATTTTTCGTGTTTTGGGAAGTGATGCTGTTGCCGATAACGGCACTAATTGCAATATGGGGACATGAAAATCGTTATTTTGCTGCTGTGAAGTTTTTTGTCTTTACCCAAGTGAGTAGCTTATGCATGTTAGTGGCGATTATTATGCTTGCTTTCATGCATCAACAGCAGGTTGGACAATTCAGTTTCCTATACAGTGACTGGCAACAGTTAGCATTTTCACCAGAAACCGCAACGTTTCTTATGATTGGCTTTTTCATCGCATTTGCCGTTAAGTTACCTTCTGTACCATTCCATTCTTGGTTGCCTGACGCACACACTCAAGCCCCAACAGCAGGCAGTGTATTGCTGGCAGGTATTTTATTGAAAACGGGTGCATACGGTTTGATTCGTTTTGTTATTTTACTGTTTCCAAATGCCAGCATGCAGTTTGCGCCTATCGCCATGACCCTGGGGGTTGTGAGTGTTTTGTACGGCGCGAAAATGGCGTTTGCACAGTCTGATTGCAAACGTTTAATCGCTTATAGCAGTATTAGCCATATGGGTTTTGTGATGATGGCATTATTTGCCTTTAATTATAATGCGTTTAATGGCGCTATTGTGACGATTATCGCCCACGGTATTAGTAGTGCTGCTCTCTTTTGTTTAGCGGGTATGATCTATCACCGTATTCACACCAGAGATTTAGCCCAAATGGGTAATTTAGCGTTAAGTGCGCCTTGGATGGCAGGGGTCACTTTAGTGTTTGTTGCTGCTGCATTTGGCATACCGGGTTTGGCAAACTTTATTGGAGAGTTTTATAGTTTACTTGGCGTATTTGCGGTTTCTCCATTACATGCATTATTAGCGGCACTCGGCATGATTGGCTCAGCTATCTATGGCCTACGTTTATTTCAAACTGCTTTTCATGGTGTAAAACGCGATAATACCTCGACCAAGATAGAAGATTTATCGATAAGAGAAGGGGCAATCTGCTTGGTGTTAGCCGTACTGCTTTTTTTGATCGGAATTTACCCTCAAGTGTTATTGCAATTTACTTTTCAAGGGGGTTATTAAATGTCGTTAAACACTTGGCTTTTATTGACTCCTCAACTACTCGTTGCGCTTGGAGTAGTCTGTTGTTTGTTGCTTATTTCTTGGCAACGTAGCCAACAAATTATCGCTTGGTTTACGTTAATGGTATTGCTGGTAACGATTGTTGCTACGGTGTCGTTAGTTGGGCAACCAGCAGTGCATGTTACTGAGTTACTCTATGTTGATAGTTTTTCTTTGGTCGCCTTTTTGTGGGTATTGCTGGCAGGTTTTGCTGCTGTTTACATGAGCAAAGCTTATTTACACAGTCATTTAGAAGTTCATGATGAATTTTATTTATTACTCTTACTTACTGTTCTCGGTGCAGGGGTTTTAGTGGCTAGTGATCATTTTGCGAGTTTATTTCTTGGTTTTGAATTGCTAAGTATATCATTAGTGGGTTTAACGGGATATTTTCGACACCAACGGCATGCTATAGAAGTTAGTTTTAAATATTTAATTCTAAGTGCCAGTGCTTCAAGTTTTATGTTACTGGGTATTGCCTTTCTTTATAGCCAGACAGGCAGTTTATCTTTTGTGCAAATGCAGGCAGAAAGTGCCGATAATATGATTGCTCAAATAGGCTTCTTACTGTTTATCGCTGGAATTGGTTTTAAACTCTCATTAGTACCGTTTCATTTTTGGACGCCTGATGTTTATCAAGGTTCACCAACGCCAGTGACCTTTGTATTAGCCACTATATCTAAAAGCGCGATGTTTATCGCATTGGCTAAATGTTTTTATGTAGAAGGCTTTCAAACATTGATTGCATTACCAAGCATTCATCATGCGTTAAGTGCTTTAGCTATTATTTCTATGATTGTGGGAAATTGCTTAGCGTTAGGTCAAAACAATATTAAGCGTATTCTCGCTTTTTCTTCGATTGCCCATATGGGGTATTTGATGATTGTTTTATTGGTACATCAACAACAGGCAATATTGTTAGCAAGACAAGCGGTGTTGTTTTATTTATTCGCCTATTTAATAGCAAATATTGCGATATTTGGCGTGTTAGTGTTAATTGAGCGAGAGCGTAATGTTGGTAATAATATTGAGTTATCTCATTGGAAGGGGATGTTTTGGTATTCGCCCATTAAAGCTTTAGTACTTATTGTGGCATTGTTAAGTTTGATAGGTATACCTTTAACTGCTGGCTTTATCGGCAAGTTTTATCTGATAATACTCGCAGCAAATAATGCATTATGGCCATTATTGATTGCGCTGATTGTAGGGAGTGGTATTGCATTGGGCTACTATTTGCCGATGATTTTTCAGTTGTTTAAAAAAGAGGTAGTTACAATGAGCCACATGACGACTTGGCGTATTCGACTTTGGATTAGCGTTATCTTCTTGTTAAGCATTGGTGTAGGTATTTTACCTGATATGATTATTACCCCGTTATTAAATTTTTAATGCTAATTTGGTTAAGCTAAAAGCATTATTCACAGCAATTAGTTAACTGTATGGTCAAATTATACAC
This sequence comes from Thalassotalea sp. 1_MG-2023, assembly GCF_030546745.1. Classification (GTDB taxonomy): domain Bacteria; phylum Pseudomonadota; class Gammaproteobacteria; order Enterobacterales; family Alteromonadaceae; genus Thalassotalea_C. The sequence continues at coordinate 208,291 of NZ_JAUOPD010000005.1, forward strand.
TTATTACTTGTTTGTTTTGTTATATTCTGTATAATGCGCGCCTCGTTGTTAGGGCTCGGACGCCTTAGCAAGAATCTTGAAGTGGGGCGATCCCAATAGACTTGATCTGTACTGCACTGACGTGCTACCTCTATTTGTAAAGTCTTCCTGGTGGTTTCCTCTTTATATCGCGTAGAGCTTGTTAGTTTACAAAATGCTTTACCATGGGAAGACAAAATATATGTTAAATACCGACAATGCCGTTATCGGCTTTGCTAGCCTAGGCTTGCCTGAAAATATCCTTTCTGCTGTTACATCACTTGGTTTTGACCAAGCAACACCAATACAAGCGAAAACAATTCCATCATTATTGGAAGGGTTTGATGTACTAGGTGAAGCACAAACAGGTACAGGTAAAACAGCTGCATTCAGCTTACCAGCCTTGACTAAAATTGATACCTCAATACGTAAGCCTCAAATGCTTGTATTGGCACCAACGCGTGAACTTGCTATTCAAGTGGCAGAAGCGATTGAAACTTTCGCAAAAAATATCAAAGGCTTAAAAGTAGCTACATTATACGGTGGTCAATCTTATGGACCACAGTTTCAACAACTGGAGCGTGGTGCTCAAGTTGTGGTAGGTACACCTGGACGTTTAATGGATCATTTACGTCGTAAAAGTTTGAAACTTGCTGATCTTAAAGTATGTGTACTTGATGAAGCCGATGAAATGTTAAACATGGGCTTTTTAGAAGACATTGAGTGGATCCTTGAGCACTTACCTGAAAAAACGCAAATGGCCTTATTCTCTGCAACAATGCCAGCACAAATTCGTAAAGTAGCGAATCGATTCTTAACGGATCCTGTGCATGTGAAAATAGCCGCTGAGAAAAAAGCAAAAGCAAATATTGAACAACTTGCATGGAAAGTAAGTGGTATTAATAAAATGACTGCTTTAGAGCGTATTGCTGAAACTATTGATTATGATGCAATGATTATTTTCGTTCGTACCCGAAGTGATACGGTTGAAGTTGCTGAAAAATTAGAGAGAGCTGGCTATCCGGCACTTGCGTTAAATGGTGACATGAACCAGGCACAACGTGAGCGTGCTGTTGAACAAATTAAGTCATCTAAAGCGTCTATATTAATTGCAACAGATGTAGTTGCTCGTGGATTAGACATCCCACGTATTTCTACGGTTATTAATTATGATTTACCGGGTGATACTGAATCGTATGTTCACCGTATTGGTCGTACAGGCCGTGCTGGTCGTAGTGGTACAGCGATTTCATTTGTTCGACCTCGTGAAATGTATTTATTACGTCAATATGAGCGTTTAACCTCAGGTACCATTAATGCGTTTGAATTGCCGAGTATTCATGAAATTGGTAAAGCACGTATTGCACGTACACAAACAGAATTGAAAAACTTGCTTGAACAAAAAGATATTGCTGACATGCGTGAAATTATTGAAGGGATGGCAAATGACACCGAACTTTCAATGACAGACATCGCAGCAGCTTTATTGTTCTTGAAACAAGTTAAACAACCACTTCGTCCTAAAGAAGACCCTAAGCCTCGCCGTGAAGCTCGTGATAGAGATAACAACCGTTCTCGTGATGGAAGAGGTCGTGATAGCAGAGATAATCGTGGTGAAAGAGAACGCCCTCGTCGTTCAAAAGTGGCACGTAATGATGTAGATTGGCAAACTTATCGCTTAGAAGTTGGCAAAGAGCATGGTGCTAAGCCTGGTGATATTGTTGGTGCTATTGCTAATGAAATAGCACTAGACAGTGGCTATATTGGTCAGATCAACTTGCATGATCGTCATACTTTTGTTCAATTACCAAAAGGTATGCCAGAGAAAGCCTTTAATCAATTGAAGCGCGTACGTGTACGTCGTCAAGCATTAGAGATTTCTGTGTCACAAGCACCTGTTGTAACAGATAAGCCGAAAAGACGAAATGATAGGCCACGAAAACCAGCTCGGGTTTCATAATTATTGAAGAAAGCGCCAAATAGGCGCTTTTTTTTCGTCTAAATATAAGACAGTTTTATTGGCTGTTATCTAACCTTAATCAGACAAATTTGATGTCTGTATTTAATTGTTTACAGCTTCTTTGTACGGCTCTATTGGGCTAGCTTTTAGTTGCTTTAAACTTCAGCAATCTTATCGTACAAATTCATTTACGACACATGTAAAAATCTTGATCTCTCGACACTTTTACTGATGATTTTTACTCGTAATAATAGCGCTAAGAAATCAATGAGAGATAACTTATGACTAACGCAGCAAACCCTTTAAAACTTTGTGGTATCGAGTTTACCGAATACGCAACGCCTGATTCTGATTTTATGGAAAAAGCTTTTTATGGCTTTGGTTTTTCGAAAACGAAAAAATTTAAAGGTCGCGACATTGAATACTTCAATCAAAATGATATCCATTTTTTATTGAACAACGAGCAAAAAGGCTTTTCGCGTGAGTTTGCTAAAGCACATGGCCCGGCTATTTGTTCAATGGGTTGGCGAGTAGAAGATGCTGAATTTGCCTTTGAACAAGCGATTGCGCGTGGTGCTAAGTCAGCCCAAGAAGAAGCAAATAAACTGCCGTACCCTGCCATTTATGGTATCGGTGATAGCTTAATTTATTTTATTGATAAGTTTGGCGATAAAGGGTCAATTTACCAAGATGATTTCGAACCATTAGACAATCCTGTTGAAGTGGAAGATAAAGGCTTTAAAGCTGTTGATCATTTAACGAATAACGTTTATCAAGGCACAATGGAACATTGGGCTAACTTTTATAAAGATGTATTTGGTTTTACAGAAGTACGTTACTTTGATATTAAGGGTGAAAAATCTGCGCTTGTTTCATATGCACTTCAGTCGCCTTGCGGCAACTTTTCTATCCCGATTAATGAAGGTAAAGGTACAAGCAATAACCAGATTGATGAATACTTAGATGAATATGATGGACCAGGTGTGCAGCATTTAGCGTTTATCACTGACGATTTAGTTGGTTCGCTAGATAAGATTGATAAATCTATTATCGACACTCTAAACATTGTGCCAGAATATTATGATGATGTATTTGACCGTATTCCTTGGGTGAAAGAAGATAAAGATCGTATTCGTGAACACCAAATTTTAGTAGATAGCCAACAAGAAAATTCGTATTTGCTGCAAATTTTTACTAAGAATATATTTGGTCCTATATTCATTGAAATGATTCAACGAGTTGATGATAAAGGATTTGGTGAAGGAAACTTTACTGCGCTGTTTAAGTCTATTGAATTAAACCAAATGGAACGTGGTGTACTGTAGGCATTAATACAATTCACTACAATATTCTGTAGTGATATATGATGAAAAATCCAGTAGTTGTCACTACTGGATTTTTTGTCTTCTATCTATCATCACAAAATGCTGGTATCGATAAATAACTGTTCTAGTAGTGTTGCTACTTGTTGATCACCTTCATTAAATTGAATACCAACATTGACTCGCCCCTTTTCATTGCGACTATTACACACTCTAGCGGGTATCCGCATTTCTCCGGTTGCATAGTGGGTAACGCATACAAAAATCTCACGTTGTTTAACACTTACAATGCCACTACTTGCTTTAAAGGTGAACCCGCACCCCTTTAGTGATAAATCTACAATGATGCCATTTAACTCGATGTTACTTTGATCGGGTGCATTTAATGATATTGCCGCAGGTAAGTGTGTGGTTATTCGTTGATGAGCTCTTAGTTGACGATTTTCAATCTTTTTGGGGTAATTAAGATAAATCAACTTTTCTGGAGACTGTGTGATGTTGCGAATCGTGGCTTTAAAAGCAAAACAGCAGCCTTTGTCGCCTTCAAGTAAATAGCGAATAATGGCAACATTGCCTTCAATTAATACATCATTAAAGTTATCAGAAGTTGATGGATATTTTAGCATGATATATTTACCGGTTTCGTAACCTATAAGTGGAAGTCTGAGCCTCACTTGCACCGGGTGATTTACTTGAAAATCAAGGACTTTACCAGGTAATAATTCAAAAAAATTATTTGATTCTTCTTCCTCAATAGGTAGGGGGCTTACTGCTAAATCTGCCATCAATCATCCTTAATTCACATGTACATCTAACAACTTGAACATGTTGTTATTTTTTTAACCAATATAAACAAGGTTAAAAATAATGACAATCCTAATTAATGAAAAGTTAGGTATAATTAGCTGGCAGTAGGCCAAAATTAATAGGTAAAAAAACCGGCTAATTGCCGGTTTAGTCAAACATGCATTTTACTTTGGTAGCTTTTCTGCGCCAGAAGATACTTGTAAATCTTTTAAAATACCGTCAGCTAAATTATAGACAAAACCATGTATAGTCAGTTCTTGCCCTGACTCCCAAGCATTGCGTACGATCGTTGTATTACACACATTTGCTACTTGTTCGATCACGTTAAGTTCGCACAAGGTATTAAATTTCTCGGTGTGATCTGTAATTGCGTCCAGCTTTTCTTGATGAAAACGGTGGACGTCTTCGATGTGGCGTAACCAATTATCAATCAGACCGTAGCTGTCGCTATCCATGGATGCTAACACACCGCCACAACCATAGTGACCACACACAATAATGTGTTTTACTTTTAAGTAATCAACGGCAAATTGAATCACAGATAAACAATTAAGATCAGTATGGATAACCTGATTTGCGATATTTCGGTGAACAAATACTTCTCCTGGTAACATGCCAAGTAACTCGTTAGCTGGTACGCGAGAATCTGAACAACCAATCCAAAGGTATTCCGGTTTTTGTTGCTTGGCTAAGGTGTCGAAAAACGTAGGATCTTCTTGATTAATTTTATCTGCCCAAGCGCGGTTATTCTTAAAAAGGTGATCTATATTTGACATATGGCTCTACTTATCGCTCTACACAAATGAATAATAGACATTTTATGTCACTTTCAACTTTATTGTAAGTCCGACCAATACCTTATTTTGGCATAATTCATTCTTATTAGTGTTAGGATTTGCTGATTATCCACATCTATTATTCAGGCCTTTCTGTGTGGTTTTTCCAGCTTTTAAGTAGTCAATCATGTTTGCACGCTAGAGTTTTGTGACAAATATTTTACTGGTGAACAAAAATTATATCGCAAAGATAAGCACAGATTAGGGTAAATCGATTACAATAAATGTAATTGATTTTGGTAAAAAAGGTAAGTTATGGCAACGGCATGTGCACGTCATATATTGGTAAAAAATGAAAAACAAGCGAATGATTTAAAAAGTAAAATTGATAAAGGCGCTGACTTTGGTCAACTGGCGAAGAAGTTCTCTACTTGTCCTTCTGGTAAAAAAGGAGGAGATTTAGGCGAATTTAAGAAAGGTCAGATGGTTAAGGCGTTTGATGATGTAGTCTTTAAAAAAGAAGTGCTTAAAATTCATGGACCCATTAAAACACGCTTTGGATACCATCTAATTCAAACCATTTATCGTAGTTGATAGCTTGCTTTTTTAGGTTTACAAGATAAAACGCCGCTAAGTTGTTACTCAGCGGCGTTTTCATTTAAATTAACTTTTCGGCAATTGTTTTTTAAAAACGTGCTTCAAAGTTAAGTGTCGCAAAACGAGGTGTTTGCCAATCAAGGGGGGCGCCATAAAATTGGTTACGAGCACCCGCTGTCCAACCGATTCCTTCATAGTTATCAACAATGCTGACAGGTTGGCTATTATCTAGCACATTGAAAATATCTAATGAAGCTCTCATGTCAATGCCTTTGACATTGAAGGTATAGCTTGCTGAAAGATCTAATCTAAATGTCCAAGGTGTTGTGCCATTACTTCCACGAGGGTGGTAGGTAATTGAACCGTCATCTTGTGTAACATAATAAGTATCGCCATAACTTCCGTATAAATCTGGATCTGTACTCCAGTAACTACCACCTTGTATACCACGAGGACGACCGCTAGCTAAGGTTGAATTCCAACCAATTACAAATTGTTCAGTAACATTATAACTACCGAAGAATTTGAGAACGTGGCGGCGATCGTTTGGTAAGTTACCGTAAGATCCATCCATTAATGCTGGAAAATCAAAGTCAGTGGTAACACCTGCGTCTGTTTGACCATTATCTGATTTAACGGCACCCTCGAAGTTACCATAGCTGTGTGACCACGTATAACTTGCTGTCCAAGAAAAATCTTCTACTCTATATTTCAAAGTTGTTTCAAGTGCGTAATACTTGTTTTCGCCTTTCGGTAACTTAACTGTTGTTTCATTATCATAGCTAACAGGTGTATCTGTATCTGCTAAACCATCGTCATCGGCGTCAACATAAAATACGGCGTCTTTACCTGGGTTGATCATTAAACAGTGTGCATTTGAATATGCCCCACAGTAATCGTCTAACGCAGAATCAACATAGCGGTATGTACCTTTAACTAGCATCGAGTATTCATCAGTTAACATTGTTTCATAACCTAAGATGTATTCGATTTTAGAAAATGGTTCGGCATTATTTGATACAAAGGTTTTCTCTTCTGGAAACGTTGCCGTCGAGTTAACCACTTCTGAGTTAGATTTAGTGCCATTAACCGGTGTTGCACCAATGGGTTCACCCGTTGTTGGATCAACGCCTGTAAAAGTATAATGAGTCGTTCTATCATCAACACCTGAAGCGGCGCGATAAATAGTATTGTTAGCTATTGGCAAGTAGTACTGACCAAATGTACCAAATAATTTACTTTCACCATCACCTGTTGGATCCCATGAAAAACCTAAACGAGGGGCAACATCCGTTGTAAATGAGCTAATAACACGACCAGTAACGCCGGTATTTTCAAAGTCATCAACACGTAAACCTAAGGTTAGCGTGAGGTCATCACTCAGTGTCCAAACGTCTTCAATGAAGTACGCTTTTATGTCACTGGTAAAGCCACCCCCTTTTTCAGCATTCGAAAATACACGGTCTCGTACATAATCTTGCGGCTGATCGCTAGTGTTTGTAAATAATACGCCATCATTACCTTGAATAGATGCACCAGGTTGCACGGTATAATACGTCCAAGAGTGACCACCATCAGGACCTGTTGGAATATTAAAGCGAGTAGTATCGCGTTCTTGACTTTCAATACCAGCTGTTATGGTATGATCGCCAATGGTATATTCAAGATCTAACGCATATTGCGTGTTAGTATCGTTGTTTTCACCGTATGCACCACCAGGGCCACAGCTTACTGCTGGCGTTGTAAAGTTATCACGAGCTTCGTTCACGGTTGAACATGCGATATTAGAAGCACTGGTTTCATACTCGGTTTCAATACGACCAGCCATTGCTGTGACAATTAAATCATCCGTAATGTAACCGGTATAACTAATACTATGAGTTTCACCACCACGTTTTCTGATTTGGGTACCGGTTTCATCACCTACTACCCCTTTACCATTATTGTTATAGGCAAAAATAGTTTCTAGGGTATCTGATCTATTTGAATAGCCAAAATAGCTTAAGCGATGGTTGTCGCTAATGTCCCAATCAATGGTTGCACCCCAGAATAAATTGTCACCACCTGAAGATTCACGTTTTCTGTACTGGTTATTTGCTAGGTAATGATCCCAAAAAGATGGCTGAAAAGTTAAATTTTGTTTAGTACTTTTAGGGTTAATAATCGCGTACATAAATAGCTTATCTTTGATGATAGGGCCCCCCACAGAGAAGGTCATTTCTTTTTGGGTTAATTCATCAAGGCTTTCATCGCGGTAAATGGTGCCTGAGCCGCCATTCGAACGTGCTATTTGTCGATCATCACTTCGCCATGATTCTGGCGTGTATGTACCAGTGACAGCAAATTCCCATTCATTTGTCCCTTTTTTCGCTGTGGCATTGATGGCACCACCTGTAGCACGCCCGTAACGAGCAGAGTAACCGCCTGTTTTCACTTGGAACTCTTTATAGAATTCAAACGGCAATTCACCACAGCCTAACCCATTACGTGTATTGGTTACTTCCATACCATTGATATAACATATGTTTTCGGCAACAGAAGAACCACCAAATGAAGCGGTATTCGCCCCAAATGATTGATCACCTTGAACAACACCAGGAGCTAATAAAGCAACAGATGTTAAATTGCGAGTGACAGGCATGCGATCAATTTCTGCCTCACCAATGATGAGACCTGAGTCAGAAGACGCTAAATCGAGTGTAGCAACCGAAGAAGCTACCACTTGAATAACTTCAGTGTCATTGCTAGGTGCGGCAACCTCAAAGTTGGTGATGGTATTTTTACCAAGTGACACACGTACTTGTTCAAGTGCTAAAACGCGATTACCTTTAGAAACGGTTACCTCATAAATACCTGTAGGTAGTTTTGCTAATCGATAACTTCCATCATCGTCTAATTCAATACTACGAGTGGTTCCTGTGTCTACATTAACAGCTTTTACTGTAATATCTGTTGCAACACCCTGTGTAACTGAAATCACACCTCTAATATCTTCTGCACTAGCCGTAGACATTCCGATTACTGAAGAAATGGCAATAGCGGTAAGTGAGCGGGTAAAAATCTTAGTATATCGAGATTTTTTCATTATAAACTCCCTGGGACTTTCATTTAATTTTTGGTTGTTATGTCGCGCTAGTCATGTTTTGTTGCCATGGATGAAAACTTTCAATATGGCCTCAATGCCAGCGTTGTGCTGATATTAAGCTGTGCCTCTTTGAAACTGCAATACAGAGGAGAGTGATCTTGGAAGTGTTTGAAATGGTTTGAAATATTTTTAAATCATTAAAGTACTTTATTTTAAAGGCTTTTAATAATTTAAACGTAAAAGTATGTATTTATTGACATGAATTCAATTGAAAAGTCTGTACTTCTCCCAAAAGGTCAATAAAATTAAGAAAAAACAACCAGTTAAAATGTGTCGTTTTATAACATTTCGTTTTCAATATTCTTTTTTTTAATATGGTTTATTTAAGTTTTGTTTGTAGATGATTGATTTTTATTGGTAATTTATCAGTGTAAAGATTTATTAACTGATGTGAATAGTGCAAAATCACAATAATTATATGCAAAACTGTAACTGAATTTTAATTGTTGTGATATTGCGCAAAATAATATTAAACGAGGTATTACTTTTGTTGAATACTACTCTTCTTGTTTATCTTTTTTTCGCTGCTCTGCTTCACGTATTCTGATATTCTTACGTTGTTCGTCGGTTAACTTGAACTTCCTTGCTGATTGAAAGATAACCATCACTGCACCAACGATGAATGCTAAACACAAAAAAATGAGTAAATAACTATATACATTCATATGAATTTCCTTTGTTACTTTTATTTAAACCTGTCAATTAACGTTAATTTACTAGCAGTTTGAACTGCTGTTGCATGTTAAATATTGAGAATTCACCACAAGTTTTACCGTAAAATAACACGTTTATGATGAAAGATATGTTGTTTTTTAGCGCATTTTTGTTGTTAAAAAAGTCGCCAAATGTCAAATTTACCTGTAACGTTATGTAATTAGTATAACTGCTATTATTGAGTCACACTTGTTCTAGTTTATTGTTGTTATACGCAAAATAAAAATAATTACATGATGGATAAATTATGGTGAATAAATTGCAATTTAAACTGCTCCTTCCTATCGTTGGTGTCGGTATTTTAGCAATAATGACAGTAGCATTATTTGTAGAGCAGCTTTCTAAACTTGGCGTTATCACATTAATATTTATATTATGTTTATTGCAAGTAGCCATTAGTTATTGGTTTTTTAATCAACAGGTAGGAAGTCGTTTAGAAAAATTAAAACGTTATTTAGCTTTAGTGATTAGTGTTAATGAAGCACCATCTGGCCCGCTAGTTGATTCGGGTAATGACGATTTAGCGTTAATGACACAAGATCTTGGTGGCTTTATTGATAACTTAAGCGATGTGCTTGCTGAGATTAGGCGAGAATCAGTAAGGTTAAGGGAGGGGGCTGGGTTATTAACCAGTCAAATCAGTGATGCCGTTATTGCCGTTGACCAATCCAGTGACCAAATTACGCAAATGGCGAATTCAATTGATAACGTAGCGTCTACATCATCGATGTTATCACAAAATGCAGCGCAAGTTAGTAATACCACAAGCGAAGTGTTAGCCACCTTACAACAGGGAACAGACTCTTCTTCAATCAGTCAAAATACCATTGCAAATTTTGCACAAGAAGTAACAGAAATGGCACATGATCTAGCGTTGTTGCAAGAGGAATGTGCGCGAATAGGTTCAGTGTTAGATGTGATTCGTGGCATTGCTGATCAAACCAATTTACTGGCGTTAAATGCAGCTATTGAGGCCGCTAGAGCTGGTGAACAAGGTAGAGGTTTTGCTGTGGTCGCTGACGAAGTTAGAGCGCTTGCACATCGTACACAAGAATCAACCGTTGAAATTCAATCAATGGTTGAAGGCTTACAAGAAAAATCTAACAATGCGGTGCAATCTATTGCTAAAGGGCAAAAGCTTACTCAAGATAGTTTAACGCAATCGGAAGAAGTTGTTGCGGCTTTGAATAAAGTGGGTGAAGCATTTAAAGAGGTGAATAACTTAACCTCACAGATAGCGGCAGATACTGATGAACAACAACAAGCAACTTCGTCTATCAATGATAATATGGCAACAGTTGTAACCTTAAGCCAAGAGTTACATGGCGCACTAAATAATATTGCAGAGCATGCTGAACGTCAAAAAGCAACATCGGAAGATGTAGATACCACGTTAAATAGAGTTTGCGTTTAATACAAACTTTATATGTTAACTAAAGCCGACTGACGTTATTCGGCTTCTTTTTGTTTTCTTTTTGCAGCAAGTGCTTGTAAATCTTTTGCTTGTTTATGCAAGCTTGCTCGAACGAGTGCATCTCTATCTTCATCACGAATAAAATGGTAAACCACTTGGTATTCTTGTTGCGCAGAAGTCGTTTCATTTTCCGGTTGTGGGGTATGATTAATAATTTCGCCGTAACAATAAATGGCACAATTGTCAGTTGGGATGAATAGCTTAACTTCGATGAATGTACCAATGGCGAACGGTTGTTCACAAACAAAGGTAAACCCACCACCGCCAAAACTAACCCCTTGATACCGTTTATTGCTTTCATCTTGTTGCTGAACAATATAACCCATTAATAAATCAATTTTTCGTGCCTGATGGTTTAAGTAATCAATCAGTTGACCGGCAACACCACTGAGTGCTTGTAAAGGTTTTAAAGCTGCTTGATCTAAACTTGATATCTCAGAAGCCATGAGAAAGGGGGTAGGTATTGCATCTAAAAAGTTCTGATAACTCGTCACTTGTGTGTTATTTAACGGTGTAACATTTACAGTGAAATTATGAGCAATGGAAAAAAACTCATTAAATTGGTCATGTTTATCTTGATTTGTTGTTGTCATCGCACACACATTATTAGGAGCTTTTTTTAATTATGAAATAAATCTGCAAAGTACACAATCATTCGCAACTAATGATGTTGTTTTATCATTAAATCAATTGCGCACTCGCACATTTGTTCGATACTTGATGGTTCAGTATATATGCCATCTATTGTTAATTTTGCAATACCATGTAACGTTCCCCAAACAACTTGTGACACTCTTAACGAGGAATGTTCACTTGGTAACAGTTGTTGCTCTTGCCAATGATTAACCATCTCAACCTGTTGACTAAAAGTGGGGTAAGCAGCTTTTTTAAGTGGTTCACTAACGTTGTTAGATTGCCAAATAGTATGCCCAAACATCAGGTTATATAAATGGGGATTACTAGTGGCAAAATCTAAATAGCGATAGACAAAGTTACGATATTGAATTTCAATCTTGGAATTTTTGTTATTTGCGATATCGTCTGCAATAGAACGCCACTGTGTAAAACCCTTTGCGGCAATAGCACACAGTAAGTCATGTTTATCAGCAAAATGATGGTATGCAGCTGTTCTTGAAACGCCTGACTTCTCTGCGAGTTTACGTAAAGAAAGTGCTTCAATTCCCTCTTTAGACAGCATATTCGTGGCATTATCAAGTAGGGTTTGATAAAGATCACCGTGATGATACGCCATTTTTTCTACAGATTTTGTCATATTATATTTGCTACAAAGATTTTCGTGGAGGGATCACCACATTGGCAAAAATTAATCCTGCAACTAGTGACATAAAAATGAGAAAAGCTTGCGAATTAATATCAGATGTATTAGCTAAAATCATTTGACCTGATACCGCAATATTTAACCCCATATACACTTTGCTACCTGGCACGAGTACAACTAAGCCGAGAATTTTTACTAAGCTAGAAGGTAAATTCATAATACGTGAGAACAGGTTACTATAAATGCCTAATGCAAAGGCTCCGACAAATGCGCCCAATGCAACACCTAAATAGCTAGCGCCCCAAAGGCTAGCACTAAAAGCGATATAGCCAGAGAGTATGCCCCAAGGTGCATCTTTTTTACGTGCTTTAAATAAAATAACGAGACTAATTGATAACACAGTAACTGAAGCCCAAGATGTCCAATCAGGTAGCGTTAAGGGTTCTATATAATCAGCAACCCCCCACAGCTTATTGCCCAAAGCCATTCCTAATACGGCGCCGAAATATAATTTGAACATAACCATAATGGCGTCCATTACTCGTGCCGTACCCGAGATTAAATTACGTGCAGCAAGTTCTGATAAGCCTAAAGTGAGTGCTAAACCGGGAATTAGTGCAATAACTGCAGAAAGAATGACTAAAGGGGCGTTGATACTTGGATCATAATTGGTAATCAATGAAGCGAATAATGCACAAAGTAATGCAGATATTGGCTCTAACATGTCAGTAACACGCTTAGATTTTTCCGCCCAAAAGACAATTAAGCAAACGAATAGACCGAGAATAGTCGACCAGAAAACATCATTCCAACTGGTATGCATTAGCATGGCGAATGCCCCGCTAGACGCGCCAAACGCGAAAAAAGTCAGCACTTTGCCATAAGGGTTGGGTTTATTTACAATTTCATCTAACCGTTCTATGGCATCAGTTAATGTTCGCTGACCAGAACTTAACTCATCCACTAACTCATCGGTACGCGCCAGGGCGCCTAGATCTAAATCGCCAGGATTTACTCGCACTAAGTGATTATATTCTTGATTTTCTTCGTCATCAGAAAGAATAAAAGTTAGCGATGTAGGGGTAACAATAAAGCTGGCATATAACCCTAAAAATTGCGAGACACTTTGTAAGTGTGCTTCTAAGCGGTAAGCGGGGGTACCAAATTTATGTAATGCTTTACCCAAGCGAATAATAAATCGTCTTTTTTGGTGAAACTCGTCAAGGTTACTCATAAATTTGATCCGCAGCGAAGTTATTGCCGTTAACTATTTGATATTTTATGTTATGTTTTACTTTTCTAAAACAAGTAATTTTCATTATGACATTATTAATTATTTTAGCTTGCGTATTTGGTGGTGTTGCCTTAATGGTGATATTTGGCGAAAAATACGGTAAACCCATGGATGAGGAGCAGCAGGCAAGTTACAGTAAGTGGCTTCGCATTCTGGTTTTTGTCTTGATTATTGCTGCCATCATTAAAATGATGGTCTAAGTTATGAGTATTTAAGCTGATAGTTTGCTTTAACTCAATAAAACCTTTCTCTACAATTACCCTAAACACGACGGGCAGTTACTGCGAAACTATTTCGCTATCGTTTAGCTTTAAGGACACCGCATGTTTGATGTGCCAAAACTCGATTTAAAAAATAAAGTATCGCCGCAAGAGTGGCAAACCCGTATAGATTTGGCGGCTTGTTATCGACTTGTTGCGTTACATGGCTGGGATGATCTTATTTATACCCACATTTCGGCTCGAATTCCTGATTCTGAGCACTTGCTTATTAACGCGTTTGGGTTAGCGTTTGAAGAAATTACCGCGTCTAACCTAGTAAAAATTGATATTAACGGCAATATAGTAGACTCAAATTGTCCGTTCGAAATTAATCCTGCGGGTTTCACTATTCATAGTGCTGTACATCAAGCACGCCATGAAGACCAATGCGTTTTTCATCTTCATACGAATGAAACAATTGCGGTGGCAAGTTTGGAAGAAGGTTTATTACCGCTGAGTCAGTATGCAATGTTTGCACTTGCCTCTATTAGTTATCATGATTATGAAGGACTAGCGGTTAACGCCGATGAAAAGAAACGTTTACAGGATAATTTAGGTAGCGCCAATTTTATGTTGCTAAGAAACCATGGCGGTTTAACGCTCGGCCGCACAATTGGCGATGCCTTTATGCATATGTACGATTTAACAAGGGCATGCCAAGTACAATTGCAAATCATGAGTACTGGTATGAAGCCTATTTTAGTGGATCAAAGCATAATAGATGGGATCAAAGCACAAGCTAATATCGTGCACACAGGCCTAACCGGCGGTCAAAAATCTTGGCCAGCCATGTTAAGGCGTATCTATCGCTTAGATCCAACCTTCGCAAGTTAATAAGAGAATAAAATGAAAATAACACATGTAGAAATTTTTGATATTGAATGCCCTGAAAGGCCACCTTGGAACCCTGTATTTGTTAGGGTTCATACTGATGAAGGTATTAGCGGTGTGGGTGAAGCTGGTTTAGCATATGATTGGGGTCATAGTGCAGCGGCTGCCATGATCAAAGAAATATCAGAAGCGGTATTAATAGGTTTTGACCCTTTTAGTACTGAATTGTTATGGACCAAAATGTTAAGAGAAAGTTTTTGGGGGCTTGGCGGTGGTCCAGTGCTTTATTCTGCGATGAGTGCGATTGATACTGCGTTATGGGATATTAAAGGCAAGGCATTAAAGTTGCCTGTTTACCAATTACTTGGTGGTAAAGTGAATGACGAGTTACGTACCTATGCTAGTCAGCTGCAGTTTGATTGGGACAAAGAGTGTAAGAAGTTAATTGAGCCTGCTGAGTATGCCGAAGCTGCTTTAAAAGCAGTGGCAGAAGGTTATGATGCGGTGAAGGTAGATCCCATCGTTTATAACCAAGATGGCAGTTCTTCTTTTGATCGAACTAAATTATTTACGGCTCCGCAAATGCGTTTATTCGGTGATCGTTTACGTGCGATCAGAAATGCAGTGGGTGATGATGTTGATATTATTTTTGAATCTCATTCACTTATGGGGGCGGCATCAGCAATTCAAATGGGTAAAATTGTTGAAGAGGTGGGTTGTATGATGTACGAAGAACCCGTGAATTATCTTAATGCTAAAGTACATAAAAAGGTTTCAGATCGAGTTAATGTACCAATAGCAGGCGGTGAGCGATTATACCATCGTTGGGATGTGCGCCCATACTTTGAAGATCAAAGCATTGATGTTTTACAACCTGATGTTGGTTTATGTGGTGGCTTTACCGAAGCGAAGAAAGTGTGTGACTATGCCGATACCTACGATATCCGCATTCAAGCACATGTTTGTGGTGGGCCGGTGGCTACAGCGGCATCTTTGCATCTAGAAACAGCGATCCCTAACTTTTTAATTCATGAACATCATACCTATGCCATTAAGCACTGGAACCGTGAATTATGCCTTCAAGATCCACAGCCTAAAAATGGTATTTTTAAGGTATCAGAAGCACCAGGTATTGGCATTGAGCTTAATGATCAAATAGTGAAACGTTCGCCAAATGTCACTGTTAATGCATTAAAAGCTTAATACCTCATTATCAAACACAAAAAAACCGATATTAGCCAAATGAGGTTAATATCGGTTTTTTAATATCAATTGGTATTAGTTGACGATAGGGGTATAAAAACTTTCAGGCAATTCAAAATCACCACTAGCCGTTTTTAATTTATTTTCTTCAAATGTGACGATGAATTTTCTATCTTTATTTAAAGACTCACTTCTACCTGACTTAAAGCGATATACATAATGCCAAACATTATTATCGAACGAATCTGTTACTACAGGTGTACCTAGTACAAATTTTACTTGCTCTTTAGTCATACCTAATTGCAATTTATCAATATCTTTTTGTTCAAGAAAATTACCTTGTGGCATATCTATGCGATAAATCCAACCAGTACAAGCGGACAATCCTAATAAAGCAATTAACGTTAAAATTCGAAACAACATGATGTAATAAGTAACCCTTTTTTTTGTGAATGGGGATAATAACGAAGCCAGCCTTTAGATACAAAACTTTTTTAGCTATTTATATCAATTGCTATTATTCATTATCGAGTGCGATTCATCAATATAAAGTAGGCAAACAGAGTGTTCTTTATTAAGCAGTGCAGTCTCAGTAGATGTTTAGTTTAACTTGCTAATAGTTCTTGTGCATTTGCCAAACTTGAATCTGTTATCTGGTCGCCAGCGAGTAATCGCGCAATTTCTTGGACGCGTGCTTGTTGGCTAAGTTCCGTAACATTTGTTTCAGTATGTTCACCATCGGTTAATTTACTGACGAAGAGTTGCTGGTGGCCTTTACTGGCAACTTGTGGCAAGTGGGTTACACAAATAACCTGTGTATTTGCTGCAAGTTGTTGCAACTTTGTACCGACCATTGCCGCTGTAGGGCCGCTAATACCAACATCTACTTCATCAAATATTAAGCTTGGCGCGGTAATTTGATGGGATAAAATAACTTGCAGCGCTAGGCTTATTCTTGACAATTCACCACCAGAGGCAACTTTGCTCATGATATCTAATGATTGACCAGGGTTTAAGCTTACTAAGAAGTTAATGTCGTCACTACCCGTTGCAGACATTTTATCTGCATGGTTACTATTGACTGCTACATTAAATTGACCATGTTCCATATTAAGCTCTCGCATGCTGTCGGTAATTAATGCACTTAATTTTTCTGCGGAAGATTGACGTGACTGAGTTAGTGCCTTGGCAGTATCTAAATATTGATTTTTAGCATCATCAATTTCTTGATGTAAATGTGTTAAGCGTGTTTCGTCAGAGCTTATCATAGTTAATTGTTGTTTAAGATCATGATGCAGCTGGTATAAAGCTTCTGGTTGTGTTTGATGCTTCTTCGCCAGTTGAATGGCTGTTGAATACCTATCTTCTATATGTTGAAAGTGTTCAGGGTCAAGCTCTAGGCGTTCATGGTAGCTTTGTAGTTCTTGGCTTGCGTCTTCTAATTGCAATAACGCATCATTCATTTGTTCTATTACTGGAGAAATAACTTGATCTACGTTGGCAATTTCAGCAACTTTTTCGATACAAGATCGTAAGGCATCGTTGATGTTAAATTGTTCATTATCATTGAGTAAATGAAGGGCTTGTAAAGAATTATCAAGTAAGTGCTGGCAGTTGCTATATTTTTTGTAGTCTTGCTCTAATTGGGTGAACTCATCGGCTAACATTGAAAAGTCATCAAGTTCATTCACTTGATATTGTAATAGCTGTTGTTGCGCCTCTCGGCTTTGTTGAGTTTCCTGTAAAGTTGCTAATTCTTGGCTCAAGCCTTGCCACTTTTGATAGTGAAACTTTACTGAGTCTAATAAATCATGATGGTTAGCAAAGGCATCAAGCATATGCTTTTGGGTGTGACTCTTAGTGATTAATTGGTGATCATGCTGTCCATGAATATTAATCAGCAACTGACTAATATCTTTAAGTTGAGCAAGTGGCACAGGCGTGCCATTAATGTATGATTTAGAACGTCCTTCACTCGAAATAACACGCCTCAATATACATTCATCATCAATGGAAAAGTCATTGTTAGTTAACCAGTTTATTGCTTTTGGGTTCTTTGATATGTCGAATGTAGCGACTAAATTCGCTTGTTTACAGTTAGGTCGAACAACGTTAGTAACGGCTCTATCTCCTAAACATAGCCCTAAAGCGTCAATAGCGATTGATTTACCTGCACCTGTTTCACCGGTGATGGTGGTCATTCCTGAACGCCATTCAACTTCTAACGATTTTACAATGGCAAAATTTTGAATCGATAAATGTATAAGCATAGTGGTCAACTACTGTATTAATATATAGGTGTTAATTTATACAGTATTCGTAGATGATGCAAGTAAAATTTACTTCACTTTAATATAGTTTATTGCCCCAGCTTAGTTTTTGCCTTAGTACATTGAAATAATCATGATCTAATGGATGAATGAGTCTAAGTGTATTGGCACTTTTTCTAATAACGACTTCATCTCCTGGTAAAACGGCTAAAATGACGTGCCCGTCACAACTAACCTGTAAACTCTCATAGTTTTCATTTGCCAGTACTAATTTAATTTCGCTTTCGCCATCAACGACTATCGGCCTGCTGGTGAGGGTATGTGGAAACATTGGCACTAAAGACAATGCATTTAGATTGGGGGTTAATATAGGCCCTCCTGCCGACATCGAATAAGCAGTAGAACCTGTGGGGGTTGATACAATTAAGCCGTCAGAGCGTTGGCTAAACATAAAACTGCCATCAATGTATACTTCAAATTCAATCATGCTAGCAACTTTACCCGCATGTAGCACTGCTTCATTAACCGCACTATTTGAACTTTTTAATTTACCGTGACGATACACTTCAGCCTCGATAATAAATCGCTGCTCAGAACGAGACTTACCATCTAATATTTGTTGAAGTGGTTCTATTAAGTCACTGGGGGGTAAATCGGTAAGAAAGCCAAGGTTACCTCGGTTAACACCTATTACACCGATATTGTAACAAGAGAGCACACGAGCAGCCCCTAACATGTAACCATCACCGCCCACCACAATAGCTAAATCAGCTTGCTCGCCAATTTCAACAAGTGTTCGATGGTTAATATTTTCTATTGCCAAACCATTTGCGACTGATGTTTCAATCAGTATTTGATAGCCTTGTTCAGATAAAAATTTATATAACGTTTCTATGGTGTTTTTAGCACCATCATGCTTTGGTTTGCCAATAAGGCCTATTGTGCTGTAAACAGTAGTCATCATTAGAGAACAAAAAGTGAATCAATAGTAAAAGTTTCGCTGTATTTTAACCGCTTGTAAAGTTTACTTTTTTATAAAACTTTTACAAATAAGCTTGAATCGTCAAGCGAAGCCCCCATAATTACCAAAATCGACTATATTATCCTGTTAGATTAAGAATTGTGGAGTTGTTTCATGTCTAATGAATCATCAGAAAATAAAAGTGCAGAGGAATTAGCTGCAGAGAAAATTATTGCAGAAGCAGAACAGCAAGTAGAAGAGCAACATGAGCACGCGCATGAAGCAATTAGTGCTGAACAAGAAAGAATAAATGAATTAGAGCTAGCGTTAGCTGCAGCTCAAACAACTGTTGCAGATCAAAAAGACTCAGTGATCCGGGCGAAAGCTGAAGTAGATAACGTGCGCCGACGAAGTGCACAAGATGTTGAAAAAGCTCGTAAATTTGCTTTAGAAAAATTTGTTTGTGAATTATTACCTGTAGTTGATAACCTTGAGCGCGCGATTGCTTCTTTTGATAAAGAAAATGAAGAAACAAAGCCAATGCTTGAAGGTGTTGAATTAACATTGCAAAGCTTTCTTAGCTCGTTAGAAAAATTTGATGTAAAAAGTATTGATCCACAAGATCAACCTTTTAACCCTGAATTGCATCAAGCAATGTCAATGCAAGAAGTAGAGGGCGTGGAGCCTAATACTGTTATTGCCGTGATGCAAAAAGGTTACGAATTAAATGGCCGTTTAGTTAGACCTGCAATGGTGATGGTATCAAAAGCAAAACCTGCCGTTGATACAGAAGCGTAGTCACGCTATTTCTTGAAAAAGCCAGGAATTATCCTGGCTTTTTTAGCTCTTGTTAAACATAAAATATAAATTAATTTTAAATATGTCGTTTTCAGGTAAATAAAATGACATTTTTTTTATTTTTTTCGGGTAAGCAGTTGAAAACAATTTTTCCTGCCCCCACTAAATGGTCAACAACGAAATTAATTGTAAATGAAAGTATTTGGAGATCCTTAAGATGGGCAAAATAATTGGTATTGACCTAGGGACAACTAACTCATGTGTAGCTGTTCTTGATGGCGACAAAGTACGCGTTATTGAAAATGCGGAAGGTGATCGCACAACTCCTTCAATCATCGCATATACAGATGATGGTGAAACGTTAGTTGGCCAACCGGCAAAGCGCCAAGCGGTAACTAACCCTAACAACACGTTATTCGCAATTAAGCGTTTAATTGGTCGTCGTTTTGAAGACAAAGAAGTACAACGCGATATTGACATTATGCCATTTGGTATTGTTAAAGCTGATAACGGCGATGCGTGGGTAGAAGCGAAAGGCGAGAAAATGGCGCCTCCTCAAGTTTCTGCAGAAGTATTGAAAAAAATGAAAAAAACAGCTGAAGACTACTTAGGTGAGTCTGTAACAGAAGCTGTTATCACGGTGCCTGCATATTTCAATGATTCTCAACGTCAAGCAACTAAAGATGCTGGCCGTATTGCTGGTTTAGATGTTAAGCGTATTATTAATGAACCAACAGCTGCAGCTCTTGCTTACGGTATGGATAAGCAAAAAGGCGAAAAAGTTGTTGCTGTATATGACTTAGGTGGTGGTACTTTTGATATTTCAATCATTGAAATTGATGAAGTTGAAGGTGAACACACATTTGAAGTACTTGCGACAAATGGCGACACTCACTTAGGTGGTGAAGATTTTGATAACCGCATGATCAACTACTTAGTTGAAGAATTTAAGAAAGACCAAGGCATGGATTTAACAAAAGATCCATTAGCTATGCAGCGTCTTAAAGAAGCCGCTGAAAAAGCAAAATGTGAACTTTCTTCTGCACAACAAACAGATGTTAATTTGCCATACATTACTGCGGACGCTTCAGGTCCTAAGCACATGAACATTAAAGTGACACGTGCCAAACTTGAATCGTTAGTAGAAGACATGGTGAAAGCAACACTTGAACCATTAAAAACAGCGTTGGCTGACTCTGATTTATCAACAACTGAAATCACTGATGTAATTTTAGTTGGTGGTCAAACACGTATGCCATTAGTGCAAAAAGTGGTAACAGAATTCTTTGGTAAAGAGCCTCGTAAAGATGTTAACCCTGATGAAGCAGTAGCTTCTGGTGCAGCAGTACAAGCGGGTGTATTAGCAGGTGACGTTACAGATGTATTATTACTTGATGTAACACCATTATCGCTAGGTATTGAAACGATGGGCGGTGTGATGACGAAAGTTATCGATAAAAACACGACTATCCCAACGAAACAATCGCAAACGTTCTCTACAGCCGAAGATAACCAAGCTGCGGTAACTGTGCATGTATTGCAAGGTGAGCGTAAGCAAGCCCAAGCAAACAAGTCATTAGGTCAGTTCAACCTTGAAGGTATTGATGCTGCACCACGTGGTATGCCGCAAATCGAAGTAACCTTTGATATTGATGCTGATGGCATATTACATGTGTCTGCGAAAGACAAAAACACAGGTAAAGAGCAGAAAATCACAATCAAGGCGTCTTCTGGTTTGTCTGATGATGAAGTAGAACAAATGGTACGTGACGCTGAAGCTAATGCAGATTCAGATGCTAAATTTGAAGAACTAGTGACAGCACGTAACCAAGCTGATGGCATGGTTCACGCAACACGCACACAAATTACTGAAGCAGGTGATGACTTGCCAGCTGAAGATAAAGAAAAAATTGAAGCAGCGCTTACAGAACTAGAAGCCGCGATTAAAAGCGACAACAAAGAAGAAATTGACGCTAAATCACAAGCTGTTGTAGAAGCTTCGCATAAGTTAATGGAAATAGCTCAAGCGAAAGCGCAAGCACAACAAGGCGGCTCAGCACCAGGTGCTGATGCAGCTCAAAGCTCAGGTGAAAAGCCAGCTGATGATGTTGTTGACGCTGAGTTTGAAGAGGTTAAAGACGACAAATAAGTCGGACTTGAATCTTGTCGTTAGTTGGCTCGATTACTTCGTTGGAAATACTCACATACACTTGTATGCTCCGTGTTTCAGCCTTGTACTAAAGCCAACTAACTTAAAGCTTCTAAGCCCTTAATTTTTAAAAAGGGTGTTAATAAAGCGTCGTTGTCGGCGCTTTATTGTGTTTAATAATTAAATACCTGAGTTAATTTTTTTATTGGTTAAGCGAATACAAAAATTAATTTTCGAAACCTGCAGTAAATATAAAGAATTAAAGCTATGTCAAAACGCGATTACTATGAACTATTAGAAGTTGCCAAAGATGCGTCTGATCGTGAAATTAAAAAGGCCTATAAGCGTCTTGCTATGAAGTTTCACCCTGATCGTACAAAAGGTGATAAAGAGAAAGAAGAAACATTTAAGCAAATAAAAGAAGCTTATGAAGTGCTCATGGATGATCAAAAGCGCGCAGCTTATGATCAATACGGTCATGCAGCCTTTGAACAAGGTGGTATGGGCGGCGGTGGCGGCTTTGGCGGCGGTGGTGCTGATTTCGGTGATATTTTTGGTGATGTATTTGGTGACATTTTTGGTGGCGGTCGTCGTGGTGGCGGTGGCGGAGGCCAACGAGCACGTCGCGGCAGTGACTTAAGATATAACTTAGAAATGTCTTTAGAAGAAGCGGTACGTGGTAAGTCTGTAGAAATTAAAGTGCCAACTTACGTTCAGTGTGAGCCTTGTAATGGTTCAGGCGCTAAAAAAGGTACGCAACCTAAAACCTGTAGCACTTGTCATGGCCATGGCCAAGTACAAATGCGCCAAGGTATGTTTGCGGTACAACAAACGTGTCCTAGCTGTAATGGTAAAGGAAGCGTTATTTCGGATCCTTGTAATTCGTGTCACGGTCAAGGACGAGTTCAAAAAACGAAAACGTTAAATGCTAAAATCCCATCTGGAGTAGATACAGGCGATAGAATTCGTTTGACAGGTGAGGGTGAAGCAGGTGAGCAAGGTGCACCAGCAGGTGACTTATATGTGCAAGTGCATGTAAAAGATCATCCTATCTTTGTACGTGATGAAAACAACTTGTATTGCGAAATGCCAATTAGCTTTTCAACAGCTGCTCTTGGTGGTGAAATTGAAGTGCCTACCTTAGAAGGTAAAGTGAAGTTAAAAGTACCGAAAGAAACACAAACAGGCAAAATGTTTAGACTTCGCGGTAAAGGTGTTAAGTCAGTAAGAAGTCATAGTATCGGTGATTTGATGTGTAAAGTTGTAGTAGAGACACCAATCAACCTTACTGGCGATCAAGTTGACTTATTGCGTCAATTAGAGTCGAAAATGAGCACGAGCTCAAAAAAGCATAGCCCGAAAGAAACAGGGTTCTTTGATAGCGTGAAGAAATTCTTCGACGATCTTAAATCATAAAATATTTGGGATCTCGAATTGCAATTGTACAATGTAATGTTGTATTAATATTAGAAAAAGTCTCACAATTGTGAGACTTTTTTTATGGTCATTTATAAAGATTGTCTATTTAAAGAGATTTTAATCTTTACACAATAGCCACATCTTCTTTGAGAAACAAAACGATTAAGTAAATAAGCGCTAGCGGTGGTAAAAAAGACAAAACAAAACCTAGCATAGCCGCTTTTGTTGCATTCTCTGTTTTATATGTGCCTAGTCGGTAACTTACACTGACTACGAATACTAAATACATTAGGTATATTGCCGTTATTAGTATAATCCACATCATTAATATCCTTGTAAAAAACTTAATAAACTTATAAGTTAGAATATACTAACTTTATTGCTAGTCAATTAAATTTTATCGTTTATCGATAACTTATTATTGTAAAGCAATGTGTATGTTGGTAACGTAACTGTATTGATTACTCTTTTAATGAATTGTCATGACATCAAAAATTAAAGTAAATCTTGATTATCTATTACTTGCTCGGGATATGAGCCTGACAGAGCTTTCAAAAACTGTCGATATTTCAATAGCAAATTTATCTATATTGAAACGTGGTAAAGCAAAAGCAGTTCGCTTTTCTACGTTGATAAAGTTATGTGATGCGTTAGATTGTCAGCCTGGTGATTTGCTAACGTTAGAGGGTTAGATTTTAAAAACGTTGTAATATCACTATAATAACATTTTATCAGTTTTTTTGAGGGTGTTATGCGGATTTTAGCTGTTCTCATCATTTTTATATCTTGTCTTAGCTGTTTAAATGCAAGCGAAGAAAAAGAGCTTCCTCCGTTGGATTCGGCTTATATAGGCGTTCACGGCATGGTACTGGTGTCGCAAGGTTCACGTGTTTTTGCCTCTCACATGCCCTTGTATCAAAAGCCACATGATTTTCAGATCCTCTATAAAATTGAAACGAAGCAGGTTTCATTTCTAAACCTAGTTCGCGATGCTGAATTGGTGACTATAAAGCCTGAGCCATTTAATTTACAAAGGTTAGAAAGAGGAGAAGAGCTAACGGTACTTGCCGACGTTTATTTAGGCCATTATGAACGAGGTGGTAGCTTAGTCTATGAAAAGCATCCTATTGTCTTTTCAAAGAAGTTATACGCAAGAAAGCTAGAAAATCTAGCTGAGTCAGGTTTATGGAAAGAGTATGATTCAGTCACCCTTCGTAAAGGTGAAAGAATTTATATTCATAAAATACAACAGGCTCCAAGTTTTGACCATTTGATTTTTGTTGATTTATCAGGCGCGTGCGCGCAAAAGTTTAAAACGTCAACACGAGTACCTACAGCAAACGAATTAACCTATAAATTTATCAATTGCGGTACGATGAAACCTTTGTACTATGAAACAAAAGACTTTAATAACTAATCATCTTCGAAACTGGGTAGCACACCACTTCGACTATGTTCGAATACTAATGAGGTTTCAACCGTTTGTACTTCTTCACGCGAGGTCACGGCATTAAAAACAAATTTTCGTAAGTGCTCACTATCTTTAACAGACATATGAATAAAGTAATCATAACTTCCACCCATATGATAAAGGCTAACAATTTCTGGAAGCTTTAGTAAATCATCACGTAATTGATTAACAATTTGCTCTGAATATGGCTGCAAACGAATCGCTGCGATGGCTTCGATGTTGCCACCAATATTTTTGAAATTAATATCAACAAAAGCACCTTTTATAATGCTATGGTTTTTCATCCGCTTGACACGTTCTAAACAGGTAGATGGTGCTATACCTATTTGTGCAGCAAGTTCTTTATTGGTGATGTCAGCATCTTTGTAGAGGAGGGTTAAAATTTTAAGATCAATATCATCTAACTTCTTCATAGTATTTCTTTTTGTATCTTATCGCTAAGGCATATTACACTTATTTTTATCAGAAAAACTAGTAAAAATTCGTGAAAGATAAAATTAATGTCGAATATTTTATACTTTTCCGAATTAATCACATTTGTCTTGTTTCACTGATTTTTATATAAATCTATAGTGGAAAATATTGTCACATGGTTAATTTTGACATAATATGTCTGCGCAATTTTTTTAACAGTAGGGTTGTATGCCAATAAAAAATATACAAGATTTTCTTAAATTAGAAGCTGCCAGCGGGTTAATACTAATGGCGGCAGCCATTTTAGCGATGCTGATCGCGAATTCACCGTTTTCACCTTATTATGATTTATTACTGAACTTACCTGTTCAGGTGGCCGTAGGTAGTTTTGAAATTGCAAAACCGTTATTGCTTTGGATAAACGATGGGTTAATGGCACTATTCTTTTTTCTTGTTGGTTTAGAGCTAAAACGAGAGTTTTTAGAGGGTGATTTATCCAAACCAGGTCAAATTACATTACCTGCAATTGGTGCTATTGGAGGTATGTTAGTACCGGCAATTTGTTATGCACTCATTAACATTGATAACCCGAAAGCGTTAAGCGGTTGGGCTATTCCAACAGCAACTGATATTGCCTTTGCTTTAGGGATTTTAGCTATTATTGGTAGTAAGGTTCCATTACAGTTGAAAGTATTTTTAACGTCACTCGCTATATTCGATGATTTAGGTGCCATTATTGTTATTGCGTTGTTTTACACCGATCAATTGTCATTGACTTCGTTAGTAGTGTCAGCTGTTGTATTAACTATCTTGTATTTAATTAACCGACGAGGAATAACAGATACCTCGCCTTATATATTTTTTGGTATTGTCCTTTGGGTGGCGGTATTAAAATCAGGGGTACATGCAACACTTGCAGGGGTTATTTTGGCGTTGTTTATTCCAATTAAAGGGAAAGAAGGCGAGCCATCTCCTTTGAAATCACTAGAGCATAATTTACATGCGATGGTGGCATTTATTATTTTACCTATTTTTGCCTTTGCTAATGCTGGCATTAGCTTTACAGGTATTGGCTTTTCAGATATCACTTCACCAGTACCATTAGGAATTATAGCGGGTCTTGTTATTGGTAAGCAGCTTGGTGTGTTTGGTTTCTGTTTTATTGCCATTAAATTAGGGTTTGCTAAGCTTCCTGAAAATGTGAATTGGGGCCTGTTATACGGTGTAGCGATGCTTTGTGGCGTTGGTTTTACCATGAGTTTATTTATTGGTTCTTTAGCTTTTGAGCAAACGGGAGCAAAGGCAATGTTTGAAGACAGGCTCGGCATTGTCGTAGGTTCATTAATTTCTGGTGTACTCGGCTATTTATTGATCCGCTATAAAGTGAATAAGCCTCAGTAATACCGCTCTTATAACTGAAAATGGCGATATTAATTATCGCCATTTTTCGTTAGAATACCGAAAATTGTTCAGTTAGTCGGACAAATGCAGCACAATTATCAAGATCTTATTAATTTATTCGAACAAACGTTTTTTAACGATTACAACACTCGGTTAGTAAAAGGTGATCATGAGCCGTTATATGCACCTGCCACAGATATGGTCAATTTTCATCGCATCATATTTGCTCATGGTTACTTTACTAGCGCGTTACATGAAATAGCACATTGGTGTATTGCTGGTGAGCACAGAAGAACATTAGAAGATTATGGATATTGGTATCACCCAGATGGGCGCTCATCAGCGCAACAAAAGCAATTTGAACAAGTAGAAGTTAAACCTCAAGCGATTGAATGGGCATTTTGTGTCGTCGCGGGTATTAAGTTTCATGTATCTGCAGACAATTTACACGGTGATGACGTTGATAGCATTGCTTTTCGTTATGCAGTTTATCAACAGGTTAGGTATTATATTTCGGTTGGGTTCCCAGTGAGAGCCCAACAGTTTATAACAGCACTCGCTGAATTTTATCAAAGTCAATTACCATTAACTGACGAGCAGTTCATTTTTGATCAAGAGTTATATGCCGATGTTTAAGTTAGGTTTTATTATTAACCCTATCGCAGGAATTGGTGGTAGTGTGGCCCTTAAAGGGAGTGATGGTGAAGGTATTGCTGAGCAAGCGATTGCGTTAGGGGCTCAACCAATGGCCAATGCTCGTGCTAAACAAGCGCTCAGTGTTTTATTACCCTATAAAAACGAGTTAACACTTTATACTGTTAGCGGCGATATGGGGGAAACTTTAGCGAAAGAGCTTGGTTTTAACTACCAGATTGTTTATCGCTCACCAACAGCACAAACGTGTTTTAAAGATACTGAAAACGCTGTTGATAGCTTAATTTCTACAGGTATCGATCTGTTATTATTTGCTGGCGGTGATGGCACTGCCCGTAATATATCGCATAAAGTTGGCGATAATTTTCCGGTACTCGGTATTCCTGCCGGTTGTAAAATTCATTCTGGCGTTTATGCCGTCACTCCTACTGCTGCTGGCAGAATTGTTGAATTAATGGTTACGCACCAACTTGTTACCTTAACAGAAGCCGATGTAATGGATATAGATGAGTCATTATTCCGTGAAGGTGTTGTAAAAGCTAAACGTTATGGTGAAATGCAAGTTCCTGCTGAATTGCGCTATGTGCAAGCAACGAAGTCTGGCGGTAAAGAAGTAGATGAACTGGTTTTACAAGATATTGCTGCTGATATCATCGATAAAATGGATGATGCGCTGGTTGTTATTGGTTCTGGTTCAACTACGGCTTTCTTAATGGAAGAATTAGGGCTCAAAAATACGTTACTTGGTGTCGATGTGGTCCATGAGCAAAAGCTGTTGGCAAATGATGTGACAGAGCCACAATTATGGCAATTTTTACACCAGTATAAAGGAAATATTAAACTTGTTATTACCTTGATTGGCGGGCAAGGCCACATTTTTGGTCGAGGAAACCAACAGTTAAGTCCTCGTATTATTAGGGAAATTGGTAAAGAAAATATATTAATTATTGCTACAAAAGCTAAGTTAACTGCGTTAGATTCTCGGCCATTAATTGCAGATACTGGCGATAATACGTTAGATGATGAGTTATCAGGTTTTATGCCTGTGATCACCGGGTATAATGATCAAGTTTATTACCCCGTTTCTAGTCCACAATAAAAGAGAGTTTCAGTGAATATCGTTCATTTATCAGATTTATATCATCACTTTGATCAATTAGCGGCACAAGATGTCAGTAGCGATGAGCTTTTTGCATCAAGCTATATTCGAGGATTTATTGCGTTATCCGCGGGGGAATTTGGCGATGAGAATCAAGTCATATCAGCGCCATTAATTGAACATGTTAGTGAAAGTATGGCTGCGGCAAGAACAGAACTTTCACCGGGTGATCGAGAGGTTGTTAAACGTTATTGGCAACAATTAATTAAACAGTTAGCAATTAAGGGGTAATGCTAACTGTCTTTTACAACGTTACTTTACGTTTGATAATGTCACGAATGATAAAGCGGTTGGTTGATACACTAAATACCATTTCATTATTTACTGGGTAAGGAGTACCGCATATATCCGCGGTTAAAATTTCTGCCAATAAGGGAGCTGAACAAATTCCTCTTGCACCTAACCCTGTTAGTACGTAAAGGTTCTGCAAATATGGAGCTGGTGTTTGGTAACGCCAATTTTTATCTTTTGACAGATGAGAATAGATCTCAGTGTGCTGTGAAATCTCTGCCATTGGCCCTGAAATTGGTAAGTGATCAGGAGTCATACAGCGGACTCTGGCTTTACTACCAATGATATCTGAAGATTGCCACCCTAATTGACTACCCATTGACTCTTTCAGCATTCTAAGGTTGTACTGATCGGCTTGATCTTCCGTAGTAGTATCAAATTTATCTTTTTCAAAGGTTGCACCAATGCAATGCACTCCATTGTTTTTAGGGGTTAAGTAGCCTTTATGGCAAATAACTGTCGATAAATGTTTGCTTTGCTTGTTAGTGCTTAATGCCGTAATTTGACCTTTAACAGGTTGCAGGGGCAGCTGTGATATCGGCGCTATTTTAATGGTTTCAGCACCTGCCGCCATCACTAAATTGCTAGCCACTAATTGCCCCTTGTTGGTATGCAATTGCCACTTTTTATTATTAAGCTGCTTTATCGTTTGGACATTAACATTGTATTTTACTTTTAATAAGCCAGTAGTCTGCAACAAGTCAATAATGGCGGTTGTTAATTCATGAGGCGCTAACCAGCCTGCGTCTGGAATAAATAACCCGCTATCAGATAAGGTTAACCCAGATAACTGGCTTGCTTCTTTAGCATCAACACTACGAATAAGTGTATTAGGCCAAATTGCCGAATCAGAAATGCCTTGTTCGCGTTTTTGTAATTTGTCGTTAAAAGAAAGCTCTAATAATCCACACCAATCATGGGAGAAATTAGCCCCCTGTGATAATAGCGCTTGATAAAATGAGCGCGCATATTTTAATGCATGCTGATAAAAGCGACTTAATTCATCAGCTTTTTGATGTAATAAAGGGTATAACGCGCCAATAGGGTTATTCGATGCTCCTTGTGCCAGTTGCTTATCTTTACAATATAAGGTGACGTGAATACCTTTATGCACTAATTGATACGCAAGACATGCACTCGCGATACCTCCACCAACAATAGAAACATGCTGAGGCTTTGAACGAAGTGGCCTTAGTTGATAACCCTTTCCGAAACGAGCACTTTGTTGAAACTTACCGGTAAGAATTTCTTTTTTCTTACCGCCGTAATTGATTCGTTGCACGCGAAAACCATTGTTCGTTAAGCCTCTACGGACATTTCCAGCAACAGTAAAAGTAGCAACGCTTGCATTGGCTGTTGAAAGTCTACCGAGTTCTTTAAATAGCTCTTCGCGCCACATATGCGGGTTCTTAGCCGGTGAAAAACCATCTAAGTACCACGCATCTATCATGCCTGTGTTTGAGCAGTTCAATGAAGCTAAACTGGCTGTAGCGTCACCAGTTAAGAGTGTTAATTTAATTTTTTCCTGACAAAATAACAGTTCTGTATTGTCAGTAAGTGTTTCAGGGTATTGTGCGAGTAACTGTGCTGCGAAATAGTCTAAATAGGGTAAACAGGACAATGATTTTTGTAATTGTGCCCTGTTAAGAGGATATTTCTCTGTGGTTATAAAGTGTAACTCTGGTAATGTTTCTGTTGATTGAAGATCATGATAGAGCTTTAGCGTGAGCAAAAAATTAAGGCCAGTGCCAAAGCCCGTTTCAGCAATGGTTACCCTTGATCGCGATGATAACAGCTTCTCACGTATTTGGTTTCCTTCTATGAACACACGTTGGCTTTGTAAGTATCCTGACTCGGTATCAAAATAAATGTCATCAAATTTGTCGCTAAAGGGCGAACCGTCTTCTAGAAAATGGATATGATTATTGTCAGTCACGTTAATTTTTACTGTAATTTTATTGGCGTTCGCGGTATATTTTACCTTTACTTTAGGGTGTTTGTCATGATGATAAAAAATCAGCGCACAAGTGTACGCTGGACAGACCAGTTTACGAACAAAAAGTCTGTATCATACGCCCGAATTTCCAAATTAAAGATGGTTAATTAAATGAAACGAGTAGTGATCACCGGATTAGGTATCGTATCAAGTATTGGTAACAACGCAGAAGAAGTATTAGCGTCGTTGAAAGAAGGTCGTTCAGGCATTACTAAAGCTGAAAGCTTTGCTGAAAACGGGTTGCGTAGCCAAGTTTGGGGTAACCCAACGCTAAATCCAAAAGACCATATTGATCGCAAGGCCCTTAGATTTATGGGTGATGCTGCTGGTTTTGCTTATGTTGCAATGCAAGAAGCGATTGATGATGCCAAATTAACCGAAGAACAAGTTTCTAATTTCCGCACAGGTATTGTTGCTGGCTCTGGTGGCGCATCTTCTGCAAACGTTGTTGCTTCAACAGATACTTTACGCAACAAAGGCGTTAAACGTGTTGGCCCTTACGCGGTTCCTAAAACAATGTCTAGTACTTGTTCAGCATGTTTAGCAACCCCCTTTAAAATTAAAGGTGTTAATTATTCAATCAGCTCTGCTTGTGCAACAAGTGCACACTGTATCGGAAATGCCGCTGAATTAATTCAACTAGGTAAGCAAGATATTGTTTTTGCTGGTGGTGGTGAAGAATTAGACTACACACTGGCGATGATGTTTGATGCGATGGGTGCATTATCAACTAAATATAATGAAACACCTGAAAAAGCATCTCGTACTTATGATGCTGACCGTGATGGTTTTGTTATTTCAGGGGGCGGCGGTATGGTCGTTGTTGAAGAATTAGAACATGCATTAGCGCGTGGCGCACATATCTATGCTGAAATTGTTGGCTATGGCGCAACGTCTGATGGTTACGATATGGTAGCACCGAGTGGTGAAGGCGCAGTACGGTGTATGGAACAAGCAATGCAAGGTGTTGAAGGCCACGTAGATTATTTAAACACTCATGGTACATCTACGCCGGTTGGCGATGTTAAAGAGCTAGGTGCAATTAAAGAATTGTTTGGTGAAAAATCTCCAGCAATTAGTGCAACTAAAGCCATGACAGGGCATGCACTTGGTGCAGCTGGCGTTCATGAAGCTATTTATACCTTATTAATGATGGAACATAACTTTATTACGCCGTCTATTAATGTTGAGAATTTAGACGAGCAAGCTCAAGGGCTTGATATTGTCACTGACACTCGTGAGCAAGAGGTTGATTTAGCGATGTCAAATAGCTTCGGCTTTGGCGGAACAAATGCAACCTTAGTGATGAAAAAATATAAATAAGCGCAGCTAACGGTCAAAAAACAAAGCCGTTAACGTAAGTTAGCGGCTTTTTCTTTTATAAAATTATGAAAATATATTATGATGAAAATATGCCGTATGCTGCTGAATTCTTTGGAGAGTTCGGGACGTTAACGGCATTTAATGGTAGGGAATTATCAGCAGATACCCTTATTGATGCTGAGGTATTGTTAGTAAGATCAATAACTCAAGTAAATGAGAACTTGCTAAAGAACAGCCCAAATATAAAATTCGTAGGTACTGCAACCATTGGCGTTGATCATATTGATCAGGCGTATTTATCTAATAATCAAATTACCTTTTCATCAGCGCCAGGCTGTAATGCAATATCAGTCGCTGAATATGTTATTTCAACGTTAGTTATATTAGCGGAACGTTACTGTTTTTCTGTATTCGACAAAACCGTTGGTATTGTTGGTGCTGGAAATACCGGCAGCCGTTTAAGTGAAAAACTTACCGCATTAGGTATTCAGCATAAGCTTTATGATCCAATACTAGCGGCTACAGGCGAAGACTCCCGTGTATTTTCTAGTTTTGAAGATATCTTGCAGTGCGATATTATTTCCTTGCACGTTCCAAAGACCACTACTGGCCTTTATCCTACACATCATATGTTTGACCAAACAGTGTTATCATCGTTAACTGAAGATCAAATATTAATAAATGCATGCCGGGGTGAAGTGATAGACAATCAAGCGTTGTTGTTACTTAAACAACAAGGAATGAAGACTAAATTAGTGTTGGATGTGTGGGAAAATGAACCGAATATTGCTGAAGCGCTGATCCCTTTTTGTGAAATTTCCACTGCACACATTGCTGGTTATAGCTTAGAAGGAAAAGCTCGTGGCACAGAAATGCTTTATTTGGCACTATGTGAGCTATTAAATAAAAAGCCGAATCAGTCACTTGAGGGCTTATTACCAAAATCAACCATAAGCCAAGTTGAATTACATGGTAGACTAAATGACGTTATATTAAACCAGTTGGTAAAAATGGTTTACGACGTAAGACGTGATGATGGCATTTTTCGTCAACAAGTTTATATCAATGGCTTTGATTATATTAGGAAAACATACCCAGCTCGCAGGGAGTTTTCTGCGACAAAAGTGCTCATCAATGATGAACAGAGTAAAACACAAGTACATGAACTTGGGTTCAGTTAAGAATTAATAGAGGAGAAGAGAGTAAGCTATGGCACAGAAATTTGATGTATGCGTATTAGGTGCAACAGGATTAGTCGGTAAAACAATCATTGAATTATTAGAACAACGTGACTTTCCTATTAATAAATTATACCCATTAGCGAGTGCTCGCTCTGCTGGCGGCTTTGTTGAGTTTAACGGTGAAAGTATTGAAGTAATCGATGCAGATACGTTTGATTTTAGCCAAGCGCAAATCGGTTTTTTCTCTGCTGGTGGTTCAGTATCTGCTAAATTTGCTCCAATTGCCGGCGAAGCAGGCTGTATTGTTATCGATAATACTTCAGAGTATCGTTACGAAGACGATATTCCTTTAATTGTTCCTGAAGTCAATCCAGAGGCACTAGTCGATTATCGTAATCGAAATATCATTGCTAATCCAAATTGTTCAACGATCCAAATGATGGTAGCACTTAAGCCTATTCATCAAGCTGTGGGAATTGAACGTATTAACGTATGTACCTATCAATCAGTTTCAGGTGCCGGAAAAGAAGCAATGGACGAATTAGCTAAACAATGTGCTGATTTGCTAAGTGGCAAGCCTATTGAACCGAAAGCGTTTTCTCGCCAAATTGCCTTTAATGTTATTCCACAAATTGATGTGTTCCAAGATAATGGCTACACAAAAGAAGAAATGAAAATGGTGTGGGAAACAAACAAAATTTTAGGTGATGATACTATTCGTGTTAACCCTACAGCTGTACGTGTTCCGGTGTTTTTTGGTCATGCTGAAGCCATTCATATTGAAACGCGCGAACAAATTTCAGCTGAAGCTGTTAAAGACTTGCTAAAGCAGGCTGAAGGCGTAGAAGTGTGCGATAAAGATGAAGAGTTTCCTACACAAATTGGTGAAGCAAGTGGTGTAGATGCAACCTTTGTTGGCCGCATTCGTGAAGATATTAGCCACCCTAACGGTATTAACCTTTGGGTTGTTGCTGACAACGTACGCAAAGGCGCAGCGACAAACAGTATTCAAATTGCAGAATTGTTGATTAAAGATCATTTAAGCTAAGCTTAAGATATACTAAAGAAAAATAAAAACTCGTCGTTATAGTTAACGACGAGTTTTTTTGTTATAAAAAGGGTATAAAAACAATTCATGCTACAAAGTGTTATATAATTTATTTTAAATTGGAATAAATTTTGCTTTGTATTTTAATTAGTTGGAAGCGCCAAACATTTGGCAAATAATAACAAATAGCTAGGAAATCTTAATGCAACGATTGTTACGCCTGTGCCTGTGGCAGGTAATCTTGGTAAGCATTAGCTCAATGAGCATACCATCTTTGGCTGAAGAAGAGGGTGGCATTCGTATTCGTGGCCCTAAAAATAGTGATACCTATCGCTATGAGCAATATGGGCCTATCACGTCACAAGATACTTTATGGAACATCGCACTTACAGTGCGTCCTGATCCTGCTTTTTCTGTGTATCAGGTGATGCAGGCGTTGTATGAAAAGAACCCACAAGCATTTAAAGACAGTAATTTAAATCACATGATAGATGGTCAATACTTGACGTTGCCATCTGCGGCAGAAATTGCACGCATAAATCCGGCAATTGCAAAACAAAAGTCGGAAAACGATGACTCATCATGGGATAAAAAAGTCACTGCAAAACCAGTTAGTAAAAAGCCACCTGAAGAATCGGTAAAGAAAAAAGATTTAGATCAAGCGAAAACCGAAATAAATGATAAATTACAAACGTACGAGCAATCGCAAAACCTTCGTTTAGACACCATACAAAACGATGTGCTTGATTCCATCGATGGTCTTCAAACAATCCTTAAAGAAAACGAACAACTTAAACAAAAACTTAATACGTTTACCGAACAACTAGGTAGCATGAAAGATGAAGTTGCAAAAAGTAAAGATGTAGAACTGCAACAACAACAAACGATTACTCTTTTACAAACACTTTTAGCGAAAGCCGAGGCGGAAGAACAAGCTCGTCTCAAGGCTGAGCAAGCATTAGAAAGTGCCAATGACAGTTTCTTAAATAGTCCATGGTTTTTAGCAATGGGCATAGGGTTGCCGTTAGCGTTAATTGCAGGGTTGCTACTGTTATTTTTACGTAAAAAGCAAAATGAACAACCTAAAGAAAAGGTGGTTGAAGAAAAATCACAGCCGCCAGTGAGTGAAGATATCCAGGAGAAAGCTGAAAGTCAGCCTACCGAAGAACTATCATTAGACGACGAATTATCGCTTGATGATGAGTTGTCTTTAGACGATGAACTTTCTCTTGATGACGAACTGTCTATTGACCTTTCAGAGGGCGATAATAATGATGATTCTTTATTTAGTGATGATCTTGAATCTCCCAATGAAGATTTATTAGATGACGATGTTATTCATTTAGACGATAGCTTGAATGATATCGATGATTTAGATGATTTAGATGATCTTGGCGACTTAGACGATTTAGAAGAGATATCTTTAGATTCTTCAGAAGAACCAGAACCTTTAGAAGGTAATGAACTAGACCAAAGCGACTTAGACTCGTTGTTATCTGACCTTGACGAAGACGATGCACCTGAAAAAGATGTTTTAGAAGGCGATGAAGAAATCGTTGAAATTTCTGAAGATATTGAATTAAGCGATCCTGATGATATTGACGCGCTAATGGATTCTATGGCGGCAGCACCAGCAGCGGAAGAGCCTTCAGCAGCGGAAGAGCCTTCAGCAGAGGAGGAGCCTTCAGCAGTGGACGAGCCTTCAGGAGCAGATGAACCATCACCAGAAGAAACACCATCAGCTGACGATGATTTATCGTCAGAATTAAGCGATCCTGATGATATAGACGCGCTAATGGATTCTATGGCGGCAGCGCCAAACGAGCCATCACCAGAAGAAACACCATCAGCTGACGATGATTT
>NZ_JAUOPD010000050.1 GCF_030546745.1 Thalassotalea sp. 1_MG-2023
GGTTATCGCCATTAGAGGCCGAACACAAATATTGGAAAACTTATAACAAGGTGGCCAGTTTTAGTTGACCACTACAACCAACCCTTAATTA
The DNA here is from genome assembly GCF_030546745.1 of Thalassotalea sp. 1_MG-2023. Lineage (GTDB taxonomy): Bacteria > Pseudomonadota > Gammaproteobacteria > Enterobacterales > Alteromonadaceae > Thalassotalea_C. Next base: position 92 of record NZ_JAUOPD010000050.1, read on the forward strand.
CCCGTTGGTTTTTCTACCTTTAATTTAAATGTTTTAACATCGCAATTAGTATCAACACCACAACCACTTACAATAAACTTTAAACTAGATAAGTCACTCTCCTGAAAAGCTTCGCTACCTAATGAGTCACTTTCAATAGAGCAAGATAAATTGTTATCATCAATTCTACATTCAACCTCACCTGTTGCATTAGGACACAGTGAGTAAGAAGTGTTACCGCATCTTAAGCTAACTATTTTATTCGCGTCAGAAGGCGTTTGATCATTAGCCGATAAGTGTAAATCTATTCTATAGGCTGATGAATCGGGTGCTACCCATTGCACCTCAAAGTTAGTGCCTTCTGTAACAGTAACCTGCTCTCCTTCATAATAGTCTTGTGAGTCAAACCTCACATTATGTAAAGTAAAGCTGCCTTCATCGGGTGACAAATTATCGTTGTTAGAGTCATTTTTATCAGAACCGCCCCCGCAAGCAATAAGCAGAAGTAAAATAATGGTTAATAATATATGTTTCATTTAAGTAATTTCCCTGCCAAAATTTACACTTTCCATTTTAAAGTTCCTGCCAATTCAAATTCAACAGGTGTTTGATATTCTAAACTTTACTTAAAAAATCACACTAATCATAGTAAAAATACCCATACGATTTTTACATTAGTTAAAACGATACCCTTTAAAAAATAAACGAGTTAAGAGTTTAAAAGCCCACCTTGTTTCGTGTTTCAAAGAAGAAGCTTGCAAGCGTTTCGTTTAAGTGCGCCGGTTTTCTCGTCATGTTTGCGCAATTTGTTATAAGTTTGGATACTCACAACTTTACAATTTTCATTTAAAATAAGCTTTTGCGATTTGCTTGGCATATTCACGAGGGTTTTGGCTACTGTCATTACACAGAATAATGGTGGAGAATCTATCTGCTGGAAAACGTTCATAAAAGGTTCTGACCCCTAACCACCCACCGCCATGCGAAAATGATTTTCGGCCATTACTTTCAACAATCATCTGCCCATTGGCATATAGCATCCCACGTTTGTCAAAGTTGCTATTGGGTTTATTGAGTAACTCAAGCAGTTTTGCAGGCTTTTTTCCTACTTTTGGGTTATAGAAATTTTGATCCCACTTCAACATGTCAGAAACGGTTGTATGCAAACCACCATCACCCACCCAAAAAAGGTTTGTCATATCAGTTATATAACCTCCCTCTTCCGTTGGTTTGTATCCACTCGCTCTGTTCTTAACGATCTCAGTAGGGTTATCGCTAAAAAATGTGTTCGTCATACCCAGAGGTTTAAAAATGCGCTTATCTGCATATTGTCGAAGGCTTTCACCTGATACTTCTTCTACCAGCATCGAAAGTAAAAAATAGGCCAGATTGCTATAGTCCCATTTTTCATTGGGTGCGTGACGAAGTGGAACTTGTTTAACCAAATCATAAAATTCTTCAATGGTCAGATAATCTTCATTTCCAAGCCGAAACGGTCCACCTGCAACAGAGTGAATATTCAGTCCGTTTTCAACGTCCCCTCTTTCTCCTCCGGAAATAAAATCATAATCAGCCATTCCACTAAAATGACCAAGCATAGAATTTATGGTTATTTTTTCACCGTAGTTTTTCAGCGATGGCAAATAAGTTCGAATATCCTCTTCCAGATCAATCTTGCCCTCTTCAGCCAGTAGTAAAACTGCCATTGCAGTGAACTGTTTGGATACCGATGCTATCCGATGCACATTATCACCACTCAAAGCCACATCAAGTTCCATATTAGCAAGACCATAACCAGCTTTATGAATGAAGGTGCCGTCTTTAATTACACCGACAGAACATCCAGGCGCATCCTTCTGGATATTCGTGGAAAAAAGTGTATCTACCTTTTCGCTAAATTCATTTGAAAATGAATCAGTTGAAGTCAGTAAAGAACCTACAATTATCAACATTAGATATTTCATCAGATACCTTATTATTATCACTTTGAACGCTGCATTAAACGACATAGTAATACTAGCTAAAATGTGTAAAAAAGCGAAACCGAGTAAACTGTTAGCAACCTCGCTTTAAATTACGACTATTTGCTCATGGGCTACTTCTTAGCAAACAACGTCTCGAACAACTTTTCTGACAACTCAAGGCCTTCACCTGTTAATTGCACTGACTTGGCCTTTCCTACGGGGTCACAAATTAACCCTTTTTCATAAAGCCTATTTGTTACCTCCCAGTCGATTTGTTTCCATGCTCGACCATGGTCATGTAAAGTCAAATACATTAAAGCAAGGGCTGCTTCATCTATTTTATCTTCATCGATATCCATCGTAATCTCCCAAGTTTGGTGGACAAATAATACCTTAATGAATAACTCACTGATGATTAACATAAGACACACAGGAGCAAAAACCAACTGTTTTTCTAGGTTGTGTATATTTGGGCATTGTAGCCTCCTCAATGTGATGAGGAGGTGTCCACTAAAATGGGGGAAGATCAGGGTTCACCTTTATTAAAGTATGCAGTGGAAAGTAAGTTTTAATACTTGCTGTCCACCTCAGGGCGTGTTGTTATATGCACTTTTCCACTTAATGTCTAGAGCTTAGGTCTGATATTATCAATAACTTGTGCGCTTACCCAATAACTACTTCCTTGCCAATATTGAGTACCATCTTTGTGCTTTTTGTACTCACCACGAATAAAAAATAAATATTTTCCATCAGGGCTTAAATGCGGGCTTTGTTCATAAAGCGCCGTATTTATTTTACTACCCATATTAATTGCAGGTCCCCATGAACCATCGCTTTCTTTAAAGCTGATATAAATATCAGGCTGATTGCTGCCTAAGTTATCCTCTCGTTCAACATCCCACATTAAATAAGATTCGTCAGGGGAAATGTGTGGATGAGCTATGTATTGCCCTTGGTTAATATGAGTCGCGAGTTTTACTGGCGATTGATATTGCCCGTTTTCTATACGTGAATAACCTAAATTACCACGCCCCTTATCTTCTTTTTTGAAAAATGGGAAAAAAAAAGTTCCGTTTGACGAAACTGATAATCCATGAGCCTGCTCTTTAAGAAACGCTCCCGTAGGCTTAGACTCAGACCAACCCGTTTTCGTTTTCTCTCGATAACTTTTACCAATATACATTTTAGTACCGTCAACAGAGAACATAGGCCATTTAAAGTCGGTTTTAATCGCTTCACCCCATTGATTATTTTCATAATATACCACAAAAGAAGCGCGCTTCTTTTCCTTGCCGATTAATGTTGTGAAATAAAACTCTTGCATATCGGGCGAGAAAATACCGTTTTCAAATTTACCATCTACTGATGGGATGCTAGGTGTAAAAGGTATGGGTATTAAACTCGGCGGTGTTTCACCAAAATAGCGATCATCTGTGGCAGGAGATTTATCTAGGCCATAACTACTAAAACTCAAAGTTATAGTAGAGATAAATATAAAAATTGAAATGAAAATACGACTCATAATTTATCCTTAATTTAATATCAATAAATGATTTAATTTCCATACTGAAGATGACAATTAATTCTACAGTGCATATAACGTCCCATTCAGGGGCTGATAATAGCTTGCTAAAATTGTGAAGCGAAGCGGAACCGAGCAAGCAGTTAGCAGTCCCGTTACTGTAATGGCTTGTATGGATAATAAACCCACAAAACTTAAACTTATTCGGTAAAGTGAGACCCTAGCTATAGCAGCAACTATAGC
>NZ_JAUOPD010000051.1 GCF_030546745.1 Thalassotalea sp. 1_MG-2023
CGATTAGCTCAGTTGGGAGAGCACCGCCCTTACAAGGCGGGGGTCACTGGTTCAAGCCCAGTATCGTCCACCACTTCTTTTTATATATTTAATTAGTTACTGCGGTGCGAGCACCTTCTACTCTTTACCACCCGCGCCGAATCACTGGTTCAAGCCCAGTATCGTCCACCACTTCTTTTATATATTTAATTAGTTACTGCGGTGCGAGCACCTTCTACTCTTTACCACCCGCACCGAATCACTGGTTCAAGCTCAGTATCGTCCACCACTTCTTTTTATATATTTAATTAGTTACTGCGGTGCGAGCACCTTCTACTCTTTACCACCCGCGCCGAATCACTGGTTCAAAAAAAAAAGACTGTATCTTTTATTTATCTTATATTTTTGTAATTAAATGTGATGGCATCGACAGTTTAGGATTTAAAATCTATTTCTATACTTGATATAATTCCAGCACTTCAACGTTTAAGAGTGCTACCGTGGCAAACAATAATGCATTAAACCGTCAGCGATTAGATAAGCGAATATCACAAGTATTAAACATTTCCCGTACCGATGTTAAACGCTTACTAGCCAAACAAGAGATAACGGTTGATGGAATAACCACTCAAGATGCAGACGAAATTGTTAACAAATTTTCAAAAATTATTGTAAAAACTCAACTATTACCTTTTGAAGAAGCTTATTACCTAATGTTAAATAAGCCTAAAGGGGTAGTATCCGCTACGAAAGACGATAAACACCAAACCGTTATTAACTTATTAAAGTGTTCATATAAAAACGAATTACACATAGTAGGAAGGTTAGATCTAAATAGTACAGGGCTTATATTATTAACCAATGACAGTAGATGGTCTGAACAAATAACCAACCCATCTGCTAAAGTAGAAAAACAGTACTTAGTGACTGTCGATAAACCGATAACACAAGATTATGTAACAGCATTTGCCCAGGGGATGTATTTTCAGTATGAAAATGCAACAACATTACCTGCGCAGCTTGAAATACTGACGAGTTATAAGGCCTTAGTTATCATTCAAGAAGGGAAATATCATCAAATTAAGCGTATGTTTGGCCGTTTTCAAAACAAAGTTTTAAGCATACACCGCATTAGTGTTGGTCATATCTCTCTTGATAAAAACCTTAAAGCTGGCGACTCAAGATCATTAAGCGTTGAAGAAATAAACAACGACTATAAAAATAATAATTTTGCAGGTAAATTCTAAGATTAAAGATTGACCATAAGCCATTTTATCAGTACATTACATCAAAACTATACGAAGTAAATCGTAATATTATTTGTCATTGCGGTTAGAATAAGGGTTAACCATGAGTAGAAGAAGACACGCAGAAGAAGCCAACGAAAGTGAAGTAGATATGACGCCAATGTTGGACATTGTATTTATATTATTGATTTTCTTTATCGTAACAACCTCTTTTGTTCGCGAAGAAGGCATTTTAGTAAATAGACCAAAAGCACAAAATAACCCGCCTGATAATGCTGCTCCTACCGTTGTTGTTCAAATTAGCGAAAATGGACAAGTAAAATTTAACGGAAAACCAGTAGATATTGAACGATTAGGTGCACGTATAGAAAGCTTCTTAGCTGAAAACTTAACAAACAGTGCCGTTATTATTCCTGAATTCGAAACAAAGCACGATATGGTTGTTCAAGTAATGGATCAGGTAAAACAATTTGATCAACTCGTTATTTCAATTGGTAAGTCGAAAAAATAGCGTAGTTGATACTATCAAAGTTTAACAAAAATCCCATGTTTAACATGGGCTTTTTGTTTTATCGTTTATGTTCCATGTTTAGATACCCTGACTAACGTATGCCTCTCTCAAGTTCATTTTTAACCCCGTAATTTACACATTCAGATTGTCAATAACGATCTTACAACACGATTTGTTACGCATAAAAATACTGAATTTATTTAAAACTAAACGATGTACTCATATATATTAATATTATTGAATAATCATCACTCCTGGTATAAGGTTCATCTACTAATAGCATTAGTTTCATTTCAAAAATGAAAACATCAAATGGAAGTTGATAAATGAAAAATGGAAAATGGCATACTAATGCCAAACGTTTCTTGTGTATTACTAGCTTAATACTAACCTCATCTTTAACACATGCTGAAAACTGGCAAGCGTATGTTGATAAAAATATCAACGTTGATAGTGCCCATGCAGTTGTCAATCAATACGAACCCATAGTGCGATGTGATGGCCATTCAACTCCCGATACACAATCTTGTTATTCAACCCCAACCAAAGTACTTGTTGTTGATGCGAATAGTGGCCAGTTAGCGGGGTATGAAATAGGCCATACCAATCAAAATAGCCCAAGGTACATGTTACAAAAATATGTAACATCAATTGAAGTGTCTGCAAACGTTGCTAACTTAATGACAAACACACTCGATGCGTATGAGATATTAAATGATACGGCAGAGGCAATATCATCCAATAAATTAACAGCGGCTAGTTCTTCTACGGGTAATTGTGATAGTAATAGCCCAACAGCAAAAGCTGTACAAGCATTTACAGATGGAGCTATATTAGATCAGGTACACAACAAAGCCGCACAGGGGTTTGATCAACGTTTTTCTAGTTTAGCGGCTGATTTTTTTGCAATAACATTAAAATATTTTAGTTTTAATGTTGCTAGTAATGGGGTTTCATTAGAAGGCACTTTTCAATTTGATGCTATAACTAAGACCGTTATTACTCGGTTTGGAGAAACTAACGATGCCCCTTTTGCCGACAATTATGTAGTAGCTTATCATTTAACTGTAAAAAATAACGCCATTCATATAATTGTATCTGATGTGCAAACAAAACTTGATGGTGTACCGTTAAACATGCTCAAAGCTACCGGTCTTACATCAGTTAATGATTGCCTTATTAAAGAGCTTAACAAATACATCGCGGCTTCTGTTGATTCGTATCATACCGATAGCGTAGGGGCTGACTCATTACCCATTGGATGGAATCGAATACCAGTTCACACAGATGGTGTACACATTAATAACAAAAAATGTGTATGGACATTCCATGATAAAGATAAACACTTTATGCAAGTTTTAGGCTCTTGCCCACATTTCGGTAAAGATAATACTTAATATCTAAAACCCGTAGCTTCCGCTACGGGTTTCTCTAAATAAAAGCTTGATTCAGGCCCGCGAATTCGCAGAGCTCATTCGGTTAAAATGGGCCAACATGAAACGCTTTATCTTGTCTGTTAACCATTTCAACCCTACTGACGTGAATGGATTCACTAATGTCGTGGTGCCATGGATGGCAAAGAACGACCAAGTGAGAGTACTTCATGTATTTTGTCCATAAAAAAAGGCCGTCTTATTAGACGGCCTTTTCTTTGGAATAAAAGCTTGACTCAGGCCCGCGAACTCGCAGAGCTCATTCGGTTAAAATGGGCCAACATGAAACGGTTCATCTTGTCTGTTACCTTTTTAACCCTACACTCATATGGGCGTTACTTATCACATGAGTCACACGACCATCGGCGCTATTGCATTGACTACTGAACTTTCGTCATGGGTATTTGCCCATAGTTTCAAGGATATTTATCCTGACTTAATATTTTTATCCCAAATGCAAAAAACCCGTAGCTTTCGCTACGGGTTTCTCTAA
>NZ_JAUOPD010000052.1 GCF_030546745.1 Thalassotalea sp. 1_MG-2023
GTTTGAGGCAGTGATGTAGCGAGCAACCATGGGTCATTGGCTGATTTTCTATAAACCTTATTGGTTTTAGAAAGCCTTTTCTTACCTGAATGATTCAGCGATTGTCGACCTTTGCTCCGTTGCTTATAAAGCACTAATCTGCAGGCTAATTGATTACTTCTCGCAATTGCTCCGTTAAACGACTTAGGGCAGCCCGTTGCTTTAGTGTATAAGTGAGTAATACATTGCCATACATTGTCATCAATACTATAGAAGTTGGGCAAACGTATTCGCCCAACAAAGTCCCACCCATGCGCTAAAACAGCCCGAAACCAAGGTGTTTTAAAGCCAGCGTCAGTGACTATAATTGGTTTACTTGTATCGGCTAATATTCTAGCCAAGTTTGTTAAAAACTGTTGATGAGTCTTAGGTTTCTCTTTAGTTTTAACGCTATGCACTTCTTCGTACAAACAAATTCCACGACCATGTGATGCAAGGGGTGCTCGAAGTAAAAAGTGTCCTTTGTGTTCATCTAAGTCAGACCAATCTACTAAAATAATAGGACGAATTGCTTTACCTATCGTGAATTTAGCTAACGATTGGTAGATTGAAAAAGCTTCCTGTTGCAAATGAGTATTGGATAACAACCTATCTGCTCGTTTTATTCTGTGCTTTTCTTTCGTTTTCGAGTTAATGCCTCGGCCAAGATTAGTCACGGTTGCATTTGAGCCCATTAATAGGCTTTCAAGTGATGAAACTAAAGAATTTCGTCGTCTAGCGTGCATTTTAGGGGTGACAAGAGTGAGGGTTTTCTTCAATATAGGGAGCGCATTCATGGTGTTTCCGGTTGGTTATTTTTGTTTGGCGATAGATCTGATCACCAAACACCATGAATGTTCCCTTCGGTTCAAATTATTTCATTGATATATAAGAATTATTTGTGGGGATAGCTCAGGATCAGAGTTGTTGATTAACCAATGGAGTCAGATCAAATTAAAAATTTGGTTTGACTTTTTTTATGGGCAAAATTAAAAGTAGCCTGAGCAGTGGTTTCCGGTAGAAGTGGTCAGGTGTTACCAGCGGTGTGGGCAAATGAATGCAGCGCCACTACTTAGCATTAAAATTAACCAGGCACTTGAATACAGTAAATAAAAACACTTTAGTCAAAGCGCTTGAACAGATGTACTCAAATAAAGAAATAAGAGCCATCTATAATGTTGAGCACCTTATTTATTTTGGAAAACGTGTAGAGCTACGTAGCGACGGAGAGATTAAAGCAGCTGATATATATACTGCCTTAGCAAATGAAAATCATTGTGATGATACCAGGGGTTTGATGTCGCTTCTTTCATTTAACAACCCAGACAATGAATTTGCCATCAGTATTCCAGCACCTGGTAAACCAAGTGAATATATTCTCCCATTAAACAACCGCAGCAAAGATAACCCTGAGAACTTTACCGCTGAAGTCTTAATGCACCTTAAACGGTTTACTTTAGACCCTGCATTAGAAGCTGGCGCAATAATTTGTGTAAGCAATCACCTGACCACAAATAAACAGCAATGGCATGGGCGCCATTATATTAAATTAGCTTTCCTTGAGCATAATGAGGAATTTCGTTTTGTCGTGCGTCGTGGCAGCAAAACGTATATAGACATCAAACAGGCAATCGATGCCAATCAAGAAAGTGACAGCTATATCACAGAGGCGCGTAAACAATACCCTAACCATGTTGTGATGCAGTACATCGAACAAGATCATCGTTATACAGCATCAAAAGGTGAGTATGAACTATTATCATTAGCACGAGAAAAAGTGTATAGCACGAATACTGAGATGCTGGTTTCACATTTAATATGTGATCGCTTCTAGATAAAACATCAGGAAAGTATATGAATCAATTAGAAAGGCTTATCATTAACTCTCTTTAGTTTACTTGAGAGAATTAACTATTAGAGTTTGAATACAACATAAAGGGGCTATCTGCCCCTTTAAAGTTTTAGAGCCTTAGTGCTCTCCCTCATTTGCTAGCACTGACCTAAATAGGAACTATGATGGGTGAAGTAGCTACCCACTTTATGCCAATGATCCCACTCGGCATTTTCACCATCCGTTTTAGGAAGAAAGTTATCGATACGATCAGAAATTCCAAGCCCCCCGACAAATGCAGTAACCATTGAAAGAGAACCACCAGATCTACAATTAGTATAATAAGCACCCCTTAACATTGATGCATCCCAAAAATACCAGAACACTCTATCTTTGACGGCGATAAACTCACTAAATTTATCTACCCCATAGTGGCTTACGCCACCTGTGGACTGCGATACTATTTGGCCGTCACACTTATAAACAATACCCGACCAAATCTCATCTTTATAACACCCATGATCAACATAAACTGATACCCTACCATTATAGTTAGTCACACAATTCTCTCCAAGGGAATCGCAAACCTCTACTTCAAAAGTGTGTTTACCGCTCATTCTAATGTTTTTTCGAAGGAAGCTAGTATCTGTTAGTCCTGAACCAAATTTATACTTAATAGCTCCATTTGGTTTGTACACATAAAGGTTATAAGTAGGGTTATTGTAGAGGTTAGGATAATAGTTGCTCCAAGATAACAAAGTATCCTCCCCCATATTCAATCTTGTTTTTGACGCAGTAAAGTAATTACTTGCATGGGCATTGTTAGCAACAATGATCAAGATAATAAATAATAGGTTTAGAAAAATAGATTTATTCATTGAGTGTATTCCTTACGTTATTGTTCCAAAGGAATATGAAAAGTACTCATATTCCTTTATGAGTTCTGAGGATGTAGGTTATTTCTTTTGAACCATGTATTCAAGTTTAGATGATTGTAGTGGCACAATAAATTTGGCCATCTAATTAGAGGTGATAGAATCACCGCAACTGATTAGGTATTAATATGA
>NZ_JAUOPD010000053.1 GCF_030546745.1 Thalassotalea sp. 1_MG-2023
GAGAGACCAAATTTAAGGTTACTTTTTAGTAATTTTCAATTTGGTTTTTCCTCTCCATTAGGAGGGTAAATCAAGTGTTTAACCGAATGTGTGTTAATCACTATTTCTTTAACAATCTGGAAAGCTGATATTTATATCCCGATATAAGTAGTTTTATCAACTAGTTATATCACGTTGGCTTTAGGTAAGTAACGAGTGTCGCGCTCATTACTTTAATGAATAAAGTCAACAACCGAAATAAGACTTCCTTATCTTATTTCATTCTAATTCAAGTGCTATTTATAGTACGTGAAAATGTCAGACATACATTGATACTCAGTTTTGTCACTGAGTAACCTAAAATATTTAGGGTTGTATGGTTAAGTGACTAAGCGTATATGGTGGATGCCTTGGCAGTTAGAGGCGATGAAGGACGTGTTAATCTGCGATAAGCTGTGTTGAGTCGATAAAAGACGTTATAGACACAGATTTCCGAATGGGGAAACCCAATGTCATAAGACATTATCATTAACTGAATACATAGGTTAATGAGGCGAACCGGGAGAACTGAAACATCTAAGTACCCCGAGGAAAAGAAATCAACCGAGATTTCGTTAGTAGCGGCGAGCGAACGCGAATTAGCCCTTAAGCGTATGGGCGTCAGTGGAACAAGCTGGAAAGCTTGGCGATACAGGGTGATAGCCCCGTACACGAAGACAAACATATTGTGAAAACGAGTAGGTCGGCACACGTGAAATGTTGACTGAATATGGGGGGACCATCCTCCAAGGCTAAATACTCCTAACTGACCGATAGTGAACCAGTACCGTGAGGGAAAGGCGAAAAGAACCCCTGTGAGGGGAGTGAAATAGAACCTGAAACCGTATACGTACAAGCAGTGGAAGCCTTCGGGTGACTGCGTACCTTTTGTATAATGGGTCAGCGACTTATTTTTAGTAGCAAGGTTAACCGATTAGGGGAGCCGTAGCGAAAGCGAGTGTTAACTGCGCGTTCAGTTGCTAGGAATAGACCCGAAACCCGGCGATCTACCCATGGGCAGGTTGAAGGTTGAGTAACATCAACTGGAGGACCGAACACACGTATGTTGAAAAATGCGGTGATGACTTGTGGGTCGGAGTGAAAGGCTAATCAAGCCGGGAGATAGCTGGTTCTCCCCGAAATCTATTTAGGTAGAGCCTCGCACGAACACCATTGGGGGTAGAGCACTGTTAAGGCTAGGGGGTCATCCCGACTTACCAACCCTTTGCAAACTCCGAATACCAATGAGTGATATGCGGGAGACACACTATGGGTGCTAACGTCCATAGTGAAGAGGGAAACAACCCAGACCGCCAGCTAAGGTCCCAAAGTCATAGTTAAGTGGGAAACGATGTGGAAAGGCATAGACAGCTAGGAGGTTGGCTTAGAAGCAGCCATCCTTTAAAGAAAGCGTAATAGCTCACTAGTCGAGTCGGTCTGCGCGGAAGATGTAACGGGGCTAAACTATGCACCGAAGCTGCGGATTTAATCTTAGGATTAAGTGGTAGGGGAGCGTTCTGTAAGCCGTTGAAGGTGTGTTGTAAGGCATGCTGGAGGTATCAGAAGTGCGAATGCTGACATGAGTAACGATAATGGGAGTGAAAAACTCCCACGCCGAAAGACCAAGGTTTCCTGTCCCATGTTAATCAGGGCAGGGTAAGTCGGCCCCTAAGGCGAGGCCGAAAGGCGTAGTCGATGGGAAACAGATTAATATTTCTGTACTTCTATATATTGCGAAGGAGGGACGGAGCAGGCTAAGCAGGCATGGCGTTGGTAGTCCATGTGAAAGATAGTAGGTTGGAAACTTAGGTAAATCCGGGTTTCCTTAAGACTGAGAATCGAGACGATACTCTACGGAGTAGAAGCTGTTGATGCCATACTTCCAGGAAAAGCTTCTAAGCATCAGATATATAGGAACCGTACCCCAAACCGACACAGGTGGTTAGGTAGAGAATACTAAGGCGCTTGAGAGAACTCGGGTGAAGGAACTAGGCAAAATAGTACCGTAACTTCGGGAGAAGGTACGCTGTCGACGGTGATGAGACTTGCTCTCTAAGCTGTTGACAGTCGAAGTAACCAGGTGGCTGGAACTGTTTATTAAAAACACAGCACTGTGCAAAATCGAAAGATGACGTATACGGTGTGACGCCTGCCCGGTGCCGGAAGGTTAATTGATTGGGTTAGCTCTGCGAAGCTCATGATCGAAGCCCCGGTAAACGGCGGCCGTAACTATAACGGTCCTAAGGTAGCGAAATTCCTTGTCGGGTAAGTTCCGACCTGCACGAATGGCGTAATCATGGCCACACTGTCTCCACCCGAGACTCAGTGAAATTGAATTTGCGGTTAAGATGCCGTATACCCGCGGCTAGACGGAAAGACCCCGTGAACCTTTACTATAGCTTGACAGTGAACATTGCTCCTACATGTGTAGGATAGGTGGGAGGCTTTGAAGCATGCACGCCAGTGTGTGTGGAGCCAA
>NZ_JAUOPD010000054.1 GCF_030546745.1 Thalassotalea sp. 1_MG-2023
GGTTATCGCCATTAGAGGCCGAACACAAATATTGGAAAACTTATAACAAGGTGGCCAGTTTTAGTTGACCACTACAGGCTGTATTTCATCAACCAATTCAGGGAATTCTGAGTAAAGCTCTTTGTATGCGTCAGACTCCCCCATATTTAATAGCAGTTCAGCTTTATAGTGATTCAACTTACCAAGCAGTTGCTCTTGCATAGCATCATGTTTTTTAGGTTTTTTTGTTGATTCACGTTTAACCCTCAGCTCTATTGCTTCGCCGTCAAAGAGTTCTGTTTTGCTAAAGCGAGTTAACCCCTTCTTTTTCGATATAAGTTTTCTAAGCCAGCCTTTTTTAACCAACTTTAAAAGCTCACCATATATCATTCGTCGAATAGTAGAACGATCTAAAGAAGAGTCACTTTTCAAAGCTAAATAAGCTGATCTGACATCGCTTGTTGTGAAGAGATCAAAATTTTTCGAGACAATAATTTGAGCGACAAAATGGTCTAATTTCAAAGTAATTCCTGATCAATTTAAAATGATTGTGGGTATTATAGGGCGTGGTTCTTTAGTGCTCAACATGAAAATCTAATCATTTTGCCTGAAGGAAAATAAGGTGAGTGATTTAATTAAAGATTTTGGTGAAATGCTGCGTTTAAAACGTAAGGCTGCTGGCTACTCTCAAGAAGGTTTTGCCGCTTATGTAGGTATCGAAAGAGGTAATTACGGCAAAATAGAAAGAGGGTGTGTAAATATAAAATTGGCAACATTATATAAACTAGCTAATGCGTTAAATTGTGAATTTGTAGAGATAATGCCGCCGAGGTCAACTTATAAAGTAAATTTAGATTGATCTAATCCCTACTGTTATCACAGGTAAATAGGTTTTAAAGTCGAACACAGCTATATTCTGATATTTCTCAAAAAGAAAGGTCCAAAAAGAAAAATTATTAAATGGGTAATGATACAATTACTAAATTCAGCATAAAGGTGAGCGAATAAATTGAAAGTAGATGTAATAGTAATTGGAGCAGGAGCTGCAGGTCTTATGGCTGCCTCAAAGTCAGGAGAAAGAGGAAGAAAAACTATTGTTCTAGATCACGCGAAAAGACCAGGTAAAAAAATATTAATATCTGGAGGTGGACGTTGTAACTTCACCAACTATTATATCGAGCCAGAAAAATACCTATGTGAAAACCCTCACTTTTGCAAGTCTGCACTTAGCCAATACACTCAATGGGATTTTATTTCCTTAATCGAGAAATACAAAATCTCATACCATGAAAAACCTCTTGGCCAACTTTTTTGTGATGACTCTGCAAAGGCAATAGTTTCAATGTTAGTAGCAGAGTGTGAAAAAAACGCTGTTGAATTCAGCTTTCAAACAGACATTCAAAAAGTACTAAAGTTGGACGATGGAAATTTTTTAGTTAAAACAAGTAAATCTGATTATCAATGTGAGAGTTTAGTTATAGCTACTGGTGGGTTATCGATGCCCAAACTAGGTGCAACCTCTTTTGCATATAAACTCGCTAAGCAGTTCAGCCTTGAAGTTTTACCAACCAAAGCTGGTCTTGTACCATTGACACTTCATCCAGAACTTAAAGAGCCTTTAGCCGAAGTATCGGGGGTATCTATGCCCGTTAGTATCAGTGCTAATAATATAACTTTCTCTGAAGATATGCTCATTACTCACAGGGGCTTATCCGGCCCAGCTGTACTGCAAATATCATCGTATTGGGATAATGGAGATATAGCTTCTATTAATTTATACCCTAATGGTAACTTTGAATCATTATTAAAGGAGGCTATTTCATCTCAGACCAATGTTTCATTGAAAAATTTCCTATCTAGTATTTTTGCAAAGAGGTTTGCCGAAAAATTTATTCAATTGATTGGTTTTGAAAATATACCCCTTAAACAATTAGGGCACCGTAAACAGGCATTATTAATTGAAAGTATTAACAACTGGCAAGTAAAACCAGCGGGGACTGAAGGGTATCGAACGGCGGAAGTAACTATTGGAGGAGTTAATACTGATCAAATATCCTCTAAAACTATGGAGGTAAAAAGTATTTCAGGCCTTTACTTTATTGGTGAAGCATTAGATGTTACAGGCTGGCTAGGGGGGTATAATTTTCAATGGGCTTGGAGCTCGGGTTTTGTAGCAGGAAAAAATGTTTAATGATGTGTAGTGACAATTTAGATTGCACACTTCCCATAAAGTTTGCACAAAACAAGAAATATTTCCCTTAATGTTTGCACGGTAAGTGATTTGCTACTAGAATTTGATCTGCTTTAATTAAACAGGACACTTTAATAATGGAATATAATCCAATTATTGAGGTGTTAAATGACAAAAAGAA
>NZ_JAUOPD010000055.1 GCF_030546745.1 Thalassotalea sp. 1_MG-2023
GGTTTAATAGGCCGCAACATGTTTGCCATTGATGGCTGCAAGCTAAAATCAAATGCGAGCAAAGAGTGGAGCGGAACGTTTGAAGAGCTTAGGCGAAAGGAAGTGAAGCTACGTAAAGCCAGCCAACGGATATTGGCACGTCATCAATCACAAGACACGTTAGCCGAAGATGAAATTACGCACGACTTAAAGCAAAAAGATAAACTTGATAACAGTGCCGATAAAATCAAACACTTCTTAGCGACACACCAAGAAAAGTTAGGTAGTCAAGGCAAGCCAGTAAAAAGTAACATCACTGACCCAGACAGCGCTAAGATGACCACCTCAAAAGGTACTATTCAAGGTTACAACGGCATTGCGATTAACGATGACAAGCATCAAATCATTCTTCAAGCAAAAACATGGGGAGGGGTAGGCGAACAGCAAACCTTAAAACCCGCCATTGAACAGCTTAATCATCAACTTCAAAAACTCAGTACGCCCAATACCTTCAAACATGCTAAGTTTACCGCTGACAGTGGTTTTCATAGTGAGGCTAACTTAATACATATGGCAACAACAGGGCTTGATTGTTATATTGCTGATACTCAATTTAGAAGTAGAAACCCGTTATTTAAGAGCAGTGAAACGTATCATAGTGAGCAAGAAAAACGCCGACTAAAACGCAGTAAAGGAAGGCCAAGATTATTTAATAAAGATGACTTTCATTTTGACCCAGTGAGAAAAAACTGTGTTTGTCCTGCGGGTAAAACCATGTGGTTACAAAGCCAAAGCATCGAAACAGGTGAGAAAAGCTATTGTCGTTTTACAGGGTATTTAAAGGATTGTCGCAGATGCAGTTTACAACCTCAATGTATGCGAAAACCGCCAGTAAAAACAGGACGACAAGTCCAGTTTTTAACAAACAGTAAACGCAAAATCCCTTCATATACTGATAAAATGAAAGTAAAAATAGACAGTCCAGTTGGCCGACGGCAATACAGCAAACGATTAGGTGCAATTGAGCCCGTATTTGGCAATATTACAATCAACAAAGGCATGAATAAGTTTACCTTACGAGGGCAAGAGAAAGTAAATACCCAATGGCAAAAGTATTGCTTGGTTCACAATATTGAAAAACTAAGAAACCACCTACATTAAAGCTGATATTCAGTAAAACCATTAGTAATAACACCTTGATTTCACTAAAAAATATATCAAATCAGACATATTGCAATTATCAGGTACAAAAAATAAAGATCGGCAAAAACGTAAACGTTTTTGATTGTTAAAAAGAATTAATGAAGTTAGAGTATTTGAATTAAAAAATAACAATAACGAGTTATTCTACAGGCTCGTTAGGTAACTTAAATATGTTCAGTGTCGTTAGCAAAATGAACAACAGCATTAAAGTAGGATATTTGTACCTGATTCTTGGTGTACTGATGCTTTTGGGTGGTTTGTATATTACTAAAAGTACGTCTGATTTTATCGGTAATGCGCTATCAGCAAAAGGTACAGTTATCGAATTGATTCGAAAAGAAGATTCACTATACCCTATAGTAAGCTTTCAGGATAAAACTGAAAAGTTGCATACTTTTGAGTCTAATTTTGGTTGTAGCCCTGCTTGTTATAAACAACAAGAGCAAGTAACTGTTCTTTATAATGATAGTAATGTAAAAGAGCCAAAGATAAGTGGTTTTTGGTCCTTATGGTTACCAAGTCTACTTTTACTTGGCATAGGTATTAGTTTTGTTGTTGTAAGTCTATTTCAAATAAAAAGGTTACGAGGCACTATGGTGCAAAGCCTTACCTAACAAGCGCATTAAGTCAGACGGTTCAATTTGTCCGATTTTTTGCAAAGATAAACGACGCAAAAAAGCGTCCAAGTAATTGCCCCGCTTCTTATGCGGGCGTTATGTTGCTAATGACACGGAGAGTTCATTGAAATTAATTAATTCAAATTCGCTTCTTGCTCTTCTTTCTATCCTGTCATTTATATCTTTGATCAAAGTCCAGAGCTTAATTGCAATGTGGTTTGCTCTGGAGTGGCTTAGTTTAGTGGCATTGGTATCTTACTATTTACCTAATTCTTCGGCATTTTTTAAATGGGTCAATAAATATGTTCCAAAGGCTTTTTATCCTAGTCATAAGATATGGTTGCTAATACTAGCATTAGCTTTTAACCTATTGGCAATAAAAGAAACATTTTGGTAAAGCGCAACATAACAAGAGACTATGGCGTCAATAGTTAATTTTACACTTTTGGCGCTTCCCACATTACACCGTCTCTGAGCATCGA
>NZ_JAUOPD010000056.1 GCF_030546745.1 Thalassotalea sp. 1_MG-2023
GCTGCACGAGCAGGTGCTGAAGGGATCCACTTCTCATTAGAAGACTTATTTGAACATGATACGGTCGCTGCACTAGCGATCGCAATCGAAGGAGGTAATGTGACTGCTGCGGAACAAATCGAAACCGCAGAATTTGATTTGTTGGATAGTGAAGATCTTACAGTATTGTTAGCACAAAATTAGTGGTATTCACAATCACTAATTAACCCAAAACGGCGCCGTAGCCCAGTTCTGTCGCGCCGTTTCTTAATTTATCGGTATTTATCCTTTCTTTAGATATTATCCAAAAATAAGTACCTGTCATATGTGGCAGTTACCGCAAAAGCATTGGTTGTAGTTGAATCTGCTTAGTATGAAAAAGCCCTGTTATTTCGACAAGGCAATTAAAAATATTTTGTTCGGTAATGGAAATGCATCAATGAATAAACAGCAAATTCAAGACGCTTACCCTCTAAGCTACACGCAAATGGGCATGTTGTTTCACCATCAAATGGAAAAATCTGAAGCTGTCTATCACGACATAGTGATCCAGCTAGTAGACCTTCCATTTGAAATGGACAAGTTACAGCAAGTTGTCGATGACCTAGTAAGTGCAAATGAGATTTTGCGTACAACATTAGAGCTCAGTCGATTTAAGAAGCCGCTACAAGTAGTACATGCGTCACGAGAAACATTAATAACCAGATTGGACTTTTCTTACGCAGATCAAGCAGTTTTTAAGGACGCAAAGCTTAAATGGATTGAAACGGAAAAACAACGTGGTTTTGAGTTAGAGTCATCTTCTCTGTTTCGCGTGTTTGCAATTAATCGCAATGAACATAGCTTTGAATTAGCATTCAGTTTTCATCATCTTCTTCTAGATGGTTATAGCCTTAGGCATCTGACTGCTGAACTATTACGTTGTTATGCGCTTGCTTTGGAAGAGCTGCCATACGAGGTTGACCGTTCTCCGGCTAAATATCGAGACTTTATTGCCGCTGAAAAGCGAGCTATTACAAGCGAAGCAACTCAACAATATTGGCAAACGATGTTAGCTAGCCATGTTCGTGCCGATATTGAAAGTGCAGTTACTAACAATACAGAACGTAGTGTGAACCACATAGCAGCTGTCGTCCCGGTTGAAAAAACGATATCCACAAAAATTGAAGATTTGAGCATTGCACTTAAGGTTCCACGAAAAGCAATTTTGTTAGCTGTCCATTTAAGAGCTGTTTCTATATTGTCTGGCCAGTCAGATGTGATGACTGGTTTAGTGGTAAATGGTCGAACAGAGCAATTGGGATCCGAATCTGTATTGGGTCTGTTCTTAAATACTGTTCCTTTTAGAGTGAATATTGCAAACCAAACATGGTCTGCACTTATTCAAGAAATTGCTACGCAAGAAAAAGCTATCTCTCCTCATCGCCGTTATCCACTGGGTTTGATGAAAAAGGAGCATGAAGGTGCTGAGTTTTTTCAACATATTTTCAATTACACCTCTTTTAATGAATCGGCTCACGTCAAACGAGCAGACGACGATGTTAGAGGATTTGAGAAAACCAACTACCCATTTACTGTTCAAGCTACTTACAACAAGTCAATTAGTAAGCCAGAGATCTTTTTAGAGTTAGATGGCAGTGTGTATGACAGTGCTGATTTAAGTCGGTTTGTCAAAGTATATCAAACGATATTCGAACTGCTGACTAACAATCCTGACACGGATTGTACGTTAGCTGGACATGCTGAAATTTCATATAGATTGTTATCAGCATTCAAGCCTAGTGATATTATCACTGTATTTGCCGACACCTGTACGAACCATGCACAGCGTGTCGCGCTAACTTTCCAAAACAAGAGCGTCAGCTATCAGCAATTAGATGAAGCAAGTAATCGCATTGCAAATGGCCTTGTAGCTATAGGTGTTGAACCAGGTCAATTAGTTGGTGTGTGTTTACAACATAGTGATGACTTAATTGTCGCTTTGTTAGCAGTGCTTAAGGCAGGTGCTGCTTATGTTCCGCTTGATCCTAACCAAGCGTTAGAGCGTCAAAATGACATTCTTGATGATGCTAAACCTGCTGCTGTGATCGTACAGGATAGAATTGTCGGCTGGTCAGATAATATTAACCAATATCGTATATTAGACCTACAAAGTGATAATCAAAAAG
>NZ_JAUOPD010000057.1 GCF_030546745.1 Thalassotalea sp. 1_MG-2023
TTTTAAAAAAACTCATTTCAAAATCTACAAAAAGCTATGCTGTGGCGGAATTGCTATACGCGCTGGCTTCTCTAAAAGATAACGTTCCAGTATGCTTGTGTTTTATATGGGTAATTAGGTCTTTTTACTAAACCTTTATGGCAGAGTTACATTGAATCAACAACGTCATTCTTAATGTCTGTTACACACCACATGCGTAAGCTAGTGCTTTAGCTTTAAGGGTCGGTACTTTATTTACCACCGATAAACCAATATTGCGAATCGCTTTTAATACGGGATTCTGGTTACTAAATGCTGCATAAAACGAATCCATTGTTGTCATCATCATCAAGTTATCTGGTCGGCGCATTTTTTCATAACTAGCCAGTACATCAGGGTCATGCCATTGTTTGCCCTCACCAATTGCCTTTGCAATCACAGTTTGCAGCGCTTTAACATCTTTAAAGCCAAGGTTTACCCCCTGCCCTGCTAATGGATTAATGGTATGTGCAGCATCCCCGAGTAATAATATTCTACCTTGCTGATATTGATTTGCGTGTCGCCGCGTTAACGGAAATGCGCCTTTATCAATTACGCGAACATTACCAAGTTTAGTTGGAAAGTGTTGGCTAATTTCTTCCTGTAATTGCTGATTACTGAGCTTAGCAAGGCGAGCTATTTCCGCTTTTTGGTGATACCAGACTAAAGAAGCGTAGTTTCCTACCATTGGCAACATAGCAACAGGACCAGTAGGTTGGAATTGTTGCCAAGTAATATCTTGCTGAGAAGCTTCCGTTTCAACATTAATCAACATAGCGTCTTGACCATACTCCCAACCAGTCACGCCAATCCCTGCGAGTTGACGTACTTGTGAGTTAGCGCCATCAGCCGCAACTAGTAGCTTTGCAGAAATTTTTTCAGCACTTAGCGTCAAGCTAACTGCATTAGTACTTTGTTCTAACGATATTAATGACTCGGGACATTTAAGAGTAATATTTGAATGTTTAGCGATTTGTTGCCATAACGATAATTGAATAAGCCTGTTTTCAATAATATGCCCTAAATAAGGTTGGCTGATTTCTTGAGATGAAAACTCTGTATACGCTTGCTCTTGCTCCCACACACCTAACCTTTTATAAGGACAAATACGGCCATCAGCAATTTGCTGCCATGCTTGTGTTTGTTCAAGTAGGTGTTGAGAAGCGAGCGATATTGCAGAAACACGTAGGTCAAAGGGTTGTGATGGCTCAAACGCTTTCGGTTGGTGCTTTTCAATCACGGCTACGGTTAACCCTAGTTCAGCCAACGTTAGCGCGCTTGCCGCTCCTACCATTCCCCCACCAACAACTACGCAGTCAAACTGATCCATTACTTGCCATTACCTTAAAAAATTTGTCTCACCAAACATTCTAACCAACCCTAGCAGCTAATTCGATGATTATGATCATCAAAGTCTCGACTAAACATGATTTTTCAGCTTTATCGCTTGTATGGATAATAAACCCACAAAACTTAAACTTATTCGGTAAAGTGAGACCCTAGCTATAGCAGCAACTATAGCTTTTCTATTAGGTAGTTCGATTGATTGATGGCTCCTCAATTGAGAGACCGATAACAAGAAAGAACACCTTCTAGAACTCCAAGCAAAATACTCGAATAGTCTACTGGGTCTCGAACCCGCATTATGCAAGCAAGGGTTAGCTTATTATGAATACTAAAACAAATCAAAACATTAACGTCGGTGTCGATACGGGTAAATATCAACTCGACATTTATATTCGTCCTCTCGATATATATTTCACAGTGAACAATGATGAAACAGGCATTAAAAAAGCCGTTTCTATTATCAAAAAACACAAACCAACGCGCACCATCATTGAAGCAACAGGACGCCTCGAAATGCCGTTCATTATGGCATGTGCCAAAGCAAACTTACCGTTTGTGATAGCCAACCCGGTTCATATTAAACGTTTTGCTGGTGCTATTAATCAACGCGCTAAAACCGACAAACTTGATGCCCAATTAATTGCCCATTATGGTGAGGCAATTAAACCTAGGCTGTCACAGTTGAAACCAGATACCATGCAGGTTATGAGTGATTTAGTTGCGCGTAGAAATCAACTTCTTGTGAT
>NZ_JAUOPD010000058.1 GCF_030546745.1 Thalassotalea sp. 1_MG-2023
TTGGCCATTGCTGTTATATCGTAGCCCCTTCACTCATTCCTAAAAAACCTGGCGAACGAGTAAAAACTGATAAACGTGATGCAGCTAAACTAGCGCTACTTTTCAAGGCAGAAACGCTCACCGCTATTTATGTACCCGAATCTGAAGATGAAGCCATACGAGATTTATCTCGTGCTCGGGAAACAGCCATGAAGGATTTAAAAGACGCCAAGTTTCAACTTAAAGGCTTATTTCTTAGAAACAATATTCAATGTGAAGTTAAAGATAATTGGTCGAAAAAGCATTTACGGTGGTTAACTGAACTCGTATTACCCCACCAAAGCCAGCAAATTGTGTTGCAAGACAAATCTTTATGGAAAAGATTTGAACAGCTTTAGCTGGCCTTTTAGGTGAAATACAAGGACGTATTTCATAAATGATACAAACCATCATCGAGCGAATGAAACGAGTAGATCGTTTAGTGAACGAACTAGGCCACCAAGTGAAACAATGGCGCTATTACCCTGTTGTAAAAGCGATTCAAGCAATGCGCGGTGTACGTATGTTAGTTGCGGTGGGCGTTATTGCTGAATTAGGGGATCTTAGGCGGTTTGATCATCCCAGAAAACTCATGGCCTATTTAGGGCTAGTACCGAGCGAAAGCTCTAGTGGTGACAAGCGTCGATTAGGAAAACTCACCAAATGTGGCAATGGTCGCGCAAGGCGTTTGCTGATAGAAGGCGCACAAACTTATAAGTACAAAGCCAATATATCCACAGAGCTTCAAAAACGGCAAGAAGGGTTAAGTAAAGAAATTGTCGATATCGCCTGGCAAGCACAACTCAGGCTATGCCGACGTTATCAACGACTAATGAATCGTGGTAAGCATCGTAACCTTGTCGTAGCAGCAATCGCCAGAGAAATGATTGCCTATATCTGGGCAATCTCGCGAGAGATAGTCATTATGCCGTTAGACCCAAGAGCGCGTGTCGCAAGGATACCAGCATAAATGAACACAGTTTTTAAGTTAACGTATGTAGATCAAGCATCGGGTGTGGCACAACCACCGAGGGCGTTAGGATGGCAACGATAAGAAACTATTGTTGAACCACGAGCATAGACTGAAGACAGGTGTCACGACGGAACAAGTAAGGTAGGCGCTGTTAACCAATAGGTTAATAATCCACGAATATCAGCATGATAACCGACGAAATTACTTGCTTCATCTACTGCGTTAACTTAATCCAAAACAAACAAATGATGGCTCTGAAATAAATGGGCAGGGATCGGTGTTTTTTACTTGACGTGGGGAGTCATACCAAACGCCTCGCTCACCAGAATTTTGGGAGCGAAGCGAGTAAAATTTCTGTGTGTAGCGACTTGTTATGTGCCTCTAATACTTTGTGGCTTTTAATAGTGGGGCACCATTTCCTTTTGTAATATCGAGAATCTCACAAGTTATACGATAAAACTTGGGTAAAATACCTGGAACATTTGTATATACCCCATGGTCATTAAGCGATCTTATATCAGGGAAGTCGTCCCAACGGTTTTCATTGGTAATAAAGTTATTAGCATCTTTTTGATTCTTAAAGTCATGCTCACAATAAATATCCATATAACTTTTGATTTGCTCAACTTCATTGTTAGATAAATTATATTTCTTAACAATATCTGTATAATCAAACTGAGAAAGTTGAGATTTTATAGAATTATCACCACCGTACTCAGCCAACCAATTATCCATAAAATCTGGATCACTAGCGCATCCACCGAATGCCTCACAAAAATCCTGATAATCACTCATTTAGTTATTCCTACTGCGTACTAGAAAAGGCACATAACGCCGCAATAAGCGGACAAAAATGGTTGGCTATACTTGTTGAGGAACGAAACAAAGCCAACTGTTTTTGTTCCGTTTAATTGCCTTGTATGGATAATAAACCCACAAAACTTAAACTTATTCGGTAAAGTGAGACCCTAGCTATAGCAGCAACTATAGCT
>NZ_JAUOPD010000059.1 GCF_030546745.1 Thalassotalea sp. 1_MG-2023
TAGCCGCTGCTTAATGCCAATTGACGTAATGCGTTAGAAACTGAGTCCCCTAAACTACAAGACGTAGCATCCGACGAGCGTAAACTCAGTGAATGTTCGCCTTCGACTGGATCGTTTACTGCGGCTAATTGCACTCGACTCGCAGTCGTATCCGCAAGGTGTTGCCAAAAACTTGCATGTTGTTCATCAGAGAGTGCTTGTTGCTCCATCGCAATAAAGTCTCGATAGCTCGCTTGTAATGGCTCCAACGCGATAGGTTGGTTAGCCAATAATTGACGATATAACGACAACAACTCAGCAATTAAGCTCGCCTCACTCAATCCATCAACGATAGCATGGTGATTACTAAAGCTCAGATGGAACATACCATCAGGTAATACATGGGCCGCGACACGTAGCAATGGATAATCATCAGCCATAAACCCGCGTTGATGCTCTTGTTGCAACCAGTCTTCCAAAGCACCTGTTAACGCGCTCTGCTCTACCTGGTAAACCTGTAATTCGATTTCAGCAGCGCAATGCACTAACAACAAAGGAATTGCGTATTGGTCTAGTGCGATCTGTGTACGCAACATAGGGTGTCGCGCTGACAATAAATCAAGCGTGCTCCTTAAACAGCTTTGTTCAAATTTCAGCTCTGTTTGATAGTGCACAATGTCATGATAAACCCCCTGCCCTGGTGAGCTTTGACTGTAATACAACATGCCTTGCTGCAATTGGCTAACTGGGTAGGCATCCTCGACATTCGTCGGTAACGCGCGACGAATATCTTCACTGATCAAATCGAACGGCTGATGTTCAACTTGCGTGTCTTCTATCACGCTAATATATTGAGCAACACCTTCAATCGTCTGATATTGGAATAAGTCTTGTAGTGACAGTTGGTATCCTTGTTTACGCAACTTACCAACGACTTGTAAGCTAGAAATTGAGTCTCCACCTAATGTGGTAAATCCAAGGTTTGTACCAACTGCTTCTAAACCGAGCACCTCCTGCCACACTTGACACAGCAAGGCTTCTATCTCGTTCGTTGGTGCTTGTAATTCACCACTGCCCACACGATCAGTCAAGCTTGGCGTTGGCAATGATTTCTGGTCGAGTTTACCATTAATAGTTAATGGCATTTTTTCGATCCTGACGAAGGCTACAGGCACCATATAATCAGGTAGTAAACGATGTAAATGAGCTCCTAATAACGGTGGCTCTGCATGTCGGCCGGTGTAATACGCGGTGAGTACAAGCTCTTGTCCACCGGTATTGCGCATCAGCACAACTGCATCATCAATACCGGTATATTTGAGTAATTGACGACTAATGTCACCAAGCTCTACTCGGTGCCCACGGATTTTCACTTGATGGTCGCGACGACCGAGATACTCGATATCACCGTTTGCTAATCGTCGAGCTATATCACCCGAGCGATACCAAATTTGCCCACTATCATCTAAATGAACAAAACGTTGCTCCGTTAATGCTTCACGATTGAGGTAGCCCTTGCTCACCCCTGCACCACAGACATATATTTCGCCTGGTACGCCTAAGGGGGTTGGCTGCTGCCACTCATCTAATAATTGAATATCTAAATCTGCTAACGGCTCACCAATTAAGCTGTTGGCTTCTTTATCAGCGCAGTCTTGACGGGTTAACAAGCGATATGTCACATGTACAGTCGTTTCAGTGATACCGTACATGTTAACTAAGTTTGTTTGCTCACAAGCCATGCCCCCATCAAACCAAGGTAACAGCTTATATGGCTCTAACGCTTCACCACCAAAGATGACATGGCGTAACTGATGCCTGCCTGGCGTTTGCAACAAATATGGCATGACCGCATAAAACGCCGTTGGAGTTTGGTTCAGTACCGTTACGCCTTGTTCACAAACCAATTG
>NZ_JAUOPD010000006.1 GCF_030546745.1 Thalassotalea sp. 1_MG-2023
CACGCTTGGCGTGCTCAGCCAAACCACCCAGTGTCGATAAACACTGTAAAAAGTTTATCGCTATAAAAATGAATCAAATTTAGGTGACGTGTCCGAGTGGCTGAAGGAGCACGCCTGGAAAGTGTGTAAAGGGCAACCTTTCGAGAGTTCGAATCTCTCCGTCACCGCCATCTTCTCTTCTGTTATTATCCAATGAATTTCCTCATATCAAAAAATAGCTTTTGCAGCTGCTTTTTAATTCGATAACATCGAAACTAAGCTATAAATTAATACAGTTTTCTCATGGGTATTCGGCAATCCCCACATTTTACTGTAAGGAGGTAATCTAAAAGTTACTTCGATTGAAATGAAAAGAGTTAACTAATGATACTATTGCTCTTAGTTCATTGGTTCCAAACATCGTTTTAGCCATTTCATTTACTATTAGTGATTTTACGGGCCGTCATTTTTACCCCGACAGTAATGATTCTATCCATTAGCATTTCATGAATGGTTAATTCAACATTTTCTAAAATAACCGATTTACCAACTTCTACATTATCTATGAGTTTACTTTTAATGAGCTGTTCTAAGGTTTCGTTTTCAGAGCCATTTACTTCTATATTATAGGAGTGAGATAATTCTAATATTCTTGTAGTAGCTTTAACTTTAAATTCGTCTAGCAAAGTATTGAGATTTTTTCGCTTTGATTTACTAGAGAAAACAAAATTCACAAAAGACCTAATTGCAGGCTTTAATACAATAAATAAATGATCGCCCGTCAATAATTGAGTTGAGCCTCTTGGTGCGATTATCTTATCGTTTCGGGTAATCATTGCAACTACGGCACTTTCAGGTAAGGCAAGTTGTGATAACCGTCGCTCTACCGCACGTGATTTCTCATCAATAGTGATTTCTACAATATCAGCATTTACATCTTTCAGTGACATAATTTCTAATGTGGCTGCTGGCTTCTCTTGAGGCGGCAATGTTAGCTTTAATGCTTTGGCCATTAAAGCCAAGGTAGAGCCTTGAACCGTTGCTGAAATAAGAACAACGAAAAACACTACGTTAAAGATAAGCGCGGCTCCGGGTAACCCAAATATATAAGGGAATATCGCTAAAATAATAGGCACAGAGCCTCTTAAGCCCACCCAAGAAACTAAGGTGATTTCTCGCCATCTAAACCTAAAAAGCGCGAGAATTGGAATTACTGCCAAAGGACGAGCGATAAAAATTAATACGAGTGCTATAACAAGGCCTTCTAGCCAAACCTCTAATAATAATGAAGGGGTTATTAATAAACCGAGTACTAAGAACATTGTTATTTGACTCAGCCAAGCAAGGCCGTCGTGAAATAAAAATGTGTTTTTTCTGGCGATAAAGTGACTATTTCCTATAACCGTGCCGGTAATAAACACAGCTAAAAACCCACTTCCGCCAACATAAGCGGTTATACCAAATGACAATAAACCGCAGGCTGCTACTAGCACAGGGTATAGACCTGCTGCTGATAACTGAGTGTTATTGATTAATTTGACTGATAACCAACCGATTAGTAACCCGAACAATCCCCCAAAACCCATTTGTGAGGCAAATAATGCTAATAATTGGGTGCCGGGCTCCATCCCATTAACTAAAATTTCTAACAGACCTACGGTAAGGAAGATGGCCATTGGATCGTTTGATGCACTTTCGATTTCAAGTGTAGAGCTAAGCTTTTTGTCTAAATTAATACCGGCATTGCGCAATAGTGAAAATACAGCAGCAGCATCAGTAGAGCCAACAATAGCGCCAATTAACATTCCATATAATAAGGGTAAATCTAAGATATAGGCTGCCGCGTATCCGGTAACTGCCCCGGTGATAAGTACACCAAGAGTTGCTAATGCAGAAGCTGGTTTCCACACCTTTTTAATTGATTTAAAAGGTGTTTGTAAACCACCGTCAAACAATATCATTGCTAATGCCAGCGTTCCTAGCGCATGCGCTGCTTCAGCATTATCAAACATTATTCCACCAGGACCATCTTCCCCTGCGAGCATACCAACTAATAAAAAGAGTACTAAAACAGGTAAGCCCAAACGAGCAGACAATTGACTCGACAAAATACCAATTAGAATAAGTGCGGCTGCAAGTAGAATAAACTGATCAATCAGAAACATTAGTTCCCCAGTACTCGCGCCTATGCGCGAAACTAATAAGGTAAACCTTTATTATATGGTAATTAATTCAACACATAAAATTTAATTATTTGTTATGTTTTTTGTTGTGAGCGGTAGGCAGTTTAGTAAGTTAGTTCCACAATCCCCATGATTCGATAATAATTCAGTGCGCACAGGCTGCTTATTTAACAGTTGTTTCAAAATTGTGATCATTTATTATTTAATGGGAATGAAAGGTCATTTTATAAATTGGCAAGTTATAGGAATATAAACGCACTATGTTAAATTCAGTAAATATTGGAACTCGTGAAGTAACACCTTCAAATATTATTTGTATCGGGCGGAATTATGTTGAACATATTGAAGAGCTTGGTAATGAAATTCCAGAAGAAATGGTCGTTTTCAACAAGCCTAATTCAGCAATATCAAAAGAGCTTTACTCGTTTTATGACGAACCTTTGCATTACGAAGCAGAGCTTTGTTTTATTGTTGAAAAAGGGCTGTTTTCAGCTGTAGGGTTTGGTATTGATCTGACTAAGCGCGCATTACAGGCTAAATTAAAAACGAGCGGATTACCTTGGGAACGCGCCAAAGCGTTTAACGGAGCTGCCGTATTCAGTGATTTTAAAACGATTACTCCTGATGATATCAATAACACTTTAAGGTTAGTGCTCACTATAAATGATGAGGTTGCCCAACAAGGAGGTGTTCAATTGATGATGCACAAACCTAATGAAATATTAACTGAATTATCATCTTTTACTACTGTAAATGATGGCGACATTATTATGTCTGGCACACCTAAAGGGGTTGGTAAGATTTCAAAAGGTGACTTATTTGAAGGCAACGTTTATTTAGGTGAACATTTATTAGTGTCAAAAAGTTGGGTAGCACAATAACCGAGGCTTTGTTTAACCGTTTAAATGTTTACAGAATAAAACCGCGGAATATTCCAGTAATGCTATAAGTAAATTATAAATTGATTGTACAAATGTTTAACATGTTGAATATATTTCAATACCCGATATAATTCGCCGTCTGCAAGAACAAGTACCATTAATTGAACAACCAGAACTGGTGTAGGGATGCATTTAAATGCGGTTTTATGTCAATAATTTTTGCTATTTAAGTGCTGAAAATAAATCATCGCTAACCGATGGTCGCCATTGCTTTGATAAGCATGAATTACCAAAATTAGATTGGGTTGCCCCTATGCAAAGAAGGCGATTGAGTGCCTTTACTAAAATGGCATTATACTGCGCATCAGAGGCCAATCGTGATAGAGATCCTATTCCTGTTGTGTTTTCTTCCAGACATGGTGATTTACATAAAACAGCTAGCCTTTTAGATTCCTTAGCGTTAAATGAAAGTCTATCACCAGCGAGGTTCAGTATGTCTGTGCATAATGCTTCTGCTGGGTTACTCAGTATTTTAACGAACAATAAAGCCGCATCAAATACCGTTTCTGCTGGGAAAGAGTCATTGTTGATGGCAATAATTGATGCGTATGCCAAGTTGATGAATGATAACAACGAACAAGTACTCGTTGTTCATTGCGATCAAGCATTACCGATTGAATACATCGGTTATCAAGATGAAAAACAAATTGACCATTGTTTAGCATTTATAATGTCTAAAAACATTACTACCGGTGAAGAGCTAATCATTGAGCATCGTGAACAAAGCGCACTTGATGAAAACACCATATTGCCTCATGGCATAGTTTTTGGAGAATTCCTGACCAACAAACACAACGATTGCTTATTGCACGGACGAAGAAGTAACTGGTTTGTTAAGGCGATAACGTGAACCATATCAGTTATGTTTGGCGGTTAATCGCAACAGGGTTTTGTTTTTTTGTTTTCGGTTTTGGAGGTTTGATTATCTCTATTTTTATTTGTCCGTTACAAGTTTTAATTTATTCAAATAGAGACAAAAGAAAGCGTAAAGCACGTAAAATGGTGCATTACTTGTTTAAAGGTTTTGTATGCTTATTAAAATATAGTGGCACAGCAAAATTTAACATTGAAAATAAGAACCACCTCGAGCACTTGTCAGGAAATATAGTGATGGCTAATCATCCCTCACTAATTGATGTTGTTGTGCTTATTTCTATTATTCCAAATGCAGATTGTGTTGTTAAAGCAACCTTATTTAACAACCCTTTTATTAAGGCCATTTTAAGTAACACTGGGTATATCAGTAATGATTGTGCTGATGGTGTAATTGAAGATTGCCGGCAATCACTTCATTGTGGAAATAACCTTATTATTTTCCCTGAAGGAACACGAACAATACCTGGTGAAGTGGTAAGGTTTCAACGAGGAGCAGCCAATATTGCTTTGCGTTGTAACGCTCCTATAACGCCAGTTTTAATAAACGTTGAGCCAACGACCTTAACAAAAGCGGAAAAATGGTATCATATTCCAAATAAACGCTTTGTATTTAGTTTAATGTTAGCCAATAAAACACCGTCATTTACTTTTACTGGTGAGAATGCAATGAGCAAAATGAGTCGTCAGTTTACCGCTGTTTTAGAACAGCATTACCGAGAGGAAATAGCAAGAATATGAGTGATTTAGTACTCGAAGTGAAAATGTTAATCATTGAATCTTTGGATCTGGAAGATGTTACTGTTGACGATATTAAAAATGATGAACCGTTATTTGTAGATGGTTTAGGATTAGATAGTATTGATGCTTTAGAATTAGGCTTAGCGATTAAAAAACGTTTTGATATTAAACTTGATGCAAACTCAGAAGAAACTAAACAGCATTTTTCGTCAGTGAATAGTTTGGTCGAATTTATACGAAGTGTTAAAAATCAATAGGTATACAGATGAAGTCTAGAGAAGAAATGTTAACAACATTAAGCGAAATTTTAGTTGAAGATTTCGAGGTTGATGAAGCTGATATCAAGCCGGAAACACATTTATATGAAGAACTTGAGCTAGATAGTATCGATGCTGTTGACTTGGTTGTTAAGTTAAGCCAAATAACTGGAAAAAAAATTAACCCTGATGCGTTTAAACGCGTAAGAACGGTTGGTGATGTTATTGATGAACTTGAAGCATTATTATTGACCAAGTGAAAACTCCGCTAACTGTGCTATTGGGTGGACTTGTAATTGTCTACCCGTTTATTGTTTATTTTGGCTTACAATACGTTGAACCCCGTTGGCTTGGTATTGCGCTTTTGAGTATCGTGATCTTGCGATTTCAATTATCTAAATCGTTGGTGAATAAAATGCCTTGGTTGCCTGTGTCGACGGTTTTAGGTGCATGCGTCATCTTATTTTCCATCATTATCAATCAAGATAGTGGAATTTTATTTTATCCTGTTATTGTCAATGTTGCTTTGTTTTTGGCGTTCAGTTATTCGCTAGTGAGAAAGCCTTGTGTGATTGAAACTTTCGCTCGCATTACAAATGATAATTTAAGTGAGAAAGCGGTTCATTATACTGAAAATGTTACCAAGGTATGGTGCATTTTTTTTGTTTTAAATGCTTCCATATCAACGTACACAACATTGTGCTTATCAAAAGAAGCGTGGGTGCTGTATAACGGCTTTATCGCTTATATTGCTATGGCAATAGTTTTTTTAATAGAGTTATTGGTTAGGCGTTCAGTACAAAAAAACGATGAAAATAAATAAATTTATTGGTGAAAATCCTCAGTTGTTTTCTGGGCAATCGCCGTATTCCAGTGATGACTTTCTTCAAGATGTTGAACAATATCGACGGTTAATTAAAACGACCATTGCGGTACGTTCTTCGATAAAAGTTATGCTCTACGACGCTAATATTTACCGTTTTTTAGTGCGGTTTTTGGCTTTGGGTATTGAAAACGTTAGTGTGATTTTACCGCCTAACGAACAAGTTGGTACGCTTGAAAGTATCGCCGAATCTGCTGACTATACTGCTGGTAATATATTAATCAGTGATATGCCTTCGATTGAAGATGCGTGCTTATTCACTGAAAAAATGTCGGCGCCAATTTGGCCTGAAAGTAGTGAGGTTGTTTTTTTTACTTCAGGTACATCGGGCAAACCAAAAGCTATTATCAAAAACTGGTCATTATTAAATAAAGAATTGTTAACATTAGCAAAACTGTTTCCAATGTCAGCAGAAAGTGCTTTTGTTTCCACGGTTTCACACCAACATATTTATGGTTTGCTTTTTCGAGCCCTACTTCCGTTAAAAAATGGCAATACCGTTTATCAAACCCAAGAATTTCCTGAGCATATTGCTAACGTTATACGTCATCACAAACACGTAGTGTTAGTTTCGAGTCCTGCGTTTTTATCTCGTTTAGTTGAAGACAACGTTATCGCAAGGTATCAACATCATTTGCATGTTGTTTTTTGTTCTGGGGGAAAATTAGAAGTTAGTCATGCATTACGTTTATTTGCACAATTTCAAAAACCAATAACGCAAATTTATGGCAGTACAGAATCCGGAGGAATTGCATATCGACATGTTTGTAAACCGTCTGATGAACTTTGGCAATTGTTCCCTGGTGTAAAATGTGAAGTAGACCCTAGCTCTCATCGATTATTACTTCATTCACCTTTTGTGAAAGAAGATACATTACAGCTTGATGATATTTGCCAAATAGAGCAGGGAAAATTACGGTTGCTAGGCAGGGTAGATCGAACCATTAAACTTGAAGAAAAACGAGTTAATTTAACGCATATGGAGGAGGTGTGTTGCCAGCATGAATGGATTGAAAGTGTTAAACTTTTTGAGTTGAAACAACAAAGAACAATAATAGCAGCTGTTGTGGTATTAACCCCTTTGGGAAAATCGGCACTAGCAGAGCAAGGTTCACGAAGCGTAACGGTTCAATTAAAAACATATCTACAACAATATTTTGAACGAGTAACGCTACCACGTAAATGGCGTTTTGTAGAACGCTTCCCTTATAATGCACAGGGAAAATTACCAATGAATGAATTGGAGAAGCTGTTTGTCTGATTTAACAAATATTTTACCAAATATTGAAGCTGTTAAGGTTTTTGATAATGAAGTATCAATGTCAGTGTTCGTTGCTGAGAATATTGATTACTTTAAAGGCCACTTTCCACAAGCGTCAATTTTGCCAGGTGTTGTGCAGCTAGATTGGGCAATACACTTTGCTAGAGAATATTTATCGATTTCGAATTCTGCGGTTAAAAATGTTGAAGTGTTAAAATTTCAAGAAGTAATCACTCCTAACATGAAAGTGACACTGCTATTAACACTAAAAAGTGCAGATAAATTTACCTTTAAATACATTTCAGCTAAAGGTACACATGCTTCAGGGCGAATAGTGTTAGAGGAAACCTAGTTGCGATACTGTTTTGTGATACCTAATTATAACCATATTGAAAACCTAGCCGCTCAAATAACGGCATTAGCTAAGCATGGTCTAACAATTTTCATGGTTAATGATGGTAGTGATTTACAGGTAAAGTCAGACTTAGAAGCGCTTACTGCTCAAGAGCCGTTATTAACGTTATTACATCATGAAACTAATCAAGGCAAAGGTGGGGCAGTTCAAACTGGGCTAACATATGCATTGGCAGAAGGGTTTGATTATGCCATTCAAGTGGATGCAGACGGCCAACATTGTCTTGATGACATTCCAGCGTTAATTGCGTTATCTCAACAATTCCCACATTCGGTTATAAGTGGAAAGCCTGTTTATGATGATTCTATACCCAAGCTTCGTTATTTAGCTCGTTATATTACGCATTTTTGGGTGATAATCGAAACTCTTTCAACGTCATTAAAAGACACGATGTGCGGTTTTCGTGTTTACCCATTAAAGCCAAGTGTTGCTTTGCTCGATAACGTGGCAATCGGCAAACGAATGGATTTTGATATTGAAATTTTAGTTCGTCTTTATTGGCGAGGGGTTAGAACTCAATTTATAGAAACAAATGTTATTTATCCTCAAAACGGAATTTCTCATTTTAAAGCATTTGAAGATAATGTCAGAATTTCATGGATGCACACCAAATTATGCTTTGGTATGTTACTTAGATTGCCAATCTTAATTGCGAGAAAATTCAAACAATGAAGAAAAGTAACCAACATTGGGCGAAAATGGAAGAAAGAGGCTCAAGGGTTGGCTTAAAAATTCTTTTATGGGTTTATCGAGTATTTGGTAGAAGGCTATTATGGCTAGTGCTTTTTCCAGTGGTGTTATTTATGTTCCTTACAGGAAGCAGAGCAAGGTTAGCGTCGTATCAGTTTTTTAAACAAGCGCATCGTGTCAATAGTGATGTACCTAAGCCTAGTTTTTACACCAGTTTAAAACATTTTTGTCAATTTGCAGATTCAGCATTTGATAAGTTAGATGCATGGCTGAACAGAATAAAGCAACAAGATTTAACCTATAACGATAGCCAAGTATTTCCTCGATTAGTTGAACAAAACAAAGGGGCAATTTTTATCGGTTCACACCTAGGAAATTTAGAAGTATGTCGCGCATTAAGTTACGGAAAGTATACAACAAAAATTAACGTGCTTGTTTTTACTGATCATGCCGTAAAGTTTAACGAAATGCTGCAAAGTTTGAATGATGGTGTTGCGATTAACTTAATTCAAGTTGGTGCAATGTCACCTGCACTAGCTATTACACTAAAAGAAAAAGTCGACAACGGTGAAATGATAGTAATAGTTGGCGATAGAACTAGTGTTACTCAACAAAATCGCGTGGAGTATGTGCCATTTTTAGGTCAAGATGCTGCCTTTTCTCAAGGGCCGTTTATACTTGCCGCATTGTTAGATTGTCCAATTTATTGGTTTTTTTGCTTTAAAGAAAAGGGTGGTTTTCATGTTATTTTTGAACATGTTAGCAACGGGCTTAGCTTACCGAGAAAACAAAGAGACATTATTTTAAAAGAGGTTATCACTGCATATGCTGAACGATTAGCGTATTATGCGGTGCGTTATCCGTTTCAATGGTTTAATTTTTTTGACTTCTGGCAGAAAGATGAAACTGTAAGTAGAAGAAAAGAAAAATAAGTTAGGGTAAAAATGAATTCAGTCGTATTTGGTCAAGGCAGACTAGCCATCGAAGATATCGTTGCAATTGCAACCGGTGATGTTGCTGTTGAAATTACTAGCGATAAACATTTCGTTGAACGTATTGAGAGCGCTGTAACGTTTCTAGACGCTTTATTAGCGGAAGATGGCGTGATTTATGGCGTTACAACAGGTTATGGTGATTCTGTCACTACTGAAATTCCTTTAGATCTCGTTCAAGAGTTGCCGTTACACTTAACGCGTTTTCATGGCTGTGGTCTAGGCGATTATTTTGATGAAACTCAAGGGAAAGCGATTTTAGCTACTAGACTAGCATCTTTAACTCAAGGGTATTCAGGAGTTAGTTGGGATTTACTCAATTTGCTGTCAACGTTTATCAATGAAAATATTATTCCTGTGATCCCACAAGAAGGCTCTGTTGGTGCTAGTGGTGATCTTACTCCTTTATCATACGTGGCTGGCGCGTTAGTAGGTGAACGTGATGTTTATTATCAAGGCAAAGTATCAGCAAGCCGCGATATTTTAAAACAGCTAGCGTTAACCCCCATTACTTTACGTCCTAAAGAAGGGCTCGCGATTATGAACGGAACAGCTGTGATGACAGCGTTGGCGTGTTTAGCTTATGACCGTGCACAATATTTAGCAAAAATAGCAGCTCGCATCACGTCTTTATCTAGCATAGCGCTTAAAGGTAATAGCCATCATTTTGATGAAATTTTATTTTCGGTTAAACCGCATCAAGGCCAACAACTTGTTGCGAAACGTATTCGAGATGATTTAAATCATCATGAACACCCACGAAATGCGGATAGGCTTCAAGATCGATACTCAATACGTTGTGCTCCTCATGTGATTGGTGTGTTGCAAGATAGCTTGCCATTTTTTAAAACCACCATAGAAAATGAGTTAAACTCAGCAAATGACAATCCGATTATTGATGGCATAGGTGAACATGTACTTCATGGTGGGCACTTTTATGGTGGTCATATTGCGATGGTGATGGACAGTATGAAAACTGCCGTAGCGAACCTTGCTGATTTAGCTGATAGACAGATTGCATCGTTAGTAGATACCCGTTACAACAATGGCTTACCAGCAAACCTTACTTCAAGTTGCGATCAACGTCGTTATATAAACCATGGCTTTAAAGCAGTACAAATAGGAGCCTCTGCTTACACAGCAGAAGCATTGAAATTAACAATGCCTGCAAGTGTGTTTTCTCGATCTACAGAGTGTCATAATCAAGATAAAGTCAGCATGGGCACTATTGCTGCGCGGGATGGTTTACGTGTTTTACAATTAACGGAGCAAGTATTAGCAAGTACATTACTTGCGGCCGTACAAGGAATTCGTATTAGATTAGCAAATAATGAGCTTACATTAGATTCATTATCGCCTAGTTTGATTACTATGTATCAAGACATTGCGAATTATTTTCCAGATTTATCAGAAGATAGACCGTTAGAGAGTACGCTAAGACAAACGATCAGTCATATTCAAAATCAACGTTGGCCTTTATATGAAGAGTAAAGATGCGTTAATCAGTGCTTATGCTGAAATAGATATTCCTTTTCAAGATTGTGATCCTATGCAGGTTGTTTGGCATGGTAACTATGCTCGGTACTTAGAAGAAGCGCGTAGAGAGCTATTACGTAAAATTGATTATGACTATTTGCAAATGCAAGCATCTGGCTTTATGTGGCCGATTATTGATATGCGATTAAAGTATGTAAATTCAGCGTACTTTTCTCAGTTGATCCGTGTAGATGCTTACCTAAAAGAGTATGAGTCTCGATTAAAAATAGACTATATCATTTCTGATGTGAAAACTGGTCAAAAATTAACAAAAGCCTACACCATTCAAGTTGCTGTTGATATTGAATCGCGCGAGATGCAATTTGAAAGTCCGAAACTTTTTATCGATAAAATTCAATCATGGTTAAGTTAATTTTTTTCTGTTGTTCGTTGTTGGTGATTGTATGGTCACAGTCAATACATAGCTTCGAGCTCAATGCTGAGCAAGCGATGGAAATGTTATCAATAACTCCTGAACAAAACACCAACGGAACATTTAAACAGAAAAAATTTTTTAAAGTGTTAGCGACACCTTTTATTTCTACTGGCTTTTATCGTCAAACAAGCAACAATTTTAAATGGGTGACGACTGAGCCGGTTCGTAGCACATTAATTTTTGATGGTGAAAAACTTTGGCAACAGAATGGTTCAGAAATTCGGGTGGAACTACCTTTGGCTAATCACTATATTAATGTTGTTAAAGCATTAATTAAGGGTGATTTGTATGCGTTAAAAACATACTTTTCTTTTAAAAAAAGTAAAGTTAATAACTGTATAACCTTGTTACCATTAGATAATAAAATTGCTTTGATTGGTGAAAGTATTCAGTTTTGTTACCAAGGTAAACGACTTTCCATTCGCATTAACGAAAGCAGTGGAAATTATACTGACTTGAAGATAACACCTGCTGATAAAAGCGTTGAAAATTAAAGAGCTGTAATGAAAAAGCGAATCGGGCTATTGATTGTACAAGTGTTAATCACAGTAATGATGTTGCTGTATTTAGCTCGACAAGGTATTAATGTTCAAGCAGATATCTTAAGTACATTACCTGCATCAGATTATCCTGAATTTGTTATTGATGCTGAAAAAAAGCTATTCCAACGTTCGGCTAATCAAATTATTGTCTCATTTGCTGGCGAAAACAAAGTAGTAGCTTATCAACACATGCTATCTAACATCCAACAAAAAGGTTGGCAAGCTACTTTGCCAAATAAAGACAGAATAAATCAATTAGCGAATTTTTATAGCCAGTATACTGGTAGTGTTCTTTCAAATGATTTTCGAAAAAATATATCAACGAAAAAGCGTTATGATAATTATTTTAATCAACAGCTTTCGCAAGTAGCAAATCCAATTGTCAGCCAAACCTTTACAAATGATCCCAGCCTTGCAACTGCCAGTTTTATTCACGAAAGGCTTTTCCAATACTCATCAGTAACAGTAAAAGAAAACTATTTCATCGCTACAAGCTCACCTAAGCAACCTATTTTACTTTTTATTGATGTGCGTGAGACTGAAAAACCGCCAGTTGATATTAACCAGACGATAGTGATATCAGAACAAGTTAAACGATTGGTGAGTGAAACATTATTGCAATACCCAGAATTAACCATAAAAACGTCCGGTATACTGTTACATACCGCTGAGAATGCAGCGAACGCTAAGTGGGAGATGAGTGTTTTTGGCAGCTTAAGTCTATTAGCCACTATCGTTTTAGTCGTCTGGGCATTTCATTCGATTATTCCTGTTTTTTGGATCATGCTGACGGTGGGCAATGCATTTTTAGTAGGACTTTGTGCACTGATGTGGAGTTTTGAATCAATACATGTGATCACGCTCGTTTTTGGTGTGACGTTAATTGGTTTAACCGTGGATTATTGCTTACATGTTTTGACAAGTAAGTATGTAAGGCCGAGGCATAGAGTAGGGAAGACATTGTTTTTTGCTTTGGTGACAACACTAATCTGTTATGGCTTATTTTATTTTACCCCGCTATTGATATTAAAACAGGTTGCCGTATTTGTTAGCTTTGGATTAATAGCTGCTTTTTTTACCAGTTTATGGCTAGAAAGAGTGTTAATTTTTCAAGATCTAAATCAATCTTCAGTGCGCATATTAAACCTAAGAGAATTTAAATCCTTACTGTTAAAGTTTCAGCCGATTGTTTTAACGGTTGTAGGTACAATTATTGTGGTTTCCATATTTAAACCATTACAATTTGACGATAATATTGCTTCATTAAATGCTAGCTCTGACGAACTGATAGACGCTGAACGCTATCATTTTAAATTGCTCAATCAGCAGTCAATTTATCGAGTGTTCATCTACGCTAACTCAATAGAGGCCTTGTTACAAAAAGAAGAAGTTATCGCTGCCCAATTACGTACAGCATATCCCTTAGTTAACATCAATAAATTAAGTGATTGGCTCCCTTCAAAAACACAGCAAATTTTTAATTTCCAACGTTTTAAAGAAGCGGAGGAAAACGATGTTTTTTCATTGTTAACAAAAATGGTTCCTACATTTCAACTACCTAGTAATGGAGCTTATTTAACATTTGATAACTTTTCTCAAAGTCTACAAATGCAGTACGTTAACCATTTATATACTGGTACTGAGAATGGTCATGTGTCAGTGATGGAGTTAAGTGCAATACCTAAACAAGCAATATCCTCGTTTTTGGCCGATAAAAATCAGACAATTTTATTTGATAAACAATCGTCATTGACTGACGTTGTGCAGCAATTTAGACAAGCGCTTAGTTATTGGCTTATCGCTGCTATAGGGGCTATTTTACTATTGTTATTAATACGATACGAATTAAAAACAATGCTAAAAGCTGCCATGGTTATGGTCGCTTCTATTTATAGCGCACTCTTTATTTCACAGTTATTCAATGGCACTTTGTCTATTTTTAATTTGTTGAGTGCAATGTTACTAATTGGCTTGGCGGTAGATTACTTAATCTTTTATCGTGAACGGCAGCTAAGCCAAGCAAACTTTTTAGCAGTGAGTTTATCTGCTGCTTCATCAATACTGGTTTTTGGAATGTTAGCATTTAGTCAAACTCCGGCTATATATAGTTTTGGCTTGACTGTCACTGTAGGATTGCTCTTGATTTATATATTGGCCCCAATAGTGGCAAAGGAATGAAATGAAAATTGAACATGTTGATGTCATCATAATAGGTGCTGGCCCAGCAGGCGCAGTGGCTGGAGCAATGCTTGCAAATTTACACCACAAAGTATTAATTATTGAAAAGGAACATTTTCCTCGTTTTTCAATTGGTGAAAGTTTATTGCCACAATGCATGGCATTTATCAAACAAGCAGGTTTATTAGAGAGTCTTGAAAAATCAGCTAACAGTTTGTCTTTTCAATTTAAAAATGGTGCAGCATTTTGCCATCAAGGAAAATACACTGACTTTGATTTTACGCAAAAATTTACAGAAGGCCCAGGAACGACTTATCAAGTTAAACGTGCTGGTTTTGATAAATTGCTTGCCGATGGCGCTAAACAAAAAGGCGTAGATATTCGCTACGGTCAGATAGTGAAAAAAATTGATGTAGAGGGTGAAAGCCCAGTGGTCGATATTGAAACAGATGATGGTGAATTATATCAAGCGACAGGAAAGTTTTTATTAGATGCGAGTGGTTTTGGCCGGGTTCTTCCTCGATTATTACAGCTAGAGACACCGTCAAGTTTTCCTGTCAGACAATCTTGTTTTGCTCATGTTAAAGATAATATTACAGACGTAAACTTCGATAGAAATAAAATTTTAATTACGGTGCATCCAGAATTTAGAGATATTTGGTACTGGTTAATTCCTTTTGCTGATGGAACGGCAAGTATTGGTGTAGTAGGCGAACCATCAATGTTTGATCAACAGTTAACTGCGAATCAATTACTGGAGTCTTTTATTGAACAAGCGCCAAATCTGAAACATTTATTAAACGAAGCCAGCTTCATCAATAGTGCTCGAGTGATTAAAGGTTATGCTGCAAATGTTGATAGGTTATACGGTCATAATTATGCTTTGCTTGGGAATGCAGGTGAGTTTTTAGATCCGGTATTTTCTTCAGGGGTAACCATTGCAATGAAGTCAGCGTCTTTAATTACGCCGATTGTTGATAAGAAAATTAAAGGTGAACCTGTTGATATTGAAAATGACTTTGCTATTCCCTTAAAGCAAGGTATTGATTGTTTTAAAACATTTGTTAGCGCTTGGTATGATGGGCGTTTTCAAGATGTTATATTTTTCGAGCAACAGGAATCGCAAATAAAAGAGATGATCAGTTCTATTTTAGCTGGATATGCGTGGGATGACAAAAATCCATATGTTGCTCAGAGTGAAAGACGACTAAATGTATTGGTTAAGTTATGC
Source organism: Thalassotalea sp. 1_MG-2023 (assembly GCF_030546745.1). Classification (GTDB taxonomy): domain Bacteria; phylum Pseudomonadota; class Gammaproteobacteria; order Enterobacterales; family Alteromonadaceae; genus Thalassotalea_C. The sequence continues at coordinate 15,139 of NZ_JAUOPD010000006.1, forward strand.
AACGATATATAGCCATAATATTTTCAATATTGCTACTTTCTTGCTCAGCTATTCAACAAACAACAAAAGTATCTATCGCAAAAGGTGTTGTGTTGAACCTACTACCCAATGAGGTAGGAGTGAAGTACTACGAGCAAGCCTTGTTAACTGTTATACAACAAAATCAGCAATATAATATGCTCGTAAATACTCAATACTCACAAGGGAAACTGGCAATCGTTGCAGTATCATTGCAGGGTATGCCCTTGTTTGAATTAACACGTGATGTGGTTGGAAACGTCAATATAAAGCGATACATACCACTCGATATTGATCCGGCTCATATGTTAGCTGACATGCAGTTAATTCAACTGCCAGCAGATAAGTTATCTTTGCAGTTATCAGGTGGAAGACTCATAGAAAATCAAAACGCAATAAATAAGCATCGTACCATTTACTTTCATCAGCAACCTGTGATTGAAATCACGTATTTGGAAAATGTAACTGAGTTTCACCATTTACAACGACAATACAAAATGACGATTAAAAAAATAAAGGCAGACTAATGAGCTATTTACATGATTTAGGAATTGTTTGCTCGCTAGGTAATTGTAAAGAACAAGTATTTGATTCACTTATCAATCGACCAAGTAAAGAGTATTTGACACCTTGGCGGCAAGCACTTGATTCAGACAAAGTGTTTCAGTGTGGACAAGTAAAATTAAATGCTAACGAAATGCCTGATTTAACAAAATATCCTTTACATTTTCAAAGTAGAAACAACCAATTATCATTATTAGCATATCAACAAATTGAAAAAACCGTTAACCAAATTAATGCTGATATTTGCCCTTCACGAGTTGCAGTTGTGTTAGGAACAAGTACCTCAGGGATCAAAGAAGGTGAAATAGCGCGAGCAGCCCATAAGGGGTTAGGCATATGGCCTGAAAATTATCACTATAGTATACAAGAAATGGCCTCACCTGCTCACTTTATAGCCGAAATAGTGGGTGCTAAAGGACCTGTATATACTATTTCAACAGCATGTAGCTCAAGTAGTAAAGCACTTGCGAGCGCCAGAAATTTACTTAACAGCAATTTAGTTGATATGGTTATTTGCGGAGGAGTTGATACCTTAAGCCATTTACCCAACAACGGATTTAACTCACTTGAGTCAATCGCAAATCAATTCTGTAACCCGTTGTCGGCTGAGCGAGATGGTATCAATATTGGGGAGGGGGCGGCATTGTTTGTTATGTCGAAAAAACCTGCGAATATCAAATTGAAGGGCGTTGGTGAAACATCTGATGCTTACCATATTTCTGCGCCACACCCTGAAGGCGAAGGCGCAAAAGCGGCAATGGAGCTAGCGCTTAATAATGCGGGGTTAACAGTTGACGATATCCATTATATAAATCTACATGGCACAGCAACAATTAAAAATGATGAAATGGAAACACACGCTGTAGCTGAAATTTTTGGTGCTAAAGTCCCTTGCAGTTCAACAAAGCGTTTTACCGGCCATACACTAGGCGCTGCCGGAGGGATAGAGGCAGGTATTTTATGGTTGTTGTTATCATCATTAAATATTGAAGATAATATTCCTATCAATAAAAGTGATTTCGGTATAGATGCCAATTTTGATAAGATTGCCATTTCACAGGGCTCTCTCGGCGTTTCGTTAGAAAATGCTTTGTCAAATTCCTTTGCGTTTGGAGGGAATAACATCAGTATTATTTTGGGTAAAGAAAATGAAAAATTACGCGATTGAAGCGTTGATCGCTCATCGAGAGCCAATGATCTTAATTTCTCGATTGATACACTTTAGCGAAACGCATGCAACTTGCGAAGTAGATATAACTAAAGCATCGGCTTTCTATCAACCCAGTATTAAAGGCGTACATAGTTACATTGGTATTGAATATATGGCGCAATCTATTGCTGCTTTTGCAGGTGCTAAAGCGCAAGAACAAGGCAAGCCAATAGAAATAGGCTTTTTATTAGGAAGTAGAAAATACCATTGTTATCAAACAAGCTTCCAGTTAAATGAAACCTATCAAATTTCAATAGAAGAATTATATAGAGAATCATCTGGCTTAAGTGTGTTCGAATGTGCCATTTCGTTAGATGAGCGTATTGTTGCACAAGCAAAAGTTAATGCGTATCAACCAGAGAATCCGAAAGAATTTTTAAAGGAACAACAATGAGTAAACGTGTGCTAGTAACAGGTTCTAGTCGAGGTATAGGGCGCGAAATAGCATTAAAACTCGCTGAACTAGGGTTTGATATCACCGTACACTGCCGTAGTCAAAAAGACAAAGCAGATAAAGTTGCAGCTGAGATCATTGCGCTTGGTCGTAACGCATCAGTATTACAATTTGATGTTTGCGACAGAGTGTTAGCAAAAAACACAATCGAAACTAATATTGCAGAGTTTGGCGCATATTACGGTGTTGTCTGTAATGCTGGCATAACACGTGATATGGCTTTTCCTGCTATGTCAGGTGATGATTGGGATGACGTGATTAAAACAGGATTAGAAGGCTTTTATAATGTTGTTCACCCAACAGTAATGCCAATGGTGCAAGCTCGTAAAGGCGGACGAATTATTACTATGGCATCTGTTTCAGGAATTGCCGGTAATCGTGGACAAGTAAATTATAGCGCCGCAAAAGCGGGAGTGATTGGTGCGACAAAAGCGCTAGCGTTAGAGTTAGCCAAGCGAAAAATTACTGTTAACTGTGTGGCTCCAGGCTTAATTGAAACTGAAATGACGGCAGATCTCCCTCTTGACGATATGCTTAAAATGATACCGTTAAAGCGAGCAGGGAAGGCAAAAGAAGTTGCAGGCGCTGTAGCTTTCCTCATGTCAGATGACGCTGCTTATATAACAAGACAAGTGTTATCGGTTAATGGTGGGCTTATATAATGAAGCGTGTTGTGGTTACAGGAATGTCAGCAATTACAGCGTTAGGGCAAGATTGGCAAAGCTTTAAATCAGCGCTTAATCAAGGTGAAAGCGCTGTAGTTAATATGCCAGAGTGGGATTTTGTAGAAGGTCTGAATACGCGAATTGCTGCACCAGTAAAAGACTTTGAAAAACCTAAACATTATAAGCGACAAAAAGTACGTTCAATGGGACGAGTGTCTTTAATGGCAACCGTTGCAACAGAGCGAGCAATAGAACAAGCTAGGCTAAGTGAGGCGCCTTGTTTAACTGATGGTTCAACGGGGATCGCTTACGGGTCTTCAACGGGATCGACTTCACCTATCGTTCCTTTTGGTAACTTAATGAAAAACGGTGAAATGAATGGCGTTACTGCCACTAGTTATATTCAAATGATGGCCCATACTACCGCGGTGAATGTTGGGGTTTTCTTTGAGCTAAAAGGGAGAACTATTACCACTAGTTCTGCTTGTACCTCTGGTTCGCAAGGCATTGGCTACGCTTATGAAGCAATAAAGTATGGTAAACAAAAAGTGATGGTTGCTGGTGGAGCAGAAGAGCTTTGCGTTACTGAAGCTGCGGTATTTGATACATTATTTGCGACAAGTGTGAAAAACGACACACCCAAAAAAACACCTAGACCCTTTGAACAAAGTCGAGATGGACTCGTCATTGGTGAAGGGGCATGTACGTTAATTTTAGAAGAGTTAGAGCATGCTAAAGCGAGAGGAGCCAATATTTTAGCTGAACTTGTAGGTTATGGTACTAATGCTGATGGTGTTCATGTTACTCAGCCTACGCAAGAAACAATGACAGCGGCGATAAACTTAGCACTCGAAGATGCCGAACTTAGTGCGAAAGATATCGGCTATGTTAATGCTCACGGTACTGCTACAGAACGTGGTGATATTGCGGAGTCTTTTGCAACGGAACATGTTTTTGGGCAAGTACCTATTAGTTCATTAAAAAGCTATTTAGGTCATACGTTAGGAGCATGTGGGGCCATTGAAGCTTGGGCTTGCATTAACATGATGAATGATAAGTGGTTTGCACCCACGTTAAATTTAGATAATGTTGATAAAAATTGTGCGTCATTAGATTATATTCGAGAAGAAGCTAGGAACATTGATACTCAATACGTCATGAGTAATAATTTTGCTTTTGGTGGCATAAACACTTCGCTTATTTTTAAAAAGTGGTCGTGAGTAAGTGATGAGTTCCTTAAGGTGTTTTATTTTATTGATACTATTAAGTTTTGTAAGCAATAAGAGTTATTCAGCGCCAAGGAATAAACCCATATTTGAGTATGGTGCAGGCGTTTTTGCGTTGTCCACGTCTCAATATACTGGTGCTAATTCACGAAAAAATTACCTTGTACCTTTACCTTATTTTTATTATCAAAATGAGCATATCAAGGTTAATCGAGATGGGTTATTAGGTCACTTGTGGCAGTTGGAAAATATCACTCTCGACTTTTCATTTTCAGCAAATATTCCTGTAAAAAGCGCTGAGGTTGACCTTAGAAAGGGCATGCCAGATATCGACTGGACATTTCAAGCGGGTCCCGCCCTTAAGTATTACCTTTCAGGACAACAATATTCTTCAGAAAAATCATATTTTGAAGTTTTTAGTCGAAAAGTGGTGATGACAGATTTTAGTTACCTCGATAATGCAGGTTGGCAATACGGTGCTTCTTATTTATCGCAATCACTGATAGCAAATCAATTCAACGCAAACCTTACTTGGCAAAATCGTTTAACGGTAAATTTCGCTACAGATGACTTTCATCAGTTGTATTATGGTGTCGATAAAAAATATCAATCTAACATTCGTGAAGCCTATACCTCGCATGGGGGTTATTTACATTCAAGTATTTCTTCAGGTGTTGTTTATCGCAAGGGCAGTTTATGGTTGGCTGGTTTTATGATGTACCGTAACCTTCAAGGAATGAAAAGTGAAGATAGCCCCTTAGTTGAAAGAAAAGACAACATTTCAATAGGGTTAGGTATGGCTTGGATTATACGTTAAAAAGGTTTATAGATGAGCGACATTAAAGTAAAGGCACTTCAAATAAGTGCCTTCGAAATTAGCGGTTAGCCAATAAGGCATTTCTTTCTATTTCGGCAGCAAGTAGCTTAATCCATTTATTGTAATTACGGTGAATTTTGTTTTTAGATGAAGAGTAATCTAAGTTGTCGCTGTTTTGATAATCGATAGAATAGTCACTGTTGTTATAGGTGATTTTAATTTCTGCATAATGATCGCGAACATCAATGCCAGCAATAATGTTGTTATCGTTGGTTTTCAGCACCCGCCACCGCTTATATAATAAAGCATCAATAATCGACTTTTTCATTGTTTCATTACTGATATTAACTGGAACACTTGCTTGTGTGTTATAAATTACTTGAGAAGTTTTACAGCCAGCGAGTGTGAGTGTAATTAGGATGGAAAGTAAGATATATTTCATGAATTTCCTTCTGAATATTTCATAGTGTTAAAAAACAGTTATTATAACGATATTTTTTACGGATGTAATTTATATAAGTTATTGATTTATATTTTTAAAAAAATTAATTATGATGGCTGTTATTTCAACGTCGACTTATACTTTTATATCTGAACTAGCCAGTTATAGTTGAACACATGTAACTGCTTTGCAATGAAATATTAATATAGAAATAACAATGGCTTATAGTTAATTATTCATTATCGCTATTTTTACTGAATGTTTATAACGACATCTATATGTATTATTAAAGGATTGAAGGAGCCCCCCATGAAATTAACGTTTTTATTAGCTAGCTTGTTTACTGTGTTAGTTATTTTTCAAGCCAAAGCTGCAGACAGAATTGATTCATATTCAATAGAGAAGTTGTTAGAAAGTACTAAAGCTAAAGACGCTTTAAATAGTGATGTAAAACTATACTTTGGTAAGCAAAGCTTTGGCGATTCTCAAAAAACGTATGGTGAAGTGATGACTAATAAAAAAACCAATGCTTTTATGAAATCAGATAAAGAAGCATGCGAATGGGTAATGCTATCGGCATTAAAGGCATTGCAAGCACGAGCATTAAAAGAGGGAATGAATGCCGTTGTTGGTATTGAGTCATATTATAAAAAGCGTGAGTTTGTCAGCGAAACACACTTTGAGTGTGGCGCAGGCGCCATTTTAGCAGGAGTAACATTAAAGGGCACTTTAGTAAAACTTTAAAACTGAAGGCTGTCTATTTTTGTTCAATAAAACACAAATGTTAGCATTGGATTTTTTAATCATTAACACCAGAAATTACGCTGTACCTTCATCATTCGAGTTCAGCTTGTTTAATTCTGAGCGTGAGCAATTTTTATTAAAACGATCAGTAAAATCGAAGTTAACTTTTCTTCAAAGTCGTGCATTAATCAAAAAATATGTTGGTCTTTGTTTTAATTATGCAAGTGAAGATATTGAGGTTGTTTTTAATCATCAAGAGCAGTGTTTGCACGCATTATTCAATTCGAACCTTGTTTGCCGAGTATCATTAAGTCATTCAGGAAAGGCAATTTCAGTTGCTTTTCAGCTATCAGAAAAGCCTTTTATTTTTGGCGTTGATATTGAAAATAAAACCAAAAAAAGAGATTTAGAAAGTTTGGCAAAAACCTGTTTGAGTGTTAAAGAACAAGAAAATTTTCGGTTAAACTTAAATGATTCTGTAGCGTTTTATCGCCAATGGACTTTAAAAGAAGCGTTGATGAAAGCTACTGGACAACCATTATCAACATTATTTTCACTTGATAGCGATAAAATATTGTTAGCACAATCGTTGACATCGATTAGCTTTGATTTACATGAGTATGTTGGTACGTTTGTTTGCACGAAACAAGCAAGTTATAAGTTTATTGAGATCAATTAACGCATGAAAAAGCGGTTGCTAGCATTTTATCAGTATCATAAAAATTCTTGGTTCTTTTGGGCTATGTTTTTTGCATTCTACTTGCCTATATTAAGTTTTGTCTTAGTAACGCTGGTATTGTTAGTTTATATATTCTGGCCTTTTACTCACTATAATATACCCTTGCCTGAGATCTCAAACTCGTCGCATCAAACCCGTTCAATTACGGTGATTAGCCATGGATTGAAAGATTCTAACAGAGGTTGGGCGAAACAACTTGAGTCGCTCTTAAAACAACACGATGAGCATGAATTTGTGATCAATATAGATTGGGAGCACTATGCTGATAATGCATTAACATGTTCGGTAAATGGTCGACGAATTGGTACTAAAATAGCTGAAAAGTTAACACAATTTGATCAGTTAACATCGGTTAAAGTCATTGGTCACAGTTGTGGCGGTTTTATTAATTTAGGGCTTTGTGAAGGGCTTAAAGCTGCTAATGAACATATGAAGGTAAAAAGCGTTTATTTAGCGCCAGTTTCTGTTTATGGCGGAATATTCTGGAATTATGGCACGCAGAATTTTGGGCGTTGTGCTGATGAAAGTGTTACTTATTTTGACCATGAAGATAAGGTACCAGGTAGTAATAAAGCGCCTGTTTATAGTGAAGGCGTGGATATAACACACTTGAAAGAAAGTTTTGATTACCATGGCTCTACCCACCAATGGCCCATTTATTATTTTTTAAAAATTAATGCTAATAATTAATGAGCTTAAGTAAATTTTTACATTCTTTTGGGTTCAGCTTGAACAATTTGTTTTTGAAAGTGTTCCTATCAACCGATTATATCTCTAGAAAAAAACAGCGTCGTAATATTCGCTACAGTTATCAATGCGCTTTTATCACTTTCGGTCCAGTTCACTTGGCTGCCTACATTTTCACAACAAATTACCCCTAATGGTTTTTCGTCAATTGAGAAAATGTAATCGAGCAATGAAAATATCTTAAAGGGTTCAAAGTAACTTTCATTGAAGCATTTCGTTACTGGGTTCTCTCTTGCATGTGAGGCGTCTAATACCTCATTTTTTAGAATATACTTAAAATAACGTGGAAAATCAGCCGCTTTTAATACTAAACCATTACTATATTCGTTGTTATGATCTAAACACTGAAGGCATTGTATCTGGGTGTATTCTTGGTTAAATATCCATAAACTTATGCGATTTGCTTGGGGAATTAATTGCTTAAGTGCTTGGCATATCGTTTGTAATTTTTCTTCGTTGTTAATGGTTGGGTCGCTAATTCTAACCGCCAAATTATTAATACCTGGGTGTTCATGTTGTGGAGCGTAAATTGTTAATAAGCTATTTAACTTTGCGCGATTAAAAGGTTTGGTGATATAACCGTTCATGCCAATAGCAAGGTATTGCTCAATGTCTTCTTTCATTGTATTTGCTGTCATTGCGATGATAGGAATATGCGAGCTAGCTTTGCTTGAGCGTAAAAGTTTGGTTGCTTCAATGCCATCCATCACTGGCATTTGAATGTCCATAAAAATGAGGTCAACAATATTTTCTCGACAATAATCTATACATTCTTGGCCGTTTTCTACTACGGTGGCATTTACATTATGCGCAGATAACATTTTTGTTACGATAGTTTGGTTTACACGATTGTCTTCTGCAATCAGTATATTGGCTTGTTGTAAATTTACCGTTTCATGGTGAGTTTTGGCTATTTCAGACAGACCACTAACCGTAAATTTTTGCTGGTAGGTAAAGGTGGTGCCTTGTCCTTTTTCACTTATGAAGTCTAATTTACCGGCCATCATTTCACTTAATTTTACACAAATGGAAAGCCCTAACCCTGTGCCGCCATATTTTCGTGAGGTTGATGCATCAGCTTGGTGAAATGCTTTAAATAAGTTTGGTTGTATCTTAGTGTCTATACCTATACCGGTATCAATGACTTCAAATTGAATGTGTTGACAGGTGTCAGTTGTTTCAAGCACATTCACACTTAGTTGTACGCTACCTTTGTCGGTGAATTTTAAAGCGTTAGCACAAAGGTTATTTAAAATTTGGATAACACGTACAGGATCGCCTTTCAGTACCTTTGCTACTTGGTCATCGATGTGGGATACAAGGTTAACACCTTTACTTTGTGCAATTTGGCTAAGCGGCTTTATTACTGATGTGATCACATTGGCTAACTCAAATTCAATGTGCTCTATTTCTAACTTTCCTGCTTCTATTTTAGAAAAGTCGAGTACATCATTCACAATATTTGCCAGTATATTTGTAGAACTTAAAATACTTTTTAGGGCTTGATCTTTTTCATCGCAATGGGTCTCTGCCAAGCCAAACTCGGCAAGGTTTAATATACCATGAAGTGGCGTTCTTAATTCATGAGACATATTTGCAAAAAAGCGGCTTCTTGCCGAAAGCGCACTTTTAGCTTGTAACTCAGCCATTTTTAGTGCGGTAACGTCAGTATGTGTGCCAGTAAAACGTATTGGTTTGCCATGGTCGTCTTTTTCAACTACTTTACCTCTATCAAGAATATAGCGCCATTCACCATCTGAATGACGCATACGATGAAGGTTTTCATAAAAGGATGTTTTTCCATCTATATGTGCGGTTATGTCTGCAAAGCAGTCTTCAATATCTTCTGGATGAACTCTATCTTGCCAATCAGCCAACGTTTGAGTTAAATCAGCGAGTTTCAACCCTAGCATTTCAGCCCATCTATCATCAAACGTTACCTCATTGGTTTGTGGGTTCCAGTCCCACATACCAAGCCTTGTACCTTCTAATACAAGTGCTAATCGCTGTTGTGACTTTTTAGTGATTTCGCGTTGTTTTACTAATTCTGTAACATCGGTAAAAAATGAAATGGCGTGGTCACTTGGTTGAATAATGATTTCTTCACGCAGAAATGTTGTGGGTTGGTTAAGATATTTGACGCCATAAACAGGGATGTGGATCACATTTGCTTTATTCTTTTGAATGAGTTGTTGCCGTTGTTTTATTATTTGTTGATCGACGATGAGCGTTGTAATGTCATCAGGTAGCTCGCTGCCTGTTAATAGAATTTGCCGGGTATTATCTGAAGCATTGCTAATGATAGTACAGTCTTCATTTTGCCATTTAATCGAAAAAATATGTGACGTTAAACTTAACAGGTTATATGTGTGTTCCACATTTATATCCTTTTGCTTCAAATTCAGTAACAACATGTAAAGTTTAGACAAATTTTGATATTTGTATATTGTTAAATCAAAGAAACATATTTTCTAGCGTTTCATTTTGCTTGTCTGGGGTTTGACACTTGCTATTCAATTGCCTTTTGGTAATAGTAGTTAAAGGTTAGAAGAGGCTATAAGCAATGCATTTTTTATTATTTCTTGGGTTATTCTTTTTCTTTACAACGGTATCAGGTGAAGAATTCATCGGTCAATGGTATGTTGACAATCAGCATTCACAAATCACCGCACATACACGAGATGGTGATAGCCAATTACATCTTGATGTTCATGAAGGTAAGGTAACTGCGGTTAGGCTTTACTTACCCAATTTCGCACACTTTGGCGAAGTAAACGCTGCTTTTCAATATAGCTCACCTAAATATGGTTTGATCAGAACAACGACATATCACGTTGACGGCGAACAAGTCATGTTAACCGATCCGTTCGAAATTCATTCATTTGTTGAAAACCTTAAAGATATCGCTACACACCTTATGTTTCGAGAACACAACTTGGGTAATTCATTTAAAGATAGAAAGCTGACGATTTCATACATGGATTCAAGTAAAAAACCTAAGTGGCGTAATGCGAAGTTTTCCACGATTGAAATAGATGAGGTTTTACAAAAGCTTGGTGTAATGGCGTAACTTTATCAATTGACCAAATATGTATACTTTCCTCTTAAATATTAAGCTTTTTAGCGTTAATGTAATGAATAGCATGTAAATTTCGTATACCCTAATGCAAATAGTTATTATTACACCTAATGGTTGAGGTTTTATGGAAAGGTTACTGATATCACTTGTTTTTGCTGTATTTACGTTAACGGCACATGCAGAATCTGCAATTAATGTTGAGGTTACTAACGGTGAGGTTGCCAGCGTAAATGAAACATTAACGCTTTCTGGCAGTATCGAATCTAAGCAACATGCAAGTTTAGCCCCTTTACAAGCGGGGGTAATCGCTAACATTTTTGTAGAAGCAGGTGATGTTGTTTCTAAAGGCCAACAACTCATGCAGCTTGATAGTCAACTCGCTGAACTTGAATTACAGCAAGCAATGGCCGACTATCAATCAGCACAAGCGGAGCAGTCAGAAGCTAATCGTCTATTGCAAGAAGTTGAAGAGCTTTCAAGTAAAAAGGTGGTTGCACAAACAACGATAGGGGAACGTCGCTCTCAATTATCTATAGCCGAAGCACAGGTTTTACGTGCTAAAGCAAGTGTTGAACAATATAAAGAAACATTAAAGCGACATGTATTACGTGCACCTTTTGCAGGTGTTGTTTCAGCACGCCATATTGATATTGGTGAATGGGTTACTCAACAAACGGTTGTGTATACACTCGTTGAGCAACAACAGCTTCGGGTAAAACTTGCAATTCCGCAAGAATACTTATTTCAATTAACTAACCCCAAAACTCATAACGTTACCATTATTCCTGACATCATTGGTGCTAAGCCCATTACAGCAACGTTGAGCCAAATAGTACCTGTTGCAAATGAACAAAGCCGAGCAGTGACCGCGTGGGTAGACCTACCTCAAGGGCATAATTTAGTGTCTGGTATGTCAGCGAAAGTGAATATTGCCTTTTCGGGTGATGCTACAAATAAACAGCTAGTTTGGTTGCCTAAATCATCAATCAAAACTCACCCTGATGGTGGTCGCTCAGTGTTTATTGTTGATAATGGCAGAGCAACAAATGTCAAAGTAAAGGTCACGAAAAGCGAAGGAAGCAAAGTGGCTGTTGTAGGGATAAATGAGCACCAACGAGTCGTTACAACGGGAGTAGCCATTTTAAAAGCGGGTAGCAAAGTAACGGTAAAGGGTGAGTAGCCATGATTAAACAAGCCGTTAACCAAGGCGTATTAGTTGCCGTTGTTGTACTAATTTGTAGCATTTTAGGTGTTGTAGGCGCACTTAATATCCCGGTACAAATGATCCCTGATTTAGAAGTTAGAACCATTTCTGTACAAACGGGCTGGCCGGGCGCAACACCACAAGATGTTGAAAAAGAGATCCTAATCGAGCAGGAACGATATTTACGCGGTTTATCAAACCTCAAGCGAATGGTATCGTTCGCTGATATGGGTGAAGCGAATATTGAATTAGAGTTTCCCTTTGGTGTTGACGCAAATGATGCACTTATTCGGGTGAATAACGCGTTAAGTCAAGTGCCCGCTTATCCTGAGAACGTTGACCAACCTAGGCTTTATTCGAGCTCATTTTCGGGTAATGCGTTTATGTATTTTACCCTCAAACCGGTTGCAGGTAATCCGTTTGATCTTGATGTTGATATGCTCAGAGATTATGCCGAAGATTTTGTTCGGCCTCGTATGGAAAGCGTAGCAGGCGTTTCTGAAGTTCGCGTAAGCGGTGGCGCTCAGCGTCAAATTCAAATTAAAGTTGATGCTGCTCGGTTAGCACAACGAGGGGTTAGTTTACCTGAGTTAAGAACCGCGATTCGAACACGTAATAAAGATACCTCTGCGGGTGATATAGAAAGTGGTAAGAGTCGTTACTTATTGCGCGTTATTGGTCGTTTTGAACAATTGAGCGAATTAGAAGAGTTAGTTGTTGCCAGAAAAAATAGCACTGATATTCGTTTAAAAGATGTAGCGATAGTTAACTTAGATCATTTTGAAACGCGAAGTGTTTCTTATAAAGATGGCGAACGAACACTCAGGTTGTCTGTAAGACGTGAAAGTGGCTCAAATGTACTTGCGATTAAAGAAGCCATGCTACCTATTGTGGAAGAAATTAACCAACAGTTATTAGCGCAAAATGGCCTTGAATTAACCTTAATGAGTGATGACGTTCGTTATGTAAAAAGCTCGTTAGAAAATGTGTGGATCAATTTAGCGCTTGGCGCACTGTTAGCAACTCTTGTGATGTATTTATTTTTACGCTCTGGCAAGGCAACATTAGTTGGTGTGATGGGGATACCTATTTGTACCATCGCAGCCTTTTTAGCATTAATGTTATTTGGTCGAACCATTAACGTTATTTCGTTGGCGGGGGTTGCTTTTGCCATCGGCATGACGGTGGATAATACCATTGTAGTGCTTGAGTCTATCATGCAAGCAAAGCGTCAAGGTGTCAGTAAAGTACAAGCTGCAATTAATGGTGTGACTGAGGTTTGGCCTGCGGTTTTAGCTTCTACAGCGACAACAGTATTAGTATTTGCGCCTATTTTATTTGTCGAGCAAGAAGCAGGACAGTTATATTCTGATATCGCCATTGCAATTTCAGGCGCTATTATTGCTTCAATGTTTGTGGCTATTTTTGTGGTGCCTGTTGCACTTGCCACTTTAAGTAAGAAAAAAGACTTACAACATGGAAAACAATTAGCACTGTCAAAGAAATGGTTACTGTTAGCGAATCGTTTTACCCAAACCAAAAAACATGCACGCATTACTTCTGCGGCATTTATCGTTGTGATTCTAACAAGTGCATTTTTATTGATGCCGGCAGCAGAATATTTACCAGAAGGTGAAGAACCCAAAGCGTTTTCGTCAATGATCGCCCCACCAAGCTATAATTTATCGGAAATGATGGTAATAGGGGAAGAGATCAGAGCGTATTTAGATCCTTTTGTGTTAGATGCGCACGAAGAAAAATTTTCAGCGGGTCAGTCTGAAATGCCTCCTCTTGAATACTACTCAATGTCAGTGTCTGTTGGGCGAATTTGGCTACTAAGTGCGCCGAAAGATGCAACGTATATTGATCAAATGATGACAGCGATCACTGATAAATTTAAAAGTTATCCCGATATGCGTGCCTTCTCATCACGAGGATCTATTATTTCAAGTAATGATGGAGGTACAAGGGCTGTTGCTGTTGATATAGCGGGTAGTGATATTAATGAATTATATCAAGCCGCAGATGCTGTTTATCAACAAGCAAGTGTTGTGTTTGATAACCCACAGATCAATTCAGATCCAAGTTCGTTAACCTTAGATCAACCATTAATTGAAATTAGCCCAAGGTGGCAAAGGCTTTCAGAGTTAGGGATTAACAATAACGATTTTGGTTATGCTATTGCCGCAATGAGTGATGGTGCCTATGTAGATGAATTTATTTTAGAAGATGATAAAGTCGATATTTTTCTCTTCAGTGGCGAAGGTAACCAGCAAAGCCTTACGCAGTTAGCTAATACACCAATTATTGCCCCTGATGGTGAAGTTCTGCCCTTAAAAGCCTTGGCTGATTTAAAAGAAAGCCAAAACAGTAACTCTTTACGTCGTGTTGATGGTAAACGAACAGTAACGGTTTATATCATTCCACCACGTAATGTGGCTTTAGAAATCGCTGAGCAAAAAGTGCGACAAGAGTTATTGCCAGCACTATGGCAGCAAGGTGCCATTGCACAAGGGATTAATGTCAGTATTAGTGGCGCAGCCGATCAGCTCGAAGCAACGCAGGCATCTTTAAGTAGCAACTTTATTATCGCGCTTGTCTTGTGTTATTTATTGTTAGTGGCAATCTTTACTCATTGGCGTTACCCGTTATTTATTCTTGCTACAGTACCGCTTGGTATGGCTGGTGGCTTGTTGGGGCTAGTGCTTATTAATGGATTAAATAAAGCGTTAGGCGTTGTTGGCCTTGGTTTAATACACCTTCCTTTTGATATGATCACCATGCTTGGTTTTCTAATTTTATTGGGCACGGTGGTCAATAACCCGATATTAATTGTGGATCAAACGCGCCGTTTTGTTCTTGAGCAAGGCATGGCGGTTAGAGAAGCAGTGATTCAATCGGTAGAAAAACGCTTAAAACCGATTCTTATGTCAACAGCAACCACACTTTTTGGGCTAGCGCCATTAGTGCTTATTCCAGGCGAAGGTACAGAATTATACCGTGGGGTAGGGGTTATTGTGTTAAGCGGTATTTTTGTTTCTACCTTTTTAAGCCTAACTTTTTTACCCGCGTTACTCGTTGCTGTACTGCATAGAAAATAGTGCTAATTAAATATACTTGATCATATTATTCAGTATAAAAATGGAGACTTTATTATACGAGAAGGCATCACAGTACTTAAGCACTATTCGCAATTTTAGATAGATAGATTAGTATGGCTAAAACAATAATAAAAAATTGTCTGTTATGCTGCCGATTTCTGTCTTAGTTTTATTAAGCTTTTTCTACCTAATTTTACTGTTTACCATTGCCTTTGTTGGTGATAAATACACAATTTCAAAAAAGGTTAAACCGGTAGTTTATAGCCTAGGCTTGGGTGTTTATTGTACCTCTTGGGCGTTTTATGGCGTAACAGGGCAATCGGCAACCACGGGTTGGTGGTTTACGCCAACCTATACTGGCGCTATTTTAGTGTTTATTTTTGCCTGGCCATTAGTGCTAAAAGTTGCGCGTATTTGTCGTGAACAGTCGTTAACCTCGTTAGCTGATTTTATTTCATCTCGTTATGGTAAGTCTTCAAAATTAGCAGGGCTAATAACCGTAACCGCCGTATTTGCTATTATTCCCTATATTGCTTTGCAGCTTCGGGCGATCACAAGTAGCTTTAATGAAGTGATTAATTACCCCAATGAGCAATCGCCGGTCGATGTCACACTTTTATTTACCGTTACGTTAGCTGTGTTTGCCATATTGTTCGGAACTAGACGTATTCGCCCCTCTGAACATAACCCTGGACTTTTATTAGCGATAGCATTCGAATCAATTGTTAAGCTATTTACGTTTTTAGCGATTGGCTTTTTCGTGTGTTTTTATATGTTTGATGGCATCACAGAGCTGTTTAAGCAAGCAAGTGTTCATCATGCGGTACAAAACATTAGTTCACCACCCAGTTATGTTTATGTTATGCAAACATTGCTTGGTGTGCTGATGATGTTTTGTTTACCACGTCAATTCCACATGACATTCATTGAGTTAGATGAAGAAAAGGAACTGAAAACAGCACGCTGGTTATTTCCTTTCTATATGATTTTAATTAATATTTTTGCACTGCCTATTGCTTATGCCGGCTTAATTTTATTTGACGGTGTGAGTGTTGGTTCTGACAGTTTTATGCTGCAATTGCCGATATTAGCAGGAAGTCAATTAATGACATTAGTGTCATTTTTAGGGGGCTTTTCAGCAGCGACTAGTATGGTAATTGTTGCAACCATCGTATTAAGCATTATGATTTCTAATGACTTGATCACGCCTAAATTGCTAAATCGTGAAGCACATGCTGGACAACTACAAAAATTAAGCCCTGATAAATTGTTGTTGATCCGCCGTATCGCCATTGTCATTATACTTTTAGCGGCTTATGCCTATTATCAGGTTACCTCTAATTCTGAACTGTTAGCGGTTACTGGCTTAATGTCTATGTCGCTAGTTGCGCAGTTTTCTCCTGCATTATTACTCGGGCTAGTATGGCGTAAAGCAAACCAAAAAGCGGCTTACCGCAGTATTATTGTTGGTACACTCTTTTGGGCCTACACCTTGTTGTTACCTTCGCTTCATCAGAGTGTGATTAATATTGATGCACTATTACAGGAAGGTTTTTTAGGTATCGCCTGGCTCCGTCCCACGATGATGTTTGGCTTAGAGCTCGAGTTTATTTCTCACGGAGTGTTTATTAGTCTCGTGGCAAGCTTTTTGGTGTTTGTATATTACTCTTTGACTGCAACACCAGAAATTACTGAGCAATTGCATGCAGTAAAGTTTATTCACCCAGATGACTCTCAACGAGATTTTAATCAAATATCATCTGCATTAACCATTCGTGACTTGCATAGTTTAGTGGCCCGTTTTTTTGGTCCAACGGTAGCTGATCAGCTTATAGGTGATTACTTTCAACAACAGGTGTTTAACTGGGAGCATGTAGCGCCAGTTGCTTTAGAGCAAAAAGCAGAACAAGAATTAGCTGGCGTTATTGGCGGAGCTTCCGCGAAGCTTTTGTTTGATTCAGCTAAACGTAGACGTAGCGCATTATTAAATGATGTGGTCGATATTGTTGATGAAGCGAGCGAGTTGTTACGTTTTAATCGTTCGTTACTTCAAGCGACAATACAAAATGTTGAACAAGGGATTTCTGTGGTAGACAAAGAATTGCGTGTTGTTGCATGGAATCGCCGATACATCGAAATGTTTGATTATCCTGAAAAAGAGATTTTTGTCGGTAGGCCGGTTGAAGAAGTTTTACAATTTAATGCTAACAGAGGCTTATTTAATAAAGATAACAATGATGAAGAGATTGCTAAACGTATTGGCTATCTTAGAAAAGGAATTTCCTACCGGTTTCAGCGGGTACAGAAAAATGGCAAGGTATATGAAATGTCTGGTAATCCATTGCCTGGAGGTGGCTTTGTTACAACGTATGCTGATATTACCGAGTTTGTTAACACACAAAAAGCGTTAGAAGAAGTGAATGTTCACTTAGAGTCTCGCGTTGAACAACGTACGCACGATTTACAGCAATTAAACTTACATTTACAAGCGGCGAAGCAAGAAGCAGAGCAAGCTAATATTAATAAAACACGTTACTTTGCGGCATTAAGTCATGATTTGTTGCAGCCGTTTAATGCGGCCAGTTTATTTTCTTCAATTCTTGCTGAAAAAGCACGAGAGCAAAACGGCGATAAAGCTGAAATTACAGAATTAAGTGACAATATCCATTATTCGTTAACCAATGCCGAACAGTTACTCAGTTCGATATTAGAGCTGACAAAATTAGATGCCGGTAGCACAACGCCTTATTTAGAAGATTTCAATATTGAAAGCTTTATACGACCGATCGCTGAAGAGTTTGCTTATCTTGCCCAAAATAAGCAATTAACCCTAGAACAACGCATTGAAAATTGCGCAACCCGTTCTGATAAAGCGTTATTAAGACGCGTGTTACAAAACTTATTAGCCAATGCGCTACGCTATACTGATCGTGGCACAATTTCATTAAATGCCTATCAACTGCAACAAAAGTTGATCATTGAAGTGGTTGATACGGGAGTCGGTATTAAACAAGAAGATCAACAACGTATTTTTAATGATTTTGAGCAAATTGAAGGGGCTCAAGGTAATAAACACCATGTAGGTTTAGGCTTAGGGCTCGCGATTACTTCGCGAATCTGTAAAATTTTAGGTATTCCGTTAACCTTAACTTCGTCGTTAAATAGCGGAAGCTGTTTTACTTTATCATTGCCAGTGATCAAAATGTCGCAAACAGCTGATACTGATGCATTGCCTGTTATTAATCGAAATAGACGAGATTTAGCGGGCTTACACGTTTTAGTGATTGATAACGATGCTGCAGTTTTAGCTGCGATGGAACAACGACTATTAGAGTGGGGGTGTCAGGTGAGTGTTGCACATGACGCGCAAACGGCTTTAGTGAAATGTCAGCAGCAGTTACCAGAGATGATTTTGGCTGATTATCATTTAGATCATGGTAAAACGGGTGTTGATGCCGTAAATCATATTCGTAATACTTTACAGTGCCAGATCCCTATCATTATCAATTCTGCTGATCATTCCGAAGAGCTTTATGAGCAAGTCGTTGAGAATAATTTTATTTTTATTAATAAGCCGGTAAAACCTGCGGCATTAAAACGCACGATAAAATCGTTGATGGTAAGTACTTAATGCTTTTTTAAACGTACAATAACAGCCCTTAATTTGCAGTCATTTGTTTCAGGTTTTGAAACAGCATACTGGCCTGTGTGCGGTTATTTACTTGCAGCTTTTGTAAAATAGCCGAAACATGATTTTTTACTGTTGGTTCTTGAATATTCATTTCATAGGCGATTTGTTTATTAAGTAACCCGTCTGCGATCATTTGCAAAACCCGATATTGTGCAGGGGTTAATTTATGTAACTTATCAGCAAGTGCTTTTGCCGGAGTCGGTTCGATATTGGTTAAATCAATACCAACTGGTAGCCATGTTTCACCGTCGAGTACTTCTTCAATTGCGGCGGCAATTTGATCTAAAGAGGCTGATTTAGGGATATAACCACTTGCGCCCAAGTCAATCGCTTTACTAATGACACTAGGGTCTTCGTTTGCAGATACCATAACCACTTGAATGTCTTGATAGGCATTTTTGATTGACGTTAAGCCAGTAAAACCTTCATTACCGGGCATGTTCAAATCAAGGAAAATAAGTTCAATATCAGGGTGTTGTTGAATTACTTGGATAAGACTATCGTAACAATCAGCTTCGATTATTTCGCTTGTTGGTAGTAATTTACTTGCCGCTTGAATTAACGCAGTTCTAAATAATGGGTGATCATCGGCAACCGCTAATTTCACAACATCTTCACTCATAATAAACCTTTGTAAGACTATTAAAACAGAATGAAGAAGAGGGCGCTAGTGCCCCCTTCAGTTTAGCGCGTGTTAATCTTTTTGGGGTAAACGTTGTTCAACACGCGCTAGTCTACGCTAAATTAAAAGCGATAACCTACAGTTAAGTGAATAGTACGCGGATCACCATAGTAACCAATTAGTGTGGTGTCTCCACCAAAACCAGGACCATATGAGCCGTCAGGATTACGGCTAGTAAAGTTATAACCGCCTACCATGTATTCTTCATCGGTAATATTTTTCGCGTGTAAACCACCGTACCAGTTGCCGTCATTGCTTTCCCAAGCAATGCTCGCATTAACTTGGCCAAAACCTTCTTGATTCAATGAATCATCATCTTCAAAAATGATGTATTCATCACGATAGTAATAACCGGCGTTAAACATAAAAATACCCATGTCTGTTTCTAATAAGTAGTTTGCAGAAACATTAAAGGTATTATCAGGGGTATTTGATAAACCTACTAACGGAACATTAATATTTTCATCTTGTTCTATATCGGCTGAAATGTGCCCGTAAGCCATGTTTATCGTTAAGTTCTCACTGGCCAACCATGTCACTTCTGCTTCAATACCCTGTACATCAGAGCTTGCCGCATTTGCTAAGTTTTGACCTAAATCTGTTGGGTTTTCTTGCGGTAGAACAACAATATATTGTCTGTCTTTATGTTTAGTTGCAAAGGCGGTGATGTTGGTTCTTAGGTTATCCGTCCAATCTTTTTTCATACCAATTTCGAAAGAATCAACAATTTCTGGATCGGCTGCGTTTTCATTAGCACCAGCACGAGGGTTAAAGGTACCTGATTTAAAGCCTTGTGAGTAACTAGCAAAATACATGGTATCTCTGTCAGCCTGATATTCTATACCTACCCGCGGTGTAAAACGTGACCACTCATCAGATTTCATGGTATCTAATATACCGTCGCCATTACTATCTTTACCAAGCACTTGTGTTTGCGGTAAATTAGGGTCTTGTGTATAACCATCAACCCAATTGTCATAAGGGTAGACAATACTTGCATAAGTATCTGAATATACATCAGCTTTACGTTCTTCTTTGGTATAACGTGCGCCTAAAGTTAAAGACAATTTATCGGTTAAATCAATATTACTTTGTAAATAGGCAGCAACAGAATCGCTTTCATTACAACCTGATTTCTCAGCGGTTAAGCTTAAAAAGATGATGGCGTCATACTTACCACAAGATTCACCCGAGTATTGGTACAAGCCACCCACAATATTAAAACCGTTACCGCGATAATTAGCTTGAATTTCATGACTTGAATTTTCGTCATCATATACGGCTGGTACATCAAAAATTTGTAGGCCGGTGTTATCAAAGTCAATGTTGGTTGGAGAGTAACTTTCACGTTTTGCACCAACGTATTTTAATGAAAGGTTGTCTGTTGCTTGCCAGTCAATGGTTAAGCTTATGCCTTCAAGTTCAACTTTATTCCAGGTAGGTAAACTTGTGTATGAATCGTATTTACTGTCAGGAATTGGCGCATCGGGGGCTAATAAACTCGGTAATAAACGGTACCCACCTTTTGAGTTAGAATCGTCATCGGTTTTATCCCAGGCTAAACGCATAAAGAGGTCGTCACTTGCATGGTATTCAAGTGTTAATCGTGATGCCGTTAGATCTTTGTTGTAGTTTTCAGTATCTTCACCAGCAGGTGCTACCAAAAATTCACCAAAGCCGTCTCGGTTTAATGTGCCGTGGCCAAAGCCAAGATAAAGTTTTTCATCAATTAAGGGAATTTGGCCGGTAATTTTTAAATCACGTTGGTTATAACTACCAACTGTTGCTTCGATGTTAAACTCAGTGTCACCCGACATAGGTTTTGTGACATATTTAATTGCACCACCTGTGGTGTTTTTACCGTAAAGTGTGCCTTGTGGCCCGCGTAAAACCTCAATGCGTTCAACATCAAGTAGATCAAGTACAGCTCCTTGCGGTCGAGCCATGTAAACGTCGTCGATGTAAATACCAACGCCAGGTTCATAGCCCCAAAGAGGATCTTGTTGACCAATACCACGAATAAAAGCGGTAAGGGTTGAATTTGTACCTCGACTCGCTTGTAAGGTGGTATTTGGTGAAAAACGTTCTATTTCAGTAATATTCGCAATACCATTTTCTGCTAATTCAGCAGCGCCAACTGATGTAACGGCGATAGGTACTTCTTGCAGACTTTCTGTAGTTTTACGCGCGGTTACTTCAATGCGTTCTAACCCTTGTTTTTTCGCACTCTCATCTTGTTCAGCAGCAATAATATTGCCTGAAAATAACGCTGAGCTAATTGCGATTGCACAGAGTGACTTGGTGTAGCGTGAAGCCTTGTTGCTCACAGTTACGTTTGTATATTTCATACTTCCCCCGATGGATTTCTTCTTATCTTTTTTATCTTTAGGTTTATGTTTATCGTTTTTGCAGTGATTATGTTTTAGTCGATTAATAATGTAGTCGAAGCGTTTCCATCTGTATGTGGTACTTAAGTACTATACCTATTTCTGCCTTGGCGTTTAATAATGAATGCGTCATTTATGTGTTGACTGTTGGTAAAAACATCAACCGTAACTATGCCGCGTGTTTTGAGTGATATATGTTTTTGGTCAAACAATAATTCTAATAGAACGCAGGAACGGCTTATGATAAGTATGATTGGCTTGGTAGGAGGGCTGGTATTGCTCGTGATTCTTACCATGCGGGGGATGAATTTATTCATTAGCGCCCCGTTGTGTGCATTATTTGTTGCACTCACAAATGGTATGACGTTGCTCACGGGTGATGTACATTTTGTTAATACCTATATGTCTGGTTTTACCAGCTTTATTGCTGCTTGGTTTTTCATGTTTTTGCTTGGTTCACTGTTTGGCAAATTTATGGAAGATACGGGAGCTGCTGACAGTGTAGCGCGCTATATCGTAGACAAGCTAGGCATGAAAAAAGCCGTGTTTGCTGTAGTAGCTGCTTGTGCCATTTTAACCTATGGTGGTGTCAATTTATTCGTAGTTGCATTTTCGGTTTATCCGATGGCGTTAAGTTTATTTAAAGATGCTAATCTGCCGCGACGTTTTATTCCAGCAACACTCGCCTTTGGTTCGGTTACCTTTACCATGACATCTGCTGGTTCACCAGAAATTCAAAATTGGATCCCAATAAAGTATTTAGGCACTACGCCTTATGCGGGTTGGGAAGTTAGCTTAGTTGTTGCTGCATTTATGGCACTTTTTGGTTATTGGTGGTTGAACCGATTAATTGGTAAAGCTGTCGCAAATGGAGAAGTTTTTGAACACCGAGAAGATGATCCTGAAATACCTGAACGTGACTATCCACACCCAATCACAGGCGTCATTCCTTTATTGGTGGTGCTTGGCTTATCGTTTACGTTACATCATGATTTCGGTCATAACGCATTAATTATTGCATTGGCCGGTGGTGTGATCAGTATTTTACTGATCAATAATAAATATTTTCATCATCTTTCTAATGCGGTTACAGAAGGCACTAATGGTGCGCTTATCGCTATAGGTAATACGGCAGCGGTTGTTGGGTTTGGTGCAGTTGCTAAATCAACAGATGGTTTTCAATTAGCCGTTGAAATTATGACTCAAGTGCCGGGCAATGAACTCATTGGTGCTGCCGTTGCAGTAACTGTGATTGCAGGTCTAACAGGATCAGCATCAGGGGGGCAAGCAATTGCTTTACCTTTATTAGCACCACATTATTTAGATCAAGGCGTTAATCCAGAAGAGCTTCACCGAGTAGTTGCAATAAGTTCAGGAGCATTAGATACCTTGCCACATAACGGTTATGTGGTAACAACCATTAGAGCAATCTGTAAAGAAACGCATGCCAGTGCATATTGGTCGATGTTTGCTATGACAGGTATCGTCCCTCTGATAGGCTTAATACTTGCCATTAGTTTGTTTATATTATTTTAATAAAAAGAGAACCTTATGATGAATTTTCAACGCACTATTTTTATGTTTTTACTTGTGTTTGCTAGCAACCTTTGGGCAAGCGACCTTATCGTAGAAAAACAAAAGTTCACCTTAGATAACTTCAAAACTTTTAATGGCAAATTGATCAAACAAGTGAATGTTGGCTGGGAAGCTTACGGCACGTTGAATGAAGATAAATCGAATGTCATTTTAATCACGCACTACTTTACGGGTAACTCACATGCTGCAGGAAAATACAGTAAGCAAGATGCAATGCCTGGCTATTGGGATAGCATTATTGGCCCAGGAAAAGCAATTGATACAAACAAATACTATGTCATTAGTTCAGATACGTTAGTCAATGCTGGTGCCTTTGATAAAAATGTGATCACAACAGGGCCAGCAAGTATCAACCCAGATACGGGCATGCCCTATGGCCTAAGCTTTCCTGTAGTAACGATTCGCGACTTTGTTAACGTACAAAAGGCGCTAATCGAAAGTATGGGAATTACAAAGCTACATGCTGTTGTTGGTGCTTCAATGGGCTCGATGCAAGCGTTAGAGTGGGCGGTAGCTTACCCTGATATGGTTGAGCGTATGGTGTCTGTTATTGGTATTGGTCAGTCGGATGCATGGTTAGTTGCAGGCTTGGAAAAGTGGGCAGCCCCGATAAAACAAGATCCTAACTGGAATAATGGCGATTATTATCAAAGCGAAGGGCCAAATACTGGTTTAATGCAGTCACTTGCAACAATCACGCAAGAGGCAATGCACCCTGCAATTTTTAATGCCTCGAATCCAAACCATAAAAATATAATGGGCGATGCACTCCATGATATTAAAGCGACCTTTCCAGTAGTAGATTGGCTATATGGAGCTGCGAAAGCACGATTAAACACTATGGATGCAAATCATATTTTGTACTTAGTGCGCGCAAGCCAATTATTTGTTGCTGGTCATAATGATGACTTAGCAGCAAGTTTAGCGAAAGTAACAGCGAAGTCACTATTTTTACCCGCAAGTAATGATTTATTGTTGTTTCCCGAAATGGCGAAAAAAACCCATGAAATGTTAGGTGATAAAAGTCAGTATGAAGAAATTAAGGGCATGTGGGGACACTTAGACGGTTTATTTACCGTTCAACAAAAAGCCAAAACATTGAGCGACTTTTTGGAGCAGGAGTAATGAAAAATAAAACCGTACTGATAACTGGAGCTGCAAGTGGTATCGGCTTTAGTATCGCCCAGTTACTAGCAAAACAGCAGGCTAACGTTATTATCACTGATGTCAGCGAACAAGCTGCGCAACAGGCGAAGGAAAGATTAATATTACAGGGCTTTGCGGCGCAAGCATTTAAACTGGACGTAACACATGAAAATGATATTGAGCGTTTAATTGAAGCGCTTAGTAATACTTCCGTTGATATTTTAATTAACAATGCTGGTATACAACATGTTTCGCGGTTAGAGGACTTCCCGATGGGGGCTTGGCAAAAAATCATTGATGTACTGTTAACTGGGCCAGCAAGAACCTGTAAAGCTATATTACCTAAAATGCGCGAGCAAGGTTTTGGCCGTATTATCAATATAGGTTCGATTCATGGCTTAGTTGCTTCACCGTTTAAATCGGCATACGTTGCAGCTAAACATGGGCTGATAGGTTTTTCTAAGGTTATCGCGCTAGAAACTGCTGATTGCAATATTACCATCAATACTATTTGTCCTGCTTATGTCAAAACGCCGTTAGTCGAAAAACAAATAGCTGACCAAGCGAAAGAACACGGCATCAGTGAAGATGAAGTCATTGAAAAAATTATGCTCGCACCTATGCCAAAAAAAGCGTTTATCGATATGGATGAGATTGCCGCAACCGTGCAATTTCTTGCGAGTGAAAATGCTAGAAACATGACCGGTCAAGCTCTAGTGCTAGATGGCGGTTGGACAGTGAAATAGGAGGTATTATGTCTGGATTTAATAAGGTAGTAGCAAGTTACCAAGAAGCACTTGCCGGTCTTGAAGACAATATGACAATTATCGCAGGTGGCTTTGGCCTCTGTGGTATACCAGAAAACTTAATTCAAGAAATAAAACGTAAAGGCACCAAGGGGCTAACAGTAGTTTCTAATAATTGTGGCGTTGATGACTTTGGCTTGGGGGTGTTACTTAAAGATCGCCAAATTGAAAAAATTATCGCTTCATACGTTGGAGAAAACGCGGAATTTGAACGCCAAATGTTAAGTGGTGAATTAGAAGTTGTGCTTACTCCGCAAGGCACATTAGCGGAGAAAATGCGAGCAGCTGGTGCCGGTATCCCTGCTTTCTATACTGCGACAGGTTATGGGACACCTGTTGGAGAAGGCAAAGAGGTTAGAACTTTTAACGATAGAAATTATATTCTTGAGGAAAGTATCAAAGGTGACTTTGCCATAGTCAAAGCATGGAAAGCGGATACTTACGGTAATCTTATTTATCGTAAGACAGCACGAAATTTTAATCCGATGGCTGCAACAGCTGGCAAGATAACAGTTGTTGAAGCGGAAGAAATAGTTCCAGCAGGTGAATTAGATCCCGATCAAATTCATACGCCAGGGATTTACGTTGACCGTTTGATACAGGGAACATTTGAAAAGCGCATAGAACAAAGAACCATTAGACATTCAGGAGAACAATGATCATGGCATTAACGCGAGAACAAATGGCAATGCGAGTTGCACAAGAACTACAAGATGGTTTCTACGTTAATCTAGGTATTGGCATTCCAACATTAGTGGCTAATTATGTACCGTCGAATATGGAAGTGATGTTGCAATCAGAAAATGGCTTACTTGGGATGGGACAGTTTCCTACTGAAGAAGAAATAGATGCTGACTTAATAAATGCGGGCAAACAAACGGTCACTGTTGCCAAGGGTGCATCAATTTTTTCTAGTGCTGAATCATTTGCGATGATACGTGGTGGTCACGTCGACTTAACGGTATTAGGCGCATTTGAAGTTGATGTACATGGCAATATTGCTTCTTATATGATCCCTGGAAAATTAATTAAAGGCATGGGCGGCGCGATGGATTTAGTTGCAGGTGCAGATAATATTATTGTGACCATGACACATGCCTCTAAACACGGAGAGTCAAAGCTATTATCACAATGTTCATTACCTTTAACGGGGAAAGGCTGCATCAAAAAAATACTAACTGATTTAGCGTATATTGAAATCATTGACGGTAAATTTCATTTACTAGAACACGCGCCAGGCGTTGAAATTGAACAAATAAAAGCGCTTACTGCAGGCGAATTAGTCGTGAGCGAGCACGTAAAAGAAATGAATATTTAGTTTTCAAAGCGCTTGATTGGTGTTTAAACCGGCTCCCACGGTAAAAAAAACATCAAGTTCAAGCGCTTTTCATCTATTTTTTAAACACTGCCTACTATGTTTCGTAGAGCTGCTAAATGTCCGTTATATGCTTCTCGTCCTGTTTTAGATAGTGAGAGCCAAGTTCGCTGTCTACCCATATTTGAACGCTTTTGTGCGCACAGATACTGGGCGTCTTCGAGTGCTTTCAAGTGTTTTGAGAGTACAGAGTCACTCACCTCAAGCTTTTCTCGTAACACTTTAAATTCTATTTCTGCTGTTGCTGCTAAAATGGCACAAATTTGTAAACGATTTTGTGCATGAATGAGCGGATCAAAGCTAACATTATTCATGGTTACCGTTGTCCTTGATGTAATTACCTGTTGAGTAATGATGCAATAAATAAGCAAGTACAATTGCATTGAGTAGACCGCCAATATAGGCGCTATATTCAAATCCATTCACGCTTAAAGCGCGAGTCAGTATAATGACTGCACCGAAGAAAATGCCTGACAATAAATGATAAAAACATTCAGCTCTACTCTTTGGTAGTACCTTAGGTTTTATGCCAAGTAAATGACTGCTGTAGAGATAAAAGGCGACACTTGCCAGAAAGCAAATTGATGAAATAATTAAACCGAGCATCCAAAGGTTCTCATGTCGGGTAGATGCCCAAGAAAAAGTCATCATTCCGTAAAAAAAGGCCATAATGACGGTCAGCCAAAGTGGAGGCCTGATAAGTTTATTGGTACTACTATCTATATTCGCTAAATTATCGAGAGCTAGTTTAGCTTCTTCTGCCGATATGTTTTGTTCTTTATTTTTCATGATTACCCCTGTTACTTTCCGTAATGGAAAGTAATATAATCTATACTTTCCGAGTTGGCAAGTTAAAACTTTCCGTATTGGAAAGTTAGTGGGTGGATTTAGCTTTATACTATTGATTTTAATTGTTTTTAAATGTGTTCAGGTTGAGAGGCTAAATAAAATCCTTTATTTTTTACTAGTTGACTCCCTCTTTACCAGCCGTGGAATATGTTTAAACGTGACTTCGGTCGCCATACTTTCTTCTGGTTTTGTCATGCATAAAGCCAAATTTGCTGCTTGCTTAGCCATGGTTTCGATAGGGTAGTGTAGTGTAGTTAGCTTTGGCCTTGAATAGCGAGACAACAACACATCGTCAAAGCCGATGACTGAAATGTCATTGGGTACATGATAACCATTGTCTTCTAAGGTTGATATTGCACCAATCGCCATTGCATCGTTGTAGACAAATATCGCTGAGAATGGTTGACCACTTGTCAATAAGTTTTGGGCGGCAATTTCTCCACCTTGCAAAGTGGGTGCTTGATAATCAATCAGTTGCTCTTTAAGCGTGAGTCCATGCTCTGACAGAGTGTCTTTAAAGCCTTTAAGTCTTAGGGCTGGATCTTCAATAGGGTAGTGACTGCTAATACAAGCAAGTTTTTGATGAGACAATGTAATTAAGTGACGTGCTGCTATTTTACCGCCTTCGATGTTATCTAACCAAATACAGCGTTCTTCCAAACCCTTAACAATTCTATCAATAACAACTAAGCCTTTTACCTTTTGTGTGAGCTCGATAAGTTGTGCGTCGCTTAACGCCTTGCTATGAACAACCATAACATCGCAACGGCGCTCAATGAGCAGATTAATTGCTTGAATTTCAGACTCCGCATTAATCTCACTAGTACTTAATAGCAATTGCCGATGATGTTGCCGAGCAACTTGTTCTACGCCGCTGGCTAAAGAAGCAAAGAAAGGATCAGTTATATCAGGAATAACCACGCCAATGGTTGTGCTTTTTTGCGTTACCAATGCCCGCGCATTCGCATTAGGAGTATAACCAAGTTGCAGCATCACTTTACTGACTTTTTCTTTGGTTTTTGCACTTACTTTTGGGCCGTTATTTACCACTCGAGAAACTGTTGCCACAGAAACACCAGCGATACGGGCTACATCTTTAATTGTTGACATATGTAAATGTTTACATTTATTAAGTGTTTAACTTAACCCCAGTATATATAAGCTATTATGCTCGTGCAATATCATAGTTGTATTCCTAAAAAGTAAGGTTGTATTAAAAAGGGAAAACGTTTACATTTATGCTAAATTTATCTGATGGAATTAGTTTATGACGATTGAATTCGATCCTACAGAGCATCCACATCGCCGCTTTAACCCTTTATTAAGAGAGTGGGTACTGGTTTCTCCGCATCGTGCAAAACGCCCTTGGCAAGGACAAGTAGAGGCGGTTACTGAACAGCAATCAATTTCGCATGATCCAAATTGTTATTTATGCGCTGGTAATACGCGTATTAATGGTGAAATTAATGAAAACTATGAAACAACGTTTGTATTTACTAATGATTTTGCCGCGTTAAAAACCGATACCCCAAAAGTACAAAATAATGATCCGTTATTTCGTATGGCAACAGAGCAGGGCGAAAGCCGCGTGATCTGTTTTTCTCCAGATCACAGCAAAACCTTACCTGAATTGGCAGCATCAGAAATAAAGCATGTTGTTGATGCTTGGCAAGAGCAATGTGAAGATTTAAGTGAACAATACCAATGGATACAAGTGTTTGAGAATAAAGGAGCGGTTATGGGCTGCTCTAATCCTCACCCGCATGGGCAAATTTGGGCTCAGCAGCAAATACCAACCTTGGCAGAACGTAAATGCCGTTCACAATTAGTGTATTTTAATCAATACCGTAGCAACCTACTAAGTGATTATGCTGAAAAAGAAATAGCACAAGAACAACGTGTTGTAGTACTAAACGACGACTGGGTTGTGGTGGTGCCATATTGGGCGGCATGGCCATTTGAAACATTGTTACTACCAAGGTTTACCGTGTCTAGAATGGTTGAATTAACAGAACAACAAAAAATTTCGCTTGCCGATATATTGAAAAAAGTTGCTACCAAATACGATAACTTATTTCAATGTTCTTTCCCTTATTCAATGGGGTGGCATGGTGCACCATATGATGGTGAAAAACATCCTGAATGGACCTTACATGCGAGCTTTCTACCGCCACTTCTGCGTTCTGCAACGGTGAGAAAATTCATGGTTGGCTATGAAATGTTAGCCGAGGCTCAACGCGACTTAACACCAGAGCAAGCAGCAGAAAGATTAAAATCACTGCCAGACACACATTATAAGGAAGCTTTGTAATGACTCACGAACAACAGATCAACACTTTGTTTAACCAACGTTATCAACATCAACCTGACGTGATTTGTTACGCGCCAGCTCGCGTGAATATTATTGGCGATCATACTGACTATAACGATGGTTTTGTTTTTCCAGCAGCGATTGACTGTGGTACAACCATTGCCGCCTCTAAACGTGATGATCAATTAGTAAAAGTGTATTCACATGACTTTGGCCAAAGTTCTACAGAATTTGTACTAAATCAGTTCAGTTTTGATACTGAGCATATGTGGTGTAATTACATTAAAGGTTCTGTTCAAGCGTTAATGGAGAAGTATCCAAATCTAAGAGGGGCAAACCTTGTGGTCACTGGTAATGTGGCACAAGGTGCAGGGTTAAGTTCGTCAGCCAGTTTTGAAATGGCAATATTGAAAACTTTTACCTCGTTATACCAATTAGAGTTAGATGGAAAAACTGCCGCCAAAATGGGACAACAAGCTGAAAATGATTATGTTGGTTGCAATTGCGGCATTATGGATCAACTTATATCGGCTATGGGCAAGAAAGGCCATGCTATGCTACTTGATTGTCGTGATTTAACGTTTGAAGACGCACCAATTTCAGACGAGTTATCATTGGTTATTATCAATTCAAACGTTAAACGTGGATTAGTTGATAGTGAATACAACTTGCGTCGTGAACAATGTGAACAAGTTGCCAAACACTTTGGATGTAAAGCATTACGTGATGTTACATTAGCGCAATTAGAGTCGGAAAAAGCACAACTGCCTGATGTTCAATACAAGCGAGCCAAACATGTGATCACTGAAAACGCACGAACAGTGGCAGCGTTAACAGCATTTAAATCTTCCGATATGTCAACGTTAAGTCAGTTAATGGCTGAGTCACATCAATCGCTACGCGATGATTTTGAAGTCACGACAGTTGAAATGGACGGGTTGGTCGAGATTATTAGTGAACAAATCGGTAACCAAGGTGGTGTACGCATGACCGGCGGTGGGTTTGGCGGTTGTGTTGTAGCGTTAATGCCCAAAACATTAATTAAACAGGTGACTGAACACGTCAATATTCAATACCCTGAGCGATTTGGATTAACGGCAGATATTTATATTTGCCATGCATCTCAAGGTGCCTTTAGACAAATAGAAGAAGCTTGATTTATTACAGGATATACCATGAAAATTTTAGTCACCGGTGGCGCTGGTTATATTGGCTCGCATACGGTTTTATCATTATTAAACAACGATTTCGATGTGATTGTGTATGACAATTTATCTAATGCCAATATTGAATCTATTAGACGAGTTGAAAACTTAACCGGAAAGAAAGTGTCATTTATCAAAGGCGATATTCAAGATAAAGCGACATTAACGAAGGTGTTTAGTGAGTTTGTTATAGATGCAGTAATCCACTTTGCTGCCTTAAAAGCCGTTGGTGAGTCGTCTACGCTACCTTTGAAGTATTATCAAAATAATGTGCATGGTACGCTAAATCTATTAGAGGTAATGATGGCGTTTCGTGTATATGATTTTATTTTCTCTTCTTCTGCAACGGTTTATGGAGGTGAAAATGTTGTGCCTTATGAAGAAACTATGCCATTAGGGGAAGCTTCTAGTCCTTATGGTGCAAGTAAAGTGATGATTGAACGAGCGTTAAAAGATCTTGCACAAGCGAATTCAGAGTTCCGTGCCGTTTGTTTACGCTACTTTAACCCTATAGGCGCACATGAAAGTGGAGACATTGGCGAAGACCCGAAAGGTATTCCAAATAATTTATTACCCTATGTTGCCCAAGTTGCGGTAGGAAAGCGGGAAAGTTTACAAGTTTTTGGTAATGACTATTCAACGCAAGATGGTACATGCGAACGTGATTATCTTCATGTGATGGATCTGGCCGAAGGGCATGTGTCAGCCGTAAATTGGTTAAAGAAAAATAGCAGTTTTACTGGTGTGGAAGCCTTTAATCTAGGGACAGGGCGAGCAATTTCTGTGCTCGAAATTATTAACGCTTTTGAGCAAGCTTGCCAACAAAAAATACCTTATCACTTTGCTCCACGGCGTTATGGAGATTTACCTGCGTTTTGGGCAAATGCTGAAAAAGCTAATAAACAACTTGGTTGGAAAGCAACCCGCAATATATCGCAGATGATGGCAGATACTTGGCGTTGGCAATCGAACAATCCACAAGGTTATCCGAACTAATAAAGGGTACGTGAAACACGTTGAGTAAGTGTGGAGACATTAAGCTAGTATTGTTATAGTATAACAATTGAGACGAATGGTAGTATTTTGTTGTTAGAAAGCACTGAAGTTAGCTAAAAATTCCTTTATTATCTATGGGCTACTTTTCTTTGTTGTACTTTATCAACATAACATACACCAAAGAAAAGTAGCCCTAGCACTGCGTATGTTGATGAATGTGCGTAACCTCAAGTAGTGAGCAGGAAAAACTATGATTAAAAAAACGATAACATTGGCAGCTTTGCTTGTGTGTACCGCGTCATTATCGGCGTATGGTTCAGTGAAGCAGACCAAAGGGAGCTTTGAAGATAAGTTCCGTCAATTAGATGAAGTGTTACCAACACCTAATGTGTACCGTAACGCAGCTGGTGAACCAGGGCATCAATATTGGCAACAAGAAGTTGATTATAAAATTAACGTAACGCTTGACGAAGAAAAGCGTCGTTTAGAAGGCAGCGAAGAGATTGTCTATGTTAATAATTCACCTGATTCATTGAAATATCTTTGGCTACAATTAGACCAAAATATTTTCAAAAAAGATTCATTAAGTGAATTATCTACCACCTTCAGTGGTAACAAAGCGTCAGGCGGTAAAATTAGTTTATCTGCTTTGCGTCGTCAGCAATTTATTGGCGACTCTGAGTTAGGCTATACCATTGATAACGTGAAAGACAGTCGCGGCAATGTATTGAACTACGTTATTGTTGGTACCAACATGCGTATAGATTTGTCTAAACCGTTAAAACCAGGCCAGAAAACATCGTTTTCGTTAGACTTTGGTTTTAATATCGTTGAAGAAGATGCCGTATCAGCGCGTTCAGGTTATGAACATTTTCCTGATGATGCGCGTGAAGGTGGCAATGATATCTTCTTACTGGCTCAATGGTACCCTCGTTTGCATGCTTATACTGATTACGAAGCTTGGACAAACAAAGAGTTCTTGGGGCGTGGTGAGTTTACTTTAGAGTTTGGTGATTATGAAGTTGAAATGACAGTACCTGCTGATCATATCGTTTCTTCAACGGGTGAATTAGCAAACCCTAAGCAAGTACTTACGAAAGAACAACGCAAACGTTTAGAGAAATCAAAAGACGCTGACCGTATAGTTTTCATTGTGACTGAAGAAGAAGCGTTAGAAAACGAAAAAGCGGGTACAGATAAAACTAAAACGTGGAAATTTAAAGCAAATAACGTACGTGACTTTGCATGGGCATCATCGCGTAAGTTTATGTGGGATGCTCGCGGTTTCAAACAAGATAACGATGAAACTCCGCTGGTAATGGCGATGTCTTTCTACCCGAAAGAAGGCGGTGACTTGTGGAAAAAGTATTCGACTGAATCAATCATTCATACGATGGATGTTTACAACCGATTCTCATTTGATTACCCGTACCCAACGGCTCAGTCAGTAAATGGTCCTGTTGGTGGTATGGAATACCCAATGATCACATTTAACGGCCCGCGTACTGAATTACGTGATGATGGAAGTCGAACGTATTCACAAGCAGAGAAGCGCTTTTTAATTGGTGTAGTTATCCATGAAATAGGACATATTTATTTCCCTATGGTTGTTAACTCAGATGAGCGCCAATGGACATGGATGGATGAAGGCTTAAATAGTTTCTTAGATGGTGTTGCTGGTCGTGAATGGGATCCTACAATTCCATGGGGTGTAGAACCTCGTGACATCACAGGCTATATGAAGTCTTCAAATCAAGTGCCAATTATGACGCAATCAGACAGCGTATTACGTTTGGGTCCAAATGCTTATACAAAACCTGCTGCAGCGCTAAACATTTTACGTGAAACGATTTTAGGTCGTGAACTATTTGATTTCGCATTCAAAGAGTACGCACAACGTTGGAAGTTTAAACGTCCTACACCTTCTGATTTTTTCCGCACCATGGAAGAAGCATCTGGGGTTGATTTAGATTGGTTCTGGCGTGGCTGGTTCTATTCTACCGATCATGTAGATATTTCGTTAGACCGCGTATATAAATTACGTATTGATACTAAAGATCCTGATATTGATTTTGCACGTGAACGTCAACAAGAGTTGAATAAACCTAAGTCTTTAACTGACGAACGTAATAAATCAGAAGGTAAGCAACTGTGGGTTGAACGTTTCCCAGATATTACTGACTTTTACGATGAAAATGATCGCTTTACCGTGACCAATAAAGAGCGTAACAAGTATCAGAAATACCTTAAAGGTTTAAAAGACTGGGAACGTGAAGTTTTCACTCGCGCCGTAAAAGAAGATAAAAACTACTACGTATTAGATTTTTCTAATAAGGGTGGCTTAGTTATGCCAATTATTTTAGAACTATCATTTGAAGATGGTAGCAAAGAAATGATGCGCATTCCTGCAGAAATTTGGCGTCGTACACCTAAAGCCGTTAGTAAGTTAATTGTCACAGACAAAGACAAAAACCTAGTAGGTATTACTGTTGATCCTCGTTGGGAAACAGCTGACGTTGATGTGGAAAATAACCACTACCCACGTCGTATTATTCCATCGCGTATTGAAAGTTATAAGCGTAAAAAGTCATCAGCAAAAGTAAGCCGTGATATCATGCATGATATTAAAACGGAACTGAAAACAGATGATGATGAAAAAGATCAACAGAAAGATAACTAATTAGGTTTTATATGAAATTTGTAACTAAAAGCTTAATAATATGCTTGTTTTTAATCAGTAATGTTATTTATGCACATCAACAAAAAGCGGCGATTAGCACTGTGTTGTTTAATCCAAATACAGAAAATATTGAAGTAAGTCACCGCTTTTATTTGCATGATGCAGAACACGCTGTAAAACATATTTTTGGTAAAAATGCTGACATCATTCAATCGAAACAAACACAGCAACGTTTTTTCGAATATGTAATGGCACGTTTTTCATTGAAAGATGATAAAGGAAATACTATTGATTTAGGGCCTGTTGGCTTTGAAGTTGATGGGAAGTTCTTTTGGGTTTACCAAGAAACAAAACAACCTGTACTGTTAAGCGGCCTTACCATCGAGCATGCTGCATTACGTGATATTTGGCCGAGCCAAACGAACACTGTTAATGTGGAAGGGAAAGGCGACGTAAAAACTGCCACGTTTAACGGTAGTGTTGAAGTGGCTAAGATCGAATTTCATTAAACTAATAAGTCATTGATAAAGCCGCTAGGTAGATACATCTAGCGGCTTTTTTGATCCACAAATTAAAGTAAATTAAAGGGGTCAGGTACAATATTCTATCTTTGAATATTGTACCTGACCCCTTTAATTATCTAATTAGGCTATTTATCTAAAGGTAAACTACACTGAGAACTTTATTTAGATATCAAGGACGATAAATGGCCAGATTACCCAGGTTAGATTTACCAAATATTCCACAACACGTGATTCAGCGTGGTAACAATCGGCAAGCATGTTTCTATCAAGAAAAAGACTATAAAGCCTATTTAAATTGGCTTAAGTATTACTCGTTGAAAGAAAATGTAGCTATTCATGCATGGGTTTTAATGACTAACCACGTGCATTTATTATGTACACCTAGAAAACCGAAAGCAGTTAGTTTGATGATGCAAGGGCTAGGTAGGCGATATGTTCAATATTTTAACCATAGTAATCAAAGAACTGGAACTTTATGGGAAGGCCGGTTTAAATCTTGTTTAGTGCAAAATCGCAATTATTTACTCGAAGTTTATCGCTATATTGAATCAAACCCCGTTCGATCGGGTATGGTTAACAGCCCTGCGGAATACCCTTGGTCAAGCTATCAAATTAACGCATTAGGTAAGCGTTCCGATTTAGCAACTTATCATGAGCAATATATTGCCTTAGGTCAGTCGGAAGCAGAAAGACAACATTCGTATAGTACACTTTTTAAATCCAAGGTAGTTGGTCAGAATGAACCGTTGATCAGAAAGTCGGTTAGCAGAGGGGGAGTACTTGGCGATGAAAAATTTAAGTCAGCAATCGAAGCTATTACAGGGAGAAGAGTGACTTCAGTACGAAGAGGTAGACCAAAAACTGTTGTTGATACAAAATCGATTTAATGTACCTGACCCCATTTATTTTCATTTATGTTGGGGTTAGGTACATTATTTGAGTTTATTTCAGTACTGAAATTTCAATTTTACTCGCATGATCAGCTTGATGATAAATGCGATGATCTGCTTTAACAAAGTCAGCTTCTGTTGCTTTAAAGATGTTTTCTACATAGTTTTGCGGATTACGATCTAAAAATGGGAACATGCTACTTTGCACCATAATTTGTAATTTATGGCCACGTTTAAAGGTGTGCATTACATCGTAAAGTTCAAAATTTACAGGTGTTACTTTATTCGCGGTAAATGGCTTGGGATCGCTCATTGACTCTCTAAATCGACCACGGATTGAGCCCCATCTTACAAGTTCATGACGGTTACCCAGTTTTTTATCTAACTTATTGTTGTTCTCATTTTTTGCTGGAAATACGTCAACAAGTTTAACAATAAGGTCGGCAGCCGTTTGAGTGGTACTAAACTTTAATTTCAGTTCAATATTCCCTGATAAAGTTAGATCTTCGGTTAACGGTTCCGTTTCAAAAATAAGTACATCAGGTCGACGTGCAGCAAAACGTTGATCTTCTGTCATATAAGGACGATCCCATCCGCGACCAATAGCCTTTGAATGCGGTACAGGTTTATTTGGATCACTGATATATTCAGAAAAACTTTGCTTTTCAACGGGTTTTTCTGAGCGGATACTTTCTCCCGCTGATAAATATAACGTTTGTTTTTCAACCGCTTTTGGTGGCCAGGTGTCAAAACGATGCCAACGGTTTGCGCCGGTATCAAAAATAGTCGCTTTAGCTAAATTTGCATTGTCGCCTTTTTTAAGATGTTCTTTAAAAAATGGTAATAGCACGTGTTTTTGAAACCATGAACTGGTATTAAACCCGTTATCTGCTTCACCCATTTTTGAGCCGTCTCCACGGTTCCATTGCCCGTGATACCATGGTCCCATTACCAATTGCACATTATCTTTTTTATTGCCATGAGACATTGTTTGATACGTTTGCAACGGCCCATATAGATCTTCGGTATCATACCAACCACCTACAACTAAAGTAGCAGGCTTTGTTTTACCTAAGTGTTGTAATACATCACGAGACTGCCAGTATTCGTCATAATTTGGGTGAGCGGCTAAGGCATCCCAAAATGGACGTTTATGTTTAAAATATTTTTTGTTCACATTTGATAATGGACCTAAATCTAAAAAGAATTGGTAGCCATCATGCGTTGCCATGTCTTGACCTTTAGGCCAATAACCATGCTTTTCGTTTGGAAAGTTATCAAAGGTATCGAAAAATACAAATGCCATAGGTAAAACAAAGGCACCGTTACGATGAAAATCATCAAAAAACCAATCAGCAATTGGGGCTTGAGGTGAAATGGCTTTTAAAGCAGGGTGAGCATTTATTGAAGCAACAGAGGTATAGTAACCTGGGTATGAAACTCCCCACATGCCTACTGCACCATTGTTGTTTTCTAAATTATTGACCAGCCATTCAATACTATCGTATGTATCTGTAGCATCATCAACTGCTTTTTTACCACGTTGATACGCGTTTTGAGGGCGCATATTGTCGTATACCCCTTCGGAGCGAAATCGTCCTCTTACGTCTTGAAAAACAAAAATAAAGCCCTCTTTTTCAAAAGCCTCTGACGGACCTAAGCGAGTACGATATTTATCAACACCATATGGGCCAACAGAGTAAGGTGTACGTTGCATGATTACCGGATAGGTTTTTGATACATCGTAAGGGGTATAAACAACGGTAAACAGGGTTTTTCCGTCGCGCATTGGAATTTCATATTCGTATTTAGCATAATTTTCACGAATATATTCGGCTCGCTTATCCGCGCTGCTGTCATAAGCTAAGGCGGTCATCGTACTAACGATAAATAGTACTGAGACCAAAACTAGATTTCTAAACATGATAAAGCATCTCGTATTGTTGTTTTTGTAAACAAAAATTATTGTGGCAAGTATATGCTTTGCAGGCAAGTAGCTGGCCAACAACTCAACAGGTAAAAACCTACCACTCAACGCATTTTTAGTTCGGCCTTCATCGTTTAAATTGAATTGAAATATGAATAGCATAAATAAAACAACATTGAGGTGACAAAGCAAAAGCTATAAGAAATTATTTCAATACTACTTGTAGAATTTACATACATTTCATCAGCCATTAAGCGTCATAACAATTAAGTAGGCTTGATAGCCTGTTAAAACGGCAATGTAGGTTTTGGTATAGCCATTGCAGCAATATGTTTGACTCACGCAATAGAGTGAGAATAGTTTTAAACAAATATTGGAGAATATTATGGCTAGTCAAGCAACAAAAGCACAGAGTGAAAGCAGTGAACCTAAAACTACTAAAGGTAATGGATCGTCTCCTATTGCACAAAAAATTACTGAGTCGTTACATCAATCTGTTGATCATTTAGGTGAACATGCAGCTAAAACTGAAGAGTCGCTAAGAAAAAATGCGACTAATTCAGCAAATTCGATGAAAGATAAGCAAGTAAAAGTGCAAAGTATGTGGAATCAATCGGCAGTCGGTCGATACACACAAGAACATCCTGTGGCATCAGCCGGCATTGCTTTTGCAGCAGGTATGTTACTGACTAGCTTACTTAAGAGAAAGTAACAGATGAATGATAACTCTGAACATCAAGCTCAAGAAGATGCAACGTCTGCTAATGACGTTGCTCTTTCAGATATATTATCTGCATGGCAAGAAGTATTAACGGTTTACAAATTGCAGATACTGAAAGCGAGCGATCTTGTTGGCTCAGAAATTAAACTCAGTGTTAAAGCGATGACCTTAAGTTTAATAGGCTTATTGGTGTTGGTTGGTATTGGTTTGATAATGTGGATAACCCTTTGTTTAACAATTGCTTATACTGTATTCACCTTTGGCGGTCATTGGTTATTGATCCCTTCTACAGTATTGTTGATTAATGCAGTTGTGGCTTGGATCAGCTTTAAATTGTATAAACAAAGTAAGTCGGCGATAGGGTTACCGTATGCAAAGTCGTTGTTGATGAACTCAGAGCCTGAGGAGTAAGCGATGTTTGATCTACTAAAAAAACATAAAGCAAATGTTCAGTATGTATATGATGATTATCAAATTGTTACATCGTATAAAAGGATGAGCATAGAGCAAGCGAAAAATAAAAGCTTATATGTTATTGGTTCGCCAAAAGGCTTAGCGGCTAGTTTTGCCGCAGGTTCAGTGGCTGGTTTATCGTCTTCTTCGCATCAGCGTTTATTACCTTTGATCAAATTGTTTGTATTTTAAATGACACTTGCTCTGAAGGCGGTAACATCGCTATTTATCTATTTGCTTTCAACATGTTTTTTAAAGTTATTTAGAATCATTTGCCATCCGTGTTTTTGTTGTTCTAACGTGCTTTCATCTTCTGTTTGAAAGGTTTCTTTAACTGTTGTGTCGTCGCCTTTTTCAATGAACTCAACCGATACAGAACGTCCATCATTTAGGGTGAAATTAATTGTGTTAAAAGCAATTATTTTGCTAAACTTTCCTGAAAAATCAAAGGCCATGGAGTTATCTTTCGCTGTCATTCGATAGTTAAACTGACCTCCTTCCTTAAAGTCTATTTCCGCGTTAGGGCAGCACCAATCGTCGTTGGCAAAATTCCAACATTTAATGTCTTCTGGTGTTACCCATGCCTGCCAAGTTGTGCTTAATGGCTTATTCACAGTTGCTTCTATTACTACGTTCATGTTATCTCCTCTGTATTAGATTAAAGTGTACGCTAAGCCAAAAACAGGCTTTGTGTATTAGTCGAACGTAGTGACTGTCAATCGACATGTTAATTTAACTTTTTTGAAAGCGTTAATGTTCAAACATAAACCAATGTTAGGTTGATTTTAGTTGTACAACTTTAAGAGTTAATAATGCATTGATATACAAACTATTTTTCAATTCCGATATAGCAATATATGAATTCAGTTTTAGGTTAAAGGTCATTCTCACTGATATTGTGTTTTTGTTTGAGTATTTTTTTCAGGTATTTTTTAATGACTTTCTGTTCAAAATAAAGAGCAGTAAAACTGCCTACGCCAAAAGTAGTAAAACCTAATAAGAGGACGATAAAGTTTAATCTTGAACCTTGAGTTAGGTAATTTAAGTACAGAGTAATAGGAATAACGATCACGAAAAACGTGAATACTTTAGTGAATTCACGCAGTAATTTGCTATTCGACTTTGCTTCAATAATATATTCATCAATGCACTGTTCAGGGATTTGGTTGGCACGAGGAAATGTTTTTTGTATCCAGTGTGAATAATCCAATAGTAGACCTTGTTACTTTTGTGTATAAAAACATAAATATACCAAGATATATTTGCGAGTTATAGTAATAAAACTCGCACTTTAGAGAGTCGTTTTAATATTATCCTAAAGATGTTAACGCTTGTTGTAATGAAGCTTGTATAGCTTTTAGCTGGGGGTTTTTGCTATTACTGGTGATGACATATAGGTTATGTAAAAAACTTCTTGTGTTATGAAGTTTTGCTAGGCCTTGCTCGCTTTGATAAACGCTTTGCCAGGTTTCAAATGGTGCCGGTGATGTTACAGAGGTTAACCAATTAGCGAATTCATCAGCGGAAAGTTTGTTTTGTAAAATAATATAAACCACAGGCATGGCTAAGCGTTTAGGCTCCCCAAAAGTATAGAAGGTATTTTTAGGAGAAATTTGTTGCTTGATTGCAGTTAATAATTGCTGATGCTGAGCTTTAGTCACTTGTTTATTAAGTGCAAGTTGTAAGAAAATATCAGCCGTGTGAGCAACATTGTGTCGCCAGCCTTCTTGTTCGTTAAATCCACGGTAATCTGAAATGTTTGACATGAAACGGGTGCTAACATCAACAATTGTCTGCCGTTCTTGCTCTGACATATAAGGGGTAATGCGATCAACACGCACCACTTCCGATAATACTAATGCCGCGAAAGGTTGTTCGAAACCATTCGGGTCTTTGCTCTTAGAAGCTAATATTGTTTGTAGCTTAAAGAGTAAAGTGTTGATTGTTTCTGTATCTAGTGCCTTGTTTCTTAGCCATGTACTGTATGCTTGATAGACAATTTCGTCACGTATTTTAGGATCAGGGTGAGACAAACAATTAAGTAGGGTGATCGCGAGATTATTGCGCTTTTTATCTTCTTCGATAGTAAAGTCATTTGTTTTTAAGGATTTGAGTGCTTCAACCGTAAGTTGTTGATGACAGTGACTAGCCAACGCAGCATTAGTAAATAATAGTAGTGAACCCATAAGGACTAACGAGTGTAGTTGCATTTTTATACCTTAATAAAGGCTTAGCTTGTGTTTAGCTAATACCGAAAATTGATTATCTAAGTTAGTGTTTCATTGTTTGTTAATTGTTGCTATGAGTCAATTAATCTGTGAGATAAGTTGTTATATTTTATAAACAAAGCTAATTCATTGACCGTTTTAAGGTGTTAACTGTAAAAGATAGTCTTTATAATCAACCGCAATACTCATCAGAATAAGCTACCTTGCTTTCGTTATCACATATGCATTATTTATTTGTTGTTTTTATTGGTGCTTTTTTACTGTTTCAAGTACAGCCACTGATCGCTAAATTAATTTTACCTTATTTCGGTGGTGGCGCTGCAGTTTGGACCGCCTGCATGCTTTTCTTTCAAGCTTTTTTATTAGCAGGTTATGGTTATAGTCATATATTGTCGAGAATTAGGTCAATAAAGCTACAAGTAATCTTACACATTTCCTTGTTGGTAATTAGTGTATTTACTTTGCCAATTGGTTTGTCTGAACATGTGTTACCTAAGGTATTTGTTGAAAGCCCACTGTTAAATATTTTATACCAATTGATGTTGTCGGTTGGATTACCTTATTTTATTTTATCGTCAACCGGCCCACTGGTACAAAACTGGTATGCTAGTAATCACCAAGGTAAGGCACCTTATTTTTTGTACTCTTGGTCTAACGTGGCTTCTTTAATTGCATTACTCAGTTTTCCTTTTGTGTTCGAGCCGATATTAGCCGCATCTACTCAATTAATTTTATGGTCGGTATTGTATGGTGTTTATGTTCTGGCTTTTATCGTTATAGCAATAACAACGTATCGCGGGCAGTTGCTTCAACCTATAGAAACAACACAATCGATAACAGGGGTAAATATCGATACGGGTGTTGCGAAAATTGATAGACACACACATGACTTTAATCTTACAAATGCTATTTCATGGGTCGCTTTGTCGTCACTTGGGGTGATTTTTTTAGTCGCTACTACTAATGCGATCACACAAAATGTTGCACCTATTCCATTTCTTTGGATCTTGCCTCTTTGCTTGTATCTGCTTAGTTTTATTATTTGTTTTCACAGCGATCGTTGGTACATTCGCTGGTATTGGCTGATATTGTTGATATTAGGTAGCATCATCGCGATATTCTTGTATTTCATCGGTTCTCAGTTTGATTTAATTACTCAAGTGATTCTATATAGCTTTGTATTGCTTGCTGCCTGCATGGTTTGTCACGGTGAATTAGCCAAAACTAAACCCGCGCCAAGGTATTTAACGCACTTTTATCTACTTATTGCGCTGGGCGGTTTTCTTGGTTCGTTATTTGTTGCCTTTATTGCCACGAATGTATTTCAACAATTTCTTGAATTTCCATTAGCGTTTATTAGCTTACTATTATTATTGTCAGTAGTGTATTGGCGAGAAAAACTGTCGATTAAGTATGTTTTAGCAATGTCAGTGTCTGTGGTGGTTTGTGTTTCTTTATTTACGGTTTTACTGAGTCGTTATCAACAAAATGATATTTTCCAACAACGTAATTTTTATGGCATTTTAACGGTAAAAGATGTTGATGTTGCAGGTAAAACTGAACGCCGCCTTGTTGATGGAACAACATCACACGGTACACAATATCTTGATGAATCATTACAACAAATACCGTTAAGTTATTATCGTAAAGGCACAGGAGGTGCAATTGCGATTGAGCTAATGCAACAGACAAAACAAACTGGGATCAATGTAGGGTTTGTCGGTTTAGGTGCTGGTGCGTTAGCAGCCTATGGTGAAAAGGAAGATAGTTTCAGCTTTTTTGAATTGAACCCTGCAGTGATTAACGCGGCTCAAGAATATTTTACTTTTTTATCGAATTCTAACGCTAACATTAAAGTAATAGAAGGAGATGCTCGCATTTCAATTGCCAAAGATGTTCAGCCATTAGCAAATAAACCTTTCGATGTGTTAATACTTGATGCGTTTTCAGGTGACAGTATTCCGCAACATTTACTGACCGTTGAAGCGTTTTCAATGTATCAGCAAGTTGTGAGTAAGCAGGGGATCATCGCGGTTCATATTTCTAATAGTCATTTAAATTTATTGCCATTGATGAAAGGGATAGCAGATCACACTCAAATGGCATTAGTGTATTTTCATACGGCAGGTAAACGTGCTGAAAGCCATGATACTGATTGGGTTTGGCTGACACACAATAATAATTTAATAGATAACCCTGTCGTTAAGTTACAAAGTACGCGAGTAAAATTGTCATCGTCAGAGCAAATAGTTTGGACTGATGATCACAGCCACTTAATGTCATTACTTAAATGATCAAAGCTATCGCAGGCATAAAGACGCTTATGCCTGCGAAATAAGATTACCAAGTACCTGTATTTTCCATATTATGCCAAGGTTCTTTTGGTGGCAAAGCATCGCCTTTTTGTAATAGCTCAATTGAGATCCCATCAGGTGACTTTACAAATGCCATATGGCCGCAGCGAGGTGGGCGATTAATAACTACGCCATTATCCATTAAATGCTGGCATGTAGCGTATATATCATCAACTTCATAAGCTAAATGACCAAAATTCCTGCCTGATTGGTACTCTTCCTCTGAATCCCAGTTATAGGTTAACTCTATTTCAGGCGCACCTTTTTCAGTGGCTAGGAAGATTAAAGTGAACTTACCTTCTGGTACGTCGTAACGGTTGGTTTCAATAAGTCCGAGTTTATTTATAAAAAAATCGAGTGACGCATCGACATCTGTCACGCGAACCATGGTATGAAGAAACTTCATATGAACCTCTATTAATGAATCTTACGAAATGCTCTATTGAACAACGATAGTATAATTTATCTTATCAATATCATTATAAAACGATATCGCAGGTTTCTGTAATACATTGATACTAACTATTTGTTAAATTTAATTTTAGTCCAATAATGCCGACTATGATCAGACTGATAAAAAATAACTGAATGATGGTTAAGCTATGTTGATACATAACAAAATTTATTAATACGATAGTACATACTCCCACCGCTAACCAGATCAAATAGGCAATGGTGATCGGAATTTCCCTGATAGCAAACGAAAACAATACAAGACTAATTACCATAGAAATTACAGCAAGTAGTACGTAGGGAAACTTAGAAAAGGATGCGGATTTGTCAAGAAAGAAGAGCCAACCTGCCTCAAAAATACCTGCAACAATGAGAAAAAACCAATACATAATTCTACTCCAATTAAAGGGCCGTCCCTGATGGAATAGAGCGGTGAGGTCGTCCTCACTTCGGTTAATGTTTTTAAATTATACGCTTTATTACCGGTTATTCGAAGTTACTTTTCGAAAAAAGTAAAAAAGCGGTTGAAAATGCTATATAACAAAATTATTATATAATGAATTTGTTATATAGGTGGTTTATGAAAGTTCTTTTTTTATGTTCGGAGAACTCTGCACGATCAATAAT
Organism: Thalassotalea sp. 1_MG-2023; assembly: GCF_030546745.1. Lineage (GTDB taxonomy): Bacteria > Pseudomonadota > Gammaproteobacteria > Enterobacterales > Alteromonadaceae > Thalassotalea_C. The sequence continues at coordinate 60,050 of NZ_JAUOPD010000006.1, forward strand.
GGCTGAAGCATTGTTAAAACATCATGGTAAAGAGCAATTTGCTGTTTATAGTGCAGGTACTCACCCATCAGGTATTGAACCAAAGGCAGTAAAGGCGATTACGCACTTTGGTCTACCAATAGATGGACTATCATCTAATAGCCTTGATGACGTAAAAGAAATTCATTTTGATTACGTGATTACTTTGTGCGACAAAGCAGCGAAAGAGTGTGATACCAGCGTAATGGGAACCAATTGTTTGTTTTGGGACTTTCCTGAACCACGCAGTAGAATGGTTGCTAATCCTTATGAGAAAACACTTCAAGAGCTAAATGAGCGAATAAAAATGTTTTTGCTAATTCAAGAAAAGCAAAAGCCAACCCCAATATCGCCTACTGTTTTTTTTAAGTGTCTAGCAGATGAAGTACGACTTAAAACGTTATTGATTATTGCTGTCGAACAAGAAGCATGTGTTTGTGAAATCATGGAAGCGTTAAATGAAAAGAGTCAGCCGAAAGTATCTCGTCATTTAGCGCAGCTGAGAAACACAGGCATATTATCATCAAGAAAGCATCAACAATGGGTGTTTTACTCACTAAACCCCACATTAACAAGTTGGATGAAAGCTGTGATCACATCCACCGTGATCAATGAACCACATTGTATTGAACAAGAGCTTGCTCGTTTAAATGCGATGGGGGATCGTCCTACGCGTATTAAGCGCTGCTGTAATTAGGGGGGAACTAATGGGAATCTTCGAACGATATTTATCTTTATGGGTCGCTATTTGTATTTTTTTCGGAGTGATTTTTGGGGTGTATTTCCCTGAATTTTTTTCTTGGGTAGCTAATGCCGAAATCGCGCAAGTTAATATTTTTGTGGCAGTTTTCATTTGGTTAATGATTTATCCCATGATGGTTCAAATTGATTTTTCCACCATTAAAGATGTTGGAAAAAATCCGTCAGGATTAGTGCTTACCGTTGTGATTAACTGGTTTGTTAAACCATTTTCAATGGCTGCCTTAGGTTGGTTGTTTTTTGAGGTGCTGTTCACTGACTTCGTTAACCCTGAAACAGCTCAAGAATATATTGCAGGCATGATTTTACTTGGCGTCGCTCCTTGTACTGCAATGGTATTTTTATGGTCACAATTAACAAAAGGTGATGCAAACTATACCTTAGTTCAGGTATCGTTAAATGATATTATCATGATCTTTGCTTTTGCACCCATAGCTGCCTTCTTGCTAGGTGTAGCTGATATCAATGTTCCCTGGAATACCTTACTATATTCAGTATTGCTATATGTTGTACTGCCCTTAATTGCGGGGGTTTTAACGCGAGCAATACTGAATAAATCAGAACGCAAAAATAAATCAATTGATGAACTCATATCAAAGTTCAAACCGTTTTCAATGGTGGGTTTATTGTTGACAGTGGTTTTACTTTTCGCTTTTCAAGCTCAGCGTATTATTGAACAACCTCAAACTATCGTATTAATTGCAATACCGTTAGTAATACAAACGTACGGTATTTTTATTATTGCCTATCTCTTGGCTTTAAAATTAAAGCTGAAACAAAACATTGCTGCTCCAGCTTGTTTAATAGGCACATCAAACTTTTTTGAATGAGCAGTGGCAGTAGCTATTTCATTATTTGGTTTACATTCAGGAGCTGCGTTAGCAACGGTTGTTGGTGTGTTGGTAGAAGTGCCTGTGATGTTGTCTTTGGTTGCATTTGTGAACAAAACACGTCATTGGTTTGAACCATGAACAAAATAATAACCATTTGAATTTTATAGTTAAATTTTAGAAATATAGTAAGCGCAATGCTTAGTTCTTTTATAAATAATGTGTTTATTCAGTAAAAACAGGAGATGTTAAGATGACGATTAAAGTTGGTATCAACGGTTTTGGACGCATGGGCCGTTTAACCTTAAGGGCTGCATTTAAGTCAAACGCGATTGAGTTTGTTCAGATAAATGATCCGGCAGGCAACGCTGAAACATTAGCACATTTATTGAAGTACGATTCTGTTCACGGTATTTGGCAGCATAAAATTGAACATGATAATGCCACATTATTGATTGATGAGCAGGCTATTAAGGTTACGCAAAATAAGGAAATTCAGGACACAGATTGGTCTGGATGTGATGTGGTAATAGAAGCATCTGGCAAAATGAAAACGAAAGAGAAATTGCAGGGCTATTTTGATCAAGGAGTTAAAAAGGTTGTAGTAACTGCGCCCGTAAAAGAGGAAGGGGTGTTAAATATTGTCATGGGGGTCAACGATGATCTGTATGATGTCAAAAACCATGACATTGTTACTGCAGCTTCATGTACCACTAATTGCTTAGCGCCTATTGTTAAGGTTTTACAAGAAAATATTGGTATCAAACACGGTTCAATAACCACTATTCACGATATTACCAATACCCAAACTATTTTAGATGCACCACATAAAGACTTAAGGCGTGCTCGTGCTTGTGGTATGAGTTTAATTCCCACGACAACTGGCTCTGCAACGGCGATTAGCCATATTTTTCCTGAGTTAAAAGGCCGATTAAACGGCCATGCGATAAGAGTACCGTTAGCAAATGCGTCTATCACCGATTGCGTTTTTGAACTTGAACGAAAAACCACAGTTGATGAGCTAAATAATTGGTTTAAAGCTGCAGCTGAAACTGATTTAGCAGGTATTTTGGGCTACGAAGAAAAGCCACTAGTATCAATTGATTATAAAACTGATCCTCGCTCTAGCATTGTCGATGCATTGTCGACCATGGTGATAAATGATACCCAAGTTAAAATTTATGCTTGGTATGATAATGAATGGGGTTACGCGAATAGAACAGCCGAACTGGTTATTAAAGTGGCACTTAGTATTAAGTAGGGTATTTAAGCCAAATGTTTCAACGAATTAAATTATCAGATGATATTAAACAATATTTAATTGTAACGGGCAATTATTGGGCATTCACATTAACTGATGGTGCTTTGAGAATGCTTGTGGTGTTGTATTTTCATCAGCTTGGCTATTCGCCATTAAATATTGCATTGCTGTTTTTATTCTATGAAGTGTTTGGGGTTATTACTAACCTATTTGGTGGTTATTTAGGTGCGAAGATTGGTTTAAACCGCACCATGAATATTGGCCTGGCAATACAAATTATTGCATTACTCTTATTAACCGTACCTACTGATTGGTTGACTGTTGTCTATGTAATGATCGCCCAAGCTTTATCTGGGATCGCTAAAGACCTGAATAAAATGAGTGCTAAAAGTGCCATAAAAATGTTAGTGGCAAGTGGGCAGGAAGGCACATTGTTTAAATGGGTTGCCATATTAACGGGTTCGAAAAATGCGTTGAAAGGGTTTGGATTTTTTATTGGTGGCATATTGCTTACTTTGTTGTCTTTTAAAGGGGCAATGCTTTCAATGGCAGTGGTGCTAATTCTTGTGTGGTGCTTTAGTATTTATGCTTTAAAAAGCGATTTAGGCAAAGCGAAAACTACACCAAAATTTCGTGAGATATTTTCAAAAAGTTCGGCCATTAATTCACTGTCTGCTGCCCGTATGTTTTTATTTGGAGCTCGCGATGTATGGTTTGTTGTTGCATTGCCGGTGTTTTTATCTCAAGTTTTTAATTGGGATCATTGGACTGTTGGTGGTTTTCTTGCCGCTTGGGTTATAGGTTATGGAATTGTACAGTCATGCGCACCTGCTCTTTTTAACTTAACATCTGGGGTATCTCCAGCTAAAGAAGCGGTTAAGTGGGCGGCACCATTAGCGTTAGTTACATTTTGCATTGCCATTATGTTGTCTTTTCAGTGGGCGATTCAGATCTCTTTAATAATAGGTCTACTTCTGTTTGGCGTATTATTTGCGATTAACTCTTCATTACATAGTTACTTGATTGTCAGTATGGCCGATGCAGATGGCGTATCATTAGATGTTGGCTTTTACTATATGGCTAATGCTATGGGCAGACTAATTGGCACCATTCTGTCTGGTTGGGTTTATCAGTACTATGGGTTAACGGCTTGTTTATTTATCTCCAGTGTTTTTATCATCTTAGCGATGTTGGTATCGTGTAGATTGCCAAAAACGACGCTTATTTGAGTACAAACTTCATTGTTAAAAATCTTCGTTTTCGCAGAATTTTCCTGCATGTTCATGTGTTTTTTTGTGATTTTTTGCTCTTTTTTAAATTAATAAGTTTTTAAACCATGTTTAAAATTTAAAAAAGAGATTGCGAAACTTTTACTTGTATTGTTATGATATAACATATCAAGAGTTAACCTGTTTTAAACAATCATAATGAAGAAAAGTATTTTTAAACGTACTGCTATTGCAAGTGCGGTTTGTAGTAGTGCTATTTTAAGTCCTGTCTATGCGGATGACATCGAACATGTAGAAGTTACCGCCACACGTATTCAAAGTAAAATTAGTGATGTTCCTGCCAGTATTGCTGTGATCGATGAAAAAGCGCTTAAGCAATTAAGTGCAAATAAATTAAGCGATTTATTACGGTATCAACCCGGTGTTACGGTAGAAAAATCAGGTCATCGTCATGGTGATGCTAATATCAATATTCGTGGTATTAACGGTAATCGTATTTTGGTGATCAAAGATGGCACTATCATGCCTGACGGATTTGGCTCAGCAGGGGTATCACAAGGGCGTGGTAACTTTGATCCGTTTAGTTTACAGCAAGTTGAAATTTTAAAGGGACCTGCTTCAGCATTATATGGTTCTAATGCACTGGGTGGTGTGGTGCTATTAAAAACGGTAGATCCAAAACAGTTACTGCAACGAGAAAATGAATCTTTTTATACAAGCATAAACACAGGGTATTTTTCTGAAGATAAGCGAAAACGTATAGGTGCGACCGTCGCTAGTGAAGTTTCTGGGGGTTATATGCTTGCACAAATGCAGCATCAATCTTTCTCAGAAACAGATGTGAACAGCGATTATAAGGTTAATCCAAAAGACGGGAGTGCTGATAACGTTTTTGTAAAATGGGTGTTTGACAGTATAGAAAATCAAAAGCTTCAGTTAACTGCTGATTACTTTAACCAAGAAACAGAGAATAAGTTAAATACAAATTTGGGCCCTACAGCCGGTGCTCCGGGTACTGAAATTACATTAGCTACTGCAGATGATAAATCGAAAGTTTGGCGTGTGGGAGTTCAACATGAATTATATGATACTTTATGGACAGATACACTTAAGTGGCAGCTAGATTATCAATATTCAAATTACCAACAATTTGAGCAAGAGCAAGTAGATAATTCAGGTAGTGCTTTTCCACCAATTCCACCTTCAAGCTATTTTACAGACGAACACGAAGATTTTGAACAAAAACAAGTGAATGTGAGTGTTTTAGGTGAAAAAATAGTTGGAGATCATCATTTCTTACTTGGGTTTGATTATTTAGATAAATCTGTTACTCGTCCTATCCACCGTACTGAAGTTGACTTGTTGACTAATGAATCAACGTCAATAATAGATGGTTATCAACATCCAGGTAAAACATTTCCTGATGCTGACGTAACGCAACTTGGCATCTTTGCACAAGATTATTTTACCGTGTCTGATCATTTATCATTTGTGATGGGAGTTAGATACGATAAATTCAAAAACACCCCTAATGTTGATCAAGCATACCAAAATTTCAATGTTGCTGGGGCTGTACCCAAAAGCTACTCAGACGATGCTATTTCTCCGCATGTTGGCATGGTTTATAACTTTAATGAACAAACATCAGTTTTTGCTAATTTCACCACGGGATTTAGAGCCCCACCGATTGCCGAGCAATATATCAGCCGTGCTATTTTAGTGCCTGTTCCCGGAGTACCCCACGAAGTTATTCCCAATAATGAGCTTGAATCTGAAACCTCGCAAGGTGTGGAGTTAGGTATTCGTTGGCATAACGAAGTCAGTAAAATAGAGTTTTCTGTTTACCGAAATGATTTTGAAGACTTTATTGATAGTAAAACAATTGGTTACCGAGAAATGTTCCCAATGTTTGTAGATCAATTAGCGATTCGCCAAATTCAATATCAAAATGTTGACGAAGTACGTATTAAAGGGGCTGAACTTAGCGGACATTTAATGTTAGATACAATATTGCCAAAGGGCTGGCGAGGTGATCTACATGCTGCATTAAGTGTTATTGATGGCGAAAATACATTAAATGGTTCTGGCTTAAATTCTGTACCAGGTAATACTGGCGTTATTGGTTTTAGTATTTCTCCTAATGAAGCGCTAACGTTTAACTGGCATTTACGCGCTTCAACTAAAGCTGATGATGCTGAATCGTTAAGTCAGCATGGTCAACCACTACCTGTATTTGAACCGCCTGGTTATGGAATTCAAGATCTAAGCATTCAATATCTTGTCAATAACGATTTTGCGATATCTTTATCAGCTTATAATATCACCGATAAGCAATATTGGGGAGCTAGTGCTAAAGGTAGCGATGCAACGGGGAATTTAAGTTCGTCAGTGCAACCAGGACGCAACTTTGCCGTTACTGCAAGTTATCAATTCTAACGTTTTCTATCCGAAGCTACATAGGGTTAATCCCCTATGTAAACCTACTAAAGTGAATTATGAATACTGTCAAATTGTTTCAAAAATTTAAATATTTGCTATTGCTACTAATTACAATTGTTGTTGTAGCAGGGCTTTATCGCACTTATATGTCGCCAACACGAATTGCTTTGATTAATTATCAAGACTTTCAAGCAGCTAGAATGTTTAAAGCAAAAGATAGCGATTGGATTTCAATTGATCGTGTTAATAAAGCGGATGTTACAGCATTTACTGATTATGACGTTATTTATATTTTTGGTAGAGGGCTTTCTCTAACGCCTGAACAAGTCACAGCATTTAAATATGCAGGAAACCAAGGAGTTAGCATTGTTGTTGAGTCGGCGACTAATCCCAGAATAGATGTTACGAATGTTCCAGCTTCGTTGTTATCGAAAATTACGGCTTATTTTAAATATGGTGGAGAGTTTAATTATCAACAACTTCTAAGGTTTAGTCGAACAGATTTAGACCAAAAAACGTTTGGTGTTGATGCGCCAAAACTAGTGAAAGAGAACACTACAGATGTACTTTTTCATAAAGATGAGACCCAATTATTTTCTGACGTTGAGGGGTATCAAAACTATTATGAAACGCTTGAGAGCTATCAAAGCCAAGGAAAAAAAATAGCTTTACTGACCAGTGTTCCAGGTCCTTTCAATGCTAATCGCGATCATTTAGATGCCTTAATAGATAAGTTTGAAGCAGATGGTTTTCGCGTTTATCCCATTGCGAGTAGTAAACGTCGATTACCTTTAATAAAAGAAATTAATCCTGATGCTGTAGTGATGATGCCTCATGGGCGCATGCAACTTGGCAATGGTCAGCAAACCATAGACTTTTTGAAAAGTAAAAATATTCCATTGTTCGCGCCAGTTTCAGTATTTGAGCACTATGATAAATGGTTGAAAAATCGTCAAGGTTTTAGTGATTCTTTATTAACAATGAATGTTGTGATGCCTGAGTTAGATGGAGCTATTGTGCCCTATGCGATTAATGCGCAATTTTTTGATGATAACAATTTTCAAATTTTTAAAGCGATGCCAAAGCGTCTAAATAATTTTAGCGATATGGTTTCACGCTGGTTGAAGCTAAAAAGTGTTGAAAATAACAATAAAAAATTAGCAATTGTGTATTTTAGAGGGCCAGGAAAAAACGCGTTAGTTGCAGGGAATATGGAAGTGGCACCTTCCTTATTCAATACATTACAACACCTGAAAAAGCAGGGATATAATCTAGGCAACTTACCTGACGATTACACACAGTTTAAACATGATTTAAACCGTCAAGGAGCAGTTATGGCGCCCTATGCACAAGGCGCGATAGAGAAATTCATGCTTGAAGGAAAGCCTGCACTCGTGCCTGCTACAACTTACCAATCATGGTGTAATGAATTACTTGCTGATGGCTTGTGTGATGAAATAAATACGCATTATGGGCAAGCACCAGGTAACTTTATGGTAACTCGTAAGCAGGATGAGAAACAAAGCCAATCATATATCGCAGTTGCTCGACTGAAATATGGAAATATTGTTTTGGTTCCCCAGCCATTACCAGGCTTAGGTGAAGACACCTTTAAGTTAGTTCACGGTACAAGAAAAGCACCACCACATAGTTATATCGCACCTTATTTATGGATACGTGAGCAATTCAATGCAGACGCAATCTTGCATTATGGAACTCATGGTAGTTTAGAGTTTACTCAAGGGAAGCAAGTTGCACTATCTGAATACGATTGGGCAGATGCACTTATTGGAAACACACCACACTTTTATATTTATACCATGAGTAATGTTGGTGAAGCTATTATTGCTAAGCGTCGAAGTTATGCCACTATTTTATCTCATCTAACCGCACCATTTAAAGAATCTGGGATATACAGCGAGTTAAAAACGCTATCTGAATTAGCGATGGATTATAACCAAGTAACTGGTAGCGTTAGAAAAAGTAAGAAGCAACAGATTAACCAGCTTTTAGAGCAACATGACCTATTAGTCGATCTTGAAATAGCTCATGAGAGTCTACAATTAGCAGATAAAGACTGGCAACAGCGTGTGCTTTTACCGTTATCTAAATGGTTAGAAACGATTGCCCAAGCAAAAATATCCAGTGGTTTATATACGTTAGGTACTGCTTACAGCGCAGAACAAGCGAAACAAACTGCTCATTTGATGGCATTAGATACGCTAACCGATAGCTACGAAAAAATTGTAAAGCTTTCGAATTTAGCATCAGATCAAAACAGTCGAATATTAGCAAAAGAGTGGATCTCGCGAGTATTTCAGGGAGAGAAAGGTGAGGAAGTCTTTAATGCCTTGATCCCAGTCTCATTACAGCAGCGCGCTGAAGTATGGTTCGATCAGAATAAACAAATATCGCAATCTGAAATCATTAAGTCTTTTATTGCGATGTCTGAAAATGGGAAAAAGCAAAAGGTACTTAATCTAAGTCATGATGCCTTAATGCAACTCACAGCAGAAGTGATAAGCGATACCGATAGTAAAGCATTTATTCTCAGCCTTAAAAACGAACAATCTTTTGGTCATGTGTCTAAAGCATTAGATCCACAAGCAAGAGAAAAAGCAAAATTATTGGCTAAGGTTATTCCTGCTATTGCAACTGCAATTGAACAATTAGAAAAACCGAAAGTTGCTAAGCTGGTTAACGTAATGCAGCAAGATGAAAACCGCCAGCAGGTATTGTCTTGGCTATCTTCAGATGATTTAGCTGAAAAAATTGCCAACCAAAAAGCAAAAAATCTTAAAACTTTACATAGTCAATTAGCCAAACAGTTACCTAATTTATTTCAAATAACTTCTCACGAAGCGACTTGGTTAGAGGTTGATCAGAAACGTAAGCAGCTACTTGCCTTTAAACAACAACTTGATAGCGAACCTTCCCTGTTAACAGAGCTTAGTGGTGCTATTGAAAAGCATACCGGGCTTTCAGAAAAGGTGTTTCAAGCAACGCTCGACAAGAAATATTACCAACTTAATGATGTGCTTGCAGAGATGAAAATAAAAGAACAGACGCTTGCTATGGCTATTAAACACTTTAAAACGGGTTTATTGAATTTACAGCAATCTAGACAGTATTTATTAAATGGTGCTGCAATGGAGTTCTCAGCCATTAGTAATGCGTTGAAGGGAGGCTATACGGCTCCTAGCTCTGGTGGAGATCCAGTGCTTAATCCTTCGGCGTTACCCACTGGTCGAAATATGTATGCAATTGATGCTGAGAAAACACCAAGTGAGGCTGCTTGGCAGGTAGGTAAATCTCTGGCTGAAGACTTATTGGCATCGCATTTAGATAAAACAGGAAACTACCCTAAAAAAGTTAGTTTCACGTTATGGCCTAGTGAATTTATTCACACGCAAGGAGCAACGATTGCTGAAATTCTATTTTTGCTGGGAGTTGAACCTGTACGAGATCCTTTTGGTCGTGTAAAGAATCTTGCGTTGATCCCCGCTGAAAAGTTAATGCGTCCTCGCATTGATGTTGTGGTGCAATCAGCCGGGCAACTGCGTGATATTGCAGCTTCTAGGTTAGCACTAATTGAAAGAGCTGTTCGAATGGTTGCAGATGCAAAAGAAGATAGCCAAGAAAACTATGTGGCTAAAGGGGTAAGAGATGCTGAAAAGTATATGTTAGCTCAGGGAGTCTCACCACTGGAAGCTAAAATGAGTGCTTATCGGCGTAGCTTTGGCGGTGTAAATGGCGCTTATGGTACGGCCATTATGTCAAAAGTAGAAGGTGGTGAGTATTGGCAAACTGATAGTGATATCGCTAAACAATATCTCGAAAATATGGGGGCAGTATACGGAGATAGTGAAACATGGGGAGATTATAATCCTCACTTATTTGCTGCAGCATTGCAAAATACAGAGGTTGTTATTCAGCCCAGAAGTAGTAATACCTGGGGGGCATTAAGTCTTGATCACGTATATGAGTTTATGGGGGGGTTAAACTTGGCGGTACGTGAAGTAACAGGAAAAGACCCACAAGCTTATTTCAATGACTACCGTAACCCTAATAAAGCGAAATTATCTACGCTACACGAAACAATATGGACAGAAATGCGTACTACGTTACTTAATCCTACTTATATACGTGACTTAATGAAAGGGGAGGCAAGTAGTGCTGAGACGTTTGCTGAAACATTTCGAAATACCTACGGTTGGAATGTGATGAAACCTGATGCAATCGATAATAGTGTATGGAATAACTTGTATGATGTTTATGTGCAAGATAGTAAGCAGCTTAACGTGCAAGAATTTTTTGAACGTGAGAACCCTTTTGCGTTACAAGAAATGACAGGTGTTATGTTAGAAACTGCTCGTAAAGGTTTATGGCAAGCTTCAGATGCTCAACTAAAAGCAGTTTCTCAATTACATGCAAAATTAGTTAGTGAGTTTGAGGCGGGTTGTGGAGGTTTTACTTGTGGGAATGCTTCATTACAAGCATTTATCAAGAAAAACATTTCGGATCAACAATTAAAAAATGAATATCAACAGCAACTCGAAGCCGCACAAGTTGCTTCAAGTGCTCAAAATGGTGTTGTACTCACTAAACAGGGCTCTAAGGCAGAACAAACAGCAGAGCAAACCAAGACGAGTAAAAAAACGAAGTTAGAGAGTGCAAGTAATGTTTCTAGTACGAATTGGTTTTGGTTATTGCTAGCGTTACCTTTATTACTGCTGCTCGTTAAAAGAAAGCGACATGCTTAATATTAATGAGTGGTTGCTGATTAGCAGTGTGCTTGTCTTTTCAATACAAGGTACTGCTATAGAGCCAAGAAGAATTAAATTTTTATTGCCTATTGTTATGTGCATTTTATTGTTTATCACTATTGCCATGACAGACTTTATTACCGCACAACGGTTACCCCATTGGTTAAGCATTGCTAAACAACAGTCTCAGGCATTACAGATAATAGTATTACTTGAGGCTGCGTTAGTGTGTTTTAGTCAATTAAAAGTACTACCGATCAGTTTTCTTTTAGCATTTTCTTTGGGGCATTTAACTTTTTTACAACAAGGGTTTGTAGAAGGTACGTTTATTATGCAGGGTATTATGTATGCGGTAATAGTGACTGTTTTGATTTTCATCAATTGTGTATTTGCTGCAATTGATCGTATTTGGCGGAATATTTTATTTACTGCGTTGTTATTGAGTGTTTTCTTTACTTCTTTTGAAATGGCAGAAAATGTCGATGTGGCTTTTAGTTGGTTTGAATTATTCATCAGTGTGTTGAGTGTGATAGCGCTACTTTTATTAGGCGTTATTCAACACAAGTTTAACAATATTAGGAATTAGCAGTGAATTTATTACAAGAATCTCTTTATTACTTAACATCAGGGTTGCTGGTACCTTGTATTGTATTTTTATTATTTATGTTGGTGCAAAGCATGGTTGCAGTAGGGCAGTATCTTGCCAGTCGTAAACAGCTTGATGCATCGATAAACCAGTTACTTTCTTGGAGTCAAACGCAAGCAGAAGTAAATTCAGCATTGCCTGAAAATATCGCTAATTTAGCCAGTAAAGAAACGCTTTATCAAATTGTTGATTGTCATGATGTGGCTAAAAATAGATTACTAGTGAGTCATTTTGAAATAGATATTGAGAAACAATTAAGCCGCTATAGTCAATTAGCTAAACTAGGCCCTATTACAGGGTTGGTTGGAACTTTAATCCCTATGGGGCCAGCCTTACAAGGCTTAGCTGATGGTAATATTCAACAGCTTTCTCAGCATATGCAAATAGCATTTACAACGACCGTAATCGGTTTAATTATTGGCGCAATTGGTTTTAGTTTATACCACATACACAAACGGTTGGTAGTTAAGCAGTTAGCCGTTTTAGATTTTGTGTTAGAAAAACAGGAAATGGCTAATGGCTCATAAACGAATTAAACGCAGAAGCATTTTAACGAATGATACAGATCTTGATCCTATGAATGCAGTAAGTAACCTATTTGATGTTGCGATGGTGTTTTCTGTGGCATTAATGGTTGCTTTGGTTAGTTACTTAGATGTCGCAGAAATGCTATTTAGTGATAGTTTTACTATGGTTAAAAACCCAGGAAAGGAAAATATGGAAATTGTCACCAAAGAAGCGGGAGAAATTGTGCGTTATCAAGCGCATAACGCTCAAAGTACGACACAAAATAAAGGTAAACGTGTAGGTACAGCTTATCAGTTGGAAAATGGTGAAATCATTTACATTCCTGATCAAAACTAATAAGGAAGACATTATATGAAGATTTTTGAACAACCCATCTTAGATAAGCTATCTATTGCAACATCAGTGATATGTGCTGTTCACTGCGCTATTGTTCCTATTTTTATTGCGCTATTTCCGACAATATCGGTGTTAAGTAGTAATGAACACGAATTTCATCAAGCGATAGTGTGGTTTATTATACCTTTGAGCATAATGGCTGGCTTTTTGGGATGCTATAAGCATAAGAGTAAAAGGATATTATTAACGATACTTTCAGGACTTTGCTTACTTGTTTTTGCTGCATTATTTGCTCATGACTTGTGGGGTGAAAGTGTAGAAAAAACGCTAACGGTAATTGCAACAATGATTCTAGCTGTTGCGCACTGGCAAAACTTTAAACGTTGTCGTGATAATAGCTGCGACCATTAGTGTGCTTTTCTTTTTGATAATCAAACGAGGAAATGTTTGTTAATTAATAATTAAATAGCTTTTATACAGATAATTCTTAAATACCCTAATAAATCAAGTGATTGATGGGTTTATATGTCAAGATATTTTACACAATCATGGCTGGTAAATTACATTGATTTTTCACCATATTGAAAATGTTCAGTATTTTCAATATGGTACGTTTTTTGTATTAATGTACAAATTAATAATTAGTATGTTAATAAACTCCCTACTAAATTTTATGGTAAGGGAAAAGCAAGGGGTGTTAAATGAAACTTAAGTACTTTAAAACGACTATTGCAGGTTTGGCAATGGCTATCAGTGGTGTTGCAAATGCAGGATTACTATACGATCAAAATCTAGTTAATGGCGTACATTTTGGTTCAGGAAATCAAAATGGTGCTTTTACTACGGAAACTAACAACGGTATAGAAATAGGTATACGTGGGAAGTTGCGCTTTGATGAAAATAATTCCCCGCAACCTATATACAACAGCAATGGTGACGGTACTTATTCATTTGATAATGTAGCTCCACCATCTGGTTTTGGTTGGGCGCCAGGTGCAACAACCACTTCAATTTGGAGTTGGGATTGGAGTATAGATGTTTCTGGATCACAATATAGTTTCGGCGATTTAACATATCTTATGGAGATAGATTTCGACCCATCTTCAGCAACAAACTTTTTATCATTTGATCCGATTAACAGCCCGAATGATAATTCAATTTCAGGTGCTTCACAGCAAAATTCTTGGAATATGGAGTTCTTCAGAGGTGCTCTACCTTACAACAATACTGATGTTGGTATTTATACTATACAGCTTTCAGCGTTCGATGGCTCTACCTTACTAGCAAGCTCTAGTATTGATATTATTCAAGGTGTTGATATTCCTGAACCATCTACTATCGCTATTTTTGCACTAGGCGTGATTGGTTTAGCTTCACGTCGATTTAAGAAACTTTCGTAATCAGTGTAGTTAGTTAATAATATAAAACATTCTGCTTTAGTTATCGTCTAGTTTACATAGTCATCTATGTTAACAGTCAGTGGCAAAGAGCAGAGTGTTTTTTTATATCGTTTGTAGCATTAAATATGCGATAACTGTGAGTTTTAGTTTTTAGTTTTCTGATTTAATTTAATCAAGTCTGTTAATCTTCATGATATTAGAAGTATAAAAAAATCCGCGATATACGCGGATTTTTTATGAAACATGAACAAATAGAAGAAGGTTACTTCAGCTTTTTAAGTAATACTTCTACGGCTTTCTCTATTTGCTTATCTTGGCCTTTTGATGAAGATTCAGGATCATTCTTAACCATATGATCCGGCATAGTTTGATTGTTTTCTAGGTATTTTCCTTTTGTATCTTTCATACCAACTTGAGGTACCCCAGCACGAAAATCACCTGAAATACCCGTTTCCCACCATACAGCGGTCATCGTTCCTGGTACAGGCATACCAACCATTTCACCTAAGTCTAATTCATCATAGGTGTAAGCAAAAGCATGTGCGTCACTATAGTTTCCTTCGTTAATTAATAGCACTGATGGCTTGTTCCATTGATCAAAAGGGTCGCCAGCATATTGGCGGCCACGTACATGCATAGTGAAATATTCATTACCGCTAAGTAGCTTCGCTAAGTCGTTGTGTAACCAGCCACCACCATTAAATCGAGTATCAACAACCACAGCTTCTTTATCAAAATGTTTGCCTAATAAACTCGAGTACACGGCTCTAAAACTAGGGTCATTCATGCCTCGAACATGCACATAAGCTAATCGTCCATTTGACAGTTTCTCAACTAATGCTTCACGTGATGTTACCCAACGATCATATAATAAATTACTAACTTTTCTTGCTGAAACAGGCTTTATAACTTCATCAAAGTTATTACCTTTATCGTCTTCAAAGGTGAACCTTACACGTTTACCGGTTGTGTGATTAAGTAGTTGATATAGGTTTTGGTTTTTGCTTAATTCAACGCCATTTACTGCGGTTAATTTGACCCCCGGTTTGACTTTACTTTCGGCATTGTCAAAAGGACCATTAGCAAGTACTTCTTCAACCAGTAAGCCATTATCATCATTAAAAAATAATCCTAAACGACCAGTTTTATCATTGGTGCTCGTAGATTTAGGTCGGTAAGATGAGCCAATGTGCGAGGCATTCAATTCGCCAGTCATTTCAGCAAACATGTTGGCAAAATCTCGACCATGACCAATCGAAGTTAACTTCTTACGATAAGATTTACCAATTTCATCCCAATCGATGCCATGATAATCGCTTCGATAAAACTTATCTTTAATGACACGCCAACTGTGATCAAACATGAATTCACGTTCTGCAACGGTTTTAAGTTGCATCACAGGATTAACTTTAATTGATTTTAATGTGATTTTTTTACCGACTTTACCTTGCTTTAATTGACCATCGGCAAGGATAAAAAGGTTCTTTTCATCTTCACTAAACGACATATTCACCGAGCGGGCATTGAGCTTGGCGACTAATTCCGTCTTCTTATCTTTAATAGATTGACGCCATAAATCAAATCCTTTCTCAAAACGCGCTAAGTAATATAATTCTTTAGCATCTTTAGTCAGGTAGGCTTGGCCTAACTGTGATGAGTGGACAGTAAGACGAACAGTGCGACGTTCGATATTTTCCCAGTCGATTTCTACTGGCGAAATCGATTTAGTTTTATCTACAGCCTCTTCATCATCTTTTTTATCTTCGTCTTTTTTACCTTTTTCTTTTTTATCTTCTAGTTCTTTTTGTAATTCGTATTCTTCCTTAGACATACGGAATTTGTCATAGCTATCTTGCGTTAAAAATGCAGCTAGCACATCACCTTCGCGCCCCCAACTGCCATGGTCTCGCTGGCCAAAGCGGGCACTCCACCATAAAACGGCATTACCATCTGTATGCCAAGTAGGTGAACCATCATTGTAACCAGATAAACTGATGTCTTTCGGTTTTGCTGAACCATCTGATGGGAAAATGCCGACATTTTTAATAAACAATCGGCCACGCGGTGCAAAGTTTGCCGTCATCCAATAACTATCTGGTGCCCAAGCAAATGAAATATCTCCATCGGCATATGAATAATTGTTTTCTTTACTTAACGCTACATTTACTTCTTTGGTTTCACGGTCAATAACTTGGATTTCGTCACGATTCGACAAAAAGGCTATTTTCTTACCGTCTGGTGAATATACCGGCTGAAAGCTATCGGTATCGGCTAAATGCACTGTTTTTTCAGTTAACGTTGTTGCCGCAAAAAAGTAAGGCTCTGACTCATTTTCAATGGTTGTTTCATATAAACCCCAGTTGTCATCACGCTCAGCTGCATATAAAAGTGTTTTACCATCTTTATGGAAAGATACAGAACGCTCTTGTTGAGGAGTATTGGTTATTGCACGAGTTGTTTTAAATTCTGTACTAGCAACAAAAACTTCACCACGGGCAATAAATGCAACTTCTTTGCCGTCAGGTGAAACTGCGTATTCTGTAATTTTTCCGCCTAGCGACACAGGCAATAATTCATCTTCTTGTACATCGTTGGCAATGGTTACGTTTACACGGTTTAAAGAACCGTTTTTGTTGGTGTAAATGCTACCGTGATGTACAAAAGCTAGTGTACCGTTTTCACTGGTTGATAAGCTACGTACAGGGTGCTGTTTAAATTTGGTGATTTGTTTTTTGTTACTCCC
Organism: Thalassotalea sp. 1_MG-2023; assembly: GCF_030546745.1. Lineage (GTDB taxonomy): Bacteria > Pseudomonadota > Gammaproteobacteria > Enterobacterales > Alteromonadaceae > Thalassotalea_C. The sequence continues at coordinate 77,005 of NZ_JAUOPD010000006.1, forward strand.
ATTTAAGCTTGTTTGCCAAACATTAAACACGTCTGATTTTTCTTCTGAGGTGTAATAAAAGGTATTATTATTTTTCCAGACAGGGTTATGGTCACCACCTTTAAAAGTTGTTAACTGTTGATGTTTCCCAGAGTTTAGATCATGTAACCAAATATCTCGGGCAAATGCTGAAACATCGTGCTTTCTAAATGGGTTTTCATAAGATTTTTCATCACGATAAAGTACTTGATCGCCGTTAGGTGAAAATTGAAGCTCAGATGCTGGCACTGTAGCAAGCATTTTTGGGGTTGCACCACCTACGGAAACGGTATAGCTTTCCGTTAATCGAGCAGTTGGGAATATCGTTGAGTCTTTTGAATCTATACGGCTAGAGGTAAATAGAACTTCTTTATTATTTTTCGTGAAATCTTGTGGAATATCATTAGCTGAATGGTAGGTTAGTCGTTTGGCCTTGCCGCCATTTGCAGGCATGATATAAACATCTAAGTTGCCACTTCGATCACTGGCAAAGGCAATGTTTTTGCCATCACTTGACCAAATAGGGTGCCCATCCCAATCACTATGGATAGTTAATGGCCTAGCCGTGCCACCACTTGTGGGGACGGTGTAGATATCTCCTTTGTATGAAAAGGCGATAGTTTTACTGTCAGGTGAGATACTACTGTGCAGAAACCATTCCTGGTCTTTTTCAACGGCAGTGGCGGCTGTGGCAAAAATCGCCAAAGCCGACAATGCATATTTTTTATAGCGCATTATTTAAATTCCTTGAGCAACTTAAAAAGTTGTTATCATTTTTTATGTTAGGGTCTGTTTAACTTTCGTGTTTATTTTTGCAGCAGTTTATGGGTATTTAGACAAGGCATTGCGATTAAAGTGTGGTTATTCCACATGAAAAAACAATAACGACGTATAAATGACAAAAAAAGCGTTTAGTTCGAACAAAATTTAATCTCGAAAGTTAAACAGAACCTAGGTATTTTGATGTGATGTTATAACAAAAAAACTGACTATGCCAATAAGCATTCGATAAGATGTAGGAAAGTCGCGACGGTTATTTTGTAAGAAGATAGAAGTGTTTTACGTTTTGCAGATTAGGTTGTTAATGTTCGTGAACAATACACTGATTATAATTTGTATTTTTAGCGGGCGGCTAAGGTGTCGCCCGCTAGCTAGATGTTATGGTTTCAGTTCTACGTCTGAATCGGCAATCAAATAAATGCTAGCTGCATATGCTGCAATATTTTGGGCTAATTCATCTGGGTTAATTTTATCAAGAGTATCGTCTGGCGTATGATGTAAATCAAAGTAGTCTCGGCCGTTTTGACTTAAACGAATAGTAGGCACACCTTTAGCGGCAAGTGGAATGATATCTGGGCCACCACCTGGCACATCTGAACCGCCTCTAATGATACCCAAAGGTGATAAAATTTTAGCAATATCGTCCATTAACACAGTAGCTTTTGGATTGACGTTTGACACCAATTGCCAAATAGTTTGTGCACCAAAATCTGATTCTGTTGCCACTACATGATTTTTCAAATTAGCTTCATGCTGCTTAGCATAGGCAAATGCGCCGAGCAGGCCGACTTCTTCTGCGCCAAACATAACCACTCGTATGGTACGTTTAGGACGTTTGGGAAGTTTAGCAATAAGCGCTGCCGCAGCTGTGGTAATGGCAATACCTGCACCGTCATCTACGGCACCAGTGCCGAGATCCCAACTATCTAAATGGCCACCAATGAGAACTATCTCTTCTGGCTTTTCACTGCCAACTAGATCTAAAATGACATTACCACTGCTCACATCACCTTTCCATTTTGATTCTGAATGAAGCGATATCGTTAATGGCTTGTCTAAGTTGTGCAAACGACGAAGGTGGTCAGCATCAGGATTTGAAATTGCAATCACTGGAATATTCGCCCATTTATCACCTTCTGAACTCATCATTCCTGAATGAGGGAAACGGTGTGAATCTGAACCTACTGAGCGAACAACTAAAGCACTTGCACCGCCACGTTCAGCATGTTGCCAGCCTATTCTTCGGCGTTGATTAGCTTGCCCATAACCAGCACCAGTTTGGCTTTTTACCATCATATCGCCATCAACAAAAGCAATTTTACCGTTCAAACTGTTATCTTTCACAGCTTTCAATGCGTGAATATCTCTAAAATATACAACATCAGCATTAATACTTTCTTTAGTCGGTGCAGCACCACCTAAAGCGGTACCGTATAAATCTTGTTGGTAAGGGGAAGTAAGCGATATATGTAAGTGGCCTCTATCCCAGAATGGCATAGTGAATTCTTCAATCCAAGCCTTGTCAAAACCTAAATCTTGTCCTAATTTTAGTCCCCAATCTCTCGCACGTTTTTCCGCTTCTGAGCCACCTAAGCGAGGGCCAATTTCGGTGGTCAAAGACGTGACGATTTCCATACCTAAATCGCTTTTGATAGCGGTTTGCATGAGTTGTGTTGCGGTGTGTTTTTGATCATCAGTTATTGGGGATTGTGCCGCCAATAACTGAACACTAAAAATACTTAACATCGCGCCAAAAGTAAGACGTTTCAAATGTTGCATGAATTCTCCAGTGATATTGTTATACGTTATGAGTTTGTGAGCGTAAAAAATTAATACTACTCTATTTTATCGTTATATTCACAAAAGTCTTCAATAATACAAAATCGCATTTAGGTTTGCGGCAACATAAGCATAGCGACCATTAAGTATCAGCCAGTGATGAAGATCAACGTTAAATTCAGCGGTATCACTTTAAATAGTTTTTTGCACTTTAACCACGATTTACCCTTGGCTAGTTTAGCGAGATTATTTATGCGGAATATATTGTGTCAACGGCTATCATGGGTTGTTAAAGTAACTTATTGCTAGATTTAGGCGATCAAAATAACCATTGTTTAAGGGAAAGGTTTAAACCCATATGTCGTCATTGCTAATACTATATGGGCTTATGCTTTTTTGCGGAGGCCAAAATGTGGATCTGGTTTCTTTTGAAATGAAATTGTTATTCATAAATCCTTCTCCTATCGTTACTAAGTCTTTAGACGTAGATACCTACCTCCAGCAAATGGTGATTTAGGGCAACGTCATTTCAATCTGTTAATCGCTTAGGTTGGTTTTTGTCTTGCCAGTATAAGGTGGTATGGTTGTTAATAGTATTATGTGGCGTTTTATGTCTGCCTACGGAAAAAATAAGGTCATTGTAATTGATAAAATATCGGGCAACACGTTATTAGAACTCCCTACAGGTAATGGCCTGATGGAATAGGCTATTCATCTTTGGCTTTACCTTAAATAAACGCTATTGGTGGTAGGTTACAAAAGCCCACTTTTAGAATGTTGGTACTATTAAATAAAAACCCCTAGCCTAAAGTATTAGGTAAAACCTAATCCAATAAAGCTAGGGTAAAATCAAGTTCCATTATTAAGCCATCCTTGGCTTGCAGGTTTAATTAGCGTCAATCAGATCTTGATAATCGCTTTGGTTCGCAACATCTTGGATAAACTCTCTGCCATTGATCGACAACGGAATATCTGTTGAAGCCTGGTTGAAAGCATCGCGACTGAACTGAGTAAACGAAACTTGTAAGGCTTCGATTGTGATATTAATCGTTCCACTGACAGGGCTTGCGATACCATCACTCACCGTGTAAGTAAAACTATCAGAGCCTGTTTGCTCGGCAAATGGGATGTAGGTAAACGTCCCATCTGAGCTCACACCAACGGTACCAAGTTGAGGTTCACTGCTGATTTCAAAAGTGAGTGTATCGCCATTAGCATCGCTTACAGGTAAGTTATCGACAATATTGGTTTCAGTCTGCGTCGCTAAATTAGCGTCACCTGCCACTGGAGGCACATTTGGCTCAATAACAACTTTGTCGTCATTATCGCTATTAAAACAAGCGCTTAAATTCATTACCACCAACGACAAAGCAAATAGTTTTAGGCGATATACATTTATTTTATTCATGTTTGATTCCTTGATTAGTTGCATGCTTATTTAGAGCCCGATATAGGTGTTGCTAAGTATGGGAATGTTGCATCCATCATGCTTGCATCTAAGGGTGCACCATCGGTAAACGGAACGGTACCTACGACTGCATCTTCAGGTTCACATAAACCTAAATTGGTTGGCTCACCATTTACTGGAATAGGGTGGCATAAAGCGCCCATCATTACGCGAAGAGCAATATCTACCACATCATCACCAGGACGACGACCGTTTGGAAAGCCTGCTAGGTCATTACCAGCAACACCAAAAGCTGATTGTTCTGATTGAGGTGTGGCAGGAATACCGGTATTGAGTCTTAACATTTCAGATGGTGTTACTGTTGAAAGCTGGTTTACGCCCTCGACCCCTGTCAAGAATGCCGTAGCTAAATCATTTCTAGGGAAGTTCGTTGGCACAAGCGTTTCAAATTCTGTTCCTAATGTTGCATTCACTGGTTCTTTAAACAGAATATTAAGTAGCTCAGGTAAAGCAGGGTGCGTGACATAATCCGCAAATTGACCATCATCCATCGGATGTGCGCTTGAGAATTTATCTTTATCTCCTATACCGATAACTAATTCGTTCACCAAGGGTGCACCTAAGCGTGATACCTGCGTCATGGCACCGCCTGTAACTTCGGATTTATTGAACGTTGCATTTGGGTTTAATATGCGAGCTTGCGGAAGGCTTGCGGTGGTCCAGCTTCCGATAGTACCGTTGCCGTCACCTGTGACGCATGACTTAGGTACTTCAATGGCGATACTGGTTACGTTTTTTTGTGCCAAATCATCATTACTTGCATCTTGTGTAATGCCGCCAGGAAAGCCGCCACTATCATTAGCACCTGGCGCGCTATCACCTTCTACTGGAACATAGTTCACCAGATCGAATGTTTCACCTAAGTTAACCACAAATGGGTCTTTACGCTGACCGACAAATACACGGCCCATAGTGCTACAGCCAGGTATAGAAATATCATACACGAAGCTACTAGCGTAATCTTGATACCCTGCCATATTTGAAAATGTTTTATTTCCGATGTAGTCCAATGGCTTGCTAAAATTTTCACCGCCGCTAGTTGCATTGCTGACAGGTGTATGTGTGCCGCTGCGAGAATCGCCTTCAATCATTGTTATTGTATAGGATTCAGCAAAGTTTGCGCTGCTTTGATCTGTAGCCGACACTGGCCCAATGTTAACCAGTGGCACACCTACTGAACGCTGATTTTCTGCAGGGCCAACTGTTAACTTCACCCCTTGATTATTGTTTGCGAGGCTGCGTTCAAAGTCGAAGGCGAAGGTAATATCTTCAACGGCATCGCCGTCAGTATCAATATGAATACTATAGATAGCTTCTGGATCCATTGGGAAATAATTGGGGCCGCCGTAAGCATCTTGCAAGGGAATATAGTTTGCAATCATGGTTACGTAATCTCCACGACCTTCCTCATAGCTATTAAAAGCGTAATAGTCCGTGGAATCTACAGTAGGGAAGCGAGTAATATTAGGTGCTTCGCGATGACTAGATGCTTGTATGCTACTGCTAATTGCTACACAGCATAAGGCCGGTATAATTAGTGAAAAATGTGTTTTTTTCATAGTTTGCTTTCCTTATCAGTTATAGTTACAACAAGCCAAACGAGTGAAGAAAGCAACTGGATGCAAAAAGTTAGAATTTTTTTAAAGACTTTTTCAATTTGAAAATTACTCGCTCCCCCCTAAGGTATCAACAAGCTTTTTGCCAAGGGGGTTTCGAGTAATTGAATAGCTTTTATTGTTGTCTTCAGGCGTTGCTGCGAATAGGCACGAGACAAATCAAAAAAAGTCCCTATACTAAAGTCTAAAATAAGTAATATAAATTTCAAAAACGTTACACCTCTTACCCTTCACTTTTGATTGCATCCAATTTCAAGATTGAGCCGTTTGGATAATTGACTATTAAAATAAGTAAATAATGGGAAAAAAAATGGAACATGAAGAGTTATTACCACTTTTGCTTAAAGTCGCTCGTAACGACCGAGAGGCATTTGAAGCGATTTATAACAAAACCAGTGGGCAGATGTATGCCGTTGCTTTAAGAATGTTAGCAAAGCCTGAGTTGGCAGAAGAAGCTACACAAGAAGCGTTTGTAAGAATTTGGTACAACGCAAGTCAATATACTGAGGGCAAGGGCACAGTACTTACTTGGATAATTAGTATAGTACGCTATCGAGCATTGGATATTTTACGGTATCGCAAAGTACGTAAGGAAGAAGATATCGAAGATCTAGAAAGTATGGCTTCATATCATTCTGATGAGTCAATGGCCGCGCCAGATATTGAGACAGGTAAGCTCAATCGCTGTATGGATGAGTTAGACAGTTTGCAACGCCAAGCGATTCATTTGGCTTATTTTAATGGTTGTTCTCATGGCGAAGTGGTGTCACACATGGAGAAGCCGTTAGGCACAATTAAAAGTTGGATTAGACGAGGGCTTCAGGCCTTAGAGAGGTGTTTAAGCTTATGAATTATACTCAATCGGAATTACTCTCTTCACTTGCCTCTGAATATGTTTTAGGTACTTTGAGAGGCTCTGCTCGTAATCGTTTTGAATCGTTGAAGGTGAAGGATGCTAGGATACAAGAAGCTGTGCAGTATTGGGAGTCACAATTAAATGTGATGGCGACTTCTATTAAGCCCATTGAACCACCAGCAAGTGTTTGGAAGAAAATTGAGCTTAGCTTGGGGTTTACAAATGAGCTATCTACTTCACCTGTACCAAGTGAGGTAAGAAAGCAACCTAGTGCTAATAGCGGTTGGAAAGCGATAAGTGGGCTTGCTATTGCAGCAAGTTTTATCTTGTCTATTATGTTCTATCAGTATACTAACGATTTTAAATCACCGAAATCGGTTGCAGTGTTTGCTAACGCTGATCAACAAACGTTATGGTCGGTAGATGTGCGTGAAAACAACTTGTTCATCCGTAGTACGCAAAATTTGCCAAAACGTCCAACAAATGATTATGAACTTTGGATTGTACCGGCTTCAGGAAGTGCGCCTATTTCACTTGGCTTATTAAAGCAGGAAGGCACATTTACTTTGCCTAAACCTGAGGTATTCGACGATGTTGAAATTGCAGCGTTGGCGGTTAGTATTGAGCCGAAGGGAGGCAGTCCTACTGGGGCACCTACAGAAGTATTATTTACTACTGAGTTAGCTTTACTATAGGGAAGTAGAAAGCGCTTAATTGACATGGTGATATGTAAAAGCGAGCCCTTGTAAGGCTCGCTTTTTTTATCAAAACTGAAAGACTAAGTTATTTATCATAGCCAAATGTTAAGCTAGAAAAATAGGTTTCGAACTCAGCTGTACCGCGTTCGGTGTTAGGTACACTCCAAATTACATTAACAATCCAGTTACCTTGCGCCTCAATTTTAAAGGTAGCTTCACCTTTAGCATTAGTGCGCATGGCTTGCTTTTCTGAGCTAGTGTTGTCAAGTCGAGCAATATCAACTAGCGCATTACTAAGCGGCTTACCTCTAAACATAACGCTAATGGGGAATGTTGCATTGTCTTGCAATTGATAAGGATTGCGTAGCGGAACAATTTCAAGCATATGACCAATAGCGACAGTGACATTGTCGGTGTGTTTATTGCCGACTTGCAATATAGTTTTTGCTTTTCGAGAGTAAATTTCGCGACCACGGGTTTGTGTTTGATTCAAGCGTTCTCGCTCTTCTACTATTAGCGCTAAACCTTCTTCTTTCGCGTAATCGTTAAATTTACTGGCCTCTAAGCTGCTAAAACTATGAAAACTTTCAAAGCCTAAAACATGTGTTCCTTCCTCGGCTAATGCCACATTAGCAAAGCCCTTAACCATGCTGTTGTTCACTATGATATTTTCTAGCTGGTCTTGATAGGCACCATCGCTATAAGTTCTAAGTGCGACGATTTTATTCCAGCCTAATGCCCAAGCGCCAACATCGTTGGCATGACCAACTAAAAATTTAACAGGAATTTTGGCGGGTGCTTTGTCTTCATGAAAAGCGTTTGGACTTAACCAAAAATCGTGGGCAAACGTTAATTTCATATTAATGAACAGTAATCCAACCAGGGTAAATATTGTGATAAATCGCATTGGCTCTCCTTAGAACTCGATTGTTTGTTTCTTTGAATTTAACGCACCGCTACACTTTAGGGTGATCAACCTCTTGATAGATGCGTAAATATTTCTATCTGACAACCATACTCTTCGCCTCTCATATTGGATGCAATGTTTATGAATAAACAAGAAAATACATTTTAATGCATCTACTTGGCTGAGCTGGACGTTTAGTTTAGTGCATGGAGAAAAAAGTACTGAGAATAGACTTCTACGTGCTAACAACAATGTCATGAAAACTTGCAAACGGAGTAATTATGTTGGAATGGAAAATAAATTTACTAAAAAGTGTATTGATCTCACTACTGGTGTTAAATAGTTCATTAGCTATGGCTCATACTGTATGGCTTGAACCTGCGGAAGAAGAGAACATTTATAATATTCTGTTTGGGGGGCACGGTGGAAAACTGGTTTTCTATGACCCACAAAAGATAAGAAAAATAGCGGCGTTTGACACTCAAGGAAAACATTCGCAAGTAAAACGCTTAGATAACATTAATACTAGCCAATTGCACATCCAGCCAAATACAGCGCTAATCGCAATCTATTTTGATAATGGAATTTGGAGTAAAGACAAACAAGGTAAAAGTATAAACAAACCTATGAATCAAGTGCCATATGCAACTCGTGCTACCCATGCGGTTAAATATCATAAAACTGTTCTCAAGTGGTCTTCGGTCGTACTTAAGCCACTAGGCCAAGAATTTGAAGTGATCCCCTTAGATGACCATCAACCAGAAGCCGGGAAAGCTATGCGAGTAAAGGTTTTACTTAAAGGAGAGCCTTTAGCAGGGGTTAAGCTTGGTCATGGGGAAATTGGCGAAAAGATAACAACCAACGCTGAGGGCATCGCTGAATTTGTGCCGAAACCAGGTTTTAATAAGCTATGGGCTGGTAAACGATTTCAGGTTCAGCAAGAGAATTTTACTGAATTAAGCTATGAATACTTGTTTGGTTTCTACACAGGAGAAAAGAAATGAAGATCAACATTGGATATTTTATCACCTTAATAACACTTATGTTTTTTCACTGTAAGCAGCTATATGCCCATGAATTGGACTTAGAATTAAAAGTGCTGAGCTCTTCAGTGATAGAAGGGCAGATCAGCACTTCTCATGATGACGGTTCATTTAGTCAATATATTAGTATAGAGAACTTGTCAGATTCCAGTTTCAGTAAGCTTACTTTACAAAGCAATCAATATGGTCAGTTTAAGCTTATTGGTGTTCCTGGTCACCGATATCGCATCATGTTAGAAGGGGAAGAAAACCATATAGTGTCTGAAGAAGTGGTGCTGCCAAAGTCGTTGCCATCAGACAATATTTAACAATATTTTACAGTTTAGCCGCATCTAATTCATTTCGTTACGCGTTTTGTTTGAAAACGTTGATAGTGGGCCAGCAATAAAAGTTGGCCCACAACAATAATGACAATGGAGCAGTTATGAATAAAAACAAAATTATGATGGCAATGGTATCGATATCGGCAAGTATGAGCACGGTGGTACTGGCAAACAGTGAAATTGAGCAAATCGAAAAAGAGTCGGGAAAAGCAATCGAAGTTATTACGGTCAAGGGGCAAGCGTTAAGCCGGCGCAACTTTTCCTACTCAGCAACTGAGATAACATCAGAAGATATTCGTTCTAAGCAAGTGAAGGACATCAATGAATTGTTAGAGGATGTGCCTGGTGTCAGCATAAGGGATTATGGACTTGGTGGTGTTGCGAGCTCAACTATCATAAGAGGTTTTGGCGACGGTGCTCATGGCGGAGACCTGGGTGTGGTTATTGACGGTGTTCCGCTTAATGAAGCCAACTCGCATGCAGATGGGTATGTTGATTTAAATGTTATTGTGCCGCTTGAGGTAGAGCAAGTGACCGTTTATAGAGGACCAGTGTCAGCACTTTATGGCAATTTTAATCGAGGTGGCTTGTTAGCACTTGAAACTCGAAGCTCTGGTAATTATGCCGACATTGACATAAGCGGGGGAGCATTTGATACCTTTGATGCACAGATGGCCGTAGGCAATGAACGGAATGAAAAACACACTTATAATGTTGCTGCGCAGCACTTCACCACGGATGGATTTCGCCCTCAGTCAGATGTACAAAGAAGTACTGTATCGGGTCAAACTCGCTATAAATTAAGCAAAAAGCTGGAATTTGGTTTGTCTGGCCGTTATCACGATGCAAGCGCGAACTCGGCAGGATATGTCACCCTTGCGCAGTTTGAAGTAGACCCTTACGGTATTGACCACAGAGTAAAAAATGACGGTACTGAAAAAGAGTTTGGCACGATGAGAGCGGATGTTGGCTATGTAATTAATCAAGACACCAAACTTCTTACCTATGCATATACTACTCAACAAACGTTTACTCGATGGTTTAGCCGCGGCGGCGCGCAGGCTGCAAGTTGGCGTCAACGAGAAGAAACCTACGACAGAGATGTATATGGTGTAGGTACAAATCTAAACGGTGTCGTTAGTTTTGGCACGTACGACCTCTCTTATGTGGCCGGAATAGAGCACTTTAATGAGGACACGGATTTTCAATTTTATGAAAACTTAGATAACCGAAAAAGAGTTTCTACAGCGGAATTTAATCGCAGATCTACCCTAATTAGTAATGCTATGTTTGCTGAGGCGGACTTGAATGTTACCAAACACTTTAATCTCTCACTGGGGTTACGAGCTGACCAGTTTGATGGCGAATGCGAGCGCCTAGGGGCAGAAAGTGCAGACGCCCCATGTGAGGAATTAGAAAGTGTAAGCAATGTGAGCCCTAAAGCGAGCATTCATTATAGTGTTATTGATAGCCTTCAGTTTAGAGCAAGTTACTCAGAGGGTTTTGCCTTGGCCAGCGGCTTTGCAAAATTCGCCTCAGGTGCTCAAAACCTTGAAGTCAATGAGATCAAACAATATGAGGCTGGTTTATTCTTTCTTCCTACTGCAAATGTTGAGCTTGATGTATCTGTTTATGATATTCAGTCTTCCAATGAAATTAATGAGGTAACACAAGGAGAATTTATCAACTTTGGGCAAACGACCCGAAAAGGGTTGGAGGCTAGTGTAAAATGGCAAATATCTGAGCAATTCGAAGTAAGAGGTGTTTTCGGGAAAAATGACTCAGAGGTCGAAAGTAACCTTGATCTCGATTTGCTAGGTAAAGAAGTCAACGGTGTACCAGATCATACTGCAACTCTGATGCTAGACTGGTTTCCAAGCGATAGGCTAAGATTAAATACAACGCTCAGATACATGGGCGATTACTTTATTAATGCGGCCAATAGCAGCTCGGCAGACGACTACACGGTGCTAGATCTCCTACTGAGCTATAACATTAATGTAGGAGAATCTAGCAAATTGTTCGTTAGGGTCGATAACGTGACTGACGAAGTATATGCTTCTACAGTGAATGGTTTAGGAGCATCACCTGGTTCACCTCGCGCGTTATACGCAGGCGTTCAAATAAGCTTCTGATTGGGCCGCTAAGTATATTTGATAGATAATTGCCAACTAAAAACGATGGTGTTTTGGTTGGTGGTTAATTAAAGCGAATAACTATAATAGGCTCTAGACTTGCGGAATGTTCTTTGGTTATCGCTGTAAACCCATATAAGTCTTCAATGATTTAAGCACTGCACATAGGTTTATGGGCAACACTGATATAATGTCCTTGAAGTTTAACCTGTGGTGTACGTCAGCTTTGAACTCGGCATAAATGATTTAAATCGATTTGTTCTATTTAACTTTTTCTCTTCAATAAATCTTTTTTATAAATATTTGTGATTATTTCAGCGATGCTGCGAATAATTAGATAAGACAATTATGCGAGTGTTATCTCGGAGCCCGAGTGTCAAATATGTATATTGAAGATGTCTATATTCACAACGTATTCAAAAGTAGTAATGAAAGAAGTCATGTATTCATACAGTACGGGTGACGTTGATGGTAAACAGCAAACGCTGGCGAGTATTAAACATAGTCATATGGCGATAAGCTAGGTATGTGAGTTTTTTAATAAAAATAATCGATCGGTAAGTGAGTACCAATGAAAAAAAACAAGAAAACTTTATTTGCACAGTCGATGGAACAACACAAGGGCATTATTTATAAAGTCGTGAATTCATATTGTCAAAACCATGATGACAGGCAAGATCTTGCACAAGAGATTTTAACCACTATGTGGCTAGCTTATGACAAGTACGATAAACAGTTTAAGTTCTCTACTTGGATGTATCGAATCGCACTGAATGTCGCGATTTCTTATTACCGTAAAGACAGTAAGCGAGAAGATAAAGCCAATGCTAAAGAAGAATGCATTGTACATATTGCCGACTTATCTCAAGAAGCTGATAAAAGTGAAGAAATTAGGCAGCTGTATGCCTTTATTGCTCAACTCGATAAGTTAAATAAAGCGATTATGCTGCTCTATTTAGAAAGTGAGTCATACGAGAACATAGCGAACAGCTTAGGTATTAGTAAAACCAATGTCGCTACGCGAATAGGTCGAATTAAAGAAATTCTTAAAAATAAATTTGTTACACAGGGGGCTTAAAATGAATTTAGATAACGTTAAAACTGCTTGGCAGCAGCAAAACAATGACACTGGCGTTGCTATTACAATAAACCAAACAAAGTTGTCTGACATTAAATTAAATAAACAAATGCAACAGCTTAACAATATGAAGTGGATGCGTATTGTTGAGAGCTTAGCATTCTTCTTAATCATTGTTTTATTGTGGCAATATATTGTCACAGACTTTAGTCTATCAGCACCGACGATATCGGCTTTTGTTCTAAATGTTTTTGCTATTGTTGGGCTTGCGGGAAATATTGGTCAAATAGTTTTGATTTCACAAGTTGATTATTCAAAACCAGTGAGTGACTTACAGAAAGATATCTACAGTGTTTGTACACATAAATTACAATTAACTAAGTTATTGCTGATGTCTGTGCCTTTTTATATGGCTTATGTTTTTATCGGGTTTGATCTGTTATTGGGAGTTGATTTGTTTCAGCATCTAGAACAGCACATGATTTGGTTTTATTCCTTATCATCAACGCTACTTTTTTTCGTGACAGCATATTTGTTAGCTAAATTAGATTATAAGAATATTTCACTTACTTGGGTTAAAAACACTATTCAATTTATTGTTGGCGAACGTTTAGTCAATATGGCTCAGTTTATTAATAGCATAGAGTCAACATAGTGTTTAGCTATTAGGCGTCATGCTCCCAATGTTATTTTTTACTAAAATTTAGAAAGGTTCTGAGCCGTAATATTGGGATTTCATCAATCAAGCTAACATGATAAAAGAGATAAAATTGTGAAAGAAGTATTTAACGTCAGGAAAGCCATGGTTATCGGTATGAGTATTTCGATAGTAGGGCTAGTTCTGACCGTTTATTTTGCGACACAGATAAGTTTCAGTATTAGGCTGGAAAGTTGGTTCAGTCAAAAATACTGGGTACAATTTATGCCCTTGGTATCGAGCATCTTGTTAACTATCGCAGGTATTCTAGCAATTTTAAAACGACCTAATGCAAACTTCACCTTTGCGTTGTTTGGTCATACAGTATCAGAACAAATAATGTTTGATTGGCTTGGTTTAACCGATATTGGCTCCTACTTATTGAACTTGATTGGACTTAAAAGCTTTAATTATCCGGATCATGCAATATTATGGCTCTTTGCTTTATCCCTTATATCTCTGTATATCGCGTATAGCAATGTGCTAAAACTGAGACGCGTATCTCTTGGCGAAGCAATAATTGGAATAACAACTGGTGTTGTACTTAGCTTTATTGCCTAAGCATTTAATCCTAGTAAGCTAGGAGCGGTTAGATACATGGTTTTGTGCGCCTACCGTTATTTCCCAGCCAATGAATAACTAAAGTAGATCGTTAACTATATAATTTATTCCTTTGTGTAATCTAAAGTTAAAGGTTTGGCTTTTTTTCCCAATACGGTTTGTCACCAAATTTAGCAGAAAAAAAGTCGATAAAAGCTCTCACTTTGGGGGCTAATTGCCTAGAGCTTGGGTAAACAGCCCAAATTGCGGTATTGGATACTAACGGATAATCTTTTAATATTTGGACAAGCTTACCGTTATTGAGGTGTTGATAAGCACTCCACATAGAATTTATAGTGATCCCTAACCCGTTTATACAGGCATCACGAACAGCCTCACCATTATCTGCTCGAAGCTTTCCTTTTACTTTTATATTCTTATGCTCACTTTCTGTTTGAAACACCCAATTATCTAAGCCCATTAGTGTTATGCAGTGATGATTGATTAATTCTTTAGGTGAATTTGGTTCACCATATTTAGCTAAATAATCAGGTGAAGCACATATAACACGGTTATCATTAGCTAATTTTCGTGCAATTAAACTGGAATCCTTGAGTGCTGAGTTTCGAATAGCAATATCAAAGCCTCCTTCAACTAAATCGATGATGGTATCTGAAAGCTTCAAATCAACGGTTAAGTCGGGATAACGAACGAAGAAGTCATTTAATGCGGGTAGTAAGTGCATCCGTCCAAAAGAAGCGGGAGCAGCAACTCGAAGTGTTCCTTGAGGCGATGAACTACCTGCACCTACAGATGCGCGAGCGGCGTCAACGCTTGCTAGTATATCTTCAGCATATGGAAGAAAGCCTGCTCCTTCTTCGGTTAATGATACTTTGCGAGTTGTTCGGTGCATTAACCTAACGCCAAGTCCTTCCTCTAGTTTATTGATATGGGCACTTGCAACTGCTGGCGATAAGCCTAGCTCATGTCCTGCCAAACTAATGTTGTGTGTTGCTGCGACTCTAACAAAAAGCTTTAGGTGTTCAATATTCATGATTATCAATAAAAACTAAAAAATGATTCCTTGTAAGGCGATATTATCAAATTAAATGAATATTAATATACTTTGTTTCATTAACTACAGGAGAGCATGATAATGAAAGCAATGATAATAAACGATTTTGGTGGGGATGAGGTTTTCGAAGCTGCGGATATAGCAAAACCCCAAGTAAAAAATGGGCATGTATTAATTAAAATATCAGCCACAAGTGTTAATACGGTTGATACCATGATCAGAGCAATGGGAGACAGCTTACCTATTGCACCGGCGTTGCCAGCGGTTTTAGGAATGGATTTTGCTGGCGTGATAGAAGAAGTAGGTGAGGGCGTTACACATTTCACAGTAGGTGATGAAGTCTACGGCTGCGCGGGTGGTTTAGCTGATTTACCTGGCACACTCGCTGAATATATTATCGCAGATGCTGATTTAATTGCGCTAAAACCAAAAAATATCTCTATGGAACAAGCTGCCGCGATTCCACTGGTTGGTATAACGGCTTATGAGGGCTTGCAAAGAGCAGGAGTAACTAGCGGACAAAAGGTATTGGTTCATGGTGGATCTGGTGGTGTTGGACACATCGCACTACAATTGGCAAAACACCTAGGAGCAGAAGTTTACTCTACCGGTGGCGGTGAGAAACAGCTTACACTGATTGAGTCCTTAGGCGCTACGGCGATTAACTACAAAAAAGAAACCGTTGCAGATTACGTGGCAAAGCATACTGATGGTAAAGGTTTTGATGTTGTTTTTGACTCAGTAGGCGGTGAAAACATGGTTAACTCATTTGAGGCCGCGGCGTTAAATGGTCATGTCGCATCTACAGTAGCATTAGTTGATTTAGACTTATCTCTCGCTCACTTTAAAGGACTATCATTACACGTAGTGTTTATGCTTATTCCAATGTTGCATCGTATTAAACGCCATGAACACGGTGAAATATTAGAACAAATAACATCGATTGTTGAATCAGGACACCTTACACCAATACTAGACCCATCAAACTTTATGCTTGAACAAGTAGGCCAAGCACACTCACATTTAGAAAGTGGTAAAGCGATAGGTAAAGTTGTCATTAGTATTTAATTACAAAATTGAATATGGAGTAGTATATGAAAACGATATTAATAACAGATGCTACAGACGGTATAGGCTTTGAAACAGCCAAAGCTTTAGTCGCACAAGGTCATAGATTACTCATCCATGGTCGTAACGAAGAAAAGCTAGCCAATACATTACAACGGCTTAACAAGGCGAACCCAACTACTCCAATTCAAGGTTTTTTGGCTGATTTAACTCAATTTTATGAGGTAAATCAGCTAATAAACGATATTAAACAAAAAGCTAACCATCTTGACATTATTATAAATAACGCTGGCGTATTAAAAACCAAAACGGTTAAAACAAATGAAAGTTTGGATGTAAGGTTTTTGGTAAATACGCTTAGCCCTTACGTGCTTACATTGGGGCTTATCGATTTGTTAGCGGACAATGGACGTATTGTTAACTTGTCTTCGGCCGCTCAAGCTTCTGTTAATATAGACGCATTGATGGGAAACATTGCACTCAATGATGCCTTTCAAGCATATGCGCAAAGTAAACTAGCTATTACTATTTGGTCGCAAGAATTAACAAAAGAACTTAATAAGAAACAAGTAAGTGTAGCGGTTAACCCAGGTTCATTATTAGCGAGTAAAATGGTGAAAGAAGGGTTTGGAATGACAGGCAATGATCTCACGATAGGTTCTGATATTTTAGTTCGAGCAGCTTTATCTGATGAATTTGATGATGCTTCAGGTAAGTATTATGACAATGATGCAAAGCAATTTTCATTACCTCATATTGATGCACAAAAACCCGAAATATGTGCACAAGTTATGGCTGCAATTAACGTGGTCATTAAAGAAAAAGTTAACTAGTGTTAACTACTTCGCTTTACCTTTAAGCTCTCACGAGCTTTCAATAATATACTCGCCTTATTGGGGTTTGCGTGCGTTACACACATACCGCCTATGTAAAATAAACCAATGGTTACAGCAACTTTAAACTCAGCGGGCATAAACTATAAAAGCTTTTGAACAACTTGGTTAACGTACTTGCCCTTAGCTAATTTGCTACGAATTAAAAATACCCTTCCTTTTTTCCAAAGAAATAAGAAATAAAATATCAATAAATTTACATGTCTTTACCTTAAATTTACGTTTCATTACATAACATTTGAGATAATAGCAACACAGCTATTTGGTAGATATGAATGACAAGTCTACTTTTCTCAGCTTTTATTGGTGTCTTTTATGGTTAATACCCTGCAAACAAAGCAGCAGATTAAACCTATTGATGTATTAATATACGAATAAAACACATGAGAAACATTTATAACCGTTTTCTGACACCCACTATAAAGAGATGTGCTCAAATGAACAAAAATCACTTAATATTACTGTTTTTATTTTCGTTGCTAGGATGTTCATCAGCAAAAAAAGTAGATGATAATAATTACTACTTCAATACCAATGTTACACAAAACAACGTTAAAGAATTTGCAATTTCTAAAGAATTTAAAGCACGAAACAATAAAAAATCTTCTAATCGTGAAGGTAAAAGAGGTGGTGGACGTGGAGAAAGAAGTCAAAAGCGTGGCCGTACAGACACAGAAAAAAACAGTAAATATTATACTCAATTAGAAATTGCATTAGAAAAAGAATTAGCAATCAGCAATTATTGTATTAATGGTTATACAGAAATTGAACGATACAGTAGTCAAGGTTTTTATACAATTCGCGGTGAATGCAACGAATTGAACGAATGAATTAGCAACATAGTTCATATTTATTTAAGCGCTTAGAGTGAATAAAGCTTGCCTTCATGCAAATGCATTAACTGGTTTAAAAAACTGTCAACAATATGCAGTATTTGATTTTTAATAAGGGTTGGTGAGGCTATAGTTCATTCTAGGCAGTGAAAAAAACGTTAATTGGTGTTAATGACTGAAACTGTCGGACCAGTTGCCGTTAGCTAAGCAAAGGTAAACATCATCATTACGAACTTAGCCGTCGAGGTATCAATCTGTTTTATCTTTAAACTCACACAAGTCTTCAATAATACATGCGCCACATCTTGGCTTTCTTGCAACGCAGGTATAGCGGCCGTGAAGGATTAACCAGTGGTGCACATCGACTTTAAATTCCTTTGGCACTACTTTTAAAAGCTTTTGCTCAACTTCAACTACGTTTTTACCCATGGCGAACTTAGTACGGTTTGATACACGGTCTATGTGGGTGTCTACAGCTATTGTTGGCCAGCCGAAAGATAATTAAGGTAGATGTAAATATGTTTAGGCTGCTTTGAACGATAAGCGGTCGTTAGTATTAATTTTACTAACGTCAATTGTTCCAACAAGCTAGTCTTTAGCTGCCTAAGCTTATTGCCAATTATGTTGTCTATTACATCCCAAAAAATTTAACTTTTCTCTAAGCCCGATAGTTTGTTAAAGGCCAACATCTTGCTTTAAATTATGAGCCCCGAAGCAGGTATCCTCAAATAAATTTAAATATCTACATTGCCCTCGAATGATTGACTATCCAATTTTAGTGCGCGAGAACCCTGGTTTTAAATTCGATTTCAGGTTATTCATTGATAAACTGAAAAGAAAGGGATATGCTCAAAAAACAATCACTGAAAGCAGTAGTGTTGCGAAAGTTACTTGGTCAAACCTAAAGATAAGGAAATCAACAATGAATTCAACACGTATCCGACTGCTACTAACCTTAGTTTTATGCTGTGTGGTAAATGCATGCACTAAACCTCAGCAAACTCCCAATACTGAAAACATCGCAGCTGCAGTCGTTAGTGTGGCAGTCCAATATCAAGAACCTGAAGGCTGGACCAAGTCTGTACAAGGCAGTCAAACCATTTTTATTGCACCAGAGAAGGATTTATCGCTTGTGGTAATAGCAGTAACGAAGGCAAACGATGCACAAGAGGCGGCCTTAAAAGCTTGGAAAATGCATGATTCTGATTTTTCCCGTAAGGTTAGAGTTAATTCACCACATATAAAGAAAGGCGGTTGGGACGCAATAAGAAGCATTGAATACCAAACATCAGTAAGCGAAAATATGCTCGCTTATGCTAACGTTTATCAACTTGGCGAACAATGGCAGGTACTGTTGTTTGATGGTAACTATGCGACTTATGCTAAACGCAGTGCAGCAGTTAGAGGCATGTCACAGAGTTTTGAATTAGCCGGCTATAAGCCTGAGGATTTATCACAACGAACAGCCCAGAAACTCAGTCCTGACAAAATCAACACGCTGTTATCATTTGTCGAAGAATCAGCCAAAGCCCTTAATATTCCAGGAGTAGGCGTGGCAGTTATAGAAGATGGTAAAGTGTTATTTGAAGGTGGAGTGGGCATCAAAAGTATTGCGACTCAAGAACCTGTGACCAAAGACACTGCGTTTATGGTTGCCTCTAATACCAAAGGCATGACCACCTTGTTATTGGCTAAACTCGTCGAGATGGGCAAACTAAACTGGGATGATCAGGTCATCAGCCATTATCCCGATTTTAAATTAGGTGACAAGAAAACCACCCAAAGTGTGTTAATCAAACATTTGGTGTGTGCTTGCACCGGTCTGCCCCGCAAAGATTTAGATTGGATATTTAATAGCGGCCCAAACGTGTCGGCTACGGTGACATTTACTGATTTAGCTAGTACGATTCCCACCAGCAGTTTTGGGGAACTATTCCAATACAATAACCAAATGGCGGCGGCTGCGGGTTATGTGGCTGGGCACATTTTATACCCTGAGATGGAAATCGGCGCTGCTTATGATAAAGCGATGCAGCGATACATATTCGGCCCATTGCAAATGCAACACACTAGCTTTTCTTTTACGCAGGCGTTAGCGGGTGATGCAGCCTCGCCCCATGGCTTAGACCTCGCAGGCAATACTCAATTGATTCCTCAATCGGCGACCGATGGTTTTAATCATACGGTTACCCCTTACCGCCCTGCAGGGGCAGCATGGTCGACCCCTAGCGACATGATAAAATATGTGCAAAACGAACTGTCCGAAGGTGTTGCGCCTGATGGAACGCGACTATTTACTGCAGAATCGGTATTAAAACGTCGTGAATCCACAGTAGCTACTGGTGCGGACGCAAGTTACGGTATGGGTTTATCATCTGAAAAAATGGGCGGGATTGATATAATTGAACATGGCGGCAGCTTGGCAGGTTATCTGTCTAATTTCATCGCCATACCATCGGCTAAGGTTGGTGCCGTTATTTTAACTAACTCCGACGAAGGTTATGCCTTACTTAAACCTTTTACACGCCGCATGATTGAACTCTTGTATGACGCAGAACCACAAGCTCAAAGCCAAGTGGCGGTCACTGTAGAAACTAACACTTTAAATGCAGGTAAATTGCGTGAAGAAATCACTTATCCACCCGCACCTGAGGTAGTGGCTAAACTAGCTAGCTTGTATAATAGTCCAGAACTCGGCAGCATGACAGTTACGCAAATTGATGGGGAAGTCGTGCTGGATCCCGGTGTATGGAAAACGGCTATTGCCAGCAAAACCAGTCCCGATGGCAGCGTGTCGTTAGTGACAATCGCACCGTTTTTCCTCGGACTTGAATTGATTGTAGGTGAATCTGCTGGTTTAAGTACACTCAGCATTATTGACGCCCAACACACCTATACATTTACCGAAGTAAAGAAACACTAAACAGGGTTGCAAAATTACTTATTAAGCTGTGTTAAAGCGGTTAATTAGGATATAAGCCGATGTTTCTGAGCCCTGATAGAACGCCTTATAGGCAGTGGATAGATAAAATGCAATAAATAACCAGTATTGATGTGCGAGAATACAAGCTAAAAAACTTAAGGGGTAATCCTCCCAAAAAATAACGAATCAATTGAATAGTACGATAATGACCGCTCTGCGCTTATATGAGCTCTTTCAGTAAACTGAGCGGCTACATCTGCAAACGGCACATAGCCGTAGTTAGTTTACTCAGTTTTATCTTTAAACTCACACAAATCTTCAATGATACAAGCGCCACATCTTGGCTTTCTTGCAACGCAGGTATAGCGGCCGTGCAGGATTAACCAATGATGCACATCTACCTTAAACTCAGCAGGAACGACTTTTAGAAGCTTTTGCTCAACTTGATCGACGTTTTTACCCATGGCAAATTTTGTGCGATTTGATACGCGATAGATATGGGTATCTACCGCTATTGTTGGCCAGCCAAAGGCTGTGTTTAATACAACATTAGCCGTTTTTCTGCCAACACCAGGAAGAGCCTCTAAGGCCGCTCTGTCTTCTGGTACTTCACCACCATGTAGTTCAACTAGCATACGACAGGTTTTCATGGTGTTTTCTGCTTTGGTATTAAATAACCCGATGGTTTTTATATAGGATTTTAACCCATCTATCCCTAAATCTAGTATCGCTTGTGGGGTGTTAGCAACGGGGTACAGCTTTGCCGTGGCTTTATTTACGCCAACATCAGTTGCTTGTGCAGAAAGAAGTACCGCAATCAATAACTCAAACGGCGTGGTAAAGTTGAGTTCCGTTGTTGGCTGTGGGTTATCATCGCGAAGTCGAGTAAGTATTTCTAATCGTTTTTCTTTATTCATTGTTATAGTTATGTGGCTATGTTGTTTAATTAGCTATCGAAATTAACGCGAACACGTTCGATATGCTCATCTTGTACTTTAGGTTGTTTTTCTGCAATTTTCGTATCAATTACATTTTTTGCAGCGATTAAAAAACCCATCGCGATAAACGCTCCAGGCGGTAATATAGCGAGTAAAAATTGATTGTCTAGCGCGAAAATTTCTATGCGTAAATTACTAGCCCATTGGCCTAGTAATAAATCCGCACCGTCAAACAATGTACCTTGACCAAGCACTTCCCTGACAGCGCCAAGTGCTAATAACACAAACAAAAATCCCATGCCCATCATAAAACCATCAAATGAGGCTTGTTTAACTGGATTTTTTGACGCATATGCCTCTGCACGACCGATAATGGCGCAATTGGTAACAATTAACGGTAGGAAGATGCCTAACGACTCATAAAGCGAGAAAGCAAAGGCATTCATCAATAATTGTACGCAGGTAACAAATGCTGCAATGATCAAGACAAAAATAGGAATACGAATTTCTTTAGGCACCCATTTTTGAATTAATGATACGGTGGCATTCGAGCACATCAAAACAAATAGTGTTGCTAAGCCTAAACCGAGTGCATTAACAACGGTTGATGTAACGGCTAACAGTGGACAAAGTCCTAGAAGTTGCACTAAACCTGGGTTGTTTTTCCACAGGCCTTGCCATGTTAACTCTTTGTATTCTTGTGGAATATTCATTAGCTTTCCTGACATTTGTTTTGGCTGGTGAAAATGTCGTTTTTATGACTTTTAAAATAAATGATCGCACGTTTACTGGCATTAACAATTGCTCTTGGCGTAATGGTAGCACCGGTAAACTGATCAAATGAACCACCGTCTTTTTTTACCGCCCATTGAGGGTCATTTTCACCTTCTAGAGACTTGCCGTCAAAGCTTAAAACCCAGTCACTTTTACGTTGTTCAATTTTATCACCCAGCCCAGGTGTTTCTTGATGAGATAACGTACGAATGCCTGTTACCATACCATCAATGTTCATTCCTATTAATAGGGTGATATTTCCATTATAACCGTCAGGAGCTGTGATGGTCATCGCTATCGCTGAAGGTTGTTCGTTATAAAAACCTAAGTAGGCTTTTTGGGCTGTTTCGCCTATAGACTCATCATTTAATAATACACATGCTTCGCTCATATTGTTGCTGTGTGCGTTTGAGTTAACAACCTGCGCTAAGCTTTTGATTAAGTTTTGTTGTTGTTGCTGGGCGATAGTATCTCTTGTTAAAAAATCGACAAAGGCCACAAGCGCTGTGCAAGCGATAGCAAATATGGCAAGTAATTTAGCATTTTTTTCAATTGCTTTTCTCATCATTCTTTCCTATTTATGGCCATATGTTCTTGGTCGAGTATATTGGTCTATCAAAGGAGCTGCCATATTGCAAAGTAATACTGAAAATGCGACCGCATCAGGATAACCGCCAAATTTTCGTATAACGAAGACGAGAAAACCTGCAAGCGCGGCAAAGATTATTCTTCCTTTTGTGCTGGTGGCACCTGATACTGGATCGGTTAAAATGAAGAAAGCGCCTAACATGGTTGCACCATTTAACCAGTGAAACATAGTGGAAGCGTTAGTATCAGGGCTTAATAAAAATGCGATAAAAGTACAAACAAATAAGGTGAATAAAAAGGTAACGGGTGTGATCCAAGAAATGGCACGTTTAGCGATAAGTAGTAAACCACCAGCAAGAAAAGCTGCGTTTATCCACTGCCAACCAACACCAAAGTGTTCACCAATAACAGGTGTTTGCAAACTTTCTTCAACTGTTTTACCTAAGGTAATACTGGTTTTCAATGTGTCGAGTGGCGTTGCCATGGTAAAGCCATCTACATGCATTTGTAATTGTTCAACCGAATAGCCTTGTTGGGTGTAATGCGTAAAAATAACTGACACGGTATTATAAAAGTCGAGTTCTAAAGCCATTAAAGACAAAGGTGGTTGCCATGATGTCATTTGTACGGGAAAAGAGATAAGCAACATAACATACGCCGCCATGGCGGGGTTAAATACGTTATGACCTAAGCCTCCATAGAGTTGTTTTACTATGGCGATAGCAAACAAACTACCTAAAACTGAAATCCACCACGGTGCTAATGCCGGTAGGCTTATTCCTAGTAAAATTGCAGTGAGAATCGCGCTACCATCAAAAAGTTGGCTGCGAATATTTTTTTCTCTTAACGATAAAATAAAAAACTCACTGACCAATGCAGTGGTAATGGCAATTGAAATATGAATTAAATTTCCCCAGCCAAAGAAGTACCACTGGGCAAATATACCCGGTATGGTTGCATAGATAACTAAGCGCATTAGCGCAGAGGTTTTGCTTTGCTGATGATCATGGGGTGAACTTGCGATCCAATAAGCCATTCTTAATTAGCCTTGCTGTTCTTTTGTTGTTTTTTTGCTTTAGCTTTTGCAACGGCAGCCGCTATACGCGCTTTTTTATCGTTATCTGTTTCAACTGAAACAGAAGTTTGTTCCGTTGTATCTACTGATTCTGTTTCTTGCGTGTTATCTTTACTGGTACTATCAGGTTCGTCATCTTGAGTAGGGGCACTGGCTTGCGCTTTCTTTGCTTTAGCTTTAGCTTTAGCTTTAGCAACAGCAGCGGCTATCCGTGCTTTTTTATCATTCTCAGCTTGAGATGATGTTGATGATTGTTCCGCTGTATCTACTGACTCTGATTTTTGAGTATTGTCTTTACTATTACTATCAGGCTCGTCATCTTGAGTAGGGGCACTGGCTTGCGCTTTCTTTGCTTTCGCTTTAGCAACAGCTGCGGCTATACGTGCTTTTTTATCATTCTCAGCTTGAGATGATGTTGATGATTGTTCCGTTGTATCTACTGACGCTGTTTCTTGCGTGTTATCTTTACTGTTACTATCAGGTTCGTCATCTTGAGTAGGAGTACTGGCTTGTGCTTTCTTTGCTTTCGCTTTCGCAACCGCAGCGGCTACCCGTGCTTTTTTATCATTCTCAGCTTGAGTTGACTTAGGTGATTGTTCCGTTGTATCTACTGAGTCTGCTTTTTGCGTGTTGTCTGTATAACTATCAGGCGTATCATCTTTAGTATGAGCACTGGCTTGTGCTTTTTTTGCTTTTGCTTTAGCTACGGCAGCCGCAACACGTGTGCTTTTATCATCATCGGCTATAGGTTTTTGCTTAGACGTAGTATTTTGTTTTGCTGCTTTTTTAGCTTTAGCGCGTGCAATAGC
Organism: Thalassotalea sp. 1_MG-2023; assembly: GCF_030546745.1. Taxonomy (GTDB): domain Bacteria; phylum Pseudomonadota; class Gammaproteobacteria; order Enterobacterales; family Alteromonadaceae; genus Thalassotalea_C. Next base: position 101,919 of record NZ_JAUOPD010000006.1, read on the forward strand.
TGCTGCTACAGGTGATTTATCATTGTCATTCGGTTGATTATCGTCATCTGGTGCTTTTTGTTGCTTCTTCGCTTGAACACGCGCTAGGGCAGCCGCAACGGCTGACTTTTCTTTGTTTGCTTCTTTGGTGCCGGAGTTCATTCTAGCTTTACGAGCTTCAGCTGCTTTTTTGTGTTTTTCTTCGCGAATTCTTTTATCTCTTTCAAGCCTAGCCTTTCGGGCTTCAAACCTTTGTTTAGCTTTTTCGGCTTTAATATCAAGTAACTTTTGCTCTCTAATTTCAGCTTTTGCGACACGATAATAATGCACTAATGGTATATGGCTTGGGCATACATAGGCGCATGCGCCACATTCAATACAATCAAACAAATTTAATTTATTGAGTTGCTCGTAATCTTGTGCTTTGGCGCTCCATTGTAATTCTTGCGGTAGTAATTGTGCAGGACATGCATCAGCACATTGTCCGCAGCGAATACATTCGACTTCAATATTATCGTCAGGAATTTCTTTCTCGCTTGGAGCTAACAGACAGTTTGTGGTTTTTACAACGGGGATCTCATCGCTAGCTAAGCTAAAGCCCATCATTGGTCCACCCATAATGATGTGTTTTTTAGTTTGTTCAGGGTAGCCACATTGTTTAAGTAAAAACGATACGGGAGTGCCTAATAGTGCCCACACGTTTTGTGGCTTTGAAAGTGCTTGACCACTAACGGTAATAACACGTTTTATGAGTGGGGTATCTGAAATAACGGCTTCAGCAATAGCAAAGCATGTTGCGATATTTTGCATGACAATACCTAATGCACTGGGTAACACGCCTGAAGCAACTTCTTGACCTGTAAGTGCTTGAATAAGCTGTTTTTCGCCGCCCATCGGGTATTTGGTCGGTAAGACGCATACTTTTATTTTATCGATGTCTTGTGTTTGACGACGTAAAGCTTCTATCGCTAAAGGCTTATTGTCTTCAATACCAATTAAAATAAAAGCAGGCTCAAGTACTTTATCAAGAATGTTAATGCCATCTAAAATAGTCCCAGCGTTTTCTCTTACTAATAGATCATCTGCTGTAATGTACGGCTCACATTCGGCTGCATTAATAATAAGGTAATTTATTTGTGCTTGAGTATTTACCTTCACATGTGTTGGAAAACCAGCTCCACCCATTCCAGAAATACCAGCATCAGCGATTTTTTCAATTAATGTATCTTTTGATAATTCATGAAAATTTTCAGTGATGTGGCGCTTACGCCATCTATCCTCACCGTCAGGAACTAGCGTAACACATAGTTCACTTAGCCCCGAAGGATGAGCGATAACGTGAAGATTGATGTTGGTTATTTTTCCACTGGTAGGCGCATGAACAGGCACCATAAGTGGAGCGGAAGCTTTCGTTAATGCTTGGCCTTTAAGTACAGTATCACCCACCGCGACTAATAAGTCGCCTGGTTCACCAATATGTTGCTGAACAGGAATAACTAGCTTTTCAGGCAAAGGCAGGCTTCTGATTGGTTTCTCATTGGTTAAGAACTTCATTTCTGGTGGGTTTATACCACCATGAAACGGCCAAAATTGGCCGCGTTCTATACGTTCAATTACAGATTCCAAATCAACCTCTTTACTTAACTTCTGTTACGGGAATACTTTCTAAGTCCCACTGCCAGTTACGTGTCGTTTTTTCGATCGGGCGCATTTCAATACAATCAACTGGGCAAGGCGCAACACATAAATCACAACCGGTGCATTCATCTGTGATGATGGTATGCATTTGTTTTGTTGCGCCAATAATGGCATCTACTGGACACGCTTGAATACACTTTGTACAACCTATGCAATCTTCTTCAATAATAAAGGCGACCTTAGGAGTATTGTCAGCTTCATGACTTTCATCCATAGCAATAGGTTCTACGCCCATTAAATCAGCAATTTTTTTAATGGTTTCATCACCACCGGGCGCACATTTATTGATAGCTTCGCCATTGGCAACTGCTTCAGCATAAGGTTTACAGCCAGGATAACCACATTGCCCACATTGTGTTTGTGGTAATAATTCGTCTATTTGCTGAGCAAGAGGATCCCCCTCAACTTTAAACTTGATTGAGGCATAACCAAGCAACGCACCGAATGCTAATCCGATCAACCCTAGAATTAAAATAGCGATAAGAGCGGTCATTAAAATTTCACCAAGCCACTGAACCCCATAAAGGCAAGCGACATTAATCCAGCAGTGATCATCGCAATAGCGGAGCCTTTAAAAGGCTTTGGTATATCTGCATTTGCAAGTTTTTCACGCATGGCTGAAAACATCACTAACACAAGAGAAAACCCTAAAGCGGCACTAAAACCATAGACAATTGATTCAATAAAGTTATGGCTTTCATACATGTTTAACAAGGCAACACCAAGTACGGCACAATTAGTAGTGATCAAAGGAAGAAATATGCCGAGTGAACGATAAAGGTTTGCACTTGTTTTCTGAACCACCATTTCAGTAAATTGCACGACAACAGCGATAACCAAGATAAAAGTCATCGTTGTTAAATATTGCAATGATAACGGTTCTAAAACATAGGTTTGCACTAAATAACTAATTAACGATGCTAACGTCATTACGAATGTAGTGGCATAACACATGCCGATAGCGGTTTCAGTTTTTGAGGACACTCCCATAAAAGGGCAGAGGCCAAGAAACTTCACGAGCACGAAGTTATTGACTAAAACCGTGCCCACTAATAATAAAAAGTAGTCAGTCATTTTTTATGCGGAGTTCTTAAAAATTGAGGGTATTATCCGATTTTCTATCAAAGATAACAACAGCTCGATGTAAAAAGTTATATTGCAAATGCAACAATATTGATGATTTGCTAGCTTTATCATCAAGTGGTCGGTTTATCATAAGGTTTTTGCCTTTAGCGAAGCAAAAATAAAAGGCACAAAAGAACACCATCAGTAAGGTGTTCTCTTTGTGATATGACATTTATTGATATTCAGATAATGCTGTTAAACAAACGGCTAAATTAACCTAGCTAAATCTTTTCTGGTTTGCCTATGTAGTAACCTTGACAGCCATCAATAAATAATTTTTCTAAGGTAAATTTTTCTTCTTGGCTTTCGACACTTTCTGCTAACACGGTGATGCTTAATCGATGCGCCAGATCAATCATTAAACGAAGAAAGTATTGGTTGTTTTTGTCTTCATCAATATCGCGAGTATAAGTGCTGTCCATTTTTATAAAATCTGGCTTTAAGTCACGGAAAAATTTAAACGAGGTTAAGCCAACACCAAAGCGCTCTACAGTCACTCTAGCACCCGTGCGATGCAACAAGTCGATAAAACGCTTACTTGTTTTAATATTTTGTTGTAAGCCAAATTCACTAATTTCAAAAACTAAACTTGCACTAATTTTTGGATCACGCAACAAACGTCTTTCTAACCAAATTAAAAAATGTTCATCGCTAATGCTTCGTGGGCTAATGTTTATGCCAAAATTTTGATCGACAAGGTTTTTTTGCCCGATCAACGTGATTGCTTGCTCAATGATCATGCGATCTACTTCTACTATCTTATCTAGCTTTTCAGCCATTGCGATAAATGAAGCCGTTGGTAACATTTCATTAGAAGAGTTGAGAAAACGTGCTAGAAACTCACCATACATCTTAGTGGTTCTGGTGTTAGGTTTAATGGGTTGAACCAGTAAAGTTACCCGTTGATTTTCAAGTACACTTTCTATTTCTTGACGCCAATTTTGATTGCCATAGCTAGCACTATCACTGTTTAAAATATCGGTATCTGTTTGTGCATACCAAGCATTAATTTGCTGTGTTTGAGCTACACTAATCGCCGTATCTGCTAACGCTAAAAGTTCGCCCAACGGGTTATCTTGCGTAAAAGTGACTAAGCCAGTATAAGCCACAGAATCTAAGTCTGAAGACAGTTGAAAATCATTAAATTTACTGGAAATATTGTCAGCAAAATTTTCCGCTTCTCTCATGGTGGTATTTGGCAAGACACAAGCAAAATCAGAACTGTTAAGCCTAAAGATTTTTGCCCCTTTATAACTTGAAAGGCTATTTTTAATAATGTCAGCAACTTTCGCGATGTAATTATCACCCTCATGATAACCATGAATTTGGTTTATGGTTTGTAGCTCACTGCATCGGGTAATGGTGAGTACACCAAATTCTATGTGCTGGTGTTCTAATTCAAAGTACTGAACAAAGCGGTTGCGGTTTTCGAGCTGAGTAATACGGTCAATATAGGCATCACTTTCTAATGCCTTAGTGTCATCCATGTGGGTAGATATTTGCTTTTTAATTTCATCAATACCTGCATCTAGTTCAGGTAAGTCAAACTTTATGGTTTGTTCTTGTACTTCTGTATTGCCTATCGCGTGGTTTAAGTCTTGATTGATTTGTTTATTAATACGTTGAATGATTTCACCAAAACGTTTGATGCTTAATTTCGCCGCGATAAGCGCTAGCAAAAATGAACTAATTAATAAAATCAACGCAAAGCTGAAAAACACCTTGGTTTCAGATTGAGGGTTTACAGCATATTCGATGCGATATTGATTGCTTTGAACTGCTATCGTCTCATGTTGGCTTGCCAAAAGATTATCAAGCCAAGATAATGACGCTGAATGCTGAAAAATAACGCCTTCATTATTGGTTATTTTTAAATATGAAAGTTGTTGATTACGAAGTAAAGATTGTGCAACTTGCTCAAAGGTTGTTTCCGACGACTGTTTAAATAAAACAGAAAGTGTAATGCCGTGTTGATGCTGCTTTTCTGCTACTTGTTGTTTCGCGATAAAAAAAGTCACTGCTAATACGATAATATTAAACAGTAATGCATAAGCAATATTGCGAGAAATAATCTGAGAAAACGTAAACATTTTAACCCTTAAATATAACAGCTATATGCTCGCCAGTTTTGCATTCATGAGTTAACCGCTAAAACACCACCGTAGTGTTAAAATAACTTTGTAAAAGACAACTGGTTAGCTTAAAAATTATTATTATGTTCATCGTTATAACACGAAAAACTTAACAATACTAACGCATTGTAATTCCATTAATTTATTCCACTAATTCTTATTGTGTACCCTAGATTGTATAAAATCAATTTCTCTTCTTTAGGATAATAGAGTTTTATCGCAGTTTAGCTGATAAGTCACTTGCGAAACCATCGCTATATCTATATAATCTGCCCATCTTTTTTGACATATCAATCACTGAAGGCGATTAATGGCGTTATCCATTGTCGTTATTGATGTGTTAGTTAACAGCTTTTGTAGTGTTAACAATAGCGGGCTTCGGTGAATATGGCCCCTATATGGGGTTTTTTTATATCTGTTGTAAGGTATAATACAGCATGATTTATCGCTGGGCTTTAAGCCCTTTTTTTATATCTGGATGAAAAGAAATTGGAGAAGTTGATTGGCTAAATTTGAAGACAACTTAACAGAAATGTTACGCCCAGCAGTAGAAGCTGTAGGTAAAGAGCTACTGGGAGTTGAGTTTGTAAGTGCAGGGAAACACTCTGTACTTCGTGTGTTCATTGATCACGAAAATGGCATTGTTGTTGATGATTGTGCGGAAGTCAGTCATTCAGTTGGCGCAATATTGGATGTTGAAGATCCAATCAGCACTGAATATAGCCTCGAAGTATCTTCTCCAGGGCTTGATCGTCCATTATTTTCACTGGCTCATTATCAAGCGATAATCGGTGAAACCGTAAATATTAAGTTAACTATGCCACTAAACGGACGTAGAAAATTCAAAGGCATATTGGAAAAAATTGAAAATGACACTTTGGTTGTTGTGGTAGACGGTGAGAGTTATGACATTATCTATAGTAATATTGATAAAGGTAACTTAGTTCCGCGATTTGATTAACAACAATTTAAACGATAACGATTAACATATAGGCTAAAAAGCATGAGTAAGGAAGTATTACTAGTTGTAGATGCCGTTTCTAATGAAAAAGCATTACCTCGTGAGAGCATTTTTGAGGCAATGGAAACTGCGCTAGAAACTGCAACGAAAAAGAAATATGAAGGTGATATTGTTGTTCGAGTTGCTATCGATCGTAAATCGGGTGAATTTGATACGTTTAGACGCTGGTTAGTGATTGAAGACACTCAAGAAGCGGAAAACCCATACGCTGAAATGAGTCTATCTGCAGCACAGTATGACGAACCTGAAACTCAACTAGGCGACTACGTTGAAGAGCAGATCGAGTCAATTAAATTCGACCGTATTACTACACAAACAGCAAAGCAAGTTATTGTTCAAAAAGTACGTGAAGCTGAACGTGCTTTGATTGTAGATTCATATCAAGATCAAGTTGGTGAGTTAATCACAGGGGTTGTTAAAAAAGCGAACCGTGACAGTGTGATTCTTGATCTAGGTAATAATGCTGAAGCGGTAATTTACCGTGATGACTTATTACCGCGTGAAGTATTTCGTCCGGGAGACCGTGTTCGAGGCTTATTATACGCTATTAAGCCAGAAGCACGCGGCGCACAATTATTTGTTTCACGTACGAAGCCAGAAATGCTAATTGAATTATTCCGTGTTGAAGTGCCTGAAATAGGTGAAGAAATGCTGGAAATTCGTGGTGCAGCGCGTGACCCAGGTTCACGTGCGAAAATCGCTGTTAAGTCAAATGATAAGCGAATTGATCCTGTTGGTGCTTGTGTTGGTATGCGAGGATCACGAGTACAAGCTGTTTCTGGAGAATTAGGTGGGGAGCGTGTAGATATCGTTTTATTTGACGATAACCCTGCTCAGTTTGTTATCAACGCAATGGCACCTGCTGAAGTAGCGTCAATCATTGTAGATGAAGACAAACGCACAATGGATATTGCTGTTGAAGAAGGTAATTTAGCAATGGCAATTGGTCGTAATGGTCAAAATGTACGTTTAGCGAGCAACCTAACTGGTTGGGAACTCAACGTGATGACTGTTGACGATATGAACGAGAAGCACCAAGCTGAAAACGATAAAGTGTTAAATCTATTCACTGAGAAATTAGACATTGATGAAGATTTTGCCACGTTATTAGCTGAAGAAGGTTTTACATCTCTTGAAGAAATTGCGTATGTTCCAACGTCTGAATTGTTAGAAATAGACGGCATGAACGAAGATATTGTTGAAGAGTTAAGAGACCGCGCTAAAGCCGCATTAACCACACAAGCTTTAGCAAGTGAAGAATCATTAGAAAATGCAGAACCAGCAGAAGATCTTCTTAACCTTGAAGGGTTAGATCGTCACCTAGCATTTGTTTTCGCAAGTCGAGGCGTTATTACGCTAGAAGATTTAGCAGAGCAAGGGGTAGATGATATTTCTGATATAGAAGAGCTTGATGAAAAGACAGCAGGCGAGCTAATTATGGCAGCTCGTAATATTTGTTGGTTTAACGAAGAATAATCGCCGGGAGAACTATATAGATGGCATCTGTAACAGTAGAAGAACTTGCCAAAGAAATAGGTGCACCTGTCGAAAGATTGGTAAGCCAGTTATCTGATATTGGTATTGAGAAATCGTCGGTTGACGAAATTTCACAACAAGAGAAAGAATCATTACTTGATCACTTGCGTAAACAGCATGGTGACGACACAGGCGCTGCGCCAAGCAAAATGACACTAAACCGTAAGAAAAAATCTACGTTAGTGTTAGGCTCAGGAAGCAAAGCTAAGTCTGTACAAGTAGAAGTGCGTAAAAAGCGTACCTACGTTAAGCGCAGTGATGTTGAAGAACAACAAGCTCAAGCTGAAAAAGAAGCTGAAGAAAAAGCTTTAGCAGAAGCAAGAGCAAAAGAAGAAGCGGAAGCGAAAGCAAGAGCCGAAGCTGAATTAAAAGCGAAAGCAGAAGCAAGAGCGAAAGTCGAAGCAGAAGCGAAAGCAAAGGCTAAAGCTGAAGCTGAACGTAAAGCCAAGGAAGCGACTAAAGCGAAAGCTGAGCAAATTGAAAAAGTCAAACCAGCAGCACCTGTTGAAAGTGAAGAAGCGCGTAAACTACGTGAAGCCGCTGAAAAAGAAGCTGCTGATAAAGCCGAAGCTGAAGCAAAAGCAGCAGCCGAAGCAGCACGTAAACTGGCTGAAGAAAACGAAGCTCGCTGGAAAGCGGAAGAAGAAGAACGTAAAAAACATGAAAATGATGTTGTTCACGTTACTTCATCTGTTTATGCGCAAGAAGCAGAAGATGCCGTAGATGCACAGGAAGAAACAGGTCGTCGTCGCAAGAAGAAAAAAGCGAAAAAAGATGATAAGCCTGTAGCACATGGCAAAGGTAAGAAGAAAACCTTATCTGCTCCGCAAAGTTTAAAGCATGGTTTCCAGAAACCTGTAGAAGCTAAAACAAAAGAAGTTCGTATTGGTGAAACGCTTTCAGTAGCAGAGCTTGCTAATAAAATGGCCGTTAAAGGCGCAGAAGTTGTTAAAGTAATGTTCAAAATGGGCGCTATGGCAACAATTAACCAAGTGATCGACCAGGAAACTGCAGCATTAGTTGCTGAAGAAATGGGTCATGATGTGGTACTCGTGAAAGAGAATGCGCTAGAAGAAGCGGTACTTTCTGATCGTGGTGACATAGGTGAAGCACAAACTCGCGCACCAGTCGTTACCATTATGGGTCACGTTGACCATGGTAAAACATCGTTACTTGACCACATTCGTGAAGCAAAAGTTGCAGCAGGCGAAGCGGGTGGTATTACACAGCACATTGGTGCATACCACGTTGAAACTGATGGTGGCATGATCACCTTTTTAGATACCCCAGGTCACGCAGCGTTTACGGCTATGCGTTCTCGTGGTGCTAAAGCAACTGATATTGTTATTATTGTTGTTGCTGCTGATGATGGTGTTATGCCACAAACTATTGAAGCTATTCAGCATGCGAAAGCAGCAGAAGCTCCGATTGTTATCGCAGTGAATAAAATGGATAAAGAATCAGCTGATCCAGACCGTGTGAAAACTGAGCTTTCTCAACATGATGTTATCCCAGAAGACTGGGGTGGTGATGTACAGTTTGTTCATGTATCAGCTAAAACGGGCTTAGGTATTGATGAGCTTTTAGACTCAATTTTGCTTCAATCAGAAGTATTAGAGTTAACGGCTGTTGTTGATAAAATGGCAAGCGGTGTAGTTGTTGAATCTAAACTTGATAAAGGTCGTGGTCCAGTTGCAACCGTTCTTGTACAAGAAGGTACGCTAAAACAAGGTGATATTGTGCTTTGTGGTTTAGAGTATGGTCGAGTTCGTGCAATGCGTGATGAGCTAGGTCGTCAAATTACTGAAGCTGGTCCTTCTATCCCGGTTGAGATTTTAGGTCTTTCGGGTGTACCGCAATCAGGTGATGAAGCAACTGTTGTTAAAGATGAGAAAAAAGCACGTGAAGTTGCGTTGTATCGTCAAGGTAAATTCCGTGATGTTAAGTTAGCGCGTCAGCAAAAAGCGAAACTTGAAAACATGTTTACTGACATGGCCGAAGGTGAAGTTTCTGAAGTTAACGTAGTACTTAAATCTGACGTTCAAGGTTCACTTGAAGCGATTTCTGATGCGTTAGTTAAGCTTTCAACAACAGAAGTGAAAGTGAAAATCATTGGTTCTGGTGTTGGTGGTATTACGGAAACTGATGCTTCATTAGCAGCAGCGTCTAATGCGATTGTTGTTGGTTTTAACGTACGTGCTGACGCATCGGCACGCAAAGTCATCGAAACGGAAGGGGTTGATTTACGCTATTACAGTGTAATTTACCACTTAATCGATGAAGTTAAACAAGCAATGAGTGGTTTACTTGCGCCAGAATTTAAACAAGAAATTATTGGTCTTGCTGAAGTACGTGACGTATTTAAATCACCAAAAATTGGTGCTATCGCTGGTTGTATGGTGACAGAAGGTCTTATCAAGCGTAATAATCCAATTCGTGTACTTCGTGAAAACGTTGTAATTTACGAAGGTGAGCTAGAATCATTAAGACGCTTTAAAGATGACGTACAAGAAGTGAGAAAAGGTACTGAGTGTGGTATCGGCGTTAAGAACTATAATGACGTTAAAGTAGGCGATCAAATCGAAGTATTTGAAATCGTTGAAGTACAACGTAGCTTGTAGTGTTTAATAATATTGTTCTCTCTTATCTTTAAGTTGATTTAACATTTAGGGTAGAACAATAACGCACAACTAGATTTTGACAGAGTTAAAAAATAGTTTAATGAAATGGGGGCTTTGCCCCCGTTTTGATTTCATAAGAGTTTATATTGAATCGGGGTTTCTATGAGTAGAGATTTCTCACGCACTGATCGCGTAGGTCAGGAAATTCAAAAAGAAGTGGCAATGATCATTCAACGTGAAGTAAAAGATCCACGTTTAGGCATGGTAACGGTCAATGCAGTTGAAGTTACCCGTGATCTTGCCTATGCCAAGATTTACGTGACCTTTTTTACACTGGAAGGGCAAGATGCTGAGCAGTCTATTGCACTTCTAAATGAAGCATCGGGTTTTATTCGGAGCTTATTAGCAAAACGCATTAAAGCGAGAATTATGCCTGAATTACGATTTGTATATGACAAATCAATGGTTGAAGGTGTACGTATGTCCTCGCTTGTTGATCAGGCTGTTGCTGACGATGAGCAGCGAAAGTCAAAGCATAAAGGTGATGATGAGTAATGGCAAAAAGAAGAAAAGGAAGGCCGGTCAACGGTATTGTATTACTTGATAAGCCTTATGATATTTCATCGAATAAAGCATTACAAAACGTCAAACACATTTATTTTGCACAGAAAGCTGGGCATACAGGTGCGCTTGATCCGTTAGCAACAGGCATGTTGCCGATTTGTTTAGGAGAGGCGACTAAGTTTTCTCAGTTTCTCTTAGATACAGACAAAACCTATCAAGTTACCGCAAAACTTGGTGTTAGAACTACAACCAGTGATATTGATGGTGACATTGTTTCAGAAAAGCCGGTTAATGTTAGTGAAGCACAGATTTTAACAGCGCTTGATAGCTTTCGTGGCAAAACGCAGCAAATACCGTCAATGTATTCAGCATTGAAATATCAAGGTCAGCCCCTTTATAAATATGCACGCGAAGGCATAGAAGTACCGCGAGAGTCGCGTGAAATAGAAGTGTTTAACCTAGAAGTATTACGTATTGAAGGTGATGAAGTAGATCTAGAAATACATGTATCAAAAGGTACGTATATTCGTACTATTGTTGATGACTTTGGCGAACTGTTAGGTTGTGGTGCACATGTAAGTGCGCTTAGGCGTGTAAGTGTTGGCAGTTATCCTCGTGATAAAATGGTTACATTGGCGCAGCTTGAAACACTATTAGCAGAAGCTAAAGAGCAAGAGATTTCGCCATCATCATTACTTGACCCATTATTATTACCGATGAATACAGCAGTGGTTAATTTACCCTCAGTATCTGTTGATGATATGAGTGCGGCTTTTTTGAGAAGGGGAAACCCTGTGCAAGCAGCAAATGCACCGAGTGATGGCGTAGTGCAAGTTTATATTGATAATAACAATGAACCTGAATTTATTGGTGTAGGTGTTATCGATGATAATGGCTTAGTTGCGCCAAAGCGAATTACCGTTGTAGAGCCAACTTAACTGCGAATAGCAATGTGGTTTAGCGCGAATAAATATTGCAAAGTTAATGGTTATTGGTAGAATACGCGCTCTTTTAGAACGTCTTGCTGGTTTAGTGTTCGGCTTGACGCGATTTTTAAACACTAATTTAAGGTATAAACTATGTCTTTATCAGTAGAGCAAAAAGCAGCTATCGTTGCTGAATACGCAACAAAAGAAGGTGATACAGGTTCACCGGAAGTTCAAGTTGCTTTGTTAACAACTCAAATCAACCACTTACAAGGTCACTTCAAAGAGCACATCCATGATCACCACTCTCGTCGTGGTTTATTACGCATGGTTAGCCAACGTCGTAAGTTACTTGATTACTTAAAAGGCAAAAATGTTGAGCGTTATTCAGCATTAATCGCTAAATTAGGTCTACGTCGTTAATCGATGCTGACTTAACAAAAAAGGAGCCAATGGCTCCTTTTTTACTTTTTGACGAACACAAAAATTACATCAATAGGTTTTATTCGCCTAATTCTAATGCAATGGCATCAACAATTTTCTTGGGCTGACCTATATACAAGTTATGGTTCAAAAGTATTAACTCATCATCTACTGCTAATAACAAAGCAGGAATTGCTTGAGTACCAATAATTTGTTGAATTTCTTCGATATCACCAATGGCATATTCAGCTTCTTTACACAGTTTGCTCGCTTTAAGGCTTTTTGCTGGGGGCGATAACTTTAATTGTTCAATGGTTTTTTCAACATCTTTTTCAGTGATAAGCAAATTACCATGTTTAAAATGCTGTTCTTGAAGGTTAGCTAATAAATTTAACGCCTTTCCTTGTGCTTTTTGTTCTACCCAGCTCATTAAGTTCGCCACTAGTGTTGAGTCTTGTTTTTGTTCACATTGTTGCTTATACGCATCACTAAAGGTTACTGTTGATAGTGACTCTATATCTTTCAAAATTGATGCATCTATAGTGTGGTCACCATGATAATAAGCACAGTGTAAAGTATGAATAGTAATGTCATTGCGGGCTTTTGCGATTTCGGCAAGTAAAGGGCTGGCAGCATAGCTCCATGGGCAATGGCTGTCATAAATAAAGAAAATTTCTGCGGACATAGTTAAACTAAAAACCTGAGTGTAAGAATACACTAATTTTATCGCGAATAGCGTAAATTTGCATCCGTTATCTCTTTATAAAAGGGAAAAACATAACGATGAAAATAAAAAGTTCTGTTCAAATATTCTGCTTTGTGGTATAAAGTGCGCCGCTAAAACTGACACAATCTACAAGTAAATTGTTGCTGTGTTGGTTTTACAATAACGAGGTATTCAATAATGAATGCCTACTATTTAAACTCACATACATCTAGCAAAGATATATCGGGGTGCGCGATTTTCGCGTCGAATATATTGGGTGTATGAACGCTTAACCCCAAAAGGAAAATATTATGCCAAACGTATCAATGCGTGACATGCTTAAAGCAGGTGTTCACTTCGGTCACAAAACTCGCTACTGGAACCCAAAAATGAAATCTTACATTTTTGGTGCTCGTGATAAAGTTCATATTATCAACTTAGAGCAAACAGTTCCTATGTTCAACGAAGCTTTATCTTTCTTATCTGGTGTTTCATCGAAAAAAGGTAAGGTATTATTTGTTGGTACTAAGCGTGCTGCAAGTGAAGCAATTAAAGATGCTGCAATTAAGTGTGACCAATTCTACGTTAACCACCGTTGGTTAGGTGGTATGTTGACTAACTGGAAAACAGTTCGTCAATCAATCAAGCGCTTAAAAGATCTTGAGTCACAAAGCACTGATGGTACTTTCGAAGCATTAACAAAGAAAGAAGCATTAATGCGTACTCGTGAAATGGAAAAGCTTGAGAAAAGCCTTGGTGGTATCAAAAACATGGGCGGCTTACCAGACGCTATTTTCATGATTGATGCTGATCACGAGCACATTGCTGTTAAAGAAGCAAACAACCTAGGTATTCCAGTTATCTCAATTGTTGATACTAACTCTAACCCAGACGGTATCGATTACATTGTTCCTGGTAACGATGACGCCATTCGTGCAGTAACGCTTTACACTGATTCTGCAGCTAATGCAGTATTAGAAGGCCGTGAGCAAAACATCGCTGTTCAAGCTGAAAAAGACGGCTTCGTAGAAGCTGAATAATTCACTTTTCAACACATGTCAGTTGCCATAATAGCGTCATGCTGTTGTGGCAATCTGTTAAAACTTATTCGAATTTTGAGGAATTAACTCATGGCAATTACTGCTGCTCTAGTTAAAGAATTACGTGAACGTACTGGCGCTGGTATGATGGATTGTAAGAAAGCCTTACAAGAAACAGACGGCGATATCGATTTAGCAATTGAAAACATGCGTAAATCAGGTCAAGCGAAGGCTGCTAAAAAAGCAGGTAACATCGCTGCTGAAGGTCAAATCATGATCAAAGACGGCGCTTTAGTTGAAGTTAACTGTCAAACTGATTTCGTTGCAAAAGATGAAAATTTCTTAGCATTTGCTAATGAAGTTGTTGATACAGCTGCTGCTTCTAAGCCTTCAATTGAAGAGTTACAAGCACAATTTGAAGAAAAGCGTATCGCACTTGTTGCTAAAATTGGTGAAAATATCAATGTACGTCGTGTTGCTTATGTTGACGGTGCTTCTGCCTCTTATAAGCATGGCGCAAAAATTGGTGTTGTTGTAGCGGGTGAAGGTGATGCTGAATCACTTAAGCATGTTGCAATGCATGTTGCTGCTTCTAAGCCTGAGTATGTTAACCCAGAAGATGTACCAGCTGAAGTTGTAGAGAAAGAAAAAGCGATTCAAATCGACATCGCAATGAACGAAGGTAAGCCTGCTGAAATCGCTGAAAAGATGGTTACAGGCCGTATGAAGAAATTTACCGGTGAAATCTCACTTACTGGTCAAGCTTTCATTATGGAACCTAAGCGTACAGTTGGCGACGTATTAAAAGAGAAAGGCGTTTCTGTTTCTTCATTCATTCGCTTAGAAGTAGGTGAAGGTATTGAAAGAAAAGAAGAAGATTTTGCTGCTGAAGTTGAAGCACAAATTGCAGCGGCTAAATCTTAATCGAAAGTTGGCTAATAATTGAGTGAAAACACTCTTTTTATTATTTAGACTTCCGATAGTTCGCTAAACGTATTAAAATAGCCGCGGTCATAAAACCGTGGCTATTTTTTTATCTGCTATATTAGCATTACATCAACACAGGAATGTTTTTTATATGAGCACCAATCCTAAACCAACATATCGTCGCATCCTATTAAAACTCAGTGGTGAAGCCTTAATGGGCGATGAAGGATTCGGTATCGATCCTAAAATATTGGATCGTATGGCACAAGAAATTAAAGAACTTGTTGAAATGGATATACAAGTTGGGCTTGTTATTGGTGGCGGAAACTTATTTCGTGGTGCTGGCCTTGCAGAGGCAGGGATGAACCGAGTCGTTGGTGACCAAATGGGTATGTTAGCAACAGTCATGAACGGATTAGCGATGCGTGATGCGCTTCATCGTGCTTTTGTTAATGCGCGTTTAATGTCAGCAATTGATTTAGCAGGCGTATGTGATACGTATAACTGGGCTGAGGCAATTAGTTTACTAAAGTCTGGTCGCGTGGTTATTTTCAGTGCTGGTACAGGAAATCCGTTTTTTACAACTGATTCTGCTGCCTGTCTTAGAGGCATTGAAATAGAAGCTGATGTTGTTTTAAAAGCAACAAAGGTTGATGGCATTTTTTCGGATGATCCAGTAAAAAATCCTGAAGCAGAACTCTATAAACATTTAACGTACCAAGAAGTATTAGAAAAAGAATTAAAAGTAATGGACTTGGCGGCATTTACTTTGGCAAGAGACCACAGTATGCCTTTGCGTGTTTTTAACATGAATAAACCAGGTGCGTTGAAAGCAGTGATCATGGGGAACGAAGAAGGTACCATCATAGATCATGCAGAAAACTTAGCATAATTGTAAAACGTAAGGATTATCAACGTGATTGAAGAAATCAAACAAGATGCGCAAGAGCGCATGAAAAAAAGCATTGATTCACTTAAAAATAGCCTAAATAAAGTAAGAACGGGCCGTGCTCATGCTTCACTTTTAGATAATATTACTATTGAGTATTACGGCGTTGATACGCCACTCAATCAAGTAGGTAATGTTTCTGTGCCTGATGCTCGTACTATTGCGGTAACTGTTTTTGATAAAAGCATGATATCAGCGGTAGAAAAAGCAATTATGTCTTCTGATCTAGGATTAAACCCTTCATCACAAGGTACATTAATTCGAATTCCTTTACCGCCATTGACAGAAGAACGTCGTAAAGACTTAGTGAAAGTGGTCAAAGGCGAAGGTGAAAACGGTAAAATTGCGATTCGTAATATCCGCCGTGATGCAAATTCGGACATTAAATCACTTAATAAAGAAAAAGAAATTAGTGATGATGAAATGCACCAGTCAGAAGATGAAGTGCAAAAAATTACAGATATTTATATCAAGCAAGTAGATGAAATTCTTGCTGATAAAGAAGCTGAGTTAATGGAAATTTAACGCCTAATAGCATGTAATAACGTCGCAGCTACCACTGCGGCGTTTTTTATATCTTGTTGATTGTCAATGGAGTTTTTGTGTCACAATCATTAAATGCTGACAATATAGATCTTATCCCTCAACATGTTGCCATCATCATGGACGGCAATGGTAGATGGGCGCAACAACGTGGTAAATCACGTGTTGTGGGTCATAAAAATGGCGTCGAATCGGTTCGTGCTGTGGTTTCTACCGCGAGAAAACAAGGCGTGAAAGCCTTAACCTTGTTTGCTTTCAGTAGTGAAAATTGGCGTCGTCCGGAACAGGAAGTAGGCGTATTAATGGATTTATTTATGTTAGTGTTAACGCGTGAAGTTAAGAAGCTACATAAAAACAATATCCGGTTTCAAGTCATTGGCGACACATCAAAGTTTTCATCCTCTTTACAAGAGAAAATTACTGCTGCAGAAAAACTAACACATCATAACGATGCCATGGTATTGTCGGTGGCGGCAAATTATGGAGGGCGTTGGGATATTACCCAAGCGGCCCAAAAACTCGCAATTGAAGTTCAGCAGGGTAATATCGATGCTCAAGACATAACTGAGTCAAGCGTTGATCAATATACAAGCTTAGCTGGCTTGCCTGAGCTTGACCTACTAGTCAGAACCGGTGGTGATTACAGGATCAGTAATTTCTTATTATGGCAAGCAGCATATGCCGAGTTTTATTTTACCGATATTTTATGGCCTGACTTTCAAGAACAGGCTTTTTGTGAAGCTTTAGCAAGCTTTAGTGGCCGAGAAAGGCGCTTTGGTCAAACGGGTGACCAAGTTAAGGAAAACAGATAACAACCAACAATTACATATATAAGGGTTATCTTTTGTTATTAAAACGTATTATTACAGCTTTGGCATTAGCCCCATTAGCAATTTGGGCTATTTTTTATATGTCGCTGGAACATTTTGCTTATTTCATTATGGTGGTGATGGCCATAGGAGCGTGGGAGTGGGGGCCTTTAATGGGCTTTAAAAACAACCGTCGGCGTTTGGCGTTCGTTGTGGCCACTGTTACGTTAATTTCCTTATTATGGTATCAAATACCTTTGTTTGCGTTATGGCAAGATCCCATGGTGTTAAATCAACATGTCAGTTATTTATTGTGGCTAGCTGTAGTGTGGTGGCTTTTATCTGCAACGCTAACATTTTTATACCCTCGGTGTAGTAAATTTTGGTCAAGTCATCGCTCAGTGCGAGGTTTATTCGGTTGGTTAACACTTGTACCTACATGGCTTGCATTTATGGTGTTAAGAACAAACCATTATCAAGATGACCCATATCACGGTGCACAATTGATTATGTTTTTATTTTTGATGGTATGGGCTGCTGATATCGGTGCTTATTTTGTTGGTAAGTCAATTGGTAAACATAAATTAATGCCCAACGTGAGCCCTGGTAAAACGATGGAAGGTTTTATTGGCGGTGTTATTTTTGCTTGTATATTAATTGCAATAGCAGGATATTTCTTGGATTGGCAAAGTAAACAATATTTAACGGCTATTGGTGTTACTGCCTTGATCACAACAATTTCAGTGCTTGGCGATTTGAATGAAAGTATGTTTAAACGACAAGCTGGCATTAAAGACAGTGGTTCTATTTTACCCGGTCACGGTGGCGTACTTGATCGTATTGACAGCTTAACGGCAACAGCCCCAATATTTGCTCTGTGTTACGCGTTTTTTGGATGGTCTTAAAGTTATATGATACGTAACGTTTCAATTTTAGGTTCAACGGGCTCTATTGGCACGAATACGCTTGATGTTATTAAGCGTCATAAAACCCTGTTCAATGTTGTGTCTTTATCTGCTAATAGTAATGTTGCTTTGATGCTAGAGCAGTGCCAACAGTTTCTTCCTAAAAAAGTCGTTATGGTAGATCCTACTGCTGCTGCCGACTTAAAAGCTCAACTAGCAAAAGTTTCACTCGAACATATTCATGTCAATAGCGGTCATGATGCACTTGTTGACATTGCTGGCTGTGAAAGTGTTGACACAGTGATGGCTGCCATTGTTGGTGCTTCTGGATTATTACCAACACTTTCAGCGGTTAAAGCCGGAAAGCGCGTATTGCTAGCGAATAAAGAAGCGTTAGTCACCTCGGGACAAATTTTTATTGATGCTCTTAATAACTCACAAGCGCAATTGTTACCAATTGATAGTGAACATAATGCAATATTTCAATGTTTACCCTCCAATGAACAACAAGCGATAGGTCAGTGTCAACTTAAGCAAAATGGCGTAAGTAAGGTGTTGCTTACCGGCTCTGGTGGGCCCTTTAGAACGCTCGATAAAGCCAAACTTCAACATGTTACGCCTGAACAAGCATGTACTCATCCTAATTGGGACATGGGGAAGAAAATTTCTGTCGACTCGGCCACGATGATGAATAAAGGATTGGAATTTATCGAAGCAAAATGGTTATTTAATGTTTCTCCTGACGATATCCAAGTGGTATTGCATCCGCAAAGTACCATTCATTCTATGGTGCAATATAAAGATGGCTCAGTTATCGCGCAGATGGGTAATCCAGACATGCGTACACCCATTGCGCATGCATTAGCCTTTCCCGATAGAATTGACGCGGGCGTTGAGCCGTTAGATTTTTTTAGCACCCCATCGTTTGATTTTGAACAGCCAGATTATGAGCGCTATCCTAATTTGAAGTTAGCGATAGAAGCGTGCAAATATGGGCAAGGCGCTTGCACCGCATTAAATGCTGCAAATGAAGTTGCAGTGTCTGCATTTTTAGCCCAGGAAATTAAATTTACCGATATTTACAAAATAAATGAAACTTGTGTGAAAAATTTTGTCTCACAACAGGTAGAATCAATTGAAGAGGTTGTGGCATTGGATTTACTCGTTCGTGAGTTTGCCAAAAAACAAGTGTTAATCATAACGAAAGCTGGTAACGACAAAAAGAAGGTAAATAATTCATGATTGAATTTTTATGGAATCTTTTGTCTTTTATCGTGGCATTAGGCATTTTAATTACCGTTCATGAATATGGCCACTTTTGGGTTGCGCGTAAAAACGGCGTGAAAGTACATCGATTTGCTATCGGTTTCGGCAAACCCTTATGGCGAACCTATGACAAACACGGCACTGAGTTTGTTATTGCAATGATCCCTCTCGGCGGTTATGTAAAAATGCTAGATGAGCGTGTGGATGACGTTGCTGATGCAGATAAACATGCCACTTTTAATAGTAAAACAGTTTATCAACGAATTGCGATTGTTGCTGCTGGGCCATTAGCCAACTTTCTTTTTGCAATTGTCGCTTTTTATTTAATGTTTATTCTTGGTATGCCAAGTGTAAAGCCCGTGATTGGGCAAATAACGCCATCATCCATTGCTGAACAGGCATTGTTAACGCCTAATAGTGAAATAGTAGAAGTGGCTGGACAACACACAATTGATTGGCAAGCAGTAAATTTAGCATTAATTGCTAATATGGGTGAAGAAACAATTGCTATTAAAACACGATCAAGCGATAGTGCCTCAGTAAGAGAATACCAATTAAATACCACCGATTGGCAGTTTTCACCAGAAAAGCAATCAGCAATAGAAAGTATCGGTTTACGACCATTTATGCCGAAAACTTATACTGAGATTGCGCTAGTTGCGGAAAATAGTCCGGCTGAGAAAGCAGGTTTACAAGAGTCAGATCAAATACTTGCGATTGAAAATGAAAAAATTAAAGACAATTGGCATAAATTTACGGAACTAATTAAAAGCTACCCTAATCAAACCATCGTGCTTGACGTAGAACGTGCCGGTAAATTGCTTACTATTGACGTTACGCCTCAGGCAAGAGACGTAAATGGTAAAACGGTTGGTTATTTAGGTTTAGCGCCAAAGGTTGATCCTTATCCAAAAGCGTATCAAATAGAGATATCGTACGGTATATTTGACGCTTTAACGCAAAGTTTAGTAAAAACATGGCAACTTGTGACACTAAGTTTTGATATGATAGGTAAATTATTGACGGGTGATGTATCAGTCAAGAATTTAAGCGGTCCGATAGCAATAGCTCAAGGTGCTGGTGATCATGCAGGTTATGGTTTTGTTTATTTTTTAGGCTTTTTAGCGCTAATTAGTATTAATTTAGGCATAATTAACATTTTACCGGTTCCAGTACTTGATGGCGGACATTTAGTTTATTACTTTATAGAGCTTTTAACGGGTAAGCCGGTATCAGAAAAAGTACAAGAAATAGGTTTTAAATTTGGTACACTAGCCATATTGGGCTTGATGAGTATCGCTCTTTTTAACGATTTATCGCGGTTATAAATAACAATAAGTAGTTAAGTTTAGTTTTTATGATGATGAAAAAAATAGCCTTTGCGGTAATGTTAGCTGCCACAGGTACAAACGCTCAAGCAGCGGAAGAATTCCAAGTAGAAGACATTCAAGTAAAAGGGTTACAACGTGTAGCACTAGGTGCAGCGTTAACACATATACCTTTTAATGTTGGTGATACATTAAATGAATTTCGTATCTCACAATCGATAAAGTCTTTATATAAGTCAGGGCACTTTAATGATATTTCTGTTTATCGTAATGGTAAACGTGTCATCTTTAGAGTTCGTGAGCGTGAAACTATCAGTGAAATTACTTTTGAAGGTAATAGTGATCTGAAAGAAGAACAGCTTGTTGAAAGTCTAGAAGGGCAAGACATTCGCGTTGGTGAAACACTAGATCGAACAGTTATCACTAACTTAGAATCGGGCTTAGAAGACTTTTATCACGGTGTTGGTAAATATAATGCTGATGTAAAAGCAGAAATTACGCATTTACCTCGCAACCGTGTTAACTTGAAGTTTGTTTTCACTGAAGGTGATGCCGCTGCTATACAACGCATTAATGTTGTGGGTAATGATGTTTTTACTGATGATCAATTACTTGAACGAATAGAATTAACCTATGATTCTCCCTGGTGGGATTTCATGGCGCAAGATCGTTATCAAAAGCAGAAACTACAAGGTGATATGGAAACGATCGAAAGTTATTACTTAGATCGCGGTTACCTTCAATATCGCGTTGATTCTACTCAAGTATCAATGACACCTGACAAGAAAGCTGTATATATCACGCTCAATGTCACGGAAGGTGAGCAGTATACAGTCAGCGAAGTAGATTTTATCGGCGATATGGCTGGTTTTGAAAAAACTATTCGTGCGATTAACCCTTTACGGGCTGAAAAATTGTATAACGGTGCTGAAGTTACTTACACCGAAGAAACAATCAGTAAATTTCTCGGACGTTTCGGTTACGCTTATCCTAAAGTAACCACGATCCCAGAGATCAACGAAGAAGACAAAACAGTTAAACTCACTATTTCTGTTGACCCTGGTAAACGTATTTACGTAAATCGCATTAACTTTTCAGGTAATAACGTTACTGCTGACCGCGTATTACGTCGTGAAATGCGTCAAATGGAAGGTGCATGGTTATCAAATGCATTGGTAGAAAATTCAAAAGCATGGTTAATGCGACTTCCATATATGGAAGAGGTCGAATTTGAAACTGTACAATTACCTGAAGAAGATGATTTAGTTGATGTTAACTTTAGTGTTAAAGAACAACCTTCGGGCTCGTTTACTGCCGGTATTGGTTATGGCTCAGCCACAAAACTAAGCTTAAATGCAGGTATTCAGCAAAATAACTTTTTAGGTACAGGTAACCGTTTAGCATTCAATATTAATACCGTAAGCTACTCTCGTGCTGTTAGTATTTCTTATACAGATCCTTATTTTACTACGGATGCTATCTCACTTGGTGGAACCTTGTTTTACAATGAGTTTGATGCGGGTAGTGCAAACTTGGTTGAATACAACAATAAAACTTATGGCCTAGGGGTAAATTTTGGTTTCCCTATTAATGAATATGTACGTTTAAACTTCGGTTTAGGTTATAAGCATAACGGTATTACTCGATTACAAACTTATGAACAAATTCAACGTTTTTATGAGTTGTATTCTGATCCAAGTGACCCTGATGCAGGCTTAGCATTTGATAACTTTGATATTACCGCTGCTATTTCTCGTTCTACATTAAACCGTGGTACGTTCCCAACAGCAGGGTCGCAACAAACCTTATCGTATAAAATGACAACGCCTAACTCTGATACTAATTATTTTAAAATTAATTTAGATACTAAGTGGTATTTCCCAATCGCACGTGGTTGGAGCTTTAAAACAAGCTTAAATTTAGGTTACGGTAATGGTTATGATACGATAAACGGTAGTGATCAAATGTTACCGTTCTGGGAGAATTTTAGAGCGGGTGGTGGTTCAGATACCTTACGTGGTTTTGAAACTAACATTGTTGGTCCTCGCGCAATATTTAGGTATCCTACTTCAATTCCAGGTACGCCTGATCCAGTTGGCGGCGGAGGTTGCTGTTTAGGGCCTGATCATGATGTAATTGACGTATCACAACGTTCAGTTGGTGGTAATGCCATTGCATTAGCAGGGATTGAATTAATTGTTCCTACGCCATTCTTAGATGAAGGCTTTGCTAACAGTGTAAGAACAAGCTTCTTCATTGATGCAGGTAATGTATGGAACACTGAGTTTGATATGAACGATTATCAAGACTTAGCAGCGCGAGAATTGGTAAAAGTAGATGATTATTCAGATGTCGGACGCTTTAGAGCATCTGGTGGTTTATCTATACAATGGTTGTCGCCCATGGGGCCGATGATTTTTAGTTTTGCTAAAACCCTTAAAGAAGAAGAAGGCGATGATACTAAATTCTTTAACTTTAATATTGGCAAAACCTTTTAAACGAAATTTTAAACCTTATATAAAAATAAATAGAAGCGAATTTACGAGCTAGGAGATTACATTGAAAAAGTTATTTAAATCGGTTGCATTGGCAACAATTGCTTCAAGTGCATTATTATCGGGCGCTGCAAGTGCTGCAGATCAAAAAGTTGCCGTAGTTAATTTTCAACAAGTAATGCAACAAATACCACAAACTGATGCGTTAAGACAACGATTAGAAGCAGAGTTCAAAGATTCGCGTGCTGAATTAGAGCAACTGAAAAAAGATTTTGAATATTTTCAAAATAAAAAAGAACGTGATGCTGAGCTAATGTCAGAAAAACAAAAAACTGATTTAGACAAGCAAATTGCTGATACGTATCGTGCGTACCAGGAAAAAGGTCAAAAATTACAAAAAGACGCAGGCGCTCTTCAAAACCAAGAAACCAACAAGCTGTTGGCGTTAATTGGTCAAACGGTTGAGTCTATTGCGGCGAAAGAAAAATTTGATTTAGTGATCAGAAGAGAAGCACTTGTATTTGTTAATCCTGATACAGATATTTCTGCACAAGTCATCGAACAAGTGAGCAAATTACAAAACTAATGTGAATTTATTCATAGTTTTAGTTAATTAATAAAGCGCTGTTTTTAACAGCGCTTTATTTTTTTGTGTTAAATCACATAAAGTTACCATGACATTAAACATCGAGTTAATAACATTTGGTATAAACAGCGATTCTCTTAACTGATTTGATAAAAGGTTAAATACTGAGGAGGCGCTTTAATTAAAACATTAACCGAAGTACAGATTAATTAATGCAATAAAAACGTGAAAAAACAGATAAAAATACCGACTCAGCGTATTTTAGTTATCCACATCTGATCTGAAATAGCCTACAATTAATCATATTATTGCTAATGGCTATTGACGGTTGTCCATCGGTTTTGCAATAGGTTATTTTTAATACTGGCAGGGCTGTATGAATCACGTTTGGTATCACCAAATAAAAGTATGCTAATACCGCTACTGTTTAAAGTACTATTGTCTAAAGACTGAAAGTTAAATTGCTTAACTCTATGCTAAAGATAGTTGGTTTAGATGACTACATAGCGCTATTTCTAACTTGAGATAAACGACATATTCAATCATTCGAATGATTGAACACAGATACATAGCCCCTAGGTCCTTGAAAAAAGAAATTGTTAATCATGAGCTATACACTTGAAGAAATTGCACAAAAAATAGGCGCAACAGTAAAAGGCGATCCTACTTGTTCGGTCAACAAACTTGCGACATTATCAGAAGCCCAATCTGGTGACATCGCATTTCTATCGAATACCAAGTATCAACAGCAACTTGAGTCAACTAACGCTTCTGCCGTTATACTTTCTTCAGAGTGTGTAGAAAGTTGCCCAACTAATGCTTTAGTAATGAAGAACCCTTACTTAGGTTATGCAATGGTTGCACAGTTACTTGATACAACACCAGCGCCAGCGACCTTGATACACCCTAGTGCTGTTATCGAAGATGACGTTGTTATTGGTAAACATGTTGCCATTGGTGCTAATGCCGTTATCGAGGCTGGTGCGGTGCTCGAAGATAATGTTTGTATTGGCGCAGGTTGCTTTATTGGAAAAAAAGCCCATATTGGCCAACATACTCAGCTGTGGGCTAATGTCTCTATTTATCATCATGTTAATATAGGTAAACATTGTTTAATACAAGCCAATACCGTGATTGGCTCAGATGGCTTTGGTTATGCAAACGATCAAGGAAAGTGGATTAAAATCCCGCAACTAGGTACCGTTATCATTGGTAATAACGTAGAAATTGGTGCCAGTACAACGATTGATCGAGGTGCATTAGGTAATACTGTTATTAAAGATGGCGTGATCATCGATAATCAAATTCAAATTGCGCATAATGTAACTATTGGTGAAGGTACCGCGATGGCTGCCTGTAGTGTTATTGCCGGTAGTACAACTATTGGAAAAAATTGTACTATCGCAGGTCTTGTTGGTATAAACGGTCATATTACAATCGCTGATGGTTGTATATTTACGGGCATGACAATGGTTACAAAAGATATACCACAAGGCGGTGTTTATTCATCAGGCGCACCTTGTCAGCCAAATAAAGAATGGCATAAAACGAATGCAAGAATTAGAAAGCTAGAGGCAACTAATGCTAAAATAAAAGCATTAGAGCAGCAAATAAAAGCACTGACTGCTAACGTGAACTAGGTGTAATAAACCCTAGATAATAAGTAGAAAAGGACATTAAATTGGACACTCAAAAAAACACAATAGATGTAGAAGAAATACGTAAGTTGATTCCACATCGTTATCCAATGTTATTAGTTGATCGCGTACTTGATTTTGAACCTGGAAAATCACTGCATGCGATTAAAAATGTTACTATCAACGAGCCTGTTTTTACTGGTCATTTTCCTGATTTAGCTATCTTCCCTGGCGTAATGATTTTAGAAGCACTTGCTCAAGCGACTGGCATTTTAGGCTTTAAAAGTACAGAAGCGAGAGAAAAAGATGAAATGTACCTGTTTGCTTCCATTGATAATGCGAAATTTAAGCACCCAGTATTACCGGGTGACACGATGCACCTACATGTTGATTTTTTGAAAGAACGACGTGGTATGTGGAAGTTTTATGGCGAAGCCCGTGTAGACGGTAAAGTTGTATGTTCTGCTGATTTGATGTGCGCACGCCGTAAAATGTAATAGGAGTTAATCTTGATCCACCCTCAAGCCATTATTGAAGAAGGCGCAGTCATTGGTCAAAATGTTACGATAGGTCCTTGGACTTATATCAGCAAAAATGTGGTAATTGGTGATGATTGCCACATTGGTCCTAACGTTGTGATTAATGGCCCGACTGAATTAGGCAAAGGAAATAGGATATTTCAATTTGCTTCCATAGGCGAGGATTGCCAAGACTTAAAGTATAACGGTGAGCCTACCAAATTGATTGTAGGCGATAATAATATTTTTCGTGAATCATGTACCGTTCACCGCGGTACCATTCAAGATCAAGGAATAACCGAAATAGGCAGCAATAATTTATTTATGGCTTACACGCATGTCGCTCATGATTGTGTTGTAGGTAATCACTGTATTTTAGCGAATAATGCCTCAATTGCTGGTCATGTTCATGTAGGTGATTATGCTATTTTAGGCGGCCAATGCGGTGTGCATCAATTTTGTCATATTGGTGCTCATAGTTTTGTCGCTGCAACCTCATTGATTTTAAAAGATGTACCGCCCTATGTCATGGCTTCAGGTAATGCGGCAAAGCCTTACGGACTTAACAGCGAAGGTTTAAAACGTCGAGGCTTTTCAAGTGATGCAATCAAAGCGATTAAAAAAGCTTATCGTAAGGTATTTCGTGCTGGTTTAACGATAGATGAAGCATTGGCTGTTATTGCAGAAGAAATTCCGCAGCGAGATGAAGTATCACTTTTTACTGATTTTATTAATCAATCTAATCGCGGCATTATTCGATAATCATGACAGCAACGCTTGAAAACACTGAAAATGTATCAGAAAGTACACCTGTTTTTGGCATTGTCGTCGGCGAACATTCGGGTGATACCTTAGGAGCAGGGTTAATTTCTGCGCTAAAAGCTCATTATCCTAAAGCGGAATTTGTTGGAATTGGTGGGCCTAAAATGAAGGCACTTGGCTTCGACAGTCTTTATGACATGGAAGAACTTTCGGTCATGGGGATTTTTGAAGTACTCGGTCGTTTAAGGCGATTGTTTAAAGTACGTGATCAACTTGTTGATTATTTTAGTACGAAACGCCCCGATGTTTTTATTGGTATTGATGCCCCTGATTTTAATTTAAGACTTGAGCTACCCCTCAAACAACGAGGGATAAAAACTGTTCATTATGTCAGTCCAAGTGTTTGGGCATGGCGACCTAAACGCATATTTAACATAGCAAAAGCAACCGATATGGTGTTAAGTCTTTTGCCTTTCGAAAAAGCATTTTACGATAATTATCAAGTGCCTTGCACGTTTGTTGGACATCCGTTAGCTGACGATATTCCCATGTTATCCGATAAAAAACTTGCTCGTGAAAAACTGCAATTAGCAGATAGTAAAACACTTGCAATTATGCCAGGTAGTCGAGGCGGAGAGCTTACTCGTTTGGCACCTATATTTCTTGAAGCGGCAAAAACGTTACATCAGCAAGACGCTGATTTGAGCTTCATTGCGCCCATGATCAGTGATAAACGCGCGAAACAATTTACTCAGATATGTCAAGACATCGCGCCAACACTTCCTGTTAAGATTGTCGTTGGAGATACCCAAACAGTAATGGCTGCGAGCGATTGCTTGTTAACGGCATCAGGCACGGTCACCTTAGAAGCTGCACTGATTAAAAGGCCAATGATCATTTGCTATAAGTTTAATGCTTTCACTTACCATATGTTTAAAGGATTTGTGAAAGTGAAATGGTTTTCATTGCCAAACTTATTAGCCAATAAAACTCTTTTACCTGAACTTTTACAGAGTCAGGTGACGGTAGAAAATCTATTACCCTTATTAACAGAGCGTTTATATCAGCCACAAGATGATTTAACAAAGGCCTTTACCGACATTCACCATAGTTTACGACGTGATGCGAGTAAACAAGCAGCGTTAGCGGTTGTCGATTTATGTGAAAGTAAAACATAATATGAGTAAAGTGAAACTAACCTTACCGCCTTTTATCTACCCAATAGCTTATCGTATTGCAGGTGTTGATGAAGTTGGCCGTGGTCCTTTAGTTGGTGATGTAGTAACCGCTGCCGTTATTTTAGACCCTGAAAACCCTATTGAAGGCTTAACAGACTCGAAAAAATTATCAGAAAAAAAACGTAATATGTTATCTGCTGAAATTAAAGAAAAAGCCACAGCTTGGTATATCGGTAGAGCAACACCAGAAGAAATTGATACATTAAACATTTTACATGCAACGATGCTCGCAATGCAGCGAGCAGTTCAAGGGCTTTCAGTTGAACCTGATTATGTATTAGTCGATGGTAACCGATGCCCAACGTTTCTCAGTTCAGATTTGAGTTCAGACGGTAAAATTGCAAGCCAATCTGTGGTAAAAGGTGATTTACGCGTGGCTGAAATTAGCGCTGCTTCTATTATTGCCAAAGTAGCGCGTGATCAAGAGATGGTAGCACTTGATGAACAGTATCCTGATTACGGCTTTGCTAAACACAAAGGCTACCCGACGAAATTACATTTAGAAAAAATAGTCGAACTTGGCGTACTAGACTGCTATCGTAAAAGCTTTAAGCCAGTTGCCGCTTTACTAAATCAATAAGTATTAATTAACCGCATGTCAGAATCTCAAGAATTGTCTACCGCATTTTCTCCGCCAAAGTTTGTACATTTACGTGTGCACAGTGACTATTCTATGTCAGATGGTTTAAATAAAGTTAAGCCCATCATTGCCAAGGCACAAGAAATGAACATGCCGGCGATAGCATTAACCGATCAAACGAACTTTTGTGGCTTAGTTAAGTACTATCATGCCTGTCATGGCGCAGGTATAAAACCTATTATTGGTTGTGACTTTTGGGTCAAATCTGAAGAGCTCGGGGATGAATTGTCACGTTTGGTCGTGATATCTACTAATAATGATGGCTATAAAAACTTAACTGAATTGATTTCTAAGGCGTATTTACGTGGCCATGTGCAAGGTAAAGCGGTGCTCGATAAAGAGTGGTTAGTTGAGTACGCGCATGGCTTAATTTTATTGTCTGGCGCTAAAGATGGTGATGTTGGTAAAGCGCTTTTAAAAGGCAACCAAGCTATGGTTAACTCGATGGTGCGCTTTTATCAGCAACACTTTCCTGACCATTATTATCTTGAGTTAATTCGAACCGGCCGCGAAGACGAAGAAACTTACTTACATCTAGCGGTAGAACTTGCCGAGCAAAATAACCTTCCTGTTGTGGCAACCAATGAAGTTGTGTTTCTCACCGAAGATTTATTTGATGCGCATGAAATCCGGGTGGCCATACACGACGGCTTTACTTTAGATGATAAACGTCGACCTAAAAAGTATAGCCCTGAGCAATACCTTCGCAGTGAAGCTGAAATGTGCGAGCTGTTTGCTGATATTCCAGAAGCGCTAGAAAATACCGTTGAAATAGCAAAACGTTGTAATGTAACAGTAAGACTAGGCGAATATTTTCTGCCTGACTTTCCAACGGAAGGGATGAAAATAGATGATTTCTTAATTAAAGTCTCGGAAGAGGGGTTAGAAGAACGATTAGAATTTTTATTTGATAAAAACGCCCCCAACTTTGCTGAACTACGCCAACCTTATGATGAACGTTTGAAAATAGAATTAGACGTTATCAATAACATGGGGTTTCCTGGTTATTTCTTGATCGTGATGGAATTTATTCAGTGGAGCAAAGATAATAACATTCCTGTTGGACCGGGTCGGGGCTCTGGCGCGGGGTCTTTGGTTGCTTATGCATTAAAAATTACTGATCTTGATCCGTTAGAGTTTGACTTACTTTTTGAGCGATTTTTGAATCCTGAGCGTGTCTCAATGCCTGATTTTGATGTCGATTTCTGTATGGATCGTCGAGATGAAGTCATTGATCACACTGCAGAATTGTATGGTCGTGACGCCGTATCGCAAATTATTACCTTTGGCACCATGGCTGCTAAAGCGGTTATTCGTGATGTGGGCCGAGTACTAGGGCATCCATATGGTTTTGTCGATCGCATTTCTAAGTTGGTTCCAAGCGATCCCGGTATGACGCTAGCAAAAGCCTTTGAAGTCGAGCCTAAATTACCAGAAGTTTACGCGCAAGACAGTGACGTAAAAGACTTAATCGATATGTGTCGTACGTTAGAAGGTACTACACGTAATGCAGGTAAACATGCTGGTGGGGTGGTTATCTCACCGACAACAATTACCGACTTTGCTCCGCTTTACTGTGATGATGAAGGCAAAAACCCCGTTACTCAATTTGACAAGAACGATGTTGAAGATGCCGGCTTAGTTAAATTTGATTTCTTAGGGCTAAGAACACTGACCATTTTACAGTGGGCTGTTGAAATGGCGAACGATAAGTTAACGAAACAAGGTAAAGAACTTATCGACATAGCCGCGATTCCTCTGGAAGATAAAGCGTCGTTTAAAGTATTGCTTGCCGCGAAAACAACTGCAGTATTCCAATTAGAATCGTCAGGTATGAAAGCCTTAATTGAGAAATTAAAGCCTGACTGTTTTGAAGATATTATTGCCTTGGTTGCCTTGTTTAGGCCAGGGCCGCTTGATTCGGGTATGGTTGATAATTTTATCGAACGTAAACATGGCCGAGAGGAAGTTTCTTATCCAGACGTTAAATGGCAACATGAGTCATTAAAGCCAATTCTAGAACCAACCTACGGTATTATTTTATATCAAGAGCAAGTGATGCAGATCGCTCAAGTACTTGCTGGTTACACCTTAGGCGGAGCAGATATGCTTCGTCGAGCAATGGGTAAAAAGAAGCCTGAAGAAATGGCTAAACAGCGTGCGATCTTTGAAGAGGGAGCAAAAAGTCAAGGTGTTGATGGCGAACTCGCTATGAAAATATTTGACTTGGTAGAAAAATTTGCGGGTTATGGTTTTAATAAATCGCATTCTGCCGCCTATGCCTTAGTGTCGTATCAAACCTTATGGATGAAAGCGCATTTTCCTGAGCCTTTCATGGCTGCGGTAATGTCTGCTGATATGGACAATACCGATAAAATCGTAACGCTCGTTGATGAATGCAGTAATATGGGACTAACCTTATTACCGCCAGATGTAAATTCAGGTCAATATAAATTTACCGTTAATGATAACAATGAAATTGTTTATGGTATTGGAGCGGTTAAAGGGGTAGGTGAAGGACCTATTGAAGCGATTATTGCTTCAAGAAATGCTGACGGCCCTTTTGTTGATTTATTTGATTTCTGTGCTCGAGTCGATTTAAAGAAAACCAACAAGCGCGTACTTGAACGTTTAATTAAATCAGGCGCTATGGATAACTTAGGGCCCAAAACTGATAAAGGCCCGCATCGTGCTGCACTTTTTGAAACGTTGCCGGAAGCGATAAAAGCGGCAGAACAACATGCTAAAGCCCAAGCGTTAGGTCAAGACGATTTATTTGGTTTAATAAACGAAGAACCGGATGATACCCGCCAAGCGTTTAAAGATGTGCCTATGTGGCCAGAAGAAATTTGGCTAGACGGTGAAAAAGAAACACTTGGCTTATACTTAACTGGTCATCCAATTAATCGTTATTTAAAAGAAATAAAACGTTATTCATCGGGTCGTTTAGTGTCAATGCAACCAACTGGTAGGGATAAAACAGCAACAGCGGTTGGTTTAGTATTAAGTGTACGTGTATTGGTGAATAAAAGAGGTCGGCGTTGGGCGTTATTGACCTTAGATGATAAAAGTGCTCGCATGGATGTGAGGCTATTTCCTGATGATTATGATACCTTTGCTGAATTACTGGTTCCTGACGCAATTTTAGTGTGTAGCGGACAGGTCAGCTTTGATGATTACTCTGGTGGTATTACAATGACGGGTCGCGATATTATGACTATCGCTGATGCGCGTGAAAACTATCTGTCTTCAATCGACATCAGTGTAGATCGCAAGGATATGGCGAATAATTTTATCGAGCAATTTAGTCAGGTATTATCTGAGTATAAAGATGGTACTTGTCCAATTCGTGTGTTTTATCAAAGAGATGAAGCAAAAGGTATGTTAGAATTGGGCGTACAATGGCGAGTGACACCCGATGATGCATTATTGCATCAACTAAAAACATTAGCGGGCGAAGAAAATCTCGCACTACAGTTTAAATAATTAGCGTGTTAAATACACGGTAACTTTTGTTAACGCATAGGTAATAAAAACATATGTCATTAAACTTTTTAGACTTTGAGCAGCCGATTGCTGAACTTGAAGCAAAAATTGAAGAACTACGATTAGTCAGCAAAGGGCAAGAATTAGATCTTGACCTAGAAGAGCAAATTAATCAGTTAAAAGAAAAAAACAAAGAACAAACAAGAAAAATATTTGCCAATTTAGATCCATGGCAAACGGCGCGTGTTGCTCGTCATCCTCAGCGACCTTATACCTATGATTACCTGTCGCGTATTTTTACTGACTTCGATGAGTTGGCAGGTGATAGGGCATATGCTGACGATAAAGCAATCGTAGGTGGTACGGCTAGATTAGATGGCAGACCTGTGATGATTATTGGCCATCAAAAAGGCCGTTCGACGACGGAAAAAGTAAAACGCAACTTTGGTATGCCAAGACCAGAAGGCTACCGTAAAGCGTTACGTTTAATGGAAATGGCTGAACGCTTTAATATGCCTATTATTACCTTTATTGATACGCCAGGTGCATACCCAGGTATTGGTGCTGAAGAGCGTGGTCAAAGTGAAGCGATTGCGAAGAACCTACAAGTAATGGCGCGCTTAAATGTACCGGTTATTTGTACGGTTATCGGTGAAGGGGGTTCTGGTGGTGCCTTAGCGATTGGTGTGGGCGACCGAGTTAACATGCTTGAGTATTCAACGTATTCGGTTATTTCACCTGAAGGCTGTGCTTCTATTTTATGGAAAACAGCAGAAAAAGCACCAACAGCCGCTGAAGCGATGGGGATCACTGCAAAGCGTATTAAAGAGTTAGGCCTGATTGATAATGTGATCACTGAACCAATGGGCGGTGCGCATCGTGATAAAGATGAAATGGCTGCTGTGTTAAAGCAATCGCTTAAAGACGGTTTAGCTGAGCTAGAAGGCTTAACTAGCGAAGAATTAATAGAGCAACGCTATCAACGACTCATGTCTTACGGCTATTGCTAATAATGAGGGGCTTGATGTTAACGCATCAAGCCTTTTTCTATGAACAGCATTTATGCTCAATTTCAGCAGCAGTTACTCCCCTTTATTGAATGCCCTATTTGCATCGCTTATAGCGGAGGAATTGACTCTCAAGTATTGCTACACCTCTTTGCGAGGTTAAAAAAAACTACCCCTTTACTTTCAATAACAGCATGCCATGTTAATCATGGTTTAAGTAAAGACGCAGGTAAATGGCAGAACTTTGCAGCTAAACAATGTGCATTGCACGGTATTTCATTGAATACTGAAACAGTCCACCTAGTTAAAGAGTCTCGACAAAGCCTTGAAGCCATTGCAAGAGAGGCACGATATAAAGTCTTTGACCAAGTCACACCAAGTAACGCGTTAATTGTTACAGGTCATCATTTAAATGATCAAATGGAAAGTTTTATACTCGCATTAAAAAGAGGTTCAGGTGTGCAAGGCCTAGCAGCTATAAAACCTGTCTCGCAATTCCGTTCTACCAGTAAAACTTTATTACGGCCATTGTTATCTATTTCTAGACAAGAGATTGAAGCTTATGCCAATGAAAATAAATTGCTTTGGGTTGAAGATGAGTCAAACAACGATCCAATTTTTGATCGTAACTTTATCCGTCATCAAATCACGCCAATATTAGAAAGCCGTTGGCCTAGTATTGCGTACAGTATTGCTCGTACTGTGTCACATTGCCAAGAAACGCAGACATTAATTGATGAAATTGCCGCGCAAGATTTAGCTAAGTGTTGTCCTGAACAGGCTAAAGGTCTTTGTATTGACGCATTACTCGATTTATCAACAATTAGGCGAAAGCACGTCATTCGCTTTTTTTTAGCTTCACATAATATAACCATGCCAAGTGAGCAACAGTTACAACAGCTTTTTGCTGGCTTAAGTGTTGGATCAGAAAGTAAGCGACAAGTTAAAGTTGGCGATGGTTGGTTACGTCAGTATCAAGGAAAGCTTTATTTAACACAAAGCTATACAGATGTGCAGAAATGGCAACAAGTCATAGATGTACAAGAGTTAGTGGACAGCCCCATTCATATCACTTTACCTGATAATATGGGGACATTAACATTGAGCCATTGCACAAAAGAGTGTACGCAAGCGCAAGTGTTTTCAGTGGATAATACAACTAAAGAGCTAACTGTCTCATTTACGCAACCACAAGATAAAGTCTTACCTGATTATCGACAACATCGACGTGAAATGAAGAAAGTTTGGCAAGAGTTGAATGTTGCGCCTTGGCTACGAAAACGCACACCGATGATTTATCTGGATAAACAACTGGTTGCGGTAGCGACTTATTTTGTCTGTCAGCCTTATGTTAAAGATAAACATCAATTAAATATCAAAGTTGACTGGCTAGAATAAAGTGAGTCAGGTTAGAATAAACGCATTCGGCATTTATGCCACCCCCACAAAAATATTATAACAATCGGAGTTTCTATGAATTTAGTATTAAAGCTTATTATCGGTATAATCGCTGGTATATTAGTTGGGCTTTACGCACCCGAATTTATTGTTCAGTTAGTATTTACTGCGCAGAACCTTATTGGTCAACTGATTAAATTTACTATTCCACTGATCATCTTATTTTATATTGCCAGCGGTATTGCCTCTTTGCCTAAAGGCTCCGGTTCATTGCTAGGTAAAACGGTAGGATTAGCCTATGGTTCAACTATTATTGCCGGTATTCTTGCCTTTATAGTTGCTAGTAATGTCTTGCCTGAGTTAACAGCGAGCACAGTTGCAGAAGCCTCACATGGTGGCACAGCTAAAGGCTTTATCGACATTCAAATAACGCCGCTATTTGATGTGATGACGGCATTAGCGATAGCGTTTATTTTTGGTATTGGTATTAGTGCGACAAATGCTAACTCATTAAGAACGACCTTAAATGAAGCAAAAGATGTGATTGAACAATTACTATCAAAGGTTATTATTCCTGCGCTGCCATTTTATATCGCGGGTGTTTTTGCCGAAATGACCGTTGATGGTTCCGTTTTCTCAACCTTAAAAACCTTTGGTATTGTACTTGTACTTGCGCTTGTTATGCATTGGATTTGGATCACTGTATTGTATGTAACGACAGGCCTTGCTATTGGAAAGTCTCCAGCAACATTGTTAAAAAATATGCTGCCAGCATATTTCACAGCATTAGGTACTATGTCTAGTGCGGCGACAATTCCTGTGTCACTACGTGCAAACAAAGAGAATGAAGTAAGCGATGGCGTGGCTAATTTTACCGTGCCATTATGTGCTTCAATTCATTTAAGCGGTTCAACAATTACCATCGTTACTTGTGCTACGGCAGTAATGATCATGACTCCTGGGTTATCCTTACCAGGGTTAACTGGTATGTTAGGCTTTATTTTTATGCTTGGTGTTACTATGATCGCTGCACCAGGCGCGCCTGGTGGTGCTGTGATGGCTGCGTTAGGGTTATTAGCAAGTATGCTAGGATTTACTGATGCAGCACTAGCATTAATGATCGCTCTTTATATGGCTCAAGATAGCTTCGGTACAGCATGTAATGTAACTGGCGATGGTGCAATTGCGCTTTGGGTAGATAAGTTTGCCGGCGGAGAAGGGCTAACGCCTATCACTGATAAAGAATAAATTACACTTTATTCAATAGAAGGTCGCGATAGCGGCCTTTTTTGTGGTTTTATTTTATATAAAACCACTATTTTTATAAGGGTTTTGCAGGCATAATAGCGCAAAATTTATGAGGATTTATTAATGTCAGTAGAACAAGCTTTGCAAGCACGAAGTAATTCACAATGCGAACTTTGCACATCAAAGGATTCATTATCTGTCTATCTTGTACCTCCGGAAAGCGATGGAAGCGTGCAACAAACAGCTTATTTGTGCGCTACATGTATAGATCAAATAAATGGTGATCAAGACATGAACCTTAATCATTGGCGCTGTTTAAACGATAGCATGTGGAGTCAAGAACCGGTGATTCAGGTATTGTCTTATCGTATGTTACATAAGCTATCTTCAGAGAGCTGGGCACAAGATGCAATAGACATGCTTTACTTAGAAGATAACGTAAAACATTGGGCTGAACAGGGTATAGCGGCAGAGCAAACTAATGGGCCAACACGTGATAGTAATGGTACTGAATTACAAGCTGGCGATAACGTGACCTTGATAAAAGATTTAAAAGTAAAGGGTGCTAATTTTATTGCAAAACAAGGCACCATGGTCAGAGGTATTTCATTAACTGATAACCCTGAGCATATAGAAGGTAAAGTAAATGGCACTAAAATTGTGCTTGTTTCAGCTTACTTAAAAAAAGCGTAGGGTAAAATCACATAATACGTGTATTGACTTATTGTCAGCACATGGTCATTATTAGCTTACTTAATGAATTTTATAAAAAACGTCGTAAGAATTACATGTTAACTTTTCAGCAAATAGTCCTCTGTAAAACACCTAAACTACGTATTGTTGTTAAAACAATGCGCTGGTGTGTTTTTGCTGCGGAAAGATAACGTTCGTTTTTGTCTTAAAACCGCAGTTTCTACTGCGGTTTTTTTGTTTTAATCGCAGCAATAACTGTTTTAATCCCTAAGGAGTAAAGCAATGCGTGTACCGATAGCGTATCTCGCTGTTGTGATAATTTGGTCAACTACGCCACTAGGTATAGTTTGGAGTAGTGAGTCAGTGCATCCCACCATGGCTGTACTACTACGCATGCTTATTGCGTGGTTCATTGGCATGTCGATAATACTGACTTGTCGTATTGCGATGCCTTGGCATAAAACAGCGCTTAAGCTTTATGGGTTTTCCTCTGTCGGCATTTTTGGTGGTATGTCATTTTCATACATGGCAGCCACGTATATTTCATCAGGGTTGATGTCATTGGTGTTTGGATTAGCACCCATTCTATCTGGGTTTCTTGCTCAAAAGATGCTATCTGAACCACGCTTTTCTTTGACTAAAAAAGTGGCGCTAGTTGCTGCTTTAACTGGATTGTTGATTGTTTGTCTTGATAATATCGCGTTAAAAAATGATGCATATGTTGGTATTGGTTTAATTTTAGCTGGCGTGTTCTTTTTTAGTGTTAGTGGCGTATTAATAAAATCAGTACCGATTGCAATTAATCCCATTGCGACGACTGTAGGTGCACTAACCTTTAGCGTTCCGTTATTTTTTAGTCTATGGTTTATTTTTGATGGTTCAATTCCTTTTGAACAATGGCAATTTCGATCCATTGCGGCGATTATTTATTTAGGTATTTTTGGCTCACTTTTAGGTTTTATTGCTTATTTCTATGTGTTACAAAAGTTATCAGCTAGTACGGTTGCCTTAGTAACTATGATCACTCCGGTATTGGCACTGATTTTAGGCTATGTTTTTAATGATGAGCAATTAACGCCTAGAATCATAATCGGCGCAATTTTTGTTATTTTTGGTTTATCTTGCTTTCAATGGAGCACAAAGGTTGAAGCACTTGTTACTAAAAGCATGAAACGAAAGGTAACCACAATTGAATGATGTTTCCACTAATTCATTATCCATTACTTTTCGCAAAGCAGTGGATTCTGATATCAGCTTTTTAATTGCACTTCGCAAAGAAACCATGACTGAGCACCTTTTAACCGCAGGTCTTATGTATACTGATGAGCAACATATAGCCAGAATTACAGAACACTTTGAAGACTCTTATATTATTTGCTTTGACGATGTTTCAATAGGGCTAATAAAGCTGGCACAATTTAAAGAAAAGTGGCACATTCGGCAGTTACAAATAGCACGTAATTACCAAGGCAGAGGGCTAGGTACTAAGCTGTTAACACTGCTTCAAAATAAAGCATCACAAATACAAGTGCCTATTTCATTAAACGTACTTTTTAAAAACCCTGCACGTAAACTATACCAAAGAGCAGGTTTCGTTATTGTTGGTGAGAATTCGTTGGAATATCAAATGCTTTGGCGTTCCAAGTAGTGTATTCATATTATTGAGCATGAAAAAATAGAAATTATTGATAATCAGCCCAAGCTTGTAATAAATTTTGATGCAATGTTTCCATTTGAGCGTTAAGTATACTTTGTGCAGAGCTATCTACCGGAAGTTCATCTTTAAGAAAACTAGGCACAATACGAAATACTTTTTTAAATAACCATAGTATTTCGTATTGTAAATCGTCAAGTTCTTGTAACTCTTGATGTACTTCATCGTAATCTTCTTTTTTGATGCTTTCTAACCAATCTAAGGTTTCTGTACTATCAAAGCCACCGCGCTTAATAATATTATTGATTTGCTGATTAGCATCAAATAAGGCTTTACTGTGTTTTCCTGATAAATTTTCAGGAATATGAGTAATAAAATCATTAAAAGCAAGATGTAACTGCATGATACGAATGCGCTTTAATATAATCCGTTTGGGTAAAGACGTAAAAGTTTGGCGATCAATTATTTCTGCGCTATCAAGTTGTGCATGTTGTAAAATATTATACATCGCTTGATAAAATTCAAATTTAAAGGCATGAGAATTAATTTGAAGATAAGGTGAAATATTCGCCATTGATTTTCCTGACTTATCAAATTGGCGTGTGCGAATATGACAAATTAAATCTGCAAGCCCAACTAACTGTCCGAAATTGCCAAGTTGGTCGTTATGTAAACCCATGGGGTAGCCACTGCCGTCGTAACGTTCATGATGCTCTTTTATGCCACGAAGCACTTCACTGCCAAAGGGGTGAATAAGCTTGGCAATAGCTAAACTTATCTTAATATGTTGCTTGAATGCATCCCATTCTTTATCAGTAAAATTACTTCGTTTACTGACTAATGTAGGATCAATGTGTAATAAGCCAATATCATGTAAAAGACCGATATAAAAAGTATGATTAATTTGCTCTAGCGTTAGCTTCGTTTCTTTTGCTATCAGGCATGCAAGCCAAGTACTGAATAAGGTTTGTTCAAATAAATCGGGCAGTTGAATTTTCATGATGGTGAGCTTTTGCAGTAAAATTCTTGGAATTTGTTTAACTGCGCAAAGCTGGTTTAATATGCTTGCGAAATTGGTATTGCTGTGAATTTGAATAAGATCTGGATATTTGTTGATAAATTGCTGAAATTCTTGCTCTAATGAGGCATTAGTTAAACACCCCTGGACGGTAATCAATTCATCGAGCTGGCTTTGCATTTTATGTCCAACGAGAAACTCTTGCACTCGATGTTCGATTGCTGTGCCTTTCGGTACCAATAACACACCAAACTTATTGTAGATATTTTCTACAGCCACAACTTTATTCGTGGTGCTTACATCTGTCAGGTGGTTGATGTAATGTTCGTTGTTTTCTACCTCTAAATCCACAGATAGATCCTTAAAGGGTTATCGATCGGCTAATACTTAAACTATTGAACTATCGTCAGTTATAGCATAAAAGAATGTTAGTCGCGACGGTTTTGTTTTGTGGGCTATAGTGAAAATTGAACGTGATAGGAAAGTAAAAAGGATAAAAACGGCAAATGATAAGCCGTTTTTATATGATTAAGATCAACTATTGATGAGATTTACGGTACTTTTCACAAGCTTCTTGGTCTTCACATTCACCGTATAAATATAAGCTGTGATTAGTTAAGCGAATTTTATGATGTTTTGCTACATCTTCTTGGCGTTGCTCAATAACATCATCTTCGAATTCTACAACTTTGCCACATTTTAAACACACAAGGTGATCATGATGCTTTTTATGGCTTAGTTCAAAAACGGATTTACCACCTTCAAAATGATGACGAGTAACAATGCCTGCATCGTCAAATTGGTTTAAAACGCGATAAACGGTCGCAAGACCAATTTCTTCATTTTGATCAAGCAGGATTTTATATACGTCTTCCGCACTTATATGCTGGTTGTTAGGATCTTGCAATATCGCTAAAATCTTAACGCGAGGTAACGTAATTTTTAATCCGGCTCTTTTTAGTTCTTCGTTTTGATCTGGCATGAAGTAACGTCTCAATTGGTCGTAAAGGGTAAAATTATAGTGGCATTTGCCGTGATATTAAAGGGCTATTTAACGATATTTTTTATTATCGTGTTTCGGTTAATTATTTGATCACTTTACAAGAATTTTCTAATCAATGGTGATGAGAGAATCAAGGCAATATTTTATAGATACGCTCATTAAAAGTTGTTAATAATTTATTTGTTATTATCGATACCATGACAAGAAAAGTGCAACAATGATTGTATCACCCGTTGAACTCAGTTTATTTTTTCAATGTATAAGATGAGCAATCAGGTTAACAGAGTAAAAAAAGCCTGCGTTAACGCAGGCTTTTTTATGGATATTTATGACAACTTAATCCGCAAGTTCAGCTAAGCACATTTCTTCATAAACAAGATTAACCCATTTATCAACACGCTCTTCTGTAAGCTCAGGTTGTCTGTCTTCATCGACACAAAGGCCAATAAATGTATTTTCATCAATCAGCGCTTTTGAGGCTTCAAATTCGTAACCTTCGTTTGGCCAGTTACCAACAATTATTGCCCCTTTAGATTCGCAAATATCTCTAAGCGGCTCCATTGCATCACAAAAGTATTCTGCATAATCTTCTTGATCGCCTAAGCCGAAAATAGCGACTAATTTGTCGGTGAAATCAATTTCTTCTAACTCTGGTAAAAAATCATCCCAGTCACATTGGTTTTCACCGTAGTACCAAGTTGGGATACCTAAAATAATCAAATCAAAAGCGGCGATATCTTCTTTGGTACTTTTGGCAATATCTTTTACCTCAACCATTTTTTTGCCTAATTTCTTTTGGATCATTTTGCCTATAGCTTCAGTATTACCTGTATCGCTACCAAAAAATAAACCTACAATTGCCATGAATAATAACCTTTTACTTTAATTTTCTTCGCTTGCTAATGCTTTTATGATAAGTGATTCGATAAGTTCACTTCTGTTGCAGCTGGCATTCTGTGCGAGCTGATCTAATTTTTCTATCAAATTTTGATGAATTTTAAATTCAACACGTTTTAGACCGTTATTTCGGTCTCTTTTTACTTGGTTTCGTTTGTTAATTCGAACCTGAACGCTCCGCGAATGCGGATTGGTTTTCGGGCGACCAGGTCGCTTATCATCACCAAATATGTCGATTGTGGTTAAATCTGCTTCGTGTTTTGCCATGATTAGCCTAGGCCCTGATTTTCCCAAATAAATTGGATCACGCCCTTGGCAATAAAGCCAGCACAACCTAAAAACAACACGAAGTACACTACGTATTGTCCCATTTTAGGTACATCATTTTTTTTCATAATGTCATGTATAGATAACCCTATGAAAACAAATATAAAAACAAAAAATAAGTTTAAGCCTATTTTTTCAATTAAAGCAAAGTGTTCAGCAAGCATAATTCACCTTAAAAAATTCAGGCGCGACTATAGCACATTGCAAACACCTTACGCATCATTTTTACCATATAAATTATTGCATATGCAACAAAAAAGGCAAATAATATACTTTACTGATTTTTTTGCAAAAAATCACCGACAATTTTATTAAAAGCTACGGTCTTTTCTGCGTGTAACCAATGGCCAGCACCTTGAATTATCTTTGCTGAAGCATTAGGAAATAATTGATTGATTCTATCGCGATGTTGATGAGTAATGTAATTTGATTCACTGCCTTTAATAAATAATGTAGGCCGAGAAAACTGTCGTTCTCCTTGATATGCGGCCATAATTTGTGGATAGCAGTGAGTTAAAAACTCGAGATTACATTTAAAGTGAAATTGTTCATCTTGTTTTGTTAAATTACGCAATAAAAATTGTCGAACGCCTGCTTGTTCAACATAATGTGAAAGCGTTGCATCGGCATCTTTTCTACTTTCAATGTTTTGTAAATCAATAGCATTAAGACCTGCAAAAATTTGCTCATGATGTGGAGGATATGAAGTAGGCGCGATATCAGCAACGATAAGTTTATTAACGCGCTTAGGGTGTTCTAACGCTACCTGCATGGCTATTTTTCCACCCATAGAATGACCTAAAATACTTGCTTTTTCTATGTTTAGCGCGTTCATAGTGTCAATAATATCGGTCGCTAGTGAGTCGT
Organism: Thalassotalea sp. 1_MG-2023; assembly: GCF_030546745.1. Taxonomy (GTDB): domain Bacteria; phylum Pseudomonadota; class Gammaproteobacteria; order Enterobacterales; family Alteromonadaceae; genus Thalassotalea_C. The sequence continues at coordinate 143,891 of NZ_JAUOPD010000006.1, forward strand.
ATTCCATATTATTAATTTGCGGGGAGCTACCGTGATTTCTGACATCTACATTGGTAACCGTAAAATGCTCGCTTAACGGTTTGGCGACCATGTTTAAATTTTCTAAGCTACCCAGTAAACCATGTATAAGGAGCAAGTGAGTACCTTGTCCTTGTTGTTGATAATGAAGAATGGCCATGAACAAATATAAATAATGAATGTTGTTAACATTATACTGAATTTCATCAATAAGCTAAATTCCTCTAGAGACTTAGTAATAAGCTCAGTATAATCTTGCTCGCAATTATCGTGGTAAGGTTATTAGATGAAACATATCGAAATAGATGAAGAGTTATATCAATATTTAGCGTCAAATACTCAATATATTGGCGAAAGCGCGTCATCCATATTACGGCGCCTGTTGGCTTTGCCAGGAGAGCAAACGAAAGCAAAATCGGTTAGTGCTGACAAAGTAACTAAAACATTTTCGGTAGAAAACCAGGAGGTAGTTCCTGCGTTGGCAAAAAAACATGAAAATAAAAATGTATTCGATGTTATAAATAAAGAAGAACTCGCTATGCAAAGAGGAGTCGTCGGGCGCTTTTTATTGTTATTATCTGCGTTACATCGTGTACATGGCGAAGCATTTTCTACGGTTTTAGCTATAAGAGGACGAGACCGCCTATATTTTGCTGATAGTGAAAAAGCGTTGAGTGAATCTGGTAGTAGCACAAAGCCACGTCAGATCCCTGAGAGTCGCTATTGGGTGATTACTAATTCAAATACCACCCGGAAAAAAATGATGATCACCGAGGTAGCAAAAGCCTTAGGCTATGTAGATGAGCAAATAGAAAAGATAAGAGATTTATTATAAAAAATTAAGAGGTATTCATGTCTGTTCACGAAAATGCAGGTCAACAAGCTACGCCAAAAGATCTAGAAAATATACCGTCTGTTGTAAGTCAATACTATCTTAATCAGCCTGATGTTAATCACGTTGAGCAACGTGTTAGTTTTGGTACATCAGGACATAGAGGGACTTCAGTAAAGCATAGCTTTAATGAACATCATATTATAGCTATTTGCCAAGCAGTTGCAGAATACCGACAGCAGCAGGGGATAGATGGGCCACTTTTTTTGGGTAAAGATACTCACGCATTATCTGAACCTGCATTTGCTACTGCATTATCGGTGTTAATTGCTAATAACGTGCCAGTAATAGTGCAGCAAGACTTTGGTTTTACGCCGACTCCGGTAATTTCGAGGTTAATCATTGTCCATAACCGTGAACACGATACTCAAGCTGATGGTCTCATTATTACACCTTCCCATAATCCGCCTGCAGATGGTGGTATAAAATACAATCCTCCGCACGGCGGCCCAGCTGAAGGAAATATTACCCAATGTATTGAAAAGCGCGCGAATGACATCATTCAACGTGGCCTGTTAGATGCAAAGCAAGCAAGTTATCAACATGCATTGCAATCGCCGTTATTAACCAAACAAGACTTTATCACTTTCTATGTAAATGAATTATCAAAAGTTATTGATTTAAAAGTAATAAAACAAGCTGGGGTAACCATTGGTGCTGATCCTATGGGGGGATCAGGTATCGATTATTGGCCAGCAATTGCTGAACGCTATCAACTGGCATTATCGGTGGTAAACGATAAAGTAGACGCTAGTTTTGCTTTTATGACGCTAGACAAAGATGGAAAAATTCGCATGGATTGTTCATCACCCTATGCGATGGCTAGCTTGATTGATTTAAAAGATCGTTTTGATATTGCTGTAGGGAATGATGCTGATTTTGATCGCCACGGCATTGTGACAAAAACAGATGGGTTAATGAACCCTAACCATTATCTCGCGGTTGCTATTCATTATTTAATGACGCATCGACAATGGTCAGATAATTGTAAAATTGGTAAAACATTAGTGTCTAGCTCGATTATTGATCGTGTTGCTAAATCACTAAAAAAACCATTGGCAGAAGTGCCTGTTGGTTTCAAATGGTTCGTAGAAGGGCTTCATTCTGGAGACTATGCTTTTGGTGGTGAAGAAAGTGCCGGGGCTTCGTTTTTAGCGCTTGATGGTAGTTGCTGGACAACCGATAAAGATGGTTTCATTATGGCGCTTCTGGCGGCAGAAATATTAGCCGTTACAGGAAAAAACCCTCAGCAGTACTATAATGAGCTAGCAGAACAATTAGGTGAGCCTTGTTACAAGCGAAATGAAGCGGTAGCAACGTTACAGCAAAAACACGTTTTTTCCTCTATTGATGTGAATGAGATTGATGAGCATACCTTAGCGGGTGAGCCTATTACCCAAAAAATGACACATGCCCCGGCAAATAATGCGGCAATTGGGGGAATTAAAATTACTACTGAGAATGGCTGGTTTGCGGCCAGACCGTCAGGCACTGAAAATATTTATAAAATATATGCAGAAAGTTTTATTAATGAAGCACATCTAGAATGCATTATTGATGAAGCTCAGTTGATTGTTAATAAAATGTTTACAAAAAATGCTTCATAATGGTGCGAAATAACGTACAATTCGATTAAAATTTAGCAAGGATAACGATGCAAGGAGTGCATTAAAAAAATAACAAATTTATTTTAAGAGAGATTATGCCTCATCGTCAGTACATACATCGACCGACTGTGATAAAAGATTTATTAGTGATAGCAGTGGTAAACCTAGCGTTTCTGATTGTTTTCATGCAAATAGATTTTTTTGAAGGCATTTATCAATTTGTAATGAAACATGAAAACTATGAACTTGACGAATTAATTCCACTAACGTTCACGCTTGCGTTTAGCTGGCTTATTTTCAGTTACCGCCGGATACGAGAGTTAGGTATTATGGCTCATACGTTAGAGCAAATATCATTAATAGATCCGTTAACAGGTTTACCTAATAGACGATCAGGACAATTAAGTTTAATTTCTTGGTGTGAGTTAGCCAATAAACACGAACAACCCTTTGCTGTGTTTCAAGTTGACTTAGATGATTTCAAAAAAGTAAATGACTTATATGGACAGTTGGTCGGTGATGAAGTACTCAAGCAAGTCACAAGAAAGCTTAATGCGGCTATTCCTAAACAAGCATTATTATGTCGCTGGTTAGATGATAACTTTATTGTAATTGCGCCCATTAACATGCAATCTACTCCTTATCAATTTGCTGAACAATTACAACAAGCGATTGATGATCCAACCATGGCCTCTACTGTTGATATAACCTGTAGTATAGGGTTCGCTATTTATGAAAATAATCAAATCGTTGAAGATATACTCCATGATGTAGAAGACGCTCTTTTAGTGGCAAAACATCGGGGTAAAAATGCTATTCATGGTCATAGTTAATTGAAAGTACCATGTAAAGTTTTCTGCGATCAAAACGTTTTTTATCGGAATGAAATATTATAGTAAAAAAATTACGCTAAATATTTTACAATAGCTTCTATCATTCACCATTTTAAGAAATTGGTTTGGGTAGTTTACAGCAGCAGTTACAAACAACGGGTGACTTTCTAGCGCTTTCGCGCGAGCATCCATGGTCATTTCCAGAAACATTTTCCTTTGATGTTACTCATCAAGCAACCGCTTCACAATGTACCGTGTCTGTTATTGATACTGGTATTATTTCATTTTCACCAAAAGGTGTAGACAGCACGCAAGATATTGTTTTATCTAGTGGTGTACACGGTAATGAAACAGCGCCAATTGAAATTTGTCGCGATATCATTCAAAAGATTATTCTCGGTCAGCTTAATGTTGGTCAACGGGTTTTATTTATTTTTGGCAATATTGCTTCGATGAATATTGCTGAGCGCTTCGTTGAAGAAAACATGAACAGGCTCTTCTCTGGTGGACATTCATTAGATCAAGGAAATGGTGCAGGACTCATTAATAAAGAGCGAGAGCGTGCGTTATTACTTGAAAACACGATCAAACAATTTTTTGAACATGACGCCACCCTCAATAAACCCCGTGAACGCATGCACTATGACTTACACACGGCAATTCGTGGTGCAAAATATGATAAGTTTGCGGTATACCCTTATTTACATGGCAAACCTAGAAAAGCTTCACAATTACAATTCCTTTTAGCGTGTGGTGTGAATACTGTTTTATTATCAAATTCACCTACAACAACATTCAGTTATTTTTCGTCGAAGCACTTTGGTGCCGATGCCTTTACTATTGAACTTGGTAAGGTTCAGCCATTTGGTAAAAACGACATGACACAATTCGAGCAAGTTGCTTCAACGTTAACTAAATTAGTGTCTGGGCAAAATCTTGATCTTAAACCATATGATGAAAATGACTTCCATATATTTACTGTTGCACAGGTGATAAATCGTCAGCATCAAGCCTTTGAATTAACGTTTTCTAGCGATACCGTTAACTTTACTGACTTTCCAAAAGGTCACGTTTTAGCAATCGATGGCGGTAACAAAATCAAAACTCAGCATGAAGGTGAAGCAATTATTTTTCCAAATGCAGATGTTGCCATTGGCCAGCGAGCGATGTTAACGGTGATCCCTGCTAGTTTGAACGAAAGTTAACCATCGAGTATATCCGCTGTTAACTATGTAATTGATTGTTTTCATAGGTTTTAAAATGTTTCTGTAAACATTAATGTTCACTTACAAACATGATGAAACGTGGTGTACTTTTGAAACTTGCATTACAGTTGACGTAAAGGTAAAGTTTGCGCAGGTAAAAAACATAAATGATAACGCACCTAAAACGAAAGTCTCATTTATGCAATCTCGCACTATACTTGATTGCATACAGGTTTTTGATATTCCCTTAAACATTGGGTAAAACATAAGAGAAGGCTATGAATACTGACATTTACAAAGAAGGCCCTGTTGTACACAACGCGGCTTTTATTGATGGTCATTCAGTTGAAATCCCCATCCTCAAAATATTACAACAAGATGGCACTGTATACCAAGGCGCTGAGCTTCCAAAGATCAATGAAGAGCACGCGGTAAAAATTTATAAAGCACTGGCTTTTCACCGAGCATTAGATGAACGCATGATTGGTGCACAACGCCAAGGTCGTATCAGTTTCTATATGGCGGCGCTAGGTGAAGAAGCTGCTAGCATAGGTGGTGCAGCAGGATTAGAAGCACAAGATATGATCATGGCACAATACCGTGAGCAAGGCGCTTTAATTTACCGAGGCTTTAGTTTAGAAAATTTTATGAATCAAATGTTTTCTAATGAAAAAGATCTGGGTAAAGGCAGACAAATGCCAATCCATTATGGTTCGAATGAACTTAATTACATGACAATTTCATCTCCTTTAGGTACACAAATACCACAAGCTGCGGGTTACGCTTATGGCCAAAAACTACAAGGTAAAGATGCAGTAACACTTTGTTATTTTGGCGAAGGTGCTGCTTCTGAAGGTGATTTTCACGCAGGTTTAAATATGGCAGCAGTGCACAATGCACCTGTTATCTTTTTCTGTCGTAACAACGGATATGCGATATCAACACCTTCAGATGAGCAATATGTCGGTAACGGTATTGCTTCTCGTGGCGTGGGCTACGGCATGAAAACTATTCGTATAGATGGCAACGATATATTAGCGGTGCTTAAAGCAGTACAATTAGCGCGTGCTTATGCAATTGAAGAAAGCAAGCCTGTGATGATTGAAGCAATGTCTTATCGTTTAGGGGCTCATTCTACATCAGACGATCCTTCAGGTTACCGTACGAAAGAAGAAGAAGAAAAGTGGCATGCTCATGATCCACTTTCTCGTATGAAATCGTGGATGTTGGCGCAAAACTGGTGGGATGAAGCCCAAGAAACGGCCTTATTTGAACAATTACGTGAAGATATTTTAGCTGCCGTTAAGGTTGCTGAAAAAATCGCGAAACCACCGGTTGAAGATTTAGTATCAGATGTTTATGACCAAGTGCCAGAGCATCTTCAGAAGCAATTGACATCACTTAAAGCACATATCAAAAAATATCCTGAAGCGTACCCGCTCACTGCAGGGAGAATTAAATAATGGCACAAATGAATTTATTACAGGCAATTAACAATGCCTTAGATATTGCCATGGCAGAAAACGATAGTGCACTGTGTTTCGGCGAAGATGTAGGTCATTTTGGTGGCGTATTTAGAGCTACAAGTGGCTTACAGGAAAAGTATGGCAAAGCACGTTGTTTTAATACACCACTGGTTGAGCAAGGTATCATTGGCTTTGCCAATGGTTTAGCTGCACAAGGCAGTACACCAATTGCAGAAATTCAATTTGCAGATTATATTTTTCCTGCATTTGACCAAATTGTTAATGAATCAGCAAAATTTAGATACCGTAGTGGTAATGAGTTCAATGTAGGTAACTTAACAATACGTACTCCATACGGCGGTGGTATTGCAGGCGGCTTATATCATAGCCAATCACCTGAAGCATATTTTGCGCATACGCCTGGTTTAAAAATTGTTGTACCGCGTAATCCTTATCAAGCTAAAGGGCTATTACTTGCTTCTATTCGTGATGATAATCCGGTTATTTTCTTTGAGCCTAAACGCTTATACCGTGCATCAGTGGGTGAAGTGCCAGAAGAAGATTATCAATTACCCATTGGCAAAGCAGAAGTCACTGAGCAGGGGAGCGATATTACGTTGCTAGCGTGGGGCGCTCAAATGGAAATTATTGAGAAAGCGGCTGAAATGGCTAAAAAAGACGGTATCTCATGTGAACTTATTGATTTACGTACTATTTTACCGTGGGATGTAGACACGGTTGCTAATTCAGTGTTAAAAACTGGCCGATTACTTATTTCACAAGAAGCGCCATTAACAGCAGGCTTTGCCAGTGAAATAGCCGCGACGATTCAACAAGAATGTTTCTTACATTTAGAATCTCCTATTGAAAGAGTGTGTGGAATTGATACACCATATCCGCTTTCTCTTGAAAAAGAACATGCCGCTGATCACTTAAAAGTGTATGAAGCGATCAAACGCAGCATTAATTACTAGGGTTTAAAACATGAGCATTGATTTTATTTTACCGGACATCGGAGAAGGTATCGTTGAATGTGAACTGGTTGAGTGGCTAGTAAAAGAAGGCGATCGTATAGAAGAAGATCAGCCGGTTGCTGACGTAATGACCGACAAAGCGCTTGTTCAAATACCTGCAATGCACTCTGGCATCGTTGATAAGCTTTACTATGCTAAAGGCGAAATTGCTAAGGTTCACGCACCTTTATTCGCTATGACTCCTGAAGGTGAAGCATCACCACAAGTTGAAGCTGAGCCTACAACTAGTGAAACGAACACGAAACCAGCGAGCACTCCCGCTTCTGGCACCATCGTCGAAGACTTTATCTTACCCGATATTGGTGAAGGTATTGTTGAGTGTGAAGTGGTTGAATGGTTAGTTGCTGAAGGCGACACCATTGAAGAAGATCAGCCGGTAGCCGATGTAATGACCGATAAGGCGTTAGTACAGATCCCAGCAATGCATTCTGGTACGGTAGTAAAGCTTTATTACGGCAAGGGGGAAATTGCAAAAGTTCATGCACCGCTATTTTCACTTGAGCGCGCATTAACTGACTCACAAGACCCGGCTGCTGAAGTATTACCTGAAAATGAAAAATTGCCGGTACCACCTGCAACAACTTCAACGCCTGCAGAATCAAATACACCTGCTGTAACAACCCCCAAAGTTGTTAATAAAAAAGCGGTTGCAAGCCCTGCGGTACGCCGTGTTGCTCGTGAATTGGGTGTTAACATTCACGAAATACCTGGCAGTGGCAAAAAAGGCAGAGTTTATAAAGATGATGTGCTTGCGTTTAATGACGCACCAGCAGCTGAACAACACGATAAACCATCAGCTACAACGGTTGGCGGTACGCGTGTTGAAGCGATCAGAGGCGTAAAAGCAGCAATGGCAAAAGCGATGGTTGCGTCAGTATCAACTATTCCTCACTTTACTTACTGTGAAGAAATAGACATGACGAACTTGATCAAGCTTCGTAGTGATTTAAAAGAAGTCTATGCTAAACAAGATATTAAATTAACTATGATGCCATTTTTCATGAAAGCAATGTCGTTAGCATTGAAAGAGTACCCGGTGATAAACTCACAGCCTAATGAAGACTGCACAGAGCTTACCTATTTTGATGATCATAATATTGGAATGGCCGTTGATTCTAAAGTTGGTTTGTTAGTACCCAATGTTAAACAGGTGCAAACAAAATCTATTATTGATTTAGCGAAAGACATTACTCGTTTAACCAATGATGCGCGATCAGGGCGTGTTGCGGCGGCCGATTTGAAAGGGGGCACAATCTCAATTTCAAATATTGGTGCAATTGGGGGAACTGTCGCCACGCCAATTATTAATAAACCAGAATCAGCAATTGTTGCACTTGGTAAGTTACAAACATTACCGCGTTTTAATCAACATGGTGAAGTTGAAGCACGTTCTATCATGCAAGTAAGTTGGTCTGGTGACCATCGTGTGATTGATGGTGGTACAATCGCCCGCTTTAGTAACTTGTGGAAGTCGTTCTTAGAAGAGCCAAGCAATATGCTTGTTCACATGAGCTAATATGGTTATCACTGTTTAGTTTAATAACTGAAATTAAAAAGCGGTCTTTATATAGACCGTTTTTTTTGTCGTGAAATTAAGATATATCAGATGGTTGTCATTGTTTACCTTTACTACGTTGAACGATTGAAAACCGTCCGTTTATTTGCTGATATTAATGGCGAAATACAGTTAAAAAAATGGCCCCATTATTATGGAGCCATTTTCAATGTGCTGTAGCAACCTAGCAAGCTATATTGCTAAGGCTATATCTAACCGATAAATTGGCGAGCATTGCGGAACATTCTCACCCAAGGTGAATCTTCATGCCACTCATCAGGGTGCCATGAATTGGCAACTGTACGGAATACCCGCTCAGGATGCGGCATCATAATGGTGACACGGCCATCCGTTGTTGTTAATGCGGTAATGCCGTCTGGTGAACCATTCGGGTTTGCGGGGTAGGTTTCGGTGATGTCACCATAGTTATTCACGAAACGCATTGCTACTGTGCCTGAATCGTTTGTTGCGCCGATTGCCTCTTCACTGGTAAATTCAGCGCGGCCTTCACCGTGTGAAACAGCGATTGGCATGCGTGAACCTTCCATCCCTTTGAAGAAAATTGAAGGGCTTTCTTGTATTTCAACTAATGAAAAACGCGCTTCAAAACGTTCAGATGCATTTTGCACGAAATGTGGCCATGCTTCAGCACCTGGAATAATTTCTTTCAAATTAGATAACATTTGGCAACCGTTACAAATACCCAAAGAGAAAGTATCTTCGCGGTGGAAGAAGGTTTTAAACATTTCACGAGCATTCGCATTAAATAAGATAGACTTCGCCCAACCTTCACCAGCGCCTAGTACGTCACCATATGAGAAGCCACCACAAGCAACAAGGCCTTTAAAATCGGCCAAGTCTACACGACCAGCAAGTACATCTGACATATGTACGTCAATCGCTTTAAAGCCTGCACGATCAAAAACTGCAGCCATTTCAACGTGTGAGTTAACACCTTGTTCACGTAAAATAGCCACTTTAGGGTTATTACCTGTTTGTGCGTCTTTCGCAATTAAATCGGCAACGGTATCTTCATTAATATCATAAGATAATGACACGTTTAAACCTGGATCTTCCGTATCAAATTTAACGTCAAATTCTTCTTGGGCACATTCAGGATTATCACGCATTGCTTGCATTCTAAGTGTTGTTTCTGCCCAAACCGTACGGAAATACGTACGGCTATTTTCTAAGACTGTTTCACCATTACGGGTAAATCGAATGGTGTCATCATTATTGATACCACCGATATCGGTACACAATGCAGCTATGCCATGTTGTTCAAACACTTGGTTTACATCATCAACATCTTGCTCACGAACTTGGATAACGGCGCCTAGCTCTTCGCTAAATAACACACTTAAATCGTCACCTTCAAGTGCGGTTAAATCAATGTCTACCCCGGTATGACCAGCGAAGGCCATTTCAACGACAGAAGTAAATAACCCACCATCACTTCTATCATGATAAGCCAGCAGTTTTTCGTCTGCGACAAGCGATTGAATGGCATTGAAGAAACCTTTTAATGTTTCTGGACTGTCGACATCGGGTGTTTCAGTACCTAATTGTTTGTAAACTTGTGCTAAACAAGAACCACCTAAACGGTTTTTCCCGTTGGAAAGGTCAATGGCGATCAAACGGCTTTCGCCTTTATCGATGCGTAATTGAGGGGTGACAGTTTTACGGACATCTTCAACACGACCAAATGCAGTGATCACTAACGAAAGCGGAGAGGTGACAGCTTTTTCTTCACCGTTCTCTTGCCATTTAGTTTTCATTGACATGGAGTCTTTACCCACCGGAATGGTTAATCCGAGTGCTGGACAAAGTTCTTCACCAACGGCTTTAACCGCTTCATATAGACCCGCGTCTTCACCGGGGTGTCCAGCTGCAGCCATCCAGTTTGCAGAAAGTTTAATACGATTTAAATCGCCAATATCTGCTGAAGCAATATTAGTCAGAGATTCAGCAACAGCTAAGCGTGCAGAAGCACCATAATTAAGTAAGGCAACCGGTGTACGTTCACCCATTGACATAGCTTCACCGTGATAAGAATCAAGAGCAGCAGTTGTAACGGCACAATCTGCAACCGGAACTTGCCAAGGACCAACCATTTGATCGCGGGCAACCATACCCGTAACACTACGATCACCAATAGTGATTAAAAAGGTTTTTTCAGCAATAGTCGGTAAACGTAAAATGCGATCAGCTGCATCAGCAACAGCTACATTGGTTAAGTTTAATGCCGCGCCTGTTTCGGTTTTACTTTGCACATCGCGGTGCATTTTAGGTGGTTTACCTAGTAAAAGATCTAATGATAAATCAATCGGTTTGTTTAATTGCTCGTCATTAGCAAAATGTTCATCAGTTAACGTTAAGTGCTCTTCTTCGGTTGCTTTACCTACAACGGCAAAAGGTGCTCGTTCACGTTGACAAATGGCTTCAAATTGGGCCAGCTTTTCATCTGAGACGGCTAACACATAACGCTCTTGAGATTCATTACACCAGATCTCTAATGGTGACATGCTACGCTCGTCATTAGGTACGTTGCGTAATTCAAAGTTGCCACCGCGTCCACCATCAGCAACAAGCTCTGGGAATGCGTTAGATAAACCGCCAGCACCGACATCATGAATAAATAAAATAGGGTTTTCGTCACCTAATTGCCAACAGCGGTCGATCACTTCCTGACAACGGCGTTCCATCTCTGGGTTTTCACGTTGTACAGAAGCGAAGTCGAGGTTTTCAGCAGACTGACCTGACGCCATAGAAGATGCAGCGCCACCGCCTAAACCAATGTTCATTGCAGGGCCGCCTAAAGCAATAAGGTTAGCACCAACATTAATTTCACCTTTTTGTACATGCTCATCACGAATGTTTCCTAAACCACCCGCAAGCATAATCGGTTTATGGTAACCGCGAACTTCTTTGCCGTTGAATGAGTCTACTTGTTCTTCATAGGTGCGGAAATAACCGAGAATATTAGGACGGCCGAACTCGTTGTTAAATGCGGCGCCACCTAACGGGCCCTCAACCATAATGTCTAAGGCAGAAACAATACGCTCTGGTTTACCAAAGTCTGTTTCCCAAGGTTGCTCAAAGTTAGGGATGCGTAGGTTAGAAACAGTAAACCCGACTAAACCTGCTTTAGGCTTAGAGCCAATGCCTGTTGCGCCTTCGTCACGAATTTCACCGCCTGAGCCAGTAGCAGCACCTGGGTATGGTGAAATAGCGGTGGGGTGGTTATGGGTTTCAACCTTCATTAATATTTGAATATCTTCGTGGTTGTAGCCGTATTCTTTTGATTCAGGGTGAGGGAAGAAACGTCCACCTTCGGAGCCAACCATCACTGCAGCGTTATCTTTATATGCGCTTAATACGTAATCAGGATTGGTTTCGTAGGTGTTCTTAATCATTTTGAACAATGATTTTGGCTGTTCTTGGCCGTCGATTGTCCAGTCAGCATTAAATATTTTATGGCGACAATGTTCTGAGTTTGCTTGGGCAAACATATAAAGTTCGATGTCGTTAGGGTTACGACCAAGCTTGATGAAATTTTCTACTAAGTAATCAATTTCGTCATCGGCAAGCGCTAAACCTAATTCGATATTTGCAGTAGCCAGCGCTTCACGACCGCCAGACAATACATCAACTGCGTTTAATTTACCGGGTTCAGCTGTTGCAAAAAGAGTTTGTGCTTGTTGTGCGTCAGTAAAAATCACTTCCATCATACGGTCATGAATCAAACCGTTTAGTTGTTGCTCTTGTTGTGCGCTTAGCGCTGAACTTTGAATATAGTAAGCAAGGCCTCTTTCAAGGCGAACGACTTTATCTAACCCGCAATTATGCGCAATATCAGTAGATTTTGATGACCAAGGTGAAATAGTACCAGGGCGAGGGGTAACCAATAGTAGTTTGCCTACCGGTTCATGTTCTTCAATGCTAGGGCCGTACGTTAGCAGTTTTGCTAATACGTGTGTTTCTTGTTCGTTAAGCTCAGCAGTTAACTGTGCAAAATGAGTATACTCTGCATAAATATCTGTGACAGGAAGGCTAAGTTCAGCACACTGATCAAGTAATTTCTTGATACGAAAATCAGATAAGGCTGGAGCGCCACGAAGGGTTTGAATCAACATCGCCATATTATGTATTCACCAAGGTTGGATTTATTGGAATAAAAATCGCGCGTATTATAGTGTAAAAGCAGGGCAATAGTAAAAAAAATTCCATGGTTGTTTTCCGGAAATGAAAAAAAAGACTTTGATAAACAATAAAAGCACGCCACAATGGAATGATGAACGTTGTACACTTTAAATATTTTCGCAATATATTCCTTGTTTGGTTGTTATGTCTACCGTTTATTTTTACGTTGAGCGGTTGTCAAAAAAAGTCTGAACAATCAGGGCTTACAAAAGTCGCTAAACAGGGGTATATCACTGTTGGTACCCTTTATGGATTAACGAGTTATTATATCGGCCCAGAAGGTGAAACAGGCTTTGAGTATGAATTAGCCAAAAAATATGCTGATTATTTAGGTGTTGAATTAAAAATTGTTGCTAGCTATAGCTTGGCAGAGCTTTTTGCTTTGCTTGATAGCGGTGAAGTTGACTTTTTAGCAGCAGGGTTAACCATTACAGATAAACGGCTACAGCGTTATAATTTTGCGCCTAGCTATAATCAAATCAGTCAAAAACTTGTTTTTAAACAAGGAAATAAACGCCCCAGAAAATTAGAAGATTTAACCGGTAAATTGATAGTTACCGCTAATTCAAGCCATGTTGAAAACTTACAAAACATTCAGCAAACCTTTCCCGCACTTACTTGGCAAGAAACCGAAGAACTAGACAGCGAAGAAGTACTGATCCGGATTTTAAATGATGAATATGACTACACCATCATTGATAGCCACACGCTTGCTGTTAGTCGCCGGTATTACCCTGAAATTAGCATTGGCTTTACCCTTCAGGCATCAGAGTTAATTGCATGGCCGATTCGCAAAGAAGGTGATGATTCAATATTGGCAAGTATGATTGAGTTTTTTGGCGATATTCATCATAACGGGACTTTATTAGCCCTTGACGATAAATATTTTGGTCATGTTGAACAATTTAATTATGTAGATACTCGTACCTTTATTAAAGCAGTGGATGCAAAGCTGCCAAAATATCGTCCGCTTTTTGAGAAATATGCGCAAGAGATTGACTGGCGATTGCTAGCAGCTATTAGCTACCAAGAGTCACATTGGAATCCAAGAGCAAGATCTCATACAGGGGTACGAGGTATGATGATGTTAACGTTACCTACTGCCAAGCAAATGGGTATTAAAAGTAGAATTGATGCAGAACAAAGTATTCAGGGTGGAGCTAAATATTTTCAACAAATGTTTGATCGCATGCCTGATAGAATTCCACACCCCGACAGATTATGGTTCGCTTTAGCCTCTTATAATGTTGGTCTTGGGCATTTAAATGATGCAAGAGAGATCACCCGCTTACAAGGGGGGGACCCTGATCGTTGGGTTGATGTTAAACAGCGGTTGCCATTATTAAAACAGAAAAAATATTATAAATTCACTCGCTATGGTTATGCACGCGGTGATGAACCTGTGAATTACGTTGAAAACATTCGACGTTACTACGACACCCTAACGTGGATGGATGAAAAACAACAAGAGGCTGAACAACAGCTGTTGCTTGAGGCCTTAGAACAACAAGAGCTCACTAATGCTGCGCCAAACGTATCAGCACTAGAAAAGCATAGCCCCGAACTGCCAAAAGACGAGTAACAATATTTAACCTTGCAGACTTATTTTAACCGCGAATTGCCGCGTTTTGTAATGCAGAGACACTTTCTTACATAATACAGACAGCATTTCATCAAACTGTCATATATTCTCTTGATAATAACGCCTGTAGACACCATATTATAGAGTATGTTTGTTGAACGTTTTTACTTTTATTGTGTCTATATTAAGTACCAACAAACATCATCGAATTAATAGGAGAATATTATATGCAAAAAGCACGAAAAGTGTCGCATTCAACGCAACGAAAACGTTTAATGAATCGGCATAAAGTAAAAGTGAATAACCGTCGTTTGATGCACTTTATACAAGAGAGCCAAGACGTAAACTGTACCCATAACGGTAGCATGAATTAAACCCTGCTACCGTTTTTTATGCCTTTCATCTATACCGTTATTCGATTACCCACCTTTCTATTACTTTTATTATTTTATTTAAAGTGTTGAATAAAATTTACATATTGTTACATTCTACCTTTTGTTATTTTTACTGTTTCTTTAACAGCTCATTAACAATTTGCTACATTGATTATACTACGATAAAAAAAGGGTATAATAATGTTGAAAAAATGGTGCAAACCATCACAAATAGCAATTGCTGCTTCTATTTGTATAACCACACTTTCACCGTCGGTTTTTGCCGATAAAATTAAACAAGTTACTTCGGTAGAAGGAATTTCTGAATACCGCCTTGATAACGGATTACAAGTTTTACTTTTTCCTGATAATACGAAAGAAACTGTCACTGTTAATGTCACCTATCATGTTGGCTCTAAACATGAAAATTACGGTGAGACAGGGATGGCTCATTTATTAGAGCACCTCGTGTTTAAAGGTACGCCAAAGCATAAAGATATTCCTGCAGAATTAAGCTCACATGGCGCTAGGCCAAATGGCACAACTTGGACAGATCGCACCAACTATTTTGAAACGTTTGCTGCCACAGAAGAAAATATCGACTGGGCTTTAAGCATGGAATCAGACCGTATGGTTAACTCGTTCATTGCCAAAAAAGATTTGGACAGCGAAATGACCGTGGTACGAAATGAGTTTGAACGTGGCGAAAATAATCCGTTTCGCATTACTTTACAACGCATGTTAGCAGCAGCTTATGAGTGGCATAATTATGGTAAATCAACTATTGGTGCTCGTGCTGATTTAGAAAATGTACCGATTGACCGCTTACAAGCGTTTTATCGTAAATATTATCAACCAGATAATGCGACATTAACTGTTGCTGGTAAGTTTGATGTTGATACGATGTTAGAAAAAATAAATGCAACTTTTGGTAAAATTGCTAAACCTTCACGTGTTATTCAACCGTTATATACACGTGAGCCCGCGCAAGATGGTGAACGTTTTGTAACAGTGCGTCGTGTCGGTGATGCGCAAATGATCGGTACTGTTTATCATGTCCCTGCTGGCTCGCATCCTGACTTTGCTGCTATCGATGTATTAAATGAAGTACTGTCAGCTCAAGCAACTGGACGGTTACACAAATCATTGGTTGAGAAAAAATTAGCGAGTAACGCTTTCGGTTTCAATTTTCAATGGGCAGAACCAGGTGTTGCCATTTTTATGGCAGAAGTGGATAAAGCCAATGATTTAGCGAAAACTGAAACAGCCCTTATTTCTACATTAGAAGGTATTAGCGATAAACCAATTACCTCAGAAGAAGTGGAAAGAGCGAAACGCACCATATTAAAAAATACCAAATTAGCGTTTAATTCATCAGAGCGCATTGCCATGGAGTTAAGCGAATGGCTGGGAATGGGCGATTGGCGTTTATTATTTTTAAATCGAGATCGTATTGAAAAAGTGACAGCTGAAGATGTTAACCGTGTTGCTGCTAGCTATATTACGCGTAACAACAGAACATTAGGTAAGTTTATTCCTGCTGAAAACCCTGAGCGTGTTGACATTCCACATGTTGAAAGTGTTTCTGCGATGGTTAAAGACTATAAAGGCCGTGAAGCTGTAGCGCAAGGCGAAGCGTTTAATCCATCACATGATAATATCGATGCACGAACTGAAACGAGCAAACTTGATACAGGTGTAAAAATTGCCTTACTTCCTAAGAAAACGCGAGGCGAGTCAGTCGTTGTTAGAGTTAATATGCAAATGGGAGACTTACTCTCGTTGCAGGGCTTGAATGCTGTTGGTGATGCAGCGGGCGCAATGTTAATGCGAGGTACTGAAAATTATTCCCGTGAGCAATTAAAAGAAGCATTTGATAAGCTGGAAGCGCAAGTTAATATTGGTGGTGGAAATACTTACGCCTACGTTACGGTGAACACTACACGCAAAAATTTAAATGAAACCTTAAAGTTAGTAGGTGAAGTATTACAAAAACCTGCGTTCAGCCAAAAGGAATTTGATTTATACAAAAGTGAAACTAAGGTTGCCATAGAGCAGCAACTACAAGATCCGCAACGCATTGCGTTTAAAGCTTACTCACGCCACCAAAATCCATACCCTAAAGGGCATCCTAACTATGTGGCGACGTTTGAGGAAATGCTAACAGAATTGGCTGCAGTTTCTTTAGCAGATGTTCAGCAATTTCATAAAGATTTCTATGGAACGTCAAGTATGCAAATTACCGTTGTAGGTGATTTCGATGAAGCAGAGACAACAAAAGTACTTGATGAGATGACGGCAAATTGGCAAAGTGAAACAGGATATTCACGTATCGATAGCCCGTATAAAAAGCTGTCAAATGAAGCGATGATCTTTGATACGCCAGACAAAGAAAATGCGACTTTTGTTGCATCAATAAGCATTCCAGTGGGACAAAACCATCCTGATGCTCCAGCGTTAACTATGGGCAATTACATGTTAGGTGGTGGATTCTTAAACAGTCGCTTAGCAACTCGCTTAAGACAAAAAGATGGTTTAAGTTATGGTGCAGGCTCATTTATTAATATCAGTGATTTTGATCAGCGAGCGTCTCTTGGGGCATATGCTATTTGTGCGCCGCAAAACTTAGCGAAAGTTGAAGTAGGCTTTAAAGAAGAAGTTGCGCGTATGCTTAAAGATGGTTTTACTGATGAAGAAGTCGCTGCGGCAAAATCTGGCATGTTGCAAGGACGTAAAGTAAGTCGTTCTCAAGATCGTGAACTTGCTGGCAAGCTAAACACAAATATCCGTTTAGATCGCACAATGCAATTCAGTAAAAAATATGAAGCGCAAATTGCGAAGTTAACGGCAGAAGACATTAATAACGTGATGCGTAAATACTTATCAGTAGAAGCATTTGCGATTATTAAAGCAGGCGATATGTCTAAAGTTGAAAAATAGATAACTATTAAGCCCAATAAAAAGGAAGCCTTGCGCTTCCTTTTTTTATGTTAACTCAAAACACCTCCAAAGAAGGTGGTTATTTTTGAAAACGTTTAGATAACTTAATCGTGGTTAATGTTTTAGTGATGTACCTGACCCCTTTTGGTGTAAAGCGGATTCATTTTGAAATAATACTTTTATTTTTTCCATTAAAGCGGTATCGCTGTGCTTGTTTGCTGCAATATAAATATCAAACGATAGTGCTTTGAAAGTGTAATCTAAAGTGAAACTTTCTTTTTTAAACGTTGTATTATTAACCGAAGGGATAAAATTTTGTTCAGAAATAGGATAAAAGTCGACACGTTTTGCTTTAAGTAATTTTAAAGCTTGTTCGGTGTTGTTTACAAAAATAATGTTTTTTCCAGGTGTTAACCCTAATGAAATAAAATAACTTGTGCTGGCCTCTGCACGTTTTAAGGCGATAACATATTTTTTAAGTTGTGCTGGATGAGTGATTTTTTCTTCGTTGTCTGATAACGTTAAAAGTCTTGTCTTCACATTCCCAAGTTTTGCTATCCAATAAAATTGCTTTTCACGTTCAGGTGTTCTTGAAATTGAATAGATAAGAGTATTCGGAGACTCTTTGACGGATTTTAACGCACGAGCCCAACGCATATTAACAATTTTATATGGGATGTTGCCGCTTTTGAATGCTTTTCTAACTTGTTCTGTCGCTTGGCCAGTTAACTGATTATTATCGCTTTTTACTTGAAATGGTGGCCAAATCTCAGAATAAATTTTTATTGGAAAGTGAGAAGGGGTTTGCGTTGCTTGGCTGGGTATGAATACGACACAACAAATAATGAGCAGTGCTTGTCGAAAAACTGATAGCATAAATTTATCCCGAGAACGCAGTATTATTTAATATAACTAAAATCAATAGTTAGATCGATATACTTATGTCTTTTTTATAATGTTGCTCATGCGTTTTTATTACTTTTAATTACTTGTTTCAATGCTTTTTTTTCTAGTCGGCGACGTTTAAAAAAGCTAGAGAGCAATGCGCTACACTCTGTTGCCATCACGCCAGAGGTTATCTCAATTTGGTGGTTGAGCTTGTCATTGCGTGTTAAATCAAAAACACTACCTGCGCTACCCGTTTTTTCATCAGCACAAGCAAACACCACGCGCTTTATACGGCTATGAACCAGTAAACCTGCACACATCGGACATGGTTCTAAGGTGACATATAAAGTGCAATCAAGCATACGATAGTTCTCTAACGTTTTTCCTGCTTGGCGTATAGCGATCATTTCTGCATGAGCCGATGGATCATGTTGCATAATTGACTGATTGAAACCTTCACCAATAACATGGCCGTCAGCAACAACTACGGCACCCACGGGGATTTCATCATGTTGTTCAGCTTTTAACGCTAATGCATAGGCTTTAGCCATAAATGCATAGTCGATCTCTGTTTGGTTGTATTGCGTCATGTTACAAAAACTCTTCTAGCAAGCTGTTTAAATACCGATGACCGAGCTTTGTTACTTGCCAGTTTCCACTTTGATGCTGTAAAAGCCCTTTGTCTAGCGCACGATGCATTTTTGCAGAAATAGTGTTAAAGGCTAGCCCTGTTGTCTGTTCAAAATCAGCTTCATTAAACGCTGAAAATAACCTTAATCTATTCATTAAATACTCAAAAGGGCGCTCTTCTTTGGCAACCGTTAATAATTGATCTAAATGAGCACGGTGAGTATCTAAATAACCTTTAGGGTGCTTAACTTTAATCGTGCGATGTATTTGTTGGTTAATAGGATCTGTAATTTTACCGTGAGCTCCGCAGCCGATACCGAGATAGTCGCCGTATTTCCAGTAATTAAGATTATGTTGACATTCAAAGCCTGGCTTGGCAAAAGCTGAAATTTCATATTGCTGATAGCCAGCATTACTTAACAATGCGCTGCCTTTATCTTGTATATCCCAAAGCGTTTCATCTTCTGGCAGCTGAGGGGGTTTTGAGTGAAAAGCTGTATTGGGCTCAATGGTAAGTTGATACCAAGAAAGATGTGTCGGCGAAATATCGATTGCGGTTTTAATATCGTCCAACGCGTTTTCAAGTGATTGATTCGGTAGACCATGCATTAAATCGAGGTTGAAGGTATTAATGCCACATTCATGGGCTAGCGCTGCTGCGCGTTTAGCTTGATTGCTGTCGTGAATACGGCCAAGCTTAATTAATTTATCAGAAGCAAAGCTTTGCACGCCAATGGACAAACGAGAAACCCCACCTTGGTAAAAACCGATAAATTTATCTGCTTCAACCGTGCCTGGGTTTGCTTCTAATGTGATCTCTATATCAGCGCGATGCTCAAATCGTTGTAATACTTGAGACAGTATTGCTGAAATTGCTGCTGCACTAAATAAACTTGGTGTTCCTCCGCCAATAAAAATTGAATGCAAAGGTCTATCGTGAAGTGCAAAGCGTTGAATATCTGCGTCAAGATCTTTAATTAATTCGGTAACATAAGCCTGTTCTGGAATGTCGTGTTTTAATGCATGAGAGTTAAAATCGCAATAAGGACATTTTTCAATACACCAAGGTATATGAATATAAAGGGATAAAGGCGGAGCAGTTAACATCATTGCTGCTTATTTCGCCTGTAATTTAGTCGCTAATTGGGCAAGAGCTTTACCACGATGGCTTAAAGTGTTTTTGTCTTCGCGGTTCAGTTGCGCAGAGGTTTTGTGTAATTCGGGTAGCCAGAAAAGCGGATCATAACCAAAGCCTTGCTCGCCTTGTTGTTCGGTTACAATACTGCCTTCCCACACACCATGGCAAATAAGCGGGGTGGGATCTTCTGCATGCGTCATATACACCAAAACACAATGAAATCGTGCATTTCGTTCATTTTCGGCCACGTTTTTTAAGGCATTTAGTAACTTTTGATTATTATCGCTATCATTAGCATTTTCGCCCGCATAACGAGCGGAATAAACACCTGGAGCACCTTGTAAGGCATCTACTTCTAAACCTGAATCGTCAGCAATTGCAGGCAAACCAGTGATACTTGCAGCATGTCTTGCTTTTATAATCGCATTTTCTACAAATGTTGTGCCTGTTTCGGGTACATCTGGTACATTAAACTCACTTTGTGCTTTTACCACAAAGCCTTTTTCTGCGAGCAAACTGGCAAGTTCTTTTACTTTACCTTGGTTACCGGTAGCTAAAACGATAGTAGTCATTTGTTCAAATACTGCTTAGAAAATAAAGTCAGATCATACCTTAATCTCAAGTGATTAGGGAGAACAAAGTCGATATTTTGAAAAATGATAGGAAGTAATAATGACCTTAAAAGATAACCTATTAGGCCTAATGATTATTTTTATTTGGGGCTTTAATTTTGTCGTCATTGCATGGGGTGTTCAAGATATGCCGCCATTATTTATGGGCGCCGCTCGCTTTTTATGTGTTGCGCTGTTAGGTTCGTTATTTGTCTCTAAGCCTGGAATACCTTGGCGTTGGATGGCGCTTTACGCAATAACACTTTGTTTTGGCCAATTTGCTTTGCTTTTTTCTGCTTTAGCGTTTGGTATGCCAGCAGGTTTAGCATCGATCGTTTTGCAATCTCAAGCGTTGTTTACCATTCTATTTTCGATAGTATTGTTAAAAGAGCAACTGCACAGAACCCAATTAATTGCGTTAACGATAGCATTTTTCGGATTGTGGGCGATAAGTAGTGCAGGGCAGTCTACAGATATGACGTTAATTGGCTTTATGCTTACCATTGCAGGCGCTATGTCTTGGGCGATTGGCAATATTGTTAATCGTAAAATTACCCAACTAGGCTATCAAGCAAATTTAGGTTTGGTTGTTTGGTCAGCGTGGGTAGCGGTTATTCCTTTCGCGCTTTCAAGCTACTTTTTTGAAGGCCCAGAAGTGATCATACAAACAATTGAAAGCGTTAAGCTTTCTAGTGTATTAGTCATACTTTATTTAGCGATAGGTGCATCTATTTTAGGTTATAGTATGTGGGGAGCTTTACTAAGTCGTTACCCCGCAGGCCAAGTTGCGCCTTTAACTTTAGGTGTTCCTGTCGTAGGTATTATGTGTGCGTCATTTTTTCTGGGTGAAACACTCAATACTGGACAAATATTTGGCATAATTTTAGTGATGTTATCATTGTTTATAAATGCCTTTGGTAAACGGCTGTTTAATAAAAAGCAATTAGCCTAATCGTTGTGAGTTAATGATAAAAAACGGGCATCAAGTGATGCCCGTTTTATCTTAAGATTCACATCATATGATGTTAATCTTCTTCAACCAAAGTCATTAGGGAAGTGTTACCGCCAGATGCTGTGGTATCAATGCTGATGGTTTTTTCTGTTAATAAGCGTTGGATCAAATTATCAAAGTACTCAGAACTGATCACCGGTAATATTGCGCCTTGACGCTCTGCTAACTTTTCACTGATATAATGCTTACGATCACAAAGACTATCAATAACTACCCCTGAAAGTGCTGGGTGATCTAACAAGGCAGATAAATGACGTAATCTGGCAACTTGGAATACGTTTTTATCAACACCTGTGGCAAGAAATTTATCTCTAAAAGCGATGGCCTCATCATAGAATAAATCTGAAACAACGGAAATAACGGTATTACCCGTCGCTAAAGCAGTGACTAATGAAAGTGTCCAAAAGTGGAAACTGGTATTTTTATCCGCGAAACAAATAATATTGCCACGGTTTTCCAAGTAAAGCGTATTTGATTCACCTGTAGGACCCGGTAATACCGTAGGTTTCTTTAAGCGTTTTTCAATGCTGATTAATTGATCGCGCGCTGCTGCTAGGGTGCGATTTAAATCATCGGCAAGATCATCAACGATATCTACATGGGCAATTTTGGCTAATAATTGGCGAACATAAGAGATCCGCGTGTTTAATTCTGTTAAGCGCCAATCTTTTTCTGCCGTGTCAGCTTTTTCCATAAATAGGTTTGCTTCAGACCCGGCTTGTTCATTACTTTCTAATGCTTCAACTTGTTCTGGTAACATATTGAATTGTTCTGCATCAGGTGTGGCTTTTTCTTTCATTAAACGGGTTAAATAGTTTGGACCGCCAGCCTTTGGACCCGTGCCTGATAGACCACGACCACCAAAAGGTTGAACACCAACAATTGCGCCAATCATATTACGATTGATATAAATGTTGCCTGCACGAGAAAGTTTTGCTAATTCAAGAGCACGATGATTGATCCGGGTATGTACCCCCATGGTTAAACCAAAACCTGTACTGTTTATTTTATCAACCACATTTTCAATTTCCTCGCCTTTAAAGCGAACCACATGTACACAAGGACCAAAAACTTCTTTTTTCAAAACGCTTATATCATCAATTTCATATAAGCGAGGAGCGAAGAAATAATGTTCATTGTCAGATAGTTTATCAGTTATCTCTTGAGCAATTTCACATTGGTATAATAACTTACCATGGGTTTGCATATAGTCGCTATGCGCGTTAAGTGCATCTAAGGCCTTTTGATCAATGACAGGGCCAATGTCTGTACTTAACATGGCAGGGTCGCCAATATGTAATTCAGCTAATGCACCTTTAAGCATGGTAATGACATCGTCGGCTATTTCTTCTTGTAAAAATAACACGCGCAACGCGGAACAGCGTTGACCTGCCGATTGAAAACCTGAAGATATAATATCATCAACAACTTGCTCAGGTAGTGCGGTTGAATCAACAATCATGCAGTTTTGACCGCCAGTTTCTGCGATCAAAGGTACTTGGTCGCCGCCACGTTCTGCAAGGGTTTGTGAAATTCTAGTACCGGTTTCTGTCGAGCCGGTAAACATCACTGTTTGCACACGTGTGTCAGGCACAATAACACTACCTACATCGCTACCACGCGCGATTACTGCTTGTACAACACCTTCAGGTAAGCCAACTGATTTCATTAATCCAATAGTGTATAAAGCAATTAAGCTAGTTTGCTCTGCAGGCTTCGCTAAAACAGTATTACCGGTTGCGATTGCTGCCGCGACTTGACCTAAAAATATTGCCAAAGGGAAGTTCCAAGGGCTAATACATAACACTACACCACGCGGTTCTAATCTATCGTCTTCTACGAGTTCAACAGCTCTTTCAGCATAATAACGACAAAAATCAACGGCTTCTCGTACCTCATCAATACCGTCTTGCGCTATTTTACCAGCTTCCTTGATACACATAGCGATAAGTTCATTCATGTGTCGTTCAAGAATATCTGCAATGCGATATAAAAGTGCAGCACGTTCAGTTACAGGTGTTTGTGACCATGAAGCCAATACGTTTTCTGCGGTATCAATCATCGCTAACATATCAGCTTTATCGTGAAAATGGTGATATCCGATAATTTCATGATGGTTAGCTGGGTTTTTCACCGGTACTGATTTTTCAGGTAATGCGTCACTTTTGAGTAAGTTATTCTCAAACCAGTTATCGAGTGATGTTTTTAGCGTAGAGATTTCGATAATATCATCTAAGTCTACCCCTATTGAGTTATCACGCCCGTTACCATTTTTATCATGGTATAACGCGACAGGCTTGAGAATTTGATTATTATACTTGTCTTTTAAACGTTGTGTTTTTTCAACGGGATCTTCAAGCAAAGATTCAACAGGTTGTGATTCATCAACAATGGCATTTACAAACGAAGAGTTTGCGCCATTCTCTAATAAACGACGTACTAAATAGGCGAGTAGATCTTCATGATGACCAACAGGCGCATAAATACGGCATTGGATGCTTTCTCCAGAAACGATTTGATCGTAAAGAGAATCGCCCATGCCATGTAAGCATTGAAATTCAAAGCCTTCTTTATCATCACCAGCAAGCTCTACAATAGTCGCTGCTGTGTAGGCGTTATGTGTGGCAAATTGTGGGTAAATAGTATCACGGTAATCTAATAGTTTATTTGCACATGCGTGATAAGAAACATCAGTGGAAGATTTACGCGTAAATACCGGAAAATGAAGATGACCGTCTTTTTGCGTATTTTTTATCTCTGTATCCCAGTATGCCCCTTTAACTAAGCGCACCATCATTTTTCGGTTTGTTCGTAATGTTAAACTACGTAACCATTCAACGACCCAAAGCGCACGTTTTTGATAGGATTGTAATGCAATACCAAAACCGTTCCAGTCACCTAAATCGTTATCACTAAAGACAGCTTCAATGATATCAAGTGAAATATCTAAGCGTTCTGATTCTTCGGCATCAACGGTTAAACCGATGTTATAGCGTTTAGCTTGTAAACACAGGGTTTTAAGCTTCGGAACGATTTCAGCTAAAACACGTTCTTTATGGCTAAACTCGTAACGTGGATGTATCGCTGACAGTTTTACAGAAATACCGGGTACTTTACGTGGGTCGTTCTTACCTGAGGCTTGAGCAATCGAACCGATAGTTTCTATCGCTTGTTGATAAGACGCTAAGTAACGCTGAGCATCTTCCATGGTGCGAGCACCTTCGCCAAGCATATCGTAAGAATAAACATATCCATTTTGTTCTTTGGTGGCTGCACGTTCAGTTGCTGCTTCAATGGTTTCGCCCATTACAAACTGTTTACCCATGATTTTCATGGCATAGTTCATTGATTTGCGAATAACAGGTTCGCCAAGACGACCGATGGTTTTTTTCAGTAATCCGAAGTTATCTTGCTTACGTTTGTCTGCATAATTGACCATAGAACCCGTGATTAAAAGTCCCCATGATGATGCATTAACAAACAAAGATTCACTGCTGCCTAAATGAGAGCTCCATTTACCTTGCGAAATTTTGTCGCGAATTAAGGCATCTTGTGTATGTTTATCGGGAACACGTAATAACGCTTCAGCTAAACACATCAATACAACACCCTCTTCACTTGACAGAGAGTACTCATTTAAAAGTGCATCTATGGCTCCGTTTCCTTCTTGGTCTTCTCGGATCTTCAAGACCATTTTACGAGCACGTTCCCATGCTCGACTTCGCGCACTTACATTAACTTCAGCTACCGGTAGAATATGATCTACCGCTATGTTTTCATCGATACGATAAAACTCACGAATTTTCTGACGAATGGGACAATCAGAGAATAACGAACCATTAAAAAGCATTTATTTGCCCTCAAAATAGACTGAATAGTGCATTAACACTATAGTTTTTTATACCCACTGAATATTTGTGAATGCTAAACATGAGTTGAAAGCCTTAAAACGTTTCTTACTTCATGCAAAGCATTCATGTAGACATACATTCAAATATTCATACCATTAAGCATGGTGAGATAACATTTCATCATGCTTAGTTAAAATGTCTTCGTTATCTTGTGGTGAAAGGGTACTTACCACAAAAATCACTATTGAACATAAAATAAAGCCAGGAACGATTTCATACATCACTGAACTTAAAGATTGGCCATCAATAGTGAATGGAGAATAAATCCAGAATAGTACTGTTAAAGCGCCTGTTATCATGCCTGCTAACGCTGCGTTTCTGGTCATTTTTTTCCAGAATAAACTACCGATAACTACCGGGCCAAAAGCTGCGCCAAACCCTGCCCAAGCATTACTGACCAGAGAGAGAATTGAGGAGTCGCGATCGTAAGCTAAATAAATAGCCACTAACGCGACTAAAAATACTGATATTCTGCCAACTAAAACTTGTTGTTTATCACTGGCTTCGCGGTGTAAAAAGGTTTTATAAAAATCTTCCGTTAAAGAACTTGATGTCACTAACAGTTGCGAAGAAATCGTACTCATAATCGCAGCTAAAATAGCGGCTAGTAAAAAGCCAGCAATGAGAGGGTTAAACAAAATTTGAGATAACAAAATAAAGATAGTTTCGGCATCATCGAGTGCTAAGCCTGTTTTTGTTACATAAGCAATCCCTGCAAAACCGGTAGCCATAGCGCCAATAATGGCGACAATCATCCAACTCATACCGATACGTCGTGCAGTAGGCATATCTTTAACACTACGTATTGCCATAAAACGTACAATAATATGAGGCTGACCAAAGTAACCTAAGCCCCAAGCCATGGCAGAAAAAACACCAACAACACCAACGCCACTAAAGATATCTAATAGATCGGGGTTAACGGCTTTAATTGTTGAGTAGGTTTCAGACACGCCACCTATTTCATAAATAGCGACAGCAGGCACTAATACTAAAGCGACAAACATGATACAGCCCTGAACAAAGTCAGTTAAGCTCACCGCTAAAAAGCCACCGAAAAGTGTATATGCCACCACAACACCAGCGGTTACATATAAACCAATTTCATAATTTAATCCGAAAGAGCTTTCAAAAAGTTTGCCGCCAGCAACAATACCGCTTGATGTATAAAGGGTGAAGAAAATCACGATTACAACAGATGAAACAATTCTTAATTGCCTTGATTTATCATTAAAACGATTTTCAAAAAAATCAGGAAGAGTAATTGAATCATTCGCGACTTCGGTATAGGTTCTAAGTCGTGGAGCAACAATAAGGTAATTTAAAAAGGCACCAATGACTAAACCGATTGCAATCCATAAACTACTAACACCAGTTAGGTACATGGCACCAGGTAACCCCATTAACATCCAGCCACTCATATCAGAGGCACCAGCAGAAAGTGCAGCAACGCTTGGGCTTAAACTTCTACCCCCTAACATATAACCTGACACATCGCTGGTTGACTTACGATAGGCATAAAAACCAATACCAAGCATTGCAAGAAAATATAGGCCTAAAGAGAAAAAAGTTTCAAATTCCAAAATAATTTCCACCGTTGTATTTTTATTGTAAGAGTAAATTTATTATTGATACTGGTAAAGAGTATCTCTATCCATTAATCCATAACATTTTATGACGATGTACTGTAACACTACTCGTTTAATTCAAACAAAGGGAAATAAAATCCTTTACTGCCAATTGCTTATGCTAAGTCGTAATACGACATGCAACAGAGTTTAATCAGTTATCGTGACTAAGTGCCGAGAGTCTATCATGTGTTCCTTGTTGCAATGAACAATAGAGTAGAAAAAAACAGGTTTTTCCATTCAAAAAGCAATTATATTCGACTTTATGGTATATTTTAGTGATAAAATTTTATGGATTCTTTAATTAAAAAGCTCTTTAAGAGAACAAGGTGTTTTTGGGGACATTGAATGCAAGATAAAGTGCCGTCTAATAATAGAGTGCTAAAGGCTTTCCAAGCATGTAAGGATGGCTTAGTGCGCTCTATTATGAAAATGAGTGTTGAGCCACAAGATGTAGATGATATTTTACAAGAAACTTTTATCCGAGTTTTGCACTCTAATGAACAACAAGCCATAAAATCACCTAAAGGTTATTTGTTTGTTGTCTCCCGAAATTTGGTACTGAAAAAGTTAATGCAACAATCTAAAGAAATTCACACCGAACTTGATGACGCTTTACTGGAAAGCGATGGTGAGAATGTTGTAGAAAAAGAGTTATTTCAAAAGCGTAAGTTTGAACGTTTTACTAACGTGTTAAATTCGCTACCAGAGAAAAACCGTAGAGCGATACTCTTAAGGAAGCTTTATTGCTTAAGCCATAAAGAAATCGCTAAAAAAATGAATGTATCTGTCAGCTCTGTAGAAAAATATATAGCAACAGGATTAAGACAATGTAAACAGTCGCTTTATACACAAGGGTATGACGTTGAAAGTAATACGAATGAAAAGCAGCAGCATCAATCAAGCGAAGAGCGTACAAAATGAATCCAAGTAACAACGTAGTGCCATTACATACGCCGAATAAGATTGATGAAGAAGCGTCTATTTGGCTAGTACGATTAGATAGTGGCAATTTATCTGAGCAATCTAGAAAAGAATTAAAAGCTTGGTTGGCGGCAGATGAACGTCACCAAGTCGCGTTAAAGGCGATGGCTGAAATCTGGGATGACATGGATGAAATACTCAATAATATTGATGAAAAGGCGTCATCGAATAAAATCTCATTATGGGCCGTATTAAAACCCGTGACCGCACCAGCGATGCTGGCGGCGAGTATCAGCTTTATTGCGCTTTTTATTTGGTTAATGATGCCATTAGATGTGACAAAAAACAGCTATATAACAGTAAAAGGTCAACAAATTGAAACCACATTTAAGGATGGTTCAATTATTCATTTAAATACTGATAGTCATATTGAAACAGAGTTTTCTGCTGAAAAACGATTAGTTAAACTCATCAAAGGTGAAGCATTATTTGAGGTTGCTCATGATGCTAATCGTCCCTTTATTGTCTATGCTGGTGATCGTCTTGTACAAGCGATTGGCACTAAATTTGTTGTCCACTTAAAGCCTAAGAATATTCAAGTGACCGTGACTGATGGTAAGGTGAAAATGTCAAAGGTTCATCACAATGCAAATATTGCTGATATCAAAGCACTTGATAATACTGTTATTCAAAAAGATGATGTGTATCTTACCAAGGGTGAAAAAGCTGTTGTAGCCGAGAACAAAACTCCTACGCTAACACATGTTGCCTCAGATAATATGACACGAGAACTCTCTTGGCTTGATGGTCAATTAATTTTTGATAACGAAGCATTGTTTGACGTCATCGAAGAAATAAATCGTTATATTGATGTCACTCTTGTATTAAAAGAACCTTCTTTACATGATATTAAAATAAGTGGTCGCTTCGAGTTAGGTGATAGTGAGGCACTCATAGAAGCCTTAGAACTTTCTTTTAATATTGAGTCACAACGTCTTGGTTCCAATAAAATTTTATTGACCAAAAAAGCGTAGTAAATCCTAATATTGACAGTGACTTATCAAAGTCATCATCTGCAATAAGGTGTTATCAATCGACAACACCTTAACCTCCCATTTTGCTACTTAACCTATCCTCTGAATAAGGTTTATTATTCGGGGTTAGGTATACACAAAATATACTGTCTTCGCTATTCAATTTCAGAAACTTGTAAAAATGTTTACGGTTTTTTCCTTCAACGAACTCTTTAGTTTAGGTTGCGCATTATTCTATTAACAAAGCAACTGATAAAAGTAGGGTTTGTAGGCCTTTCGCGTTTAGTTTGAACAAGATTTAATCTCGAAAGTTCAACATATCCTAGATAAAACTTATAAATACTAGGAAGGAAATAACATGTCTACCAAATTTCGTACCGGTACCCTTGCATTAGCTGTGAGTATGGCTTTAGGTACTTTTACTGTCGCTGCAGAAGAAGATAACTCACAAAAAGCAAAAGAAAAAAGTGTTGAACGTATAGCCGTTGTAGGTACTCGTAGCGCACCTCGTTCTGTTGATGACTCTCCTGTACCAATTGATTTAATTGGCGCTGAAGAACTAGAAAGATCGGGTAACACCGATATGTTAGAACTCGTTAAAGGTACAGTTCCCTCTCTGAATGTACATACTAACCCAATATCAGATGCTGCAAGTCTAGTAAGACCCGCTAACTTAAGGGGCTTATCGGCAGACAGTACGTTAATACTTGTAAATGGCAAACGTCGTCATCGTTCTTCTGTTATTGCCTTACTTGGTGGTGGTATTAATGATGGTGCACAAGGGCCAGATATTTCAGTGATCCCAAGTGCGGCATTAAAACAAATAGAAGTTTTACGAGATGGTGCTGCTGCTCAATATGGTTCAGATGCTATCGCGGGTGTCATGAACTTTGTATTAAAAGATGATTCAGAAGGTGGTTCACTAACGGTTCGACATGGTTCATATTATGAAGGCGACGGCGATACTACCGAAATTAACGGTAATATCGGTATGGAATTGTCTCGAGATGGCTTTGCTAACTTAAGTTTCCAATATAAAAATGCTGATGCTACAAATCGTAGTGTACAACGTCCAGATGCTCAAAGCATGATAGATGCAGGCAATACAAATGTTTCTGAACTAGCTCAAATATGGGGCTCGCCAGAAATTAATGACGACATTACGATTTTTGGTAATTTTGGTTTAGATTTAGGCAAAGGTCGTGAAGCATATATGTTTGGTAATTATTCTGAACGAAGTGTGCGTGGTGGCTTTTACTTCCGTAATCCTCAACTTCGAGGCGGTGTTTTCTCTAATGATGGCGGTGAAACCTTATTAATTGCTGATTTGGATGGTTTAAATAATGGTGTTGAGTGTCCTACGGTAAACATCACCACTGATAATGTGTTAGACCAAGCAGACTATGGATTAATTGCGGATCCGAATACACCGGTCGGCCAAAATTGTTTTGCTTTTAATGAAATGGTACCAGGAGGCTTTACCCCTAATTTTGGTGGTACGGTCATTGATACTGCAATCACAATGGGAACGCGTGGTGAAATTACAGATACGCTATCTTACGACATTAGTGGTTCGGTAGGACGTAATGAATCAAGTTATGTTATTTATAACACTGTGAATGCATCATTAGGCCCAGATACACCACGTGACTTTTCACCAGGTCAGCATATTCAACTTGAGAAATTCTTAAACATAGATTTAGTTAAAGAACTTGATGTCGGTTTATATTCACCGCTTATTATTGCT
Source organism: Thalassotalea sp. 1_MG-2023 (assembly GCF_030546745.1). Classification (GTDB taxonomy): domain Bacteria; phylum Pseudomonadota; class Gammaproteobacteria; order Enterobacterales; family Alteromonadaceae; genus Thalassotalea_C. The sequence continues at coordinate 175,123 of NZ_JAUOPD010000006.1, forward strand.
GGTGGTTATGAATATCACCAAGAAACCTTTGAAGTGATAGCAGGCGATGTAGAGTCATTTACTGCCGGACCATTAACCGATCAAGGTTTTGGTATTGGTTCTAATGGCTTCCCAGGTTTTAAACCTTCTGCCGCAGGTGAGTTTTCTCGTCAAAACTATGCTTTATATGTTGATATTGAAGCGCAATATACAGATCGATTCTTAATGGGATATGCATTGCGTTATGAAGACTATAGTACCTTTGGTGATACCACAAACTATAAAGTAACGGCACAATTTGATGTTACTGACGACTTTTCATTACGTGGCTCTATCAGTTCAGGTTTTCGTGCTCCAACGGTGGGACAGGCTAACTATGCGAATGTACAAACCAACTTAGATGGCGGTGTATTAGTTGATTCTGCGTTATTACCACCTTCTAACCCAGTTGCTACGCAGTTAGGTGCAACCGAGTTAACACCCGAAGAGTCTCAAAGTGTAGCCTTTGGTGCGGTTTGGACGATTGACGAGTTCCATTTCACACTTGATTATTACAACATTGAAGTAACTGATCGTGTTTCTCAATCAGCCAAATATAACTTAAGTGAAACTGATAAAGCTAAGTTAAAAGCTGATGGTGTTCCAAATGTAGATTCAATTCAGCAAGTAAGTTTCTTTACCAATGATTTTGATACTACAACAGAGGGCCTTGATTTCATTGCGAACTATTCAACTGATTTACTAGATGGTAGTTCAGTATTTAGCCTTGCTTATAACTGGAACGAAACCACCGTTGATGAATACACCGCAGTAACCGGCGATGGAAAAGTTTCTCGTTTAGAAAATGATTTACCAAATCATCGCGCAACATTTACTTGGGCGCAAAACTGGGATGATTTCAATATGTTTACCCGCGTGAACTATTTTGGTGAATTCCAAGGTGTGCATGTAGATTGGGTAGGTTCTCCAGAGGAACCAGGTACTGAAATCAATGCTGATGCTGAAGTGACTGTTGATGTGGAACTAACTTACCATGCTACAGAAGACTTAAGTGTGAGTGTTGGTGCTCAAAATATCTTTGATGTGTACCCAAGCGAACTTGCCTTTGAAGAACAAACCGGTTCACCAAATAATAGCTGGGGCGGTAAGTATTATGAAACATCACCTTTTGGTTTTAATGGTGGCTTCTACTACCTAAAAGCAACGTATAAATTTTAATTTTTTAATAAATTAGTTTTATTTAGTTAGATAAAAATCTCAGCAACTGCTGAGATTTTTTATTTTTGAAGAGGGAAAACTTACCGATAAAATCAACATGTTTATAGCTATGGTCGAACGTCTAATCTGATGCTAAGATGACTGAACAAGGTTTAATGTAGGGTTACCAATATAGTGATATTGGAAAAGTTAGTTTCTTGATGATTTTACGAAAAATAATAATAAAGGGCTGCATTCGCCATTTTCACTTAAAAATTCGTCTTTATTTGATTGTTTGATTAGATGAGAATTAAACAATGCATTTAATACTACGACTCTGTGTGAACACTAACTGGCAGCGAGCAAAATCTTAAGTGTTTAGTTGTCGATTACCTTATTCTAAGCGGTTACGCCTGACGTATGTTAATTTTGTTGTTTTCTTATTATTAAGTTTAGGTGTTTTAAAAAACGTTCAAGCTTCAGAGCGCTACCGATTTAATATTCCTGCTATGCAAGCATCAAAAGCGTTAGACAAACTAGCAGAAGTTTCGGGATATTCGCTTCTTTATCCCTTTAGTGATTCCGTTGTTATTATGTCTAATCCATTGGTAGGTAGTTATTCTATCAAAGAGGCGTTAGCGACATTATTGCTTAATACGCCACTAAATGCTGTTGCCACAGATAAACAAGTTATAGCGGTGTCTGCTACTTTAGACCATAACAAAACAAACACTAGACAAACATCGTCAATCGATACTTTAGCGAACATCACCTCTCAGCGTTCTAAACAAAATAAAACCACGAAAAAAACGAAAGCAGAACGTATTCAAATCATTGGCTCTCGACGTAATAATCGCTCTCCAAGCGGAGCACTTGCACCACTTGATGTGATTTCTAATCAAGAATTAGCATCAAAAGGTAGTAATGATATTATCACAACGCTATCGAATATCATTCCTTCGTATAACGCGAGGCAAGAAGCGATTAGCGATGCTGGCACTATGGTTAGACCAGCGAACCTAAGGGGTCTCCCTACTGATAGCATGTTAGTGCTGGTTAATGGTAAGCGACGTCATCGTAGCGGTGTGATATATGAGTTCATTTCAGGATTAAATGTAGGTGCACATGGCGTTGATCTAGAGCCAATTCCTAGTATTGCGCTTAAAAGTGTTGAAATATTAAGGGATGGCGCAACGGCGCAATATGGCTCAGATGCAATTGCTGGTGTGATAAATTTCCGTTTAGAAGATAGTGCAACGATACAAAAAATTGAAATGCGAACAGGCCAATATTATGCCGGTGATGGCGCTAAATTTGAGTTGGCGGGTATATTAGGCACGAACATTGGTGATGAGGGAAGTGCCAATTTCTCTTTTGAATTTTCTGAAAGTGAAGCTACTTCACGTGGCATTCAGGACCCTGCCGTTCAACAGCTAATTGAGACAGGTGTAAATGCTGCTGACATTCGAAACCCTGTTGTAGATTGGGGAGCTCCTGAAATAACGGGCAATATAAAACTGTTTTCTAATATGGCCTTTGATGTAAGCACAAGTGAAAATTACAAACAACTATATGTTTTTGGTAATTGGGCGCAACGTGATGTTGATGGTAGTTTTTTTTACCGTAACCCTAATACTCGAGCGAACGTTTATACGAATCCTCAAAGTGGCACTCGCTTGTTTTACGATATGACTAGCAACAATACTGGCAATTGCCCAACACCGACAATTCCAGGTTCAGAGGGAGATGCTGAGGCACTAGCTGCCGTTGCTGAAAATAATAATTGCTTCGCGTTTAACGAGTTGTTTCCGGGCGGTTTTACCCCAAGATTTGGCGGTAGGGTAACAGATGCGAGCTTAGCCGCAGGTATTCGTGGGGCAGAAGTTATCAATGATGTTGAATTGACCTATGACATGAGTATGGTATTCGGAAAAAATGAAATCGACTACCAGTTACACAATAGTGTTAATGCTTCATTAGGAGAGCTTTCTCCGACATCGTTTGAATTAGGCTCACAAATTCAAACGGAAGCAGTGCTTAATGCTGATTTCACTTATCCTATTGATTTAGGTTTTGAATCTGAATTAAATGTTGCGTTTGGTTATCAACATCATTTAGAGCAATTTGAAGTTGTTGCCGGTGATCGTGCTTCATACCAAACAGGGCCGTTTACCAGTGAAGGAGAGGCGATTGGTGCAAATGGTTTTCCCGGTTTCTCCCCTGAAACTGCTGAAATAAATGATAGAAATTCTAATGCCTTTTATTTAGATGTGGAAGGGGATATCACCGAAGCATTTTCGGTTTCGCTAGCGATGAGATATGAAGACATTGGTGAAATAGGCGATACTTTAGATGGCAAATTGTCGGCACGGTTACAAATTGACGATAACATAGCATTGCGTTCAACAATCAGTAATGGATTTAGAGCACCCACAGTAGGGCAATCTACACTGCAGCGGATATCAACCTCAAATTCAATTATTAACGATGTGGTTGTTCAGCAACGTTCCCAACTTGTTAGTGCGTTGAGCCCCATTGCTTCAGCTCGATCTGGCGGAGAGCTTGAACCAGAAAAGGCCACCAGTTTTGGTGTCGGTTTATTATCTGAGATAAGTGGCATTAATATTACACTTGATTACTTTTACATAGATATTGATGATCGGATCTCACTTTTTACCAGTAAAATAGTCGCTGCTGATGCACCTTTATTAGTCGCTTCAGAAGTGCAGCCAAATGTCAGCAACATTCAGTATTATGCAAATGACTTTAACTCAATTACGCAAGGTGTTGATTTGGTCGCAAGCCTGCCTTTTGAATTTGAACATGCTCAGCATCTTATGTCGTTTGCTTTTAACTATACTGATACTCAACTAGAAGTGACAAACCCCAAAAGCCCAATTGCTAACGAAAATGTACGAAAAGAACGTGAACATGGTGTACCAAAAACTCGCGCTATTTTCACCTATTCTTTATCAAAGGGCGACATAAAAGCCATGGCGCGTATTAACTATTATGGTAGCTTTTATAATGCACAATTTAACGATGTTACTCTACTTGAAAAGGTTAACGCTAGCGTGATCACTGACGTTGAAATCTCTTATAATATTTCTGATAACCTTAATATTGCGATCGGAGCAAAAAATATTTTTGACGTGTATCCTGAAGAATACAGTGAAGGTCGAAAAGCTGGCTTCTTAGGCGCGATTTATCCGGTAAATTCACCAGCAGGTTTTAATGGTGGCCAATATTACTTGCATGTTGGTTGGAAGTATTAAATTTCAGTTAGCTGTTCAAACAGCCAATGTACCAGCTGCAATGACTGGTACTTGAGAAAATAAATGGTGGTTCATGCTGTTACTGATGTTGGCATTAATCCGTGTAAAACTTATGTTTAAATGACAGTTGCTGCTGTTCTCTGCCGTTATCTATGGTTAGATTGAAACGTATCGTTTCTTCATTACGATGCATAACCTGTGCTAAGTAATAAACAGCATCGCCTTCAACAACTTCTTCAAAGTTAAGATCTTTATCTTGCCCAAGTAAGTTAACTGCTTTACCTGTTATTTTGACTTTTTGTGCTGGGTTACCTTTAATGGTGTTATCCATTACGGCAATATTAATTAATCCATTGTAATTACTACGCTCGATACCGTAAGCTTTTGCCACTTCAGGGGTTAGAAATGTTGCACTAATAGCCATGTAGTGTACATTCATATCGCCAAGTTTCTTCATGTTTTCAGCGTTAGCATTATTTAACATTAAGAAGGCAAAGGGTAAAGCGAATGATAAATGACGAAAGAATTTTTTTAGCGAAAGTTGCATAGTAAACTCCTTGATATAAGTGATTATGCGCTAAGTATAGCCATAACCACTTATAAACCAATGTTGTTTTATAATTAAAGCATTGCCCAATATGGGATAGCCCCAGAAAGCACAATATTAATCACGTTTAATAGTAAAAAGGCAGCTAAAACCGATAAATCTAAACCACCAATTGCCGGGATCACTTTTCTTATTGGTCTTAAAAAAGGATCAGTTAATTGATGTAAAATTACGTGGGTAGGGTTGTAACCTTGCACCACCCAACTCATTACTGCCATAACCAACATTAGCACGAATAGCAAAAAGCCGGTTTGTTTAATCAGGTATAATACGCCAATAAACAAAGCCGTTAATAAATCAAAAGGACCACCATTTAATAACGGTATGATAATGAACTTTAACACGGCAACTAAATATGCAATCACAAGTGTTGCCATATCTATACCACCCACACTAGGAATAATACGGCGAAATGGAATGACCAATGGATTTGTTACTTTCACCACGAATTGACTTAGCGGGTTGTAAAAGTCAGCCCTGACTAGTTGTAACCATACCCTAATAACCAATAACATTAACAAGGCGTCGAAAAAGAAGCCAAGTAAGTAATTAATTGCTGCCATTAATAGTTCTCCAAAACCTTATTAACATTAAAGATGGTAACAAACCAAAAGAATTTCAATGTTTAAAAGGTTAATTAATATGTATTGTGTTTAAGTTAAGCGTTGCTTTCTGCCATTTCTTTGGCTCTGGCTTTTGCCGATTGCATTGCATTACTAACCAGTTTATCTAGGCCACCATCAATTAATGTGGTTAACGCTGCTTGTGTTGTGCCGCCTTTTGATGTGACGTTTTCACGTAATGTGCTAATAGCTTCTTCGTTCTGTACGACCATTTCAGCAGCACCTAATGCCGTTTGTTGAATAAGTTGTCGGCTTTCTTGTGCCGAAAACCCCAAACGTATCGCTTCTTTTTCCATTGCTTCCATAAACAAGAAAAAATAAGCAGGAGCAGAGCCTGAAACGGCAATAATGTTATCGATTTCGCTCTCATCTGTTAGCCATTTAGTGATACCAACAGATTTCATTAATGCATCAGCTTGTTCTTTTTGTTGCTTTGATACTTGTGGTGAAGGAAACAACCCAGTAACGCCTAAGCCTAATTGTGAAGGCGTATTAGGCATGGTACGAATAATAGGGCAAGGCTTACCTAATGCTTGCTCCATGGTTGACATAGTGCAACCAGCGGCAACTGAGATAAAACACTTTTCTTCGACATTGACCGCCGAGCTTATTTGCTGGCAAACATCAGCAATAAAGTAAGGTTTAACACCTAAAACAATAAAGTCAGCAAAGGTAGCAGCTTCAATATTGTCACTGGTGTGTAGGATATTATAATTGCTGGCTAATTTTTGACGTTTGCCAGCCGAAGGGTTTGAAACAATAACGTCGCTTGGCGTAAAACCATTGCTGATAAGGCCTGTGATAATGGCGCTATTCATGTTGCCCGCGCCAATAAAAGCTATTTTACTCATTTAAAATTCCTAATTTTTTGGACCAATTCTTATTGGTGTTATGCTCTAGCGCCAAAGATGGCAGTGCCAATTCTGACCATGGTTGAGCCATTAGATATCGCCTCACGTAAATCGCCAGACATACCCATTGATAATGTATCAACGGTGTTAAACCGTTGTTGAAGGGATTGAAACAGTGCAGACATTTTAGCAAAACTTTCTGCAGCGTTGTGTTTTTCGGGAATAGCCATTAAACCACGTAACGTTAAGTTATCTGCTGAGTCTACCAATTGTGCTAGCTCGTCTAACTCATTGACTTCAATGCCAGATTTAGAAGCCTCACCACTAATATTTACTTGTAAACAGACATTGAGCGGAGTATCTTGACTGCAACGTTGTTCGTTTAATCGTGTGATAATTTTCTTGCGATCTACACTTTGTACCCAAGAAAAGTGCTCTGCGATCAAACGAGTTTTATTTGACTGAATAGGGCCAATAAAGTGCCAACAAATATGCTCAAGATTAGAAAGCTGCTGTATTTTTTCAACGGCTTCTTGCAAATAGTTTTCACCAAAAGCTATTTGACCAGCATCGTAAGCTGCTTGCACCTGAGCGGCCGGTTTTGTTTTACTTACTGCCAACAGTTGAATAGCATTTCTTTGTCGTTTCGCTTGCTGACAAGCATCTGCAATTTGCAGTTCTACTTGAGCAAGATTATCTTTAATATGACTCATTACTTAAATTTTTTGCCATCTATGTGTTACCACATAAATGCCGTTGTTAACTATAAAAGAGGTTTTCATGGATATTACCGAATTACTCGCATTTAGCGTAGAAAATAATGCTTCGGATCTACATCTTTCTACGGGTGTTCCACCTTTAATTCGCGTGGATGGCGATGTACGTAAACTTAACATACCTGCCTTTGAAGCCAAAGACGTAAATGCTCTTGTTTATGACATTATGAACGATCGACAACGAAAAGAATACGAAGAAAATATGGAAGTCGATTTTTCTTTTGAAGTGCCTAATCTAGCGCGTTTTAGGGTTAATGCTTTTAATCAGAATCGTGGGCCGGCGGCAGTATTTCGTACTATCCCTAGTAAAGTATTATCGTTGGATGACTTAGGGTGTCCTGATATTTTCCGTACTATTTCAGAGAACCCTAGGGGGCTAGTATTAGTGACAGGGCCTACCGGTTCGGGTAAATCAACCACGTTAGCGGCGATGATTGATTACATCAACAATATGAAACATGATCATATTCTTACCATTGAAGATCCAATCGAATTTGTTCATGAGAACAAAATGTGTTTGATCAACCAACGTGAAGTGCATCGCGATACCTTAAGTTTCAACAATGCGTTGCGTTCAGCACTTCGTGAAGATCCTGATGTGATTTTGGTTGGTGAGATGCGTGATTTAGAAACCATACGCTTAGCGATGACCGCTGCAGAAACGGGTCATTTAGTGTTTGGTACTTTACATACCACCTCAGCACCTAAAACGATTGACCGTATTATTGATGTATTCCCTGCAGAAGAAAAATCAATGGTGCGTTCAATGTTGTCAGAGTCGTTGCGTGCGGTTATTTCTCAAACGCTAGTGAAGAAAGTTGGTGGCGGTCGTGTCGCTTCACATGAAATTATGATCGGCGTACCGGCGATACGTAACCTTATTCGTGAAGATAAAGTGGCGCAAATGTACTCTGCTATTCAAACGGGGATGCAGCATGGCATGCAAACCATGGATCAATGCTTACAAAACTTAGTAAATCGCGGTTTGATCACTAGACAAGATGCGATGGAAAAAGCGTCAGATAAAAATCAATTTCAAGGGTATTAGGAGTTAATCATGTTGAGATTTCATCAATACCTCGAAAAAATGGTGCAGCATGATGCATCCGATATGTTTGTTACTGCGAAGTTGCCGGTCAGCGCAAAGATCAATGGTGAATTAACGCCTATTGATGAAACGGCGTTAAGTCCAGAAGCGGCGTTAGAACTTGTTCATAACGCTATGAATGAAAAGCAAAAAGAGCAATTTGACCAAGAAAAGGAATGTAACTTTGCTATTTCAATCGATGATATAGGCCGATTTCGTGTTTCAGCATTTTGGCAACGTGATATGGCCGGTATGGTAATTCGTCGTATTGTGACTGAAATACCTGACTCTGACGATTTAGGCTTACCGTCAGTGCTCAAAGATGTAGTGATGTCTAAACGTGGTTTGGTGTTATTTGTCGGTGGTACGGGTACCGGTAAATCAACCTCAATGGCTGCGCTTATTGGTTATCGAAATCGCAACTCTCGTGGCCATATACTGACTATTGAAGATCCGGTGGAATTTGTTCATGAGCATGGTAAGTCAATGGTCACGCAACGAGAAGTTGGTTTAGATACAGAAAGCTTTGATGCGGCATTAAAAAGCTCTTTACGCCAAGCACCTGATGTTATTTTAATTGGTGAGATCAGAAGCCAAGAAATCATGGAACATGCGTTGGCGTTCGCGGAGACAGGTCACTTATGTATTGCAACCCTTCATGCGAATAATGCAAACCAAGCAATAGATCGTATTATGCATTTAGTGCCTGCGGATCAACACGGTAAATTACTGTTTGATTTGGCGTTAAATCTTCGCGGCATTATTGCTCAGCAATTAATTCCTACTCGTGATGGCAATGGCCGAGTTGCTGCAATCGAAATATTACTTAACTCACCCTATATTGCTGAATTAATCAAAAAAGGCGAAGTAGGTGATATTAAGGAAGTAATGGAGAAATCTACCGAACAAGGCATGCAAACCTTTGACCAAGCATTGTTTAATTTATATCAGCGTGGCTTGATTAATTACGCGGATGCTATTCATCATGCGGATTCACCAAATGATTTACGCTTAATGATTAAACTGCGTAGTAATGATCAAGGTGGTAGCGGTTCTTTGTCGGGGGTAACAATAGACGGTTTAGATCCAAAAGATTAAGTGAACCAATTTCTTCAAGATTGGCGTTGATAAGCTAGATATTTAACAGCGCCTTACTTTCTATTTGAATAGTTCATCTAAGGTGAATATTTCAAACGGCTCTTTTTGTTCTTTACTAACGTTTAGCATTTTTTTCGCCACTTGAGCGCCTTCAATAGGGCGATAACGTTTTAAAAATGGCAGCTTGCAGATGATGGGTAATAGGTAACTGCTAAGCACTTCGCCTAGCCTAAAATGATCCCGTTCACCGAGCAATAATGAAGGTTGTAAAATACTCATCCGCTGAAAACTTAACGGTTTAACTTTATCCTCTAGCTCACCTTTCATTTTGAAGTAAGCGCTGTTGGCGTTTTTATTTGCACCACTTGAAGAGACTAATACATAGTGTGCTACGCCATTTTCTGCAGCCATTTTTGCTGCTTGGTATTGGTAGTCAACATCAACCATTCGCTGCTTTTCTATTGAACCTGCTTGTTTTTTGGTGGTGCCTAAACAAGAGAAAAGTACATCACCAATAAAGTCGTTTTGATAGTTGCCTAGCTGATTAAAATCGATGACATGATTAACGAGTTTTTTACTTTTAGATTTTATAGGCTTGCGTGTAAATGCGATTATTTTGCTATATGTAGAATCAGCTAATAATTGAGTAAGCAAGTGTTGACCAATTAAGCCTGTTGCGCCAATAACAATTGCTGTTTTCATGGTTATTCGCCGTAAGTACTTTCAAAGTAGCTTTCAACAATTAAACGGGCAGATTCGGCATCAATATTGTCTTTTGATAAATTTCGATAACCACCGTGCTCAAATAAGTGTTGTTTAGCATCAGCAGTTGTTAACCGTTCATCAACAAACTCAATGGGTGTTTTGTAATCATGCGCTAAACGGTTGCCAAATTTTTTTGCATCAAAAGTAACCTGTTGAGGGGTTCCATCCATATTAAGCGGTAAACCTACCACAATTAAATCTGGCTGCCACTCATCGAAATAGCTTTTAAGCTGTTGTTGGTTGGGAATGCCATCTTTGGCTTTCACAGAGCCTAATGGCGAGGCAGTGCCGGTAATTGCTTGACCAACGGCAACACCAATATATTTTTTACCAAAATCAAAGCCAAGTATTGTTTTATGTGTGCTTTTGGTCACTATGCGTGTCCTATATCGCTAGATAAGTGCGCGATATCAATACCTAGTTTTTCGGTCGCTTTTTGCCAACGTTGTTCAATGGGAGTATCAAATAATATTTGGCTATCAGCTGGTGTTATTAACCAAGAATTCGCTTTTATTTCTTGCTCTAGTTGACCTGGCCCCCAACCAGCATAACCGAGTGTTACCATAAATTTATCAGGAGCATCATCACTGCCAAGTGCTTGTAATATATCTTTTGAGGTAGTGATCATTACGTCATCACTTAATGCTAACGAGCTACTCCAGCCCGATTGCGGACTGTGTAACACAAAACCTCTATCACGAGATACTGGCCCGCCGGTTAACACTTGTTGCGCAAGCTCGGGTAGCTTTTCATCGCCGTCTTCTTCAATTTGGGCCAGCAATTCATTTAACGTGATATTAATGGGTAAATTGATAATAATACCCATTGCACCGTCATCATTATGTTCGCATATGTAAGTCACCGTTTTGTTAAAATACGGATCATCTAAGCTTGGCATAGCAATTAATAAATGATTTTCTAAACTGTCCACTGGCCTACCTTCTTATTTAACGCTGTTCAATTAATGATTCAATAGCATCCATTAATTTACCACTGATATTAATAGGATATGCGGCTTCAATTTCACGAATACAAGTTGGGCTGGTAACATTTATTTCAGTGACTTTGTCACCAATAACGTCTAATCCTACAAAGTATAGACCACGTTTTTTAAGTTCTGGTGCAATTGTTTCTGCGATCAGCTTATCACTCGCTGATAATGGCCTTGCTTCACCCGTACCGCCAGCGGCTAAATTGCCACGAGTTTCACCTTTTGCAGGAATGCGTGCAAGGCAATAAGGCATTGGCTCGCCATTAACAATTAGAATACGTTTATCACCGTCTTTAATTTCCGGCATGTATTCTTGCACCATAGTATATTGCTCACCGTGGTTTGTCAGCGTTTCAATGATCACACCAACATTTGCCTCGTGTTCTTTCATGCGAAAGATTGAAGAGCCACCCATACCGTCGAGGGGTTTGATAATCACGTCTTTTTCTTGTTGATGAAAGTCACGAATTTGCTGACTATTTCGTGTTACTAAGGTTTTGGCGGTTAATTCAGGAAACCACGCAGTAAATAATTTTTCATTACAATCACGCAAGCTTTGTGGCTTATTAATAATTAACGTACCGCATTGCTCTGCACGTTCAAGCATGTAAGTTGCGTAAATATATTCGGTATCAAAAGGGGGATCTTTACGCATGATAACCGCATCTAGCTCTGTTAAAGCAATATCTTGTGATTCTGCTAAGTCATACCAGTGATCGGCATTATCATAGACAGTAACTTTACGGGCAAAGGCACGGCTTTCACCTTGCAGCATGTAAAGATCATTCATTTCAATATAAAAAAGTTCATACCCTCTAGCTTGCGCTTCAAACATCATTGCCATTGATGAATCTTTATGTACTTTTACTTGAGAAATAGGGTCCATAACGACACCTAGTTTAATAGCCATGATGTATTCCTGTTTAATTATTTAATATCGCCAAGGCGACATTGCAGTGCAGTAATTGCGGTTAACGCTGCGGTTTCTGTTCTTAATACTCTAGGACCGAGTAACACGTCATTAAATTCATGTTTTTTTGATTGTGCAATTTCTTCATCACTTAAGCCACCTTCGGGTCCTATCAGTAATCTAATACGATTATGCGATAAGGGTAACGCCATAATAGACTGTTCAGCTTTCGGGTGTAAATTTAGTTTTAGTGCAGAAGTAGATTGCATAAGCCATTGTTCAAGAGAGATTGCCGGTTTCACTATTGGTATTGTGCATCGTCCACTTTGTTCACAGGCACTGATAACAATTTTCTGCCACTGGTCACATTTTTTTTGTAACCGTTCACCTTTTAATTTAACGCCACAACGGTCAGTAAATAGTGGAGTAATTGTATTTACGCCAAGCTCAACTGACTTTTGCAACGTAAAGTCCATACGCTCACCGCGAGAAATACCTTGTCCTAGATGAATATTTAACGGTGATTCATTGTCTACCTCAGTAAATTCGCCAATCATCGCATTGGCCGACTTTTTACCTACGTCAGTTAAAACGGCTTGGAATTCGCCATAACTGTTATTAATCAATTGTCCGTTAAATAGGGTGATAGCATCACCGCTAGTTAGTCGTAATACTCTGATCGCATGGCCAAATGCGTCATCAGATAGGGTAACGGCTTCGCCTGTTGATAAAGGTTGATTTTCGAATATTCTCGGATTGCGCATGTCGTCTATCGATCATTTACTCAATACAGCCAAGATAGGGGTTAAGTTGATCTATTTCAATAAGTTCAATAAATTAATTCGTTATTATGGCTAGGGTCTGTTGATCTTTCGAGATTAAATTTTGTTTGAACTAAACGCGAAAGATCAACAGACCCTAACAAAGTGAAGTTAATAAGTCGGCTAATATTGCTTCTCACGATACATGCTATTTCTAATATTATTTGTTAGAATGCGCGCCGTTAATTGCGATGCCGTATAAACGTTAAGCAATTTATCGCCAAATTAGTGCCAGATTTGCGTTCTGGTCAAACTTAAATAGGTAGAAAATACATGCAAAATATTACTGTTTGCGCATTATACAAATTTGTGCGCCTCAACGATTTCGAATTGATCAAACAACCGCTATTAACTGTGATGCAAGAACATAATGTAAAAGGTACATTATTACTTGCTAATGAAGGGATTAATGGAACGGTAGCTGGCCCGCAAACAGGCATAGACGCTGTATTAGATTTCTTAGCAAAAGATGATCGCCTTGGTTGCGTTGATCATAAATTTTCATATGCAGATGAAAACCCTTTTCAACGTTCTAAGGTAAAACTGAAAAAAGAAATTGTTACGATGGGGGTAGAAGGCATAGATCCGACACTTACCGTAGGTACGTATGTTAAGCCTGATGAATGGAATGCTTTAATATCTGATCCAGAAGTATTACTAATTGATACACGTAACGACTACGAAGTTGAAATAGGTACTTTTGAAAATGCAATTAACCCAAATACAGAAACCTTCCGTGAATTCCCCGATTATGTTGAAAAGCATTTAGATAAAACCAAACATAAGAAAGTTGCTATGTTTTGTACTGGCGGTATTCGTTGTGAAAAGTCTACGGCTTACCTTAAAGAGCAAGGGTTTGATGACGTGTATCATCTTGAAGGTGGTATTTTAAAATACCTAGAAGAAGTACCAGAGCAAGAGTCTAAATGGCAAGGTGACTGTTTTGTTTTTGATGGACGAGTTGCGGTTACTCACGGTTTAGAACAAGGTCAATATGACCAATGTTTTGCTTGTCGTTACCCTATCACTGAAGAAGAAAAGCAAAGTGAGCACTATGTAAAAGGTGTAAGTTGCCCGAAATGCATTGATAAATATACCGCTGATCAGCGTGAGCGATTTGCTGAGCGAGAAAAACAAATTAATTTAGCGAAAGCGCGAGGCGAAACTCATATTGGCGGTGAGATAAAAGACGTAATAGAGCAACGTCGAAAAGAAAAACTAGCGGCTAAAAAGGCACAAGCCCAAAGTAAGTAAAACATAAAAGGGGTCAGGTACAATTATTAAGATAAATAATTGTACCTGACCCCTTTTATTATTTTTAGGTTATATACCTGCGGCGGCTTTTAGTGCTTGGGCTTTATCTGTTTTTTCCCAAGTAAAAGCAGTAAACGTTTCACCATCAACCGTCATTTCATAAGGTTCTCGGCCAAAGTGACCGTATGCGGCTGTTTGTTGATACATTGGGTGTAACAGGTCTAACATTTTGGTAATGCCGTAAGGGCGTAAATCAAAATGTTCACGAACAAGTTTAATTAATGTTTGTTCAGCAACTTTACCGGTACCAAAAGTATCAATAGAAATTGACGTTGGCTCTGCCACCCCAATGGCGTAAGACACTTGAATTTCACAACGATCTGCCAAGCCTGCAGCTACAATGTTCTTAGCTACATAACGACCAGCGTATGCGGCACTGCGATCAACCTTTGATGGATCTTTACCAGAGAATGCACCGCCACCATGGCGCGCCATGCCGCCATAGGTATCAACAATAATTTTACGACCAGTTAAGCCACAATCACCTACAGGACCACCAATAACGAAACGGCCCGTTGGATTAATAAAATACTTTGTTTCCTCTGTTAACCATTCAGCAGGTAAAACCGCTTTAATGATGTTTTCCATCACTGCTTCGTGTAGGTCTTCCTGCGAAATTTCTGGGTTATGCTGAGTAGATAAGACGACAGCATCAATTGCAACGGGTTTATCGTTTTCATACACAAAGGTAACTTGTGATTTAGCATCAGGACGTAACCATGGTAATACGCCAGACTTTCTAAGCTCAGCTTGTCGTTCAACTAATCGGTGCGAATAATAAAGAGGTGCAGGCATTAATGTTTCGGTTTCATTTGTTGCATAACCAAACATGAGACCTTGATCACCAGCACCTTGATCTTCTGGTTTTACACGATCAACACCTTGGGCAATTTCAGTTGATTGTTGACCTATAAGGTTCATAATGCCACATGTTTCACCATCAAAACCAACATCAGATGAGGTATAGCCAATATCGCAGATAACTTTACGTGTAAGGTCTTCTAAATCTACCCATGCAGAGGTTGAAATTTCACCAGAAATTATCGCAACACCTGTTTTAACCATCGTTTCACAGGCAACGCGTGCATGCTTATCTTTGGCAATAATGGCATCTAATACAGCGTCTGAAATTTGGTCAGCAATTTTATCAGGATGACCTTCTGAAACAGATTCAGATGTAAAATAATGTCTAGACATAAACCCTCAACAATTCAATTAATGGACAATCAGTCAACTTATAGGCGCATTGTAACCTCAGTAAAAATTATTTTCTACTTTTTTACGCCTAGACGTCTAAATGGCTTAAATTCTTTAGTTATATAAATGAAGTAAAGCGTAATTGTGTGGACCAAAGTGTCGATAAAAGTTGGTCATGATTTGTATTATGATGATTGCTATAAAATAAGGATTTACCACAACCATTTGATAAATTTACTATTTTATTTTTCTTTAACTGTCTTGATAGTTGCTCTGTTACCGGTTGTGCTGTTTCTAGAAGATGAACGTTGTTACCTACAATGTGTTTAATTTGTTTACTGACAAAAGGGTAATGTGTACAGCCGAGAACGAGTTGATCAATATTATTAGCTAATAATGGCGATAGAAATTGTGTTAATAACGCAAAACACTCGTGACTATCTTGTTGACCTGTTTCTATCATGTTGACCAAACCAGGACAGGGTTGAACAAAAATGCTAGCGCCATTTTTGTGCTGATTAATCAATGATAAAAAGCGTGGATTTTCAGCCGTAGCACTGGTTACCAGCACGCCAACTTTTTTATTCTTACTTAATGCGGCTGCTGGCTTAATGGCAGGTTCAACACCAATAATGGGGATGGACACTTTTGCTCGTAGTTGATCAATAGCATTGACTGTTGCGGTGTTACATGCAACAACTATGGCTTTACAGTGTTGTTCGATAAACCACTGTGCAATGGTATTAACGCGTTCAATAATCTTATCAAGCGGCTGCTCACCATAAGGAGCAAATTTTGAAT
Source organism: Thalassotalea sp. 1_MG-2023 (assembly GCF_030546745.1). Classification (GTDB taxonomy): domain Bacteria; phylum Pseudomonadota; class Gammaproteobacteria; order Enterobacterales; family Alteromonadaceae; genus Thalassotalea_C. The sequence goes on from NZ_JAUOPD010000006.1 coordinate 191,415, forward strand.
CAGCCACGTAAATCAAATTTTCGCGTGGTAACTGTTCAGTAATGCATTTAGCAATCGATAAGCCACCGATGCCAGAGTCGAATATACCAATAGGAGAGTTATTTGATTGAGTTTGCAATTTGAACACTTAAAACAATGGCTAACAGTGCTGTTATAGGGATTTTTTCGTGAAATGTAAAGAATAACAGTATTAAGAATAAAGCTTCCAGAATGCAGTGGCCAACATTAGTCCTGAACACCGTGTGTTCAGGGCGGGAATCGTGCAATATCCGTAGGCTTCCCAATACGCGTTGGGCTTGCACAATAGATACTACTTAACTCCCTTAGGTAAAACTTATCGGCTCAGGGACATAGTTCGCACACTAACACCCCAGAAGACTTAAGCCTTAGTATAGCGAAAATAGCCGATAGCTTTAAGTTTTTTCGAAGCGAATTGGTTTAATTGGTTAGTGAGTAAGCTAACTGCTTATCAGTTAAGCAATTTCTATTCTTGTTCAATTGAACAAGGGTCGTAATCAGGGTTTTTAGACAGTAATTTGGCGTCTTTAATTAGCGCTTCCGCCGCTAGTTTCTCTGTACCTTGCTCCATCATGAAAAGCCAATCACGTAACAAATCTTCATCATGAAACGCGAGCATTGTTGCTTTGATAAACTCTTGATTTTGAAAAAACGCATTCTGTTCTTTAAATTCCTTTTGTAACTTCGTTACTCCATTTTGTTCTGATATTTTTTTATATACGTTAATTTGTAGCGCTATGCCTAATATATTATTTATATGCGTATCAGCAGTTTTTTCTACTAATTTACCTGCTGACAAGCATAAATCTACATACTCTTTATCGTCAGTGATGGCATTTTCGCAGAGTTCAATTATTGGGTAAATACTCGATGAGGGGTTTTGGAACGCTGTTAGCAATAATCGCTCTAAATCGGTAAAACTGCCGTGTAACAATAGGTTATTATCGATCAGCGTTTTAAATTCATAGGGTGGTTCATTATACGTTGTGCGGTTAATCGCTTTTCTTAAAAGCTGTTTGCTTTTACTGAAATCTTCTTGCTGATACCTTAATGCGGCTAGCTGCATTAAAACAGACGCGTATTTTCCTCCTATAGTTTCAGCTTTTTCATAAATAGCGTTATTACACAATGAGTCGTCTGAATTACGCAGGCACTCTGCTAGAATATTTTTTATAATGGTAGGAGAGGTTGGCATAATATTAAATAGTTTTTTAAGGCGCTCCACTCTTTTTATATTTCTTTTGCTTTTATTTAACAACAGATAACTCAGCTGATCGTCATGAATATCACTTTGCTCAATAACCTTAAGGTAGGTATTTAATTTTTTGTCTAATTTCTTTTGCTTTTTTTTAATGGATTCGTTGCTACATTCTTTTATATAATCATCCGGTAACGCATCACTACCTTGAATAGATGCTATTTGAACGGGAGAGTGAGCGCGCAGAGGTATATCTTCAACTTTATCTGACGTTAGGTTCGACGTGTTACCTTTCGGTATTTCGCTCTTTGCCGTAGCTGGCGAGTCGGGTATTGATGTTATTGAGGATGTAATCGAGCTAAAATAAACAACAAATAGTCCGACAACGATAACAAACAGCAAGATTAGCGCTTTTCGTTTATGCATATCCATTGCACCGTGTGTTGGTTAGGCTTGTTTTTCTTGTCGATGAACGGCTTGTTCAATAGTTTGTTGTAATAGGTCTATTTTACTTTCAAGTTGCTGTTTTTCAGCTTTAAAGGCTTGTTGCTGCTCTAAATAATCGTTTGCTAAGTTTAACGATGCCATTAACATGGCTTGTTCAGCCGTTTTAATAACCTTAACGTTGCTTTTATCAGTTTCTAACCGACTATTTAATTCATTTGCTGCCTGCAACAACGCAGACTCTTGACCTTGCGGGCAAGCAATCTTTAAGCGGCGTCCTGCCACTTCAATGGTGACGTTATGTTGACTCATCGAGGCACTTCTATTAATTATTGTCAGTAAAATTAGCTAGTTGATTGTTTAATAAACAATTTAAACTACAACGTGATTGCAAACTATAACGGTCGGCGATCACAGATGCAAGCAGTTATCTTGTCTTTCTATTATTCCAATATAGCGTTGCATTAAGAACAGCAATTTTAGTGCTAAATGTAAGCTTTATTCATGAAAAAAACATCGTACAAAGGCATGCCCATGCTAGCTTACAAGCCACGGCAATGTTACGATATTAAGCAATTAGTTTTGGAAATTTTTATATGTCACTCAATAACTCTTTGGACTTTGCAAGTACGCAAGCCACTATTACTGCTGAAAGTGCAGAACTACATGCCTCTGAATTGCATGGAATGTTAACGGGCCTTATTTGTGGTGGTTATTCTTTTGAAAGTAACGATTACACGACATTAATCGAAGATATGTATAACAATGGCGAGTCGTTATCTGGTGCTGTTCGCATTACATTAAAACTTATTTTTAGTAATGTATGGCAAAGTTTGCTTGATGATACTTACGGGTTCACCCCCATGTTGCCCGACGATGACGATTCAATGCGCGAACGTGGTTTTGCATTAAGTGCATGGGTGCAAGGGTTTAATTTGGGCTTTGGGTTACAGCAAAAAAGTAACGCAGTGTTATCTGACGATGTGAAAGAAGTACTCAATGATTTTGCTGAAATTGCTAATTTATCAGACGAAATAGATGAAGATGAAGCTACAGAGCAAGCGTATTTTGAAATATCAGAATACGTTCGAATTTCTGCTCTATTATGTTTTACTGAATTAGGTACACCACCGGAACCTAAAGATACCTCAGAAACTGTACATTAATCATGAAGCACACCTTAATGCCAACAAGTGAATTTAAGGCACGTAGAGCCTTATTTGCTGAGCAACTGCCTGATAACTCAATTACTTTAGTGTTTGCAGGACAAGAAGTTACACGTAGTAATGATACGGAGTATTTGTTTTGCCAAGATAAATCATTTTTTTATTTAACAGGCTTTCCTGAGCCTGATGCGGTATTAATGATTGAAAAAGTAAACGGTAGCGTGTCATCCACTTTATTTTGTTTAGCTAAAGACCCATTTGCCGAAGTTTGGCATGGCAAGCGTATTGGTTGCGAAGTAGCAAAAGAGCAATTTGGTTTTGATACCGCGTACAGTTTAGATGATATAGACAGTGTTGTTGAAGATGCTTTAGCGAACAAACATTCGCTTTGCTACTGTCAAGGGCATAACCCTCAACATGATGATCAAGTTTATACTTGGTTAGCACAAGTGAAAGCCAAGGTGCGCCAAGGCATTAGTGCGCCCAACTCTTTGGTAAATTGCCAGCCTATCATTGAGGAATTACGCCTTATCAAAAGCGATGCTGAGCTTGATGTCATGCGTAAAGTGAGCATCATCAGTGGTGGAGCGCATCTACGCGCGATGGAGAAAACTCAAGTAGGTATGTTTGAATACCAAATAGAAGCTGAGCTGTTACATGAGTTTGCTCGTAATGGTGCGCGTTTTGCGGCTTATAATTCAATTGTTGCTGGTGGAAACAATGCGAATACTTTGCACTACACCGATAATAGCGGCATGTTAAAAGACGGTGATTTGTTATTAATTGATGCTGGCGGTGAACTGGCCGGTTATGCGGCTGATATTACCCGAACATTCCCTATTAATGGAAAGTTTACTCCTGAACAGAGAACGCTTTATCAACTGGTGCTTGATGCACAAATGGCGGCAATTAATGCTATTAAACCTGGCGCGAATTTGGGCCAGTTAAATGATATTTGTCAGCACATTCTCACCGAAGGTTTGCTTAACTTAGGTATCTTAAAAGGCGATTTATCACAATTGATCGCTGATAAAGCCTGTAAACAATATTTTATTCATGGTTTAGGGCATTGGCTAGGGTTAGATGTGCACGATGTAGGTGATTATCAGATGAAAGATAAACGCCAAACACGCTCGTTTCAGCCTGGTATGGTGATGACGATTGAACCGGGCTTGTATATTCCTGCTGGTGATCAAAACGTTGACCAAAAGTGGCGCGGCCTTGGTATTCGCATTGAAGATAATATTGTCGTGACTGAGCAAGGTTTTGAAAATTTAAGTGAGCAGGTGCCAAAAAGTGTTGATGACATTGAACGTACAATGCAAAACGCTAAACGTTAAGCAAAAACACCATATTCAGTAAGCAAATTCGTAACGGAATTATTCGTGGTAAATAATAAACAACAAGTTGATGTATTGATTGTGGGCGGCGGCTTAGCAGGCTGCTTGTCTGCGTTAGCATTATCAAGGTTAAAAACACCATCAGGAAAACCACTTACGATTGCGATTATTGAAGCAAGTGATGTTCATACGAATTCAAATCAAGAAAAATCGGCATTACACTTTGATTCACGCGTATTGGCGCTTTCGCACGGTAGTGCTAGCTATTTAAAAACCTTGGATGTGTGGCAAGCAATACAATCACAAGCCGCTGCCATCGATACTATTCATATTTCTGATCACGGTCATTATGGTAAAGCCCGTATTTATGCGCATGAACACCAGGTTAACGCATTAGGCTATGTTATTGAAATGGCAACACTTGGAGAAGGGCTAGTTAAGGCGTTGGGAAACGCTGAGAATGTTTCTTGGTTTGCACCAAATAAAGTTGAGAATATTCACTGGCATTCTACTCATGTAGATGTACAACTAGATGATCAGCAATTATTACAGGCCGCATTAATATTAGGCTGTGATGGTGGCCAATCGAAATGCCGCAAATTTGCAAATATTGATGTCGTAACGAAAAGTTATCAGCAAACAGCAATTATCGCGAACGTTCGGTTTGAAAAACCACATCAGCATATTGCCTATGAACGATTTACTGAACATGGTCCTTTAGCGATTCTCCCTTTAACTGACCAAGATAATAACGGTCAAAAATGTTCACTTGTTTGGACCACAACCCCAGAGCATGCAGATTATTTATCGCAATTACCTAACGAAGGTTTTGCTGAGCAATTAAACCAAACGTTTGGTCATTGGTTAGGTAGTGTTGAACACGTAGGAAAGCGCGAAAGCTACCCACTTGATTTAGTCAAAGCTAATGAACAAGTGTTTCACCGTATGGTTTTAGTGGGTAATGCGTCACATACTATTCATCCTATTGCTGGCCAAGGATTCAACTTAGGGTTACGCGATGTTAGTGAATTGGCTGATATGATTGCTGAACAATTAGTTAAAAATGAAGATATTGCGACGTTTTCAAAGCTAAGCCAGTATGCGGTTAAGCGTTCTAAAGATCATCAGCAAATTATTGGTTTAACAGATTCGCTAGTTACACTTTTTTCCAATAAACACGCGCCACTTATTGTTGGGCGTAATGTTGGCCTTAAAGTGTTAAATTATTGTCAAAGCTTAAAAAATAGCTTTGTTAGCAAAACAATGGGCTATTAGTCGAAGTGTTAATAGTCGAATTAGGATGATTACTGCTTAATCATTCATAGGTTGATAAAATTATGCAAAAGTTTGATGTATTAATTGTTGGTGGTGGCATGGTGGGGTTAGCTACTGCACTCGCGATACGCCATTTAAGTGCGTTAACCGTCGCGATTGTGGATACGCAAAATGTGCCGAATATTACAGAAACACCTGATATTCGAGTGAGTGCTATAAATGCCGCAAGTAAACAGTTATTCGAACATTTAGGTGTTTGGCATCAAATAACGACATTAAGACATCAACCCTACCAAGCAATGCATATTTGGGACAGTGGTGGATTTGGTCAGCTTGATTTTAACCTGCAAGATATCAGTACTCGTGATCATAGTGGCCAGCTTGGCTGGATTATTGAGAACAATATTGTACGCTCAGCGCTATGGCAAAAAGCACAGCAAGATAATGGCATTGCGTTTTTTACTGAAGAGAAACTTACCCATATTACTCAAGGTGAAACTGAAGTATTTGCCACATTTGCTAGCCAAGCACCAATTATGGCTAACTTAGTCATTGGTGCCGATGGTGCAAACTCTTGGGTGAGAGCACAAGCCAAAATTCCTTTGACGTTTCGAGATTACGACCATCATGCTATTGTTGCGACCGTTGCATGCGAGCAAGGTCATCAAAATACGGCATGGCAAGTATTTTTGCCTACTGGGCCGCTGGCTTTTTTACCCCTGCAAAGTGATGGTAATAACCTCTGTTCTATTGTGTGGTCTACTAGTCCAGAGCAAGCAAACCGATTAACACAACTAGATGAACAAGCCTTTAATCAAGCACTAACAGCTGTGAGTGATGGAAAGCTAGGAGTTGTTTCGTTGCAAAGTAAGCGTCAAGCATTTCCGTTAAGAATGCGTTATGCACAACAGTTTGTTAGCGAACGCTTTGTACTAGTAGGAGACGCGGCACATACTATTCACCCGCTAGCCGGTCAAGGGGTTAATTTAGGCTTGAAAGACGCGGCAGCGTTAGCGCAATTGTTGGCTGAAGGTTCAACGTCTGTTAATTGTTCTAAATTACTTAGTCAGTATCAGCGCTGGCGTAAAGCTGATGCAATAGACATGATTGCGGCAATGGAAGGGATCAAACAAGCATTTGCCCCACAACAAGTACCTATTGCCTTGGCACGCGGTATGGGGCTGTCTGTGCTAAATAAACTAAAACCGATGAAAGCGTCATTAATAAAGCAAGCGATGGGCAATAATGGCCACTTACCTCATCTTATGAAAAATTAGTGATAATGGTTGCTTATCGAGCATTGACAGTATTTACCAAAAATGAAGAAGAGCTTTGTTTGATCACGCTGCGAATAAAATCGGGCAAATAATCACTTTGTCTAATGTAGTCGTCAATATCGAACTTTTCATTTTCAGGTTGTTTAACAAATTGTACTTCACTGGCATCGACTATTTTTTCAATAATATGTTCAGGAATCGCTAATCGCGTGGCTAGCATGATCAAATTAGTTGCTCTATTTGCATGAATATCTCTTAGAAAAAAAATATCGTAAGTCACACCAGTGTCATTAATTCTTGCACTGTTAATTAAATATTCAGCGGCTGCAATTGCGACAAAGGTAAATTTAGTGCGTTTATCAATACTTGCATTCAATTGAATAACCACTTTTTGTTCTTTATCAACAGCGATACGGCAAAGATCGCTCAGTTCAGGGGTAATTTTTAAGGTTAAATTTAGTGATCGGCATATTTGTTTTAAGTCAACGGTGTCGCCAATTGTGGCGTTTGATATTAATTGTTGTGGATTATATCGACTCAATTTTTTACTCTTTATTTCATACAGTTGTTGCTTAAATTCATCATAGCAGATGAATGGAATTTTGTTTGATTAGAATACCTATGAATTTAAATCAGAACAATCCTGTTTAGAACGCTATAAATAGAATTTAATTTTTAATTGTTACGGTACTAGAAATTTAATATTGATTATGATGTTAAAGTGGTTTTTTATTTGATTAACCTCCCTTTATTTGTTGAATACCTGTTAACCGATCGCTATAATTGCGCGCAAATTTTGATAAAACACCTATGCTATTTTTTAAGCATAATGGTTATACAGCAAGCAACAATTGGAAGATAAACATGACCAATAAAACGGTATTACATGCTAAGCACCTTGAAGCAGGCGCAAAAATGGTTGATTTTCACGGTTGGGAAATGCCAATCAACTATGGTTCTCAAATTGAAGAACACCACGCAGTACGAAAAGATGCGGGTATGTTTGATGTATCTCACATGACAATTGTTGATATTCAAGGTGCTGATGCAAAAGCATACTTGCAACGTTTAGTGATAAACGATGTTGCAAAACTTGAAGTAGCGGGCAAAGCGCTATATACCGGTATGTGTAACGATGAAGGTGGTGTCATTGATGATTTGATCATTTATCACTTTACGAGCACTGATTACCGTTTAGTGGTTAACTCAGCGACACGTGAGAAAGATTTAGCCTGGATGACAAAACAAGCTACTGGTTTTGATATTACCATTACCGAACGTCCTGAATACGGCATGATTGCAGTACAAGGGCCAGAAGCAAAAGCGAAAGTGGCTTCAATTTTATCAACTGAACAAAATCAAGCAATTGAGGGCATGAAACCATTCTTTGGTGTTCAGGCGGGTGATTTATTTATTGCAACGACAGGTTACACTGGCGAAAGTGGTTATGAAATTGTAGTGCCAGAAGCTGCAACGGCTGACTTATGGCAACAACTTGTAGATGCAGGCGTAGCTCCTTGTGGTTTAGGTGCACGTGACACATTGCGTTTAGAAGCAGGCATGAACCTATATGGCTTAGATATGGACGAGACAGTATCTCCATTAGCAGCAAACATGGCATGGACAATTTCATGGGAGCCATCAGAGCGCAACTTTATTGGTCGTGATGTATTAGCGGCACAACGTGAAGCTGGTGATCAACCGAAATTAGTTGGTTTAGTGATGACAGAAAAAGGTGTGTTACGCACTGGCCTTAAAGTAGTAACCGAAGCCGGCGAAGGCGTTATCACGTCAGGTACATTTTCTCCAACATTACAACATTCTATTGCTATGGCGCGCGTTCCTCGCAGCGTAAAAGTTGGTGATGTTGTTGAAGTAGAAATGCGCAAAAAGTTAGTGAGCGTAAAAGTGGTTAAACCAAGCTTTGTTCGTAACGGCAAAAGCCAATTAGATTAAATTTTTATGCTACTCTATAGTCTTAAATAGACTGAGTAGTCGAACAGATATATAACAATTACAGACATATTAGGAACTAAAAAAATGAGCAACATTCCTTCAGAATTAAAATATGCAACGTCGCATGAATGGGTACGCAATGAAGGTGACGGTACTGTTACTATTGGTATTACAGAGCATGCGCAAGAATTACTTGGCGATATGGTATTTGTTGAATTGCCAGAAGTAGGCGAAAGCGTTAGCACTGGTGATGATGTTGCGGTAGCTGAATCAGTAAAAGCTGCATCAGATATTTATGCGCCTGTATCAGGTGAAGTGCTTGCCGTTAACGAAGAATTAGAAGATTCTCCTGAACTTGTAAACTCTGACGCGTTTGGCGACGGTTGGATGTTTAAAATCAAACTTGACGATGCAAGCGAGTTAGAAAACCTTCTTGATGCTGAAGGTTACGAAAACTCAATCGACGAAGATTAATTTAGTTACTTTAATCTGTTTTAAGCATTTTTGTTTGAACACAGGTTTTGTTAACTAAAGACTTGTTGTTGGTAAATCAATAACAATATTTTCGCTATTTTAAGCAGTTTAAAATAGTCAACAGATTAAGCCTCTCACTGAAAATAAGTTTGGGGCTTTCTTTATTTTTTACTTACTTTTCTTATTTAGGTAAGCCGTTTTATGACTACTCACTCTCAAAACAACATTACGTTGAAAGATCTAGAACAAACGCAAGACTTTATTCGTCGCCATATTGGCCCTGACGAAGTACAAGCTCAGGCGATGTTAAACGAAATTGGTGCAGAATCAGTTGATGCATTAATTGACGAAATTGTTCCTAGCGACATTCGCCTAGCTGACTTACCGGCTATAGAAGAAAGTAAAACGGAAGTAAAAGCGCTTAGCGATTTAAAAACCGTTGCCAATAAAAATAAAGTAAACAAAACGTATATTGGTTTAGGCTATTACGGCACATTAACACCTAATGTTATTTTACGTAATGTATTAGAAAATCCAGGATGGTATACCGCTTACACGCCTTACCAGCCTGAAATCGCCCAAGGTCGTTTAGAGTCATTATTAAATTACCAACAAATGTGTTTAGACCTTACCGGTTTAGATTTAGCATCAGCGTCATTACTTGATGAAGGTACAGCTGCTGCAGAGGCCATGGCTCTTGCTAAACGTGTATCAAAAAATAAAAAATCAAACCAATTTTTCGTTGCAGAAGAAGTTTACCCACAAACCATTGACGTTGTTAAACAGCGAGCAGAAATGTTTGGTTTCGACATTATCGTGGCACCAGCAGACAGCGTAAGTGAACATGATGTATTTGGTGCACTTTTACAATACCCAAGTGCAACGGGCGAAGTACGTGATATTTCAACCCTTATTGAAAGCGTTCATGAGAAAAAGGGCATTGTAGCCGTTGCGGCTGATATCATGAGCTTAGTGTTACTTAAAGCACCAGGTGAATTAGGCGCTGATGTGGTAATTGGTTCAAGCCAACGTTTTGGTGTGCCAATGGGCTATGGTGGACCTCACGCTGCATTTTTCACAACGAGTGATAAATACAAGCGTTCTATGCCTGGTCGTATTATTGGTGTGTCAAAAGATACGCGTGGTAACAACGCACTTCGTATGGCAATGCAAACACGTGAACAACATATTCGTCGTGAAAAAGCCAATTCAAACATTTGTACAGCACAGGTGCTACTTGCCAACATGGCAGCATTTTATGCGGTATATCATGGCCCTAAAGGGTTAAAAACAATTGCTAGCCGTATCCATCGCTTTGCGGATATTTTAAACGTAGGTACTGCGTCAAAAGGCTTAAAAGCACTTCATGCTAATTATTTCGATACGTTAACATTTAACCTTGATAACAAAGAAGATGTTGTAGCGCGTGCACTAGCAGCTGATGTTAACTTACGCACAGATGTTGCTGGCCAAGTGAGTATATCTCTTGATGAGACAACAACACGTGAAGACATTACTACTTTATTTGATGTGCTACTTGGCGAAGGTCATGGTTTAGACGTAGCAGCATTAGATGCAGAAATTTTAAGTACTGATTATCAATCAATTCCTGCTGAATTAGTACGCGAGTCAGACATTTTAACGCACCCTGTTTTTAACTCGCACCATAGTGAAACTGAAATGCTTCGCTATATTAAAAAATTAGAAAACAAAGATTTAGCGCTCAATCATTCAATGATTTCATTAGGTTCTTGTACCATGAAATTAAACGCAACAGCGCAGATGATCCCTGTGTCATGGCCTGAATTTGCGAATATGCATCCGTTTGCACCGATAGACCAAGCGCAAGGCTATATTGAGATGATCAACGAACTAGGCGACTGGTTAGTTGAATTAACAGGCTATGATAACATTTCAATGCAACCGAACTCTGGCGCACAAGGTGAGTATGCAGGTCTTATTGCTATTCATAAATACCATGAAAGTCGTGGTGATGCGCACAGAAATATTTGTTTAATTCCATCTTCTGCACACGGAACTAACCCCGCGTCAGCGCAAATGGTTGGTATGAAGGTTGTAGTAGTAGATTGCGATAAAAACGGTAACGTTGACATGGCTGACTTAACAGCCAAAGCAACAGAAATGCGTGACAACTTATCATGTATCATGATCACATACCCATCAACACATGGTGTATATGAGACAACAATACGTGAAATTTGTAACATTGTTCATGACAACGGCGGCCAAGTTTATTTAGATGGCGCAAACATGAATGCACAAGTTGGTTTAACTTCACCAGGTTTTATTGGCGCTGATGTTTCGCACTTAAATTTACACAAAACCTTTGCAATTCCACATGGCGGCGGCGGCCCAGGTATGGGACCAATAGGTGTTAAATCACACTTGGCACCGTTTCTACCTGATCATTCACTTATTACCGTTAATGAAACCACAAAAGGTAATGGCGCGGTTTCAGCTGCACCATTTGGTAGTGCAGGCATTTTATGTATCTCTTACCTATACATTGCTTTATTAGGTAAGAAAGGTGTAACAGATTCAACAAAATTTGCCATCACTAATGCAAACTACCTAGCGAAGAAGTTAAGCGAGCATTACTCGATACTGTATACCGGCGCTAACGGCCGCGTAGCTCACGAATGTATTGTTGACTTACGCCCATTAAAAGATTCGTCTGGTATTACAGAAATGGACGTAGCTAAACGTCTACAAGATTACGGCTTTCATTCACCAACCATGTCTTTCCCAGTGGCAGGCACGTTGATGATTGAACCAACTGAATCAGAAGCAAAACCTGAATTAGACCGCTTCATTGAAGCTATGGTATGCATTCGTGATGAAATACGTAAAGTAGAGCAGGGTGAATGGACACTTGAAGATAACCCGCTTCACAACGCACCACATACCTTAGCCGATATTACAGACGCGTCATGGGGTAGAGCCTACACAACAGCAGAAGCTGTATTCCCTGTACCAGCGGCAGCGGCAAATAAATTCTGGCCAACGGTAAACCGCATTGATGATGTATACGGTGACCGTAACCTAATTTGTAGTTGCCCTAGTGTGGATACGTATAAAGATTAATTGTTAGTTGTTGTCGTACTCTAATAAAGTCTGTGACTTTATTTTTGTAGTTTGTGAGTCGAATATAGTTTGTGACTGATAAAATCTTGAAAAGGTGAGCCTAGCGCTCACCTTTTTTATTATGACGTGTACATAGTCTATTCTTTACATCAGCAGCAGGTTGGTTCGCGTTCACGGCAAAGTTAAGAAAGATCGTTTGGTGCCAATTAGTCTACGAGGATGCGAGTGGCTAGCTTTTTATATTGGAAAGATTCGCATAATGTTTGCCTTCATCGGATCTGGAAAGGCACTGTTTCTGGCTAACAATGGCAAACGCTATGTGCCGGGGAAGTTGTCTGAAGTTTATGAAGCAACGCATCCTTCTGCTGAAGGTGTGAGTGGGTTGTTTCAATAAGAAAATTAGTATCTTAATTTAACAAAATTAGTTAAATTTAATGCAAATGAATTTATAAAAACTAATCAAGGATGGTGAATTGTGCAAGTTATAAAGTTAGAACATTTTCAACGAGCTGCTGAAGAGATTGGTAAGCACGGAGACAATGATACTTTGCCATTTAATATGGATAATCGATTCATTGCTAAAAAGTCAGAACAGTTAGCAAAAATTGCTTTTGAATATTTTGAAAGGTTAAACAAAAGCGGTAAAAAAAGTGCAGCAAAGCAATTAAATTCGCTCCAAATCTTTCACGAAAGGCTCTTGACACCTACAGGGGCTTATGGATTCAGAACATCCACCAAGATACACCCTTTTTGGAATATTTATTTAAATGGTTTAGCTATAGCAATTGCAGAAGCTAATGAGCCTTATAGAAGTTCTAGGGCGCATTCATATAGATATGCAGCGGATATGGTCGAATTTTTCGACAGAAGTAAATCATGGAGAGCATATAAAGAAGCTACTCTAGGCGAGTCACTATTAGATTCTCCTAATGCAGTTGTAATTCAAACTGACATTTCTAGTTTTTACGAACACATTTATCACCACAGAGTTGAAAATTGTATCGATGATCTATTTGAAGAAAGTAATACAGTCGGTACTCAAATAGATCGTATTTTGAATCAATTAAGTTCCGGTCGTTCTTTCGGCCTTCCTGTTGGTGGGCAATGTGCAAGAGTTTTAGCAGAGCTTTTAATGACATCAATAGACTCACTACTTAGTCAAAATGGAATTATTTGGCATAGATATGTTGACGATTTTACTCTGATTGCAGATAGTCAAGCTAAAGCTTACGAAGCACTCTCGATACTTTCCAATGTTTTAGCTGATTATGGACTTTCGCTAAACAGAAGTAAAACAACTCTACTTAGCTCAAAGCATTATAAAGATTTTGTAACTGCACAGTTATTTGCAAGTGATGACCAAGCAAGTAAGCTGAAAGAGATAGATTTATATTTTGATCCTTATACAGATGATCCTCATCAGGACTATGAAGACTTACAACAAACAGTAAAAGAGATAGATCTCCAAGCGTTGTTAGCGGCTGAAACGAGTAAAAGCCAACCAGATGCATACTTGGTTTCCCAAATTAGTAGAACTTTAAAATTACAAGAACCGATTACAGCGCTTCAATTATGTAGAACTTTGCTTTCTGTTCAAAACTTAAATGCTTTTAGGGCATCTTGGCCTACCATTATGAGAGGAGTTATTGCCCTTAGAAGTGATTCAGATTTTGTATCTATACATGCCATGTTAGATACTTGTTTAGATGAGGTAATTTCACATTCTAAACATCTACTTTTACCAGAGTCAAACTGTTTACATTTTCTAAGAGCAATTAGATTTAAGAAGACTGAAGCCAGAAGCGTTTTCGTAACTACTGAAGTTTTTAAGAAGACCAAATATGAAACGATCAAAAGAGAGTGTATAGAGTGCTGGAGGCATTGGAAAGATCGTCCTTCATTTATTTCTGTCAGAAATACGTGGTCCACACAAGGAGCAGAGGTTCAAAGAATGCTATGGTTGGCATCACATAAATTTGGTGATGACGGGCTTCACTTTAGAAATCAAGTTAATAATACTACAGATACTTCTTGGACAGTTGGTATTGAGGTTAAGTCAGGAACATCTTTTGGAAGTTTATTTAAGCATTGGACCGAAACATGCGATTCTTAAGACTTCCAATGCGAGACCCTAGAACGGTTGCCAGAGATATTCCGGGAGTTTGCGATATATTGTTTCCTAGGTTGTTACCGGGACTAGTTGGGTTGTTAAATAGAAAATCACAAGCGTTTGCTGGAATTGAACCTATAAGTCCTCAAGATATGCGTTGCATTAAAACCAATGCCGCCATGTTATTTGAAATTGCTTTTGCGCGAGCTGAACAGACACTTTCGCATTCCCCAGTGAATATCGAGGATTGTATTCAACTTGCTATTAATAGGCAGTCAAAATATTTTGACGCAAAAATACCTTCTCAGTTAACAGACACTGAATTGGCAATTATAGATAAAACTTCAGATAACTTGGCAAGAAGTTTACATATGCTAGCTAATGGCAATGAGATTGTTACCGCTCCTCAAATATTTGGCTTTGACTGGATATCAAATGGCGTTGGTGATTTTTCTGCGGGTGATTCCTTGATAGAAGTTAAATGTACATCAAAAGGCTTCTCTTCTAATGACTACAGGCAATTATTAATTTACTGGTTGCTCAGTTATGCATCGGCGATTGAAAAAAACACTATTGAATGGAAGCGCGGAGTTTTATTGAATCCAAGGTTAAATCACTTTGTTGAGTTTGATTTCGATGAGCTAATTCACCTAGTTACAGGTGGTGTTTCTAAAGTAGAGGTATTAGAGCTATTTAGGTCTGTTGTATCCGAATATTCTACAAAGCTATCTATTGACTCATTTGGCAATTATTGAGGCATGAAATCACACATGCCCGTGTTGTCTGATTTATTTTATGTTATTAAGTACTTAATTATTATGTGAACATCAAAGTAAGCCGTAGAATAATAACAAGGACGGATGAGTATGAAAAAAAAGGATAAGAGAAGTGAGCTTTTAAATTTTTTTCGTGAAAAAGAGAAAAATAAAACACACTTCACGTATGCTGAAGCTGCCGCTGAAACTGGATACAAATCAGACTCCATTAGCAAATTTGTTAGTGAGAACCTCAAGGGAAAGTACATATTTCAAAACAAAAGGCCCTATTGGTACAGCCAAGGGTTACTTTCCTTAAGTGACGATGATTTCTTCAGAATAACTTCCCAAAGCACACAAGCTAAAGTACTTAGTGATGATGAAAAGCTATATCAAAAACTAATTAAAAGAAGCCTAAATGCCTTTACAGTTGCTCTGGAAGTTTATAACCGACCAAGCTTAGAAAACAGAGTTGAAGCCTTTGCCATTATGATGACTAATGCTTGGGAACTTTTACTTAAAGCGCAGATACTAAAGGCACAAGGATTTGATTCACTATTTGAAGAAAATGGAAGGAGTATCCCAATTGGGCAAGCAATAAACTTTCGATACCCCTCTAAAAGTGCTGATAAGGATAATTTAAATCAACTAGTTTCTTTGAGAAACGATGCTGTTCATTTACTTTTACCTGAGATTCAACCTCAATTATCTAGGCTATTTCAATCATCAGTTTTGTTGTATCAAGAAGAGTTTGCTCATCAAGAGGGGTATGCTCCTCTTTCTGATCAAAGTGTAGGTATGTTGAGTTTAGTGATTGATGGCCCTGAACCAGATATGGCTATTCTAAAAGATGAATACGGTAAAAGAACTACTGATGAAGTAATAAAGTTTTTGAAGAAATTCACGAAACTTGAGCAAGAGCATGACTCTAACCGCTTCGCAATTAACATTGAATACAAGCTTGCCTTGACTAAAAAACCGGGAGATGGTGACTTAACTTTTGGTGCTGGCCCAGATGGGGCGCATACTGTTTTTGTGGATCGACCCAAAAACCTTAAATTAACACATCCCTTTTATGAGAAAGCTGCAATTCAAAGAATAAACGATGCGCAATCGACTCATTGTATTACTAGTTATTCGTTTAGGGCGGTAGTGAAAAAGCATAAAGTTAAAAGCAAACCGACTTTTTTCGATCATACAGATAGACCTAGATATTCTGAGTCATTTATTGATTGGTTTTTGAAGAACTTATCTCACTCCAATTGGCTAGAAAAATCATTGCCATCAAAAAAAGTGAAAAGCTAGTGACTACATTATTTTTGGGGGCAGGATTTTCTAAATGGGCATTTGATCTACCACTAGTCAACCAACTGTTTGATTTTGATATTGAACCAACAAATGAAACGGAAAATAGAAAGCTAGAATTATTGCTAAGTGACTGGAGCAAGTGGAAAAACGAAAACCTCACTGCTACGGAAGAGCAATTTATCTATTGGTGTTTGCACAAGTCATCACACAGGCGTAGCCGAATTATTTGGTATGTGAATAGGCGTCTAACAGAACCATTCATGACTAGAATCCAAGGTTCGTATACGTCGGCTATGTTCGATGAGCGAGTTGTTAGAGAAAATGAACAAATAATTAAGATTAAGGATTTCATTAATTCTATAGCTAGCTTTGGTTTACTAGGAATACTAACTTGCAATTACGATACTTTAGTCGAGTGTGCTTTAGGAACTAAAGGCTTTAATTATGGAGTTAAAGGAGAGCAACTATTTGGTAGAGGTATAAATCCTCAATTTCCTTGGCAAAATGCACATGTAAATGTAACAGGTAATATACCTTTTGCTAAACTGCACGGCTCACTTTCTTGGGATTCAGAATTCAAGTATACAAGTGGGAAACCCGGTAGAGCAGGCAAGGCTCTTATTGTTCCACCTGCGCCAGAGAAAACACCACCACCAGAGCTAGCAAATGTATGGGCCTTAGGAGACCAAATATTATCAAATAGTAAAAGAATTATACTATTTGGTTTTGCATTTAATGCATATGATTATGCACTTCTCAATTTTTTGAAAGAAAGTGGTGAAAATATAACCCAGGTACTGTTGATCGACCCGTACCCAAATGAAGCTGCTGCTAAGAAACTTTGGCCTAAAGCAACCGTCAATACATTAAACCCGCTAAACGATTTCGATATAGAAGATTATTTATAAGAAGCCAATCTTTGTACTAAGAGGAAGTATGTGGGATCGTAGTTCGTTCTAATTTATATGCAGGCACGATACTATGACCCTTTAAATTGAATTTAATGCCTTGGAGTCATTGCTCTTATTTTGCGGAATGTTTCAATTTTCAAGCATCAATGTCTTAATGAACCATTCCGTTAAAAGCTGAATTTAATTGAGAGATCTGGTTTGGGCTGAAACCCATTCGCAGCAACTCAAAATCACGAAAGTCAATCGTTGCAACTGTTCCCACGCCTTCAAGCACATAGACGCTGCCGCTATATGTTTCAACAATACTTCTTTTTAGGTTGCAGTGCACGGGGATGTTTCCAAGGCTTACAATTGGGTTAGAAGAGATATACTGAATTACCGCCATTGAATAGCTTTTGAAACTAAGCTGATTAGGCCATACACTCTGACTTTTGCTGTTATTGTCATTAATCTTCACACTAAGTAAATAAGTTTCTATTAATTGAATTGTCGTAATAGTAAGGGCTTTTTGCCACTAAAGCAGATATTGTATGCTAAATTAAGCACGATAAAATAAGGATGTTTATGATAAATATAAAAATAATTAGTTTAATTTCCGTTGTTATCTATTTTTGTAGTTTTGAAGCAGTCGCTAAAATAAAAGGGACGGCATTAGAATTACTACCTTCTGGTCATTTAATCGTTGACGTGGTTATAAAGGGGGAAACGGCTAAATTTATTGTCGATACTGGCGCATCGTCAAGTGTTATTGATAAAAAGCTTGTTAAAAAATTGTCTTTAACACCATTAAGTAATGAAGCTAGTATCCAAGGCTACGTTCCCGGAGAACACGTTCTTGAAATGCTGAAATATAGATTAAATGAGGTTGATCTTGGAGGTTTAGTTAAATCTGAAATTGTCTTTGTTGAGCAAGATTTGTCCCCTATGTTTCAAGGTTTAAGCCAATACGAAATACAGGGCATAATAGGGCAAGAGATTTTGGCTAAATTTGGTTTGTTGTTAGATGTTTCAAAAGCAAAGCTTTATCTACCAAATGAACAGTTACTAAAAGGTTATACAGCCACTCACATTCAAACTACGGCGATTGGTTTATCTTTTATCGAAATCGAGATTAATCAAATAAAATTGAACATGTTTATCGACTCTGGAGCAACAGAGGTAATGATTGATAAAGAAATGGCAATCAAACACAATGTTGGTGAAATTTCTTACGATAATCAGATGGAAGGTGTAGGAGAAAACGGTAACATAAGAAAAATTGGTTTGATTGAACATAGTATAATAATGATTGCAGGTAGAAGTATTGACTCGCTTTTATTAGTTGATGATTTTAGTGGATTGTTATCTCAAGTTAACCCTGTGGCACTGCAAGGTGAGATTTCTGGCCTAATAGGTGTAAGCGCTTTAGCTAAGTTGTCTGCAATAATTGATGTTAAAAACCAACGTTTATATATTAATTAGTTCCTACAGAAATAGCAGCAGAAAAAAAATTAAAAGGTCATGATAAAAGGGGTCAGGTACAATGACTAAATCTACCTGACCCCTTTTAATTTCTTTTAATTTTGAGAGTCACTTAAGCTTAATCTTGTTTTTCTTCCTCAAGAATAGTCATTCTAATAATGGAGACCATTTTTTTAGGTACTGTTGGGTAGCCTAGTTTATCGCTGTAACCAACTTCTAGCTGTGATATCGCTTCAACGATGTCGTAACCTTCAATGACTTCACCAAATACGGCATAACCCCATGAGTTTCCTGGATCTAAATTGGTGTTATCGTTGAGATTGATAAAGAACTGGTTGGTTGCTGAGTGTGCATCATTCAGTTGTTTGGCCATGGCAATAGTGCCTTCTTTATTTTTTAGCCCATTGCCAGACTCGTTGAAGATCGGCTCGTTAGGTAAAACTTCAGAGTAATCTGTGTTAAACCCACCAGCTTGGATCAGGTAGCCTTCTTCGACACGGTGAACCAACGTTTTATCATATTTCTTTTGCGCTACATATCCTAAAAAATTATCCACGGTAATTTTGGCTTTAATACGGTCAAGCTCGATAATGATATTACCCATAGAGGTTTCTATTCGTACTTTAGGAGAATAATTATTCGGTTGAATATATTGCCCTTTAGTATTTGCTGCGTGCAATTGGAGAGAAATTAATACCGTAAAAATAAGTAGTGAAACTCTAATCACGTTAGTACCTTTTGTTAAAGTAAATTTACTTGAAAAATATCAGTTAGTTTAACAATTATATATTTTATTGTTAACTCAAAACCATGGTCTATAGAGCTGATGAACGTAAAGTCAAAGTTTTGCGTGTATAGTACCGATATTCTAGCTTAACTTGTAAATAAAAGAATAAAAGGGTCAGGTACAATTACTAAATGTACCTGACCCTTTTATTCGTGACCCGTTTTATTCGTCAGAGCTATGTGCAGTGAGGCATGGGGAACTAAAAAAGAAAAGGCGCCATAAAGGCGCCTAAATTTTTGCTTGCGAGCATTTTGAGGAGTTAACTCCTCGTATTGAAAATAGCTAGAGATCTATTCTCAACGAGCGCTAGAAGGTTGGGAGGTTCCAGCAATTTGTATTCAATAAGCTTACAGTGCTTAGTTTCGCTTATTCAGCGATCACTTCGTTTTTTGCGATTAACTCTGACTTAGTCGCTTTTTTAGCTGTTTTAATAACAGTAATTGGTTTTACTAAGTTTGTTTCAAAAGCGGTTACTAAAGTTTGCATTGATATTTTTACATCTTCATGCGCTTGTGAAGTAATTTCAACAGTGTTAACGGGTTGTGCTTTTTCAAACGCAATATTTGTTGCTGTTGCATTGCCTGCTACTAAGAGCAGTGCTGCTGTGAATATGTTGATAGTTTTCATGATTTGTCACCTAATATTAATTAATAAACATCCAAATAGATGATTAGGGACCTTTTCTTTGCTCGGTGAATGTTTTGGGAGTACATTCATTGCCTGCTACACTCATTGGTCTGGGCTGTAGTAAAAAGATGTAGTCCGTCATCTATGGTGTGTATATTAAGTAAAAACTGGTCAAATGAAAAATGACAAATTATAATGTCATCCATTAGAAAAACTAATGATAAAATGTTTTTTGATATCAGTAGAGTATTTATTCAAAAAACGATCATTTTTATTTATTTAAATAGTGAGAGTTAATGGCTACAAGAATCCCGCCGCTCAATGCCTTAAGGGCCTTTGAAGCATCAGCTAGGCAGTTGAGTTTTACTCGGGCTGCTGAGGAATTATTCGTTACTCAGGCTGCGATTAGTCATCAAATAAAATCTCTAGAGGAGCATCTTGGATTAAAACTTTTTATGCGAAAAAATCGTGCTTTGCTATTAACAGAGGAAGGGCAAGCATATTATCAAGACATAAAAGATGTGTTTACTTCTCTGCAAGATGCAACAGAACGGTTACTCGTTAGGGGCGCTAAAGGAGCGATTACGGTTAGTTTACAACCAAGCTTCGCCATTCAATGGTTAGTTCCAAGACTAAACACGTTTAATTTACTCAATACTGATATAGATGTACGTATAAAAGCGGTAGACCAACCTGATGGCTTATTAACAGAAGATGTTGATGTGGCAATTTATTACGGAAGAGGCCGGTGGCCAGGCGTTCATGCTGATAAATTGCACACGGAATATTTAATACCTGTTTGTTCACCATTGCTACTTGATGGGCCAAAACCATTGAGTACTATTCAAGATCTTACTAATCACACTTTATTGCATGATACCTCAAGGCGAGATTGGAAACGCTGGTTCAAAGAAGCCGGGATAAGAGGGACTAATGTTAATCATGGCCCCATTTTTAGCCATTCAGCCATGGTTGTGCAAGGGGCTGTACATGGTCAGGGTATCGCTTTAGCTCAACGTATTTTAGCGCAGCCCGAGTTAGATGCAGGTCGACTTGTGATACCAGTTGAACATAGCTTGATCAGTAAAAATGCATTTTATTTAGTGTGTCGAGAGCACCAATTAGAGTTAGGCAAAATAGCTGCCTTTAGGGATTGGGTACTTGAAACTGTAGCCGAAGAAGAAGAGTTAGATGAAGAGTTTTAATTATAATGAAAGTTTAGTAGAACAGCCTATAGCGCATTTTCTATTTGCTCATGGTGCTGGTGCTGATATGAATTCAACGTTTATGGAAAATATGACTACTGCGTTAAATAAACGAAATATTAGTGTCACACGTTTTAATTTTCATTATATGGATAAACGCTTATCTGACGGTAAAAAATATCCTCCAGATAGAATGCCCAAATTGTTGGAGAGGTTTGCGGAGGCTATCAGCACACTTCACATTACAGCACCCTTATTTTTGCTGGGTAAATCGATGGGATCACGTGTTGCGGCAACGCTGACGAATGAATTAATAGAAAACCCTAAAGGTAATCCTGAAATACGAGGAGTAATTTGCCTTGGCTACCCGTTTCATCCTATTAATAAAATTGAACAATTACGATTAGAGCCGTTAATAAATAATCATTATTCAATTCTTATTTTACAAGGTGATCGAGATAAACTTGGCAACAAAGAAGAAGTATTAAGCTATGAGTTACCGGAAAATATCACTACGATATTTTTGCCTGATGGTGATCACGATTTAAAGCCAAGGGTAAAGTCAGGGTATACACATGAACAAAATCTACAGTCTGCTGTAGACCACATTGAGAGGTTCGTTTATGAAAATAGATAAAGCGCGTAAATTATTTATCGTGTTTGTTAGCCTTAGTGGTGCTTATTCTGTATTATTCGGCGCTTGGTTGTCACATCAGGGCGATTTACTGCCAACGTTAAAGATTGCGCATTTTTATCAGTTTTTGCATACTATCGCGCTATTGGCTGTTTGTTTTTTCTGGCAATCTACACAACCGAAAGCGGCTTTTTTGACTGCAACATTATTATCACTTGGTATGTTGCTTTTTAGTGGAAGCTTATACGTGAAAGTGTTGTTTGCCTGTGAATTAATAGGCAAACTAACACCATTCGGTGGCATTTTATTATCATTGGCATGGTTGTCAGTGCTCATTCACCTTAATATTCGAAAACATTAATATGACTGCAATTGTGCTTTATTGTCGACCAGGCTTTGAAAAAGAGTGTGGCGCTGAGATCCAAGAGAAAGCTGCTTGGAATGAAATTTATGGTTATCTTCAATTAAAGAAAAACCAAGGTATTGTATATTTTCATCTTAATAATGCTGATGAAGGTGAAATACTCATTGCTAAACTCCCTTTGAAGCGTCTAATCTTTGCTCGGCAGTGGTTTGTGTCATTAACCGATACTATCGAATTGCCTGAGTATAACCGAGTAGAAGCAATAATTGAGCATTTGGGTCAAGAATGGCAATACGCTGACCTTAGGATGGAAACACCTGATACCAACGATGGAAAAGCACTATCTAAATTTTGTAGAAAGCTTGGTGTACCTCTAAGACAAGGGCTAAG
This sequence comes from Thalassotalea sp. 1_MG-2023, assembly GCF_030546745.1. Taxonomy (GTDB): domain Bacteria; phylum Pseudomonadota; class Gammaproteobacteria; order Enterobacterales; family Alteromonadaceae; genus Thalassotalea_C. The sequence continues at coordinate 214,220 of NZ_JAUOPD010000006.1, forward strand.
ATCTAAAAAAATGTTGGCTCCAAAAGGTCAACATGATGGGGCAGTCTTACATGCATTATTTTTTAGTGGCAGTGAAGTGATCCTTGGTTATTCACTTGGCACAAACACTTCACCACATTTAATGGGAATACCTAGGTTAAAGTTTCCATCTCAAGCCCCAAGCCGCTCTACACTTAAACTTGACGAAGCTTTTTTATACTTCATTCCAAAAGATGAATGGCCTACGCGGTTAACGTCTGGTATGAATGCCGTTGATTTAGGCGCTGCTCCGGGAGGCTGGACCTATCAACTTGTTCGACGCGGTATGATGGTAACGTCAATAGATAATGGGCCGATGGCGGAATCTTTGATGGATACTGGTCAAGTCAAACATCGAATGATTGACGGCTTTAAATATACACCCGCTAAACAAAATGTTTATTGGCTCGTCTGTGACATGATAGAAAAACCGCAACGAGTAGCTAAATTAATGGCTGAATGGTTATTACGCGGCGACTGCAAAGAAGCAATGTTTAATTTAAAGTTACCCATGAAAGGGCGATATCAGCAAGTACAGGATGACTTACAGCTAATAAAAGATATGCTTTCTGAGCATCAAGTAAAATATGAGCTTTACGCAAAGCATTTATACTACGATCGTGAAGAAATAACGGTGCATGCGAGATTACTTTCACCGCCACCGTAAACATAATAAAAGGATCAAAAAAAAGGGGTCAGGTACAATAAGTAATTGTACCTGACCCCTTTTTTATGGTTTGTTTCTTATAGTCGCTCTAACAAGGCATCGGTGAAATCTGTTGTACCATGAGTACCACCTAAATCACGAGTTGTACGATCACCTGTTTCAATAACTTCAGTGATAGCTTTGCGGATAGCTTCTGCTTTATCGCTCATTTCTAGGTATTCTAGCATTTGAATTGCTGCCAAAATAACAGATGTTGGGTTTGCTAGGTTTTTACCTGCTATATCTGGAGCACTGCCGTGTACAGCTTCAAAAATAGCGCAATCTTTACCAATGTTAGCGCCAGGAGCCATACCTAAACCGCCTACAAGGCCAGCACATAAATCAGATAAAATATCACCAAACAGGTTTGTTGTAACAATTACGTCGAACTGTTCAGGGTTCATCACAAGTTGCATACAACAGTTATCAACAATCATTTCAGTTGATTCAATATCAGGATAGCGTTCGCCAACTTCACGGGCTACTTTTAAAAATAAACCTGAAGTTGATTTTAAGATATTGGCTTTATGAACGGCAGTAACTTTTTTACGACCTTCTTTTCGTGCGGTTTCATAAGCAAATTCAACAATGCGCTCTGCACCTTCGCGCGTGATCAAACTCATTGCTTCTGCCTGTGCGCCATCTTCAGAGACTGTTTGGCCTAAGCCAGAATACATGCCTTCAGTATTTTCACGGATGGTAATAATATCAATGTCTTCGTAACGAGCTTTTGTGCCTTTAAAAGACAGAACCGGGCGCACATTTGCGTATAATTGAAATTGTTTTCTTAATGTTACGTTAATCGAAGTGAAACCTTCACCTACAGGTGTAGTCAGAGGGCCTTTTAAACTGATTTTGTTTTTCTTGATTAATGCTAATGTTTCTTCTGGAACAAGTTCGCCATGTTTTTCTAACGCGACTAAGCCTGCGTCAGCGTATTCATAGTTAAAATCACAGCCTGCTTTGTCTAAAACTTTGATGGTTGCATCGATAATATCTGGGCCAATACCGTCGCCTGGAATGACTGTGATGGTTTGTTTAGCCATGTGTTTATCCTTTAAAAAATTAAAATTGTTTTTTCAAAGTGAAATTTACCTTAGCACTTTGAAAGTGTGCAGGTTTATACCACGCTTACTTAATGTAAGCTACTCTGAAACCTTTCAGTGTGGCTTTATTAATAAACTATTGTGTAGCTAAGTTTAGTATAAAAATGACAGGTTATAGGATGTGCATGACTTAACAATAAGACATTAGTCGCAACATGCACGAATAAAATTAGTAACAGGTTTATTGAATGGAAATGCTAACGATGAACTTAATTAGAGTTAGGGAACGAAACTTCTGATAATTCATCAAGTGGAATTCCATATTCTTTGATCACACTATCAAGACCTTTATATCTGTCGGCTTTAGCGATTTCTGTCAATTTATTATCAACAAAAACTAGATATGAACATTCATCTTGAGTGGTAATACCGTCTGATTTCACATGTTGTGTGCGGTAAAACAATACCTGGAAGTTTTGATCATTAGCTTGTTTTGCTTCGGTAATGTCAGGACTACCAAGCTTTTCTATTGCTTGTTCGAAGGTAAACTCGCCCAATCTAAGTTTACTAATAAATTGGCGATTGTAGGCTTCTCGATCTTCCCATTGCATATTTGCTGGGCTATCGTCATAAAAGTTTACAACTAATAGCACAAAAACCCCATAAGCAGCTAACGCTAGAAAAATTCTGAAAATGATCTTTTTATTCATTTGATAATTGATAAATCGTGTGTGATTTTATTTTTATATAGGATAACGATAAGTCGCTTTTATTGAAAGAGCTTAACGAGCAAATCTATCACAAAATAGGTAAATAACGATGATAAAACTAATTTATCCATCTGTGATGGTTAAAGGGAGACGAATATCCTTTAAATTAAATCCTAAGGGAATATCCTGTTTTAATTGTAATAGTTTTTTAGCCAACGTGATATCGTCATGATGCGCTGTTAATTTATCGCGTATGCTCGCTTTAATTTCATTGCTATTTAAAATAGCCTGTAACGAACCATGTTGATTAAGTAAGCCGGCCGCGGTTACTTGCCCAATCCCCGGCACGCCAGGGATTTTATTGGTGTTATCTCCGGTAAGCGTCCACAAATCCATTAATTGACCTGGGGCTACATTAAACTTTTCACGTACGTATGGTTCGTCAAGCGAGCGTCGATTAAAGTAGTCGTAGACATGAATATGATTACTTAATAACGATAAAAAACACTTGTCTGTTGAAATAATAGTGACTTTTTGTCCTCTCAAAGCCACTTTAATCGCTAGGGTGGCAATTAAATCGTCAGCCTCATCTGATTCTGATATTAAAGAATCAACATGTTGTTGTAAGAAGGCATCTTGTATTTGCGGTAGGGTATCAGCAAGATGCTGCGGCATTTTTTTTCTGCCTACTTTATAGTCTGGGTAAAGCTGGTAACGCCAACCAGGTGAATGGCTGTCAAAAACAGCTAATGCATGAGTTGGCGAGGTTTGTTCGATAATGTTACTAAGCGCTGTAGCACATGCTTGTTTAGTGTTATGTAACACTTGTTGCTTGGTGTTTTCAGCAAGCTCATTATTGAGTAAAAATGGGCGCTCTTGCACCGCATAAATTCGTCTAATTAGATTCATTGCATCAATAAGTACAACATTGACTGACATTTAGGCTTTTCCAACTACGTTGTAACAAGGCGTATATGTGCTTCCTGGTAATTTCATTCGTTGCTGTTCCACGAAAGAATTTAGTAAATTGTCCATTAGTGTCATAATTTCGTTGTCACCGGTAACAGTAAAGGGGCCGTGTTTACGGATTTCTTTAATCCCTTCTGATTTTACATTACCTGAAACAATGCCGGAAAATACGCGGCGTAAGTTTGCAGCTAAACTAGCAACATCCATATCATAGCTAATTTGTGTTTTTTCCATGTTTTCATGTGTTGGAATAAATGGTTGCTGGAAATCTTGTTCGATCACTAAAGACCAATTAAAGTGGTAAGCGTCGCCTGTTTGTTTGCGATAGGTTAGCACGTCTTGTAGGCCAACTTTCATTTTTTTTGCGACAAGTTCCGCATCATCTACAATAATTTCATATAGTTTTTGAGCTTCTTCGCCTAACGTTGCGGCAATAAACTTATCTATTTGTTCAAAGTACTCACTACTTGCAGCAGGCCCTGTTAAAATAATTGGCAGCTTTTGCGCTCGATTTTTTGGATTGAGTAAAATCCCTAAAATATATAGTAATTCTTCAGCTGTGCCTGCACCACCAGGAAAAATAATGATGCCATGAGACATTCGTACAAAGGCTTCTAAACGTTTTTCAATATCAGGCATGATAACAAGTTCAGAAACCATAGGGTTAGGGGGCTCTGCTGCGATGATACTTGGTTCTGTAAGGCCAATATAGCGTCCGTTGTAATTTCGTTGTTTTGCATGGCCAATAGTGGCGCCTTTCATTGGGCCTTTCATTGCTCCAGGGCCGCAACCGGTGCAAATGTTAAACGCCCTTAGCCCTAATTGGTAGCCTACTTCTTTTGTGTACTGATATTCAATATCGTTAATCGAGTGGCCGCCCCAACAAGTCACCAAGTTTGGTTCGCTATCGGGTAAAATGGCATTGGCATTTCGTAATATATCGAAAGTGGTATGTGTGATGTTAGCGCCATCAGTTACATGGTGATCGTAGCGGGTATTGGTGAATAAAATATCTCGAAGTACCGCTGATAAATGCTCTTGAATACCACGAATAATTTTACCGTCAACAAATGCATGCTTAGGCGGGTTTTCTAACGCGAGTTTAACGCCACGTTCTCTTCTTAGCACTTGAATATTGAAATCTTGATATTGTTGATATATCACTTCTGCATCATCGGTATGACTACCCGAATTAAGTACTGCCAGTGAACAGTTTCGATACAGTTGATGTAAGTTACTGGAGGCAGATTGCTGTAATTTACCTACTTCTATTGGCGAAAGTAGGTTCATGTTTCCTAAAGGGTTAAATTGTACATGCATTGGCGACTCCTTAACTGCTAATCAATATAGATGACTTGGTTTTTTCCTTTTTCTTTGGCTTCATATAAAGCTTTATCTGCTCGTTCAAAGGCTATGTGAACATTGTCATCTTGTTTTATGTGCGTAACGCCTATCGACATACTCATATTTACTTTATCATTTCTGAACTTAAAAGGTAGTTTAGCAATCGTTTTCCGCAATAAATTTAAGGTGTGAATAAGGTTATCTTTTTTAATGTCATTGAAAACAAATACAAACTCTTCACCACCGTAGCGGGCAACAAAGGCATGTTTATCTAAATGTTTTTTCAGCGTACCGGCAATAACTTGTAATGTTTTGTCACCTGCGGTGTGCCCATAGGTGTCATTAATTTTTTTAAAGTTATCTAAATCGGCAACAACAATCGCTAAAGGTTTATTATTATGCTGACAGCGAGCAATCTCTTTATGGAAGTGCTCATCAAAAGCTGCGCGGTTGTATAGTTTAGTTAAAGCATCTTCTAAACTTTTAGCTTGTTGTTCTTTAATTTGCTTTTCAAAGGCGCGACTTTGTTTTTCAAGCTGTTGAACTTTTTCCGACATGCTTTCAAGCTGTTCAGTAAATCTTTGTTGTTGATTTTTTTCATATGCTGTTTTTCTTTCAAGCGTAGAAGCAATAACTTGTAACTTGGTGTTTATTTCAACCTTGATATCAACTAACGAATTAGCTTTGTCTAATTCTTCTGACATTTCACTAAGTTGGTTTTGCATGCGTTCATTCAATTTTTGAAGTTTCACGCTTGATTCTTTATGAGTATCAATGGTTGTAGTAACAGCGTTTTGTACGGTGGCTAACGTATCACTTAGCGTAGAAAGGAAAACTTTTGCGGTATTTCGTTCACGGATTAAATCTTGACTGATCACATCAAAAGTCGCTAAGAAAGTATCGAACAACTGATCACTTGGCATGTTGTCGGAAAGCTGTGAACGGATGCGATTTAATTGCTCTTGGAATTTTTTCGATATGCTAATTTTATTGAGAAATTCATTAAACTTTTGTACAACTATTTTATTGCTAATTTGACTATCAAGTGACTTACTCGCAGGTTTGTTCAGCAAGCCATTTGCTGAGTTTGCAATATTACCTTGTTTCAGCGCTGCTTGATAAAATAGAACAAGTTCACTTAACAAGGGGATATACTGCGATAATGCATCTTTGCTGTTTTCGTTGTCTTTAAGCAATGCGCGAAGTTGCCGGCGTAAATGTTCAGGTAAACCGTTTACTTTTTGTAGTGATTGACCCGCAGACTGAAAGGTGTCTTGCAACTGGCGAATTTCCACATCAGCTTTTGCTGAATAATGATATAACAAGGTAGATGATTCATTGATCAGCTTTTCTATATCATTAATAGATGCAGAGTTAGTAAAAAGCTGACGCAATTTGGCTAGTTTATTATCAAGCGATACGTCGACTCCTTTAGCGACTTTACTGAGCTTAATAATGAACTCAGAAAGCAAGGCAGATTGATGCTTTAAGTCACTTTCTACACTTGCTCTAGCGGTTATTGCTGAATCAAGTTTACGTTTCAGTACTAAAAGCTCTTTATCGACAGCTGTGTTACCCGTCATGGATATGTTACGTCCTTTTGATAGAAAATTTCACCCTTGCGGTAAAATCAAATATATTTCGATGATCCATATATTATAAGAACAACAGAATATAAGAATATAGTTCGCATTATTAATAATATACGCAAGTTTTAAAATTGTCAGTATGGAAATGCGACTATTATCAGATTAGTCATGATTTACATCCAATAACGGATATTTTATTGCCGTAACGTTCTAGTTTTTGGAGCAATGCTTTCGTGGGTTGAGCGAAATGGGTTGATATCTAACCCTCCTCGTCTTGTGTACCTAGCATAAACAGACAACGCTTCTGGTTGGCAAATGGTCATTAAATCGCAAAAAATTCGTTCTACACACTGTTCATGAAACTCATTATGCTCTCTAAAAGAAATGATATATTTTAACAATGCCGAGTGGCTTATCTTCTTTCCTTTATAGCTAATGAATAATGATGCCCAGTCAGGTTGGTTGGTGATTAAACAATTTGATTTAAGAAGATGTGAAACTAACACTTCGCTTACCACAATGTCACTTTCAGTATTTAATAGTGCGGAAGACAATTGGTAATCATGCATTTCAATATCTAATTCATCCAAACACTTTGCATTTGGTGTGTTAATTTCAAGGGCAGGGCACTTGTCAACAGGGTATAGAATTACATTAGCTTCGGTGCCACAAACCGCTGATAAGTCATTTTTCATTGCTGTAATAACATCTTGTTCACTTGAAAATGTGGTTTGGTTAAAGCTGTTAAGATACAGTTTAAATGATTTTGATTCGATGATATTTTCACTCGTACAAGGAAAGCTAAATTCTGCCACTTTTACAATCGGCTTTCCTTTTGCGTTGAGCCATGACACTTCGTAGCCATACCAAACATCTTCGCCCATAAAGGGTAAAGCATTCTCATCAAGTGATAATGAATCTCTGTTTAAACGCCTTGGTACGCCTTGCAGTAAATCAGCATTATATTGGTTAGGGTATTCAGTGCTCTTGCCTAACGTTAGCTTTTCAAGTTCGTTGGCGTTTTTATATTGGCTCATAGAAATATTATCAAGTAAGATCAGTTTGCATATTAGCTTGTATTGTAAAGAAAGTAGAGATAGATGGAAACGAAACAATTGCCAAATTTAAACGAATTAATACTTCACTTTGGACAGCAGTATCTAAGTGAATTCAAAAGTAAACTTGGACATTATCCTGTTGTTGAAGCCGATGAAGAATGGCCTTCACCGTGTGAGTTAACGCCATTTAACGAACAGTTGATAACTTGGCAGCCGATAAAAATTAAAGGTAGCTTAAACTTCGACAATGTTGAATCGGCACTTTCTATTACGCTTCATCCGAGCATCAAAACGTATTTTACAACGCAATATAGTGAGAGCATTCCTGCTAATTGTGCTGAAGGAAACCTGCAACTACTCTTTGCATGGAGCGAAAAAGATTTTGAGCGATTACAGCAAAATATGATCGGGCATATTTTGATGAAACAAAAGCTAAAACAACCTATCACGTTATTTTTCGCATTAACCGATAAAGAAGATATTATTTTGACGGTTGATAACGAATCTGGCGAAGTGTGGGTAGAAAAAGTAGGGGCTAAACCTCACAAAAAAGTCGCTGATAGTCTTGCTTCTTTTATTCCCTTGTTATCTCCAGATATCTATTTAGAAGAATAAATAGATATCACACTTTACCCTTTCATCTTTTTATTTGTTCAGTTGGCTTTTTAGTTGTTGTATTTCTTTTTTTAGCGCTGATATTTCTTCTTGTAGAGGAATTAATGCTTTGGTGATTGCCAATGATATCGTATTGGTAAGGTCATCTTTGTGTTTTGATGCGCTGTCTTGGTTGATTGTCGAACGGGGCTGAATAAAATTGGGATCATGTTGCCAGGTTTTCAAAACCGATATAATCGTTGGTAACGGAACCGGTTGTGTGAGTTTGGTTTTAATACGGGCTACGGTTGGTTTAATCCCTTGATTAGCGAGTGTATTAGCAGCGGTTAATATCTCATCATTGATGGTCATAATGCTCATTCAGCGTTGTTGAAAAAACAATATTTTAGCCAATTTTACTCATGAAGTCTTGTTGTAATCACAACCTTTTAGTGCAAAATTCAATTATTACATAAGGTTACAATTGTTGGTTTAACTTTTGCTATATCGTTGGCATTGACATAAACAATAAAAATGAGAGTTAACTATGAAAAAATCACTTATCGCATTACTTGTTGCTGCACCATTAACGTTTTCTTTAACAGGGTGTGTTGTTGCCGTTGGTGGCGATGATGATCATGCTTTTACTTCTGGCTTTACTGATCGTGAATATAATAATCGTAAAAAAATTGCACGTATTAATTTAGGCGCTAGCTATGGTGATGTTTCTCGAGATTTAGGTGTTGCTGATTTTAATGAAAATTATCGAAAAGATGATAAAAACATTCAAGTGTTATTCTATCGCACAAATCGCGTTCATAAAGATGATTTAACTACAAAAGATGAATGTACTTATCTTTATTTTGTTAATGGGGAATTAAAAGAAACAGGTCAAGGTGGTGACTTTTCTCGAAATACAGGTTTCTAGTAAATAAAAATGCCGCTTAATATAAGCGGCATTTTTTATGTTTGCTTGTTGTATTTAAAGCTTAGGGATGTGGATTTTTTTCTCTTCACTTTGACGATATACAACTAACGTTTTGCCAATTAATTGCACTTTAACGGCATTTGTTTCTTTACAAATAGCATCAACGATTAATCCTTTTACTTCTCTATCATCCGTTGGAATTTTGACTTTAATCAATTCGTGATGATTTAGCGCGTAATCGATTTCTGCGATCACTGCTTCCGTTAAGCCATTACTACCTAAAAGTACTACAGGTTTTAACGAATGCGCTTTACCTTTTAAATACTGAATTTGTTTTTTATTTAAACTCATTAAAAATTTCGTTACATGTTAGCTTGAATTATCACTATTTTAACTCCATCTTGTTTGTAATACTAATAAAACCTGTTTTGTTTAGTGACATTCGCTAGCCAAAACCTAATCTATACTGGTTATGAGTAAAAAAAAATTATCAAACAGTAGTCAACGTTGGATGCAAGAGCATTTTGATGACGAATACGTAAAAAAAGCGCAAAAGCTTGGTTTGCGTTCACGCGCGGTGTTTAAAATTGAAGAAATTAACGATAAAGACAAGTTAATTAAATCAGGCATGAAAGTGGTAGACTTAGGTGCGGCGCCAGGTGGTTGGTCTGAATACGCAGTTAAAGCGGTAGGCGATACAGGCCAAGTTGTTGCTTGTGATATTTTATCGATGGATCCCATCGCCGGTGTTGACTTCTTACAGGGTGACTTTCGTGAAGACGCGGTACTTGATGCGCTATTAACGCGTATTGATGGAAAAAATATTGATGTTGTACTGTCAGATATGGCAGCAAATTTTACTGGGAACGATGCCGCTGATTCAGCAAGAAGTATGTATTTAGTAGAATTAGCACTAGATATGTGTAACCAAGTACTCAAGAAAAACGGTGCTTTTGTGGTTAAAGTGTTTCAAGGCGCTGGCTTTGATCAATTTATGCAAGAAGTAAAACAAATTTTTAAAGTGGTCAAGGTGAGGAAGCCGCAATCATCACGCGCAAGATCAAGAGAAGTATATCTTGTGGCGACAGGCTTTAAATTGTAGTAAATTATACAGAATTATTTAAGCACTACTTAAACGGATATAGTAGTGTTAATGAACTAAAGAGGTCATTAAGTTGAGCGATATGGCAAAAAATCTGATTTTATGGTTAGTAATAGCCGTGGTATTAATGTCGGTTTTCCAGAGTTTTACTCCGGGAAGCAGTAACGAACAAACAATGAATTACACGCGTTTCATACAAGATGTTCGTCAAGGACAAGTGCGTGAAGTTGTTGTTGATCGTAATGGTGTTATTAAAGGCACTAAGCGCAGTGGTGAACAGTTTACAGCTGTAATACCCGGTGGTTACGATCGTGACTTAATTAATGACCTTGTTAAGCAAGGCGTTACTGCATCTGGTGAAAAGCCAGAAGAAACAAGTTTCTTAACTTCAGTATTTATTTCTTGGTTCCCAATGATTTTGCTGATCGGTGTTTGGATTTTCTTCATGCGCCAAATGCAAGGCGGTGGTGGTAAAGGCGCAATGTCTTTTGGTAAATCAAAAGCGCGTTTATTAAGTGAAGATCAAATTAAAACAACTTTTGCTGATGTAGCTGGTTGTGATGAAGCAAAAGAAGAAGTTGCTGAACTAGTCGATTACTTAAAAGATCCATCGAAATTTCAAAAACTTGGTGGTCGTATTCCTTCTGGTGTATTGATGGTAGGTCAGCCTGGTACAGGTAAAACATTACTTGCTAAAGCCATTGCTGGTGAGGCAAAAGTTCCATTCTTTACTATTTCAGGTTCAGACTTTGTTGAAATGTTTGTTGGTGTAGGTGCTTCGCGTGTTCGTGATATGTTTGAACAAGCAAAAAAATCAGCGCCATGTATTATCTTCATCGATGAAATTGACGCAGTAGGTCGCCAACGTGGTGCAGGTTTAGGCGGTGGTCATGATGAACGTGAACAAACGTTAAACCAAATGCTAGTTGAAATGGACGGTTTTGAAGGTAATGAAGGCGTTATTGTTATTGCTGCTACAAACAGACCTGACGTACTTGACCCTGCATTATTACGTCCTGGTCGATTTGACCGTCAAGTAACGGTTGGTTTACCTGATATTCGTGGTCGTGAACAAATTCTTAAAGTACACATGCGCAAAGTGCCAATTGGTGATGACGTAAAAGCTTCAGTGATTGCACGTGGTACACCAGGCTTTTCAGGTGCTGATTTAGCTAACTTAGTTAATGAAGCTGCATTATTTGCAGCGCGCTCTTCACGTCGATTAGTGTCGATGGAAGAGTTCGAAAAAGCGAAAGATAAAATATTGATGGGTGCAGAGCGCAAATCAATGGTAATGAGCGAAGACGAAAAAGCTATGACGGCCTACCATGAAGCAGGGCACGCCATTGTTGGTCGCTTAGTACCAGAACATGACCCTGTTTATAAAGTAAGTATTATCCCTCGTGGTCGTGCGTTAGGTGTTACTATGTACTTACCAGAACAAGATCGCTTTAGTCATAGCAAACAACACTTAGAAAGTAATATTTCATCGCTATACGGTGGCCGTATTGCAGAAGAAATTATCTATGGTGCTGATAAAGTATCAACAGGTGCATCAAATGATATTGAACGTGCTACCAATTTAGCGCGTAAAATGGTAACTCAGTGGGGCTTATCTGAAAAGATGGGACCAATGTTGTTCGCTGAAGAAGAAGGTGAAGTATTCTTAGGAAGAACTTCAGCAAAATCGTTACATATGTCTGATGATACTGCGAAGTCTATCGATGGTGAAATCAAGCGTATCATCAATGATAACTATCAGCGAGCTGAACAGATCTTAAAAGACAACATGGACATATTGCATGCGATGAAAGATGCGCTAATGCATTATGAAACTATTGATGCTAATCAAATTGATGATTTAATGAATCGTCGTGAAGTTAGACCACCAGCAGACTTCCATGGTGATAACTCATCTGGCTCAGATAATCCACCTAAAGCCCCAACAGGTGATAAAAAGACCGAGCCTGATCTTAATAAGCCGAGTGACATACCCGCTAAATAAATATAGAAAGCCTCGATATTCGAGGCTTTCTTTTTTATAATATTCGTGTTTTCTAACGCTACGAGTACATGTTGTGAAACTACTTTCCCCTGGCAGCCCTTTATCATTAAATGTTGAAGATATCCAAGTAATGGGTATTTTAAATGTTACCCCTGATTCCTTCTCTGATGGTGGTAATTACACCGCCGTTGACAGCGCTATTTTACAAGCTAAACGAATGATAGATGACGGTGCATCAATTATTGATATAGGTGGTGAGTCTACACGTCCTGGTGCCGCTGAAGTTGCTATTGAAGATGAGTTGCAACGTACGATTCCAGTAATAGAGGCAATAAAAGCGCGTTTTGATACTGTTATTTCCATAGACACAAGTAAAGCTAGGGTGATGGCTGAAGCGATTTCCGCGGGTGCCGATTTAATTAATGATGTTAGAGCTTTACAAGAAGAAGGCTGTCTTGAAGTTGTGGCTAAATCAAAAGTACCTGTCTGTTTAATGCATATGCAAGGTCAGCCTCGTACCATGCAAACCCAACCGCAATATAATGATGTTGTTAACGATATTATGCAGTTTTTTACTCAACGTATTGAAACCTGTGAGCGTGCAGGTATTGCAAGGGATAGAATTATTCTAGACCCAGGTTTTGGTTTTGGGAAAACACTTGAACAAAACTATGATTTATTGGCAAACTTAGCGAAGTTTAAGCGACTTAATTTACCAATATTATCGGGTACTTCACGAAAGTCGATGATTGGTAATTTGCTAAATCGTGTTGTTTCACAAAGGCTTGCTGGCAGTTTAACCACCGCAATCTTAGCAGTAGAAGCAGGGGCTTCAATAATTAGAGTACATGATGTACAAGAAACAGTAGATTCAATAAAAATATTACAATATATGCACCAACAACAAGCTTAAGCTTGTTAATAAAAATTTAAAACAAGGATTTATTCATGTCTGAAAGAAAATACTTTGGTACTGATGGCGTAAGAGGCTTAGTAGGCAAATACCCAATCACCCCAGACTTTGTCATGAAATTAGGTTATGCAGCCGGTAAGGTGTTAGCAGCACAAGGCACGAAAAAAGTATTAATAGGTAAAGATACAAGGATCTCTGGTTATATGCTTGAATCAGCACTCGAGGCTGGCTTTTCCGCAGCAGGTGTTGATATAGGGTTGTTAGGCCCAATGCCAACTCCTGGCATCGCTTATTTAACAAAAACATTTCGCGCGGAAGCAGGTATTGTTATCAGCGCGTCACATAACCCTTTTTACGACAATGGTATTAAATTTTTCTCACAAGACGGACAAAAGCTACCTGACGAAGTGGAACTTGCTATTGAAGCTGAACTAGATAAAGAGATTACCTGTGTAGATTCAGCAGAGTTAGGTAAAGCAACGCGTATTGCTGATGCATCTGGTCGTTACATTGAGTTTTGCAAAAGTAATTTTCCGAGTCAGTATTCATTACAAAACCTGAAGATAGTGGTTGATTGTGCTCACGGCGCAACTTATCACATTGCACCTAATGTTTTCAGAGAACTCGGTGCAAATGTTGTTGAAATAGGCACAAAACCAAACGGTACGAACATCAATGATGAATGTGGTGCAACGTCAATGGCGGCCATTAGCGCTGCTGTTGTTGAGCATCAGGCTGATTTAGGCATTGCTTTAGATGGTGATGGTGATCGACTGATGATGGTTGATCATACCGGCTATGTGCTTGATGGCGATGAGTGCGTCTTTGTGATTGCTTGCAACGATTTGAAGTCAGGAAATATACGTGGTGGTGTTGTCGGTACGTTAATGAGTAATATGGGCTTAGAATTAGCGTTAGCTGACATGGGCGTACCTTTTGCTCGTAGTAATGTAGGTGATCGCTACGTAATGGAAATGCTCAAAGAAAATGGCTGGCAACTTGGCGCGGAAAATTCAGGTCATATTATCAATTTAAATCACACATCAACAGGTGATGGTATTATTGCTGCGCTTAATGTACTTACTGCTATGTGCGCGTCAAATAAAGCGTTATTTGAATTACGACAAGGCATGAAAAAGTTACCGCAAGTGCTAGTTAATGTAAGGTTCTCTGGCAATACAGATCCTTTAACTGAAGATAGTGTTGTAGCATCTGTGCATCAAGTAAATGAAACCTTGAAAGGTCGAGGTCGCGTATTACTGCGAAAGTCTGGTACAGAACCGCTTATTCGTGTGATGGTGGAAGGGCCGGATCATGCTGAAGTGACCTCTCTTGCGAATGAAATTGCTGATGCAGTAAAAAAAGCCTGTTAGACGGTTGAAATATGAGCAAATGAGCAAGATATTAAGTGAAAGACTTGTATCTTGCCCAGAGGTTAGTTAATATCTCGCCGCTTTGATTTAGGAAAGACTTATGAACAGATCAGTGATAGTTGCCGCGAATTGGAAAATGAACGGGAATTTAGCATTAATCAAAGAAATGACCTCTGCATTAGCGAATGTGTCACTTTCTTCTAATACCTGCGTGGTCGTTTGTCCTAGTTTTCCATATCTATCAGCGTTTGCACAAGCGCGAGTAGATAAAGCTCTTGATAAAAAAATAATGCTAGGTAGTCAAAACGCAAGTGAACACCAACAAGGTGCATTCACAGGCGAAGTGTCTAATAGTATGTTACAAGAGTTTGGCGTTAATTACGTGATCTTAGGTCACTCAGAACGCAGAAGTATTAATAAAGAAACAAGTACATTAGTTGCCCATAAAGTCCGTTCTGTGCTTGACGCTGGCATGACACCAATATTATGTATTGGCGAAAGTGAACAAGAACGAGAAACTGGTCAAACAAATGTAGTGCTAGCTGCACAACTACAGCCTGTTATTGATGAAATAGGTATAGAGAAATTTGCCGATGTTGTTATTGCTTACGAGCCTGTTTGGGCGATAGGTACAGGAAAAACAGCATCACCAGAACTGGCGCAAGAAACGCACCAGTATATTCGTCAGTTTATTGCGGATATAAATCAGCCTATCGCTGAAAAACTTTCAATTTTATATGGTGGTAGTGTTAACGCTGCCAATTGCCAGCAATTATTTGCACAGTCTGACATAGACGGTGGTTTAATTGGTGGTGCTAGCTTAAAAGTTGATGAATTTACTAAAATTTGTTCAACGGTATAAAGGATATAGTGATGTTGTATCAAGTATTAATTGTTGTCTATTTAATTGTTGCTATCTGCCTCATTGGCCTTGTTTTACTTCAACAAGGTAAAGGTGCAGATATGGGAGCATCGTTTGGTGCAGGCTCATCGGGTACCATTTTTGGTTCAAGTGGTTCTGGTAACTTTCTTACGCGTGCAACAACATGGTTAGCAATTGCTTTTTTCGCCATTAGCTTAGTGTTAGGTAACTTAACTGCTAATCGCGTTAAATCTGGTGACGAATGGAATGACTTAGCAGCGCCAGCAGAGCAAACGGCTATTGAATCAAGCGTTGAGCCAGCAGCTGATGCTAATGATGAAGTACCTACTGCGACTGAAGCTAAGAAAAACAACGATAGCGAAATACCAGATTAAACAGAATTTGCGGAAGTGGTGGAATTGGTAGACACGCCATCTTGAGGGGGTGGTGGCTTCGGCCGTGCGGGTTCAAGTCCCGCTTTCCGCACCAATACATGAATAAAGGGCTGTAGCGATGCAGCCCTTTTTTATTTGTCTAAATTCAATATGAGCGCAACCTTTCCGCAACCTTTACGCAACCTATTACATTAGTTGACAGTTAAATGGGTTAGGTATCAAGAAAAGTATTTGTTCGTTATTAGGTATTGATAAAAATTCTTATACTAGAGTAATTGAGTAAACATTTTTAGCCCTTGAAGTATTATTAAATGAACCCATATTTTACTTAACGATTAAGTTTTCTTAATATTGACCGATAAAGAGATCTAGAAGCTTGCTATTGCAAAATAAACGAGTATAGTTTCTAGCGCAATTAAGCATAATTATCACGTTGTGCTATACTTTCTAAGCGATATTTAAGGCGGCCAAGTTGCCTGCCAAGGTTAAAATAATGTTATACAGTGAAGGTCGCGGCGCCTAATAAGCCGAGCACTTTTTTGATATGGACATTGATAAAGTTAAAGAAAACTATTGGAAGTTTACTGATGAATACCGATCCGCATGGCGGTTTTTCAAAGCAGTTTTCTTCGTTACCATAGTTTTTTATGTCTATGCAAAATTAGATTCTATGTTTGCTATTTACGGTCAAATTAGACTAGTAGCAGGCTTTTTTGCACATCTAATAGAACAGCTTCCCTCTAAATATGTGTCTGCAGGAGCAATAATGCTTTCTGCCCTTGTGGCAATCTGCATGGGTGTTTATACCACAAACATGAACAGAAGGATTGCTCGAAAAAGGGCAACAGCAGACATCCTAACAACGATAGAAACAGATAAAGATATAATTGCCGCAGAAAATACATTCAAAACATTAAAAACACAAAAATTCGCACCTTTAATGGCTGCTGCTTATCAAGATGTTGCAGTTGATCCTATAAATGATCGCAAACGCGTTAGACTTGAGCTTCAAATAATTACTTTTTTGAATATGTATGAAAATTTATTCTTAGGCGTCATGATGGATGTTTATGATGAACTTTTGTTGTTTAAATATAAGAGAGGCGCTGTTTTAACGCATTGGAAAGAAGTGGAACCGCTAATTAAAGAATGGCGAGAAATCGATGAAAATCCGGCACTTTATGAAGTTTTTGAACGTTTTGCAAATGATTGGAATCAAAATAAATTTGTATGTAGAGGAAGGCCGTTCCCGTTTTATTACCAGCATGATTTAGACAATGTTATCGTTCAGCATGATAGCATTTTAATGAAACATTAAACTAACCTTCTTAAAAGATATACCTTTCCTTTCGCTTAATAATCGTTAACCTAGGACAATACCTTTTTATTTTACAAATACAAATGTCTTCAATTCCTCAGTCCAAACAAGCTTTGTTAAAGGCAATAAACACAGTGTTTTGCAAGCTAATGATAGATTACCGTTCTTTACCTGATGAAGTTACTCGCGTTAAGTCTATCGAAGGAAATACTAAAGGCAGTAAAGTGAGTGTTTGTGATACGGTTGCGTACTTAATTGGTTGGGGAAATTTAGTGCTTAAATGGTATCGATTGACTTCGAAAGATCAGCCAGTGGACTTTCCTGAAACCGGTTATAAGTGGAATCAATTAGGACAACTAGCAGAACACTTTCATCATCAATACAGTGAGTGGACATATTCACAATTACTTGCAGAGTTGGAACAAACAACTAGTAGCGTATTGTTATTAATTGACTCGCTAACCGATGAACAACTTTATCATATGCCGTGGTATGAAAAATGGACGTTAGGTAGGATGATTCAATTTAATACCTCGTCGCCAATGAAGCGAATTAGAACACAAATAAGACGGTTTAAGAAAATCAATGGTATTAATTAACTTAGTGAATTAATTGTAAAATCAAAAAATATTTTTCGTTACTAGAGCGTGTTGATCTTTCAAGTTTGTTTTTGCAGCAATTTGTTTGGTATTTATACAAGGCAGAGCTTGTGCCGTG
>NZ_JAUOPD010000060.1 GCF_030546745.1 Thalassotalea sp. 1_MG-2023
TAGGCGAGCCTAATAATGATGTATGGGCGGCATTCGAGGAGCAAGTAGCGAAGCAAGGCGAGCGAGTCGCGGTGCGAGAAGGTACGCAGTCGTGGTCTTATCAAACGTTGGCAACGCGAGTGGCCCATTGGAGCGCGGTACTGTCGCAAGAAGGTATTCGTTCAGGTGATGCTGTTGGCTTACTGCTTGAACGTAGCATGGATGCTGTGACGGCTATTTTAGCCATTGTCAGAGCAGGGGCACGTTATGTGCCGTTAGATAGCCAATACCCATCAGAGCGCCTACGTTGGATGCTTGATGATGCTGATGTTGAGCATGTCTTATGTGCAGGGGCATTGCCTGAAGGCTTATCTGCGGCTAAGTCGTTAGATATTCGTACCTTTGATGAGCGTGATGTGACACCGGTTGCTGCGGCAACACGCGTGTGCTCACAAGGTCTGTACTTGATGTATACCTCAGGCTCGACGGGCACGCCGAAGGGCGTACAAGTACCAGATGGTGCGGTGGTGCGTTTAAGTCGAAATCGTCGCGAGTTAGCAATAACACAAACTGATGTCTTGTTACTCCAAGCACCGTTGGTGTTTGATGCCTCGACATTAGAGCTATGGGCAGGATTGCTCAATGGTGCAACCGTAGCGATAGGCCGCCCAGGGACGGTGACGGTTGATGGATTAGCCGCGGACATTCGTCACTATCAAGTCACGGTATTGTGGTTAACCGCATCACTCTTAAATGTTGTCGTGGATGAGCGACCAGAAGCATTACAAGGGCTGCGTTATTTAGTAGCAGGTGGTGACAGTTTATCAGGTCGACACGTGGCCAGTTACCTTTCGAATGAGTGGAGTGGGGTCGTGGTCAATGGATATGGGCCGACGGAAGCGACCACCTTTAGTTGTCTATATCAAGTTCAAAAGCACGACGCTAGTCAAGATGTGCCTATCGGCTATCCACTGGATATGAGCAGTTGTTACGTACTTGATGAGTCGTTGCAGCCACTACCTTTGGGTGTACCAGGAGAGCTGTATGTTGGTGGTGCAGGTTTAGCACATGGTTATTGGGGACAAGGTGAGAAGACCGCCAGAGCATTTTTACCGAACCCGTTTGGCCCCGAGGGCAGTCGCATGTATCGCACGGGTGATAGGGTGCGTTATAACCAAAACGGTGCATTAGAGTTCTTAGGTCGACGAGATGCTCAGGTGAAGGTGCGCGGTTATCGTATTGAGTTGGGCGAGATAGAGCATGCACTTAAAGGTCTTGATGGTGTGGTGCATGGCATTGCTTGGATAGATGAAGACAGTGGTCATAAGCAGTTGTTTGCAGCCGTGAGTGGCGATGTAGAGCAAGCCGTAATTCAAGCGGACCTTGCTAAGGTATTGCCTGAGTATATGCATCCACATCAGTTAATTGTCTTAGCGCAAATGCCGTTGACGGTAAACGGTAAGATAGACAGAGCAGCTGTGTTACGTCAGCAATCAGCAGAGAAAGCAGCCAATGAAGTGATGGATGAGCAGCCACTGTCTGCACTTGAAAGTACCTTGATCGCAATTTGGCAAGATGTGCTGCAAGTGGAGGCAATAGGGCGTTCAGATAGCTTCTTTGAGCTAGGAGGTGACTCGATATTGAGTATTCAGTTGGCTGCACGAGCAGGTGCTGAAGGGATCCACTTCTCATTAGAAGACTTATTTGAACATGATACGGTCGCTGCACTAGC
>NZ_JAUOPD010000061.1 GCF_030546745.1 Thalassotalea sp. 1_MG-2023
TCGATGCTCAGAGACGGTGTAATGTGGGAAGCGCCAAAAGTGTAAAATTAACTATTGACGCCATAGTCTCTTGTTAGCTATGCTGAATTCATTAATCACAACAATGTTATTTACAAGTAAAAACAAGGGTCGCACTAGGAGCATTACGACCAAGAGCGCCTTCACGTGCATCCATTGAAATCTGTTCCATTTCTTTGCTTAATTTTCCGCAAAACTCATTAGCAAGCTCATAAACTTCAGCTTGGACATTTGCACTTGAAAATCCAGCACTTGTGCCAGAAGTAACAGTGTATTTCCCATTTCCAATAGAAAAGACACCAGGTGACGCGCATCCATATAAACTTGCTATGACAAATACTAAAAAATACTTTCTCACTATAATTTCTCTCCAATGTAACACCGAATTACCAACTGGCTTAAAATAGCTAACGCCCTGTTAACAGGCAATAAAATAGTTGGTTAAAATAAGCGACGAAGGAGCAAAAACCAACTGTTTTTTGTCCTTGTTTAACAGCTTGTTATATGGCTGTTGTGCCATGAAACTTTACGTATAACTCTTGTAATTTTGGTGGTACAAGTGGCCAACCTATTTCCTTAGTTGATTTACTCGCCTTCCAAAATAAATGTTCTACATAATACACATCAATAAATTCAAATTCCTTAGGGTGCGAATCAATTAGCTTTTTGTCCACATAAGATAAATATTTTTTTGCCAATTCGATATTACCGTTAGCAAATGCTGCACACGTTGCGTCAGAAAATGCTTCCATTTTTGACGTGGTCATACATTCATCTTGCTCATCCATAAGGGGTTTTATCTCAGGAAAGGTGCAACAAATTTCATTAAAAAAATTTTGCACCACGTCATCATCATTCATTGCTAACACCTAAAGCCATATAACGCTTTGCTAAGAGGCTAAAATGGTTGGCTGGCTTTTTTGCGTTACTTTGCAAAAAACGAGCAAACTGTTTTAGTCCTTTTAAGCACCTTGTTATGCGACTGGTAGCAATAACCACAAACCGCACAACGTATATAAGATTTCGTGGCAGCAAAAGCAGAAGTAAGAAACACCTCAGTGCGACACACAAAACCGTGAATTTTGAGCCACTCAATTACAGTGACTTTTACCAACCAACTACGATGGCGAAAAACTGTTTAACCAAAAGCTGAAACAAAGTGATTTGCTTGTAAGTTACCAAGATAAAGAAACGGCAACAGCTACAAAACTCTTGGTAAAACGCCAAACCTAACAAATAAATTTAATCGAATTCGCATCTGACGCATAACGAGCCTGTAGAATAACTCGTTATTGTTATTTTTTAATTCAAATACTCTAACTTCATTAATTCTTTTTAACAAT
>NZ_JAUOPD010000063.1 GCF_030546745.1 Thalassotalea sp. 1_MG-2023
TGAACGGGCACATTCTGCATATCATGATATTTTAACACATACCGTGCAGTTACGATTTGATGAGAATGCGTGGCGACAAGCGTGGCAAGCGTTGGTCAAGCGTCATGTTATCTTGCGTACCGCCTTTGATATGGGGAACTACGGCAGCGCACTACAATTGGTGTACAGTGATGTTGACTTACCTTTAGCGGTTGAATACCAAACGGACAAGAGCCAATCTCAACGTCAGACGATTCTAGATGAATGGCTAGCACAAGAAAAAGCGCAAGGTTTTGAATGGGAGAGCCCTGGGCTACTACGTGGGCAAGTGTTTGTTCACAAGGAAGACGGTTTTGTCTTAGGTTTAAGTTTCCACCATGCGATCTTAGATGGTTGGAGTACGTCAATTTTAATGCGTGATTTAACTGGTTTATACCAAGCGGCGTTGGCAGAGACATCAATTGAGTTACCTGTCATGGAAAGTGGTTATAACGACTACATCGCGTTAGAGCAAGTGGCGTTGCATGATGAAGAAACCGTTGATTATTGGCAAACACAGCTGGAGACGCTAGAGCCTACCCATATTTTATCGCGTGACAATACCCGCGGAGAAGGGGTTGAGCGAGCAATGGTGCCAGTGAGTGTAGAAGAAACATCACAGGCGAAGGCATTAGCTGCATCCTTAGGTGTGTCACTTAAGAGCGTGCTGTTGGCTGTGCACTTTAAAGCCTTATATAGCCTGAGTGGTGAGAGTGCG
This sequence comes from Thalassotalea sp. 1_MG-2023, assembly GCF_030546745.1. Classification (GTDB taxonomy): domain Bacteria; phylum Pseudomonadota; class Gammaproteobacteria; order Enterobacterales; family Alteromonadaceae; genus Thalassotalea_C. The sequence goes on from NZ_JAUOPD010000063.1 coordinate 737, forward strand.
TTAACAACGGGTGTGGTCACGAATGGCCGCCCAGAAACACTCGGTGGTGAGTCCGTGCTGGGTCTGTTTTTAAACAGCCTGCCGTTAAATGTTCAGATCCCGATGTGTAGTTGGACAGAGTGGATTAAAGATCTGTCTAAGCAAGAGCAAAATTTGTGGCGTCATCGTCGTTACCCAATGGCGACCTTGAAGCGAGAGTATGGCGGGGAGCTATTTCAAACCTTGTTTAACTATACGCACTTTAGGGCGTATGACACGCAAGCTGAGGATGGTGTTAGTCCGCTGTTCGGTCGTGGTGCTGAAGAGCTCGAACAAGCGGGTTTTGAACACTCCAATTACGGCTTTATCTTACAAGCGGGTATGACCCCTGACAGTGAGCAGGTTTACTTGATGTTGGAAGTCGACCATAACGAATATGGTAAAGAAGATTTGGCGCGTGCTGTGCAGTTGTATCGACGTTGCTTAGAGCAGTTGTTAACAGCGCCTGAAGGGCAATGTGATAATGCGGTATTAGATGAAGATGAAGTC
>NZ_JAUOPD010000064.1 GCF_030546745.1 Thalassotalea sp. 1_MG-2023
TGTTCTGCGCAACTAAATCAGGACACTTTTCTTAAGGAACTTTGTTCATACTCTACTGGCGACAGATCACCATTAGCAGTATGAAGCCGTTCTAAGTTGTAATAGCGCATATACGCTGTCACATCATTTCTCATATGCTCACGAGTTGGTTGTGGTACTTTCAGCAACCAATCATATTTTAAGCTGCCAAAAAACCTTTCAACAACTGCATTATCCCAACACGCACCTACATCGCCCATGCTGGCTCTCATGCCATAACTCGCCAATAATTTACGATAACGCTTGCTGGTATACTGTGAACCTCTATCAGAGTGAAACACCAAGCCTTTAGGCGGCTGGCGTAAATTATAAGCTTTCATCATTGCCTTGCTTACTAAGTCAGTCGTCATTCGTTTATCAATATGCCAACCAACAATACGGCGAGAATATAAGTCCATCACAATGGCTAGGTACATCCAGCCTTCGCCAGTCCTCAAGTATGTCACGTCACCAGCCCACACCTGATTTGCAGCAACTGGATTAAAGTTCTGGTTCAACAGGTTATCAGCCACAGCGTCACTGTGTTTACGCTTGGTCGTCACCTTGTAAGCAACTCGTTGAGTCACTACTAGGCCAAGTGCGGCCATTAACTTCTGAACGCCATAATCACTGACGTTAAAGCCCTCGCTGCGTAACTTCTTTCTAAGCTCTCGATAGCCTAAGCTATTTCTGCTTTTCTCGAAGAAGTGCTTTGCCTTACGATATAAGTTCAGTTGCTCTGCTGTGATGATTTTAGCTGGCCGTTTAAGCCAAGCGTAATAAGCACTGCGGCTTACCTGCATCACTTTGCAGAGTTTAACCACGGGAAATGTCGAAGATAACTGCTTAATCGTTTTGAACGTTATTTGGTTTCCTTTAGCAGGAGGGCGCTGGCCTTTTTTAATATCTCTTTTTCCATCCTTAGCTCTTTATTTTCCTTGCGTAATCTTAACAGCTCCGCTCGCTCATCAGCATTTAAAGTGGCTCCAGACTGCTCTGCTTCAATCTTGGCTTTCCAGTTATAAAGTAACTTATCCGTGATACCAAGAGACGCTGCTGCCTTTGGTACGCTATAACCTTGCTCGGTTACTAATGCTACGGCTTCTTGTTTGAATTCAGCCGTGTAACTTCTGTTTGTTCTTTTTGTCATTTAACACCTCAATAATTGGATTATATTCCATTATTAAAGTGTCCTGTTTAATTAAAGCAGATCA
>NZ_JAUOPD010000065.1 GCF_030546745.1 Thalassotalea sp. 1_MG-2023
TTGCATTCGCCAGTGTCTTTTGATGCAACGACGTTTGAAATTTGGGCAGCATGGCTTAACGGTGGTTGTGTTGCCTTACACAGCGGCAATTCAGCAGATGTAGATGCATTAGCTGACAGTGTTGAACGTTATGGTGTCACTACCTTATGGATGACAGCAGGCTTGTTTGATGTCTTTAGCGAGACGATTGAACGACCACTTCCGACATTAACACAATTGTTGGTTGGTGGAGATGTTGTTAACCCGATGACAGTGAGGGCAATGCAAGCTCGTAATCCACAAATGCAGTGCATTAATGGTTACGGCCCTACGGAAAACACAACTTTTAGTACAACTTTCCAAATTCCAACACTCTCGAGTACGGATACATTGCCAATAGGTAAGCCATTAAACAATCGCCAAACGTACGTGCTTGATAACACGCTTGCAAGAGTGCCTATAGGTGTAACGGGTGAGCTTTATGTTGGTGGTGCTGGTTTAGCACGCGGTTATTTAAATCGTCCCGAGTTAACGGCTGAGCGTTTTATTGACAATCCATTTAATCAGGCTGATGGGTCGGGCAGTAGCCAGCGCCTTTACCGCACGGGTGATTTAGTGCGCTGGAGAGAAGATGGACAACTGGAATACGTAGGGCGTAATGATTTTCAGGTCAAAATTCGTGGTTTCCGTATCGAGTTAGGTGAGATAGAGAGTGCTTTACTTGAGCAAGCTCAGATCAGCGATGCCTTAGTCATGGCTCAAGATAGCCTAGGCGGTAAGCGATTAGTGGGTTATTACCGCACAGAACAAACGTTGAGTACGGATGTACTTCGTCAATGGCTTGCAGAGCGTTTACCGGAGCACATGATACCCGTGCACTTGATTGCTTTAACGGCATTTCCGTTAACACCTAATGGCAAGGTTGATCGCAAGGCTCTACCAGTACCTGGTGAACAGGTTACTGAGCGGTACCTACCACCAGAAAGTGAAACAGAGCAGGTATTAGCATCGTTGTGGCAAGGCTTATTAGGTGTTGAGCAAATCAGCCGAGATGCCAACTTCTTTATGCTTGGCGGGCATTCATTA
>NZ_JAUOPD010000066.1 GCF_030546745.1 Thalassotalea sp. 1_MG-2023
ATCGGGCTTGGGGACACTGTCTGGTGGGTAGTTTGACTGGGGCGGTCTCCTCCCAAAGAGTAACGGAGGAGCACGAAGGTTGGCTAAGTACGGTCGGACATCGTACGGTTAGTGCAATGGCATAAGCCAGCTTAACTGCGAGACAGACACGTCGAGCAGGTGCGAAAGCAGGTCATAGTGATCCGGTGGTTCTGTATGGAAGGGCCATCGCTCAACGGATAAAAGGTACTCCGGGGATAACAGGCTGATACCGCCCAAGAGTTCATATCGACGGCGGTGTTTGGCACCTCGATGTCGGCTCATCACATCCTGGGGCTGAAGTCGGTCCCAAGGGTATGGCTGTTCGCCATTTAAAGTGGTACGCGAGCTGGGTTTAGAACGTCGTGAGACAGTTCGGTCCCTATCTGCCGTGGGCGTTTGAGAATTGAAGAGGGCTGCTCCTAGTACGAGAGGACCGGAGTGGACGAACCTCTGGTGTTCGGGTTGTCATGCCAATGGCATTGCCCGGTAGCTACGTTCGGAACTGATAACCGCTGAAAGCATCTAAGCGGGAAACAGGCTTTGAGATGAGTTCTCACTGGAGATTTAATCTCCCTAAAGGGTCGTTGGAGACTACAACGTTGATAGGTCAGGTGTGTAAGGGTTGTGAGGCCTTGAGCTAACTGATACTAATTGCCCGTGAGGCTTAACCATACAACACCTAAATGTTTTAGGTATGTTTGATAGAAAGTCACGTACTGTGCCTTGAATTAGAATAACGATAGATATCAGAATTCCA
>NZ_JAUOPD010000067.1 GCF_030546745.1 Thalassotalea sp. 1_MG-2023
CAATCTGCACCGCGCATACGATTGGTAGCAGAATTAAAGCGGTGGTTTGGGCTTAGCAATGGCTCTGCAGGAGAGCGTAGCTTAGTGACATTGTTGGGTAATTCAGGTTTTAAAGCGAGCCGTTGGCTGGTGAACAAATTGATGAAAGAGCATGGTTTAGTGAGCCGTCAATTGCCTTCACATAAATATGCTAAAGCAGAAACAGAACATGTAAGTATCCCAAACAAGTTGAATCGAGCGTTTAATGTTAATGCACCCAATCAAGTTTGGTGTGGTGATGTCACCTATGTTTGGACAGGTAAAAAATGGCTTTATTTAGCTGTGGTTTTAGATTTGTATGCACGTAAAGTCGTCGGATGGTCAAGCTCAAATAGTCCTGATAGCGAATTAACGAAAAAAGCTTTACGCATGGCCTTTGAAAGTCGAGGCAAGCCTAAGAAAGTATTGTTCCACAGCGACCAAGGCTGTCATTATACAAGTCGTAGTTTTCGTCAACAGCTTTGGCGATATGGCATCCAACAAAGCTTGAGTAGACGCGGGAATTGTTGGGACAATGCACCAATGGAGCGTTTTTTTAGAAGCTTTAAAACAGAGTGGATGCCACGTAGAGGTTATGAAAATACCACTCATGCAATAAACGCCATTCACCAATATATTGTTGGTTATTATAACCGTTATCGCCCCCACCAGAATAACGGTGGGTTATCGCCATTAGAGGCCGAACACAAATATTGGAAAACTTATAACAAGGTGGCCAGTTTTAGTTGACCACTACA
>NZ_JAUOPD010000068.1 GCF_030546745.1 Thalassotalea sp. 1_MG-2023
TTGTCCGATTTTTTGCAAAGATAAACGACGCAAAAAAGCGTCCAAGTAATTGCCCCGCTTCTTATGCGGGCGTTATGCGTATAGAGAGTATCAATGCAACTTGAGCTGTTATCTGAACATCATTTGAAGCAATTGTTTGATTTTGAACTAGAAAATAGATCATGGTTTGAATCATTAATTGAGCCTCGGGATAATGATTTTTATTCTGAGCAAGGTGTTGAACGACATATTAATGCAGAACTTGATAAAGTACGTTCTGGTTCTGCGTTTTGTGGTTTACTTATTAAAGATAATGAAATTGTCGCAAGAGCCAATTTAAGAGATATTAGCTCTAATAAAGCTTATGTAGGTTATAGGGTTTCAAAACGTTTTATATCCCAAGGCTATGCAAGCTTTTGTCTAGCTTCGCTAGTTGAAATTGCACAAAGAGAATTTAGTGTTCAATCTCTGGAAGCTAGAGTATTAGAAAACAATCCTGCTTCAAAGCATGTGTTGTTAAAGCAAGGCTTTGAAATTATTGGCGATGCACCTGATTTTATTAGTTTAAATAATAAGCCATTATCTTGTACTACGTTTAGGTTAAAATACGCATAACAAGCTGTTAAACAAGGACAAAAAACAGTTGGTTTTGCTCCTTCGTCACTAATTTTAACCAACTATTTTTTGCCTGTTAACAGGGCGTTGAGGCTGTAGAATTTCTCCCAAAAAGACGTTTTCACGTCTTTTTTTATATATTCTCAATTGTTTGTTTTT
>NZ_JAUOPD010000069.1 GCF_030546745.1 Thalassotalea sp. 1_MG-2023
CAGAGCTGAGCAGCTAGCATACGTAATCTATACCTCAGGCTCTACCGGTACACCTAAAGGTGTCATGGTTGAACATCGCAATATGGTCAACTATAGCAAATACCTTGAACAGCGTTGGCAGGTGGAGCCGGACGACCGGGTATTACAGTTTTCGACTCCTAACTTTGATGCTTTTGTTGAAGAGTTTGTAGGTGCCATGTCGCATGGAGCGACTTTGGTCTTGCGCAACGAGTCTTGTTTAGAAGGTGCGGAGTCCTTTAAGCGATTTGGTCAACAACATCAGTTGTCAGTGATCAGCCTACCGACAGCTTTTTTCCACGAATTACAAAGTATGGATCCGTGCTGGTCTTGGCCATCATTGCGTTTGGTCATAGTTGGCGGTGAAGCGTTATCACTGAACCATGCACTGGGTTTTAAAGCGCATGCACAGCATATTCGTTTGGTGAACAGCTATGGACCAACAGAAGCGACAATTTGTGCTACCGATTTTGAAGTGTCATCGACAACTCAAGGCGTAGCTCCTATTGGCAAACCACTCGTTAACTACAGTGCATACGTGCTAGATGCCAATCAACAGCAAGTCCCCATTGGCGTTACAGGTGAGCTATATGTCGGCGGTGCTGGCTTAGCGCGCGGTTATCTAAATCGTCCCGAGTTAACAACTGAGCGCTTTATTAGTAATCCATTCTATCAGGCTCAAGAGGCAGGCAGTAGTCAGCGTCTATACCG
>NZ_JAUOPD010000007.1 GCF_030546745.1 Thalassotalea sp. 1_MG-2023
GGGTTATCGCCATTAGAGGCCGAACACAAATATTGGAAAACTTATAACAAGGTGGCCAGTTTTAGTTGACCACTACAAGCCTGAGCATTGAGGACGAGGAAAGTTGAAAATCCCCGTATTGTATTACGGGGGTAGATTCCAGACTAAAACAAGCATTGCAGACTAGAGCCTTTAATTTGTTTTGCTTTTTTACAAATTTAATAATGCTTTAAAAAGGGGTTAACTTTACATAATATTACTTAATAAGATTAAATTTTGGATAGAATAATGGAAGATAAAAATAAAAATAGGGTATACGAAACAGGACTATTAATAGGGGCTTTAATATTTCTTTCAGTTTTTTTATTTGGTGTATTTTTGGTTGCTTATAACGATAATTTTTCTAATACAGGGGCGTTTGGTGATTCCTTTGGCGTTTTGACTTCCCTTTTTTCTGGTCTTGCATTTGTAGGTTTGATCGTAACAATTGTTATGCAAAAAGAGGAACTTGCCTTACAGAGACAAGAGCTCAAATTTAACACACAAGAGCTAACAGCCCAAAAAACTGAAATGACTATTCAGAATAAAACTTTGATGTTGCAACAATTTGAGAATACGTTTTTTAAAACACTTGAAACATTTCAGAATTTACGAAACACAATTCATATAACTACATCAAGCGCACAAACAACAAATGGAACTGAAGCAATATGTTTGATATATGGTGACTTTAAACATAGGAAACTTTTAACTAGATTTAGTGAAGGACTCGGAACCGTTAGCTATAAATATAACTCTGATAATTCAAATATTGATGGATTGAATAACTCATATAGAGATTTTTATAAGAAATATTCAGACAGTTTGGGACCGTATTATAGGTCTATGTACAATGCATTAAAACTTGTTAAACATTCTAAAAATGTCGTAGATGATACAAAATTTTATACAAATCTTTTAAGAGCACAGCTTTCAAGTACAGAATTATGTTTATTGTTTTACAACTCTATTTCAGATTATGGTGAAAAAATGGCTCCATTAGTATACGAATTTGTTTTTCTAAAACATATTAATATAGATGAAATTCCAGAAGAACATATAAATTTATTACAAAATTTTAAATCTTCTGGTAGGGTTCAGTTTTCCCCATAATCACCTATGGGGGCTTTTAGTCATCGATCTTATAAGGCTTTAATTCCTAATTCTAAGAAACTTAATAAAGTTATTTCTTAATTTATTTTTATTGATGGAGGAGCATTATTATTCCTCCATCTTTTATCAAATATAAAAGCTTGTTCATCTCTATGTGCCATACATTTAGCAAAAGCTTGCGTAGATTTTGGTTTTAAACATTCATTAGGGGTTTCATAAAACTCAACCCAAGCGACTTGTTTCTCTCCTTTAAATCGACCACTAAAACTAATTGGCCTTGTATATTTAATGGGTTTTTGTTTTGAAAAAGATAATTGACGTTTGGTAGCAGGGCGGTTGTTACTTTTAACTTGTTTTTTTATTGTGTTTTTATTCTTTGAAGCTTTATTTTTACCACTTCTGCAATCTTGATACTCGCTAGCAATCACATGCTCCTCTTTAGCAAGTTGCGCCATTCTTGAAGATGAACCACCATTCCTCATGACTTTTTGATGAGATTTTAAATTGTTATATTCTCGTGTGCAGTCTTGTTTTGCATAAACACTATAACTAGACAATAAAAATACAATGAAAATTAAACATTTCATAAAAATCCCTCTTTATGTTGTGCATTATTTAACATTTTTACATCATTTGTTTATATAAGCCAAATGCTAATAGCTCACTTGCTTTGATTTTGTAGCCATTAGGTGTAATTAAGTAGTCGTCGCTGAAACGAAAACCTTTCCAACATGAGCTTTTACGTAAAGTAATTTGACGTTGCTTAAGTAGTTTTATTGCTTGCTTGTTGGGCTTGTCATTAACAATCCATTTTTCAATACAACGTACAGTTACACCTAAGTTTTTGGCGATTTGTATTTTGGAAGTCGGGGTAATGTCGATAAAACCAGCTAACCTAAAAAAGTTATAAAATTATTTTGTTCGTTTATAAAATACATTTTATTAACTGTGATACTTCCTTATACAGATACAACACATCAGCTATAAGAATAAAAACATACCAAACCTTACTTTAGTTAATTAGGTTTAATTGAAGGCTGTTAATCCAAGTTAAGAAGTAGATCTTGTGCTTTTCAGATTCAAGAGGTTACGTGGATTTTGTAAAGATCTTTTTCTACTATTCCCAAGCTAACAGTTAGATCTTCATAGTGCTTGCAAATGAATAACTAGAACCTCAATATCGTTCAACAAAATCCATACATAGCAAGGGCTGCGAGAAATATAATATATACAAATGCTAATAATCTCTATTAGTTGTATTAAGCCTTTCTAAGTTGTAATAGCGAAAATACGCAACCACATCATTTCTCATATGCTCACAATTCGGCTGCTAGCTCAGTCATGCTATAACCGTGTTCGATTAATAATCTAGGGCTACGCATATGTTAAACAATGGTGCGAGTATTGAACATGCTTGACCATGCCGACTTATCCACTATACAAGAATATACTTACGTAACCATTAGTGGACTGAAAGAAGAGCAACAGAAAACGCACACGTTTGCTAAAACTATTAAGATGATTTAAATCTCTGGAATTTATAAATCAAAATAACCAGCTTGGTGATTTATAAAATATGGACTATTAAATCATAGTACGCTATAAAGTGATTTATAACGAGTAAGGACTTTAATCATATGTATCACTGGCAACAGAAAAACTGGCCTCAATTTGAATATGATGCGGCACGCTTTGAGTCGAATGTCAGCGAGTATTCGAAAAAAGTCTACAGCATTGAAGGCGCGTTATCGTTAATTCCCATAAATGACCATAACGATGCCTTTGTTCATTTACTGGTAGAAGAAGCATTAAGCACTAGCGCTATCGAAGGTGAGAAACTTAACCGTGAGGAAGTACGCTCATCAGTTGCACGTTTTCTTGGATTAAAAGAACCGGAGCGTGGTGGTTACTTTCCTAAAGAAAAAGGCATTGCTGCCATGTTGGTTGATGTGCGTAAGAGCATTAAAAGCCCCATGTCTAAAACCTTACTGTGTCATTGGCACACGCTACTTTTACACGGTAGTGAAGATTATTATGTAAATCCTATTACTAAAGGCGATTATCGTGACTCGCCCATAGATGTCATAAGAGAAGATTTATACGGTGAAAGTGAAATCATATACAAAGCACCAGGTCATAATCGCATTGATGTTGAACGGGAAATGGGAGCGTTTATACAGTGGTATAACAACGCCAATTGTTCAGGACCGATAAAAGCTGCAATTGCTCATTTATGGTTTGTTGCTATTCACCCGTTTCAAGACGGTAATGGCCGAGTAGGTAGAGCGATTGCTGAGCATGCCTTATTTCAAGATTTTTCGAAACCGCCGCTTTTTAGTATGTCGAGCATGATAAATGCTCATCGTATGGAGTATTACCAGCAACTTAGAAGCACCAACTCCAGCTTGCAAATTAATGAGTGGATAGCTTGGTTTGTGGAGCTAGTGAAAACTTCGCAAGAGAAGTCACTTGAGTCTGTTGAATTTGTATTGCAAAAATCAAAGTTTTGGGCGGAATATGGTGAGGTCAAGCTCAACCAACGCCAAGATAAGGTGATGAAAAAAATCTTCACTGTAGGCGCTGATGGCTTTGTGCGTGATGGCTTAACCAATGAGAAATATCGAGCAATTACAGGTGCGCCACCAGCAACCGCTACAAGGGATTTAAAATCACTGGTTGATAATGGCTTACTTTATCCATCAGGTGAAGGTAAGCGTGGCTTACGTTACTTTGTTAACTTCCCACAAGATAATAATCTGTTTGTAAGTAAAGAAGACGCTCCATTGGTGGATGATGTTAGCTTAAGCAAAATTTTAAAGAAAGTAGAGCGTAACCTTGAGTATTTTCGTGGTGAAAAAAATCCAGGATTAACAAAACTAATCGACCAATATAAAGCATTGTCATTAGGTGATGAAGCATCGAAGAAAAAGCTTGAAAACCTCTTAAGGAAAAACAGCTAAAAGCGGCTTCAATATTTGAGAAAATATGTACAAGTGTTTTATGCTGTTTTCAAATCCCGACTAACCGTATGAAATATAAGGATTTCACCTCTATGGTTTCGTTGGTGCATTGAGTTAGTAGTATTAATGCTAAATATATTTAATCATTACCATTTACGTAGTGTTACGTAAAATAGGACTCTTTGTTAACTTGCAAACGGTAAAATGACAGTAAGGTAAAACATTAATTACTGTAACTAATTCTATAAGATGTAACCCCAGTAAAAACTGGATCCGATCCAACTTTAATTTGAATTAAAGTGTTATGTAGCTTATGTTCCATTAAAACTCATAATTATTACTTATTAAAATCACGATTTTAAAAGATTATCTGTTGTTTACACGGTAAATCGTGTTACATTAGCTTTATAGCCTGTGTTGAGTGCAAATTTATTCAATGTGCTTTGTGATTACTTATCATTTATATCTAGGTATTTTTCACTACAGCCCAATGAAAATACATGCTCTCAGCATAAATATATTGTTTTATACGTTACGCTACGTGAAATTTAGCTATTATGGTAGCCAATAACACTTATTTTTTTACGTACAATCACCATTGTATTTAATAGGTTTATACCACAAAACCTATTTTGGTGATCGGGTTCGTTAATGTTGTTTATAATAAATCACATTATTTTATTGTTATTAAATAAGTTTGTTAATAACGCATCACGTTTGTAGGTTTTAAATGTTTGCAAATAAATCCGCATCAGAAATTTATCTGATGTCACTACAATCAGAACAAAGCCGTGTGACCATGGCTTCATTGCTAAATGTTGTGGCTTTTAAATTACAAAAAAAGAAATGTCATCAACATGTTGATTGGTCTTTTTTACATTATGAGCACATTCTTTATTTTCTTTCTGATCTTTCATCACAAGGAAAATCTCCAGCAACCATAAATGTATATTTATCTGCACTTAAAGGTGTCGCTAAAGAAGCTTGGCGTAAAAAAGAAATAGATGTAGAAACCTATCAACACATCAAAGAAATCAAACGTGTTCGTGGCTCTCGTAGTGTTAAAGGACGAGCGCTATCGTTAGATGAACTTAATCAGTTGATTGACTACTGCATGATGCAAGATGGTGTCATCGCTATGCGCGACGCTGCTGTAGTGGCATTGGTTTACGGCGCTGGGCTACGTCGACATGAAGCGGCAAATCTATTGCTGAGTGATTTAAACTTAAAAGAAGCTACTTTGCGGGTGTTAGGTAAAGGAAATAAAGAACGTGTTAATGCCTTACATAACCGTATTTTAGAAATTTTAGATGTGTGGCTATTAGAGCGTGGTAATGAGCCCGGGCCTTTATTTCTTAGAGCGCGCAAAGGAAATAAACTCATTAATGCGCCGATATCCGGACAAACTATTTACGACATTATTATCAGGCGTTATCAAGAAGCTGGTTTAAAACGGTTAACGCCGCATGATTTACGCAGAACGTATGCAACGAAATTACTTGAAAATGGAGAAGATGTGTTCGTTGTGCAAGATTTAATGGGCCATTCTTCTGTTGAAACCACTAAAAACTATGATAAACGGGCAGATATTGCGAAAAATAAAGCCGCGAAAGCCCTACCTTTTTGATGCTTGCAAACTTGTCCATTGTTGGTTGATTTCACTCAGTTCGCCTGATTCTTGTAAACTCTCAATTGCATCATTAAATCGAGCCAAATCATGCTCATTCATCGTCGATTTACTTAACATCAAATATATTTCATCCTGATATATTTCTACTGAATGTTCTTCAAATTCATTGAATAACTTATATTTATCAACAAAGGCTCGCATGGTAACCGGATCAACTAAGAAACCATCTAAGTGCCCTTTTAATGTTAACTTTACGTTTTCTTCTAAGTCGATGACCTCACTAATATGAGCCCGGAACTCAGCCTGTAAGATCAGTTTTTTATACAATTTACCGTAATAATAACCACCTTCAACGCCGATCATGTAATTACTTTTAGATAAATCAGCTAAAGAGTTAAGAACAATGCTTTGGCGCGTTCCTTTTCTTACATACAATTTAACTTGTTCTTTTCTATAAGGCTTGGTGAAATAGGCGTATTCTGTTCTGTCTTTTGATAATGAAGCGCCCATGGCTATGTCCATTTTACCCATTTTTATATACTGCAAATGACGCTTCCACGGTAATTCAGTATAAGCAATATTGTATCCGGCCTTTTTAACAATTTTATTAAATATTTCAATATCTAAGCCAACTAACTCATGTTGATTATTATGATATTGATATGGATACCAAAGCTCCCAACCAACCGCAAGGGTTGATTTGGTGTTTGCAGATGCATTAGAAAAGCATAAAAGTGTTACTGTTATAGCAATAAAATTTTTAATATTCACAACAACACTTCCCTTTATTCGATTAATTATTCAAATGCTTTTAGTGCTAAAGCGGGGTCAAGTTTGACATGTTTCCAATTAATACGCCAATCAAGGTGTGGGCCTGTAGCACGCCCTGAGGCTCCGATTGCCGCCACTTTATCACCTTTGTTAACTGTATCACCTTCTTTTACATAGCTGTCACTTAAATGTAAAAAGGTTGAAGTAACACCATGGCCATGATCGATGATCATCGTGCCACCAGAATAGAACATATCAGGGACGTATAAAGTAACAACGCCTGACGCAGGTGCTATTACAGGGGTTCCTGTTGGACCGGCGTAATCTAAGCCATAATGTGGCCTACCAGGTTTGCCATTATAGAATCGTTGGCTACCAAATACACCTGTAATTGTGCCAGTTGCAGGTGCAATAAAACCCTGAGTAAAATCTAATCGACGGCTGGTTTTATTGCGAGCTAAGTAAACTTGTTCCGCGTCTTTTTTTGCTCGTTTAACGTTGTTCGGATCAGGATTCATTATTTTTTTTGCGATCCCTTCAACCCGTTGAATATTATATTGCTGTTTTTTAGGTGTTAATTTTTTGGTGTAAACTGTGCCATCTGGCATTTCTACCACAAGCTTTTTAGTTTCTGTTTCGTCACGTGAAAAGCCGAAAACAAAATCCCCGTTATCAGACAATAAAAGTTCTTCACCACTTAAGCTGACTTTACTATTAGGTACCGTTTTGCCAATAATCAAACCGCCCTGCTTAATAACGCCTTTAAGTGTAACTTCTTGAGCTGAAGCAGATATGGTTATCGATGTTGATAGCAGAAACCCTGCTGCTAAGTTCACATATTTACTGTAATTAAGCATGTGCAATGGCTCCTTTACCAACACCTTCGTACGCAATTACGGTAAAATTATCTTTAGGCTGTTGTAATTTTAATTGACGAGCAATGTAATCAGCTAATAATTCCACAGTAGAGTCACAATCCACAACTTCGAGAACGTTTGTTTCAACGGCGATATCAAATCGACCTTGTGGCGCTTGATAAGCAAAGTATTGATGACTGTCTAATAATTTTGAATGTGCATTTTGAGACAGTTGAATATGTTGTTTTGATACCCGATCATCTTCTGAAGCAATATAAATGTCTTGCCAACGATGGCACCAAAAATGCTCTAAGTCAGTAGAACGATTGTCATTATGGAACAATTCAATTTTAGAACGGTGACCATGTGCAATTCGCTGACAATTACCATCATGTAATTTAAGCCCATGAGTATAATGATAAAAATCACTGTCTATTTTTTCTGGTCGTAACGTTAACACTAAGCCAGCCACATTATTAGGTAATTGCGCTAAAATAATAGAGGTAAGATAATCCGTGACAGAAGAAATAGTGATTTCGTTTGTCGGCAACTTAGCGAACGCGCATGCAGGTGACTGCAAATAATAATGAGCACGTTTTGCAGATAAGTCTACAAATTCATGATCATGATGAAAGGTAGATTCTGACACTTGCACCGAAGAACATTGTTCAGGGATCAATAGCTTATGGTCAACTGCATCATCAATAATGGCTTTAATTTGCTTTTTAACGACGGCAAAATCAAGCACCATTTTCATATCGTTTAACGAACCATCAAGCAGTACATCAACAATCCAACTCTCACCTACTATTCCTCGTTCAGAACAACAATAGGAAAAATCAATAACGGTTAAATCTTTGACAAATAATTGCATTACTTACCTATTTATCTAAAACACGCCAATGAATATCTTCACCAGCTCTGATTGGAACAACGATATCGTCACCAAGTGCCATCGTTTCAGGAACTGCCCAAGCTGACTTTTCAAGCGTAATGGTGTCAGAGTTTATAGGCAAGTTATAAAAACGAGGGCCATTTAAACTGGCAAAACCTTCTAACTTATCTAAAGCATTCTCTTGTTCAAATACTTCGGCATACAATTCAATTGCCGCATGAGCTGTATACGAGCCGGCACAACCACATGCTGATTCTTTAGCACCTTTGGGATGTGGCGCCGAATCTGTACCTAAGAAAAACTTGTTGCTACCACTTGTTGCTGCGGCAATTAATGCTTGTTGATGAATATTGCGTTTAAGAATGGGTAAACAGAAATAATGTGGCCTGATACCACCCACCAACATATGATTGCGATTATATAATAAATGATGGGCTGTAATGGTCGCCGCAACATTTTCACTCGCACTATTTACAAAATCTACCGCATTCTTAGTGGTAATGTGTTCAAGTACTACTTTTAAGTTAGGATGCTTAGCCACTAATGGTTTTAATATGGTGTCGATAAAGACGGCTTCCCGGTCAAAAATATCAATGTCTGCACTAGTTACTTCGCCATGAATTAATAATGGCATATCAAGCGATTCCATTTCTGAAATAACGTTGGCAATGTTGTCAACATTGGTAACACCTGAAGATGAGTTAGTTGTTGCACCTGCCGGATATAGTTTGGCGGCATACACAATACCACTTTCTTTAGCTGCTTTGATATCTTGCGCTGTTGTATTATCAGTAAGATACAACACCATTAACGGTTTAAAAGTTGATGACGGATTGTTCGTCATAATACGCTGGTAATAAGCCTCGGCCATCTCTTTGTTAGTGACTGGTGGCACTAAATTTGGCATGACAATAGCACGGCCAAAGTAGCGGCTAATATCCGCTACTGTAGTACTTAAAAACTCACCATCACGTAAATGCACATGCCAGTCGTCAGGTCGAGTGATCGTTAATGTATTCATGAATATCCTTTACTTGTTCTATATATTACCAACGTGTTTATTCGAAAGGTTGGCTAGTTTGCGCCGCTCTATCTTCATCTTGCAACAGCTTAAGTAACTGTTCTTTTAAGTTAGGCGGTATTTTATAAATGGTTAAACTATCGTTAGCTGCATTATACACAACATCTTGCCCAAAATGACTACGCTCGAAACTAATACTGATGCCTGCACCGTATCCTGAATATTTAGTCACTTTATTAACAATAGCTTGCTCATGTGGAAATGACTCTTCTAATGGATAGTCATTTTCTTGGCAAAATGAGTAAAAGTCTTGCTCGCTACCTTCTTTAGATATTACATTTCCTAACTCTTTTATCGATACATCTTGAGCAGACGCCTTTTGATCTTTGCAATACGATAAAAGCTCTTTGCGAGTTTCTTGTTTTTCATTTGCATCTAGTTGATTAACCGATACAAAATCTTCAACTGCTTTTACTAAGGTGTGTGTTTGCTCTTTCGCATCTAAACCTTCTTGGCAGCATAAGAAATCAAGAAAGAAATCAGAAATTTTTCGACCAGCTCGCCCTTTAATAAACGAAATATAGCGATTACCCTCGGCGTTCTGCTGAAAATCAAATAAATCAATGCGTGCAGCAAGCTGTAGTTTAGAAGTGTCTAAATGCTTATTGGCTGAAATGGTCAGATCACCATCAACAGAATAATGCTCTGACACGGGAATAACTGCAACTAACAAGTATCTGCCGCCCATATATTCATAATGACAAAATACCAAGTAGCCATTTTCTTCTATGTCGTATTTTTCTAGCTCAAGCTTCAATAGTGCTGTTGATTTTTTACTGAAATCATTAAAAGGCTCTGATTCATCAAGATAATCAGTGATCAATTCAATAAAGTTTTTGTGATCGGAAGGAGTTGGCTCCTCAGAGAAATGGCCATATGCTTTACTGCCCTTTCCGTTGTAGATGTTATGTAATGAATCAACGAAATTTTCAATGCGCGGTGTGATCTCAACCTGATCGGGGCCGAACGTTACCTGAACATCACTGTTTTCGCCAGTTCTAGTAATATAATGAAGTGCTATGTTAGAAATTATTAAACTCATAAGTATTGTCAGTATGATATTGAGTAAGCTTTTGATAAACTTAACGCAATTATTAAAGATTTTTAAATATTATTATGCCTATTGTATCTAAGTATTCGAACGAACGTGTAGAAAAAATTATTCAAGACCTACAAAATGTATTAGTTGACGAAAAAGTAACCGCCGATCTCGCTTTAATGTGTTTAGGTAACGTTGTTACCAGCATCATTGAGCATGATATAAAAGAAGCTCAACAGCAAGCAATGGTTGATAATTTTACTAACGCGTTAAAAAAATCGATTAACAAGTAATATACCTTAACAATAAACACGAATAAGAGTAACAAAGTTTAATGGTTTCAAATAAATCATCAACATATAGTAAACGGTTAATGCCTCTAGTCAGTTGGAGCCATTGGTTTACTTTTTTTAACATTCTGGCAGCTATTTTACTGTCTACGTTTTATTTGTTCGCCGAGTCTATGCCTGAAACATTATTAGGTAAATTGTACTTGTTCACAACGTGGTTAAGTCACATGGGTTTTTTAACCTTTATTGGCTTTGTGTTATTAATATTTCCCTTAACGTTAATTTATCCGAAAACGCGTTTCATTCGGGCTACGGCGTCAATCGTGTTTACCTTTGGGCTTTTATTATTATTACTTGATGCCTTTATTTATGCACGATTAGGTTATCATTTAAATGCTTCGTCTAGCGACCAAATAATTTCATTAATTCAAACACAAATTAGCCAAAATAGCCGTGCTTTTTGGTTTATTAGCTTGTTATTATTTTTTGCTATTTTAACTTTTGAATTAGTGGTGAGTAACTATGCCTGGAAACACTTAAGGCAATTACAAAAAAACACCTACGCTAAATTTGTTGTGTTTGGTTTAGTCGTGTCTTTCTTTTTTAGCCATATCACCCATATTTGGGCAGATGCAAACCTTGAATATGACGTGTTAAGACAAGACACCGTACTACCATTATCGTACCCTGCTACAGCAAAAACGTTACTAACTAAATATGGAATGTTTGATAAAAACGATTATATGGCAAGACGTACCAGTTCGTTATCTTTTGGAAAACAAACACCTAAATACCCAATTATAACTCAGGCTTGTGAAACAGAATTTCACCCTAATAACAGCGCTATTTTAGTGTTGACGAGTAGCGATATATCTCAACGTCAAATTGCACAGTTTTCTCGCAGAGCCAGTGAAAACACCTTACCGCTCGTCAAACACATTGATAACGCGTTACCAAAAAACTCATGGTTTAACTTGCTTTATAGTCTGCCTACCATTTACAAAAAGCCGGTAATTGCAGAACAGAAACCACCAGTGCTTTTCCAAGTTTTAGCGACTAAAAATATTGCCACTAATCTGACAGTATTTTCTAATAAAGAAGATGAAAGTCTACTTGAGTACCAAGGGCTTTTTGATCATGTGAATTATTTTAAAAATATTTCAAACTTTGTTGTAGGTAAAAAACTATCTTCCAATAAGCAAGCACTGCATATTTATTACTTTGCAGAAAATGATCAATATCAGTTTGAATTATTTGTTGATGCCTTATTACTTGCTCAACGCAATAAACAGGAAAAAGATACTATTTGGATCAGCGGCATTGGGAATAACCGAATTGAAAATGGTTTAAATATTAAACCGGCACTCTTTATTAATCCGAAAAGTGACGTTAAAGCACCAAGTCGTTTAACCAGTCACTTTGATTTAGTTCCAACCTTATTATCAACTTGGTTGAACTGCCCTCTTACTAAGGTAAATCATAGCGTTGGTAAAGACATCACAACGTTATCTCAAAGTCGTATTATTGCGAATACGGTTGATAATGGCATCATGGTGTTTAGTAAAGATAAGTCGGTTTTAGTGGATCAGAACGGTAATTTTCAAAGTTACTCTCGTCAACTTGAGTCTCCTATAATGGTCAATAGAGACTTCCCGTTAATGATTGATGGCGTTCACTTTATTAAACAATACAGTCAAAAAGCAGATACTAAAGATAGTAAGAGTGATTAATAAAAAACCAATTGGTTGGTAAAGCATGATTATTGATTGCATTAATAATTTAAAGCGCTATTATACTGCGCTATCGGGATATAGCGCAGTCTGGTAGCGCGTGCGTCTGGGGGACGTGAGGTCGCAGGTTCAAGTCCTGCTATCCCGACCACTTCAATTTAGACTTTACATAACTCAAGCTTGGTAAAGTAATTATCGTCAAAACTAACCCTGTTGATACTCAAAGTACAGTAATAGGGAAAAAGCCTAAATATCCAATACCTTACTGCAACAAATCTCTAATCAAACTGATAACTAATGATTTATCCTAAACAAGAATGATTGCTTGTAAGATAAGCTGTTATAGAAGTATTTAAGGCAATACATTTAACTCTATACAATTTTCAAAAAAGTTTAGTAAAACCAAAATTAATGGCATACCCGCCAAAACAAAGAAATAAAAATAAACAAAATGCTAATACCAAAGGTTTAAATCCAGCATTGCGTATCGAACTTATGTGGGTACGTAAACCTAAAGCAACCATCGCAATAGTTAATAAAATATTATCTAACCAAGCAATGTTTTGAGAAACTTCATAAGATAACCATGAAGTTGAATGAACTCCACTTGCTAAAATAAAAAATAATGCAAACCAAGGGAAATCAATATGAGATTCATGTCTATTTGTTTTATTCTTGTTTAGCCAAATGGATAAGAAGAATAAAAACGGAACCAACAACATGACTCTTAACATTTTTTCGATAACGGCTGAGTCCGTTGCAGTTTCACTTATCGCGTTAGCCGCAGCAACCACTTGAGCAACTTCATGAATCGTAGAGCCAACAAAAATGCCGTATTCGTGTTCATTTAATGACATGTACTCAAACATAAATGGATAAAGAAACATACTCAAGGTACCAAATACTACGACAGTTGCCACGGCTACTGATGTTTTATATGGCTGTGATTTTATTACAGATTCAGTCGCCAATATTGCAGCGGCCCCACAAATTGAACTTCCGGCTCCAATGAGGATTGTTGTTTGTAGATCTAGATTAAAAACTCGTTTACCTAATTGAATGGCTAACAAGAATGTCATTGAAAGCATGACAATATCAACCGCTAAGCCTTGCCACCCAACGTTAGAAATTTGATCAAATGTTATTCTAAAGCCAAATAACGTAATGCCCAATTTGAGAATAACGCTTTTAGCATAATCAACGCCCTCTTCAGTATGCGTAGCAATATATGAAAAAATACTATTGCCAACAACCAAGCCGATAACAATACCTAAAGTAAGCGTACCAAGTTTCATACTTTGTACAATAGGTACATTACTCAAAGTTATTGCAATAAATGCTAGTAAAGTTACGAACAATATACCTAGCCACCATTGCGTGTTATTGAATTGTTTAACATTAAAATTAAAAGGAGATGATATATATTTTTGTAGACTTAGCATTACGTTCTTCAACAATTATTGGCTTGACTTTAATGTAAGAAAATCCATTATATAACTCAAATACATTATAACTATGATTGAATAACCTGAGGTTATGAAATGAATTTACATGCTTTAAGAGTATTTCATACAGTTGCAAAATTAGGTGGTTTCTCATTAGCTGCTGAAGCACTTTTCATCAGCCAGCCAGCGGTTTCAAAAGCATTAAAAGAACTTGAAAATCAATTAAACATACAACTGATTGAACGAGGAGCTAAAGGAAAAAAATTAATGTTAACTGAAGGTGGTCAAGTTCTTTATGAACATGCGCGAAGTATTTTCGCAATCGAAAAGTCTGCTATTGATGATATAAAATTGCGTACCGACCTTAAACGCGGTTCATTAATTATTGGAACGAGTACTACAATAGCAGGCTATTGGCTTCCTGATTATTTAGCTAAATTTTGTGCTGTATACCCTGATATAAAAATAGAAGTAAAAGTTGCAAACACAGCAAAAATTGAACAAGAATTACTTGATTGCGCAATTGATTTAGCGCTCGTAGAGGGAGAACCTACCGAACCTGATATCACTTGTAAACATTGGCAAAATGATATTTTAAGTATTGTTATGTCAAGTAGTATGGAGCCGGCCATCAATATACATACTTGGTTAAGTGATCAGCATTGGCTATTAAGGGAGCCTGGCTCTGGAACACTAGAAATTTCAAAAGAATTGTTCAAACAACAAAACATTAAGATAGATAAAAGTATGCAATTAGGCAGTAATGAAGCTATTGCTAGAGCAGTTTCACAAGGTTTAGGCGTTGCTCTATTACCAAATGTAGTCACTGAAGAATTGGTACAGCTTGGTAAACTAAAACGCTTAGAACCGCAAAATAATAAGAAAATATCAAGATCCTTATACCAATTAAAGTATAAAAATAGGCCTAGCTCTCATGCGGCTAATGCGTTTGAAGAAATCTTATTTACTGTTTGAACACATTAATTTCGGTTTATGATTATTGATTTGTAAGAATTTTAGCGATTCGACTATTTATGATTTCTGATAAATTCCAATTATACAACTTAGGATCAGTTGTGCTATAGAATTGAATTACCACAGCATCTAGCTCTTCGTAATAGCTAGCGAAACTTTGATATCCAGGCACCCAACCTGCATGTTCGAACTTATAAATCCCTGAATATATTTCTTGTTCTTTGCCTGAAAAAAGAGAACCATCGTTTAATGCTCTCACAAAAAGACCAACATCTTCAGCTGTCGCGAGCATTCCATGTTCATCTTCCTTTAAATCAAAGGGATGTCCTACATGATACCCACTCATTACCTGATCAAGTGAAACTTCATTAAGGCCAGAATATGTATTCGCTAATTTAAGTGGCGTAAGAATTCGCGCTTTAATAAATTGAAAATTATCGTACCCCAAGGACTCATCCATTATTTTATTTATTAACAGATAATTAGTATTGCTATACTCATAATCGTCTCCGGGTTTAAAATTAGCCGGTTTATTTAAAATTAATGCTAAGCTTTCTTCATAAGTTTCGGTTGGAGAACCCCAGAAATTTTCTGTATCAGTAAAATTTGGTATTCCACTTCTATGTTCCACTAACATTTTTAGAGTGATGCTATCTGCATATTGAATTTGATCGACTAGTTCTGGTAAATAGTCTGCAAGGGTTTTATTCAATGAAAGCTTTCCATCGTTTACTAATTTTGCTACTGCAACAGCATCGTAAAGTTTACTAATGCTGGCAATTTTGAATAGCGCTTTAGGTTTGGCAGGTACTTTATCTTCTTTATTATGCCAACCTGCTGTGTAAACCTGAGGTGGCTTACCTGTTTGGTTAATATATACAATCATGCCATCAAAACCATGATCTATGGCTTCATCTAATTGTTGTTGTATTGTATTAGGTAACGGTAATAGCCATGCCTTTACTAATAGCCACGGCACAAAATATAATGAAAAAATAGACGTGAGAATAAGTGAAAAACCGAATATTTTTTTTGTCTTTGGTTTTATCAAATTACACCTCAATAGTTTAATTATCAAACATTACGAATGACTTGAAATCGCTAATACACTCCCTATTCAATAGCATACTAAAAATTTAGTAAACAACATCAACAAACTAAAATGAAAGAATGGAGTATTAACTTACCTAGTTAGCAGTATACCTATTTACTAAGTTTTTGGATAATACGAGGTAAAAGTTAAGTCATTATGATCTTTAATAAGAAGCTGAACCTCGGCTGGTTTATCCCAATTTATTTTTTCAAATACAGCAATGAATTCATTTAGCTCCAAATAATCTACGGCACAAACGAAAATATCACAACTAATCGGTTTGTGACCACCAGCGCGATTCTCTACTGAATAAAGTTTTGTGCCTTGATAATTTTTTGATAAATATTCATTAATTGTATCAATACTACCGTAATCACTGTTCATCCAAGCCCCGTCTTGTATGGCGGTAGTAAGGATCATATTCGTTATACAAGTCATGGTTAAGAAAACCTTTTTAAAAAATAACGTTTGTATCATATATGTAATACGCGAGATATTTAATAGCTATCAATCTAAAGAAGTGACCATTGCAATGATGGCTGAGATAATTTCTTTATGCTGAGAAATAATACACTTTAAAACTTGCCTACTTCCTTGGTACATAACACATGTTAAAGACAAGTAATATCTTGGCCAAAATAAGCGACGATGAAGCAAAACCCAACTGTTTTTTTGCTCCATTTAATTTACATAGCATAGATAATATTCCACAAATTAATAATATTTACAGTGTAGTGAGCCTTACTTTAGCTGCCACTAACGTTATTTGATTAATGTTAAATCAAAACAATTTATTGCGCCCTTATGATTCTTGCTTGTGAGAAACATGTGTACTTTGACTCTTTATAATCATCATTTAAGTTAAAAATGCTCATTTTTCGCGGACTATCTTTTTACAATATAAATACAACAAAAAATTAAACACCTAAGAACAAGGACTTAACAGATAGTTTCCTTGTTTGTATTTTTAATGATTTGTTGTTTAACATGAAGTTTTTTAATATTTAATCGTGCTTGATTAATAAGTAAAAGCCGTTAATCAGCACAAAATAAATAGACAGCCCTGCGCTATTTGTTCACTTACTATTTAACCGTTGGCTCAAATAGACATTGGTCAACAACATAACGAAACCGACGCATTCAGCCTCACCTTTGAGCAAGGATCGGACATCGAAATAAAGGAAATAACGATGAAAGAATTAAATTTAAATGAAATACAAAAAGTAAATGGTGGAAATAGAAAACTATTTTGGAAAGCTCTAACATGGGCGGCTGCTAATATTGGTAGCCCTGCTCCCAACAGATATACAGGTGGATTCCACGGTTAGATTGGTTGCAAATTTAATATGACCCCTTAAATTCTCTAGGGGTCATATTTGTTTGCAGCCTTAAATTTTGCCTTTTTAAAAAAAAGACTAAATCTATCAACAGGAACACATAATGCTTCTCCAAGAAAAGCTAGACGATTCACTCAATGCTCGTTCTAAATGCAGTGATGAAAACACAGATAAACTCAGTATTTTAGGAGCTCTATATATAACCTTTTTAGTACTCATTGGAACACTGTTTCTTCAGCTTATTTTTCTTATACCACTCTTAATTAATGGCATGTTAACCCTTGATATGTTTAATTTGTCTCAACGTGAATATAGTGAAGCTCTTGGCATTGCTGGCGAATCATTTGTTTTATTAGCCGAGTTAATCGCTATTATAATTTGTATAAAAATAGCTTTTTACATCCAAAATATCCCTCTCAGTTCCTTAGGCTTTAAACTAAATGGTTATAAAACTGATGCGATATTAGGCGCGTTGGCGGGAATTATTATTATAGCAACATGTTTCTTTTTATTAGTCAGCACAGGTTATATCTCATATACAGTTCGGCCATTTAACCTTGTACCATGGTTAGCAAGTTGCTCACTTTTTTTAATAGTAGCCATTTTAGAAGAAATTTTATGTCGGGGGTTTATCCAAGGGCTTTTAATGAGGGCAACAACACCCTACTTTGCTTTATTTATTTCCTCAATGATTTTCATGGTACTCCATTTAGGTAATGATAATTGGACATTAATATCGCTAATTAACTTAGCACTAGCCGGTGTTACTTTTGGACTTTATTATTTACACACTGGAAATTTATGGTTCCCCATTATGCTTCACTTTACTTGGAACTTTCTTCAAGGTACCGTTTTGGGCTTCGAAGTTAGCGGTCATAAAATGGAAAGTTGGCTAGTGATTGTTCGTAACGAAAACTCGTTAATAACCGGTGGAAACTTTGGTTTAGAAGGTTCGGTTCTAGTGACAGTCTTTGAAATACTATTAATTATATTGATCCAATTTAAGTTTGCTGCAAGTAAAACTCAATCAAAAGAACGAAAATTGATTAACTTGTCAACCAGCGCTTAACGTTTCTCATAACATGTAGTGTTTATTAATGAATTTATAAATACCAACGAAATAGCGGGATAGACAGGACATCCAGTAAAATAGTTAAAAAATCCATAATCTTTAATCACAAACACAACAGCATCTAAAAATTATTTTGACATTTTATACAGTTACTAATTTATCGCTCTACACTAAACGTGTAAAAATTTTGCTTGTAGTGAAAAAACCAGTTTTTATGTCACGCAAATAGCAGCTAAGCACTATTTTTATGAGGATAATAATGTTTACTTGAATGTTATTAACTAATAGCTGTCGATGACCGCTAATCCATAGATTACCGGTTAAAATCTACATAAGCCATACAAGCGACAACGAATTTGTTCAAATTGTGTAGCAAAGCGGAAACGTACAAGCTGTTAATAGTCCGGCTTAATTTTTTGTTATATTTTAACCTGTGTCTTTGCTTCGTTTAAAACCTTTTGTTCTAAGGTATTGTATGCAGAGACATGTTTACCACGAAGTAAAATTAGATATTCTTTAGTCGACAATATACCAATATTTAAACTAATTGCTTCAACATATTCCCAACCTAACTCACTATAGTTATTTAAAATTTTTTCAAATTTCGAGTCGCCCCTAAACAAATTATCAACTTTCGCAAAACCCTTAGGTTTAGGTGCATATGTAAATGATTTGTATATCCATGTCATGATTTTATTCCTAACTAATTTGAAACATAACGGCTCGATAAGAGGCGTGAATTTATGAGTGTCTTTGCTGACGCATTTATTATATGTTTATTGTGGTAGCTGTTCATATGACTTAATGTTTTCTAGTTCATACTCCCAGTTTGCACGACTAGATGTAAAAATATGTGCATTAGGTTTGATTGATATTTCTTGATTTGAGAGTGTATAACCATTTTTAATTGCTTGCTCACCGCGTGCTACGCCTTCAAGAATAGCCATTTAGCTGTTGCATAAATTCATAATCATCGACATCAACTAAATAGGCAGATGGTTGCCCATGTTCAGTAATTAACACTGGCTCTTTGGAGGTATGGAGATCTGCCAAAATTTTAGTCGCCTGACGCTTAAGTGTAGTGACGAGTTCAACTCTCATTATAATGCCTATTTAGAATTAAATAATGTATCACACAAGCTCGAGGTTACAACTAAACGGCTAACGCTTAAAAAGTATCGGCGGAGCTTTTATGCCTATTTATTTGGCCTTTAGAAATCACCATATCATTGTCTCAGTAAATATCAGTTTGTGGTAACCTTTCGTCCGTTGACTGCCCTGTTAATGAGATTCTAGTTGTGAAAAATGGGCAACTATTGATTTCTCAATACTTTTTTTACTGGTCTCACCCAAAAAGTGATTATCATCCACAACGATATGCTGAACAGGAAACTTAAATCCAGATAGCTTTAAGTGCGCTATAATTTGTTTTGACATAAAATGCGACGGCCAAATATGATCTTGCTTAGCCGAGACCAACAAAACTGCACCGTTTATATTGTCAAAACTAAATTGAGCTCGCTTGACCGCCTGCTGGTCATCTAAGGCGAGTTTAGCACGCTCAAATATGGGAACCGGTGAACGCCGCTCGAATGTTAAAGCGGCTACTGGCTTACTCTGCAAGCTCCAAGCATTTGCTCCTGTTTGACCATGCCAACTCACCGATGATGGCACTATCCCTGCTACAGCGCGAACTCGATTATCCACAGAAGCGCTTAAGAACGCCAACTCCGATCCGCGTGAAACCCCTAGAATACCAAGCTGAGTGACTTCTACTTGCGGCAAAGACTGTAAATAGTCCAATCCTCGGCTAACGATTTCAACGGGGACATTATCTAAGGTTTGTGGTAACCCTTCTGCTTTAAAGTATGCCAGGCTCAAGACTACGATACCGTTGGCAGCTAATATTTCACTATATTCAGTGTTCAAGCGTCCGCTTGAGCCGCCAAGAACAATAACCGCAGGTATAGTCTTGTCTAGCTTTGGGGTGTATAGCAAGGCATTAATTCCATTTTGCTTTATTTGACTCACTAAATAGCTAGCACTACTGTCAGCTATAGCAACAAAAGCATAAAGTAGTCCTGAAATGAACATTAACAATACTTTAACTTGAGAAAACCCTATCATTTTCATCATAAATAAAATTCCCTGGGCTATTTCCTTCTGCTTAACGCCAAGCTCACCAGCTACATCGACAGACAAAGTAAATTAAATTGTTTATTGATTTAGAATTATTGACCGCCACTGTATAAAAACAGTCAAAAGAATACTCGTGCTCATTGACAGTGTTAAGTTTTATCATGCTCCTTAATAAACAGCAGACTTAATAACGTACCAATTTCCGTTTTTCTTATATAATCCCATTTCGATTACTGCGTCACGTTTTTCGTAGATACCTTTCCATACTGTTCTAAAAACATCCAAATCATCGAATTTAGTGTTTCTCAATAAGCCTAGAAATTCGTAGCCAGTATTCATCCCATTCCTTTCATGCATACTTTTGATGTCATCTGAAAAACTTTCTTTAGAGAAGTTTACGAGATATTTTTCTTCGTAACGCTTGATGTATAATTCGAAATTAGCGGTATCATCCGCTTCTAACATTTCTTTAAGGTATTTTTCAGCGGCTTTTAATGCTAAAGAAGATTCTTTCATTACTTCATCCTTGTTTTGAATACTTTTTCTACGGCTACAACCAACTCTTCGGCTGGTGTACCGACAAGAGTTATAGCACAACCACCAAACCTATCAATATATTCTGAAACTAAATTAAAGCCAACCCAGTAGCCCGCTCTATTTGGAAATTTAGTCACATCTTTACCACCGAAAAACACAGGATAATTAAAATCAGTATTTTCCAAGTTTGTTTGCATTTTATTATATAAATCAAGCCACTCGTATTTTCTGACTTCATCAAAAAACTCATTTACAGCATGTTTATTAAATTTGGTCTCGAAATGACAAGCAAGTCCCTCTGAAATAAGTACTTGAAACAGTTTGTTCTCTTTAACGCCTGAAGTTGATCTTAGAACATGGTGTATTTCATGCGCAATAACAGCGGTGAGTTTATTATTTATTATATCAACGAGATCTTTCCTATCGGAATCTAACCCTATATCAATAACATACACTTGGGGGCTCGCAGAACCCATAATACCACTCTCATTTTTGTACTCTTCGAGGCATGGACTTATTACGATATCTAGATTTGGTAATACAATATGTTTTTCAATTTCAATAAGTGAATCCTGTGCTTTAGACTCTAATAAACCTAAAACATGATTGAATTTTCCAGACGCATTTAAAACGGTTATTTTAGTAGACATAACTTTCCATGTAATTCAAAACCCTAGATAAACATAAGGGGTTGGTAATAGTTTGCTAAAATGTGTAGCAAAGCGAAACCGCGCAAAATGCAAGCAAGGGTTAGCTTATTATGAATAGTAAAACAAATCAAAACATTAACGTTGGTGTCGATACGGGTAAATATCAACTCGACATTTATATACGTCCTCTCGATATATATTTCACAGTAAACAAGGAGGTCGTGAACAAGTTAGAACCGTATTGTACATGGCAATGATGTCAGCGATGCAATCAAATCCCGTTATTAAAGAAACATACCAACGATTACTAGCCATTGGTAAACCTAAAAAGTAGCGATAATAGTGTGTATCAGAAAGATGATTGTGTTTTTAAATTCGATGCTCAAAGACCGTGTAATGTGGGAAGCGCCAAAAGTGTAAAATTAACTATTGACGCCATAGTCTCTTGTTATGTTTTGACTAAACAGATGCTTCGTACGCTTTTGATAGCCATTCAATAACTTCTTTGTCAACGTCAGATTTATCCTTTAGTTGAATTCTATGGGTGCACATAGCACCAAATGGCCCAGAATCTTCTAACCGTCCTTGTACTTCGACACCTTTGAGTTTCAAACCCAAATCTATTCTTGTTTTAGTTGCGGGCTTAATTAAAGCAAACTGTTTTTTTCTAATTAAACTGACACTTCCTTTTTTTGGTGTAATTACAATATCTTCACCGAAGTTTTTTATTGAGGAAAGAAGCATTTCATAAACGGGCTTGAGTAATTCTTTACCACTATATTGATTTGCAACTAAATCTTCAGAGGAGTTAGGTTTTTCTTTAGATAAAGTGACAATTGTATTTGCAAACCCATGTGTTACTCCATGTTCGGTTTTCAAAAACTTTACAGCCATTGAATGTTTCTCAAAATTCTCTTTATCCAATATTTGGATCCATTCTTCCAACTTCTTACCTGTTTTCTCAGGCATATTTTCAATCATTGTTTGTAGCGCTTTATCCATATACTCCACCTTTTGATTCAAAACAAAACGCCACGTTAAGCGGACAAAAATTGTGGGTTATAATGTGTAGCGAAGCGAAACGTAACCCACTGTTTTTTGTACATTTAAACGCCTTACAGTTACTCCGTTCCATTAATTAATCAGTTTACCTAACTTCTTAATAGGTGGAATATGCTTCTGTTGCTTACGAATATTTGAGCGAAAACATTCGATGCTTATAACAAGACTTTCGAAGCAACAGAAGTCACTTGTTTCAATACGCATACTCAGGGATTGCCGTCTATATCGACTATCTATAAGACCTGCGAGAAACAATACTACTACCATATCCCATGGTTAACTTTACGCTTTGGAGTTAAAAAATGAAAGTTTTTAATCCTGCAGATTTTGCCGCCCTTATCGCCATCGATTGGGCAGACCGTAAACACGATGTTTGTGAACTCGAACACCAAAACAATACCCCCATTTTCACTGTTATCTCGTCTAAACCTGAGGCAATCAATGCTTGGGCGAATGCGTTAAAATAAAAATATAATGGTCAACTCTTTGCTGTCGCGTGTGAATTAATAAAAGGCCCTTTGATTTCTGCGCTCAATAAGTTTAAGTACATTGTATTATTTACTATCAATCCATCTACGGTAGCAAAATACCGAAAGACATTTACACACAGTGGGGGCTAAAGGTGACCCAACAAATGCAGTTATCAAAACGGATTTGTTGCTCTAATAGTCAGTTATTGGCTACAAATTTAACGTAGATAGACGCAAAAATAACTTACGGAGTAACGTTGCTTACCCTGTGTTGGGTGTCTTTGCCTAGAATCGGAATAAACTAAGTGAAAGGCCATGTGCTTTTTGCTATAACATATCAAAATTATTTAAATAATAACCTCGTTAGGACTATACATGACCCTCAACCGTCTACTTGTTGGTTTAACCATTGGAACACTTTCCATGTTAACCACAGCCTGCTCCACTTCTATAAAAAAACAAGCAACAACACCCGTTGTTTCAACGACTACAGCACAGACAAAACCTCAAGGTTTAGTGGTAGCAACGTGGAATACAGAGCACTTAGCCTTTCCTATTTCTGACGGGTGCCGAGCTAGAACTGAAGCAGAAACTACCCAATTAAAACAATATGCTAAGTCATTAAATGCCGACATTGTCGCTTTACAAGAAGTTGCCTCTTCTGAGGCGGTTGAATTACTCTTCCCAAAAAGTGAATGGAACATCATTATTTCAACCAGAGCTGACAGCAAAACTTATGACTGTCGTAAAACGGCTGCAAAATCAACACAACAAAAAGTAGCCTTTGTCGTACGTAAAGATATTGAAATTTTAAATACTAAAGCCTTTGACGCACTAGCTCTACAGCGCCCTGGCTTACGCTATGGTTTAGAACTCACGATTAATTCACCTTTTGGCGCAATGACATTACTTAATGTTCATATGAAAAGTGGTTGTTTTGTTGACAACTACTCACGAGCTGACTCTGATGCATGTAATATTTTCGCTCAACAAGCCCCACTTTTAGACAAATGGGCTGAGAAAAAAGAACGAACGGGCATGCCGTATATGATTTTAGGTGACTTTAATCATCGTTTATCTGCACCTTATAATCATTTAACTCGCCAGTTATCTGCTAACGAAAACAACAGCACGAGCAGTCTCGAAAACTTAGGGGCAGACATCATTGGTTGTCATCCCTACTACCCTGCGCCAATTGACCATATTTTAGCAGGAAATATGCCTGAAAAAGGTCTACAAAAAACAGTAACAATGCATTATTTTGACGATATGTCTCCAAAAGCAATGCTAAGCGATCATTGTGCTTTATCTGTTGAGTTATCAAATATCACTTACCCGTTATCCACTGCAGTAAAATGGCAAACCACCAGTAAAGAATACAGCTACTTAACCTCGGTTACCTACAAACGGGCAACTGAGGCATTAGAAAATATGGCCTTACCAAAGACATCATGGGCTGTTGTAATGGATGTAGATGAAACCGTGTTAGATAATAGTCAATATCAAGTAAATATAGAAAAACAAGGCGAAAGCTACTCACCAAAAACATGGCGTGATTGGGTTGCCTCAGAAAAAGCAACGCTAGTACCTGGTGTTAAAGCGTTTATTCAAAGCGTTTTCCAACAAGGCGGAAAACTCGCATTAATCACCAACCGCGATAGCGAGCAAGATAATCACACTTGGAATAATCTTCGTGCATTAGGTATTCCTGTTACAACTGATAATACTTGTGTAATGGGCAGAACTAGTGCAGATAAAGCCGCAATTGACGGCGTGAGCATAATTAACGACAAAGACTTAAGGCGCCAGAAAATACAAAATGGCACAGCTAACTGCTACACACCTAACGGTTCAAGAACATCATTGTTCCCAGAGCTTACAATCATTATGCAAGTGGGTGACAACATAGAAGACTTCTCAGGTGTAACTCAGGAAGAAGCCGATGTGAAAGCACTACTCCCTCGTGCTAATGGTGAACTCATATTACTACCAAACCCAATGTATGGGTCTTGGTAATTTACGCCTAATAGCAAAATTTAAGCGACAAGCGTGAACTGCCCACACCAAAGTGGGCAGTATATTCCGTTCTATTGCTTTACTGATCTAATGGCGTTTATATCGATAGGAACACTCTGTATAAAGTGTGCGCAAGCAACAACAAAGGAAACAGGAGTAATATAGAACATTAGATAATTTAAATCATGACCCCCTGAAAAAAGATGAAATTAGCCGTATAAATACAATTGGCACTAATACTAAGAAAAGAGCAAAACAAGTGTGTTTTTTAATAATACGTTTTATTTCACTATCTGTTATTAGTCTATAGAAACAACCTTTTTAAAACGAGTTAAATTGAAATTTATGCCTAATTTTAGAGACACATAGCATAACTTTGTTGTAAAACTAACGGCGTTTTAAACGGCAAATTACTGTTGGCTAAAATAAGTGAGGCACAACAAAAAGCCAACTGCGGTGTTTAGGCGCTTGTTTTGTCTATCATTCTTCAAGCTTATTTAATAAGTAATTGATTTCATTGATAACAGCTTCTGGCTCAAATTTATGAATGTAGTGCTCAGGCGTTTTAGCAAAAGTAATTTTTATATTTTTTGATAGGGTTTGCATGTTTTCTAAATCTAAAACATAAGATTTTTTAATCCGTTCCCAAACTGCTGGATGCCAGCCATCTGGAATTTTCTTTGGTGGTTGCCAGATTGCATCTCTTGCCCATAACAAAACATAAGGTTTATCACCAAAATCAGAACTATTTTCTATAAGAATTGAGCTTGTTCTATTATTAATATTTTCAATATTATTTGGAGTACCATTCCAACTAGCTAACTCTTTTTCCATTTGGTTGCGCGTTTCAGCATTGTATTTATCATTTACTGGGTCCCATTTATTAATATGACTTTTAAATTGACCGTATAATGAAGGGTCCACAAGTAAAATAGCCGCTACTTTTTCAGGATAAAGGTGATTGAATAGTTTAATGGGGTAAGCACCATAAGAATGTCCAACCATCACAAAAGGTGGTTTAACACCTGCTTTTTGTAATAAAAGATTTTGATGCTCAACTATAGTACCAACGTCATAATGACCTATCGATTTGCCGCTTTTCCCTAAATTTGCTCTGTCATAGACACATAGTGTATTTTTAAGGTGCAGTGACTTTATTAATTCTCGCCACCCATCTTTTTCAACAGTGCCACCTAAACCAGCATTAATGATGATTGCCGGGGAGCCTTGCCCATAGCATTCAATATATAAGTTGACTTTTTCGACTTGAAAAGACGTTGCAATGCTTGGTTTGATTTGCTGCTTACCGTAAGCATTAAAAACAGTTGCCAATATAAATATAAAAAATCCCGCTATTTTAATCATTCCTTTTTCCTTTTTTAATTTATAAGTGTATCCATTTACAACTAAACTCGTTCCTAAAAACATAAACGCCCGCATAAGGGGCTGATAATAGCTTGCTAAAATTTGTAGCGAAGCGGAACCGAGCAAGCTGTTAGCAGTCCCATTACTGTAATGGCTTGTTATGTGTTCAATATCAATGACTTTAATTTACATTCAAGTTTACGGCTCTTAAGTGATAATTTATTACTGTTACTAGCCTTAGTCTTTTTCATTTGTGATACGGTAAAAATCAATATACTGTTGTTAATGTAAGCCTTATTTAAGCACGTTAAAGCAACTTTATTTTTAGTTGATTTTGAATGCTTTAATGAATAACGTGTAATGCTACTATTATTTAGACTTCTAACATCTAGGCTAATGCCTTGTAGCTTATTTTGCTTTATACCCCCCTCTTTTTTGAAAGAGATGAGGAGCATACTCATTTGAGAACCACACATTGTATTTGCCGGAAGGAACTCTATTTTATCTATATAGTTATCTAAAGTACTAACATCGCAAACATTGGCTTTTACCGGAAGACTAAGTGCAATAGAAATGCAAAAAGTTAGATATTTTGAAACCTGACCGAAACTCAACTCCACACTCCTAGGAACACATAACGCCGTTTTAAGCGGCAAATTGCCGTTGGCTAAAATAAGTGAGGCACGAACAAAAAGCCAACTGTAATTTGTCCGACTTGAAAACCCTTGTTAGGCCTTTGACTCGATACTTTCTCGTATTTTTTCTATTTCAGAAACAAGTGGATCACGATCTACTTCACCACCAGTAAAAACTTCGATGTCAATATAGCTTTCTTCAATGACAGATTTACCAGCAAACTCATATTCAGCGGTAATTAGAAACTCTGAAGGACAACTATCTGATGCTTCAGCACCTAAAATAAAAAAGCTTTGGGCTAATGGAAAAGTTAATTCATAATTAGGAGCAAAGCTTTTAATTGGCTTACTAAAAATTTTAAAATTACGAATATTTTTTGTTGGATCTTCCGGTTGGTTAAACTGAAAAAAATCACGATCTATAGATATACGTAAATTGCTTGCAGCGCTTAAACCAGTATTTTTTATACTTAAAGATATAACAGGAGAATGTTTTTTTAATATTGGTTGAATTGTTATATAAGGACGAGTTAACGCTTCTGTTTGAATTTTTGTTTCATTTACTGATTCTTCACTAACTTTAACCATTCTATGTGTTAAGTAAGCATAAATAGCGGTTAAAAAAACTAAGATAGCCGTTAAATAAAACATTCCAAACTCCTCGAGTAGAGTAATCCAATAATTGATGTCACAAATATTCATAAGAGGCCTAACAGCTTATTCATAAGAACCGTTCTCGTAAGTAACGCTACGAACAGGTTCTCATTTCATAAAATTGAAATTTCAAATTATCACTTCTTCTTAACTATATCAACGAGATAGTACTTCCAATTCTCGCTTTCTCCGTTTAAAACTAGAATAATTCTTGATTTACATGCAAAAACGAGAATTCGACAGGTACTGTATAAATAATCATATGGTTTAATGTTTTTTTATTTTATTTAACTAAATTAAGTAATATTACAGTGATAAAAAAGCCCCAACGTAAGTTGAGGCCATTTAATAAATGATTTAAATCTTATGCGTTAATTGTTAATCAATCAATTGATACTTATCTTTAAGCACTGCGATAATTTCAGCTTTTGGGTTTTCACTTAGCACTATTTTTTCGCCTGTTATTTTTTCAGCAATATCTATGTAGGTTTTAGATACTGCCATTAGCACCTGTCTTGGTAACGCGTTACACCCTGCAAGTGCCGTTCGCTCTGCCATACGCTCTTTATTAAGTAAAATATCAGGATCAGGAAAATGCGAAAGTAATAATTGTCTAAAGCCCTCTTTCGAGTTCTCAACAACCTCGCCATTACGATAAGATGCACCATCCCAAATACGTGATGAATCTGGCGTGCCTACTTCATCCATGTAAATTAATTTATCATTACCTGCTCTATCTTTGACATAGCCAAATTCGAATTTAGTATCAACAAAGATTTGGTCAAGCTTTGCAAGTGCCGTTGAAATAACATTAAAACCTTCGGTAAGTAGCTTTTCATATAAAGCAACATCATCCGTTGATTGAAAATTAAAAGCTTGGTAATTATCAACAATGTTTTGCCGCGTAATGTTTACGTCATCAGCTTCAGGCACGCTTGGAATACCCTTTAATATACCTTTTGTTGACGGTGTCATTAACAAGTTCGGTAACTTAGTATCACGTTGCAAACCTTCAGGTAATTGAATACCACAAAAATCGCGTTCACCTTTTTCATATGCGCGCCACATAGAACCAGTAATATAGCTACGACAAATCGCTTCAATCATTACTGGTTTTGCTTTCTGTACTATCCATACAAATGGGTGCGGAATATCGAGTATATGACTGTCTGCTAAGCCTTGCTCTTTGAACAGTTTAAACCAATGATTTGATATCGCGTTGAGCGCAGCACCTTTACCAGGTACGCCACGCATATTGCCTTCTCCGTGCCAAATACAATCAAACGCAGAAATACGATCACTAATTACCATGATAGCAAGTTCTGTATCAGCAGGTACGTTATAGCCTTTTTCTTCAATTAATCGGGCACTGTCTTGTGCTGTTAACCAATAAACAGAGCGAACTTTACCGCTATGAACGGGTAAATCAGTGCGAATAGGTAAATCGTCATTGACGGCTAAAACGCCATTAGCATTACTCATCGTTTAAACCTTTTATAAGTAAGAATCTATTTGTTTAACATCAAGCGTTGGTGATAAACGAATAAGTTCTCTGGTTAGCAATTATATCTGAACTTTCACGATAAAATCGCGCAAAATTTTATAAAACAACCTAGCTATTTAAACAGTTTAGATAAAAAAACTATCAAACTACCTAGCTGTTTAGTTTGAAGAGCATAGGTTAAAGTTCAAGGAGAAATTACACACTTGCACCTTAAACAATTTAGATGAAAATTTTTGCCATTAGTTGATTTAAGAGCAAGGAACTAACGCGCAGCTTACGTAGGTAAATGAGCATTAGTGACGACGCTATTAGAGCAACTCAACAATAAAAATTATCTGTCTAAAAGAAAAAGGACGCCCATGGGCGCCCTTTTCAATACCAACGTCTCAATTATGCTAAAGAAGCTTGCGCTTTTTCAACTAATACAGAGAATGCTGCTTTGTCATATACTGCAATGTCAGCTAGGATCTTACGATCGATTTCAATCGATGCTTTTTTCAAGCCATTGATGAAACGGCTGTAAGATAAACCATTTTGACGAGCTGCCGCATTTATACGAGCAATCCAAAGTTGACGGAATTGACGCTTACGTTGACGACGGTCACGATATGCGTATTGGCCAGCTTTAGTTACAGCTTGGAAAGCAACGCGATATACGCGACTACGAGCACCGTAGTAACCTTTCGCTTGCTTTAAAATTTTCTTGTGAGAACGACGTGCTACTACACCGCGTTTTACTCTTGCCATGTGCTAATCTCCTCTTAATTAAGCGTTGCGAAGTAATTTATCAACTGCTTTCACATCTGAAGCAGCAACCATGCTTTTAGCACGAAGATGACGTTTTACTTTAGTACGACGCTTAGTCAAGATATGACGAAGACCAGCTTGTTTGCATTTGTAACCGCCTGAAGCAGTTTTTTTAAAGCGCTTTGCAGCACCTTTATTTGTTTTCATTTTAGGCATTGATGTAAACTCCACATTGCCATTGAAATTTAGCAACGCAGGCGAAAACAGTGTTTAATGCTGTTCTACTTGTAGGCCTAACGTTACCCGTTAAAAACAATAGTGGTGAGCAGAAATTACTTTCTACTACTTGCTAAAACCAGCTACTGATTATTTTTTCGGTGCAAGTACCATCACCATTTGTCGGCCTTCCGCTCTACGAGGGAAAGACTCAACTGTAGTAAGTTCTTCTAAATCGTTTTTAACACGTGTTAAAAGTTCTATACCCAGTTCTTGGTGGGCCATCTCACGACCGCGGAAGCGTAAAGTTACTTTAACTTTATCGCCACCTTCTACGAAGCGCTTCAAGTTACGTAATTTAACTTGATAGTCACCTTCATCTGTACCAGGACGGAATTTAATTTCCTTAACCTGAATTTGTTTCTGCTTTTTCTTCTGTTCTTTTTGCTGTTTGCTTTTTTCGTAAAGGAACTTACCGTAGTCCATTACACGACAAACTGGCGGTTTCGCCGTAGGGCTGATTTCTACTAAATCGACCCCAGCCTTTTCAGCTGCATCTAAAGCTTCATCTAGTGAAACAACACCAAGTGCTTCGTTCTCTAAGCCTACTAAACGTACTTCTGACGCTGTAATGGCTTCATTCAGTTTGTGTTGCGGTTCTTTTTGACCGCCTTTTAAACTACCTTTGATAGTTTATTCCTCCAAGCATTAAAACAAACAATTTAGCAAAAGGGTTTGAGCGTATTCTCAAACAGCATTTATGCCCGTGAACTTACTTCATCGCTAAGCTTAGCAATAAAGTCGTCAACCGACATTTTTCCTAAATCTTCCCCACTTCTTGTGCGAATGGCAATTTCGCCATTTTCCATTTCTTTGTCACCTACAACTAAAAGATATGGAACACGCTTCAAAGTGTGCTCGCGAATTTTAAAGCCTATCTTCTCATTTCTCAAGTCTACTTTTGCTCTAAATCCACTTTCTTTTAGTTTTTTT
Organism: Thalassotalea sp. 1_MG-2023; assembly: GCF_030546745.1. GTDB lineage: Bacteria > Pseudomonadota > Gammaproteobacteria > Enterobacterales > Alteromonadaceae > Thalassotalea_C. The sequence continues at coordinate 31,295 of NZ_JAUOPD010000007.1, forward strand.
ACAACTTTTTGACAATATTCTGACTGTTTGTCAGTAATATTCATCACAGTTGCTTGATTTGGTGATAACCACGTTGGAAATTTACCTGAGTATTCTTCAATCAAAATACCGATAAATCTTTCTAATGAACCTAAAATTGCGCGGTGAATCATCACTGGCATATAACGTTCATTATCTTCACCTACGTAAGTTGCACCTAAACGTTCTGGCAACGCGAAATCTAATTGTACCGTACCACACTGCCAGTTACGACCTAAACAATCGAGTAAGGTAAATTCAATTTTAGGGCCATAAAACGCGCCTTCACCCGGCAAGTATTCAAATTCAATACCTTTCGACTTCATAGCTTCAGCTAAACCAAGCTCGGCTTTATCCCACATTTCATCTGTACCAATACGCTTTTCAGGGCGCGTTGATAGCTTAACAATAATATCTTCAAAACCAAAGGTTTGATACACATCATAAACTAATTCGATACACTTTGTGACTTCACTTTGCACTTGATCTTCTGTACAGAATATATGTGCATCATCTTGCGTAAAACCACGAACACGCATTAAGCCATGAAGCGCACCTGAAGGTTCATTTCGGTGACAACAACCAAACTCGGCCATACGTAAAGGTAAATCACGGTATGATTTTAAGCCTTGATTAAAAATTTGTACGTGGCCTGGGCAGTTCATGGGCTTTATCGCGTATTCACGTTTTTCTGATTCCGTAGTGAACATTGCTTCTGCGTATTTGTCCCAGTGACCTGATTTTTCCCAAAGTACGCGGTCCATCATTAATGGGCCTTTTACTTCGTCGTAATCATATTCGTGCAATTTTTCACGAACAAATTTCTCAAGTTCGGTATAAATCGTCCACCCATCATTATGCCAAAAAACCATGCCTGGCGCTTCTTCTTGCCAGTGAAATAAATCAAGTGTTTTACCAATTTTACGGTGATCTCGCTTTTCAGCTTCGGCTAATCGTTGGATGTATGCTTTAAGCTGTTTTTTATCAGCCCAAGCTGTACCATAAATGCGTTGTAGCATTTTGTTATCAGAATCACCACGCCAGTACGCACCAGCTACTTTCATCAATTTTAAATGATGACAGTGGCGCATGTTTGGTACGTGAGGACCACGACACATGTCAATATATTCTTCATGATGGTATAACCCTGGACGATCATCTTTTTCTATATTTTCGTCGAGTATTTCCATCTTGTAGCTTTCGCCACGTGCTTCGAATGTATCGCGAGCTTCTTGCCAAGAAACAGTTTTCTTAACAACATCATAATTTGTTTTTGCCAGTTCAAGCATACGCTTTTCTAACTTGGCAATATCATCTTCATTAATTGAATGGTCTAGATCAATATCGTAATAAAAGCCATTTTCAATCACAGGGCCAATCGCCATTTTTGCACTTGGCCATAGTTGTTTAATAGCATGCCCTAATAAATGCGCACATGAGTGACGAATAATTTCAACGCCATCTTGGTCTTTATTGGTGATCAGTTGTAATTCAGCGTCTGCTTCAATTAATTCACAGGCATCAACAAGTTCACCATTAACACGTCCTGCAATAGTCGCTTTTGCTAAACCAGGGCCGATATCTAACGCAACATCCATTACAGATACTGCATTTTCAAATGAACGTTGACTTCCGTCAGGGAGAGTAATAACAGGCATGATATTTCCTTTCTACAGTGGCGGCGCATACCAAGCGTCGCATGTGGTGTAAACTATAATTAAATCTATCAAGCTTAAGCACATTTATATCGCTATAATATGATTCAGTGAATCAACACGTGAAGCTTGCTTTTATAAGCGTGTGAATATAGGCGATTATCTCTTACAATGCAACGGATAATCGTGCTTTGGCTGATTAATTATCCAGTCCTTTAACGGTATGCGTGTTAAGATCACCATTATGAAGTTATTAACCTATTTAAGCTTATTTTTTTGTACCCTTGTTGAAGCTTCCACACAACATACATGTGGCTATCATTACAACCTAGATTGGAACCTTTGGAAAAGTAATACTGACTATTCTGTGAGTACTGCTAGAATGCCAAATAAGCAGTCAATAGCGCTGCAAGCCAAGATTACCCTACCCACTAAAATCAACCATTTTTATCAATTTTTACATCATGAAGAAAGCGTAGCATTGTGGTTAGCGCGCGCTGAAAATGTTGAAATTACTCAATTGGCAAAAAACCAGTCGATGATAACCACATATTTTTCAGGAGGTTTCTTTATTAGTCCGCGTGTCATGCAGGCAACTTCAACAGTCACAACACACACTGAGCGCATCATGGTCATTAAGGTTGAAAACAAGCCGACTCCTATTACCTTACCTGAAAGCTCGGTATTAATGACCTTGCACTTTGGTTGTTGGAATATAAAACAATTGTCACCTACTGAGCTAGAGGTTACTTATCAATTTTCAGCATCAGCCAATGGTAACATTCCCACCTGGGTAGCGAATAAAGTGGCGAAAAAAAGTTTGTGGAAATCACTCGAAAAGTTACAACAGCATTTTGCAGATTAACTATACTTACCCTGAAAGTATATTGTAAACAGGGGAGCCTATGTGGAACAGCATTGCAAAGTCAATTGAACAAGCAATATCAGGCACTTTTAACATAGAAAAGTATAGCGCAGTAACCGGCGGTGATATCAACGAAAGTTTTTTAATTAGCGGCGAACAACAGCGTTACTTTGTAAAAGTGAATGATAAAGCTAGGCTTGAACATTTTGATGCTGAGGCATACAACTTACATAAAATAAGAGAAAGTGAGTGTATTGCATGCCCTTCTGTCGTTACTACTGGTGTAACTACTGATAAGGCCTTTTTAGTTTTACAGGTCATTGACTTTCATCAACCTTCCAACACACTTTGGCGTAAGCTTGGTGAACAATTAGCCACCATGCATAAGCAAACAAGCCATGGTCAATTTGGCTGGCAGCAAGATAATGTTATTGGCAGTATTTTACAACCTAACAGGTGGAGTAGTAATTGGCGGCAATTTTTTGCTGAACAACGCATTGGTTGGCAGCTGCAATTATTGAATGAAAAATCGATAGTCTTTGGTGATATTGATTTTATTACTAACGCTTGTCATCAAATACTGTTAAACCATCACGTTGAGCCTTGTTTATTACACGGAGATTTATGGCAAGGTAACATTGGATTTGCTAACGAACAGCCCGTTATTTTCGACCCTGCAAGCTATTATGGTGATCGGGAAGCAGATATAGCGATGACAGAATTATTCGGTGCTTTACCGGAAGATTTCTATCATGGATATTATGACACTTATCCACTACCTGAAGCTTATGGGGTACGTAAACATGTATACAATTTATATCATGTATTAAATCATGCAAATATTTTTGGTGGTGTATATGTAGAACAAGCGAAAGCATGTATAAACCGCATATTATCAATGGCGTGATTTTGCTTGAATAATTGAATTGTGAGTAAATTCAAACGCTAATAAATAAGTTGAAGAAAGCTCACGATGAAAGTTAGCAGTTTTCCAATTTATGACCATACTTAGAAGTAAGACAAACAAAGCGATGCACAGCATCTGGGGGGATATAATGCCGCATGATTCTCTTCCACAAAAAGTATCAGATCTTCGAATAGAATGCCCTCATTGCGGACACCACGTTTATGTTACGATTGATCCCACATCAGGTGATCAAGATTATTATGACGAGTGCTCAGCTTGTTGTAATGACATACATTTAAATATGCATATTGACGAGTACCGCCAAAAAATTGAGTTAGCTATCAATAGTGATGAACAATAAACGTGTATTGTTAAAGCTTCATTCGTTCAATAGTATTAACAATAGTAATGGTTTGTTGATCACATTCAATATTTACCAAAGCCCCTATCGATAAGCTAGATAAATTTGTTCTGCTTAGAGTTTCTGGGATCAAGTGCACCGTAAAGTGATCATTTAACACGTCACCCACCGTTAAGCTAATACCATTAACGGTGATAAAACCTTTGGCTAAAACAAATTTTTTCCACTGTTCAGATAGCTTAAATGTCATTGAACAATTGGTTTCAGTTTGTTCGATATGCGTTAAAGAAGCCGTGGTATGAATATGGCCGCTAACAATATGACCACCTAATTCGTCACCTACTTTTAATGAGCGTTCAACATTTACGTTGTCAGCTATTGATAAGCAACCTAAATTAGTAAGCTTTAACGTTTCTTCTATGACATCAAAATGAATTACACTATTGTGTTGTTGCTGAGAAAACTCAACAACGGTTAAACAGCAACCATTTACAGCAATACTTGCACCGAGTTGCAAATGGTTAATTAAAGCGAGATTGCCTTTAATCACTAATCTCATTAACCCATGATTTACATCTGCAGAAATAATTTCAGCTTGTGATTGCACTATGCCAGTAAACATATATGATCCAACGTTATAAAAGTTCCCGCATTTTAGCGCCCTGTTATTTTAAGTACCACAACTAATGCACATTCAAGGCTTTATTGATAATACTAAAAGGTTGATGACCTTAGCGTACCCTATTTTAATTGCTCAATTAATCCAAACATTGATGGGCTTTGCCGATACGGTTATGGCTGGCCGTGTAAGTTCTACCGATATGGCAGCAATTGCCGTCGCTAGTAGTATTTGGTTGCCTATTATTTTAACAATTTCTGGTGTGGTGATGGCACTTGCCGCCATTGTTTCACAATTATCAGGAGCAAATGACTATAAAAAAATAGGTGCAGCAACCCAACAAACCGCATGGATTTCATTTTTCATGTCAGTGGCACTTATAGCGCTTTATTACGGGTTAGCGCCCTATATTCAAGCAAATGTTTCTTTAGAACCACAGCTTAAACAATTGTTATTTGATTATTTAGAATATGTGGTATGGGGCGGCCCAGGCTTTTGTTTGTATTTGGTTTTTAGAAATTATTCTGAAGGTTTATCGCATACACGACCTACCATGATTGTAAGTATTGTTGGCCTACTTATTAACATTCCAGCAAATTATATTTTTATTTATGGTTATGGAGATATACCTGCGTTAGGTGGTGCAGGTTGTGGTATTGCCACTGCTATTGTTTATTGGGTTATGTGTATTAGTATGTATTTGTATTGCATTTTCAGTAAACATTTAAAGCATGCCCCTATCTTCGACAAACTGTATTTGCCTAATTGGCATGAAATAAAATACATTCTTATTTTAGGGGTGCCAATCGCGTTATCTTTATTATTTGAAGTAAGCTTATTTGGTGTGGTTGCTATTATTCTTGCTCCTTTTGGCGCAGAAACCGTAGCAAGTCATCAAATCGTTATTAATTTTTCGGGCCTTATTTTTATGATCCCGTTAAGTCTAGCGATGGCGGTTACTATTTTAGTTGGCACCGCCATTGGCAATAAAAAAATAGAACAAGCCAAGCAAGTATGCACTTATTCTATTGCGCTTGGGCTGTTAATTGCTGTATTCACCGCACTATTAACTGTCGTTTTTAGGGTCCAAATCGCTGAAATATATAGTCATGAACGTGTGGTAATAGAATTAGCAGCCAGCTTAATGTTACTGGCAACCCTGTTTCAATTTTCAGATGCTATTCAAGTGATCGCTGCTGGCGCGCTACGTGGATACAAAGACACGACAGCCATTTTATATTTAACCTTCGTTTCATATTGGGTAGTTGGCCTGAGCGTAGGTTTAGTGCTGGGCATCACTGATTGGATAATAGCGCCTATTGGGCCTTATGGTTTTTGGATTGGTATAATATCAGGGTTAACAACTGCAGCTATATTGTTAGGTTGGCGTTTAAAAGTGGTTCAAGCGCGTTTTGCAACTGAGGCTCAACTAACACGTTAATGTGTTAAAGTGAGCAATTGTTAAGCAAACAGTGACAAAATACTGATAAAACATTTAAAAACGCTTGCAAGACGAATATCAGATCGCTAACATAGCGCTCCGTTAAAGACGAGCCTTCGTCTTTAACGCTAAAGTGGGAGCGTAGCTCAGTTGGTTAGAGCGCTTGCTTGACATGCAAGAGGTCGCTGGTTCGAATCCAGTCGCACCCACCACTTCTCAAAAGATCCTCTATAAGGTTTTAAAATACTGTAAATAGCCGTCTGCTATTTCATAACCTAATGATTCATATAATTTTTGTGCAGACACGTTGTCAGTCGTTGTTTCAAGCCCTATTCCTTTGGCATGAGAGTTAATCGCAAGCTTTTCTGCCCGCTCTAATAACAGTTTCCCTATACCAATACCTCTTGATTCTTCAATGACAAATAAGTCATTTAAGATCCATGTTGCTTGTGCAGATATTGACGAAAAGCTTGGAAATAACTGGGTAAAACCATGCACAGTATTTGCATCGTCAATCGCAAAATAAATGGTTGATTCACCTTTGCTTAAACGAGCAGTAAGAAAGTCTATCGCGAGATTAATATCAGAAGCTTCTTGGTAAAATTGTCGATATAAGTCAAATAAAGGGGCTATTTTATTTGCATCGTCCACTGTCGCTTTATTTATTGTTATTTTCATATATTCACTTACTAGTTGATAAAGAGCACCGAGAAATTTTCTTTACTTTTGAAATTGCAAAACGGTAATTGTAGTCACGGATACTAAATTAAGTACACCAAAATTGTAACAAAGTCGGTAAGATGAACAATAAAAACGACAAATAACAGTGTAAATAAAACAACTTACCCTAAAATGAACAGATACTAAAATTAATAATGGAACCTTGTATGTTAAAGCCAACCTTTAGCAAATTATTGTTAGCTACCGCGCTAACGCCATTTATGACAATCGCAGCAGATGTGTTCACTTCAACAGATATTTTCTCATTAGAATACGCGTCTGATCCACGTATATCTCCTGATGGCAAAACAGCAGTATATGTTCGAAATGCCTATGACATTATGACCGATGGTAAAAACCGAGACTTATGGCTGTTAAATATTAAATCAGGAATGCACGAACCACTATTTTCTGATGATAAGCAATATTCGCAACCACGATGGTCACCTGATGGTAAAAAATTAGCATTTATCAGTAATATTAGTGGCAAGTACCAAATACATATTCATTACTTAGACAGCAATCGTACAGCGATGGTCAGTCAATTACAGACAGGCATCTCAAGCTTAACGTGGTCACCTGACGGTAAGTGGTTGGCGTTTAGTCAAAAAGTCAGTGCACCAAACAGTAAGCTTGCAAAAATGCCGAAAAAACCAAAAGGCGCTAAATGGGCGAAACCAGTCGTTGTGATCGACAAAGCTTATTATCAAGCAGATGGTAGAGGATTGATCAAACCAGGTTATAGTCATATTTTTGTTATCCCGTCTGATGGTGGTACACCAAGACAACTAACCCAAGGGAATTATCATCATAGAGGCACACTGTCTTGGAATAATGCCAGCGATGAAATTGTATTTTCTGCTAACAGACGAGATGACTGGGAATATAAAGGCTTAGAAGGAGATTTATTTTCAGTATCTTTAAAAGATGGTCAGTTAACACAGCTAACCTCTGCGCCAGGTAAAGAATATGGCCCTAGCTTTTCTAATAACGGTGAGAAGCTTGCATTTTTATCAACATCGAATGCATTAAATCCATACCGTAATGCCAAACTCAACATCATGAACTGGTCTTCAAAAGAAGCGAAAATCATCGCTAAAGACTTTGATCGCTCAATAAGAAGTCCACAATGGCTATCAAACAGTAAGCTAGCCTTTGCGTATGATGATTTTGGTAAACGAAAAGTTGCTACAATGACCACCAAAGGAAAAATTACTGACCTAACCGATAGCTTATCAGGCACCACTTTGGGCCGTCCTTATATCAGTGGTGAGTTTCATGCCAATGATTCAGGAAAAATTGTTTTTACTAAAGGGACAAGTCAGCGCCCGAGTGATGTTGCTGTTGTAAATACAAAAGGTAGCGTTAAACAACTGACAACACTAAACGAAGACTTACTTGCCCATAAAACCCTAGGTGAAGTACACGAAATTAACTATAAATCATCGTTTGACGGTGAAAATATTCAAGGTTGGTATATAACACCACCAAACTTTGACCCTAAAAAGAAGTATCCGTTATTGTTAGAAATTCATGGCGGACCTCATTTAGCTTATGGCCCTCATTTTTCAGCAGAGCTACAACGATTTGCAGCTCAAGGTTATGTAGTATTTTATGATAATCACCGTGGCAGTAGTTCGTACGGTGAACGCTTTGCTATGTTGCTTAAATATAAATACAGCTCAAAAGAAGATTTTGCCGATCATAATTCAGGTGTAGATGCCATGATCGCTAAAGGCTTTATTGATGAAAACAATTTGTTTATCGCAGGTGGATCTGCTGGTGGCATTGCCACAGCTTATGCAATTGGTTTAACAGACAGATTTGCCGCAGCAGCCGTCGTTAAGCCGGTGATCAACTGGTTGAGTAAAGTATTAACCGCAGATAGTGGTTTACGACAAATACCTACACAATTTCCAGGTATGCCATGGGAGCACGTTGAACATTACTGGCAACGTTCACCAATGTCATTAGTCGGTAATGTGACAACCCCAACGTTACTGATGACAGGTGAAGAAGATCTTCGCACTCCAATGGCGCAAACTGAGCAATTCTATCAAGCACTTAAATTGCGAAAAGTTGATACGGTTTTGGTCAAAGTACCGGGTGCCCCACATGGCATTGCCGGCAAACCTTCTCGTATGATCGCAAAAATTGAGAATACTTTAGCTTGGTTCGAAAAATACAAAAACAAGCCAAAACAACAGTAAATTTTGAAATGCTGATATCAAAAAGGGGTTAACGTATTTGTTAACCCCTTTTTGTTGAAGACAAAATAGCTTTTTATTTCATCATGTTATCACGGTATGTTTTAAATTCAGTGCCTTCACGCCAATTTGGCCATTCAGAAGACTCTGCCAATAAATAACCTGTTTCAAAGAACAATTGCAGTTCAGCGATTAAACCTTGCCAACCCCATGCTTCATTATATTCATCACAGGCTTGATGGTAACATTTTGCTACCTCGGCTTTAACACGGTTACCTATTTGCTTTTCTGCATCGTTATACCATACTGAACCACCACCTGCGCTTAGTGCTGGTACACCTTTTTTCGCTAAACTAAAGTGATCTGAACGATAATAATAGCCTCTTTCTGGCGTAAGCTCTGCAGTTAACGTTCTACCTTGCCTTTTAGCCGCTTCAGATAAATAGTTTTCAAGTTCAGATTTTCCATAGCCTACTACAGTAACGTCCTTCTTCTTGCCTGTAACATCTAAACTATCCATATTTATCAAGCCAACTATTTGCTTTAACGGTATGGTTGGATGGTTAGCAAAATAACGTGATCCCAAACGGCCTTGCTCTTCAGCTGTAACCGCGGCAAAGGTAATAGAACGCTTAGGTGCTTTACCTAAGGCTTGATAGGCTTTAGCAATGTGCATCAAACCTGCAGTGCCTGTTGCATTATCGTGCGCACCGTTAAAAATCACCTGCTTGCCATTGTCATCAGTATAACTACCTAAATGATCCCAATGGCCCATATAAAGTATATGCTCATCTGGGTGTTCACTCCCTTTAAGAGTAGCGATAACATTATTTGATGTCGAAGATTTAATCTCATTTGTTAAACGAATACTGGCGGTTAAATTAAGTGGCGTAGCTTTGAAGTTTTTAGCCAACGCGTATTTTTTCATTTCAGTAAAGTCTTTCCCTGCTTTGGCAAATAACGCTTTTGCCTTTTCAATACTGATCCACATTTCTACATCGATAGCTGGCTCGTTAACCTCTTTTGCAGGTAAATGATATTGTGCTCCAGTCCAACTACTTTCGATGACATTCCAACCATAACTTGCTGGCTCAGTCTCATGCACAATAATGGCACCTGCGGCACCTTGACGAGCAGCTTCTTCATATTTATAGATCCAACGACCATAATATGTCATGGTATTGCCTTCAAATAATTCTGAATCTTGCGTGGCAAAACCAGGATCATTCACTAAAACAACGACGGTTTTCCCTTTCACATCAACATTTTTATAATCATTCCATTGATACTCTGGCGCGTTAATACCATAACCAACAAAAACGAGTTCAGAATTTTTAAGTTGTATGCTTTTTTGTGTTTTACGTGAAGTTGCGACAAAGTTTTTAGGGAAATCAAACCGTAAATCAGCAATGTTTAGTGATGTTTCAGGCTTACTGGTAATACTAACCATAGGTACTGCTTGAGTATATTTATCACCATTACCTGGTGATAAACCTAGTGCCTTAAACCGTTTAATAAGCATATCGGTGGTAAGCTTTTCACCCACGCCAGAAGGTTCACGACCCTCAAATGCGTCTGAAGATAAGGTTTTAATATCTGCTTTTATCTCTTTTTCATCAAAAGATTGATATGCTTGATTAAAATTATCATTTGCATGACTTACAGTACAATAACTGAGAATGCATGCGGCAATCATAGTGTTTATTTTTATGCTCACTCTTATTATCCTAATCGTTGAGTTTGAATGCTCAGCTTAGCCACAAACAAGATAGAACACCAGAGCATTAAATGAATTAATCTACGTTATTGTGTAAAATAAAAAGTCAATACGCTTAATATATTCTTAAGGTAAAATCATGCTACAAGTTACTGTTTTTAGCGCAAAAAAATATGATATTGAATACCTTAACAAATTCAATGCTAGTGATAGGCTGGTCTTTAAATATATTGAATCTAGATTATCTGCAGAAACTGTTACATTAGCGAAAGGAGCATTCGCTGTTTGTGTTTTCGTCAATGACATTATCGACAACGAAGTACTTAATCAACTCAATTCCTTCGGAGTCAACATTATTGCCTTACGCTGTGCAGGTTATAACAATATTGAATTAACTACAGCGAAAAAATTAGGGTTTACTCTCTGTAGGGTACCTGTATATTCTCCTGAAGCAGTTGCTGAACATACCGTCGGCCTTATGTTAACGTTAAGTCGTAAATATCATAAAGCCTACAATCGAGTTCGCGAAGGGAACTTTTCATTAGATGGATTAGTAGGTTTTAACCTTCATCATAAAACTGTAGGAATTATCGGTACAGGAAACATAGGTTTAGCCACTATAAAAATATTACGAGGCTTCGGATGCCGTATTATTTGCACTGATCCCTACCCTAACGATAACGTAATAAAGGAAGGAGGGACTTACGTAACTTTGACCGAATTATTAACAACAGCAGATATTATTAGTTTACATTGTCCGCTGAATAAGGAAACAAAACACCTAATAAATACCCAGACTATCGATCTTATGAAAAATGGCGTAATGCTAATAAATACGAGTCGTGGAGCTTTAATTGAGAGCCAAGCATTAATCGGAGCATTAAAAGCAGAAAAAATTAGTTTACTTGGTCTTGATGTCTACGAATTAGAAAGCGAGATATTTTTTGAAGATTTATCAGAAACAATTATTAACGATGACGTTTTTGAGCGTTTACTAACATTTCCGAACGTATTAATCACTGGGCATCAAGGATTTTTTACCCAAGAGGCGCTTGAAACTATCGCGAAAACAACCATTAATAATTTATTAAGTTTGTCTAAAGGAGAACTTTCTGGAAATGAACTTTAAAATTCATCTTCAAAGCTAAAATGTTAAGCGACATTGAAGGCCAAAAATATTCACAAAGATAGTTTGTTTAGCCAACATTTTAATAAAAGCAATCAGTTTAGATAAGTGTTTTAAAAACCAGCAAGAAGCTGGTCTTTATAACACCACCTTGCGTTAAATCACTTTACGTGCGCTAGTGCCTGTTTTGCAAGTTCAGTAATTTTACCCCAATCTTTACCTGCAATAATTTCATCTGATACTAACCAAGATCCACCACAACACATCACATTTTGTAACGCTAAGTAGTTTTTGATATTGTTCAGATTGATGCCACCTGTTGGGCAAAAACGAATATCTGGAAATGGTCCACCGATAGATTGGATCGCTTTCACACCGCCCGACGCTTCTGCGGGGAAGAATTTAAAGTGATCATAACCGTAATCAATACCGTCCATAAGCTCAGAAATAGAAGAAATACCTGGAATTAAAGCACAATCACCTTCATTACCCGCCTGTAATAAATCTTTTGTTAAACCTGGGCTAATCGCAAACTTTGCACCAGCATCAGCAGAGCGCTGTAGTAACTCACGGTTAGTCACGGTACCTGCTCCAACAACAGCTTCCGGTAGTTCTTTTGCAATAGTTTTTATCACATCTAATGCTGCTGGCGTACGAAGTGTCACTTCTAACACTTTTACATCTGCCGCTAATAAAGCTTCAGCGATGGGTAATGCATCTTCAACATTCTTGATCACTAATACTGGTACAACTGGCCCAAGGGCAAACAGATCTTTTGGCTGAATTTGCCAATTTTTAGCTAACGTCATAATTCCTCTTTATTATGTTGTCGAAGATAAGCTGAAGCGCCTAAAATTCCCGGTTGTGATTCAGTGATCACGAAGGTTGGTATAGTGTGATTAAACGAGCTTAAGCGCCCTTTACTCTCAAACCGGCTTCTAAACTCACTTTGTTTAAAAAATTCAATAAAACGCGGAACAATTCCACCAGCAATATAAACCCCACCAAAACTCGACATGGTTAAGGCTAAATTACCAGCAAAACTTCCTAAGATTTTGCAAAACTGTTGCAACGTTTGATGACAAATACGACAGTCACCAGAAAGTCCTAGTTCAGATATTTGGTTAGCTGTACGAGTGGGTAATTCTGCTTGGTAGATATCATTCAATGCTTGATAAATTTGTTCAATACCCAAGCCTGAAAGCAATTGCTCATAAGACACATGAGGATATTTTTTATCAAGAAATTCGAATATTTTCACTTCAATTGCATCAATTGGAGCAAAATCAACATGCCCACCTTCACCACTAATGGCATACCAATTATTATTAACGGGTACTACATTAGAAACACCCAACCCTGTGCCAGGACCACAAATAGAGATAGGTTTATTTGCAATAACTGAACCTTCACCAATTTGTACTTTTTGATCATCATTCAAATACGGTACCGCATATGCGATAGCCGTATAGTCATTAATTAACAGAAGTTTATTTAACTTAAGCTCTTGTTTTATTTCACTTACCGAGAATTTCCAAGGTAAGTTAGTCATCTGAATGATGTCGTTATCAACAGGACAAGCAATAGCAAAACATGCATTTATCGTATTATTCGAGATATGGTTTTCTTCAATATAATGGCGAACAACTGCTTGCAAACTATTGAATTCTCGACACTGGTAAACCGTTAATTCATTAACTTCTCCATTCGCCCTAGCAATACCAAGACGAATATTTGTTCCACCAATATCAGCAACTAAATTAATGGTCGCTTGATTCATAACGTCGAACCTTCATCGAATAATGAACACGCACCCGTATCTGCAGTGCTTAAATTGCGACGCATAAAACCGAACAATTCACGTCCCATACCTTGATGATGACCATTTACTTGGAAAGTAGCATTGTCGCGTGCAGCAAGTTCAGCTTCGTCTACTAATAGAACTAATTCACCTTTTTCACCGTCAACAAGCAACATGTCACCATTTTGAATTTTCGCGATAGTGCCACCGTCTAAAGCTTCAGGACATAAGTGAATAGCAGCTGGCACTTTACCTGATGCGCCTGACATACGACCATCAGTAACTAACGCAACTTTGAAACCTTTATCTTGGAGTACACCTAAAGGTGGCGTTAATTTATGCAATTCAGGCATGCCACGCGCTTTAGGACCTTGAAACCTAACAACAGCAACAAAATCTTTTTCAAGTTCACCCGCTTTAAACGCTGCATCTAGTTCGTGCTGATCTTCAAATACAACTGCTGGGGCTTTGATCACAAAACTACCTTCACGTAATGATGACGTTTTTAATACCGAGGTACCTAAATTACCTTTAAGTACTTTTAAACCACCATCAGGCTTAAACGGTGATTTAGTAGTAGCAATAACTTCTGGGTCACCTGAAACATCTGTACTGTCAACCCATTGCAATTTACCATCAACAATTTCAGGTTGCTTAGTGTAACGCTCTAAACCAGGCCCACAAATAGTTTCAACATCTGGGTGTAGTAAACCAGCCCCTAAAAGTTCTTTGAACAGTAACGCCATACCGCCAGATTGTTGGAAGTGATTAACGTCTGCATGACCATTTGGATAAATACGGGTAATTAACGGTACAGCATTTGATAAGTCATTAAAATCTTGGAAATTAATGATAATACCGGCAGCTCGAGCAAAAGCAATAATGTGCATCGTTAAGTTTGTTGAACCACCTGTTGCTAATAACGCAACAATGGCATTAACGATTGATTTTTCATTAATCATTTTGCCAACAGGCATATAATTACCTGACTGTTGAGTTAAGCGTGTTACTTGGCGAGCGGCAGCTTTTGTTAATTCTTCACGTAATTGCGTATTTGGTGGTATAAAAGAAGCCCCTGGTAAATGTAACCCCATAACTTCTACAACAAGTTGATTAGAGTTTGCTGTACCAAAGAATGTACAAGTACCTGCGGTATGATATGACGCAGATTCAGCTTCAAGTAACTCGTCTTCACCAATTTCACCTTTGGCAAATTGCTGACGTACACGCGCTTTTTCTTTATTTGGAATACCAGAAGGCATTGGCCCTGCTGGTACAAATACTGTTGGTAAATGACCAAACGTCATTGAAGCAATTAATAACCCTGGTACGATTTTATCGCAAATACCCAGCATTAATGCACCATCAAACATATTATGCGATAACGCAACTGCGCTAGACATTGCAATAACGTCACGGCTCATTAAGCTAAGATCCATGCCTGGCTGACCTTGTGTAACGCCATCGCACATAGCAGGTACACCACCAGCAAATTGTGCAACACCACCGGTTTCAGCAACGGCTTCTTTAATTACCTCAGGGTATGTTTCATAAGGTTGATGAGCAGAAAGCATATCATTATATGCTGATACAATAGCAATATCTGAGTGGTTAATACCCCGTAATACATCTTTCTCTTGCTTACTACATGCAGCAAAACCATGTGCTAAATTACCACAAGATAAATTAGCACGATGAACCGTGGTAGATTTCTCATGTTCTATTTTCTTCAAATAAGCTGCACGCGTCTCTTTACTGCGCTCAATAATACGATCAGTGATCGCTAAAACTTGTTTATTCATAAGTTACTCCGCCCAATACACTTGAGTGTTAATTTCTGGGTCGTGCAAAAATGCCCGAATTGGCATTTCACGTCTATCTTGATCAGATAGTGCTTTTTCCAACACCGATTTCTTATTTAAACCACTAATATGCAAAATAGTATTTTTGCTTGGTTTTAAATACGCAAAACTGAACGAAATTCGTTCATGTGGTGCTGTGGTAGGCTTTACTTTCAATAGTGGTGCTGTTGTCGACGATAAACATTCATCAATTTGCTCGCTACATGGAAACAAAGATGCCGTATGTCCATCTTCTCCCATACCTAATATCAATACATCAAGCGGAAGCAATGCACTTTTCGCCGCTAAATTAAGATCAGCGAGTGTCTCTTGTGTTAAGTGTTCACCTTGTTTTAAGTGAAAAAACTTAGCGTTTACCGCATTGTTTTGCAGCAAGTTTTCATGCACTAACCGCGTATTACTTGATTCATTATCAATGCTTACCCATCGCTCATCCGCGAGAGTCACGGTGATATCTGTCCAAGGCAACTCTTTTTTAGATAACGCTTGAAAAAAACCTTTCGGTGTTGAACCACCAGATACTGCAATACTTGCACGACCATTGAGTGCTACAGCATCTGCTAAAATATTCGCTACTTTGTTTGCAAGTGCGATGTCTAATTCTTCTCTTGTATTAAATTCGTTTAATTGATGCATTATTCTACCCATTGACGATCGTCACGAGCGATCAAAGAAATTGAAGAAACAGGGCCCCAAGAACCAGCTGCATATGGTTTAGGCGCTTCATTGCTTGATTGCCATGCTTCTATAATGCCGTCTGCCCATGTCCATGCCGCTTCGACTTCATCACGACGTACAAACAACGATTGATTACCGTTAATCACTTCAAGCATCAAACGTTCATAAGCATCAACTACGCGTTGATCTTGATAAATTTTAGAGAAACTCAAATCAAGTTTGTTTTCATGGATATTAAGTTGTGAGGCAATACCAGGAATTTTATTCATCATCTGCAATTCAACACCTTCGTCGGGTTGAAGACGTATCGTTAACTTGTTTGCAGGTAAGTCAGCATGGCTTTCTTTAAAAATGTTATGTGGCTGAGGTTTAAAGTGCACAACAATTTCACTGTGTTTTGCTGGCATTCTTTTACCCGTACGAAGATAAAACGGGACACCTGACCAACGCCAGTTATCAATTTCAGCTTTTATCGCAACAAAGGTTTCTGTATTGCTGTTTTCGTTTGCACCATCTTCGTTTAAATAGCCTGGCACTGGACCACCATTTAAGAAACCATCTGAATATTGGCCGCGTACCGTTTTATCTTTAACATTTTGACGAGTGATCGGCACAAGCGCTTTAATGACTTTAAGTTTTTCATCACGAATACTATCAGCACTTAAGTCAGCTGGCGGTTCCATCGCTAATAATGACAAAATTTGTAATAAATGGTTTTGTACCATGTCACGCATTTGCCCAGCTTCATCATAAAAGCCCCAGCGCCCTTCTATACCGACGCTTTCAGCAACGGTAATTTGTACGTGGTCAATACAATTACGATCCCAATTGGTCGTAAATAAAGAGTTCGCAAAGCGAAGCACCAATAAATTTAGTACTGTTTCTTTACCAAGGTAATGATCGATACGATAAATTTGATTTTCATTAAAATAGCGAGACACTTGGTCATTAATTACCTTTGATGATTCAAGGCAATGTCCAATAGGTTTTTCCATGACAACTCGATCAGCTTCTGTTACTAAACCTGCTTTCTTGAGTCCGTCAGTAATATCGCCATAAATCGCTGGCGGTGTTGAAAAGTAGTAAATACGTGTTTCATGACCACCAGATAAGGTATCAGCAAGTGTGTTGTAACTTTCCGTTTGTTTAAAGTCTAATTGTTGATAAACCAAGCGAGCTTTGAATCTTGCTAACGTAGTTTCATCTAATCCCTCTTTGACAAAAGTGGTTAAATTTTCCAACACAAAGTCGTTAAACTCTGATAATGAAATATCTTGTCGAGCAACACCGACAATTCGACTTTTATCATTTAACAAGCCAACATGATCTAATTGGTATAGCGCAGGTAATAATTTGCGACGAGATAGGTCGCCAAGCGCACCGAAAAGTACAATTTCACTAGCCGACTGTTGTTCAGTATTTTTCATAGGGATAATTCTCTAATTTTATCTTGTCATTGTAACTAAACTACATTTGCTCATAATTTAGCGTTTGTTGAACGCTCAGTAAAGAACTTTTTGTAATTTTACTACAAATTTAAAAATGTTCGAAATATTTAGGCACTGCAATCAGTAAAGTCTGTTTTATAGTATTAAACATTTGCAAAAAATTACCATTTTGTTTTATATTGTTATGCAAAATGAAATAAATTTTCATATTTACTGTTTTCAACACAGAAAATTAATTACAGCCAATAAAAAGATCTCGGGTACTATGTTAAAAGATCTAGGGTACTAATGCATGAATATATTAGAAAAAATTGCCAATGAATTAGACACATTCAGTAAATCAGAACGTAAAGTTGCTGAAGTGATATTGTCTTCTCCTAGCACCGTAATACACGCAAGTATCGCAGCGTTGGCTAAACAAGCCAACATTAGTGAGCCTACAGTGAATCGCTTTTGTCGTCGTTTAGATACTAAAGGTTACCCTGACTTCAAATTACATTTAGCACAAAGCTTGGCAAATGGTACGCCATATGTAAACCGACATGTTGATGAAAATGACAGCGCCGATGAATACACGGCAAAAATCTTTGAATCAACCATGGCCAGTTTAGAACTTGCTCGTAAAAGTTTAAACACTGGTACATTAAATCGCGCAGTTGATTTATTAACACAAGCGAACAAAATTTCATTTTTCGGCTTAGGCGCATCCGCGGTTGTTGCTCACGATGCCTTAAATAAGTTTTTTCGCTTTAATGTTCCTGTTGCCTACTTCGACGACATATTAATGCAACGAATGAGTGCTATAAACAGTCAGCAAGGTGATGTGGTTGTTTTGATTTCGCATACAGGCAGAACAAAGTCTCTCGTAGAGGTTGCAAGCTTAGCGAAAGAAAACGATGCAACGGTTATCGGCATTACTACAGAAGGTACTCCGTTAGCGAAAGAATGTAGCATTGTGTTATCAGTAGATGTTGCTGAAGACACTGATTTATATATGCCTATGTCTTCACGTATAGCACAGTTAGCGTTAATCGATATTCTTGCTACTGGCTTTACATTACGTCGTGGTACTAAATTTAGAGATAACTTAAAGAAAGTAAAAGATAGTTTAAGAAGCTCAAGATTTGAGCGCAGAGACTAACAACAGTTAATCATTAATATATAAGGGTCGAAAGACCCTTTACTGTTTATATTTATATGCAATTTAATAAGGATTAAAATGCCTAGAAGAACGAAAATTGTTGCGACCTTAGGTCCTGCAACTGAAGATAGAGAAACGTTGAAGAAAGTGCTCGCTGCAGGTGTCAACGTTGTTCGTTTAAACTTTTCTCATGGTACTGCTGATGATCATATTCAGCGGGCTAATACGGTACGAGAATTAGCAAAAGAGTTAGGCATTTATGTCGGTATTTTAGGTGATTTACAAGGGCCTAAAATTCGTGTTTCCACTTTTAAAAATGGTCCTATCGAGCTGAGTGTTGGCGATAAATTCGAACTTGATGCAACGTTACCTAAGGGTGAAGGCTGTCAAGAAAAAGTAGGTATAGATTATAAAAATTTACCGAAAGATGTTACCCAAGGCGATATTTTATTGCTAGATGATGGCCGTGTTCAGCTAAAAGTTTTAAGCGTAAACGAACATTCGGTATTTACAGAAGTTACCGTGGGTGGTCCATTATCAAATAATAAAGGTATAAATCGCCAAGGTGGTGGTTTAACAGCACCAGCGCTTACTGACAAAGATAAAGCCGATATTAAAACAGCTGCTAAGATTGATGTTGATTTCTTAGCGGTTTCTTTCCCGCGTGACGCATCAGATATGCGAGAAGCCCGTTTATTAGCTCAAGAAGCAAACTGTAATGCGCGTTTAGTGTCAAAAATTGAACGTGCTGAAGCCGTAAACAATGATAAAACTTTAGATGATATTATATTAGCTTCAGATGTTGTTATGGTTGCTCGTGGTGATTTAGGTGTTGAAATTGGTGATGCTGCACTGGTTGGAAAACAAAAACATATTATCGCCCGTTCACGCCAATTAAACCGTGCTGTGATCACCGCAACGCAAATGATGGAAACCATGATCACACAACCAATGCCAACGCGTGCTGAGGTGATGGATGTGTCTAACGCTGTATTAGATGGTACTGATGCAGTAATGCTTTCGGCAGAAACTGCCGCTGGAAAATATCCCGTAGAAACCGTTACCGCAATGTCAAACGTATGTATTGGTGCTGAACAACATCGTTCAGTTAATACCTCAAAGCATCGTTTAGAGCTCATGTTTAATGAAGTATCTGAGACAATTGCCCTATCAGCAATGTATGCAGCTAACCATTTAAATGGTGTTAAAGCGATTATTGCATTGACAGAGTCAGGTCAAACAGCAAAATTAATGTCGAGAATAACCTCTGGCTTACCTATTTATGCCTTGTCACGCCATCAAAAAACGTTAAATAAAAGTGCCATTTATCGCGGGGTTTATCCATTAGAATTTGATTCAACATCAAGCAATAATGATTCGCTTTCAAATGATGTGCTAAAAGCAGTTATAAAACGTTCAGATTTAACCGAAGGTGATAAAGTGATTTTCACTCACGGTGATTTAATGGAAACTGTGGGTGCCACAAATACACTTAAAGTACTAACCGTGACTAAAGCACTATTAAGTTAATACGTTAGTGACTAATAGTCGTAAAAAAAGGTAGCAAATATGCTACCTTTTTTGTCAATTAAAACGGCACAAAACCTGTTTACTGTTATTTCATTTTACTTAATGTAAGAAACATCAATTAAATTTAAATGCCTTAATCTTCTGATAATTCCGTTAAGTCTTCAATTAAATCATCAAGTTTCTTTAATAGCTTCTTACGCTGCTTAGCTGTCAAAGTATTCAGTATATGCATGGTTATCTCACGAGTTATAGCATCGTTTTGGCTAGCAAGTGCAAGAAACTCTTCACTGCGTAATTGTTTTCTACCATTGATCATAAGATCGGTAAAAGCGTCTACGTAACTCTGATCTAATTGTTCAGGTGTTAACAGTGTAAAAAAAGATTGTTGCCAAGATTTTCGATAAGCTAACCAATACTCTCGTTCACTCTTAAGTCCATTAACCAACTCATTAACCTTCTGTTTTTGTGAACTGGTTAGTTTTCCTACCCACTCTTTTAGATCAGCAATTTGTTCCTTCTCTCTCGCTGCTAACCATTCTTTTCTACTTAAATTTTCATGTTCATCGATACGCTTTTGGCGGATCTTCTTAATATTTTCAACAAGCGACTCTCTTTGTTTTTTGCTTAATTGCAGAGAAAGTTGTGCAACTTCAGGAGCAACTTTTTGCATTAACACTTGCCAATGGCCTGATATTTTTTCTTGATGTTCAGCTAAATCTTCTTCGCTAACACCTTCGGATATTTGTGATTTAAATTGTTTTAATTGCACTATATACCGATTTAATTGAGTATCACGATGCCACTGGTGTAATTCGTCAAATTTTCTATCGAAGTTTCTTTGCTGATCTCGAGTTAAATCTACGTAATCATCAAGATACCAACCCACCCACCAATCAAGGTGGTTGTACATGAACGTTGTACTACAACCCGTTAATAAGCCGACAAATAAAATAATAAAAATCTTACCTTTTAATTGCATCTTAGTTTTCTTCCCGTGAATCTTGTATCAAATTAGGTTAACGTATTAAAAAATCAAAGCAAAGTATGAATGTAACCATCTATGTCTGCAATCAATAAACAAAAAAGCAAAACAATACATGTTGGCTTGCTTACCAGTGGTGGTGATGCCCCAGGCATGAATGCAGCAATACGAGCGGTTGTTCTCGCTGCTACCGCTAATAATATTAATGTTACTGGCTTTCATCACGGATATAACGGCTTAATTGACAACGAATGTAGTTTGCTTAGCCCAGATGATGTTCAAGGGATTATACGATTAGGTGGCACTATTTTAAAAAGTGCACGCTGCCAAGCAATGACTGAAAAAAGCGGCATTAATAAAGCGGTTGATACCTTGAAACACCATGAAATTGATGCCTTAATCGTTATCGGCGGTGACGGCTCCTTTTGTGGCCTACAAGCGATACAAAACCAATGGCAAGGACAAACTATAGGAATACCTGGCACCATAGACAATGATATAGACGGTACTGATTACACTATTGGCTTTTCAACAGCTGTAAATACAGCGATTGATGCGATAGATAAAATACGAGATACCGCCAATGCCTTCGATCGTGTTTTCATTGTTGAACTCATGGGGCGTAAAAGCGGACATATTACTTTTAATGTTGGAATATCGTGCGCTGCTGAACAAGTGATATCTTTTGAAAACTTTCAACCATCGGAAAAACAATCAACGCTAAATAAACTCGCTGATAACATTAAACAGTCTATTGTTGTCAATCAAGCTAGTTATTTAATTGTTATGGCTGAAAACTTATGGCCAGGCGGCAGCCAAGCTTTTGCTGACGAACTTTCAGCGGCATCAAAGGTCGATTGCACACTTTGTACGCTTGGTTATATACAACGAGGTGGCTCACCTGTTGCTAAAGACAGGATATTGGCAACAAAAATGGGCGTAGCAGCTATTCAAGCAATTATGCAGCAACAAACGGATGTGATGATCGGGGAACAGAATAACGCCATGGTTTCTATACCATTAGCTCAAACAGCACTCCATCAGAAGCAAGTGAGTCAGTCATTAGTTGATGCACAACAAAATATCTTAGCCATGACGGCCCAAACAGATACATAGAAAATATTCACTTGGAATAAGTTAAGGTCACTTTAGGAAGTAATTGACTGTTTGACCTTTTCTTTATAGCTGCGACTAACCTTTAGTTCTTTACCATTAGTCATCACTAGATAATATTCCCCGTTTAATTGGCTGCAAAACTTATCAACATAATTTTTATTAACAATGGTTGAACGATGACTTCGAATAAATAAACGCGGATCTAAACTCTCTTCAAGCTGCTTCATGGTTTTACGCAAGATATGTGTCTCGCTATTTGTGTGAACACACATATAATCACCGGCAGCGTCGATCCATAATATTTCTTTGACCGGTACACGGCTAACTTCACCACCATCTTTAATGGCAAGTACGTCTGAATAATGCGATACATTAACCGGGTTATTATTCGCCAGATCATTAATAATATCTTGGCTATCGTGGCCAGTTACATCACTAACAAGTTTAACAAGTTTTTCAACGTGAACTGCATGCTCTGAACTTGATACGCTACTTCTTACTTTAGCTAGTGTTTGCGCAAGACGTTCTTCATCTGCTGGTTTCATTAAATAATCTTGAGCATGAACATCAAACGCTTTTAACGCGTATTGATCAAAGGCAGTAACAAACACAACAACCGGTAGTTTCAAGTGTTGCTCTAACAATGCTTGCATCACTTCAAAACCATCCAAACCTGGCATCTGTATATCGAGAAACATAAGATCAGGTTGATAAGCTCTTACCGCTTCAATTGCTTCTCTACCATTACTACATTCCATAACGATATCAATATCATCATGTGATTGTAATCTAACGGCTAGACCCTTTCTAGCCAATGCTTCATCATCAACAATGATGGTAGATAATTTTTTGCCCATTCATTTATCCAACTTCGTACGGCATTCTGATGTTCACTTTAACACCATTTGGTGTATTGTTGGATACAACAAGTGAAAAATCTACATCATAAAGAGCCTGTAAACGCTCTCTTGTGTTGGCAAGCCCTACGCCATTTTCTCGATATAAATTACCCTCTGTGATTTCAGCGCCTGGGCCGTTATCAGATAACTCAAGTAGTAGATCATTACCAAAGCTAGAAACATTAACATTTATAGCACCACCTTGTTCTTGTACTGCGATTGCGTGCTTTATCGAATTTTCTGCTAACGGTTGAAGGATCATACTAGGTACCAAAGCTTTTTGACAATTTGCATCAACGGTAAAATTAACCTGTAGTCGTTCTTCAAACCTTACCTTTTCAATATCAAGATACAACTTTAACGCTTGTAGTTCACTTTCAAGCGTTACTTTTTTCATCGGATCTTTATCAAGTGAATATCGTAAAAATTCGCTCAGTTTGGTGACCATTTTATTAGCGGTGTTATTTTCATTAACTAAAATTAAGGTAGAAATCGCATTCAAGGTATTAAACAAAAAGTGTGGGTTTAGCTGATACCTAAGCATTTTAAGTTGCGCTTCATGTGCAACGGTATTTGCTTTTAACACGTTTTGTTTTTCTTTTTGCAGCATTTGATAATACTTTGTCCCGAAATACAGCAAACTCCAGCTTAAAACGATAAAGAAAGAAAACGTGGTATTTCTAGCGTAATAAATCAAGTTATCAGGACGATAACCGTGCTTATAAATTTCCCAATAGTTAATGTTTTGCACCACTTGCCAAATAAGGCCAGTAATGTATGAGCATGCAAGAACATACAAGGCTATTTTTAATGGGGTGAAGTTCCATATTTTACGATAAACATAACGCAACGGAATGGTAAACAACCAACCAGCATAGGCATTTAATAAAATAATCACCGTAAAAATATCACGTAGATCATGCAATAATGATCCTAGGTAATGAACAAGTGCAAAGCCAAACCAGCCCGCAGTGTGCATTAACCAAAATAAACGGTTTCTATCTTCTATCAACTTCGTCCAATTCACAAAAACAACCTATTTTTCTCCGTTACTTATCATTATGATCTACGCAGTACTATGGCGCATTACCGCTAGTCGTAACAAATGTACGGCTTATCTCATTTTATGTTTAGTTAGCGAACATTGCAGCTATTAACAGAAGAATTACTTATTATTTCGAGTTTGTCAGGGAGTAAAAAAGGCGGTGAATGCCGCCTCTAATATTTAAGGTAACGATAACATTTTACCTAGAGGTTGACCGCCAAGTAAGTGAAGATGAATGTGATAAACTTCTTGTCCACCATGTTGGTTGCAGTTCATGATCAAGCGAAAGCCATCTTCTGCAATCCCCTCTTCTTTCGCTAATTTTTTCGCGACCGTAAATAAGCGTCCCATGGTTAACTCATCGTCTACTTCGATATCATTAACCGTTGGGATCAACTTATTCGGAATGATCAAAATATGCGTATCAGCTTGCGGTGATATATCTCGAAACGCCGTCACTAATTCATCTTGATATAAAAGATCAGTTGGGATCTCTTGACGAATAATTTTTGAAAATATTGTTTCTTCAGCCATTGTTAACCTTCTGTAGTGGTAAGTTTTGCTTTTGTCATTTTAGCAAACCTTTTGACATCTTCTACCAGTAAATAGTTAACTGGGATTAAAATTAGCGTAATAAACGTTGCGAATATAATACCAAAACCTAATGAAACCGCCATCGGGATCAGGAATTGAGCTTGTGTCGCTTTTTCAAATAATAGTGGCATTAACCCTATAAAAGTCGTTAACGATGTTAACATTACAGGTCTGAACCTTGATTGTCCCGCCGTTAATACCGCTTCCATTAAAGCAATACCTTCTGCTCGGCGTTTATTTATAAAATCAACGAGTACTAAGCTATCGTTAACTACGACGCCAATCAACGCCATAATACCGAGTAAACTCATTATTGTCAGATCCATTCCCATGATCCAATGGCCAACAACTGCGCCAATTGCACCAAATGGGATCACTGACATCACAATTAATGGCTGTATGTAAGATTTAAAAGGAATAGCCAATAAGCAGTAAATAATGAAAAAGACGAAGACTAAACCTAGTTGTAAGCTACCAAATGAGTCACTTTGCTCTCTAGCTTCTCCTTCCATAGTGAAAGAAACCCCAGGATATTTAGCCACTAACGACTCTATATAAGGTCTTAAATCATTATTTAAGACTGTCATGTTGGTACTTTCTTTATCAACATCAGCAGTTACATTTACCGTTCTATATCTATCTATTCGGTTGATAGCAGACGGGCTTTTACCCGCTTTTAACGTTGCTACATGTGACAGTGGTACTTGGCCACCACTGGGTGTTTCTATGAGCATTTCGTTTAAATTTGCAATAGATTGACGCTCAGCTAATGGGAATTTTATTATCACTCTAACGTCATCTCTTCCGCGTTGTATACGCTGAATTTCTGAACCAAAGAATGCATTTCTCACTTGACGCGTAATGGTTGAACGCGAGATCCCCATTGCATGGCCTTGGTCAGTGAGTTCAATTTCTAGTTCTTGTTTACCATTGGATAAACTATCTGAAATTTCAAACACTGTGGGATATGTTCTTAACCTTTCTTTAACTTGCTCTGATACTTCTTTAAGGGTCTCTAAATCATTTGCGGCTAATTGAATATCAATAGGATCTCCACCACGGCCAATTTCAGCTCTAAAGATTAAGCTTTCTGCACCAGGTACTTTACCGATTAATTCCCGCCATTCATTAACAAGTTGTTTGGTGCCAATACCTGAATGGTTTTCATCTGCAGGAGTAATTTCAAAGCGCACTCGACCGAGTTCATTTCGAGTAATAGCCAGAACATTTAAAATAATGCTGTTGCCATTTTCATCTCGATATTTATCTTGTAATTGTCTAGCGGCATCCGCCATTTTTACAACGTAGCTATCCACAACATCATAATTGGTACCGACTGGCATGGTTAAGTTCGCACGCGCTGTCTCACTTGCGATCCGAGGGAAAAAGACAAACTTTGTCCAACCTGACATTATAAATGCAATGATAATAAAGAACACGCCAAAGAAGATACTTAGCGTCGTTAACCGATGTTTCGTTGCAACAGCTAAAATCGGTTTATAGTAACGAATAATCGCATGTTCGAAACCATCAGCAAAGTTTTGTTGCCAACGACTAAATCGTGAATCTGTTGCATTTTTTGTGTCTTTATTGCGTATTTTTAAATGCTTTAAGTGCGATGGTAATACAAATTTTGATTCTATGAGTGAAAACAATAAAACGGGAATAACAACGACAGGTATTTGCGCAAATATTGCACCACGCATACCATCAATAAACGCTAGCGGTAAAAAGGCAGCAACGGTTGTTAAAATACCAAAGGTTACAGGTGTCGCGACTTCTTCTGTACCTTTTACGGCAGCTTCTAAGCCGCTTGAAGCAGTTTGGGAATGCCGGTAAATATTTTCGCCGGTGACAATGGCATCATCCACCACTATCCCCAGCACCAATATAAAACCAAATAAACTCATAATATTAATTGAGATATCAAATACCGGCATCATAATAAATGCGCCCATAAAACTGACAGGAATACCAATAAACACCCAAAATGCGATGGTTGGTCGTAAAAATAATGTCAATAATATCAATACCAGAAAGCCACCTTGTAACGCATTACTAATAAGCGTATTTAAGCGGCTCTTTACGATTTCGGAGTCATCATCCCAATAACTAAGTTCGAACCCTTTGGGTAAGGTAGATTGACGATCTTCAATATATTCTTTCACAGCATCAGCAACATCTATCGCATTCTGATCACCTATACGATAAACTTCAATCATTGCGCCTTGCTTGCCATTAAAACGAGCGCGCATCGGTGTTTCTTCAAAGCCATCATTAACCGTTGCAACATCACTTACTTGAATGATAGAGCCATCAACATTGGTTTTTATGACAATTTGTTCAAACTCATCTTTTCGATACGCTTGCCCTTTACTCCGCACTAACACATCACCACCATCGGTACGAATATTACCGGCTGACATATCAGTTGAACTGCTTTGAATAGCATTTGCAATATCAGTAATGCTTAATTGGTATTGGCGTAATTTTTGTTGGCTTACTTCAATATTAATTTCATAGTCTCGTACAGCATCTAAGGATACTTGAGTGACTTCTGATAGGCTTAATAAGTCATCACGCACTTGTTCGGCAAAGGTTCTGATCTCTTTTTCGCTATAGTCAGAAGCAACAGTCACCGCTATTACTTCTCTTTTACGTTGGAGTAGTGAAATTACTGGCTTTTCTGCTTCACCTGGAAATGTGTTGATCGCATCAACACGGCTTTTAACATCATTTAATAATTCTCGAGCATCGTAGCCAGAATCCGCTTCTATCCTTACTTTTGCAGACCCTTCAGTTGAAGTACTGCTGATTTTTTCTATCCCTTCAAGATCTTCTACAGCTTCCTCAATTCTGATCGCAACACCTTTTTCAACATCTTCAGGTGTGGCACCACGTAAACTCACAGACACATTAACAATATCTGATTCAAATGAAGGAAAAACTTCCAGAGGAATGTTGCTTTTAATTGACATCACACCAACCATTAAAATGGTGATCATCAATAAATTAGCGGCAACATGATTTCGTGCAAACCAAGCGATCATGAGTCATCTCCTGTACGTCCATTACGTTCAGCTTTATTCCGCTTTTTTCGATCTTTGTTCCCAGAACGTTTCGGCTTAATGCTATCTTTGGTAATTTTTCCATCACGCTCGTTAATTGCAACGCGAGTGCCTGAAGTTACTTGACCAAGCGGGGTTAAGACTAAGAGATCACCCTCTGCTAAACCTTGATCTATCATAGCTACTTCAGCATTTTGCCAAGTTATGGTTATTTCCTTGCGAATTAACACTTCTTTTTCAACTACATAAACATAACTTCCTTGATAAATGGCTTTGTTTGGAATCGTAATAGCATTTTCGACTGTTTTACCAATAATTTCGGCACTAACGTATTGCCCAATTTTTATCGGCATGCCATTGTTAACTTCAATGCCATAAGGGTCATTAATTTGTGCTACAACATACAATTGCTGAGAATTAACATCATACGCCCCTTCTGTACGAACCACTTTACCTTGCCAATATTGGCCTTTCACTAAACTAGATTCAAAACGTACCTTAGGTTGTACTTGTGCTTTTGATAAACGCGTGTTTTCAGGTAAATCAATAAAAGGTAAGTCTTTATTTTTAATGGGAAGACGTATTTCGACGTAGTCAACAGCATAAATTTCGGCTAGTTGTGTACCGGTTGAAACTAGCTGGCCAACATCGACATTTTTACTTAATATTCTTCCTGAAAATGGTGCAATAATTCTTGTTCGTTCTAAGGCGAGTTCTGCTTTACGCAAGCTCGCTTGAGCGGATTCAACACTTGCTTTAGCTGCTTGAATTTGCGGTTTTCTTAATACTAGATCTGGTGCTTGTTCACTATTCCCTAAGCGGGCCCAGTCTTGTTTTGCCTGTTCAACTCGTGCTTGCTCTTCGCTGTATGCTTGACGCGCGTTTAATAAATTTGAGTTTGCTATTGCCACTTCTGCTGTTAAATCACGGTCATCAAGGCGAACCAGTATGTCTCCTTTTTCAAAAAAACCACCGGCTTGAAATTTGTTAGAAATACTAACAATTTGCCCAGAAACTTGAGGGTAAAGAATACTTTGCGTTCTTGGCTTTACTGTTCCATAGCTTTCAATATTAACAGTAAAGCTTGTTGGAGCTATGGTTTTTACATCAACATCTAATTGCGCTACACGCGTTGGTGCTTGTCTTTTACTCTCAGGTGGGTTACCGATTATAAGCATTGCGATTACGGTACACGCAACAATCACAATTAAAGGAAGAATAAACGTTAATTTAAGCTTTTTCATAGTAGTTACTCTGCGCTCCATAAACCATTGGCCAACTCGCTGGTATTTCCACCAAGGGCTGCATGTAATGTTATTTTATTTTGTATAATTTGATTAGTTAGCTGTATCAGCTGTGTTTGTGTATCAAAGGCTCGCCGTTGTGCTTCAAGTACTGTTGAGTATGTTACAAGACCTTTCATATATTGATCGAATGCGAGTTTTCGTGCTGCTAATGTATTTTCTAACGATTGGTTGAATTGCGTATACCTTTCTTGAAGCGCTTGTCTGTTACTTAAAGCGTTTTCAACTTCCACAAAACTTGCGTGCAAACTTTGCAAGTATTGTTGTTCTTTTTGTTTAACCGTTAATCGAGAAACTTCTTCTTGAGCTGCCAACTTACCTGCATTAAATATAGGTGCAGTTAAGCTTCCAATTAACGACCAAGCTAAAGGCTCGCCACTTAGTAGACTACCAATTTCTTCAGCACTGTCGCCAATGTTTGCACGAAGTTGAATGCTCGGAAATCGCTGTTTATGCGCAATAGCTAAACCTGCATTTGCAGCAAGTAAGTCATACCAACTACTTTTTAAATCAGGACGACGAGTTAGCAGATCTGAGGGGGTTCCCACGGCAATGTTTTCATTCAATATTGGTAAGTCTCTAGTGTTATATACTACCGATTGCTCTGGTGCGCCTAATAGTAAAAACAATTGCCGTTGAATTTCTAACACTTGCTGCTGTTGTTGCGCAACACGGGCAAGCTGACTACTCACATCATTTTTAGCTAAATACACGTCAAGCGCTTGGTTTAAACCTAAACGATATGAACGTTCCATCATTTCTAAGTTGTCAGTTAAGTTTTTAGCGCGTTCTTGATATAGCGAAAGCAATTGATTCGCCTCTGCTAAGGTGAACCACGTACTCGCCACTTCTGTGATTAAAGTCAAACGTTGCTGCTCTAATTGCGCTTTGGCTGAAGCATATTGTAAATTTGCTTGGCGTTGCTGAGCTGATAACTTACCCCATAAATCAACTTCATAGCTTAGTTGCAACGATATATCGGCGTTATTATCGTAGGATTGCACCTGATCACCCACTGCTTTTCTACGCGATTGTTCAGCAGATAAATTTAATTCTGGTAATAAGGATGCACCAGCAATAGTAACTTGCTGTTCAGCCAATATGAGAGAATAATAGCTACTTTTATATTGTTGGTTATTATTCAGCGCTTGTTCTATCAGTGCTGACAAGTTTTTATCTTGCAAGGTATCCACCCAATTATTTACAATTGGAGATTGCTGTTTACTTATCGCACTTTGCCATTTTTCGGGGGCAATAAAATTATGGGTGCTTTCACGTATTGCTGATGGTGCACTGCACCCTGCAATAATGATACTACTCACAATAAAACTTAAAACTTTTGAAGGTTTAGTTATATTCATTATTAATTCGCTATCTATACAAGTTAATGAAAAACTTTTTGTTATTAAATATGTTACTTAACCCATTTTAAACTCACAATGGTATTTACATAGCTTTACGTAAAACAGATAAACCTTCGATAAAACGACAGAAAATCACGATAAACTACACTTAACTTTACTCTAAAAGCGACATTATGGATCTCTCGACAATACTTATTTTTTTTCCTACTTTCTTTTTAATCAGCTTAACGCCAGGAATGTGTATGACACTTGCACTCAGCTTAGGTATGAGTATTGGGGTTAGAAAAACCTGCTGGATGATGTATGGTGAATTATTAGGCGTTGCCATTGTTGCAATTTCTTCGGTACTTGGTGTGGCAACGTTAATGTTAAACAGTCCATTAATGTTCTTAATATTAAAACTTGTTGGAGCCTGTTACTTAATTTACATAGCAACTCAAATGTGGCTAAACAAAGGTAAATTATCGCTAAATCAAACAACTTCACCTCTGCTGCAAACAGATAGATTTGGATTATTTAAACAAGGCTTTATTACTGCTATCGCCAACCCTAAAGGTTGGGCTTTTATGGTGTCATTACTACCGCCTTTTATTGACGATAGTCACGCGTTACCAAAGCAACTATTTGTTTTAGTTGTTATTATTCTATTTTGTGAGTTTATTTGTATGTGTATATATGCCACGGGAGGTAAAGGGTTATCTTTACTGCTTGCTCAACGCGAAAATGTAAAGTTACTTAATAAAATATCTGCTTTTTTAATGTTTTGTATCGCGATTTGGTTGATATTAAGTTAGTGCAAATAGCTAGGTACTGTAATAGATAAGGTTTCAGAGCGTTCATGTTTATCAGTGATGGTAATCCAAATACGCCACTGCATATCTTTATAACCGCAACTACCAACAAATCCTTGTGCTTCATAATACCCCTTAGAATTTGCAATAAATATTAAGGGTATTTTACCCATGTACATATTTTCACCTTCCATATAGCCTTGAACTTTAATTATTTCGTCATTATTGTTTGAATCAATACGCATAATAAAAGGCGTTTCTGCAACTAACCTTTGTTGATTAAACGTTAACTGAATTTGGCTTTGTAACGCTTCAACAACACAGGCACTTTGCCCTTCGATACAAATTGGCTTTATTGCTACTTCAGGTTTATGATCTGTACAGCTTACAAGCATCAGAAAAATAAAAGTTAAGAAAAAATTTCGGTACATTTTATTCAAGGTAAGTCTTTAAAAATGTGGAATTTACAGGGAATTGATGACAAATTAAACACTTTAACGATTTTTTTTGATTTAAAACAAATTTTCTCTTATCTACAGGTGACTTTTTGGCGCTAAATGTCTATTATTCGCGCGGGTTTAAGACTCGCTGTGTGATTGAGTAATTTTTAGGCTATAACTATTACTATAAATCACTCTTCAACTTGACACTATTTTATAATTATAACTGCGGAAACCATACCATGACTCAAAATGATTCGTCAGCAGTTGACTATAACTACGATGTTGTACGTCAGTTTACTGTAATGACTGTAATTTGGGGTATTGTAGGTACTTTACTTGGCGTTATTATTGCTGCGCAGCTCATTTGGCCTGCGTTAAACTTTGATACTCCTTGGTTAACCTATTCCCGATTACGTCCTCTTCACACCAATGCGGTAATTTTTGCTTTTGGTACCAGTGCGTTATTTGCTACTTCATATTATGTTGTACAAAGAACGTGTAAAACCAGCCTTTTTGGTGGCTCCCTTGCGGCATTTACCTTCTGGGGTTGGCAACTCGTTATCGTGCTCGCGATAATTACCTTGCCCCTTGGTTATACTTCTAGTAAAGAATATGCTGAATTAGAATGGCCCATCGATATTTTGATCGCGGTCGTGTGGGTGTCTTACATCATTGTTTTTTTTGGTACATTAATAAAAAGAAAAACTTCACACATCTATGTAGCTAACTGGTTCTTTGGCGGTTTTATTCTTACCGTAGCTGTTTTACACATAGGTAACAGCATGGTTATACCAGTATCGATGTTGAAGTCGTATTCAATTTATTCTGGTGCTATCGATGCCATGATGCAGTGGTGGTATGGTCATAATGCAGTAGGTTTCTTATTAACAGCCGGCTTCTTAGGGATGATGTATTACTTCGTACCTAAACAAGCTGAACGTCCAATTTACTCTTATCGCCTCTCTATTGTTCACTTTTGGGCATTAGTATCGCTTTATATATGGGCTGGCCCGCACCACCTACATTACACAGCATTACCTGACTGGGCGCAAAGTGTTGGTATGGTAATGTCAATTGTGCTATTCCTTCCATCTTGGGGTGGTATGATCAACGGTATCATGACGCTTTCAGGTGCTTGGCATAAATTACGATACGACCCAATTTTACGTTTCTTAATTGTTTCATTGTCTTTCTACGGTATGTCTACTTTTGAAGGCCCTATGATGGCAATCAAGTCAGTAAATGCATTATCACACTACACTGACTGGACTATCGGACACGTTCATTCAGGTGCATTAGGTTGGGTTGCTATGATTTCAATTGGTGCGATGTACCATTTGATCCCTGTGTTATTTAACCAAGGTCGTATGTACAGCATAAAATTAATCAATGTACATTTTTGGATGCACACTGCTGGTGTAGTACTTTACATCGTTGCAATGTGGATTTCAGGAGTAATGCAAGGGTTAATGTGGCGTGCTGTCAATACAGATGGTACGTTAACCTATAGTTTTGTAGAAAGCTTAACCGCTTCATATCCTTTCTATATTATCCGTTTCTTAGGCGGTGTATTAGTTGTAGCTGGCTTTATATTAATGGCTTACAACATGTTCAAAACCATTTACGCAGAAGACAATAGTCTTAAGCGTGTTGAACAAGCATAAGGAGGCTGACCATGAAAAATAAACATGAAAAAGTCGAAAAAAGTGTAGGCTTGTTCTTTATCTTTACCATATTTGCGATAAGTATTGGTGGACTTGTAGAAATAACGCCGTTGTTTTTCCAAAAAGAAACAACACAACCTGTTGAAAACTTACGTCCTTATACGGCATTAGAACTTGAAGGGCGTGACATATATATTCGTGAAGGTTGTAATGTGTGCCACAGCCAAATGATCCGCCCTTTCCGCGCAGAAACTGAGCGTTATGGCCACTATTCTGTTGCAGGCGAACATGTTTGGGAGCATCCATTTTTATGGGGCTCTAAACGTACTGGTCCAGATTTAGCTCGTGTTGGTGGTCGTTATAGTGACGATTGGCACCGTGCT
The DNA here is from genome assembly GCF_030546745.1 of Thalassotalea sp. 1_MG-2023. Taxonomy (GTDB): domain Bacteria; phylum Pseudomonadota; class Gammaproteobacteria; order Enterobacterales; family Alteromonadaceae; genus Thalassotalea_C. The sequence goes on from NZ_JAUOPD010000007.1 coordinate 65,044, forward strand.
CACTTAATTGACCCTCGTTCAGTTGTGCCAGAATCTAATATGCCAGGCTTCCCTTGGTTAGCCGAAAATACTTTAGATGGCAATTTAACGGCAAAGAAATTGGAAACGTTTAATTTCTTGACCAGAAATAGAAGCCATAAGGATGAAGATGGTAAACCGATTCCGTTATATTCAGCCGAAGATATCAAGAATGCTAAGTTAGCAGTAAAAGGCAAAACCGAAATAGACGCCCTAATTGCTTACTTACAATCTCTTGGTCATGCATTGAAGTAATAATGATGGATTACGGAACGCTTAGAGGCGTAATAGCTTTATTAATATTAGCTTTATTTATCATCATTGTGATCTGGTCATATAACAAGAAGCGCAAGTCAACGTTCGACAAAGCTGCTAATTCTATTTTTGAAGAAGATCGCAAAAAAGAAAATAACAAACAGGAGACTAATAATAATGTCTAGTTTCTGGAGTATTTGGATTACAGTTCTCACACTTGGAACGTTAGTAGGTTGTTTTATCCTTCTACGTTGGTGTTTAAAGAACTTTGCCGGTGTCCCTGAGGGCGAGTCAACTGGCCATGATTTCGACGGTATAGAAGAATTAAATAACCCCTTACCCAAATGGTGGAGCACATTTTTCTTGGTGACCATTATCTGGGGCTTTGGCTATTTATTAATGTATCCAGGGTTGGGTAATTTTAAAGGCTTATTTGGTTGGACAAGCTCTAACCAAGGCATTGTGAGCATGGAAGATTCAAAACAACAAGCCGCCGAAGCAAGAGAAAAAGGCCTTATCGTTGAATACGATATGGAAATGAAAGCGGCTGAACAAAGGTTTGGCCCTATCTTCGATAAATTTGCGACATTTAGCATCGAAGAAATTGCCAGTGCTAAACATCAAGAAGTTGATTTTGATGTTGACCAAGAAATAACCGAAGCACAAGAGCAATTGCTACAGCGTAAAGAAGCAATTGAAGTAGGTAAACGTTTGTTCTTGCAAAACTGTTCGCAGTGTCATGGTTCTGATGCTCGCGGTACTACCGGTTTCCCTAATCTTGTTGATAAAGATTGGTTATACGGAGGCACCCCTGCTGACATTAAACACAGCATTATGGAAGGCCGAAAGGCACAAGGTATGATCGCTTGGGAAACCATGTTAGGTGGTGAACAAGGTGTTAAGGATGTTGCAGCCTATGTACTAAGCTTAAGCGGACGTGAAGCTAAGCAAGGTAACATTGAATCTGGTAAAGACAAATTTGTTATGTGTGCTGCATGTCATGGTACTGAAGGTCAAGGTAGTGAAGCGATGGGTATTGCCCTCGGCGCACCAAGATTAAACGATAACATTTGGTTATATACGAGTTCAGAGCGTGGTATTCAAGAATCTATTCGCCACGGTCGTGCCGGTGTAATGCCTGCTTGGAAAGATATCTTAGGTGAGAAAAAAGTGCATGTTATTAGCGCTTATGTTTACAGTCTTTCACATGAATAAAAGCTAATCAATAAGTACGTTCTAAAAACCTCTTTCATTTGAAAGGGGTTTTTTTATAGCTTTTTTATACTTCCTCTTGTTTGATAGGGTTATGATTCAACAGGCTGCATAAGAAAATTTTAAATGTACCTGACCCCTTTAATTCTTTAATTCTCGCTTGATTGCATAAAGCATGCTTGTTCTAGTGCAGAAGATAATAAAATACTTTCAACGCCATTATCACGTATATGATGAATAAACTTTAAAGTTTTAAAGGCATCAAACCAAACAATAAATTGCTTCTCAAATTGTATTTTCTTGGCATTTAAATGCTGTTCAACAAACTTGGTTAATCCAATTGATAGTAATGCATGTTTGCTGTTTGTTGATAATTTCTCAAACCATGTGTTTAGAGAAAACCTTAATTCAAAAAGCGTATCTAAGTTAGCTAACACATTTTTCAAATCATCAAAAATGGCTGGGTGATAATAATAATAACCCAATCCTTGTTCGGCGTTAGTGATTATCTTTTCAACCGCAGGCCCTGTACCAAAAGGTACTCTATTTGAAAGACGCGCCTTTAAAATAACGGTACTGTGTTCAATAAACAACACTTTTCCAAGTTTGGAAAGTTTATTGATCAGATAAAAGTCTTCACCGGCACTTCGTTTAGGAAAACCACGAACTTGAGCGTAATGCTGCGCTTTAAATGCAAGTAAGCTACCTATAGTATAAAAATTATAAGATGAGTTGGCATAAGTTAATCCTGCAACGTAATAACGCATTGCTTGTTCATATAATGCATTTGCCTGATAAATCTTCTCATCTTCACATTGATGAGAAAAGTTATAGGTAGCAATGGCCACGTCTTCATTGCAACTTTTTATTGCTGAAAAATAATCAGCTGGCAAGGTTGCGTCAGCATCCGTTGAATGAATCCATTGACTAAGCACCACCTGTTGTTGCATTAATTGACAAGCGAGGTCTGCTCCAATCTTTCGTGCCAGTCCAACCCCCTGTTTTGCAGGTATGCTTTTTGTGAACCTGTCTACCACCAATATTGCTGAAGGTGAATCAGCAAGTTGTACTAAAGCAAGGTTCTGGTTTTGCCATAACAAGGACCCACTCTCTAATACTTCGGTTTGAAGCGCCAATTGTAATCTGCTTTCTTCTTCTGTTTCGGGCTGGTTAACTACAAGAATCAATAAAAAGCCCTGTTCAAGTAAACAGCTTTCATTAAATTGTTTTAAGAAAGCTGCAGACTCTTTATAGGCAGGTATTACAACCACATGATGATAACGTAGCTCTGCTGGAAGATTATCAATTAATATGACCTCAGGTTCGGCATACTGTTGAAGATATTTCTCAATCACTTTCATCTGCGGTTAATGTAATGCCGCTGTAAAAGGTAGTTGTGAACAAATTTCAGCTTCTGCTACCAAAATCTCTTCTAATCTTTGATCTACCTCTGCTTTATCGAAATATTCATAGGCTAATTCAACAAATAGGTTTTTATGCTTTTCCTCAGATTTAGCAATGCTGACATAAAAATCTTTCTCTTTCCCTTCTGGAAGCGCTTGAGCAACAAGAGAGAAACGTTCATGGCCTCTCGCTTCAATTACACCCGCAACCAATAGTCTATCTAAAAAGAAAACGTCTTGACCATGACGAAATAACCCACGTATTTTTTTGATGTAAACATCTTTCGCATCGTTACCAAGTTGTATATCACGAGCCTGCATTAGCTTGATCACTTGCTTGAAGTGGATCAACTCTTCAATCGCTAAATCAGTCATGGCTCGTACTAGTGTTTTTCTGTCCGGATAATGTGATAACATAGACACCGCCATTCCCGATGCTTTTTTTTCTGCTGCTGCATGATCTTGTAAAAAGGCATCAAAGTCTGCTAAAACAGCTTCTGTCCATTCAAAGGGCGTGTGGTATTTTAATTCAAACATAGGGCTCAAATAGTTAGTACAAAGATAATTTCGCGCTATTTTACCCTGCTTTTACAGAACAACAAGTACAGAAACTGCTAACCATTTAAAATGGTGATTTATTTATCAGTTATTGCTAACTGCAACATTTTTTTCAGTTGTTGAATAATAGACTTTGATTTTTGAGGCTCATACCCTTTTATACTTGGAGTATGAATATGCCCTACCGCTAACATTGGATTTAATTGATCACGTAACAATAAGCTTCGATACGAGACTTCATTAGAAAGATAACCTCCTCCTGAACCTTCTACTGAAGTACGTTTTTGTAACTGCATAATATGCTCAACAGTAAGCTGACCTGTCACTGTGGTTACATTACGATTGTCATTTATAGCAAATGGCCCAGCAGCGTTAGATATTGTTTTGACTGGTAAGCTAAATTCGATAAATTCTGGCCCATCTAGGTGATGATTATTTAGTGAAGGAAGCAGAGGATCTTTTTTTGTCGCGCCAGTAAACATGTTTAAGTTATCAGGTGCGTGCGCGCTACGTCGTAATCCTGGAAAACGCTCTAAATCAAAATCTGTACGGCCCATACTCACTGTTATAATATAGTCAACGTCATTAAAGTAAGGCGTTAATAGTTCTTCAACCATACCCTGATCAAAGTCTGCAAACCTTACCGGTAATATGAATGTTTCAATTTCCGCACTTATACCATCTTTACTGATCAGTAAATCGTCAAGCGCTAACGCCGCCACACCAGATGGGTTACTTTGTCTAATGTTGCGATCTAAAAAAAACGGATCAAAACCCGTTAATAAGATTTTTTTATCGCTACTTTTATTAAACTTGATATCTTGCTGACCTCTGGAGATCAATTCAAACTTCCACATTAATGCTTGTTGTTGTGTATAAAGTGCTTCTTTAAAGGCTGGAGCAACACGTAAAGCTGCTGACATTGATAACCTAGCCCAATAAAGGCTTCTATCATCATAACGTTTAGTTTGTTCAAAACTTGCAACACCTTCCTGCCATAATAAATGTGCATGGCGAATAACAAGTTGCGTTAAAGCCGTAACATTACGTGCTTGCTTAATTTGGTGTTCAAAAAGCTCGACCCTCGTTTTTAATACATTAAACACGTTAGGCATTGCTGTTTTTGCATCAACAATTCTTTGTTCTTCGACACTTTTTTCGATGATGGTATTGTTCGACACATTTTTGGCGTTAGCTAAGGTATCTGGCTTATCGTTTTGTTGTTGATATAAAGGCTGACTATACGCCGAGTGAGATAAGCTTATTGCACATAACGCAATCACAAGCCATTTTGATAAGAAGCCTTTCATATTATATCCCTTTATAATGCAATAAAATTTATCTAGGTCTGCTAACGATGATAAGCATAAAACCTACATGAAGAAAGCAATTTATCGTAACAAACTATCTTAACAATAATACCTAGGGTGTACTGATTTTTCTGAATACTTTTATAGCGTTTCTTTTGTATTGGTATATAGTTGAGCTTATGTAACAGGCTGTTCCTCATAACAACCTGATAAAATCAAATGACACTGCCCTTTGGATTCGTTGAAACGTGATTTACTTTTTGTTGTAGCTTTTATATATAAAAAACTATCGTTTGATTGTATCTTCAATTAAATCATGCTGAATTCGTACGAAATTCGTACTCAAAAGATCAACACACCCGAGTTTCAACGGCGAACAAGCGTTAACTTGGCGATTAATGTAATAAAATTACAAACATCTATTGCTTTTTTAATTTATCGTGGCAAAGTGTTCAGCACAGTTGTTGTATTTGTCCTGTCAAAGATAGCTTTCTATAAACTTCTCCGCAAACAAACAATCGCTGTATTCACAATTTGGTTTACATATACAAGAGGTAGCGCTTCAATGTGTTCGATATTTGGTATATTAGAAATAAAATCTGGGGCAGATGCCCTTCGTCCTAAAGCAATAGAATGTTCTCGTTTACTTCGTCATCGTGGCCCTGATTGGTCAGGTGTTTATAGCAATGACAATGCTATATTAGTTCATGAACGTCTCGCCATTGTAGATACAGAGCACGGCGCTCAACCACTATATAATGAAGACAAGTCTCACGTTCTTGCGGTAAATGGTGAAATTTATAACCATAAAACGCTCGAAGAAAAGCTCACCGTAGATTACCACTTTAAAACAAATTCAGACTGCGAAGTTATTTTACCGCTTTATCAAGAGTTTGGTACTGAGTTCGTTGATAAATTACAAGGTATGTTCGCGTTTTGCTTATATAACGCAGATGACAATAGTTATTTGATTGCTCGCGATCATATTGGAATAATCCCCCTTTACACTGGCCGCGATGAAGACGGAAACTTTTATGTGTCTTCAGAAATGAAAGCGTTAATGCCTATTTGTAAAACTGTAGAGGAATTTCCACCTGGACACCTACTAGACAGTAAAGATGGTAAATTAGTTAAATATTATCAACGAAACTGGATGGAATATTCAGCGGTAAAAGATAACTTCACCAGCAAAACAAAATTAAGAGAAGCACTTGAAGAATCAGTAAAAAGTCATTTAATGACAGACGTACCTTACGGTGTACTACTTTCTGGTGGGCTAGACTCTTCATTAATCTCTTCAATCACTCAGAAATTTGCTGCTAGACGTATTGAAGAAAATGACTTATCAGAAGCTTGGTGGCCAAAAGTACATTCTTTTGCCTGCGGATTAGAAGGTTCACCTGATCTAATTGCGGCGCAAAAAGTTGCCGATAGCATCGGTACTATTCACCATAGTGTTGTCTTTACTGAACAAGAAGGCATTGACGCACTCAAAGAGGTAATTTACCACTTAGAAACGTATGATGTAACAACCATACGTGCTTCTACCCCAATGTATTTAATGGCACGTAAAATTAAAGCCATGGGCATTAAAATGGTACTTTCTGGTGAAGGTGCCGATGAAATCTTTGGCGGTTATTTATACTTCCATAAAGCACCAAATGCCCAAGAATTTCATGAAGAGTTATTGCGTAAACTAGACAAACTGCATATGTTTGACTGTTTACGTGCAAACAAATCTATGTCGGCCTGGGGCGTTGAAGCGCGAGTACCGTTTTTAGACAAAAACTTTATGGATGTTGCCATGCGCATTAATCCTGAAGATAAAATGTGCGGTAACGGTAAAATTGAAAAAGGTGTTTTACGTGCCTCTTTTGAAGGTTATTTACCTGATGAAATTTTATGGCGTCAAAAAGAGCAATTCTCAGACGGCGTAGGCTACTCCTGGATAGACGGATTAAAAGAGCATGTTGAATCACAAGTAACTGATCAGCAACTTGCTAATGCGAAATTTAAATTTCCTCATAACACACCAGACACTAAAGAAGCCTATTTTTACCGGACAATCTTTGAAGAACACTTTCCACTAGCGTCAGCTGCAGAATGTGTACCTGGTGGTAAATCGGTTGCATGTAGTACACCACAAGCACTCGCATGGGACGAAGCCTTTAGCAAAATGGCTGACCCATCAGGCCGTGCGGTACAAAACATTCACAATGATAGCTACTAGTTGTTGCTAAACTGCATAAAAAACCGACAAATATGTCGGTTTTTTATTTTTAATGAATTTATTTAGCTAAAACTATTAAAACTTCCCACAAATTGATTTAAAGTTGACGGTTAATATTGTTAATCATAAAGAAGGCGTTATTTTGTCAAATCGCGTAGAACCAGAAATTCCAAACATTACGTTAGATGATGATCATATTAAGCCATCATCAACCAAAACGACGAATACAAATAGCAATACAACTGCAAAATCGGTAACTCCTCCTAGTAATAAAACTTCAGGTGTATCAGTATTTTTTACCGTAGCGATATACATCGCGCTTGCAGGCACAGGTTACTATTTCTTTGAGCAAAATAAACAATTGAAAAGCTCAATTGATGATGCCGATCATCGCATTCAACAACTTGAAGATCAGTTATCAGCAACAGGCGAAGAAATGGGTGAATCAACCGTCGCCTTGAAAGCAAAATTACAAGCTATTTCAGAAAAAACTGAAAAACTCTGGGCTGAAATGGATAAGCTTTGGGCTTCAGCATGGCGAAGAAATCAAAGTGAAATAAAAGAACTACGCGCACAAAATAAAAAACAAGACAGTGCAAACAGCAACGTAACAAATACCGTAAATACCTTAGCAGCTTCTGTTGGAAATATTACCGAAAAACAAACGGCGACAGAGTTCACTGTTGATGCACTATCTGAACAAGTACAGCAAGCCAATATGTTAAAGCAAGAAATCAACCAGCTAAGCGATGATATGGCTGCTATTCAACAAAACATTCAAGGGAGAAACAGCCAACAAATTGAAGTTGCAAGCAATGTAAACTCTCTTGATATGCAAATTAAGATGCTGATAGAGCGAATTGAATCGTTAGAAAACAAAAAAGCAGTGACCATTCCACCCGGTAACTGAACTAGAGCAACCAACGACTACACGACAACTGTTCATGCGACGTTTATTCATTGATAAACGTCGCGCACATACTACATATAATAAACCATTATTTCTTGTTTACTGTGATGTTAACCAAGAGTTAATGTAAGTCCCCTACTAACGTTTAACATTAGTTAAATTTAATTGTACCTGACCCCTTTTTATTAAGTTCACAATGCGCGAACAATATCTTTAACAAGCTCTGGCCCTTGATAAATAAAGCCTGTATACACTTGTACTAGCTTTGCACCGGCTTCAATTTTATCTTTAGCATCTTGACCACTGCTGATACCACCAACGCCAATGATTGGTAATTTATTATCTAGCGCTTTTGCTAATATACGAATCACTTCTGTGCTTTTGTCTTTAACCGGCGCGCCACTTAAGCCCCCTGCTTCGTTGCCATGTGCTAAATGTGACACTTTGTCACGGGCAAGGGTCGTATTTGTTGCAATGACACCGTCAATTTCATTGGCGATTAAGCACTCAGCAATTGAATGTATTTCTTCTTCAGTTAAGTCAGGAGCAATTTTAACGGCAATAGGTACATATTTATCAAATTGGCGAGCCAATGATAACTGTTCCGCCTTTAACGCTGATAACAATGCATTTAACGCATCACCGTATTGAAGTTCACGCAAACCAGGTGTGTTCGGTGAAGAGATATTGACCGTAATATACGTCGCATAGTTATACACTTTGTGCATACAGTGAATGTAGTCATCTTTGGCATTTTCTTCGGGTGTGTCTTTATTTTTACCGATATTAATACCTAATACACCACGAAATTTAGCTTTTCTCACTTGATCAACTAAGTAATCAACACCTTTGTTATTGAAGCCCATTCGGTTAATAATGGCATTTGCTTCTTCAAGTCTGAAAATTCTTGGTTTCTCATTACCCGGTTGTGGTCTAGGTGTTACCGTGCCAACTTCAACGAAGCCAAAGCCCATATCATCGAACGCACGGATACATTCGCCATTTTTATCTAAACCTGCAGCTAAACCACAAGGGTTAGGAAAGTGAATCCCCATCACTTGTACCGGCTTTTCTGATACTGTTTGTTTATAGGGAAAGTTTAATAGTGATGCACCTGTGTTTTTCAGTGCTTTAATCGTAAAGTCATGTGTTGTTTCTGGGTCCATTTGAAATAATACTTTACGGATCGCTGAATAAAACATAGTACCTCTGTATGTGTTTACAAAAAATCACCAACAAAAGTAGCTAATCACTTTGCGGTGTAAAAATGAATATAGGTAATTTTAATACAAAAATCCCCGCAAGTGCGGGGATTTTTTATCTTTTTTTATTTCGTTGGGTCACAATTCAAACTAAGTAACATTAACTCTCGTAGCGCGACTGAGAATTTCGCAAACTCGTGAGTTTGTCCGATTCTAAAGTCATCAAGTATATGTTGCCAACGAGATAATGGCTGCTCATATGCATCGAACCAAGAGTCTAGCAACGTTTCAACATCTTCACATTGTTCATCCGTGCGTAAAATAACACCTGTTAATGCGCGTTGCTGCCAGTCTAGTTCTTCTCTAAATGAAGCTCGAGCTAGTGCTTGCCAATGATTTGAAACCGGCTGTTTATTGATTTGATCTAAGAACCAATGTAAATCTAAGCGCGCACCTAATTTGAAGTATAAGTGAGAAATTAAGCTAATTGGTCTACCATCTTGTTCAATTAAATCAGCTAAATCCATGGCAGAGAATAAAGTGCTTAATTGCGATATTCTTCTAGCAACATTTTTAGGTGCTCCAGCATTGACCAAGTCATTTTCAACACGTTTTAACATCTCAACTTCATCTTCAATTAAGAAGTCATTTAAGTTTTCTGACATGACATCAAACGTAGAGCGGAAAAACTCAATCGTTTGAGCAATATCCATAGACTTATTACGGTGACGTAAAAACCATCTGGTTGCACGACGTACAGTTCTTCTTAACTGAAAAAGCATTTCAGTTTGTACCATGGTAGAGATCTTATTATCTAAATTACCAATTTGTTCCCAATAAGAAGAAAGCTCAAACACTTCACTTGCCATCGTGTAACAATTTGCAATTTCAGCAACAGATGCACCCGTTTCATCACTCATACGGTGTACAAAGTTAAAGCCCATGTCGTTACCGATATTATTCGCTAAATTAGTCGCAATTATTTCAGCACGTAATGGATGCTCTTGCATTTGTTCACGATATTTATCTTGTAAATCATCAGGAAATGCTTCAATTAATAAGCGATCATGATATGGGTTTTCAGTGATCTCCGGGCAAACAAGATCTTCTTTTAACACCATTTTACTATAGGCAAGTAAAACGGATAGTTCAGGCCTTGTTAGTCCTTTACCTTGTGCTAAACGATCAGCAATTTCTTCGTCATTTGGGATAAACTCTAATGCGCGGTTTAATTTGCCTGTACGTTCCAGTGCATTAATAAAACGAGATTGTTCTTTAAGTTGTGTAGAACCTCTCATTTCAGTAATCGAGATTGAATGTGTTTGACGGTAACAATCTTTAATAACGAGATCAGATACATCATCGGTCATATCAAAAAGCAATTGATTACGTTGCTTTAAGGTTAAATCACCGTTTTGCACTAATCCGTTTAATAAGATTTTAATGTTAACTTCGTTATCCGAGCAATCAACACCACCAACATTATCGACAGAGTCAGTGTTAATACGCCCGCCATTGGCAGCATATTCAATACGACCAAGTTGTGTTAGACCAAGGTTACCACCTTCACCGACCACTTTAGCGCGAAGTTCATTACCATCGACACGTAAGCCATCATTGGCGCGATCACCTACTTCAATGTGAGATTCTTTACTTCCTTTAACATAGGTACCAATGCCGCCATTCCATAATAAATCTACCTTCATTTTTAAAATGGTTTGGATCAACTCAATAGGCGACATACTTTGCTTTTGAGTACCCAGCATTTTTTTAATTTGTGGTGTTAGTTTTATTGATTTTGAAGAGCGATTGAAAATACCGCCCCCCTCAGAAATAAGCTTTTTGTTATAGTCTTCCCAAGTACAGCCGGGTAAATTAAATAACCTTTCCCGCTCTTTATAAGAACTTGCCGCATCAGGAGATGGATCTATAAAGATATGCATATGGTTAAAGGCTGCTTGTAATCGAATATGCTTAGAAAGCAACATACCATTACCAAAAACATCACCAGCCATATCTCCTACACCGATAACGGTGAAATCTGTCGTTTGACAGTCAATATCCATTTCACGGAAATGACGTTTAACAGATTCCCACGCGCCTCTCGCAGTAATGCCCATGCCCTTATGATCGTAACCAACACTGCCGCCTGAAGCGAAGGCATCTCCCATCCAGAAGTTATATTCTTCTGAAATACCGTTAGCAATGTCAGAAAATGTTGCTGTGCCTTTATCAGCGGCAACAACTAAATACGGGTCATCTTCGTCATGACGTACGACATTTGACGGAGGAATAACTTCCCCTTGAATAATATTATCGGTAATGTCTAATAAGCCGCGAATAAAGGTGCGGTAACATTCTTTGCCCGCTTCAAATATTTCGTTTCGATCACCTGTAGGGAGTTGTTTACAAACAAAACCACCTTTTGCCCCCACGGGAACTATAACGGTATTTTTAACTTGCTGTGCTTTCACTAAGCCCAACACTTCGGTGCGGAAATCTTCACGTCTGTCTGACCAACGTAAGCCACCACGCGCTACTTTACCACCTCGTAAATGAACACCTTCTACTTGTGGAGAATATACGAATATTTCAAACGCAGGTACCGGTTGCGGTATATCTGAAATAACACTTGGTGTTATTTTAAATGAAATGTAAGGTTTTTCTTCACCATCAGCATCGGGTTGGAAATAGTTGGTTCGAATAGTCGCATTGATCATTTCAACAAAACGGCGAATGATACGGTCATCATCTAAATTAGCAACGTTATCAAGTGATGATTCAATTTCTTCTAGTAACTTAGCAATTGTTTTTGGGTTTTGTTTACCTTTAGGCTCAAAACGTAACTCAAAAAGTTTAAGTAGTAACTCGGCAATATTCGGGTAACGCGCAAAGGTGTCTTCAATGTAGTTTTGGCTAAATGTACCGCCAATTTGACGTTCATATTTTGCATAGGCACGTAAAATAGAGACTTCACGGCCGGCTAATTGTGCACCAAGAATTAAACGGTTAAAGCCGTCATCTTCAAGTTTACCTGTCCACACTTTTGAAAATGCATCTTGGAACAAGGTTTGTACTTTTTCTAAACTAAAAGCACCATCACCTGTTAATAGCATTGAAAAGTCTAATATCCAGCACATTTCACCATCAGCGGCACGTACAGCATATGGGCTTTCACCGATCACGCGTAAACCAAAGTTTTCCAACATTGGAAGCACATCAGATAAGTGCAATGGCTCACCTGTGTGAAATAGTTTTAGTTTAACAAAGTTGCTGTCTGCTTTTTCTTCCTGAGGTTGATAAAAAAGCATTTCTAGTTTGTCGTTGCCTGAAACCGCTTCTAGTTTTTCAATATCAACAATTGCTGAGCCTGGCAATACTTCATCTTTATATGCCTGCGGAAAACTGACATATTTGCGGCTTAATGCTTTACCTTTTTCTTCACCTTTGTGAGAATTTAACGCATCAGCTAGTTTATCATCCCAGCTACGCGCTGCTTGATTCAAATTATTTTCAAGTTCTTTCACGTTGATATCTGCTTTTGTTGAATTGACTCGCACAGTGTAATGTGTTCTTGCCTGAGGTGACTCAGAGAAAAACGTCGTAAACTCTACTTCTTCATCACTATCAAATGCTTTTTGAAGAAGTTTTTGAGTTTGCACACGCAATGCTGTGTTGTAACGTTCTCTGCGTACGTAAACCATACAAGAGTAGAAACGATCAAAGGCATCTCTGCGAATAAATAAACCAGAATAATCACGTTCTTGCATTTGAAAAATGCCTAAGACATTTTTCAATAATTCTTCTGGGCGCGATTGTAATATTTCATCACGCGGGTAGGTTTCTAAAATATTAATCAAGGTTTTATAAGCATGTGTATCTTTGGCATAACCAGAATCTTCACACACTGCTTGTACTTTAGATTTTATTAACGGTAACTCTAACGCGCTATTGGTATAGTATGCAGAGCCAAATAAACCAAGAAAACGCTCTTCACCTATTACTTTACCTTTTGCATCAAAGCGTTTGATACCGATGTAATCAAGCAACGCTGGACGATGTACTCGTGAGCGAGAATTTGTTTTAGTTAAAATAAGTAAATTATCACCTAACGCGATTTCACGAGCAGATTCACTTAACTTTGAAAGTAAGCGTTCTTTAGTGCCTTTTGAGTTTTTCATTAGGCCGAGACTAGTTTCATCATCGGCAGATAACGCCATGTCTCCTTTCAATGATTTAACATCATAAGAACGATAACCTAACAGGGTAAAGTTGTTATTTAAAATCCACTTTAGAAACGCCAAACTTTCAGATTTTTCTTCATCTGAACAAGGTAATTTAGCTTTTTCAGTACGCTGAATAACCTCTTTAAGTTTAGTTGTCATGGGTTGCCAATCAGCAACGGTTATTACGATATCGTCGACAACTGAGCGTAATTCTTCTGCGATACTATCAAGATCTTGTTGTTCACTTTGTCTATCGATTTCGATAAAGAAAACGGTTTCTGTTGAAGTGGCTTTAAAACGCTTATTCGAAGAAGAGCTTAGCTTAGAAATATTCCCGCTTTTATCCCTCACTAACTTGATTGGATTGTTAATCATTAAGTGTGGCGATAACCCTAAACGGGTAAGAGCAATACGAACAGAGTCAACCAAAAAAGGCATGTCACTGACAATGATTTCAATAATGGTATGGCTTGATTTCCAACCATTTTTCGACACTTGAGGATTAAACACCTTGATAACAGGTTTTTTATCCTGATGTCCATTCAGAGAGTTCCAAAGACTTAATGTTGCGCCGTACATATCGCTATCGTTTCGATGCGCTAAATCTTTATGAGAAATATTGTTATATAACAGTTCAGCAAACTGCTCAACTAAAGGAGCGGTGTCTGCAGGAACTTTTTGCTGTATTAACTGTGCTACGTTCGAAAGTATCACTGAGGGTAAACCATCTACTAACGCCATGCCGTTTTCCTTTTGGATAAAACGTGTGAAATAATTTGTATAATTTTATATTTATGTCTATGAGCATAGACTATTTGATGAATTTTATTAATAAATTTAAGCGATTGCGAGAGATATTTTTTAATATTTACTCAGAGATCATAGGTAAGCGTAAAGCTTTATATGCAGCGATAGTTGTTTATTCACTTGTTATAAATAGAAAATGGCCTTTCGGCCATTTTCTCGTTTATTTATGCAGTTTAATTTATATAAAAAATTTAGTTTTTTTACCTTTTATCTCGCCATAAGAAACTCGCTATCGCGGGTAAAATAGTAATTGCGGCAAGCATGTTCACTAAAAACATGAAAGTAAGTAATATTCCCATGTCCATTTGGAATTTAAGATCTGAGAAAAACCATGTTGAAACACCAATAGCTAAGGTCACGCCGGTGAACAGTACCGCACTCCCTCTTTCTTGAAGCGCATTTAAATAAGCTTGATTTACCGTCATACCTTCTCGTAAACGAACGCTCATTGTTGACAAAATATAAATGCCGTAATCAACACCAATCCCCACACCTAATGCAATAACAGGTAATGTTGATACCGTTAAGCCAATATCTAGGACCGTCATTAACCATTGTGCGAGCGTAGAAACAATAAATAAAGGTAAAACAACAGAGATAGTTGCTCGAATACTTCTAAAACTAATTAAACAAAGTAAAATTACCGCACCGTAGACGTACATCATCATTGGCATTTGTGCCGCTTCTACGGCTTCATTAGTGGCAGCCATAACCCCTATTGGCCCAGAAGCAAGTTTAAATGTAAGTAAATCATTATTAAGTTCATCAATCGCTAATTTAGCTTGATCGACTACACGAGTAATTGTTTCAGCCTTATGATCTTCTAAAAATAAAATTATCGGCATCACAGAACATTCATTATTTAATAAACCGGTAGAGCTTGGAATATTAGAAAGCGCTTGGGCTATCGCGTAACGGTTCGGTGAAATAATACGCCATTTTAAGTTACCTTCGTAATAGCCGGCGTTAATTACCTTAAGTACTGATGCTAAACTTACAGCTGATTGCACACCATTAACGTTTTCCATACGCCATTGTAGGGCATCCATGGTTTTTAGCACTTCGCTATTGGTACAAGCACTCTCGGTCGTTTCAACTAAAATCGACATGTAATCGACACTAATGGCATAACGATCAGTAATTAAGAACGTATCTTGATTATAACGAGACTCTTCATGTAACGCTGGCGCGCCTGCATGTAATTCGCCAATTTTCAGTTGCTGTGAAAAATAAAGCCCTAATGAAAAAAGGATAGCACTGATAATAAGAATAATAGTAGCAGGACCACGTTGACTAAAACTTGCTAACCATTGCCAATGATTGTTACTACTTTGATGTTCATCTTTATCTTTTACGTTATGTTTACTGACATCAAGGTATGAAATAACAATGGGCAGCAACAACAAATTAGTAAAAATAATTACAGCAACACCTAACGATGCAGTGATTGCAAGTTCTCGAATAATACCAATATCAATCGATAATAAAGTGATAAAACCAACGGTATCAGAAAGTAATGCAGCTACCCCTGGTATCACCAATGATTTGAAACTGAACTGAGCAGCAGCTTTAGTCGTAAACCCTTGTGCAACGCGTTTTCCAACCGCATTGATCATCTGCACCCCGTGACTCACACCAATGGCAAATACCAAAAATGGCACAAGTATAGACATTGGGTCTAACCCAAAACCTAAGGTTGACAGCAGCCCCATTTGCCAAACAACAGCGACAATTGAGCACGCAATGGGTAACAGTGTTAACGATAGCGATCGTGAGAAAATAAACACCATAATAGCCGTGATAACAATTGCTACCGCAAAAAAGGTCACCACACCTTTCGCACCGTCGGCAACATCGCCTACCATTTTGGTAAAGCCGATTATATGTACGGTTATATTATTCTTTTCAAAAGGTTTTCTCACTTCATTTTCGAGCTTATTAGCTAACGCAATCGAATCAAGTTTCTCTCCTGTTTCAGGATGATTTTCCATCAGTGTTGCTTTAACCATTGCACAACTGTAGTCGTCAGCAATAATCCGGCCTACGATGCCTGCTTTTTCTATGTTGCCTTTAACAATAGCCAAGCCCTCAGCTGTTGGCTGAAAATCAGCAGGCACAACGGGGCCACCAGCAAAACCATCTTCTACAACTTCAACAAAACGGGTGCTTGGAGAAAATAAAGATTGAACTTGGGTACGATTAACACCTGGAATGAAAAATAATTGATCATGAACGCCCTTAAGGGCTGTGAAGAACTCTTGGTTAAAAATATCACCGTCTTTGTGGCACACAGAAATTAAGACGTTGTTTGCGCCACCAAAGTTTTCTCTATGCTTGAGATAGGTTTGCATGTACTCATGATTTAACGGGATATTTTTAGTAAAAGCAGCATCTAGCTTAATTTGAGAGGCTTGAACAATAAGAAACGCCGTGATCATCGCAAAAAGCGCTAATACTACACCACGTTTTCTAAATATAACGACTTCAATGCGATTGATAAGCGAATCTACATTCATATTATTTAGATACCTGTATTAATTTAATCCCAACTTCAGAAGCTACGATTAACTCATTATTAAACATAATTCCTGCTAGCATTGCTTTACCATCTATTTGAGCATTATTCGTAAAGCTTACGCCATCGTCTTGGCTTTCAAGTAAAACGCCGTTATTACCTAAAATATATATGGTATTTTCTTCAGCAAGCACTATGTCATTAAGTAAAGCTGTTTCACCTGACTTGGTATATTGCCACGGTGCGCCATTTTGTTGTGTTCTAAAAATATTCCCTCGCAAGCCAACAGATAATAAATTACCTTGCTGTGTGCGGATTATATCGTAAAAAGAACCTTGATAAATTTTCTCTAATCTTTGCCATGTACTACCGAAATCATTACTCTTGGCCATCAAACCTAATTCACCCACCAAATAGGTAGTACGACCATCTATATAAATACGATTAAAATGAGGGAGGATATTTGCGCGTTCATCCAAATACGCTTGTTCATCTTCTTGTTTTAACTCTTCTAGGTATTCTTTATCTTCATCTGATAACAAAGAGGTATGATATTCACGTTGCCATGACTTACCGGCGTTAGTCGTGCGATAAAATAGACCATATGAACCGATAGCAACGCCTTCTTGATCATTTTTGAATACTACATCCATTAACGGCTTTTGCTGATTGGGTAAATATTGTTGAATTTGCCAGCTTTTACCACCATCTGCAGTATGTAAAATAACGCTGTCATGGCCTACTGCCCAACCTACAGATTGATTAACCATTACAACAGCTGTTAACGTTGACTGTACAGGTGATGGTACTTGTTGCATGTTATCAAAAGAGTTACCACGAATAATATGACCTCGGTCACCTACCGCAACAAAAAATTCATTATCAACAGCGGTGATGTCTAACAACATTTTGTCAACAGCCATTGATGACATAATAGCCGGTTTGGGTGATTGCTCACCATGAGCTACCCCAGCTAAAAACACTAAAACCGCCACCAAAATTCTTATCATGAAAAACCTTTAACCCTTGTTACAAAAAAGGCTGGCATTAAGCCAGCCATTTATTTCTAGATGTTTTACTTATCTATTTTCAATGCGTAAAGCTCTTGATCTAAACTTCGACTTTCTAAGTTTAGCTGAAAAGTCATACATTTTATGTTCATTGTCTAATCCAATGGCAATATAACGCTTAGATTGTAAATCATGGAACACATCTAATGTTGACCAATGCGTTGGAACTTCATAATAGTTAATACCATGTGCCATACCTACACGATACATTTCATCACGATCATCATAGATATCAGTTACGGCAATTTGCCAGCTATCTTCGTCAATAAAGAATACTCGTTTTTTATAAATATGACGGGTATTTTCTTTTAAGTTAGCTTCAACTACCCATACACGATGCTTTTCATAACGAACATATTCTGGGTTAATATGACCTGCTTGAACAATTTGTTCGTAAGTTAATTTGTCACTATGTAAACGATAATCGTTGTAAGGGATCAAGAGTTCTTGCTTGCCTTTAAGCGTCCAGGTGTAACGGTTTGGTGCGCCGTTAAACATGTCAAAGTCATCAGTTGTTCTTAAACCATCTGACGCCGTACCTGGGGCATCATAAGCTACCGTAGGTGCTTTTTGCTCGCGACCAATCCCTTTATTGTATATCCATGCTTGACGCTCGGTTTTAATCTGGTCCATGGTTTCGTGTACAAGTAAAGCTGTGCCTACTCGTGAATCTGGCTCAGTTACTTTTTGCTTAAACATGAAAAGGATATTGCTTTCTTCTAACTTTTCAGGAGAAGCACCCTTGACACCATAAGGGATCATAAGCTGCTCATCAAAGCCGATGTAGGTGTAATCACCTGAAGATGTTGGCATTACCTGCCCACCTTCACGTGTTAACGCTTCACCGCGATAGCGCAAAATATGATTCCAAATAGCTTCTAAACCATTTGCAGGTATTGGAAATGGTATGCCAACAGCTGCTTGGGTAATCCCATTACCTTGTTGGATCAACTCACTTCGTGCAGCATTTTTTAACGTTTCATCGTATACATGTTGTGGGTATGAAGCAGTACGTCGAGTTTGATACACGTTCATTTTAAATGTACTAGGATAGGTTTCAAATAATTTAATTTGACCTGGTGTTAACACATCTTTGTATTTTTCTACATTTTCAGCGGTAACCGTATAAAGCACTTTATCTTGCGGAAATGGATCTAAATGATGCATGCCTGGCTCATACCCTGAAGGTGGCGAAGTAATACCACCTTTCCACGCTGGAATGCTTCCATCAGCATTAGCACCTCGAACCGCACCAAAAGGTGTCAATTCATTTGATAATTTTTTTACTTGTTGTTCATCAACTTTAGCTTGCGCTCCAGTGGCAAATGCAAAGCTAACAGCAAGAGATAATAAGGTTATCTTTTTCATCTAATTTTGCCCTTATAAAGAATATTTAACATTGAAAGAAACGTAGTCTCTATCTTCCATCTTATTTGTGGTTCCTACACCGCCCCAAAAGCCATTGTAAGAAATATTTGCAGACCAACGACTTTGGTAATCAAAGGTAATGCCTGCACTGATTGATTTTCTATCTTCCACAAACAAAAACAATGGATCAGGTGTTATGCCACTAACATCATGCGAAAACACAATTCTAGGTGACATATTAACACCAGCAAAAACATTGTTATAATCAAGCTTCGTTACAATTCGGTAACCCCATGCAAAATCATCAGGGAATGGATTAGTTTCAATACCATCTTGTAAAGCAACTTCTAAGCCTTCTTTACCTTCAATACCACCATTGCGTGCTGTACCTGGGCCATTTAAACGAAGTTCATCTTCACTAGGCATATCATGAATATGAATACCACCCACTTCTAATAGCGAAGTAAACTGATCAGCGCCTAACGTAGGCCCCCAAAATTTTGACAACACTAGTTGCGCTTGTGTGGTATCAGTAAGAATAAAACCGTTAGCCTTTTGACCAGGTTCAAATACTGGCATTTGCGAAACACCGTCAAGCTCAGGTCGGTAACTAATTGAATCAGGGTGAGCGAGTTGCTGTGGCATCGCAGCAAAAAGTAATTCAACATCGTCTATTTGTAATGGTTCATCTTGACGATGAGACATTTCACCTGCAATGGCAAAACCAGAATAAGAGGTGTTGAAACTTAAACCATAAAGCTTAATATCTTCAGGATAATCTAACTGTACTTTTGAAAATGCGTGTAAGTCAGCATAATTATCTTCGGTAATCGTAGTTTGACTTAATGTTGCAAGATCTTGCATCACCGCTTCCGTAGTGAAATTAGCTGTGATACCACTAAATACTGGGCGTCTACTATGATAATTGATATGGTATAAACTTAATTCAGTATCACCAAATTCAGGTAAAAACCAAGACAAACGAAGACCATATTGGCCGCCATCTTCAGGGGCATTAACACCTTTTTCGCCTGGGCCTTTTAAGGTAATTTTTGTTGGATAAGCAAGGTAACCAGCGCTTGCTGCTGCAATTAATGCCGGATCACCAGAATTAAGCATACCGCCGATTTCATTTAAACCTGCAATAACATAATCTAGATCCATATCTGGGTTACCAGTAAAGCCTAGTTGTACATTATTATAATGACCACCGTCACCGGCAAAATCATTGGTAGAGAAGTAAGTGCCTGGCGCAGGTAAAATGGTTTCTTCCCATGCATATTGGTAGAACATTTCAACACTAAAGTCTTCTGTAACGCCTAATGAGCCCCAAACTGCCCCAAACGGAATAAATGCTTCGGTCAGTTCTGCACCCGGAGCCTTCACACGCGAGATATCAATCGGGTTAATTTCACTAATACCGTGTGAAATAAGAAGACCTTCACCCCAACCGATCGTTTGCTGACCAATACGTAATGAAAAAGGCATTTCACCGATGTCATAATTACCAAAGAAATAAGCGTGTAATAAGCGTACATCTTGACACACTTGCTCTTTTGCCTTGCTATCACGGCAAGGGTCGTTGCTAGCACCCGATACAGGGCTAGTCCACGGGCGATCGCCATCTGACATTTCGAAATCGTAGAAGTACATACCGCGAAGAAAAACACCCCAGTTGTCTTTCTTTATCTCTAACTCGTGGGTCCCTTTGAATAACTGAGAAAACATCTCACCTGCATCATAATTCAAATTACCTAAGTCGCCATTATTTGAATAACTACCTTGGCCTTGCCAGATGGTATTTGAACTTGGATTCGGATTTAAAATAGGATGGTAATTAGAAAAGTCTAAACCATTTTTTAAATTGTTTGAGATACCTACATTATCACGCCAGTTACGATCTTCAACACGCCAACTTGCACCTACAGAAAATTTAGAGGTAAATCGAATGTCAAAATCCCCTAATTCAAAATTAGCTGCAGACGATTGGAAAGCAGCAGTCGATAAAATCGCTGCAGTTATTCCAACCGCAAGCGGTTTTTTATAAAATCGTTTTAATGGGTTACGTTTCATATTTTTCTCCCCAGACTCGAAACGGCATTTTTATTGTTTTTATATCAATTCTTTATGCTTTGAGTGTTGACGTAAATCTATTAAAGGTCAACATTCTACAAGTGATTGCGAAAATTCACTTTATCAACAGTGTAGTATAAAACAATAATTGCATCATTTTATCACTGAGGCAAGTGTAAAAGTTACGAATAACCGCCTTAATTTTAAAGACTTGTATACATCTCAATCACATTTACTTTCACATGTTTAAAACAAGCGTTTAAAACAGAAGCCTAACAACTAAACTTTTTGTTACAACCATCTACTTTTACAAGCCTACTGTAATTATGCATCGTATTCTTCAAACATCCGATGGTCAGACCACCGTTTAAAGCAAAAACTCTATTTAGTGATCTTTTTTAACGAAACAAACTTATTATTTTCTGTTTGTAAGCAAAAATGACCTTCAATTCCGGAAGTCGTTAAATAAGACCTCAAGTGCATAGCGGGAAACTGTACACGCTTCCCGAGTGTTGAACTGACAATAATATCTTTCACTTTACCTTGGTAATAAGGTAAATATTCATATGAAGAAAGATTGATATAAAAGTAGTACGTTTGCATTATAGTTGCACTGAATCTAATTTCTCTTGTAAATCTCGTGATAAATTTTCGATTGAGGCAATATCCTTTAATGCTTCTCGCATCATAGCTCTATGCTTATCGTTAAAACGCTTGTATTGAATTAATGGGGTTAGTAGTCTCGACGCAATTTGTGGGTTGATTTCATTCAACGCTTTGATTTGTTTTGCCAAAAATTGGTACCCTTTCCCTTCGGTATGATAAAAATATTTTGGATTATTGTGACTAAAAGCACTAATAAGCGACCTAGCTCTATTCGGGTTGCTCATTGAGAAGAGTGGATGCTGCTCCATGACTGTTAACACGTCGAAGATATCCTCCCTATTTGCGCTCGCCTGTAAACTAAACCATTTATCCATAACCAATGTAGTATCTTGCCACTTATCGTGAAAATCTCGCATTAATAAATCAAAAGTGGGCGTGGCATGCTTTCCTGCCGCTGATAGGCTCGCTAAAGTATCTGTCATGTTATCAGACTGTTGATATTGTTCAGTTAACAGTGGTTGATGAACATCAAGCTTGGTTAAGTAATATAAACATATATTTTTAAGTGAACGTTTCGCAGTTGCAGTACCTTGGTTTTCATAAGGTTGTCCGGTGAAATTTTGATACTGTTCTAATAATGTTTCTTGCAAACTCTGTGCTAAGTGAGCTTCTACTTGCTCAATTGCGACAATAACTTTTTGTGGATCTATTTGCTCTAAATATGCAGTAATCACATCAAACGCTGGTAAGGTTAATGAAGCTGCTTTTAAGGCAGGATCTAACGTTGATGCAAGTAATTGCTGATACGTTGAAATTATACTACTAGGTAGTTCATAGGCTGGATCTTCTATTAAACGGGTAATGTATCTTATCAACAACGTTTGTCCAGCGTCCCAACGATTAAAGTCATCAACGGCATTCCCCATAATGATCATTAACTCATCATCAGATTGTTCAAACTCAACTTTGACTGGTGCAGAAAAATTAGATAAAAATCCAACCACAGGTTTGTTCTGATAGCCGTCAAAATGCCAGATACCTTCTTCTTCAGTCAACTCTAAGAGGTGTGACTGACTTCCTTTTTCGGTTAATAACTCAATGCGAATGGGAATGTGCAAATGATGCTTTGTTTGCTGTGTACTGGTGGGTTGATTGACTTGTTTTACTGTTAACGATAATTGGCCAGTATGTTGGTTAAATGATTCAGTAACTTGTAATACCGGTGTGCCCGACTGACTATACCAATATTTAAATTGAGTTAAATCTACTCCCGATGCGTCTGCCATTGCATCAACAAAATCATCACAAGTCACTGCCATACCATCAAAGCGACTAAAGTATAAGTCCATGCCATTTCGAAAATGTTCCTCTCCTAATAAGGTGTGTATCATTCTGATCACCTCAGCACCTTTTTCGTATACTGTCATGGTATAAAAGTTGTTCATTTCTACAACCTTTTCCGGTCGTATTGGATGTGCCATCGGGCTTTCGTCTTCTGGGAACTGCAACGCTCGAAGATGACTTACATTGTCAATTCGTGTGACTGAAGCAGAATTCATATCCGCACTAAATTGCTGATCACGAAATACAGTTAAGCCTTCTTTTAAACTCAATTGAAACCAATCACGGCAGGTAACACGGTTGCCTGTCCAGTTATGAAAATATTCATGAGCAATTACCGCTTCAATATTAAAGTAGTCAGTGTCAGTCGCACTTTGATGATCAGCTAAAACAAACTTACTATTAAAGATATTTAATCCTTTGTTTTCCATCGCTCCCATATTGAAAAAGTCTACCGCGACGATCATATAAATATCTAAGTCATATTCAAGACCAAAGGTTTGTTCATCCCAGCGCATAGAATGCTTTAAGGAGCTCATTGCATGGCTTGCTTTGTTGGCATTGCCTTTATCAACAAAAATTTCAAGTGCCACTTCTTTACCTGAATTTGTGGTATAGCTATCAGCAACAAGATCAAAGTTACCAGCAACAAGGGCGAATAAGTAACATGGTTTAGGAAAAGGGTCATGCCATACCACAAAGTGTTTACTGCCCTTCTCTCCTTGTTCAACTTTATTACCATTGGATAATAAATAAGGGTATTTTATTTTTTCTGCAATCACTGTAGTGGTAAAGGTAGACATAACATCTGGGCGATCTAAATAATAGGTGATCCGTCTAAATCCTTCAGCTTCACATTGTGTACAAAATGCATCACCAGACTTATACAACCCTTCTAAAGCCGTATTATTTGCAGGATCAATCTGTGTATCAATAGATAATACAAATTCCGTTAATTGTGGGTTAATGGAAATACGTAAACCAGATTCAGTGATTTGATAGTCTTTAGCAGCTACAGGTTGCTGATTAATGTTGATTGTTTTAAGGGTAAGATGCTCACCATCTAGCATTAAATAGGTTGCATCTTGGTCAATACGTTTAATATGCATCACATTAGACACAAGAGTTTGATGATCATCTAACTCAAACGTAAGATCAGTTTGGGTTATGGTAAAACTACTGGGGCGATAATCTGCGAGAATACGCGCTTGAGCGGAAGCCATAGAAATTCCTTTATTTGCTGTAAATGAAAAAGCCTGTTAATTCAGTAAAATTAACAGGCTCCTCTTTGTAGCTGCTAATTATTATTCATCGGTTATTTTCTTAATTTTAAATTCAAAATAACCATATGCAATAGCAATACAAGGATTAATTAAGTTAAAGAAGCAATACATGATAAATTCATAATTGGTCAATGCTAGTGTCGCAAACATAAAAGCACCGCAAGTATTCCATGGAATTAACGGTGATGTAATTGTGCCAGAATCTTCTAATGTACGGCTTAGCACTAAAGGCGATAGTCCCCTGCGCTGGTATTCTTCTTTATACATTCTACCTGGCATTACAATCGCGATGTATTGATCTGATGTGATCAGGTTAGTACCAATACAGGTTGCTACTGTACTGGCAATTAAACTACCGGTTGATTTTACCGCAGATAAAATAGACTCAACAAATTTGCGCAACATTCCTAAATGCTCAAGAACAGCACCAAAACTTAGGGCGCAGATGACAAGCCATATTGTATTAAGCATACTTGACATTCCACCACGACTAAGTAGCTGATCCACTTCATCGTTACCGGTGTTTAATACAATGCCATCGAAAAACGCAGTCCAAATAACCGTAATATTTGCCGTGCTTACCGAGATATCATTACCAGCAATTGCTTGAATTAGTTCTTGTTGAAACACTAAAGCCCAAATACCACCAATTAAAGCACCAATACCGACAGCAGGAAAAGCAGGTAATTTTTTATAAGCTAAAGCCAATAGCACAAATAACGGAATTAAATTAAGGGGAGAAATATTATAAGTTGATTGCAACGTTTCAGTTAATAATTGAATATTTTCAGCTGTGCCTGCTTCTACCGATGAATGATTGAAACCGATTATTAAGAATAAAATAAGTGCGATAGAAATTGAAGGAATAGTCGTCCATAACATATATTTAATATGTGCAAATAACTCACTTCCTGCCACTGCTGGTGCTAAATTCGTTGTTTCAGAAAGCGGTGATAATTTATCACCAAAGTATGCTCCAGAAATCACTGCACCAGCGGTAACTGCAGTCGACATTTCAAAACCACCCGCAATGCCAATAAAAGCAACACCTACAGTAGCTGCTGTTGTCCATGAACTACCAATGCTCATGGCGACAATACCACAGACAATACAGGCGGCGGCATAAAACCAGCTAGGATCAATAATTTGTAAGCCATAATAAATTAATGTCGGTACGGTACCCGACAATAACCAAGTACCAATGAGAGCACCAACGGCAAGTAAAATTAATACTGCACCTAGGGAAACAGATATCCCTTTAACGATTGCTTCTTCCATTGATTTCCAAGTATGGCCATTGCGTAAACCAATGATAATCGCGACTCCCATACTGATCATCAAAGCAATTTGGTTTGGTCCATAAGAAGAGTTATCTGAAAAATATGTTACCGCAGCAGAAAGTAATATAACGAGTACTACGATTGGAATAAATGAATCAAGCATTGAGGGTGCTTTAGGTGGATTTTGATTTGTCATAAAATGTCTTTTTAATACTTAATTATAGTTATAAGTTAGCAAGCATAACATGCCGTGCCTTAAGACATTGTGCAAGTCATTTGTGGTGAAAAGCAGTGAGAATACGATATTTTTTTTACTGTTGTTCAATTGTTGTACATTGAGCGTGTTACATATAAGAAAGCCGCCTAAATGGCGGCTTTCTTATACTCAGTCTTTACTGTTATTTTTTGCCACCTTTCCCAGTGAGACAAAATCAAAAGTGATGCGAGCGGTTTCCTCTAACAATGGGTCTAACTCTTCGAGTTCTTCAGGTAAATCATCTAAGTTTTCTACTTTTTCAAGACCTAATGCTACTAAGCGTTCATTAGTTCGCGCCAATTGTTCCGCTTTTCTTTCATCACGCTTTGCTTTTCGCTTGGCTAAATTCAACGAAACAGTTTTATCGTCTTTTTCGGCTTGGTATCGTGCAATGTCTTCTAACAGATAATTGAACTCTCGATTAGATTTCACGCGTTCTTGATACAAAGACGTTAAGTATTCAACATCAGTTGACACATCCGTTAAGGATTTGAAATTAGCCTTAGGTACCATATCCCACGGTAATGCATTTTCCTCTTTACTTTCGCCCCAGTCTTCTGGGTCAATCGCTGTTGGAAAAGCAATGTCAGGCACAACGCCTTTATGTTGCGTACTACCGCCATTGATTCGATAAAACTTAGCAATTGTGTACTGGATACTGCCATAAGGATTTTCATTGATATCATAAATTCTAGCAATGGGTCTGTGCTGCTGAACAGTCCCTTTACCGAAGGTTTGCTCACCAATAATAACCCCACGACCATAATCTTGAATCGCGGCAGAAAAAATCTCTGATGCCGATGCACTATACCTGTCAACCATAACGGTTAATGGCCCATCATAGTAAGTAACACCATCTTTATCACTATTAATAGAAATACGATTTGCACCATCTCGAATTTGCACTACCGGACCACGATCAATAAATAAGCCCGTTAATAAAGTAGACTCAGTTAATGAACCACCACCATTGCCACGTAAATCAATAATAATGCCTTCTACATTTTCGGCATTAAGTTTATCAATTTCTTTTTTAACGTGAGCTGAAAGACCATTGTAAAAACTAGGGATATCTATAACACCTAATTTTTTACTGTTTTCATCTCCTGGCTTTTCAAATATTACTTCCGATTTAGCAGCGCGATCTTCTAAGACGATTTTATCACGAACAATAGAAACAATTTTAATGCTCGATTCATCAACAGCCTGTCCTGGCAGTACTTGCAGGCGAACTTTAGTGCCTTTAGGGCCTTTAATTAAATCGACGACATCATCTAGGCGCCAGCCAATAACATCTTCAAACTTTTCATCACCCTGTGAAACACCAACTATACGGTCTTTCGGTTTTAATTGATTCGATTTATCAGCCGGACCACCGCTAACAACACTCTGAATAACGGTATAATCTTCTTCCGCTCGAAGTACAGCGCCTATCCCTTCTAAAGACAAGTTCATTTCCATTTGAAAACGTTCTGCATTTCTCGGAGATAAATACGACGTGTGGGGTTCAACTACACGCGCAAAGCTGTTCATCACTAATTGGAAAACATCTTCGCTTTCGCTTTGTTTTAAACGTTTGATAGCGTAGTTATAACGCTTAGTTAAAATTTCTTTAACTTTATCCCACTCTTTACCCGTTAGTGTTAAATTTAGGGCATCATACTTTACTTTTTGACGCCATAATTCGTTAAGTTCACTTTCAGACGTCGGCCATTCGGCGTCTTCACGGTCAAAGGTATAGCTTTCATCTTTAGTAAAATCAAAAGGCGTTTCCAACAGGCCTAACGCAAATTGGTAACGTTCAAGTCTACGTTGTAAGTTCACATTAAAGATATGATACGGAATATCTAATTTGCCACGAGCAACAACCGTATCAAAATCATCTTTATGTTGTTCAAATTCAGTGATATCGCTTGCAAGAAAAACATTACGACCATAATCAAGTTGTTTTAAATAACGATCGAAAATTTGCTCTGACAAATCATCGTTAATTTTTACTGGTTTATAATGTGAACGCGAAAACTTAGCAGCAATTCTTTTACTGGAGACAGCATGCTGACTCTCTGGCGCTAAAATGGGCAGAGAAGTCTCTTGGTCATTAGAGAATGCGAAAAGATTAACGCTTGAAAACGTTAATGATATGGCAAGTGCGGTACGACAAATTTTTAGCATGCTTGCTACTCCAAATTATTCAATGTATATGTTCTTAACCTGTGTTTTGACAACCATTCCTGAACTTAGTTGCACGGAAATGTCATTACCTGATATTTCAGTAATTACTGCGTCCATTGGAGCATTGCCCAATTGAACTTTAACGGCTTTGCCAACGTTTACTGCGCTAGCATCAACAGGTTTAAGTTTAGCCGCTGGTTTAGATTGCGCACGCTTAGATGAACTAACAGCTTTAAATTTTGCTTTATCTTTAGCATTTGATTTTGCGTGAGAACCCTTATTTTCAGGCGTTTTACCTTTATAAGGCTTTTTCTTTTGACTGTCTTTAGGATTTTTGTTACCAAATTTTTCTTGGCTTTCTTTTAATGATTTTGCTGCATGATCAGCTTGTTCTTGATCAATCTCAGCAACCTCGTTTCCGTCAATATCAATGCGTTGAGCACCAACTTTAATCGCCTTTAAATAGCGCCAACTACTTGTATAATGTCTTAAGGCTTGTCTTAACCGTGTTTTACTCACGATTTCATCACCTTCAAGACGTGCAGCTAGCTCTTGAAATATACCAATTTTTAAAGGTTTTGCTGGGCCTTCAACCGAAAAGCATGCAGGAAATTTTTCCGCTAAATGCGCGATAATTTCTTTCGCACTTGTACGTTTGTTTTCTTTTTCCGCCGGCTGTTCTGTCACCGCTTCAGTTTCTGTTTTCGTTTCCATAATAACTACTTAATTAATAAATTTATTCGTCGTTTAAATACTGTTCACGATTCATTAGTAAATGTTGACACCAATCACTGATGTCATCAAGTGTTAACTCTGCTAATGCCTCTTGCCCAATCCAATGCTGCCAAACTAGCTCTAAAAGCTCACTTAACTCTGCGGGATCTATATCTTCTTCAGCGTAATCATATAACGTATGATAAAGCTGATTTATGTTTTCTGTTACTTGCTCTTCATTGCCGTCCCAGTCACCAACGACCTCTTCAGAAACAAGGTAATCATGTATTACAACAAGCTCTTTCATATTGCTTGTTGCTCTAAATGCAATGTTTGTTCAAACACGTTCACTAAGCTTTCCAACCCGCGTTGATCTTCTGCATCGAATCTATCATTAATTGGGCTATCAATATCTAGCACCGCAATAACTTTTTCTTGATGATAAACAGGAATAACAATTTCTGAGTTACTTGCTGCATCACAAGCAATGTGACCACTAAATTGATGTACATCTGCAATTCGTTGTGTTTTTCCTTCACTTGCAGCAGTTCCGCAAACACCTTTACCAAGAGGAATTCTTATACATGCTACCTTCCCTTGGAAAGGGCCGAGTACTAATTCATCTTCAATTGAACGATAAAAACCTACCCAATTAATATCAGGTAGGAACTCAAATAATAGTGCACTGATATTAGCCATATTAGCTACCATATCATGTTCAGTGCTTATTAACGCTGAAACTTGTAGTTTCAGTTGTTGATAAAGTTCGTCTTTGGACATTCTAACACGTCAGCCTTTAAAATTGGCATAACATACCTTGATAAAGGCTGAAATTAAAGCTTTATGTGCGAGCCAGCCCAAATAAAGCTCATTTCTACAAAATTATTTGAAATGTAATCGCAACTTGTGCAGAAATCGAACGATCTGTAGCTTGAGAACTAAAACCGGCTTTAGATTCCATCGCTGCCATACGATAAACGGAAGGTGCGTGATAACCCGTTTCTTTGATTGAAATCACTTTTCCTACCGATACACCAAGTTGCTTAGCAATATTACCTGCTTTATCTTTCGCGTTATCAATAGCGTGTAATAATGCACGTTGATAAAGTGCATCTGGATCACTAAATCCTAACTGTATTGGAGAAATATTACTGACACCTATTTTTACCAAGTGTTCTAAAACACTGTCGTATTGTTCAAGCGAATTTAATTTCACCGAAATAGTACGAGCAACATCAAAAAGTCTTATTTTCTGCACTTTTTGTTCTTGTTTATGCAATGGAAGCTTCACTTTATTGTTATTGTTGACGCGGTGTTCTAATTCAGCGTTTTCTATCATTACTTCTGGTTTTTCATAAATTGGATACATACGTAGCATTGAGGAATCAATGTGAGATTCTGACACCCCTTGTTTGATAAACATGTTGACGACCTGTTCGCTTTTTTTATCAACGATTTGCTTTACTTTACTTGCGGCGAGGCCGCGTTCTTTAATACTAATGGTTAAGGAAAATTGATCTGGCTGTGCTTTCACCTCTGCTTTGCCTATAACGTCAATGCCTTCATCTGCGCTTACAGCACTAGACAGAACTATACTTATAATTACACACGTTTTTCTCAATAATTTCATATTACTTTCCTTTCTTTGATTCTAGATTAACGTTGTCTAAAAACTCGACCTTTTGCTCAGTAGATGCCTTGTGCCACCAATAATGAAGCATGTTAAGCGGCATCTTATCGGTAAATTGATGAATGGAATCTGAATAGTTTCTTTCTGTAACTGTTTGAGGTAGCTTTTCATGTTGCTGATTTATCAGCCGGGCAGATTTATTTTCTTTTGTTAAATCAAATTGATTGCTTTGTCGCGATGTGTAATCTTTAACATCGTATAATGTGTGATTGATGTTTCGCTGTGTTCGATCAACTAATAATATGTTCGGCTTTTTTGCATAGGCTCGTACCTGTGCTTCAGAATTAAACTCGGGTACTAGCAACGTTAACTCTTTTGCTGTTTTAAGCGTGAAAATAACCACGAATGGCTCAGAGTAAATAGTGCTGTGGTCGTCGTTTTCAACATCTTCAACCAATTCTTTAAACTGTAAATGCAATTCATTTAGACCAATTTTAATGGCATGTGAAGTACTACGGTCAAAAAAGTTTGCAGTGAATTGCGTATCGTTAACTTGCAAAACCTTAATATTAGCTGGTATTTTGACTTCACTTGCAATGGCATGTACCGACACAAGGTACAAAAAAGTCAAATTAGCAATGAAACTCTTAACCATGATCAACTCCTTTGAATAAAACCAACCCTATCAAATAACCTAAGGTAAAAAACAAGCCTTAAGTCAGTACAAGAAAACAATACTTACTCTATCAATGTTGTTATCTAGTTTACAGAAATCAAAGCCAATAACTGTAATCAAAAGTAACGACAGTTATTGGTTAAGGTTTTCATCCTCAATTACACAAAATGGTATTAACTAAAGCGCTGACAAATCATTCAGACGTGATTCCGTTAAAAACTATCTGCAGGTATTCGTACCCAACCTTCCATTAACACGCGCGCACTCCTACTCATAGTCACTTTTTCAACTAACCACTTACCGTTTGTATATCGTGCACTTGCACCTACTTTTAACGTACCCGACGGGTGGCCAAAATTAACACTTTCTCGTTCACCACCACCTGCGGCTATATTCACAACGGTGCCGGGAATTGCTGCAGCTGTACCAATAGCAACAGCCGCTGTCCCCATCATCGCATGATGTAACTTACCCATTGATAATGCACGCACATTTAAATCGATGTCATCGGCTTCGATCTGTTTTCCACTAGATGCTTGGTAACTTAATGGTTTGCCAACAAAAGCAACTTTAGGGGTGTGTTGTCTAGTTTTCGCCTCTGCAACCGTATTGATCAACCCCATTTTTATCGCGCCATAAGCTCGTATTGTTTCGAAATAGCTAAGGGTTACCTCATTTCCGTTGATATCATCTTGTAGTTCTGTACCAAGATAACCAATATCTTCAGCATGAAGGAAGATTGTTGGAATACCAGCGTTAATCATAGTCGCTTTAAATGTGCCTATACCTGGCACTTCTAAATCATCAATAATATTACCAGTAGGAAACATTGCATCATTAGGATCAACCGGAGAAAGGAATTCTACTGGTACTTCAGCAGCAGGAAAAGTAACGCCATCTAAGGCAAATTCTCCCGTTTCTTGTACCTGTCCATTAACAATAGGTACTTTAGAAATAATGGTTTTTTCGATGTTCTTTTGCCAAATTCTCACGGTACAAAAGCCATTCTCAGGAATATTACGTTGATCTACTAACCCTGAAGATATAGCAAACGCCCCAACGGCAGCCGTTAAATTACCACAATTTCCGGACCAATCAACAAACGGCTTATCAATCGAAACTTGACCGAATAAATAATCAACATCGTGATCTTTTTGTGTCGATTTTGCTAGTAGCACAGCTTTACTCGTACTTGATGTTGCACCACCCATTCCATCTGTATGTTTACCATACGGATCTGGACTTCCTATCACACGCAGTAATAGCTTATCTCGCGCACTACCTGCTTTTTGACATGCTTTTGGAAGATCGGACATATTAAAAAATACACCTTTAGATGTTCCACCGCGCATATAAGTTGCTGGTATTTTAATTTGTGCTGCAAAAGGCATATTAATTTCCTTAACTAAAACGTTATGACCTTACATCAATTTAATTCTATAGTCGTAAGGTGATTAATAGATAAAAAAGGCGACATTAGCCGCCTTAATAGTAAAGTGACATATCGCCTATTAAATTTTTGACTCTAAAAAATCAGTAGCAAATTTTTGTAAAACGCCACCTGCACGATGCACAGTTACCTCTTCCCCTGTATCTAGACGACACTTAACAGGAATTTCGATTTGTTCACCGTTTGCCCTTTTCATGATTACCTTCATATTGCCGCCAGCGGATGTTTGACCAACAACATCAAATGTTTCGCTGCCATCTATATCATAGGTATTACGCGTATCTCCGTTGATAAATTCAAGTGGTAATACCCCCATACCAATGAGGTTGGTACGATGTATACGTTCAAATCCTTCAGCAATAATCACTTCAACACCAGCAAGTCGAACACCTTTTGCAGCCCAGTCTCGGGAAGAACCTTGGCCATAATCAGCGCCGGCCACAATGATCAGCGGTTGTTTACGTTCCATGTAGGTTTCTATCGCTTCCCACATACGACTTTGAATACCCTCAGGTTCAATGCGCGCTAACGAGCCTTGAATAACATTATCGTTTTCATCTCGTACCATTTCATTAAAAAGCTTTGGGTTGGCAAATGTTGCCCGTTGCGCTGTTAAATGGTCACCGCGGTGTGTAGCATATGAGTTAAAATCTTCTTCTGGCAACCCCATTTTGTCTAAATATGCACCAGCTGCGCTATCTAACATGATGGCATTGGAAGGCGACAAATGATCCGTGGTGATATTGTCACCTAGGATCGCAAGCGGCCGCATATTTTTCATGGTTCGCTCGCCAGCAAGCGCCCCTTCCCAATAAGGCGGACGTCTAATATAGGTAGACTTTTCGCGCCAGTCATAAAGAGGACTTTCAGCAGGCTCGAATGCACCTAAATCAAACATTGGCGTATAAATTTTGTTAAATTGCTCAGGTTTTACACAACGTTTAACAATTTCATCAATCTCTTCATCACTTGGCCATAAATCTTTCAAGGTAATATCATTACCTGCTTGATCTTTACCTAAAATGTCTTGCTCAATATCAAAACGCATCGTGCCTGCTATAGCATAGGCAACGACTAAGGGAGGTGATGCTAAAAATGCTTGCTTAGCATACGGATGAATACGACCATCAAAATTTCGATTACCTGATAAAACAGCGGTTGCATATAAATCTTTATCAATGATCTCTTGTTGAATATCTGGATCTAATGCTCCAGACATACCATTACAAGTTGTACAAGCATAAGCAACAATACCAAAACCTAATTGTTCTAATTCGGATAATAGCCCTGCTTCCTCTAAATATAGTTTCGCCACTTTAGAACCTGGAGCAAAAGAGCTTTTTACCCACGGTTTACGGACTAAACCAAGTTCATTAGCTCGTTTTGCGACTAAACCCGCAGCGACCACATTTCTTGGATTAGATGTGTTGGTACAAGAAGTGATTGCCGCGATAATAACGGCGCCGTCAGGCATCTCACCATTCTCTTCCTGTTTTTGGCAGTCAGCTAAGTTTTTTGCAATATTTTTTGACGTTAACTCTGAGGTTGCCAAACGACGATGGGGGTTAGAAGGCCCAGCCATATTCCGACCAACAGAGGATAAATCAAAAGAGAGTACACGTTCATAATGCACACCAACTAAATCATCTGCCCATAAGCCAGTATGCTTTGCATAGGCTTCAACAAGTGCAACTTGTTCAGGCTCTCTACCTGTGATTTTAAGGTAATCAATCGTTTGTTCATCAATATAGAACATACCCGCTGAAGCACCGTACTCAGGCGTCATATTAGAAATAGTTGCACGATCACCAATCGATAAACTACGAGCGCCTTCTCCGAAAAACTCAAGGTAGACGCCTACCACTTTTTCATTACGTAAAAATTCAGTAATCGCTAATACAATATCAGTAGCAGTAATGCCTGGTTGCCTTTGCCCAACTAACTCAACCCCAACGATGTTCGGTAAACGCATCATAGATGGACGGCCGAGCATCACAGTTTCAGCCTCTAAACCACCAACACCAATGGCAATAACGCCTAAAGCATCTACGTGTGGGGTATGAGAATCTGTACCAACGCAAGTATCAGGAAAAGCCACACCGTCTCGCAGCTGTATAACAGGCGACATTTTTTCAAGATTAATTTGATGCATAATGCCGTTACCTGCGGGAATAACATCAACATTTTTAAAAGCTGTTTTGGTCCATTCGATAAAATGAAAGCGATCTTCATTTCGTCTATCTTCAATAGCACGATTTTTTTCGAAAGCGTCAGGATCAAACCCCGCGGCTTCTACCGCTAATGAGTGATCAACAATAAGTTGAGTCGGCACCACTGGGTTTACTTTAGCTGGGTCACCACCTTGCTCTGCAATAGCATCACGAAGACCGGCTAAATCAACTAACGCGGTTTGACCTAATATATCGTGACAAACAACACGAGCAGGATACCAAGGAAAATCTAAATCACGTTTTCCGTCGATAATCTGCTTTAACGCATCCTGTAAAGTACTTTGATCACATTTACGCACTAACTGTTCAGCAAGCACACGTGAGGTATAAGGTAACTTAGCGTAGCTACCTGGTGTTATCGCCTCAATGGCAGCGCGAGTATCGTAAAAATCGATAGGCAGCCCTGCCATTTTGAAATTAGGTAATGGTTTGCGATATTCATAGTTCATAACGTAGTCCACAAAAAGTGAAATGGCGGCCATTTAGCCACCATTGAATTTAAACATAACGTGAATGTTTAGCTTAATCGCGATCTGCAATAGCAACCCAAGGCATAGACTCTGGGCCAGTGTAATCTGCAGATGGGCGAATAATGCGGTTATTCTCACGCTGCTCCATCACATGTGCTGTCCAACCAGAAACACGCGAACAAACAAAGATTGGTGTAAATAGCTTCGTTGGTATACCCATAAAATTGTAGGCTGAAGCATGGAAAAAATCAGCATTACAGAAGAGTTTTTTCTCTCGCCACATCACAGCTTCACAACGTTCAGAAACGTCATAAAGGCGTGTATCACCATCAAGTTTCGCGAGTTTTTCAGACCACTTTTTAATAATTGCATTTCGTGGGTCTAGTTCACGATAGACCGCATGACCAAAGCCCATAATTTTATCTTTGCGCGCTAACATGCCCATAATGGCCTCTTCTGCTTCATCAGCAGATTGCCATTGCTCAATCATGTCCATAGCCGCTTCGTTTGCACCGCCATGCAATGGCCCTCTCAAGGAACCAATTGCAGCTGTTACACAACTATGCAAATCAGACAATGTTGATGCACAAACACGCGCAGTAAAGGTTGAAGCGTTAAATTCGTGCTCAGCATATAAAATCAATGAGGCATGCATAACATCAACATGCATTGGCTCTGGCTTTTTATCGTGTAACGTCCATAAGAATTGTTCAGCGATGGAATCGGCATCTGTTTCAACATTTACACGAATACCGTTATGGCTAAAGTTATACCAATAATTAATTAACCCTGGAAAAATCGCTAATAAACGGTCGATATGATCCAATTGCTCAGCAAAGCTATTTTCTGTTTCAAGGTTACCTAGTATAGAGCAACCGGTTCTCATAACGTCCATAGGATGTGCTGTTGCAGGAATAAGCTCTAATGCAGATTTAAGGGCATCAGGCATTGAACGCATACCTTTTAACCTAGTTTTGTAATGGGTTAACTCTGTTTGATTTGGTAGTTTTCCATAAAGAAGTAGATACGCAACTTCTTCAAACTGCGCATTTTCAGCAAGATCGTTAATGTCATAACCACGGTAGGTTAATCCTGCGCCTGTTTTACCGACAGTACATAAAGCTGTTTCTCCAGCACTTTGTCCACGTAGCCCTGCGCCACTTAATTTTTTATCAACCATGTTCTTTCCTCACTTTTCTTGGGTGCTTTCGTACTTATTCGTTGGTTTTATTATTTGTTTTTGCCTTCAGCAAATAGCGAATCAAGTTTCGTTTCGTATTCGTGATATCCAAGGTAATCATATAGTTCCATGCGGGTTTGCATGTTATCTATTTGTGCTTTTTGATCACCATCAGCTAGCAATGTTTTATAGACTGATTCAGCCGCTTTATTCATTGCTCTAAATGCAGAAAGTGGATAAAGCACAATTTGGCATCCCCACTCACCAAGTTGCTCTTTATTCCAAAGCTCTGTTTGACCGAATTCAGTGATATTTGCTAACACTGGTACATCTAAAGCTTCAGTAAACGCACGATAGTGCTCTTCTGTTTTTACCGCTTCGGCAAAAATACCATCAGCACCTGCGGCAACATATGCTTTAGCGCGCGCTAAAGCTTTTTCAAGCCCTTCTTGGGCAAATGCATCAGTTCTAGCCATAATGAAAAAATCTGCATCTGTTCGTGCATCTACAGCTGCTTTAATGCGGTCAACCATTTCTTCTGTCGAGACAATTTCTTTATTTGGACGATGACCACAACGTTTCTGCGCCACTTGATCTTCTAAATGAACGGCAGCAGCACCTGCTTTTTCCATATCTTTAATTGTTTTTGCAATGTTAAATGCGCCGCCCCAACCTGTATCTATATCGACAAGTAATGGCAAACTTGACGCAGAAGTAATGCGCTGAACATCAACAATAACGTCATTTAACGATGTCATGCCTAAATCGGGTAAACCATAAGATGCATTCGCTACCCCACCACCTGATAAATAAATGGCTTGATGGCCTAGTTGCTCCGCCATCATGGCGCAATAGGCATTGATAGTTCCAACTACTTGCAATGGCTTATTTTTTGTAATGGCCTGACGAAACTTTGCGCCAGGTGATAATTGTGTAGACATCGTGAGCTCCTCACTTGCTATATATGAATTATGATATTTATTGCGCGTTTTGCGATAATTGTTTAATTTTTTGTTCGATATTTTTGCGTGATGCGCCGATGTGTCGCCGCATTAGAATTTCTGCTAACTCGCCATCACCGTCAATAATAGCTTGTAAAATATTGGCATGTTCATTAAACGCCTTAGTGGCTCTAGGACTGTTCATACCAAACTGAATACGATACATACGAACTAAGTGATAAAGTTGTCCACATAACAAATCAATAAGCTGTTGATTATGACTTGCTAAAATGACTTTATAATGAAAATCGAGATCGCCTTCCTCTTGATAATACGCAATGCCATCTTTTAACGCTTTTGACTTAGCATGCATATCAAGCATAGCTTGCATGTCGACAATTTCCTCTTTTGTCATATTTTCAGCAGCAAGCCGACAAGCCATACCTTCAAGTGCTTCTCTTACTTGATATATTTCTAATAACCCTTCAATAGTGCATTCAACAACACGCGCGCCAACATTAGGTTTTCGCACAATTAAGTGACACTTTTCTAAACGGCTTAATGCTTCACGAAGTGTTGCACGGCTGACATCAAAGCGTTTAGCAAGTTCAGGCTCGCTAATTTTACTACCTGCTGCAATTTCACCTTCAACGATGGCAAATTGTAATTGCTGAAATACCTTATCTGCAGTTGTTACTGCTTGACGATGTGTTGGGTTATTGTTCGGCATAAATTGTCGACAATTTAAAAATAATGCCGCGATCATAACCGATATTAAATCTATTTCAAGGGAAGATTAAATTTAATTGTCGACACTTTAACTATTCAGTAGCATTAATTAACGCTGTGATGCTTTTCTAACCAAGGCTCGAACATGAGCATATTGCGCTTTATTGATTAAAAAATTAATTGCAGCACTAAAGGGCTGATCAACAGACCGCCGATAATATAACCTAGAGAGACACTCCATGAAGGATAGTTACCTTGCATTTTCAAGCCAAAGAATGGGCGCAAAAGTTCAATACGTTTGATCAATTCAAAGAAGAGAAAACACATGGCTGTTGTGATAAATAACAGTATCAGTGACTCAAGCGCTCCGCCTAACGATAACTGTGTTAAATAATAGCCCACCACTAAAATAATAGACTGATGTAACAAATAAAATGGATATACTGCTTCATTGAAATAAGCGAGTTTTTGTGTTTTTTTAGTTAAAAAACGATGGCTAAGCGCTAACACTAAAAATAAACCAATAATGCGTAACGCACTATAAATAAATAAACTCATTGCTTGAATTAAGTGAGGAAGGTCAATTCCTTTATACATATCAAGGTAATAAAGGTTATAGATAATCAGAAAGCAAATACAAAGTACAATAAAGCTAGCGCACAATGGCCTTATGGCCGTCAGTAGTTTTTGCCAAAATACCGTATGCCAACCGATAAGATAACCTAGCATTAAAAAAAGAAAGCCTATAGGATAACGTGTCTCATCATTTATCCATATTATTTGAACAGTAAAAACGCAGACAATTAAGCATAAAACCGTCCAAAATCCATGTCTTCTCGCTAGCCAAGACTTAAACCCTTCCATAATGTTACTGTTTAAAGCGGGTAACAGAAATACTAGCGTTAATGAGTAATACCATAACGATCGTAAGTACCATAAATGATTCACATCAATATGAGGCCATATGCCTGCCTGATACTGTTCGAATAATGTTGATTGTGGATCATAGAATGCCTGGATGAACGGCCAAAAACCCAAGGAAATATCGCCTTTTGCCAGCATTTCTATATAAAGTTGAGGAGGTACGACAATAAATATCCCGAAGGCTAATGGTAATAACAGTCGTAGACTGCGTAGTGAAACAAAAGATAAAATCGTCACCTTTGTAAGAATAAATCTAATAGCAACACCTGAAATAAACCAAATGGCTGGCATACGCCAAGGTTCAACCACTAACAGCACACTTTCTAACCATTCATAGCGGTATTGGCTTTTTGCATGGAATCCCCAATTAAGCACATAAAACATACCTACATGATGAATAATTAATAAACTAAATAAAATAATTCGTAACCAATCAAGATCGTAGCGTCTTTCTGGCGCTTGACCGCGAT
This sequence comes from Thalassotalea sp. 1_MG-2023, assembly GCF_030546745.1. Lineage (GTDB taxonomy): Bacteria > Pseudomonadota > Gammaproteobacteria > Enterobacterales > Alteromonadaceae > Thalassotalea_C. Next base: position 104,554 of record NZ_JAUOPD010000007.1, read on the forward strand.
CTTGAGGCCGAAATTTCATCTTCTGTATAACAGCGTTTAATAATGGAGGTGTCATCTTATCAATATTCCTTTGTGTTCAAATACTGGTATGATGAATGAGTTTATTAACACACATAGCGAAAAAGGCTTAATAAACAACAGTTAGGGATAAGCGGTGGCATCTAGGGATAAGATTAATTACAAGAGAGGTAAAAATCGTTGTGGATAAATTAATGCATTATCAGCGGAATAAAATGCGCTATGAAATTCTGTTTTTATTTTGCTATTTTTTCATTAATGCCACAGTACTAGCAACATCTGTATTGATGGAAGCAACGCGTGCCGGAGACACTTTACCTTTTAATTTATGGGAGCCTTTCGCATGGGAATATACCAGTGCAATTAGCTCCTTGCTGTTGTTCCCATTAATCGTCACTTTAATCAATAAAGTTCCCCTTAACGGGCAAAAAATTAAACGTACACTTACTATCTATTTTACTGCTGCAGTTACCTTCTCATTTTGCCATGTCGTATTGATGGTAGTGATGCGAAAATTTATCTACGCATTAAACGCTCGTCATTATGATTTTGGTAATATCAGTTTCGAAATGCTCTATGAATTGAGAAAAGATATTTGGTCTTTTGTGTTTTTTGTGATCTTTATTCACGCTTACCGTTTTATACTCAGTAGATTGCAAGGTGAAGCTAACCCTATTCAGGAAGGAGAGCCACAAATTGAAAACCAGCAACTTACTACCAACATTGATCGGCTATTAATCAAAAAACTTGGCAAAGAGTTCATTATAAAAATAGAAAATGTTGAATGGATGGAAGCCTCTGGAAATTATGTAAATTTACATATTGATAAGCGGGTGTACCCTATTCGCTCAACGTTAACAGCATTAATAGCAAAACTGGAAAATAAAGGGTTTTGCCGAATTCACCGTTCTCATGCAGTAAGGTTAGATGCAATAGAGTCTATTACGCCGCTTAGCAGCGGCGATAGCGAGGTAAAAATGGATTCAGGTAAAAGGTTAAATTTATCTAGGCGCTATAAAGACGGATTAAAATTAATGTTAAGCTAATACATTAGCCTTATTATCCGAAAAACCAGTAACACACTGCAATGGCTGCAGACATGCCAGCAACATCGGCAACTAAACCACAGCTTATAGCATGACGGGTATAACGAATACCGACTGAGCCAAAATATACTGCTAGTACATAAAAGGTTGTTTCAGTTGAGCCTTGCATAATTGAAGCCAACCGACCCGCAAAAGAATCAGCGCCATGAGTATTCATGGTCTCTACCATCATAGCTCTAGCCCCAGAGCCGCTTAACGGTTTCATAAATGCGGTAGGTAGCGCATCAACAAAACGTGTATCAAATCCGAAATAGATCACAGCCTGTCTTATCGCGCTAATAATAACATCTAATGCACCACTCGCACGGAAAACCCCGATTGCGACAAGCATAGCAAGTAAATAAGGAATAATGTTAATGCTGGTTTTAAAACCTTCTTTTGCCCCTTCTATAAAACTTTGGTAAACGTCAACGCGTCGCAAATAAGCAGTGATAATGAAAACGATTAACAATGAAAAAATAACCACGTTGGCTATTAATGAAGATTGCTCAGCAACTAAATTCGCCGATAATGTAGCAAAATAAGTAACAATAGCAGCCAAACACGCAAACAATAACGCGAAATAACTAAAAACCACTACATTAAATAATTTTAATCGTTGAACCATTGCAACCACAAGTAAGCCTGCGATAGTAGAAGCAAAGGTTGCTAACAAAATAGGAATAAACACATCAGTTGGAGAAGCAGCACCTTGCTGTGCGCGGTAAACAAATACCGTTACCGGAAAAAGTGTAATGGAAGATGTGTTAAGCACTAAAAACAATATTTGTGCGTTAGAGGCAGTCTCTTTTTTAGGGTTTAATTGTTGTAGATCCTGCATTGCTTTTAACCCTAAAGGGGTCGCGGCATTGTCTAAACCAAGGACGTTTGCCGATAAATTCATCGTCATTGACCCCATTGCAGCATGCCCTTTTGGAACTTCTGGCATCAAGCGGCAAAATAACGGTGAAATAGCGCGAGAAATCGCTTGAATTAATCCGGCATTTTCAGCGATTTTCATGGCACCTAACCAAAAAGACAGCACACCAATTAAACCGATTGCAATTTCTACCGTGACCGATGACATATTAAAAACGGCATCCATTATTTGCGCAAAAACAGCTGCATTATCGAGAAACAACCACTGATAACAAGCACTTGCAAAAGCAATGACAAAAAAAGAAATCCAAATATTATTTAGCACGGTATAAATCTACAATCAACGTTGGTTGGTATCTTGACATAATAAAAGTATATTACCAATGGCGATAGCATAAGCAAAACATCTACCTTTACACCCCTTTAATAACTCTGTGCATAAGATGTGACAATGTCGTTCATAACCTTAGGGTAACTTTTATTTATTACGCGTTCATATGAATAATTATTGTTTATTATCAATAAATTATAAATAAATAAAAAATTATCTAGCAATTCAACTTTTATGCACTACAATTACTTTTAACAGTTCAAATATTAAACAATGATGCTCGCTTACCTATTCATTGATTTGCGATAGAACTTGTTAATTAGCGCACGGCTCATTTCTTATTTTGAGCCATCCCCTGAGCCCGAAACTCCTCGTTTCGGGCTATTTTTTTGGATAATAAATCAATTAAAGCTTAAATAACCTACGGTAGTTTTCAGAGGATAGCCTAGCAATATCTTCCACTGATTGACCACGAATACTCGCTAAGTGCTTAGCTACTTCCACGACATAAGCAGGTTGATTTTGCTTCCCTCGATGAGGAACCGGCGCTAAATAAGGAGAGTCTGTTTCAATTAAAAAACGATCATCGGGCACCAACTTAGCCACTTCCCGTAAAGCACTGGCGTTTTTAAACGTAACGATCCCAGAAAATGAAATATAAAAACCTAATTCAATCGCTTGCTTAGCCATGTCCCAAGTTTCGGTAAAGCAATGTAAAATACCACCAACATCACTTGCTTTTTCATCACGTAGAATCGTTAAGGTATCTTGTTGAGCATCACGGGTATGAATAATAAGCGGTTTATCACAAGCTCTAGCAACACGAACATGTTTACGAAACGAGTCTAATTGTAGTGCTTTAGTTTCAGGTGCGTAATGATAATCTAACCCTGTTTCGCCGATAGCAATAACACGGGGATGTGTCGCTAATTTGGCAAGGTTGTTTTCATTTATGGCATCTTCTTGATTTAAAGGGTGCGCACCGCAAGATAATAAAACATTATCAAAAGGTGCAGTTTTCTCAGCCATTGCTGGAAAGTCTTTTAGCGTCACACAAACACACAATAAGTGGCTTACACCAGCAGAAGTTGCTGCTGCTACAACATTATCTAAGTTATTATCAAACTCAGATAAATCAAGTCGATCTAAGTGACAGTGAGAATCAATATACAACGAATATTCCTTAAATTTACATGGTAAGTGTAGGATCAGATGAACTCAGTAAACGCCCTATCGATTTTTCTATTTGGCTTCGAGTATTTTCAGGATCTTCAATAAAGCTAATTCCAATACCTGCCGGCGTGCCATTTTGAGCACCTACGGGTGTGATCCAGCACACTTTTCCGACAATAGTTGAAGGTTCTAATGAATCAGGCAAAAGTACCTGTAATTCAATATCAGTATCAAGCTCAAAAGTTTCTGTGGTTCTAACAAACAAACCGCCTTTTTTTACAAACGGCATATAAGATTGATATAAATCTCTTTCACTTACAAACTCAAGATAGAGCGGTTCCATATTCGTTCTCCTTGTTTTGCAAAATCATTTGTATATCGACCAGTAGTTTTTCTAAACCAAATTCACGATTAAACTGGCTTAATTTTGCACTTTTTTGATTAAATTGTTTGATGGTTTTATATATTTGCCAAAACTGATGTTTTGCTAAGTCATTACTCAACGACTCAACAGGCTCGTTAGTAAATGATACGTTTGTTGATACAGAATGTAACCATTGTGATTGTCCTCGTAGCAAATCAGTCATTATTTTTTCAAGCCAACGAGCACTATTATCATTAGATTTTAAAAGTTCAAGCAATGCCATTCGACCCTGAGTTGTCGTGATAAAATGCTGAAACTTTTCACGTATTTGATGAAACTGTGCCATTATTTGTGGATCAGCGATTTCAGGTAAATGCGACAAATTGACAAATGGGTCATCACTTTGACTGCCCAGTTCATGTAATAAATCTTCACCGATAGGCGGTCTGATAGCAATAACACGGCATCGACTAATTAACGTAGGTAATAAACGTTGTTCATCGTTTGCTATCAAAACAATAAAGCTATTTTTCGTTGGTTCTTCCAACGTTTTTAGTAACGCGTTACCAGCTGGTTCAGTAAGCTTATCTGCTTGATGTACTATAGCCACTTGATGTTGACCAAATTGGGCCGTTTTTTCTAGAAACCGACCTAACGCTCTTACTTGATCAACCCCGACATGATTACTGGTTAACTCAACATGAAATAAGTCAGGGTGAGACGCTTGTTTAGCTAAATGACAACCTTTACATTGTTGACATGGCACAACGCTATTTGGTTCATCTACAACACTGGAAACTTGACACAATAACGATTGTGCTAACCAATTCACTAATTCAAGTTTTCCTGAACCTGCAACACCTGTAACCATTAAAGCATGCGGTAATGTTTGCTTTTTTATCTGCTGTAAAAGCAGTTGCTTATGTGAAGATAACCAAGATGTAGTCATTACATTAACCTGTGATAAGCAAGAAAAACATCTGCTTATGGATTGCAAAAAACGAATAACAGCACAAATACGTTATAAATAAACTATCGAAAATGCTTGAGTTTAACACCTTGATCTTACCATTAGTTATTTTAGTAAAACATACCTAAAGCAGTAAACATTAAATAATACCACGAGCAACAAGCAACGAATCTAAACAGCGAATAGCATCGTCAGCAACCTGCTGTTTAGCATTAGCGGCATCAATGACGGTAAAAGTATCTGGATACTCTTTTGCCTGTGCAAGATAACCTTCTCGTGCTTTGATCAAGAAATCTAATTTTTCATCTTCCATCCGATCTAATTCATCTCCGCGGCCATATACACGCGATAAGCCAATAACAGGATCAAGGTCTAAAATAATATTCATATCAGGCTGGAAGCCATTTTTTGCGATGTCATTAATGGTTTTAATCAGGGTTAAATCAATACCTCTAGCATAATGTTGAAAACTAAACGTTGCAGCATCGAACCGATCACAAATGACCACGGCACCGCGTTCTACTGCCGGAATAATTTTTTCATTGACGTGTTGTGCTCTAGATGCTGCAAATAATAACAGTTCGGTAATATCGAACATTTCTGCGTTATTCTTATCGAGTATTATTTCTCTAATTTTTTCGCTTATCGGTGTACCACCAGGCTCTCTTGTTAAAACAACCTCTAAGCCTTGCTGAATAACATGCTCTTTTAACTTTTCTATAACCGTTGTTTTACCTGCTCCATTACTGCCGTCGCATACAACCATTAACCCTTTTTGCATCTTTACTCTTAATTATAAATTCATTTTAATGATGGATTACATGATATACGTATCGAGAAAAATATTCAGCTAATGCTTTTTAATCCTTACCGTTTGTTTGTAATAACTTCATCGCTCAGTTTCACTATTTTAGGGATTAAATGTCAAAAAAAAGGCACAACTAATGTTGTGCCTTGTTCATATTTCTATATTTCTTCGTTTACTGTGGGTTCACACGTGAAATATCTACTGGTGGTTGAGGTAAGTTTTTATCCGCTATTTTTTGATAACTGGCTTCAGATACATTAACTCCCCAGGTTTTAAAATGAGTTGTTAAGTCATAGCCGGTAATATCACTAAGCAATTCAAACGTCATACTAAAACTTGCTTCATCACTTTGGCATACTGATGCTTGCTGAGCAGTATCCATTTCTCTAAACCGTCTATTTAATTGTCTAAACATATCCCAACCAATATCAGGAAGAGCATGTTTAATTTGCATTAAAAAGACTAATTTATCCCAGACATCTGCATTGTTTGTAAAAGAAAAATTATCATTTAATTTATTAATCGCATTGCTGTATCTGTTTTCTATTTGAATTCTAGAAGGTTGATTGACGTTTTCTTGTACATAAAGTGAAAATAAATTCACGGTTGATTCTGTGCCAAATGGGCTGCTCCATAAACAGAACTGCTGGTAGTTATGCCCAGTTTCATGCCAGTTACCCCATCCATTATTTTGTGCGGTATCTAGTGAATATAAATTCCAGCCTGGACTAGCCATAATTGGAAAACCTGCATGGGCAAAACCTGCGGTGATTTGAACATCAGAAACAAAACGTTCTTTTAAGGTTGGCATTTTATGCACACCCGTTGCATCATCTTCAAAGCCAGCGAGATCGCGTACAAGGGTTACAGTCTGATCAAAGGTTTTTAACAACTGTTCGGGATCGTCAACTTTTTGCAATTCAGCTTTAGATAAATCAAGTACCGCATGTTCGCCTTCTAGTACTCCCCAAGGCGCACTTTTATCACGGATTGATAACCAGTCACTAAAACTATCTCGACCAAGTTTAAAATAGGTAGTTTCGACAACATTAGACACATTGATTGTCACATCACTATCATCTGACTTATTCGATGCGATCACAACTTGGCCACCATACTGACTGCGTAATTGGTTCTTACCATTGTGTAATCTAATTTTTGTAGAAACACTAGGAAAACGTTTGACGCTATTATCGGCTACCACATTGGCCGAATTTAACCCTAATGCATCGGTATGCACATTAATAATGGCATATAACTCATCAACATTTTCTTCTGCTGTTACGTCAATTTCAATAATTTCACCTGCAACAGCGTAGGTGCCAGTATTAATCCAATGCTGTCTATCCAATGTATCAGACGTGGTATCTTCATAGAAATATCGATTAAAAGTGACTTGCTTCGTAATACGTGGTTTATCAGCTGAAACGTTACCAGGAAATTCACTCACATCTCGCGGAAAAGGTAATGCTTCGTCGATTGGGGTTCTTCTGTTGATGATATCCATGGTTTGTTCCATGGTATAAGCACTTTTATTGGAACGTGAAATAGGAAAGTTACTCACATAACTTTCATCAATCGATGCAGCTGCCACAGAAGGTACAAACCATTGCTGGTTAATGCCGCCATGAGTTGCATAAACAATAAGGCTTAGCTCACTCATATTAACATCAAAAGAGTGCCCATCTTGTGAGAAAATATTATCCTCAAATACCCATAGTTGGTTTGCTGAACTTTGACACGTATTAAGTGCCAAAGCACTATCAATGGTGGTTACACATTTATCCGTTGATTCATTTACCAGTAATTTATCTGCCAAATCATAGCGCCATAACTGGCTAGGTTTTGTGTTTTGACAACCTGTTAAGGTAACTTTATTGTCTCCCGTAGTATCGATACACAGATTAGGATCAGCTGCCGTTACAATAAATTGCTTTTCAAATGACAATGTTGATTGTTCAGGCTCTTCTGTGTTGTCTGGCACTTCAACAACATCTTCAGTAATTGTTTCTTGTTTTGATTCAGAGCTTCCCCCACTACCACAACCGATTAAAAACCCACCTACAACGCTTGTGCACATCATTAAAGCTAAGCTTATCTTATTTTTTGTTATTTTCATCTTTTATTCCCTTTCAAAATTGCGTATTAATTGCGAAACGCTCCGCACTTTGTAACAAAAGGAAAGGTAAAGATCAACAACTGAAAGAATAAGAAACCTTCAATAACCAATAAGTGAACTACAGATAATCAACTTTTTAGTAGCAGTTTATGCCAATAATGTAAGATAAAAAGAAAAATGCGATATGAGAAAAACGAAATATACAGCGGCAACTTCTACTGCTAATAATACTTAATGTTATTAATGCGCACTATGATAAAGTTCGCCTTTTAAATACTTGTAAAATTGAAAGGCATTACTGATAGTTTAACGCTAATGAAAGCATATTAAGCATGTCGCTATTGATCGGCTGGATTACAAAATTAAAAAGTAAGTTATTGTCCTAATTGATATTTAGCGACTGCACGATTGTGATCTTTCAAATTCGTTGAAAAGATATGCTTACCGTTACCATCACTTACAAAATAATAATAATCTGTTTGGGCAGGTTGCATTGCGGCTACAATTGCCGATTTACCTGGCATTGCAATTGGTGTAGGAGGTAAACCGTTTATTCTATAAGTATTGTATTGGGTTTTCTCTCTTAAATGCTTGCGAGTAATATTGCCTTTGTATCGATCGGCTAAGCCGTAAATCACCGTAGGGTCAGTTTGCAAGCGCATGTTTGTTTGTAAACGATTGACAAAAACCGAAGCAATAATTTGATGTTCTGAATATTGTCCACTTTCCTTTTCAATAATTGAAGCCATGATTAACGCTTCATAAGGGTCAGCGTATGGTAGGTTTCCTTGCTTTTGCTGCCATGCATTATTCAGATGAATTTGCATTTGTTGATAAGCACGTTTTAATAAGTCTATGTCTTTTGTTTTGTGGGTAAACGCATACGTTTCAGGAAAAAACAATCCTTCTGGATGCGCTGTATCAAGGGTTAATGCAGAAGCAACTTGTTGATACAATGAAGTGGTTTCTTGGTAATCAAGCGTTTTTGTAATATTAGGATGTTTCGCAATCTGTACTAGCCATTGAGCTAGTGTAGAGCCTTCAACAAATGTGATGCTAAATTGATGTTCTTGTCCTTGACTGACCATCAATAATATATCTTTCACGCGTTGATCATTACGAATTAAATAATTGCCCGCTTTTATCTGTGTAAAGGAAGGATTAAGTTTACCGTAAACTTTTAACCAAAGTGTTTGTTTAACTATTCCTAACGTTGATAATTGATAAGCAAAACGATTAAAACTCATCCCTCGCTCTACTTCTATCATGGTATCTTGGCTAAGCTGGTTAAGGCGCTCCATTTTGTATTGTGTCATTCCTAACAAACCAGCAATACTCACCACACTGAGCAAGATCAACAGAAATATCGTGTTAATGAACTTATTCTTGATGAGATACTTTACGAATTGCATGCTAACTTTCCAATAAAACGAGAAGCCACTGACAATGACAATGTTTGCCCGTTAAAGTTTTCAACTGGCACATACCCCATCACACTATTACAAATAATCATCGCATCAACCTCTTTCAGAGCATCAATGGGTGCTTTAACAAGCTTAACTTTAGAAAATTGGCTTATCGCTTGAGTTCTCAGTAAACCAGCAACTCCTGAGCTACCAAGTTCAGGCGTAAAAACAGCATTATTTTTTATCCAAAACACATTTGCACAGCTTGTTTCTACAATATTATTTTGCACATCAGTTACAATTAAATCTTGCCAGTCACTTTCATCAAGTTCCTTTCTGATCAACACTTGTTCCAAGCGGTTTAAATGTTTAATACCTGCTAACTGAGGGTTTATACCTAATTGAGTCTTTGCAATGCCTATGCTAACGCCTGTTTGATGCCAGTCGATATAATGTTTTGGAAATTCATGCACCATCACTATCACATTGGGCTTTGATACACCAATTCGTGAATACCCCCTACCGCCAGTACCTGCAGTGATCATAACTTTTAATACCGCTAAAGGAAAAGCTGTTGATTGTTTTACAAGCTCAGCTTTTAATGCATGCCAGTCAATATTCGATAACGCAATGCGAGCGCAACTTTCTTTTAACCGATCAATATGCTCAGCCAATAATAAGATTGTACCATCAACAATTTTTGCCGTAGTAAACACCCCATCACCGTATGCTAAACCTCGATCTTTGATAGAAATGTCTTCAGTACGAATACCATTAAGTGAACAATACAACATGAAATTTTTATGATCAGATATAAAAAAGCCCGAATAGACAGTATTCAGGCTTATGCATTGAGATTCAAGAAGTTTTCTAAATTCTTTTCAGTACTAATGAACCATTAGTGCCGCCAAAGCCAAATGAATTACATAGTGCATATTCAAGTGAAACGTCTCGTGCGGTATCTCGAATGTAATCGAGATCACAACCGTCATCAGGGTTCTCAAGGTTAATTGTTGGTGCTACTTTTTGCTCAAATAGTGACTGAGCGGTAAAAATAGTTTCAACAGCCCCAGCTGCGCCTAATAAATGTCCTGTCATGGATTTGGTTGAACCAACCATTGTCTTATAGGCATATTCACCAAAAATTGCTTTTACAGCATTTGTTTCAGCGATATCACCTGCCGGTGTAGAAGTACCATGAGCATTAATATAGCCTATTTGCTCAGGTGAAATTCCGGCGTCACGCAAGGCATTAGTCATAGCTAAAGCGGCCCCTGCACCATCAGCTGGTGGTGATGTCATATGATAGGCGTCGCCACTCATACCAAAACCAACAACTTCAGCATAAATTGTTGCGCCGCGCGCTTTTGCATGCTCGTATTCTTCTACAACCACCATACCTGCGCCGTCACTTAACACAAAACCATCACGATCTTTATCCCAAGGTCGACTGGCACCTTGTGGATCGTCATTACGGGTTGATAATGCTCTCGCGGAACAAAACCCGCCGATACCAAGTTCTGTTGATGCTTTTTCAGTACCACCGGCTATCATTGCATCAGCATCGCCGTGGGCGATCATACGCACAGCGTGGCCAATATTGTGGACACCAGAAGTACAGGCGGTAACAATAGATATGTTTGGCCCTTTCAAGCCTAAACGAATGGATAAGTTGCCTGCTGCCATGTTTAAAATAGTAGAAGGACAGAAAAACGGTGAAAGCTTTCTTACACCGCCTTGTAAATACTTGCTATGGTTTTCTTCGATAAGGCTTAAACCACCAATGCCAGAACCAACAGCCACACCAATGCGGTGAGCGTTATGTTCTGTAACGGTTAACCCTGAGTGATCCATGGCTTGGATACCAGCTGCAAGACCATATTGTATGAATATGTCCATTTTGCGGCTATCTTTTTTCGTAATACCATAATCTTCAGCATTAAAGCCCTTCACTAATCCGGCAAATTTAGTGGGAAAGCTGCTAGTATCAAAATGTTCGATGGTATCTATGCCACTTTTACCCGCAAGTAAATGCTGCCAAGTAGTTTGAGCATCATTACCAAGTGGGGAAAGCATACCAAAACCGGTTACTACAACACGACGCATGGGAAGAGTTGCCTCCGATAGAATTGAATCGTTGAAAGGTGAGCTGTTTTTTTAATACGTCAGCAGTGCGTATCAAACAAAATTCAGGCGGTAAAATTACCGCCTGAATACTTTACTTATTACTGGTTCGAAGTGATGTAATCGATCGCAGCTTGAACAGTTGTAATTTTCTCTGCTTCTTCGTCTGGGATCTCAGTATCAAACTCTTCTTCTAACGCCATTACTAATTCTACTGTATCTAATGAATCAGCACCTAAGTCGTCTACGAAAGAAGCTTCAACTTTTACTTCATCTTCGCTAACACCTAATTGCTCAATAGTAATTTTTTTTACGCGTTCTTCGATAGTACTCATTTTTTTTCCTTTAGTAGAAAATACAATTTTTCAAAATTGCGTGTAGTGTATTCGCCTACAGGCTAGCTTGCAAGCTTATCGTTTTGCTTTTATTGCTGGTCTAACCTGTTGACAGTTATGCTATTATGCTTATTTATTAAATATTATCAATATGTTAAATAAACATTGCTTAAACCATGTACATGCCGCCATTAACATGTAATGTCTCACCTGTTATGTATCCTGCAGCATCAGAGGCTAAAAATGCAACAGATTTAGCTATTTCTTCTGGCTTACCTAAACGGTTTGCAGGTACTTGTGAAAAAATACCTTCTTTTTGTTCGTCTGTTAGCGTTTGTGTCATGTCAGTATCGATAAACCCTGGTGAAACAGTATTAACCGTGATACCACGTGATGCAACTTCTCTTGCTAACGATTTAGTAAAACCAATTAAACCAGCTTTCGCCGTGGCGTAATTAACTTGGCCAGCATTACCCATTGTTCCAACAACTGATCCAATGTTTATGATTCGACCAAAGCGCTTCTTCATCATAGGACGCATAACAGCTTTACTAATTTTAAATACCGATGACAAGTTCGTATCGATGATATCATTCCATTCATCGTCTTTCATTCGCATGAATAAGTTATCACGAGTAATACCTGCATTATTCACTAAAATATCAATAACGCCAAATTCTTGTTTGATAGTTTCAAACATTGAGCTAATTGATTCATCATCAGTAACATTTAATACTAAACCTTGACCTGCGCCTAAATATTCGCTGATTTTTTCAGCACCATGTTCAGACGTAGCAGTACCTACTACGGTTGCTCCTAATGCTTTAAGTTGTTCTGCAATAGCTTTACCAATACCACGACTAGCGCCTGTCACTAATGCAACTTGACCTTCTAACGAAAACATATATGTTCCTATTGTAATAAGTTATTTGCTTGTTCCAATGAAGCATTATCGTTCATTGAAGTACAAGAAATTGATTTATTGATCCTTTTAACTAACCCTTGCAAGACTTTACCTGGGCCTATTTCTAACGCAGTTTCTACACCATCTTGGGCTAATTTTTCTACGGTTTCAGTCCAGCGCACAGGGCTATATAGTTGTTTAATTAACGCCGTTTTAATGGCTTCTACATCTGATTCCACAGTCACGTCTACATTATTAATGACTGATATTTCAGGGGTATTAAACGTAACTTGTTTAAATTGTTCAGCAAGTTGTTCAGCAGCGTCTTTCATTAATGCACAATGTGATGGAACGCTAACCGGTAGCGGTAATGCTCGCTTTGCGCCTGCTTCTTTACACAGTGCACCTGCACGTTCAACAGCTTCTTTATGGCCAGCAATAACCACTTGGCCTGGTGAATTAAAGTTAACCGCAGAAACGACTTGTCCTTCTGCCGCTTGTTGACAAGCCTCAATCACTTTATCGTCAGCTAAACCGATAATGGCATACATTGCTCCAATTCCCTCAGGGACAGAAGCTTGCATAAATTCACCACGTTTTTCTACTAGTTTAACGGCATCTGATAAAGAAAGGACACCAGCACAGACTAAGGCAGAGTATTCACCTAAACTATGCCCTGCTAGAACAGCGGGTTTAATGCTAGATTGACTTTGCCATAAACGCCAAAGTGCCACACTTGCAGTAAGTAAAGCGGGCTGTGTATGGTTAGTTTGATTTAACTTCTCTGCAGGGCCTTCATTAACAAGTTGCCAAACATTATAACCTAATGCCTCAGATGCTTCGTTAAAGGTCTGCTGAATAATCTCATTATCAGCGAAGTCTTTTAACATACCTACAGCTTGTGAGCCTTGTCCCGGGAAAATAAACGCTAAATTTTGTTGCATAGAGTTACCTATTGACTTTTAAATGGTTATTCCAACCAATTAATATGTAATCTGTTTATGATAAATGGGTATTCGTTATACCATGTTCAAGTTTTTTAGTTATTTTTTCAGGAACTTGACGCTCAACTTCTTTCATTGCTTCAAAAATTGCATTGGTAAACGCAGTTACACCAGCATTGCCATGACTTTTAATCACAATGCCGCGCAATCCTATCAAACTTGCGCCGTTATACTGGTCGGGGTTCAGGGCTTTAAAGAGTTTTTTTAAGGTTGGAGCGAAAAATCGGCCGAGTAATCGTGCAAAAATATGTTGCGATAACACACTTTTTAATTTTTGATACACCAAACGGGCAACGCCTTCACACGTTTTTAGGGCGACATTACCGACAAAGCCATCACAAACGATAACATCAGCTTTGTTATTAAAAATATCATTACCTTCAATAAAGCCTACATAGTTAATATCAGGATTCTCACTTAATAAGGTAGCTGCCATTTTAATATGATCGCTACCTTTAATTTCTTCAACACCCATGTTTAATAACGCAACCCGTGGCTTATTAATTCCTTCAACTTGCTCTGCCATTACCGTGCCCATAACGCCAAATTGATATAAAACGGATGAATCACAGAAAACATTAGCGCCAAGATCAAGCATAAAAACATGTTTATCATCATGGTGTGTTGGTAATGCTGAAATAAGTGCTGGTCGCTCAACGGTAGAGAGTGTTTTTAATACAAAGTGTGCTATTGAAAACAGTGCGCCTGTATTGCCTGCACTAACACATGCATGAGCTTGACCGGAATGCACAAAATCAATCGCTTTACGCATTGACGAATCTTTTTTGGTTCGTAATGCTGAACTGGGTTTTTCATCCATTGTCACTACATCAGTTGTGTGTTTAATGGATAATCGAGGGTGGTCTTCTAGCTGGTGCTGTTGAAGAAAATTTGAAATAAGTGTGTTGTCACCACATAAAATCAACTTAAGATCAGCAGATTTTTCTATGGCAAGCATTGCAGCTGGCAATGTTACAAGGGGGCCTTGATCGCCCCCCATAACATCGATGGCGATGGTTAAATCGCTCAATGTAGTATTCGCTATTTAGCGACTACTTTAACACCTTTATAAAAGCCATCAGCGGTAACGTGATGACGACGGTGTGTTTCACCTGATACTGGATCTACTGATAAATTTTCAGCTGTTAATGCGTCATGTGAACGGCGCATGCCACGTCTTGAACGAGACTTCTTGCTCTTTTGAACTGCCATTGCCTAACTCCTAAAATCAATTAATTATTTAAGTTTTTTTAACACGTCAAATGGGTTCGGCTTCTCTTGCTCTTCGGGCAACTTTCCCCAAACACTATCAGCCGGAGACTGACAGTCTTGTTGATCATGCCTAGGAATTAGTGGAATCGCAAGGATTAACTCGTCTTCAACTAATTCACGCAGGTTCACTTCACCATTTTCATCTAATTCTATTGCGTCATAATATGACGGCAATTCGTCAGCAGCTTCCTGATTTTTCACCGGACTGAAAACAAAGTCAATTAATAACGTTGACTCTAAAGACTCAGTACACCGCTGACATGTTAACGTAGCAGGAACCGACCCTTTGCCTGATATAGTTATCAAGCCTAGTTCATCCACTCCGAATGCAACATTAACATGTATTTGTTCACTACAGCTTTCGCACGCAGCCAACAATCTATTCATTTCCGACGACTCAAAAAAGCCTTCACACACTAACCGACGTTGTGCGCTTTTATAGGGATCTATCGTGATCGGAAGTTTCAGATTCTGCATAAGGCGCGCATGATATAGCCGTTCAAGCCGTGTGTCAAAAGAAAATTAGCGAATTTGATTTAAAAATTCTTTATTGCCCTTATATTAGCAGAAACCGATTAAATTTTGAGTCATTTCAATGAAAAAAATAGTTTTAGGGTCAACATCACCCTTTCGTAAAGAAATTCTTAATAAACTAAAAATACACTTCATTTGCGATAAGCCTAATATTGACGAAACCGCCCTTCCGAATGAATCAGCTTTACAGTTAGTGGAACGACTCGCGATTGAAAAAGCACAAGCTGTGGCAAAGCACCATGATAACGCTCTTGTTATTGGTTCAGATCAAGTTGCTCTTTGCGATGAACATATATTAGGTAAACCTCACACCAAAGAAAATGCTATTAAACAATTAATGAGTTTTAGCGGTAAGCGTGTAACATTTTATACTGGCTTATGTGTACTGGATAGCGACAGTGGCAAGAGTCACTCGCTAGTTGAGCCCTTCCATGTTTACTTTAAAACATTAAGTAAAGCAGATGTAGCGCGCTACGTTGATGCAGAAATGCCACTTAATTGTGCAGGAAGCTTTAAAAGCGAAGGGTTAGGTATCTGTTTATTTGAAAAGTTAGCTGGTGATGATCCAAACAGTTTAGTCGGTTTGCCACTAATAAAACTCATACATTTATTTGAAAAACATGGGTTTCATGTATTACAAGCCATAGAACAAAGAGAATAGCCTCAAGCAATAACAAAGTAGCGACGATACAAGCTAAGTCAATCGTCGCCAAAGATATTCTAATGGACCAAGTTGATAATTCTTTAACCAATAACGAGCGAATAGAAGTTGTATTGATATGATGCACGTACCAAAAACAATAATCGAATAAAAAGGAACGTTCCCCATCCACGCAAAGCCATATCCATAAAATAACAAAACACAAACGGTGGTTTGCATCAGATACATGGTTAATGCCATACGGCCAAGCTGCGATAAGCCTGAAAAACTCACACCGTTATGCGATAAACGGTAAAGCAAGGCCATATAAGCAAGCGCCATCATGATGCAACTGACATGATAAACCAAGCCTTGAAATAAACCGAGAAAGTCCGTAGAAAATGGGCTCCCCGTTATTGCTTTAATATAAGCATAAATAGCACTAAACCCAGCACCAACAACAAATAACGCAATAATGTTTGACTTCGACGGCACACTCATTTGTCCACGTAAATAAATACGTGCTAAATACAGTCCAAGTAAAAATTGCCCTAATACCTGAAACGGCCGACCCGTTTTTAAATATGCCATAGGACGTGGAATGGCACTAAAGATATTGCCCCAAAACACATCTTTCGCCTCTTGAGCAGTGCGTAAAGATAACAAACTGACATCTTGATAACCTAAGTTCTTTCTCAAACTATAAACAATATCTGTTAATACATTCCAACCAGTTAAGTGTGATGTTAACGATAATAATAAATGCATCACAAGGGGGGCACACAACAATACAATAATCCAGTAGCGTAAACGCGTATCGTCGATATCTTTAAAAAACAACAAGCAAACACCTAATAAACTATACAGGGTTAAAATGTCACCGTGCCATATCAAATACATATGACTTAAACCTATCACAAACAATACCAACATTCGTTTTAACCAAAAGGTGGTAAAATTTTTATCTTGCCGGTTATATTTAGCGTATTGAAGGGCAAAACCAACACCAAGTAATGTAGCAAAAACACTATAAAATTTGCCTTCGATTAAAAAATCAATAACAAACAGAACTCCTCGATCCCACCACGATAATGCTTGAATTTCATTGAAACTGAGTGAATAAAAACCAGTAAAGCTGACCAAGTTAGCAAAAATAATTCCACATAATGCAAAGCCGCGCATGGTATCTAACGCCCTGATACGCCGTTTTGTCGAGTGAACTCTATCTTGTGCAGTTAACAGCATTCTTGTTGATTCCTCTTACATTATTAGTATGTAAAGCATGACGCTTTGTTATTGCATTGTTAATAGTTCATTGATATCTTGCAACCACTATTCGTTATGTTATAACATAACTTACAATAAGATTAAAAGATAAATAACGAGATCAATTTATTACACATCACTTTTATTATTTAGCTGGCTTTTGAAATGCATTTGCATTTTGTAATGTGCTGTTTGTCGACATACCTAACGATAAGTAACTCAATATCGCCTTTAACCTTTATTAACAAAGAACTAACTTATACTACTAGGAGTATTTTTTATGCATAGTATCAACCGCTATGTGTCACGCTTTACTGCATTAAGTACCGCACTATCAATAGCTTTTGTTACTCAGGCGCAAGTATCGAATACGACCGCTAAAAACGAAGACGTTGAAGAACAACAAATCGAACGATTAGTGGTCATGGGAAGCCCCGTTGGCACACTTGGCCTAAATAATGAATCAAGCACAGCAAGCCGACTTGGCTTAAGTGCAATGGAAACCCCTGCAACAATTGAAATTGTTGATGCCGAGCTAATGCGTGCGCGAGGTTATACAAAGTTATCGGATTCATTAGCAAATCTACCAGGTGTTGTAACCGGAGAGCACCCTACTTCACCATCAACATTTTCAATGCGAGGCTTTAGTCGAGGACAAATTACCGTATTGCGTGATGGGCTATGGATTGGACCGAGCACAATGGTGATGCGACCACAAAATACGTTTAACCTTGAACGTGTAGAAATACTGCGTGGCCCAGCATCTGTGTTAAATGGTATCGGTTCTGTAGCAGGTACAGTCAATGCGATAACTAAAACAGCATACGCTGGCATGAACAATGGCACAAACTTACAACTCGGATATGGCAGCCATAATTCATATCATTTAGGGTTAGGTAGTCAAGGTGAATTGGATGAAAACCTATGGTACACCTTCGATGTAAGCCGATATGCTAGTGACGGTTACGTTGATAACACCAACTCAGAATCAAATAACTTCACCACCAGTCTTTTATGGCAAGCAAGTGACAAACTTTCCTTGAAATTTAGTGCCGATTATTTAGAGGATGATGTGGGGAGTTATTACGGAACGCCTTTAGTACCAGCAAATGATGCTAAAGATCCGTTAGGCATTATTGAAACGGGACGCGGTGAAGTACTTGATGGTGCCATGCGATATAACAATTATAATGTTGCAGACGCATACGCAAAATCAGATCAATTGTTCTTAAGGTTAGATGCAGACTATCACATCAATGAAGATATGCGATTACAGTATACCCTGTTTAAATTTGATGCTTCGCGCGCCTGGCAAAATGCAGAAGGTTATGTTTATTGTACTGAAGTAGTCGGTACCTGTAACAATTACGGTGAGGTACAGCGCTATTATGGTTATTTTATTTTAGATCATGAGCAAGACGTTTTAGGCAACCGAATTACCTTAAATGTAAATTCGACGTTTGGCGAAATAGAAAGTCGTTTTGTCACTGGCTTTGAAACCACATCATTAGACTTTATTAGATCTCGTGGCTTCCGTAGACAAGTTGAGCAAACGCCTGCAGATGCTCTTGATCCTTATAATCCACAACCTGGCATTTATGGTCAGCGAGAGTTACGTGGTGTTAGTCCAACAGACATGACAACACGCGCATTGTTCTTTGGTAATGCATTACAACTTACCGATAAATTAAGCCTTGTTACAGGTGCTCGTTATGAAACATTAAAACTTAACAGAGAAAACTTTAATGCTGAAGGTGAAAATGAAAACAGTGGTTTTAAGCGAGATTATAACTGGATAAGTTGGCGTATTGGCAGTGTTTATAAACTCACAGATGATACCGTACTGTATGGTCAATATAGCAATGCTAAAGATCCTATCAATTCGAATATTTTTTTAGTCAATAACAATCAAAATTTTGACTTAACTGACGCAACTCAATTTGAAGTTGGTTTAAAAGCAAGCTGGATGCAAGGCAAAGCAGAAACCACCCTTGCTTATTTTAACATTGAACGTGATGATATTTTTGAACGATTTGCCCTTGATAGTGTGACTAATGTTGGAGGTCGAAGCTCAAAAGGTATCGAAGCATCAACCTCATTATTATTAAGTGACAATTGGCGACTCGGCGCGAATGCTGCCTACACAGAAGCTACCTTTGAACGTTCTGCAAATGTTGAATTATTCGCAGGAAACACCCCGCCTAATGTACCTGAGCTAACGGCTAATATTTATTCTAGTTACGATAACATCGCCAACTTACCTATAGAAGTTGGGGCATCAATACATTATGTTGATGACCGATATGGCGACAATCCTAATACCGTTACCTTAAAAGCCTATACCTTAACCAATGTTTTTGCTTCTTATAAAGGCGACAACTATCGAGTTACGGCGCGCATCGACAATCTTTTTGATAAAGCTTATGCACCTTGGTCTGATGTGTTTTATTTACATCAAGACAGTCCAGGCTTTATTTATGCGAATGAATTATTAATCGGTGCACCACGTAATGTACGTGTGATGTTTGATTACCAATTCTAATAGCAAAGGAGCGATTATGTTTAACGTCAATCATGCATTATTTTGGCTAAGTTTATCTGCTATATGCGCTACTAACATTCCGTTTAGTGTAAAAGCTGCTGAGTATAAAGACGAAGTTTATTCCGCTACATTTTTTGATCAGTATGCGCCTTTAACAGCATTAGATATGGTGAATCAATTACCAGGTTTTACCTTAATTGAAACCGACGATGATATACGAGGCTTTGCTACAGGTGCGGGTAATGTATTGATTGACGGTCGACGCCCTACCACTAAATCAGGCGGAATAAACGAAACTCTTTCACGTATTGCCGCTGCACAAGTTGCGTACATAGAAATTTTACGTGGTGCTTCTGGTTCTTCTGATGCAGCAGGTCAAGCCGTTGTTGCCAATGTCGTAAAATTAAAGCAAGGCGCAGCTAAACACTGGAAACTTGCCTTTGAAAAAACAGGTAACGGTGAGCTTTCACCTAGTACTGAATGGGTTTTATCTAACCACATAAAGGGATGGGACAGCGCGTTTAAGTTTAATGCCATCAGTCAAAAATCACCTAGAGATGCTAACATTTCAATTTATGGCCCCACAATGGAGCTACTCAGCTATCAGCAGGAAACCCGGCCCAGTACGCTAAACGATATTTTTATTTCAGGAGATAGTAAAAAACAATTCAATCAACATACCTTTAGTATCAACGCCAGAGTTGGTTGGAGCCAATTTGTTACAGATACCGAACGTTTAAGCTATACACAGCCCCAACAAAGTCAAATCATTAATCGATATCAAAATGATCGTGATAGCCAATTTTATACGGGTGAATTAGGCCTAGAATGGCAAAAAATCCTTGCCTCTCACTGGCAATGGCGAATTCTGAACATTAACAACGTGCAGAATTGGTTTGTTAATTCATTTTCATTCGACCAACCACCTAATGAAGATATGACAAACGCCACCAGTTTACGATTTGATGAACATAAATCTGAACATGTTTTACGTAATGTATTTAGTAGAGCAGGTGGAAAACAAGACATGCTAAAACAGCAGGAATATGGGCTAGAAGTCGCCTTCAGTAATTTAGAAAGTTGGTTGACACTTGAACGACAAAATTTATTAGCATCACCGTTTACGAGTAACCGTTATTCACAGGCTAAAGAAATACGAGGTGAAGCCTTTGCTAACCTTAACTGGCAATGGCAAAAATTAGTATTAGATACCGGTATTGCGGCAGAATACTCTCAACTTAACGTGACTGGCGATAATAGCGATGAACAATCTTTATTCTTTTTAAAACCCTCACTTGCGCTCGCTTATAACAGTGATAAAAACCGCCAATATCGAATTAGTTTACGTCGCTCAGTTGGTCAACTTGATTTTAGTGATTTTGCCGCCAGTGCTGATTTAGTTAATGATCGTGAAATTTCAGGTAATCCTCGCCTACGTCCTGAAACAAAAACAAAAGCCACCCTAGCTTTTGATCAGCGATTTGCTGAAAAAGGCGCATTCTCAATAGCACTGTATTATGAATGGCGGCAACATGTATTAGAACACATCATTTTACCTTCAGGAGACTATGCTCTTGGTAATGCCGGTAAAGCAGAAGTAAAAGGTATCACATCTTCTTTAAATTTACCGCTAAATCAATGGTTCAAAGGAGCACAAATAGCATTTCAAGCAAACTTTATTGATTCAAGCTTTACTGACCCTGTGACAAACCAGAACCGTCAGTTAACAGAATTAACCACACCTGACATTTCTGTAGATTTTAGGCAAGACATAAATCAACACAATATATTTTGGGGGATCAGCTATCAAGACTACCAACGTAGTAAGGAATTTTATGTCAATGAATATAGCCATTTTCACACATATGGGCGATGGCATGCATATATTGAAGGAATAGCCTTTAACGACTTAAAAATCCGACTTGATATCAGCAATATAGGTGATGACGAAACGAAATGGCAGCGAAAATTATATCAACCCTCTCGTAGCGATACCTTACAACAAATACAAATAACACAACGTCATCGAGATCCCACCGTTAACATTAGCTTTAGTCAAACATTTTAATTCAAGGATAACCCTATGTTACGCATCGAAGAATTAACCAAAACATTTAATGACAACTATGCTTTGCAACAACTTTCATTAAACATTAAACCGGGTGAAATTTATTGTCTACTTGGTAGTAATGGTGCCGGTAAAAGTACAACGCTCAACCTTTTACTTGGATTTTTAAAACCAGACAGCGGACACATCTACATTGATGAGCAACTGGTGGATGTTAATCAAAAACACTCACTTGCTACAGCGAGAGATAAAATTGCTTATATCCCAGAACAAGTAAATTTATATCCGCAGTTTAATGCCCTGGAAAATCTTGAATATTTAGCGAACTTAAGTGGCATTAAACCAGCGCGCGTGCAATTTGAGCAAGCATTAACACAAACAGGCCTTGCTAAAAATATGTGGCATAAGCCGCTAAAAGATTATTCAAAAGGTATGCGACAAAAAGTCGGTATCGCATTTGCTATCTTACGCCAAGCAAAGCTATTACTGTTAGACGAACCAACCTCTGGGCTAGACCCTAGTGCCACACAAGAGTTTATCCATATAATAGATAACCTTGCACAACAAGGTGCCGCAGTGTTAATGGTTACTCATGATCTTGAATGTAGTACTAAATTAGGCGATAAATTTGCCATTCTAAAGCAAGGACAAGTTATAGATCAGTTTAGTCAAAAAGATCTTGCTAGCGCTCCGCTTCATCAACGCTACCAACAAGCCATTTATCCTCAACCCATTAATTTAAGTGCATAGTAGGTGAAACGATGAAACAAATTCGCGCTATTTTTATCCATGAGTGGCAACAAAAACGTCGTAGTGATCTACTGACTTTATTGTTTATCACGATGCAAATTCTATTATTCATTGCCTTACTAACCGCTTGGGGACAATTTACACATACGCTAAATCAACAACAAAGTGCTCAAACAATCGTTGAACAGCAATGGCAACAGCAACCTGAACGTCACCCTCACCGCGTTGCTCATTTTGGACATTTTACCTTTCGACCACCAAGTTCCTTAAGCTTTTTTGATAATGGCGTTAACCATTTTGTTGGTAATGCCATATACATAGAAGCCCATAAACAAAACAGTGCTAATTTTGCCAATATCCAAGACAGTGATGTGCTACTAAGGTTCTCAGAGTTGTCTGTCGCTAATATTTTATTGTTATGTTGGCCCTTATTACTGATAGCACTTGCTTATAACAGCATGGTAACTGAACGAGAAACAGGCACACTACGCCAGCTTCTATCGATGAATATCCCTTTGACACGCTTACTCATTGGTAAAGGGTTAGCGTACTTTGTTGTGTCTATTTTATTTATCTTTCCCACTTTTATCTGCACGTTTGGTTTAATTGCCTTTAGTGGCCTTGGCTTTAATGTCGATACATTGCTGCGTATTTTTACATTGTTCGTGCTATATCTGGCGTATTGTAGTTTTTGGATAGGGTTAATTTTAGTCATTTCTAGTGTGGTAAAATACTCATCTCAAGCCCTTAATATTTTGATCGCCATTTGGTTTTTATTAACCATTATAAGCCCTCGCCTACTAGCGGATATTGCGGGTGAAAGCTACCCTCAACTCAGCCGAAATGCGTTTAATCAACAAATTAAACAAGCAATAAACCAAGTAGGTGATAGCCATAATCCAGACGATCCACACTTTAACGATTTCAAGACAAAAGTATTAGCACAATACGGTGTAAACCATATAGAAGAATTGCCCGTTAATTATAAAGCACTGGTTATTCAAGAAGGCGAACGTATTAGCTCTGAAATTTATACGCGATTGTATCAACAGCAAGTTGAACAGTTACGTAAGCAACAATCAATGATCGCTAGCTGGTATTGGATCAATCCCTACTTATTAGTACGTGATATATCAATGGCACTATCTGCAACTGATGTGTGGCACTTTTATGACTTTGAACAGCAAACAGAAGCTCATCGCTTTGCTAGAATTTCACAGCTCAATAAAATACATGCTGAACATATCGAACGTGAACATGATAGTTCATCTAAAGCTGATTCAACCCACTGGCAAGACTTTGAACGTTTTGAATATCAAGTACCGTCACTCTCTTTCTCATTAGCACCATTTAAGCAAGTTTGGTTTATGCCATTACTCTGCTTTGTTCTCATTGGTGGTGTGTTATTTAGCAAAATCTTACGTCGGAGGATTTATGCATTGGCTTAAATTTGAAGTTAAACTCTTATTATCGAGCGTTGTTACAAGAATGACACTTTTGTTAGTGATCACATGTGCGTTATTCGCGATTAAATTCGGTGAGAATGCATTACAACAGCAACAACAAGCGCAGGCCCAAAGCCAGTCAAAGTTTGAACAAACACTGACCCAATATCAAAAACAAGCGCCGCTACCCACCGCTGGGCATTTAGGTTATTACTTATTTGGAGCAACACAGTGGCAGTTGTCACCTTGGTCAGCTTTATTCATAGGCCAAAGTCAAACCGCCTATGCTGATATGCCAGTTAGAGCGTTAGCATTACAAGGACAGATTTATACCCAAGAAATGTTAAACCCAAACCAACAAAAAGCGGGTCGCTTAGATTTAGGTTTTGTGTTCATATATTTAATGCCTTTATTACTGGGAGCGTTAGCGGTAACAACATTAAGTGATGAACGACAAGCAAACCGGTGGCGAATACTTAATTCTTTAGTTAAAGCGGGGACCGGATTGATCTGGCGGCGATTAATACTTTGCGGTTTGTTGGTATTAGGGCTTAGTTATAGCTTACTCGTATTAGCAGTGCTCTGGTTAAACCTTAATCTCAATGAAATTTTCTGGTGGTTAATTTGCGCGCTAGCCTTGTATATTTCTTTTTGGAGTTTAGTGATTGCCCTGATCATATGTTTAGGTAAAAACTCGGTATTTAATACCTTCTCATTTGTCTCCGTTTGGTTAACGATAACCATATTACTGCCTGCAAGTATACAATTGTATTTAAATCATCAGTATCAAGACCACCCTGCACTTGCGGCAACACTCGAACAACGAATGATAATGAATAATGGTTGGGATGCTCCGCCACAAAAAGCCTTTCAACAATTTATTCAGCTGTATCCACAATACCAGAACTTTGAACTTCCTGAGGCGAGTGGCTCTTGGCCATGGTATTACGCACAACAACACCTTAGTGATGTACAAGTAAATCATCAATGGCAGCAATATTTGCAACAATCAGAAAGTCGATTCGAGACGTTAAAAGCCTTAAGTTGGTTATCACCTAGTCTACAATTACAGCTGAATGTCAATCACCTTGCCGGAAGCGACGGTGAAAGTTATTTACACTACCTTAAAAGTATTGATAACTATCATCAGGAAATTCGTGAGTATTTATATCAGCATTTATATACTGATAATAAAATGAATCAGCACAGCTTACCGCAGTTTCCTCGGTATCATAGCCAGCAAGTACAGAGCGTGAACTGGTCAGGTTTACTCAAACTCGTCGTATTAATTTTAGTGCTGTTAATCTTCTTTGATTGGCAACGTAAAAAATTACCTGAATATTAATCCTGAAATTCATTAATAAAGGGGCTAAATGTTAACATTTAGCCCCTTTATTTTTTTCATTGATTAACGCTTTTACTGATTAACTTCGCTAATTGATGCATTAATTGCGTTTAATACTTCTGTAGGTTGCTCTGATTTCGTAATTGGTCGCCCAATGACTAGATAATCAACACCATCTGCTACTGCTTGTTCAGGCGTCACGATACGTTGTTGATCATCACTTGCTGCACCTTTTGGACGAATGCCAGGTGTCACTAAAGCAAAGTTTTGACCCAGTTGTTTTTTCAGTAATTTAGCTTCTTGAGCCGAACAAACTACGCCATCAAGCCCTGCTTGTTTTGCAAGCTGCGCTAAAAATTGCACTTGTTCAGCAGGCGTTTTATTAATACCAAGGGTCAATAAGTCATCTTGGCTCATACTAGTCAGTACCGTAACACCAATAAGTAAAGGCGCTTTATCACCATAGGGCAATAATGCTTCCTTTGCTTTTTGCATCATGGTTAGGCCACCAGAAGTGTGAACATTAACCATCCATACGCCCAACTCAGCCGCTGCGGTTACTGCTTTTGCAACAGTATTAGGAATATCATGA
Organism: Thalassotalea sp. 1_MG-2023; assembly: GCF_030546745.1. GTDB lineage: Bacteria > Pseudomonadota > Gammaproteobacteria > Enterobacterales > Alteromonadaceae > Thalassotalea_C. The sequence goes on from NZ_JAUOPD010000007.1 coordinate 130,528, forward strand.
AATTTAAGATCTAAGAATACATCAAAGCCTTTAGCAACCAATGTTTTTACAAACTCTGGTCCAAAGTAAGTAAACATTTCTTTGCCTACTTTTAGTCGACATGTTGTTGGGTCAATACTATCAACAAACGCTAATGCATCGGCCTGATTATTAAAATCTAATGCAACTACAACTTTTGCATGACTCATAGAATTTTCCTTAAAATAAACTTGGAAGTATTTTACCGCAAAAGCATTAATTAAAAAAATAGCTTTAAAGGACTAAATAATAAAAAATAGAAAAACTACATGCTAATTTTCAAAATTAAACGAGAATTTAGCAAAGAAATGGCGCGCAGTTTATCACTATAAATGAGCACCATTGATATAGATAACATTCAATTTAATAAAGAAAGTTGAAGTTATTCCCCTTCTAGACCACGTACTGGTTTGAGTTGTTCCCAGTCATGACAGGAAGGACAAGACCAATAATGAGTACTGCTATTAAAACCGCATGTACGGCAATTATAACGTTGTTTAACGTTTAAATAGGCAGAGATAAGTTGTTTGATCATCTCCAACGATTCAGAATCATTTTCAGCAGATTTGTCTTGCATTTGCATTTTAATAAAATGCTTAAACCCTTTGATCGTTGGTCGACGTTTTAGCGCTGTCAGTAAGAAATCTTGCGCTTTTTTATTACTATGCTTTTGTTCGATATATGAAAGATATTCAATTAATGCACTACTTGAACCCGTTTCATCGTAGACTTTTTTAATAAAGCTATAAAAATTATCTAACTCCCCTAGCTCTTTAAAGCAATGATACATTCTATCAATAACATCAGGGAAAAACTCACTATCTTGACCGTAGATTGCCTTGTAACATTGGCAAGCTTCATTATACTGCTGATGTTTTTCATATATTTGTGCGAGTAACCAGTTTGCACGACATGAATTTTCATCATATTTTAGCGCTTCTTCCAACAGTTCTATCACATCAATAAATTGATCATTATCTAAGGCAACGGTAGCTAGTTCACAATAAAAATTTGCCAACACATGAAGTAGCTTCTTATCTTTTGACTTTACAATGACTTTTTTTAACGCGATACCTTGCTGCCAATCATTGGTAGACTGGTAAATTTGCAACAGATAATTTAGTGATTTAAGACCAAACGCTTTGGTTTTTAATAGGCCATGAAACATTGACTCAGCGCGATCATATAAACCAGCACTTAAAAAGTCTTTACCAAGCTCATAGGCTGCTTGTTGCTTTGCCTTTGTCGGTAAGTGTTTTTGACGAACTAAATGTTCATGTACTTTAAGCGCCCTGTCTAATTCACCCCGCTTGCGAAATAAGTTCGCCATGGCAAAGTGTGCTTCAACAGTATCATCTTCTAATGTAAGGGTTTCTAATAAGTATTCTATTGCTTTATCTTGTTGGTTAGACAACAGATAATTTAAACCTGTGGAATACTTTATCGAAAGATCTTGTTTTGCTGTCTGTTGACTTTGTTTGACACTATTGCGCCCCATGAACCAGCCATAGCCCATCGCAACAGGTAATAAAAGGAATAAAAGTTCCAACATTAGTAAATAATAGCCTTACTTTATTTGCTCAACGTGTTTACGACGTTTTCTCATTGCCATGGTTAACTTCCATAGCACAGAAAATAAAGTACCAATGAAAAAGCCGATAACAGTAAATAAACTAACCGCTGTAGCAACAGTCATTTCTTGTTTTGCAATTAAATAATTCAGGGTAATGTCTTGATTATTTTGACTGCCAAAAACGAACGCTATGAGTAAAAGCAAGACAATAAAAATTACAGTGATATATAAGCGCACAGGCTATGATCCTATTCAAGCTATTTAATCTTATTAAAACAAAAACGGCATGCTAATGCATGCCGTTTCTTCAATTTTTTAATGCTATGCTATTGAAGCATTTACGCGTTCGCGTAATTCTTTACCGGGTTTGAAATGCGGAACATATTTTCCGGCCAAATCAACAGATTCACCAGTTTTTGGGTTCCTACCAACGCGTGGTGCTCGGTAATGCAACGAAAAACTACCAAAACCTCTAATTTCGATACGCTCGCCTTTTGATAAAGTTTGCGCCATCATCTCAAGAACTTCTTTAATAGCTTGTTCGACATCTTTTGCTGATAAGTGATTTAATTTATCAGCTAACTTTTCAATGAGTTCTGATTTGGTCATTCGACCCTCCAGTGTCCATCCAACATCACGACAAAGGTAACAAAATGGAGAGAAGTTTTCTCTCCATATTACCGGTTAATATTAGCTCTTAGCGTTTTTAAACGCTTCAGCCATTGCACTTAAACCTGTTTCATCTGGTTGGTTTAAGTTATCCATAGCTTCACGCTCGTCTGCTTGATCTTTCGCTTTAATTGATAAGCTAATAGTGCGGTTCTTGCGATCTACACCCATGAACTTAGTTTCAACGTCATCACCAACAGATAATTCAGTAGTTGCATCTTCAATGCGGTCACGTGAAATATCAGAAACACGTAAGTAACCTTCAACGCCTTCTGCTAATTCAACTTTAGCACCTTTTGCGTCAACTTCAACTACTTTACCTTTTACAATAGCACCTTTTTTGTTATCTGTCAGATACATATTGAAAGGATCGTCTTCAGTTTGCTTAACGCCTAATGAAATACGTTCGCGCTCTGGGTCAACTTGAAGTACAACAGCTGAGATTTCATCACCTTTCTTATATTCACGAACAGCTTCATCACCGCCATTCCATGAAATATCAGATAAGTGAACAAGACCGTCAATGCCACCGTCAAGACCGATAAAGATACCGAAGTCAGTAATAGACTTGATCTTACCAGATACTTTATCGCCTTTGCTGAAGTTCTTAGCAAATTCTTCCCAAGGATTTGGAACACATTGCTTAAGACCAAGAGAAATACGACGACGTTCTTCGTCAATTTCTAATACCATTACTTCAACAGTATCACCTAAATTAACTACTTTAGATGGGTGGATGTTTTTATTAGTCCAATCCATTTCAGAAACGTGAACTAAACCTTCTACGCCTTCTTGGATTTCAACGAAACAACCGTAGTCTGTTAAGTTTGTTACGCGACCAGAAAGTTTAGAACCTTCTGGGTAACGGTTAGCAATTGCTACCCATGGATCTTCGCCAAGTTGCTTCATACCTAATGAAACACGAGTGCGTTCGCGATCAAATTTTAATACTTTAACTTGGATCTCGTCACCAACATTTACGATTTCACTTGGGTGCTTAACGCGCTTCCAAGCCATGTCAGTGATATGTAAAAGACCGTCAATGCCACCTAAGTCAACAAATGCACCGTAGTCTGTAAGGTTCTTAACGATACCTTTAACTTCGATACCTTCAGCAAGTGACTCAAGAAGTGCATCACGCTCAACACTGCTTTCTGATTCGATAACAGCACGACGAGATACAACAACGTTATTACGCTTTTGGTCAAGCTTAATAACTTTGAATTCTAAATCTTTACCTTCAAGGTGAGCAGTGTCGCGAACTGGGCGTACATCTACTAATGAACCCGGTAAGAAAGCACGAATGTTGCTAACTTCAACCGTGAAACCACCTTTAACTTTACCGTTGATAACACCGATAACAGTTTCTTTTTCTTCGTAAGCTTTTTCAAGAACTTGCCAAGCTTCGTGACGTTTTGCTTTTTCACGAGAAAGAATTGTTTCACCGAAACCATCATCTGTTGCATCTAATGCAACATCAACTTCATCGCCAACGTTAATTTCAACTTCACCTGTTGAGCTTTTAAATTGGTCAATTGAAATAACAGATTCAGATTTTAGGCCAGCATCAACTAAAACGTTGTCTTTGTTGATAGCTACTACGGTTCCTTTGATAATTGAACCTGGGCGTGTTTCGATTTCTTTTAAACTTTCTTCAAAAAGTTGTGCAAAATTTTCAGTCATAATAGTTATATGAGCTCTATATAATTTATCCAATCCACATTCATGTGTCATGGGGTTATTAAAAACGCCTTAAGCATCCATACTTTTAGGCAGCTTCATCAAAGCTTTATTATTAAAGCTCTGATGATTGTGTTAATTTTTCATTCGTAAATGAAAGTATTTTATCGACAACCTGATCTATAGAAAGTTCAGTAGAATCAATAACAAATGCCCCTTTAGCAGGCACGAGTGGCGCAACTGAACGGTTCTGATCTCGCTCATCACGCTGACGTATGTCATCCAAAAGGCGCCCGATTTTAACATCATAGCCTTTGTCTTTCAACTGATTATATCTACGATGTGCGCGTTCCTCTGCACTTGCCGTTAAAAACACTTTAACTGGCGCATCAATAAAAACAACGGTGCCCATATCTCGGCCATCAGCAACTAAACCAGGAGAGACGCGAAATGCACGTTGTCGCCTTAATAACGCTTCTCTAACACGTGGAAATGCTGCAACTTTTGAAGCAATAGCGCCAATTTCTTCCGTACGAATAGTGTCAGTTACATCTTCGCCTTCTAAAATAACTTTGCTTTGCTCTTCACTACTAATGTCAAATTGTACATCTAAGTGTGCTGCAATAGGAATAAGTGCCTCTTCATCACTAATATCAAGGTGATGATATTGTGTTGCTACGGCTAGAACACGATAAATAGCACCACTATCAAGTAAATGCCAACCTAACTGTTCAGCGACTAAGCGTGCTGCAGTTCCTTTACCAGCACCACTAGGGCCATCAATTGTGATCACTGGGATGCTTTCCTGCATACATTTTTCTCCTAATGTCGAAAATCGGCAGAAGTATACGAGATTTACCGCGTAAAATCGCGTAAAAAATACGAAATTTTACAGATTAACAAGACACATCAGCTAATTTTGTAAAATAATCAGGAAACGTTTTAGCTGTACATTTAGGATCGTTTATCGTGATAGGCGTCTGACTTAAGGCTACTAATGAAAAGCACATTGCAACACGGTGGTCGTTATAAGTGTCTATCTCAGCATGGTTTAATGTTTCAGGTGGTGTGATAGAAATATAATCTTCCCCTTCAACAACTTCAGCACCAACTTTTCTAAGCTCTGTGGCCATCGCCGTTAAGCGATCAGTTTCTTTAACACGCCAATTATAAATATTACGAATTGTAGTAGTGCCTTTGGCAAAAAGCGCTGTTGTTGCTATTGTCATCGCTGCATCAGGGATGTGATTCATGTCCATATCAACGGCTGTTAGCGGCTTTCCTTTAACCGTGATTGATTCATCTTGCCAAGTAACCTCTGCGCCCATTTTTTCTAACACATCGGCAAAGTGTTTATCACCTTGCACACTTAACGTACCAACACCGTGAACGGTTATTTCTCCACCTTTAATAGCACCTGCTGCTAAAAAGTATGAGGCAGATGAAGCATCACCTTCTACCATATACCTCTCGACTGCTTGGTATGATTGATTCCCCGTGACCTGAAATGACTGATAGTTATTATTTTGTACCGTAACCCCAAATCGTTTCATAATATCTAACGTGATATCAATATAAGGCTTTGATACAAGCTCACCTTCAATGTTGATCTGTGTATCACTGGTTAACAATGGGGTGATCATTAAAATAGCGGTTAAAAACTGGCTTGAAATCGAACCATCAATCGTTACAGAACTACCTGACAACGCCTTACCACGAATATTTACTGGCGGATAATCTATGTTTTCAAGGTATTCGATATCAGCATTTAGTTGCGCTAATGCATCAACTAAGTGCCCAATAGGTCGTTCTTTCATGCGAGGCTCACCGGTAAGAACAAATTCGCCTTCACTCGCTGCAAGTGCAGCACATAAAGGTCGCATTGCTGTACCTGCATTTCCGAGGTATAACTCAAGCTTCTCTTGAGCCTTAAAGAAACCTCCGTTACCGATCACTGTACATTCAGTACCACAATCACTTAAGGTAAACTCTACGCCTAATGTGGTTAACGCGTTTAACATATGTTTAATATCATCACTGACTAATAAGTTTGTGATTTTAGTGACACCATTCGCTAATGCAGCAATCAACAAAGCACGATTAGACAAGCTTTTTGATCCTGGTAAAAATACTTCGCCATTAATTTTACCGATTGGCTGTACTGTTAACTGCTCCACTTATCTATTCCTCTGTTCAAACGTTTTCATAAAATCTACTAATTTTTCTACACCTTCTAATGGCATAGCGTTATATATACTTGCACGCATACCACCAACCATTCGGTGACCTTTTAATGCAACCAACCCATCCTCTTTCGCGGCCGATAGAAATGCTTCATTCAAAGACTCATCTTGCAGCCAAAAAGGTATATTCATTCTGCTTCTAAAGTTTTCATCTATATTGTTTTGATAAAAGGTACTGCTATCAACATAGTCATAAAGTAATTTTGCTTTATGCTTATTTACTTTTTCAATGGCAGCCACACCACCAATACTTTTTAGCCATTCAAAAACGAGTCCTGCTAGGTACCAAGCATAGGTTGGTGGAGTGTTGTACATAGAGTCGTTTTCAGCCGCCGTTGTATAATTCATAATACAAGGGGTATCTGTACGAGCTTTACCCAGTAAATCTTCTCTGACAATTACTATAGTTAAACCAGATGGGCCGATATTTTTTTGCGCGCCTGCGTAAATCAAGCCAAACTTATTAACATCTATATCGTGAGACAAAATAGTTGAAGACATATCCGCAACAATAGGTATATCGCCAAATTTAGGTATATCAAATAGCTCTAAACCATCTACGGTTTCATTCGGGCAATAGTGAACATAAGCAGCATCAGGTGAAATTTCCCATTGGTCAAAAGGTTTAACGGTTTTAATACCATCACGCTCTTCAACAACAGATTGTGGGCGTATTTCACCGAAGTTTTCCGCTTCTTTTGCTGCCGCTTTCGACCAGGAACCAGAAATAATATATTCTGCATGGCCACCAACAGGCAATAGGTTCATCGGAATGGCTGAAAACTGCCCGCGGCCGCCGCCATGACAAAAAAGCACGCGATAATTTACAGGAATATTCATTAATTGGCGCAAATCTGCTTCAGCTTTCGTTGCTAACGCCATAAACTCTTTACTACGATGGCTTAATTCCATGACAGAACATCCGGTATTCTGCCAATTAATAAATTCTTGTTGTGCTTTGCTCATCACCGCTGTGGGTAACATTGCTGGTCCTGCACAAAAGTTGTAAACCGCTGACATGCTTTGTATTACCTTTTGTAAAATTTTAATCAAAAAAATAGGCGGTTAAATAACCGCCTATTTCCAATCCGTTTTAGCGGTGATTATTCATCATCGCCTTGGTCTAGGCCTTCTGGCTTTTGTTCTGTATCTGAAGAAACGTCATTTTCTGAGGTAGTACCATCACTTTCTGCACCTTCTTCAATAGCTTCTGTAAGTAACTCTACATCTTCTACTTCATCAATGCGTTGTAATGCCACCACTTGTTCTTCATCACCTGTTCTGATAATACGAACACCTTGGGTGTTACGACCGATAATGCTTACTTCGTTAACGCGGGTTCTTACTAAAGTACCGTTATTGGTAATAAGCATGGTTTCGTCGTTATCTTCAACTTGTATCGCGCCAACAACCTTGCCGTTTCTGTCACTTACCTTGATTGACACCACACCCTTAGTTGCACGACTTTTCGCAGGGTATTCATCAAGCTCAGTTCGTTTACCATAACCATTTTCAGTAATGGTTAATACCGCACCATCGTTCTTCGGAACAATTAAAGAAACAACTCGCTGATCACCCTCAAGTTTGATACCACGAACACCTGTTGCCGTTCGACCCATTGCACGTAGTGCTTGTACTGGTTCACCTGTTTCAGGGTCTTTTTTCACTTCACCTGACTCACTATCACGAGCAAGTTCATTAAAGCGAACAACTTTACCCTCATCAGAGAACAACATAATATCATTTGTGCCATCGGTAATATCAACACCAATCAACGTATCATCATCACGTAGATTCAATGCGATAATACCGTTAGCGCGTTGATTCGAGTATGCCGTTAATGGCGTTTTCTTAACCGTACCCGACGCAGTAGCCATCACGATATATTTACCTTCTTCGTACTCACGTACTGGTAATATCGCGGTGATACGTTCATCATTTTCAAGTGGTAATAGGTTCACTATTGGACGACCACGGGCTGTTCGACTAGCAAGTGGTAATTGGTACACTTTTAACCAATATAATTTACCACGGTTAGAGAAACATAAAATGGTGTCATGTGTATTTGCCACCAATAAACGCTCGATGAAATCTTCATCTTTCATGCGGGTAGCGGCTTTACCTTTGCCACCACGACGTTGTGCTTGATAGTCAGTCAACGCTTGATATTTAACATATCCTTCGCTTGATAACGTGACCACAACATCTTCTTCGTTAATTAAGTCTTCTAACGATAAATCATGAGATGCGTTAGTTATTTCAGTACGACGTTCGTCACCAAAGTCATTACGAATAACTTCGAGTTCTTCTTTAATAACTTCCATCAAACGCGATGGGTTTTCTAAAATGTGCAACAATTCTGCAATTAAGTCTAATAACTCTTTGTACTCACTTAGAATTTTCTCATGTTCTAAGCCGGTAAGCTTATGTAAACGAAGATCAAGAATTGCTTGTGCTTGTTGTTCTGTTAAAAAGTATTGGTTGTCTCTAATACCAAAATGGTCTTCCAACCACTCAGGGCGAGCTGCATCATTACCTGCACGAGCCAGTAATTCACCAACATTCCCTAACGCCCAACCTTGTGCCATTAGCTTTTCTTCTGCTTCTTTTCTTGAAGGAGATGTTTTAATAAGCTCAATGATTTCATCAATGTTAGCTAAGGCAATAGACAAGCCTTCGAGGATATGTGCACGTTCACGCGCTTTTCGTAATTCGAAAATCGTACGGCGGGTAACAACCTCTCTGCGATGTAAAACAAACGCTTCAAGCATCTCTTTAATATTAAATAACTTTGGCTGACCTTCAATTAAGGCAACCATATTAAAGCCAAAAGACACTTGCATTTGCGTAAGCTTATAAAGGTTATTTAATACAACCTCACCTACCTCACCACGCTTAACTTCTACTACCATACGCATACCGTCTTTATCAGACTCATCACGTAAAGCAGAAATACCTTCTAAGCGTTTTTCTTTAACGAGCTCTGCCATTTTTTCAATCAAGCGAGCTTTATTTACTTGGTACGGTAACTCGTGAACAACGATAGTCTCTTTACCTGACTTTTCGTCAACTTCAATCTCAGCACGCGCACGTATATTTATTTTTCCTCGGCCAGTTTTATATGCTTCAACAATACCAGCACGACCACTAATGATCCCTGCGGTTGGAAAGTCTGGGCCTGGAATATACTCAATCAGTTCATCAATAGTAATGTTGTCATTTTCGATTAACGCTAAACAACCATCGATGACTTCAGTTAAGTTATGTGGCGGGATATTTGTTGCCATACCTACCGCAATACCTGAAGTTCCATTCACTAATAAATTAGGAATACGAGTAGGCATAACAGCAGGAATAATCTCCGTACCATCATAGTTAGGTACAAAATCAACGGTTTCTTTATCTAAATCAGCAAGAATTGAATGCGAAATTTTCGCCATACGGATTTCCGTATAACGCATCGCAGCCGCTGAGTCACCATCGACAGAACCAAAGTTACCTTGACCATCTACCAACATGTAGCGAAGCGAGAAAGGCTGAGCCATACGTACGATTGTATCGTAAACTGCAGTGTCACCATGCGGGTGATACTTACCGATTACATCACCCACCACACGTGCTGATTTTTTGTAAGGCTTGTTGTAGTCATTACCCAATACATTCATCGCATAAAGTACGCGTCGATGCACGGGTTTTAAACCATCTCTAACATCAGGAAGTGCACGACCTACTATAACGCTCATCGCGTAATCTAAGTAGGAACTTTTAAGCTCATCCTCGATATTGACTGGAAGTATTTCTTTTGCCAGATCGGTCATAAATTGACAGTATCCCTAAATGTATTTTTGGAAATTATTATTTTATAAAGGCAATACGTATACGCTAGTAACTAGTGGACAGTATACGGCCATATAACCTGACATTTTGCTCTGGTTAACGCCGTATTTCAAGTGATTATTTAAATAGAATCTATTTTTAACTAACATATTGAATATTAATGCATTATCTACACAGTGCTCTGTACAACATTTGAACAGCCATACATTTTATAATAACACCGTCGTTTATTTGAACATCGCTTTCTTTAAAGCAATACTCACTCTAGGCGAATATAAACCCTTTGATCACCTTTTGGTGATTAACCAGTAATTTTATCTTCCTCGAATACCTCTCGCTTTTCAATCGCTAAACGTGTCACTTCTTTGTTTAAATCAGATAATTTCCCACATGCAAAACAAAGTTCAGCTAGCAAAAAAAGTGGGCCAATTAATAGCTGGTTTAAGTCATCTACAAAGGCAGGTTTTGCCTTCTCGTACCCATGGCCAATAAATTGAAATATCCAACCAATAGCAAATGCACCAACTGCGACAAACCACTTATGATCCATCGAGGAAAGAGCAATAGCACTATAAATAAGTGGCCCGAATAGCAAAAAAGCCACCAACGCTAATGTTGGTGACAGAATAAAGTAATATCCCAAGATCATTAATGAAATCATTGTTAGCAGGTTTAGTTCAATTGCAGCACCTGTGAGCGATACCGAAAATTCTACAGAAGATAACATTAATGCTACAGCCCAAATGATCAGCGGAATACCAATCACATGCGTCCATATATTTTTGTGGTTAAGATGAACACTTTTATAGGTTGAAAGCTGCGTAGTTAACGATTTCATGACATCACCTAATAATTATACATTTGTACTAAATTATAATTAATACCTTATCAGGTCAACTTAGCACAATGAATTTTTACTGCCGCTTTTATCTGGTATGGTTTAACATAGTCAGCAATTGTAAATAAAAAAATGACACTATGACCAATTCAATCAATGTAAACCAAGATGAAATAGCCAAATTTGAAAAGGTTGCGCAATTTTGGTGGGACCTCGAAGGTGACTTCAAGCCTTTACATCAAATAAATCCCATTAGACGTCAATTTATCATTCAACATGCTCAAGACTTATTCGATAAAAAAGTCATTGATGTTGGCTGTGGTGGCGGTATCTTAGCGGAGAGTCTTGCGAAGCTAGGCGCCAAAGTAACCGGTATTGATATGGGTGATGAACCCCTAAATGTTGCAAAGCTGCATGCACTTGAATCAGGAATTAATGTTGAGTATTTAAAAAGTACTGCAGAGCAACATGCTGCTGAAAATAGCGCACAATATGATATTGTCACTTGTATGGAAATGTTAGAGCATGTGCCTGATCCTGCCTCTGTCATTGCCGCTTGTGCAAAAATGGTAAAACCAAAGGGTTTTGTTTTCTTTTCGACACTTAATAAAACAACAAAAGCCTACTTATTAGCCATTTTAGCGGCTGAAAAAATATTGAAAATTGTTCCTGATGGCACGCATGAGCATGACAAATTTATTCGCCCTTCTACATTAATTGGATGGGCAGAATCTCATGAGCTAAAATGCCTTGATGCCGCAGGAATTCATTACAACCCTATCACTGAGAATCATAAATTAATTGATTCATTAGACGTAAACTACATTCTTTGTTGTCAAAAGGTGAATGAATGAGAAACAATAAATACCAAGGCGTGCTTTTTGATTTAGATGGCACGTTATTAGACACCGCAAATGATTTAGGCGCGGCATTAAATTATGTGTTATCACAATTTGATTTACCCGCAGTAGAAAAACAAATATTTAGACCCGTTGCATCTGATGGTGCTCAAGGCCTGCTAGCATTAGGTTTTGCTGATAAACTATCACAGTTTGATCAACCTGCGCTTCGTCGTATGTTCTTAGACTATTATGAAGCTAACCTTGCAGCTGAAACCTGTTTGTATCCTCAAGTGCCTGAGTTACTTCAAGCGCTTAATGAACGTGATATTCCATGGGGAATTGTTACCAATAAGCCAGAATACTTAACCACGCTATTGTTACCTAACTTTACAGAATTTACCCACAGTAAAGTTATGGTTGGCGGTGATAGTCTTGCAGAACGAAAGCCTCATCCGTTGCCACTATTACACGCTGCAGAGCATATAGGTGTTGCGCCTGAACAATGCTTGTACGTTGGTGATGCATTAAGAGATATTCAAGCAGGTAACGCTGCAAACATGTCAACAGCGATTGCTCAATGGGGATATATAAAAGAACATGATAACCTTGACACTTGGCAGGCTAAATACATTAGCGAATCGCCTGAAAAATTATTATCGATTATATAATACGCAAGCTGTTCAAGAAAAAAACAAATAATATAACTACTTGTTTTTATTGAAAAGTTATTTCTATATTACTTTTTGTAATATGGGAATAACTATAAAACCTAAAATAAATCTATTGGATAAAAAAAACAAAAATAAAGATTGCCTTTTACAAAAAAGCAAATCAATTACTCTTACTAAGTTAGTTGTTACTAACAAAAGAATTTGTCAAAATTTATCAAGTAAATTTATGTTTTTTTTATGCTTGCAATGAAGCTCAAACCTCATTATCTTGTGATTAGTTTAGTGCTCACCCCCTAGATATTGTGTATTGAGTATTTTAATGCACCGTTGTGAGCTTACAGTCTAAAAAATTAAAAAAACAAAACACATATACAGGTTTTTCATGAACAACAACCTTTTTGTCACCAAGCGTAACGGTAAGAAAGAACCCATCGATTTAGAGAAAATTCACAAGGTAATTGCCTGGGCTGCTGAGAATTTAGAAAATGTCTCTGTTTCACAGGTCGAATTGAAATCTCATATCCAATTTTATGATGGTATTAAAACGGAAGATATTCATGAAACCATCATAAAGTCTGCCGCAGATTTAATTTCTGAAGAAACACCTGATTACCAATATTTGGCAGCCCGATTAGCTATCTTCCATTTACGTAAAAAGGCCTACGGACAATTTGAGCCACCAAAATTATATGAACATGTGGTAAAGCTTGTTGAGTCAGGTCGTTACGATCAACACATATTGGCTGATTATACCCCAGAAGATTTCGAAGCGATGGAGCAATTCATTGATCATCGTCGTGATTTAAACTTCAGCTACGCTGCTGTTAAACAACTTGAAGGTAAGTATTTAGTACAGAATCGCGTAACCGGAGAAATTTACGAAAGTGCGCAATTCTTATATGTATTAGTGGCCGCGTGTTTATTTGCAAAATATCCAGCCGACACAAGACTCAGTTACATCGAAGGTTTTTATAACGCAATTTCGATGTTTAAGATTTCATTGCCAACCCCTATTATGGCGGGCGTTCGCACCCCTACTCGTCAGTTTTCATCATGTGTATTGATTGAATGTGATGATAGCTTAGATTCTATAAATGCCTCTTCTAGTGCCATTGTAAAATATGTATCGCAACGCGCCGGTATTGGTATTAATGCGGGCAATATTAGAGCATTAGGTAGTGCAATTAGAAACGGTGAAGCATTCCACACAGGTTGTATTCCGTTTTACAAACACTTTCAAACAGCGGTTAAAAGCTGCTCTCAAGGTGGCGTTCGCGGCGGAGCAGCTACGCTATTTTATCCTTTATGGCACTTAGAAGTTGAAAGTTTACTGGTATTAAAAAATAACCGTGGTGTTGATGAGAACCGTGTTCGTCATCTTGACTACGGTGTTCAATTTAACAAATTGATGTACCAACGTTTAATTAAGGGGGAACACATTACGTTGTTCAGCCCTAGCGACGTACCAGGTTTGTACGATGCATTTTTCGCAGATCAAGAAACGTTTGAAGCGTTATATGTTAAATATGAAGCTGATGAATCAATTCGCAAGAAGCGCATTCAAGCCATTGAACTGTTTAGTTTGTTTGCTCAAGAACGTGCAAGTACAGGTCGTATTTATTTGCAAAATGTTGATCACTGTAATACACATAGTCCATTTGAACCAAGCCAAGCTCCTATACGTCAAAGTAACTTGTGTCTTGAAATTGCGCTACCAACTAAGCCTTTAAACGATATTAATGATCCTGAAGGTGAAATTGCATTATGTACGTTATCAGCATTTAATTTAGGCGCTATTGAAAGTTTAGATGAGCTAGAAGGTCTTGCCGACCTCGCCGTACGAGCATTAGATAGCTTATTAGATTATCAAGATTACCCTGTTCCAGCTGCTTACAATGCAACCATGGGGCGAAGAACACTTGGTATAGGTGTCATTAACTATGCTTATTATCTAGCTAAAAATGGCGTGTACTATTCAAATGGCAGTGCGAATAACCTAACTCACCGTACTTTTGAAGCGATTCAATTTTATTTATTGCAGGCATCAAATAAGCTTGCAAAAGAGCAAGGTGCTTGTCCTAAGTTTAATGAAACGCGCTTATCTCAAGGTATTTTACCAATTGATACTTACAAAAAAGAGATCGACAAAATCACCAATGAGCCTCTGCAGCTAGATTGGGAAGCGCTACGCGAAAACATAAAGCAATATGGTGTGAGAAACTCAACGTTATCAGCCTTGATGCCTTCTGAAACATCATCGCAAATTTCTAATGCCACCAACGGCATTGAACCACCGCGAGGTTTGATCAGTATTAAAGCAAGTAAAGACGGCATTTTAAAACAAGTTGTACCCGAATATGCCACATTAAAAGATAATTATGAGTTACTTTGGAATATTCCAAACAACGAAGGTTATTTACAGCTTGTTGGTATTATGCAGAAGTTTATTGATCAAACTATTTCAGCGAATACTAATTACGACCCTGCTAAATATGAAGGCGGTAAAGTGCCTGTTAAGCAAATCATCAAAGATTTATTAACCGCTTATAAATTGGGTGTTAAAACACTTTACTACCACAACACCAGAGACGGTGCTGCGGACGGACAAGTAGAAGCAGAAGACGATGGCTGTGAAGGCGGCGCGTGTAAAATCTAAGTGCTAATAGCCACAAGTAATGTGGCTATTTTTTAACGACAATATTTCTGAAGAATTTAACGAAACAGCTTACTGAATAATAACACTAAAAGCTGCTTCAAGGAGCAATAAATGACCTATAGTACCTTTAACCAAGTTCCCAATAACCCATTGCTAGAGCCAATGTTTCTGGGTAACAGTGTTAATGTTGCACGCTATGATCAGCAAAAGTTTTCCGCGTTTGAAAAACTGATTGAAAAACAACTTTCATTCTTTTGGCGTCCAGAAGAAATTGATGTGTCTAAAGACCGAGCTGATTGGCAAGGGTTGACCAATTCAGAAAAGCATATTTTTATTTCCAACCTTAAATATCAAACGTTACTTGATAGCGTAGCTGCTCGCTCAGTTAACGCGGTATTATTGCCTATTGTTTCTTTACCTGAATTAGAAACGTGGATCGAAACGTGGGCCTTTAGTGAAACCATTCACTCTCGATCATATACACATATTTTACGTAATTTATTTACTGACCCAAGTGAAGTATTCGACGATATTGTTGTTAACCCAGCAATATTAAAACGCGCTTCTAGCATTGCAAAATACTTCGATCATGTCATCGTTACAACGCAATTAATGCAGGCGCAAGGTGAAGGAACCTACGAGGTAGACGGCGAGCAATTAGAAGTAAGCATGCGTAAGTTAAAAGAGCGCTTGTTTCTTGCTATATGTTCAGTAAACGCACTTGAAGCTATCCGCTTTTATGTGAGCTTTGCTTGCTCTTTTGCCTTTGCAGAACGTGAACTTCTTGAAGGAAATGCTAAAATCATCAAGCTTATCGCTCGTGATGAAGCATTACATTTAACAGGTACTCAGCATATTTTAAATAATTGGTTTTCTGGCAAAGATGATCCAGAAATGAAAGAAATTGCTCATGAATTAAAAGATGAGGGATTACAAATATTTTTAGATGTTGTAGAGCAAGAAAAAGAATGGGCGCAATACCTATTCAAAGATGGCTCAATGATCGGATTGAATGCTGAAATACTAAATCAATATATTGAGTATATTAGTAATCAGCGTTTAGCGGCTATAGGCTACGAAATGCCATTCTCTATTAAAAGCAATCCATTACCATGGATGAATGCTTACCTTGTTAGTGACAACGTGCAAGTTGCTCCACAAGAAACGGAAATATCAAGTTACTTAGTTGGCCAAGTAGATTCGGCTGTTTCAAGTGATGATTTTGATGATTTTGATTTGTAATAACCCCTTAATACGCCATAGCTTACTTTGCTATGGCGAACTGCCCTACTTTTATTATGTCTAAGCCTCCTGCTAAAATCGTAACTGCAAATCAACAAGACATTGAATATCAAGATCAAGATAAAACCCTGCTAAATTGCTTAGAAAAACACGATGTTGAAGTACATTATCACTGTAGAGATGGCTTTTGCGGCGCCTGCCGAGTGACATTAAAAAAAGGCCAAGTACTTTACCCTCAAGGGGAGCCTTTAGCCTTTGTTGGCGACAACGAAATACTGCCTTGTTGTTGTATTCCTGCCAGTAACATTGAAATTGAAATTGATTAAAGTTTATCGCTTAATTTAGCAGTTATACCACTAACCACAATATCGAGTTGTTCTGCTACCGGTGAGAATAAAACGTTATACTGATTCGAATTATGTTCATTAATCGCGACATCTAGGTGTTTACAGTACTCATATAAGCTCATCGCTCCTATTGAACAAGAAACCCCTTTTAACGTATGTACAAGTGACTTTAGTGATTCGTAGTCGTTATTTTCAATGGCTTGCGCGATCCTTTCTTTATCTTTGCCATGATCTTGACAAAACATCACCAAAATCTCTTCAAACAGTTCTTCATCACCTAATACATTATTCACACCAATTTCATATTCAATGCCTGGGTATTTTCCTTGCTCAGTTTCACTGGTTACTACATTAGAGGCTGACAAGCTATCATTTGTATCATCAATCATCATGGTATTTGTATCACCTTCAATATTTTCATCTAAAATGGTTTGGTTTCTGCCCGATTGTTTAGCATTATAGAGCGCTTCATCTGCGACATGCATTAGTTCATCAAAGGACATAGTTTGAGGATTTTGACAAGTAACCCCAACGCTTACCGTAAGGGTAAATTCTTTGGTGTAGTCTTTATACTCGACTTTCATAGCGTGTTTTTCTAGCATCGTTCTACATCGCTCACATGCTAGGTAAGCATCGTCAATTTCTGTACCAGGCATACACACAGCGAATTCTTCACCGCCTACCCTACCAACAATATCATAATCGCGGAAACAGTCTTTGAGAATGTCAGCAAACTCTTTTAGTGCAATATCACCAGCTTCGTGACCGTAGGTATCATTAACCTTTTTAAAATAATCAAGATCTAACATTGCAACGGAAATTGGCTGATGCTTACGCTTTGCTTGACTGAGCACCGAACTAACTAACTCTTTAAAGCTCCCTCTATTATGTAGCCCTGTTAAACTATCCGTTCTTGCGAGTTGCTCGAGCTGTTTAGTTTTTTCCATAAAGCGTAAAGAGTTTCTTATTCGTGCAAGTAACACGCTTGGAATATACGGCTTTGTTACATAGTCGTCAGCGCCATTTTCTAATGATGACACTATCGCTTCTTCTTGACCTGAAGCAGATAACATAATGACTGGGATATTTTTAAAATCGCGACTATTTTTAAGTGTTTCTAAAAACGTTAATCCTGACATTTCTGGCATGTGCATATCCAATAAAATGAGATCAACATTTAATTCTTCAAGTAATGATAACGCTTGCTCGCCAGATTCTGCCGTTAAAACTTCATACCCTGATTCAGATAAATCAAACTCTAATAGCATTAATGTGTCTTTAGCATCATCAATAGCCATAACCGTATACTGATCGTTTTTAATCATTTATGTACCTGTTTTTGCAGAGTATTAACATTGATAATGCTAGAAAAATAGCTACTATTCAATTCGTTTATCATACTCTATTTGAATTTTTTACTTTATTGTATAAATCTTGATAAACGTTTTCTAAGTGCTGGGTCAGTATTACCATTTGATTATAATCGACTTTGTTAATAATAGCGGCCTCAATTTGCCTTGCTACCTTACCCAGTTTATTAGCGCTCAAATTAACACTCATACCCTTTAATTTATGTATATTTACCATCACGCTTGCCATATCATTTTCTTGAACCGCTTTATTAATTTCTTGTATAAGTAATGGGGCTTCCTCAAGGAAAAACGATTGTAATCTCTTGGCAAGCTTTTCATTATGTTGTATTCGTCGATAAAATTGAGCCTTATCCCAAATATCGTTCTCGCGAGTATCGTCTTGGTTAACCTCAAAATATTGGGAAACTGATGTAACCTCCTGTTCCGATACTTCGTTTTCTTGCAACCTTGCGCCTAACCAATAACATAATTTCATTTGCAATACATCTGAATCTACCGGTTTGGTTGCATAATCGTTCATTCCCGCCGATAAACACTTTTCTCTATCACTAGCTAAGTCGCTAGCTGTCATGGCTATAATAATAATATTTTGATTGTTTTTACCTGCCTTTCCTCGCCTGATCGCTTGTGTGGTCTGATAGCCGTCAAGGATCGGCATTTGGCAGTCCATAATAATAAGATCATACTGGTCTTTATCAACACAGGTTGATAATAAATTAAGCGCTTCCTGACCATTATTAACAGTGGTTGCATTTACATTCATGTTAGATAACACACCCTTTAATACCATTTGATTGATACGATTATCTTCAACAATCATTATATTCATTGGTTTATCATGTTTATCTGTAGATGAAATTTGATGCATGTTTTATTGTTTTTCTTACCGTCTGTATACTTTGCGTTATGTTAAAACGCAATAGTTCATTAAATATAGCAGCACGGGCTAATGTATTTAATAAACATTACAATTATTATCGCCATACATAAGTTGCTTGAACTTGATTTCCTTGATCACTGTACTGTAGCGATTCACACAATTGACTTACAAGATGAATACCTCTACCGCTTAATTTTAACTCATGTTCAGCCTTATATTGCTGTTGTTTGCTAACAATGCCATGGTAATTTTTTACATTAAAACCGTTACCGCTATCAGAAATAGCGATAATAATACGCCCACCTGAGATAAGCGGATAATAGCTTAAATTAACTTCTACAAATCCTTCGGTAAGAGATTTTAAACGCTGTTCACGTTCTAAAAAGTACTCCGCAAAACCATCAGCACTTGATTTCATTGTAGAGTCTAAACCTAAGACGCCATGATCAAGTGAATTAACAAATAACTCGGTCAAAATGGTTAATAAACTTTGCCAATGCTCTGCGCTTCCTTCAAGTTCTTGTATCTGGTTCATTGCGATGGGAATAGGATTAACACGAGAGAGCCTGCTACCCATTAATTTAAGCCGCCAATGCCATGCCGCGTCTATATTAGTATTTGTCTGGTCAGGTTCACTTGCTACTTGTGAAGTATTAATAACATGAGGTTGTTGCCAACCGCCACATGGAATGTCGATTAGGGAAAGGTCATCTTCTTGTGGCATTTCTTGACAAAATTGATTGACGCTCTTTAATACTTCTTCTGTGATGTTTCCATGAGAAATCCCTGCCGATACCACACGTTCAAACCGCTCAATATCAAACATTTCGCCTTGTGGATTACGTGCCTCGATAATTCCATCACTAATTAACACTACACGATCGGTTTCTTCAACAGATATAACCGACAAGCTCGCATCGTTTATTAAAGCTGGTAGCACACCAATCGGTGGGTGTTGAGAAGGTACACGCTGTTTAATCCCCCCTGATTGATCAAAAATATACGCATCGGGTATACCAGCATTAAAGATATAAACGGTATTTTCATGACTAGATACCGTCACAAATGCTGCTGCTAAAAATAGATCAGTCGGTAATAGTTGATGTAATTGCTGGTTTACCTGACTAATGATCTCTAATAGCGTGAAGCCTTTTTTCGTCATCGTGCGAAAGGTTTCAGAGAGTGGTATTGCGCCTATAGATGAGCGTAAACCGTGACCAGTGAAATCTCCTAATAGCACATTTACATCGCCATTAGGGCAACGTGCAGTGAGTTGTACATCACCACTAAATAACGTAGCTGCTTTCTTAAGAATACCTATTTTATCTTGGGCAAAATTTCTAGCTTCAATGACACCTGACATCAATTGTTCTGCTAGTTCGACATCTTTTTGCTGTGCTAGCTGTAATACTTTGTTCTTGGTAATTAAGTCGCTAATACGTTGTATTGATTTTATTTTTGCTTTAAATACCTCGGGAGAAAACGGCCTGACTAAAATACCATCGCCACCTGCTTCAATACTTTCGATATAAGCTTGATCTGTTGCCATACTGGTGATAAAAATTAATGGACATAAGCTATTTTCATGGGTCAATGTTTTTATTTTTCTTGCTGCTTCATATCCATTCATCACAGGCATATTGATATCCATCAATATAAGATCAGGCTGATACTTGATATACATTGAAACTGCTTGAGCACCATCATCGGCGCAAAGCACGTGATAGCCCTCTTCTTTTAGCAGAACACCAAGTACGGTACGTTGCATTTTTGAGTCATCAACAACGAGAGCAAGCTTTGCATTACCCAACACTTGGCTCATATTAACGCTCAATTGTCATCAAGCGATGAAACTGTGCTATTTCCAAAATTTTATTGACCGCATCATTCGGTTTAAAGATTTTTAATTGTCCTGATACATTTTCAACATGATCTTTAAGTAATAAAATCATCCCTAAAGCCGAGCTATCCATATAAGATGCTTTTGACAAATCTAATATAAATAAACTTCCAGAGGCATTTTCATTAACATAAGCACTTTTAAACGCTTGATGAGCAGAAAAGTCGAATCGTTCTTCAACTGAAATGGTAACGACTTTGTTGTCAGCAGAAACTTGTTTTTTAACGTTCATGGTTATCCCTATATCCGTTGGCTAGAATAATGCAGCCGCATGGTATTCTTTAATAGAACAGAATATTTACGTTTAAATCTCATGGCGTATTATTTTCTCATTTTGTACACATTCTAAAGGTTGAGTCAAAGCATTGTTTTTTCCTTTTACACAATAACAATAAAGCGACTAGCCTGCCTACCCGTGATCACCTCTTAATGATAATAAAGAAGATTTTCCCTGCCTTATTAATACACTAGAAACAATTATGTATTAACACTGAAACGCCACAACCGAAATCATTTTATACTGTATACGATATTTCATTGTGACGATTATCGTGGCATAATCCTGCCCTTGCTTAAATCGACAATGTAGAGTTAAAAATCATGACAATTGGAATTGGCGGCTCAACAGCCGAAATTGAATTAGAGAAGCTTAAAAGTCTTGCTCCTACTATGCCTGGTATTTCCATTGAAGAGTACCAAGCACGAATAAATAAAGCGACTGAGCTAATGTCAGCTAACAACATTGACGCAGTTTACTTAAACGCAGGCACAAATCTTCATTATTTTACCGGTACAAAATGGTATGCAAGCGAACGCTTAGTAGGTGCCCTTTTAACTAAAAATGGCTCAGTAACTTACATAGCACCCCATTTTGAAATTGACACTTTACGTCAACACATGGTGATTGAAGGCAATGTTCAAGGGTGGCATGAGCATGAAAGTCCTTTTCAATGTTGCGTAGACACCCTTAGCGATATCGTACCTAATTGCAAAACATTAGCCATTGACGAATCTACTGCTTTTTTCATCTCAAATGGTATTCAAAAGGTCGCTAATAACCTTGAACTTATTGATGCAAAGCCAGTTACCGCGGGTTGCCGCATGCAAAAATCTGATCACGAAATAGCAATATTACAAACAGCGATGAACATGACGTTAGAAGTGCATAAAGCTGTTGCAAAAATTCTTCGTGTTGGTATTACCACACAAGAAGTGGAAGCATTTATTGATCAAGCTCATCGCGCAGTTGGCGCAACGAGCGGTTCTTATTTTTGCATCGTGTTATTTGGTCAAGACTCTTCTTATCCTCATGGCGTAAAAACCCCGAAAAGTCTTGAGCAAAATGATATGGTATTGATTGATACTGGCTACCAACTTCATGGCTATAATTCTGATATAACAAGATCCTATGTGTTTGGTGAAGCAACCGACAAGCAGCGAAAAATGTGGCAAGTAGAAAAGGATGCGCAAATTGCCGCCTTTAATGCCGCACATATTGGTAAGCCTTGCGGTGTTGTTGATATTGCCGCCCGTGATTTCCTTACTAGCCAAGGTTTAGGCCCTGACTATCAAACACCGGGTTGTCCACATCGTACAGGCCATGGTATTGGATTGGATATTCACGAGTGGCCTTATTTAGTAAGAAGTGAGCAAACACCATTAGCACGAGGTATGTGTTTTTCTAATGAGCCTATGCTGGTGTTTCCACAAGAGTTTGGTATTCGCTTAGAAGATCACTTTTATATGACAGAGCAAGGAGCTAAGTGGTTTACAGAACCTGCTCACAGTATAAGTAACCCTTTTGGGTATCCACAAAGCGAAAAATAAATGCGCGTTAGTGTATGAAAGACGTTATAGCGTAAATAAGCGGGTTTTATTTCTACAATTAAAGTTTGGAGATCTAGCCCGCTTTTAGATAGAATCTTTATTATCAGTCAACAACAAACTTTCGTATGCACGCATTTTTAGAATACCTTCCACTTATTGTTTTCTTTATTGTTTGGAAAATAGCCGGCATTTATTGGGCAACAGGTGCGTTGATTATCGCTTCTGCTATCCATCTTTTATCGTTTGTTATCCGTAAACAACCGATCCCGAAAAGGCAATGGGTTTTCTTCGGACTTATCGCTATTTTTGGCGGCCTAACAATTTTTTTCCAAAACGACCAATTTCTCAAATGGAAGGTAACAATCATTAATGGTTTATTTGCCAGTGTACTTATTATCAGCGATACCTTTTTTGGTAAAAACCTGATCAAACAATTAATGGGTGAGTCTTTAGCTCTTCCTGAAAAAATTTGGAAAAAATTAAACCTATCTTGGGCAATATTTTTTGCGCTTTGTGCGATACTCAACTTATATATCGCGTATAATTATTCTCAAGAATTTTGGGTGAATTTTAAAGTATTTGGTTTAATGGGCATGACGTTTGTTTTTGCTATTTCAACCATTTTTGCTATTTATAAATATTTACCTCAAGAAGAATCAGAATCCCCAAAAGATCCAAAGTAAGAGATATTAAATGTATTATTTGATCTATAGTGAAGATATAGAAAACAGCTTAGCATTAAGAATGACCGTTCGAGATAAACATTTAGCACGATTATCTTTGCTCCAAGAACAAGGCCGATTATTAGTGGCGGGTCCTTGCCCTGCGATTGATAGTGAAAACCCAGGAGACGCTGGTTTTACGGGTTCATTAATCATTGCAGCCTTTGATAGCCTTGAAGCAGCACAAACATGGGCAAATGATGACCCATACATTGATGCCGGCGTGTATAAAAATGTTACCGTTAAACCTTACAAAAAGGTATTACCTGCGTAATGAAGCTAATACGTAAATATACACATTATTCACTGCTATGCATTGCAAGCATCATTAGTTATCAAGCAAGTGCTGTGAATGAAAAAACAATTGAAGATTGTGAACAAAACTATAACAAGGTTGACGAACTTTCAATGTGTTTTGACAGTGTAAAAGAAAACGTAGATAAAGAAATGCAAACGTGGATTAATAACCAAACATTTGTGTTGGAAGAATTTTCTATTGTTACTGGTCGAAGAGCGGCATTAAATATGTTTAAGCGTTCACAACGTAACTTTATTACTTACCGCGAGAATAACTGTCGGTGGCAATATTTACATATTTCACCAGACAAAAAAGCAGCTTCCGCCTACAAAAAATGCTATATCTTGTTAACGAAAAGCCGTATTAACGAACTTAGTCGTCTTAACTAAATCATCAAATTCACGATATTTCCTCTTGCATTCATGATGCCCCCTAACATTATGAAACTTGAATGCTATTTGTATTAATTGATAACAGATTGAATTTTTGCACATTTAAATTAAACCTCGTAATCGCCTTAAAAACAAACATTTCACAATCGAACGTGTTATTACCATGACAACCGTATTGACGATTTTTGATCTTAAATACACGTTGTGGCTATTGAATACTTCTCATAAAGAAAAGCTGAAATATTAAAAAGTATACCTTTCGCTAACCCTCAAAAAAATTGAGATATTTTTCTTGATTTACGTTAAAAATACATATACTGTTGTTTTATACAGTATATGTACAGGTGAACAGTATGAGCAATTTAACAACCGTTTTAACAACAACTAAGCGCCAATTACACTGGCTTAATGTGCAATCAATTCATGAAGTTAATCAAGCATCGATGCAATATGTAGATATATGTCAGCGACATGCGTCTCACAAAAAATGGGTACTTTTAGTCAATCCAGAAGGTGAAGCGATTGCAGCATTAAATGACCTACCTCATTTAGATAAAAGCAAAATTTTGAAAGTAAATACCACCAAGACTCCTGTCAGTTTTGACAATATTAAATCTGCATTATGCAAAGGAAACTGCTCAGCTGTCGTGTTATGCAACCCTTGCTTAAAACAACAGGAAATTGCAGAGTTACAAAAATACGCACGTTTAGGTAAAACAGAATGTGTGGTGTTAACAAACAATAAAACGATCCATTAACACTAGGTTGGTTGCAAATATTTCGAATCACCATAAAATAGCGCTCAATTCTATTTCAGGGTGATAGTGATGCTTTGTCTTTGTGGCAGCAAACAAAACGAAAACGCATGTTGTAAACCTATTGTTGAAGGCAGTCGAGTTGCCAATGTTCCAGAACAGCTAATGCGTTCTAGATTTTACAGCTATGCTGTGAAAAATGTTGACTACTTATGTAACACATATGCTTCAGCTCAAAAGGTGGCAAATTTAAAGGCTGAGGTTTCAGCATGGTGCCAACAAACTCAATGGTTAAAGCTCGTGATACATAATGCTAAAAACATTTCACGAGAAGAATTCATGCAAAGATCGCTTAACGCTCAGCCCTCGACTTTACCAACGGTGACCTTTACCGCATTTTTTATCGTTGATGATATGTATTGTCAAATGTCTGAAAAATCACGCTTTACTGTTGAAGATAACCAATGGCGATATGAATCTGGTGACATTATAGAGCAAGTTGAGATTGAAAAATTAACACGAAATTCTCAATGTCCGTGCGAAAGTGGGAAAAAATACAAACGCTGCTGCATGATATAGAAAATACTCAAACAGAGGCAACAGTGTTATGACATAAGTAAACCCACAGTAAAGTTGAAACTAGAGAGTCACCTATCATGCGTTATGATTACTCAATTACACAGTAAAGGATAGCGTGGAATCTAATTGTGTTACGTTGTAACAGCTCAAATACAACGTAACTAACGCTCTTTAATGATTATTGAATGAAGTAGCCAACCGCACGCCACTGCCCACTACTCTTACTTAATGTTACCGTTTCAACCGCTTCCTTTTTATTGGAAAAGCTCGTTTTATATTGGATCACTATATAATCGCCTTTAGGCATATTTGGTAATGAATCATATTCTTTGTGGGTTAAAACTTCACGTGAGTTCACCTTTCCCAAAGGAGTACGAACACCTTTGAGTGCCTCATCCCATTTTTGTTTGGCAAGTTGCTCTTTAAATAAAGGATCTGCTTCTTGCCAGCTTTTCGTGTAATTTGCTTTATCAATAATATTTAACCACGCTTTCCCTGCATCTAATGGCTCATTAGCCATAACTGACGCAGTAAAACATAAAGATAAGATTAACAAGAATTTGTTCATGATAATTCCTTTTCATGAGGCGTAAATCAACCTAAAAACAGTAGATTTACGTATTGAATTTAAACATTAAATTTTCAATATTAACGATAAACATCACACATTCTGAGCAAGCTTATTGTCTATTGATTCATCAAAAGGCTAACATAAAAAGAAAGCTCACCCAAGGTTAGTAATACCAAATGCTTAGTGATGATTATTATATCGCGGCTTTAACCGCTTTTTGGGCGTGAATATAAGTAGTATCGAGCAGGGTAACGCTCGTATCTTGTTGCTGAACTAACATACCTATTTCAGTACACCCTAATATTACAGCCTCTGCCCCTTGCTCAGCTAACGTATTAATTATTCTTAAATATTCCGCCTTAGACGCTGACAAGCACTTACCAAAACACAGTTCGGTATAAATAACATTATGAATAATCTGTCTATCACTTTCATTGGGAACAACTACTGATAAACCGTATTTTTCACTTAACCTGCCTTTATAAAATGGTTGCTCCATTGTAAAGGCTGTGCCCAATAACCCGACTTTTTTAATACCTTTGGCAACAAGAACCTCAGCAGTTGCATCTGCAATATGCAATACTGGAATTGCTATCGAAGCTTCAATTTGTGGTGCAACCTTGTGCATAGTATTAGTACAAATAAGTAAAAAATCAGCGCCTGCTGATTCAACGTTCTTCGCCGCATCTACAAGTATTTCCGCAGTGCCTTGCCAATCCCCCGAATGTTGTAATTTTTCAATCGGGGAAAAATCAACACTATACATTGCAATTTTTGCTGAATGTAAATCCCCCAGTTCAGCCCTAACTCCTTCATTGATCGCTTTATAATAACCTACTGTGCTTTCCCAGCTCATACCGCCTAATAGGCCAATTGTTTTCATAAGTTATCCTTCTTGAAACTCACTTGGATTTAATATGAGTTAAACAGTAAATACAATTTGAATAGCTAAGGCTACTTAACAAAAATCGATTAGGATTTTAGCGTCTATACTTGTAAAACTTGCGGTAGCACAATAGCATTAAAAATAACTCTATATGAATTGAACGTTGCGCCACCAAACACGTCACGATGCATTAAAAGCAGCCATTAACACGCATAATAAAACAGTTAGTACTAATGGTTATTTTGACATTGCCTGTTCAGCTTTAATTGTTTTTTTCACTTGCTGATTAAAAAAACCGACAGAAAATGGCCTAAACTTTTTACTAATTTCTTTTAGTTCTTCATTATTTAAAATTGCATCAACCGATAAACCTTGCGCACTGAGCTCGGCTATTTTGCTATACCACAAGGTTGCTTTTTGTTTAAAACTTGAAAGCTCTGATTTTTGAGCCGTCAAGCGTCCATGAGCCGTAACGATATTTGTTGATTCATTTGCTAATAAGAGAGCTTTATTAATAATGCTAAACTGTCCTTTACTACCACCAACATAAGCATGTGGATATGTTTTATGCATATACGTATCGCCCATGAAAATTGTATTACTGTTACGAAAATGAATAAGAACGTCATCAGCGGTATGAGAAATAAAAGGGTATAAATCTATTGTGTCGGTTCCTAGCTCTAGTGAGTGTTTTTTGTCCGTCGTTATTCGCGTGTTATTTTCATGAAAGATACCGTTTTTATTTGAAATAATCGTAGCACCAAGTTCCATATAAAATGAATTTGCACCGGTATGATCCCTATGACTATGTGTATTTAGTACATACTTAATGGGTTTTGTTGTTATTTTTTTGATCGCATTCACTAACTTTTCATTATTAGATTTACCAACCACAGGATCAATTAACACAGTATACGCCTCACCTATATACACCCCAACATTGGTGTTTGAATTATTAGATTTAACGACAAACAAATGTTCCGTTAATTGTTGACTCGTAAAATTAGCCAATTGCTGAAAAGAATTTCCAGCGGCAATACCAGCCCAACATACCGCACTTAATAGAAAACTCAATATAGTTTTGATAAGTCTCTCCTTGATTATTATTATGTATTAGCTTTAATTTAATTCTCGCTCAAAAAACATACAGTACCATATCAAATAAAAGGTAAAAATACATAGCCAATTATGAACGTCTACTTTTTAATGCTAGAAGTCAAAACATTAGGGTTACTTTTCAAACGTATTTCTTTTTATTAAGACTATTGAGCTTTCGCGTTTATTTTTGCAGCGGTTTATTGATATTTAGAAAAGGCATTGCGATTAATGTGGAGTTATTCCGCATGAAAAAGCAATAACGGACTATTAGTGAAAAAAGCCACCCTTTGGGCTCAACTAAATTTAATTTCAAAAGGTCAACAAGCTCTAATAAAAGTCGTTAATTGTTCACACTGAGAAGTACATATAAAATTGCCGCCACCGAACTTAAAGCACTACGCATTCCATGTAAACGTCCCCACTTTTTCAATAAAACGTCATTTTCACTCTGAGTTAAAGAATTATTCGCATCAAGTAACTGGTTATTTGTTGGCATTATGGCAATAAAAGTGAACGGGACTACCAGAAAAATGAACAAAGCTCCGACAAACCATAAAGTATTTCCAGAATTAACGCCTAAAACTATTCCCATTATTGTGGCAATTATCGCTAAAGAGGCCTGTAAAACAGCTGCACGTCGATAACTTGGTCCAAAAACAGTCATGGCTAGTTCTGTTCCACAGGCTAAGCGAGCTGGGTGCTCTACTACATTGATATAAATCGCAATCCCAGCAAAAATTACACAAGACAGAATAGCGATAATTTCAATAATGAACATTTAACCTCCTAAGAAAACACCTTTATGCAACAGCTTGTTATTTAAAGAGCAAAAATAATTCCGCAGTAGAGTTGTACTCAGCAGTGTAACTTGCGGCACATCCGATCCTCTTCTTGCGTTAGCGTAGTAGAAAATACAACATCATGCTTAAAAACATCAATAATGATAGAAGTTACATACAGATAATTACTAAGTAGAAGGTTGATTTTCAACAAAAAGATAACAATTTTATTCATGTTTTTTTAGCTCTTCTTCGTACAACCAATTACTAACAAGATCACAATGTTCATTTACTGACGCTTTTCCACTAATGATCAAATCAGCACTTTTTCTTACTTGATCTGTTACTGCTATATAAATATCCCTTAAGTGATCTTCATATTTATTAAGATAATCGAAAAGAGTCTCTGTTGAATGAGAGTGTTCCATATGTCTTTTTATAATACGTGCTAGACACAGCTCTAACGGGGGATCTAATAACACAACGATGTCAATAAAGCTTGAGATAGCATCACGTTGCTTACCAAAAGGTTCTTCAATAAAAATATAGCGACTGTTGTTGGTTAATTGTAACTGTTCCAACGATCTGACTAACATTGGTGTTTTAATCAATGAGACGTCTGCACCACTTTGTAACCATTGTTTCATATCATCAGGGTATGTGTTTGTATCTTTATGATCATCAAACAATAAATATGGGCAACTGAGTCTACTTGCTAACTGTTTTACTAAGGCTGTTTTACCAGAGCCCGAAGCCCCGCTTAACGCGACAACTTTTGGTCTTTTCATACTGTCTCATTGTTGTAGATAAAGTATCTGTCGCTATATTTTTGATTATCTTCACGTTACTAGGATCTGTGGCACTCAATAATATAAATGCGGTACTAAGCTTAAATTAATTTTTCTAAGTATTCTTTTAAGACATGTGCATGACTATATTTTTTATCTTTAGCACCATACAATAAAATAAGGTTTTTATGACTTACACTTTCTAAACATTCTTTCGCTTGTTCTTTGTTTTCACTTAACTCGCTCATGTATTTTTTTCTAAAGTCGTTCCACTTCTCTGGCTTATGATCAAACCATTTTCGTAGCTCGCTACTGGGGGCTAAATTTTTCCAATGATCATCAAGCTTTGCTTCGTCTTTAGATATGCCGCGAGGCCATAAACGGTCAACAAGAGCATGAAAACCTTGTGGTAATTCGTCTTCATAGATACGGTGGATTTTAATATTCATGTATCCTCCAACTTTATCGTTAGTTAAAAAAAACATTATAAAACTTAACGGTTGAAAGCCTTATAAACTACTTTGATATATCAGCCGCAAACTAATCGTGTTTGTTGTTTACACGCAGATTGAGATTGCTCAATAGATTCGCCACCCATACAAAAATCTAACCGTAAGACTCTTTCTTCAGAAGCCGGTTTAGTTGTTTCTGGTGTTGGTAGCCATTTCCAGTTATTAATTAATTTACGTGAATGCCTTCCAATGTGCTTATTTGGTACAGAGCTAATAACTTCTATGTTCTCAGCTTCACCTTTTTCGGAAATCGTAAACGATAATACTGAACACCCCTTAAGCCCAGAGCGAGCAAGTGCTATAGGATATCTAGGAGTATTTTTATTTTCACGTTGCCAAATAGCGTTACTCGGTGGGGAAATATGCGTAAGCTGAACGTCAGCATAAAATTTTTTCGCAATACTATTCGTTGAAAATAATGCAAGAGTGATAGCGATTAACGTTAACATTTTCATATTCAATCCTTTGTAAAATGCTTGATATACATAAAAATTCTGTTGTTATTCATCCATAAAATGTCTTATTTATTTCAACATTAAAGGTGACTAGTTCGAAGTTTTACTATTGATATTTAAAGCCTACCCTAACACTTATCAACCTTAAAAATAAAGCGTCATCCTCAACGAAATATTAACCGACTAGGTAACAATAAAAACGGTAAAACATTAAGGTTTTGTACGACTAGCTAACGCTTTTTTATATTTGTATTCAGTTATATACCATACGGTAACACCAAATAAAAAACCTGCAACAGGCCAAGCAATATAGTGAATTATGGCCGCTTTAGATGAAAAACCCTCTGCATAAGGTTTGGTCACAAAGGCCATCATGATAAACATTGGCAAACCATAAGATAAAACACCGCTGATCAAGATAAAATTCAATTTGCCTTTTGAGCGTGTAGCCCCCCATGCTTTAAATTGCTTATCTTTCATCTAACTAACTCCTCATTATTAAATGGCAAACGGTGAGTATTATTAGCCATTGTGGAACTATTACGAACAAAAACCTATTATTCGAAATTATATTGATTCATTAGATCAAATTTACAGATTCAGTTCAATCATTTATCCTTTACTACAGTGATAATTGAGATGAATAAAATCTGGTCCATTAATGCTCAAATCACGTCTATTCTCCCTAAAGTCAATTCCATTAAGGACAATTAACACGTGCTCAACCCTCTTAAACTACCTTTAGCTGCGAAAATATTAATCGCGATGTTTCTTGGATTAGCCTTTGGTAGCCAATACACCATGCATACCAGTATTGACTCAATCGCCAACGGTTTTGTCATGCTATTACAAATGACAGCCTTACCTTATATTGCATTGGCCCTGATAGTGGGGATTGGTGGCTTATCGCCTGCCAAGGCAAAATCAACCTTACGTTTTAGTGTACTGGTACTTTTAGGGTTTATTTCAATCAGTGTTTTCTTCATTTTATTAACCTCTATTGCCTTTCCTGATTGGGAAAATGCCTCGTTTTACAGTGCGAGTACCATCAAACCGCAGCCAGAATTCAGCTTCATTGAACTATTTATTCCATCGAATCCTTTTAGCGCTTTTGCCAATGGTGTGATCCCTGCGGTGGTTTTATTCAGTTTATTAGTGGGTGTAGGGTTGATGACCATAAAAGGCAAACGTCATACGTTATTGGTACTAACCAGCCTTCAAACGTCTTTAGCTAATATTGCTAGCTTAGTGATGAAATTAGCACCAATTGGTATTTTTTGTATTGGTTACCGTGCTGCAGCAACGCTAGACCCCTCATTATTAGAAGGATTGACCGTATATATCGTTACAACCGTTATCTTGGTGGTACTGTTAGGCTTTATTATTTTTCCAGCAACTGTGGCTATTATCACACCATTTAGTTATCGACAAACGGTGAATATTTGTCGTGTAGCAATGATCACTGCCTTTGCTACAGGCAGCTTTTTTGCAGTATTACCTGCTATTATTGAACACACCAAAAAAGCATTAGCAGAATTAGAAGATTGCCCATCTGAGGTAATTAAAATTCCAGGTATTATCGTACCCATTGTGTTTAGCTTGCCCGTTGGCGGCAAACTGTTGGCATTATTGTTTACTTTGTTTTCGGCTTGGTTATCGGGCGCGTATATTTCAACCGACGATTACTTCAACCTCATCATTTTTGGTGTTCCACAGCTTTTTAGTAATGCGACCGTAGCCATGCCAAGCTTGCTAGAATTATTTAATGTCTCTAGTGCTATGTTTGAGCTGTTCTTAGTGGCTGAAAATCTCATTGTTGGCCGTTTAAGTGCCCTACTTTCAGTGAGTTTTGCCGTATGTTTTCCTTTAATTATTGCTTGTCATTTCGCTAAAAGAAATCAAATAAAATGGCGTTATTTAATTCGAAACGCGATCGTAATACCCTTGATAGCAATCACAAGCTTTATGGTATTAAAAGTCAGTTTTGAACAATTAAGCTTGCAATATCAAGGTTACGATAAATTTATTCAACGTGATTTAATCTTTACCACTACACCATCTCGTTATCTTACTGAGCCTGAAGAAAGCATAAACGACACTGAATCATCAAGTGATGTTTTAACTCGAATACAACAAAGAGGCTTTATTCGCGTTGGCTATTTTCGCGATGATTTACCGTACTCTTTTCACAATGATAAAGGCAAACTGGTTGGCCACGATATTGAGATAATCAACTTACTCGCAGCAGATTTAAATGTTGAGATTGAATACGTTAGAATTTTTCACCATCAAACAAAATCACTCCTTGCTTCTGGTTATTTAGATATAACCACCGGCATTCCGGTTATTCCCGACAATATGAAGCAGTTCACGCTTACTAAGCCTTATTCAACGCAA
Source organism: Thalassotalea sp. 1_MG-2023 (assembly GCF_030546745.1). GTDB lineage: Bacteria > Pseudomonadota > Gammaproteobacteria > Enterobacterales > Alteromonadaceae > Thalassotalea_C. The sequence continues at coordinate 163,356 of NZ_JAUOPD010000007.1, forward strand.
CCTATTGCTTTGCTCGTTAAATCAGAGCGCCGTGAAGAATTTACTCATTGGCAAAAAATTTTCGATAACAACAAACTCATTATCGGCATTCCTGAAACCTTTTTTTATAAAGACAAAGTTCAGCATAGCTTCGTTAACACCACTGCATGGGAAATTTCTACACCACGTTTATTTTTTAAAGAAAAGTATCAGCATATTGATGCAATGTTATTTGGTGCCGCAGCTGCTTCAGGTTGGACGTTATTACACCCAGACTACACTGTAGTTGTTCCAAAACCTGTTAGACCCCCTCTTTTTATGGCCTTCCCTATTAATAGGTACGATCACGATTTTGAACAATTTATGGCCAATTGGATTGCGATGAAAAAACAAAATGGTACTTTGTCTATTATTTTTGATTATTGGATCGAAGGAAAGAAAGTTGCGCCTAAAATTGCGGCGAATGCATTGAATAAAAATTAAATCAATAATCATCATTGACGTAAAAGTAGTGAGTTTAAAGAAAACTCACTACTTTAGTACTTTTAGCTTTACGTAATTGGCGTTTTGTCTTTTAAATAAAAATAACCAAAAAATTGCACTACGCCCCAAGCGAGCTCAGGCACGAAAAACAGCCACAATACGCCCGTTACGTCATATGCTAAAAGATAAAACAACATATTAAACGAAAACAAAAACCTAGCGAAGCTGTCATATAGGCCAAAAATAGGCTTTGGCCTTGTTATTCTAAGCACTGACCAAACAAGAACTAAGCTCCCCATTAAATTCACAAAAAATAAATGTAAAGGTAGAAACTCAGGCATTAAACCAGAAAATGAAAATTGTGTGTGAATGCTGAATAGCATATTAATACTCAACACCACCAAAATAGGAAACGCAAAACCAAACGTCACAATCACATCATAAATAGCGCTAGCTTTAACTATTTTTCTATAGGTAAGATTATTCATAACACCCTCTTTTACAACTCATCATTAAGTTAGTTAAAGAGTGTAAACGTTACCCTATAGGTCAGAGTCAACCTAACAGTCAGTATTCTTTAATTCGTTCTGTAACGCTAAAAGCTGCTCATCCATTCGCTGTAGTTTTTTAAACTCGGTATTTATCTGATCTCGCTTCATACTTATCGCTTTGATTATCACCGATGCGGGTAAACCTCTTTTTATATTAACCCCTTGCATAAGTAACTTAAATTCTGAAAGCTTAAAACCTAAATCTTGTGCTCTTTTGATCTGCTTAACAGTTTCAACATAGGTATGATCATAAATTCTATAATTACCTTTTCGACTTGGCTCAGGTATCAAACCGATTGACTCGTAAAATCTAATAGTTTTAGGTGTTGTTCCAGTTAATGCCGCAAATTTTCCAATGTACATTGCTTTACCTTATTTCTATTACATTATTGAGGGAAGATCAATTAAAGGCTAAAAATGACTTATTAGTTTTATCAGAGCTTAACTTTTTGCTTTTTAAAGTACCAAATCATTATTGGTATTTCGATAATTGCGTAGATTACTAAAGTAAACCAAAACCAATTAGTGTTTAACACTAATAAGTTAAACTCATGCCCTGTACCCCAATAATTTAAGCCTACAACTAAAAACGCAAAGCCTGATGCAAATAGATCATAAAATGATATTTTATTAAAGCTATTCCCAGCTAGTTTTGGATAAATCGATAAGTACGAAACTAATATAATAACTAAATTAAGTAATATTATTGATAACTCAGGTGACCCCATTTACGTTAAAACTCCTTCAAAAACCAAAGCTTGGTTTAGAAAAAATACAATACGCTAAAATTAATAAATACAAGTATGAGCCAACTATAAGTTGTTCTGCTTGTTTTACTTAATAAGTTCTGAGCATTATCTCTAAAGTTTAGCGAAATACTAACCTTGAAAACAACTAAAACAATAAAGAAAGGCACAATTACACATCCTAAAAATTACCAAATTTTTATTAAGGACTACTTTCACCCACAACTCTTTATATCTGCGCAGAATATTAAAGGAAGATGTTGTCAACGGAGCAACAAGAAATTGCGGTAGCAAATTAAATGTAGTGATAGTAAAGTCAGCCACTATTCACTCTTTTATCAATGATTCGTAGTTTACATGTCGTTTAGTTAATTTTGCTAAAACGTCCACGTTCGCACTAGTTATGAGCGTAACGGAAAATCAGTCCGACAACATTTCATTTCAACGGTTACCTTTTGAATAAACACGGTAGGCCACCGCCATTATTAGACATATAAACGCAGGGATTAATAAGGCTTTAAATATAAATTCACTGTAAAGCAATGCACCTGAAGTACCGCCTAAAATAAAGCCAAAAATAATAAATAAAAATAGCTTTGCCTTTCGCCTATCAAGCGCTTGTCCTCTAAAAATAGAACCCAGCATTATTCCAAGATCGGTAAAAATACCAGTGACATGCGTAGTTCGAATTATTGCTCCACTATATGTTGTGGCAAGCGCATTTTGAAGGCCACACGCAGCCGAAGCAAGAAAATGACCGTAAAAAGATCCTGATATTAAAAACCATGTAGACACACACAATAAAATAGCCTCTATGAGTAGCGCTGTATCGTAATGCTTGCCTAATTTTAGCGTTGAGCCATGTAGTAAAAAACCAGCGATACATGCGCCAGCTAAAAATGAAAACAAAATACCTACAAGGTGAAATACTTTTTGAAATGAGAGATTTGGCACCTCAGTACCAAGTAAGGTGGCAGTACCTGATAAATGAGACACAGACTGGTGCTCAAAACCAAGAAGACCGATTGCATTAATACAACCCGCAATCACGGCCAAAAAGAAAGCGCCAAGCTCAACCCATTTTGGTAATTGAGAAATCAAAGTCAGAATTCTCCTTTACAACTAGACATAATGACTCACCAAGAGGCTAGCCTGCATTATCGTAGGTTAACTTAAAAAGCTAAGCCAAAATTAGCTTATTCAATGATTAAAAATCAGAGGTTAACGTGTACAAACATAACATATTTTTCATAGACTTAGATACCCATAAATCATTCCACAATTAACAGTCCTAAAAAAATCGCGATGCTAGGCCATGATAACTATCGCCGAATAAAAGCAGCTAAGTCACCGTCCGTAAAACTAGTACGATAGTTCCAGTGTAAGTATCGAAAGGCGACATTTCATTGCATCATAAAAAGAGATTAAAGGAAGGTCGCACTACGCAAGAAATATGCTGAAGTCTGCTATGTGCTAGCAACGGTAATAATTAACGATAAGATTTTGTAATAATGTGGAACTGTGATGCTAATTTACTTAAGTCAAAACCGCCTTAGCCATGTCAACATGATAACCGACGAATTTACTTGCTTCTTCTATGTGTTAACGCATTTTATTTTAAAGGTAATAATAATGTCTTTGATTTATTGTTCCAAGTTCAGTGTATTTAACTTGACACGGTGACTCAAACCAATGTCTCATTTCAGGGCTGATAATTGTTTGCTAAAAAGTGAACTGGGCAAAACCGAATAAACTGTTACGTGTTCAACTTGAACACCCTTATTAGCCATTGGAATTACAATAACGAGCTATTTATATTTCTTTTTTCATAACGCCAGAAAATTCTAACCGGCCTTCGAGTTCACGAAAATCTACATTCACAAGTTCCCAACCTTCTGTGCCAAGTTTATTAAGGTATGCTTCTACGTCTTCACGCTTCTTACCTTTAAATAACCCCGCTGAATCGACGTCTTTAGAATCTACAATTTTATATTTATACTTTCTCATAAGTTTTCCATAACCTACTTAATTTTGGGAATGCCTAACACTTCTCAAATGGGTACATAAACTTGATTAAAATAAACGACTAAAGAACAAAAACTAACTGTTAGTTGCTCTTCTTGAGTGGCTTATTAAACGGTTTCACTCTGAATTATTATTTTGGGTTTTACAGCGTTTACTTTGACTAAAAAGAACTAAACTAATAGAAATAATTGCGAAGCCAATACTAGCGAAAACGGGACTAAGATTACTATTTTCAGTTGAATAAAAAGCCCCTGCTGTAATCAAAAATAAAACACCAGATAAAAAATATAGATAAATAAATTTAACGTTTTTCATAATTACCCCTCCATATTAAAAACTAATGTAATTAAAAATTACTCCATTAGCAATTATGTACAAATTCTTTAAACCGTATAAAGGCTAAAAATAACTTGTTTATTTTATTCAGAACTTAACTTTTTGCTTTTTAAAGTACCAAATCATTATTGGTATTTCGATAATTGCGTAGATTACTAAAGTAAACCAAAACCAATTAGTGTTTAACACTAATAAGTTAAACTCATGCCCTGTACCCCAATAATTTAAGCCTACAACTAAAAACGCAAAGCCTGAGGCAAAAAGATCATAAAATGATATTTTATTAAAGCTGTTCCCAGCTAGTTTTGGATAAATCGATAAATACGAAACTAAAATAATAACCAAATTGAGTAATATTATTGATAACTCAGGTATTTCCATTTTCGTCAAAACTCCTTATTACGGCATAAACAGCTGGTAAAATTAGCAAAATACAAACAAAATAACCAATGATTTTAACGTGTAATCGTTAGTTAAACATCAACAATCAGCGGAGCTGGTTGAACTGTTTATTGATTAGCAATAGCGTCATAAATCCCGCTACAATTACCGCTAAAAATGCCCACCAATGACTACTCATATACGCAATATAAAATGAGACACCGCATCCAATTAGATAAACCAGTTTAGATATTTTAGCTTTATGCTTAGGGGCAATAAAAAAAGAAAAACCCACAACCAATACCGCACCTAAAACAGGGCATAGTATCAAAAACGCATCCATTACAGTATTGTGCCATGGCGCAGTGCACATCCCAGACACCATGTGATTATTTGGACACATATAATTAGCAACAACATAAAAAGCCATTCCAAGAATAAATGATAGATAAAAACCAAAGACAGCTAAAAAAGCGACAATAAGCCAACGAACCCTCTCAATTATTCTCATCAAACTTCCTTGTACGTAAAGAATTACACTTTAATTTTCGGTAATTATTGAAAGCAACAGTTGATCAATTTCATTATTTACACCGCCCACACTACTATTATTCAAAATAACGTAGCCAATATTTTTATCTATTATGGTCCGTGTTAAAGATGTCCATCCTCTATTAAAACCTGCAAAGCCTAAACTATTATTTTCAGCATCTATAACGTAGCTCATACTCCAACGACCGCCGGTATGAGGCTGTACCTGTAGCATTTCATCTATACTGTTATTGGATAAAACATCTGCTCCAATGTACTCGCCATTTTCATTTTTCAATACTGCTTGATTAAATGTAGCTAAATCTCTAGCCGTAGTTAGAAAACCGGCCGCAGCAGTTTCAGTGAAGTATACCATTCCCGTTTTATTGCCATTCTCATCATACGGCTGAGCAAGGTTTTCTAGGGGAATATTCCCCATCTCAAATGAAGATTCTGTCATGCCAAGCGGCAGCAACACGTTTTCAGTGATAAAACGATTAAACGATTGATTAGCTACATCTTCGATTAATAATTGAACGAGTGTATATCCCCCTCCAGAATATGACCATTTAGTGCTAGGTTCATGAATAATGCTAAGCGCTCCACCTGCCGTATTATTACCATTTAAAGATTCAATCAATGTAGGTAAAGGGTCTTCAACACGCCATCCATTGTAACCACTTAACGATAGCCCTGACGTATGAGAAAGAATATTTCGCAGCGTGACTTTATTAACATCAAAGGACGAAGAAGATAATTTCCAGCTTTTTAGATAATGATTAACAGGTTCATCTAACGAAACTTTACCTTGTTCAACTAATTTCATAACGCCCCAAGCAGTTACAACTTTGGAGATGGATCCAACATTAAAAATTGTTTTTTGGGTAATGGGTAAATTTTTATCAGTATCTGCATCACCATAATAAAATGACCCAACCACCTTTGTACCGTCGACGATTGATATAGCAATACCACGAGCTTTACTCTTCTCAAGAATTAATGGTATTTCCTTGTTCAACTTTTCCGCAAACGCTGAACTTTTATTTATTTCAGCGTAAACAGAAGTAGATATGAAAAAAAATACACTTAAAAATAGCCACTTACTCATAGCAGTCCTTATTGTTACACGACATTAGATAAAAATTTAATTATTCAGTTTTTAAATACTCTAAAGTATCCACCATCTCAAATTTAGGGCTTCGCTTTATAAACTCCCTTAAAAAAGCAGTATGAGCCGCTCCCATTAAAATAAATACTCGATCGTTTTTATTCATTTTAATCCTGTTAAGGTTAGAGTAAATTTTCATGTTTCTGTGATAAAAAAGAGCCGCATTGTCTGCCCCCTCAAAATTATCATCCAGTCCAACATATAGCAGTTTATCGGCATTAGCATTTATTGAAGCATTCAAAGATATTGGATGATTTATAAACTTTAACTTCTCAAGTAACGAAAGGGACTCGTATTTTTCGTCTAATGCAGCAAGTTCAGGATAATGTTTAAATGGGTTATTGGTGATCTCTAAATAAGTTTTTGGATCTATCGAATTGGTTAATTCGGGACTATTTTCAATAAAATCACCCACGCTATAGTTATATCCCATGTGATTATCTATACCATAAATTTTTTCAACATTGTTTAGTCTCGCAACATCAAATGCGATCATACTGGTTTCACCGCTTGAGGTAATTAATTCAGACGGGTGCTTTAAAAATTGTTGATATAATGAGTTAAGTTGCTCATTTTTTTCCGGCACTGACTCAACGCAAATAATAGTAGGGCGAAACTTCGCAATCATTTTAGAGATTGCTCTTACCTCTTTCTGTAAGTTTTTATCTTCTTCGTCAAATTCAGTGCTATGCGCATCAGGCGTTGGTCCAAAATGAAAAGTACCGAAATTAAGGACTTTAATTTTAGAATGGTTAGCTTGAGCCTTAATTGTCTGTAAAGCAGGACTTTCACGACTCAGTACATTAAAACTTAATAACACTAAAAGATTGATTATTACAGCTGTAAATCGCATCGTTTAATTTTCCTTTTAATGAGGAGTATTCCTATATTTATTTTCGAAAACGTTATTAACATTAAAAAATTTATCTAAGTAAATGCTTCAAGCCTTGGTTACTTAAATGCATTCACACCAGCTTTTTTTTGCAATAGTTCATAACCACAAACTTAAACGGACAAAAGTTGGTGGTTATGTCAAACCAAGCCAAATTGAACAACCTTTAGCAGCCCTATGCTTTACGCGCTTGCTATATGCAGGTTTGCTCAGTTACCTCAAATTCAATTTAATATTCCGTTCGAGAGATACTAGCTTGATAAACAGAAGTTTGAATACAATTGGTCCTTAAAGCTTCCCAAATCCGATGCTCAGAGAGGGTGTAATGTGGGAAGCGCAAAAGGTTAAAATTAGCTTGACGCCATAGTCTCTTGTTAGATGCAATTTTTAATGGCTTCAAATTCTTTCGCTGCCATAGTTGGAATAAACTCTGTTACTTCGTAATTCGCTACATTAGCAATATGAAATGGATCTTCTTTTATTATTGAGTCCACTTCAGTCTCGTTAGCCGCATTTATTAAAATTACTCCGCCAGTTCGTGGAACTTTGCGTCCTGAAGCAATAAATTTACCTGCTGCATAATATTTTTCAAGGAATGTGACATGAGCTTCAATATATTGATCAACTTCTGATAATTCCGTTGTGTACGTTAAGGATACAATAAACACTTAACTCTCCATTTCATGTCGCCCACATAAGGGGCTGATAATAGTTGGTTAAAATTAGCGACGCAGGAGCAAAACCAAACTGTATTTTGTCCTTACTTAACAATTTTTTAGCTAACTTTAATTCTTAACCTTGATTTTATTAATCTGATTACCATTACTTTCAGTCGTTACAATAATATTATCACCTTGAGATAAAAAAACTGATTTTTGGTCACTTTTAGATAAAATTAGCACTCTGTCTAAGGGGACTTCATTTTTATGATTAAATTTAAAAACGTCAACCATGCAAGGGTACGTATTTTTACAATCATTTGTAGTGACGTTGTAATAAACTCGGTCTAAAGAAGCCCACTTTGGGCGTCCATAAAGGTAACTTGTTCTTGGCCAAAAAATTGAGATATCCCATTTACTTGAGTCAGAACTCCAAACTTCGCTCCCTTTTACAAAAACAAATGGTTCTTGTAATCTTACTTCTTTTACCGCTTTTGTATATGTTGGGTGTTCAAATTCTGTATTACTTCGCTCTATCCGTGTTGTTTGGTCAATAGTCAGCGTTTCTAAGCTGGTAAAGCTTTTAAGTTTACTAGCTAACCATTCCTCTTCATTTATATGAGAATAACCAACATGAATGATGATTTTTGCATCAGGGTCTTTATCAAATACTTTTTCTTTGATTGTTAATGCTGAGTTAGTTTCACGTTCATCGATAGTATCGAGTTTACTAGGTTTATGTAGGTCATAAGAAATTATTTCAAAGCCGATTTCTTTTGCTTTAAGTACTAGATTTGCATAGGTGCTTTCACGGGTGTAATACCCAATATTGTTAGTGACATATCCTTTATTAACTTGTGATGAAGCTGAACTATTTAAAGATTCGGCCGCAAAATAACGATATCCTTGCTTCCATAGCCCCGAAAGCATACGGTACGTTAGTACCCTATGTTGTGCAATATCATGAGCTTCATTGAACATTACAATTTGATGTAGTTGCGAGCGTTTTAATATTTCACTTTCTGCACTTTTTACTTTGTAGTTAGTTAAGTCTTCAAGAGCTAAAGTTTCATTTTCAGCACTTGAATCTTTAGCAATAAGCACTTTTTTATGTAAGCCAGCAAACGAATATTGAACACCAAGATCTTGCATAATAATATCTAAAGCAACAGGGCTATCAGTATATTCTTTGGCAAAATTTTCAATGATTGGAAGTTTCTCAGCTAAGCTTTTACCTTTAGTTTGTTCTTGAACCTGATTTCCAATTTTTATTGCTTCTAAAAAAAACTTTTCGTGATCATGCTTTGAAGAGAATGCAGAATCAGAAGCAAGTAGACACAGTAGTATTATTTTCTTCAAGTTAAATCCTTTTATTTGAAATGTAATGCTGAACGGTATGGTAAGTTAGCTCACGCCCCACTAAGAGGCAAATAATAGTTGGATAAAATAAGAAAAAACAACTGTTTTTTGTCCTTTTGAGCCTTGTTAGCTGTTTACTTCCACAAACACCTAATCATTGTTTATAGAAAAAGAAACTGCTTGGATTTTCCAGCCTTTAGTTGTTTGTACTAGTTGCCAGCTTTCTGACCCCCAGTTTTGTTTTTTATTATCTTTATAATATGCATAGTCAAAATAAACCGTAGCAATATTTTTATCTGAGTGAATTTGTATATTACTAAACTCTTCTTTTGAAGGGCCTTCTTCGGAGATGATACTTTCAATAAAATCTTACGGTGAGGATAAGAACTTTCTAGTTACCTCTATGTTTTTATTTTGTTTCTTGTTGATTTCTTTTACTAAAGCAATTCGTTCTTCCATAATTTTTTCTGAAAAAACACCAACCCAAGAAACTCCTTCTTCAAGAAATAAACCCAAGAATGATTCTCTATCCTTATTTTGAATAGACTCTTCAAATGTTTTTATTACAGCTCTGATCTCTTCGTCTTCTGAGGTACCAGCTAAGCAATAATTAATACTGAACACAAAGATAAAAATGACACAGGTATACTTCATAAAATTTTACTTAATAATATTTAATACACATACTTAATTGGAACCTGATTGACGGCTAACGCACTAACAATGGGCAAGTATCAGTTGGTTAAAATACGCGACGATGGAGCAAAAACCAACTGTTATTTGCTTATTTATTAGCTTGTTACATTTTTAAACTAATTATCTGTAGGCTGTAGATGTTGAACCACATCAACACTAAAGCCTGCTGGATCTTGAATGATAAAATGTATTTGCCCCCACTCTTCTTGCTTTAAAGCCATTATAAAATTTAGTCCCATTTTTTTAGCTTCCGCATATGCTATAGCTGCATCTTTGACTTCAAGTGAAATTACATACCCCTTAGGAGACATTATAGGATGAAGAAACTCTGGCTGGCTTGAAAGATTAGGCAACAGAAAACCAAGCTGGATATTATGGTTGGGTGAGATCAAATGAAGATAAAAATTAGAATCATAAAATACGGCTGTAAACCCAAAAACTGTCTCATAAAAAGTCTTCACCGCTTCCAAATCACTCGTCACCATTACGGGAAACATCACGTCTACTTCAATCATTTTATTTACTCCTGAGATTAGATTACTAAAAACAGTATTATTATTCTTTTAATTCAATCTGTATTGTACAAAGCGGACATAGTTCTAAACTGGTTTGGAGTAACACCAGACATATTTTTAAAGTCTCGATGAAAATGCGGTTGATCGTAATAGTAAGAAGCCCACACATTGGGGCAATTCGCCGCATTCATAGCGCGTAATGTTTTTTGAAAACGAAAAACCTTAGCGAATTCTCTAGGCGAAAGTCCTAAATATTGAGAAGTTAATCGACGCAGGTGCCTAGCAGATACTCCAAACTCAGAACACTGCTTATTAGATATGTCAATATTAGAGGTAATATTTCGATCACAATGTAAAATATATCGCATTAATCTACGATCAATTTCGAAATAATTTATGTCATCAAGCAATATTTTCGATAGAAACTCACAGCGTTTTTGAAATGACATGACCTGATAACTACTATTACATAAAGCACTTAAAAAATTTTCAGGTAGTATGTCGCTTATGACGTTGTCGTCATTGCTCCATTCACCCAAAGGGATCTGTATTATTCCTTGATGCCCTAGTATACGAAACCTAATACCGAAATATGAAACAGGCCCTATCATTTCAAACACTTTAGCCGAGGAGAATGGGGAAACAATAAAAACTTCTTCAGGAAATGAAAGGTTAATTATTAGGTCGACACAATTATCAGGAACACTACGATAAAAATACTTACCATTTGGAACATTAAGTTGCCAATATTCCTGTACCCAATTACTTAATGATGACGCAGGTTTTAAAGTTAGATATGAGTCGGAATTATTTACTCGGCCTTGTAAGGAGTAATCATTAATGTTTATCAGCATAGTTGAATACCCCACCTCTCAAATAGCACAGAAAATATAACGTATCACTAAGAGGCAAATTGCAATTGGCTAGAATAAGTGAAGCACAAACAAAAAGCCAACTGTAATTTGTCCTGAAAACCCTTGTTAGCTATTGCTCTAGCCACTGCTAGAATATAGCCAATCAGTTAATTTAGAAATTAAGTAATGGAACGGGATAAATATTATTAGATATAAACCTAAATCTCATCAGGAATGATAGCTCTTGTAAATCAGTAAAATTGTCTTCTACAGTTCGTTTCATATAAGTAGTAAATAAGACTGATAGAAATATTGCTATATATTGAGAAAACTCATTACGTTCTTTAGGCTTTACTTCCTTGCGCACCACATACTCTCCGAAATAGCTAATGCCTAAATAACAGGCTTAAAATTGTTTGTTAAAATTTGAGGAACGAAAAACAACAAACTGTTTTAAGTCCTTGTTTATTTTCTTGTATGGATAATAAACCCACCAAACTTAAACTTATTCGGTAAAGTGAGACCCAAGCTATAGCAGCAACTATAGCT
>NZ_JAUOPD010000070.1 GCF_030546745.1 Thalassotalea sp. 1_MG-2023
TTTTTCGTCAATACCTTGGTCTTGCGCAGTGATATTTCATCTGACAAAGGGTTGGACATATTAATACGAGATAGTCGTCAAATGTTGCTCGACGCGTATGCACATCAGCAGGTGCCGTTTGAGAAGATCGTTGAAGTACTACAACCTGAGCGCTCTACACAGCACAGTCCTTTATTCCAAATCATGTTGTCGTGGAGCAGTGAAGATAGCGGAGGCCCGTTAAACCTTGATGGGCTAACGATAGAGCCGATGGCCGAGGCGGGATCACAAGCGAAGTATGAGTTGTCGTTGACGGCAGCGGAGTCAGCAGAAGGCTTGGTATTAGCTTGGGAATACAATCGTGATCTGTTCACTGCTAAGCGTATTGCACGTATGGCAGAGCATTTTGCAATCTTTGCCAAGGCGATGATTGAAACGCCAACATTGGCGGTAGGAGACGCGTCTCTTCTAGGTGAGCAAGACATAACACAGTTGAATGCCTGGAACGGTACACATACTCAACTTCCTGACGTTTGTTTGCATCAACTTGTTGAAGCTCAAGCGGCGAAGCACCCAGAGCATATTGCCGTAGTGCATGAAGACGTAGAGTTAAGCTATGGCGAGTTGAATGCTCAGGCGAATCAATTGGCTCGTTATCTAAGAGAAGAGCAAGGGTTAGCCGACGAAGCATT
>NZ_JAUOPD010000071.1 GCF_030546745.1 Thalassotalea sp. 1_MG-2023
CAGAGCTGAGCAGCTAGCATACGTAATCTATACCTCAGGCTCTACCGGTACACCTAAAGGTGTCATGGTTGAACATCAGAGTGTCACAGCATTATGCAGTTGGCACACGAAAGCTTTCAGTGTTGATAGTAGCTCTATAGGTACACAAACAGCGAATATTGCATTTGATGCCTCTGTGTGGGAAATATGGCCTTATCTGTTATCTGGCGGATGCATTGTTCAACTCAACAGCGCAAGATTGTTGGATATTGATGAGTTGCCAAACTATCTTAACGTTAAAGGTGTTACACACTGTTTTCTCGTAACACCATTAGCGCTGCAATTTCTAAATAGCAAAGGTGTGCCTTCGAGTCGATTACGATTTCTTTTAGTCGGAGGAGATGCGTTACCTAACCTTAAATTTAAAAACCTCTCGTTTTCTTTAATAAACAACTACGGGCCAACAGAAAGCACAGTTGTTGCGACTTCAGGTCAAGTAGACCTTGCGTCTAGAAACACTAATATTGGTAAGCCGATTGATAATAGTAGTGCATACGTGCTAGATGCCAATCAACAGCAAGTCCCCATTGGCGTTACAGGTGAGCTATATGTCGGCGGTGCTGG
>NZ_JAUOPD010000072.1 GCF_030546745.1 Thalassotalea sp. 1_MG-2023
CAAATGAAAGCTTGCATCAATTATTAGAAGCGAAAGCGACTGAGCAGCCAAATGCTATTGCAGTAGTCGGTGAAGGTACGCAGTTAAGTTACGAAGCGCTTAACACACAAGCTAATCAGTTAGCACATTACCTTCGTGAGGCGAGAGGGGTAGCAAAAGAAGAGTTAATCGGTATTTGTTTACCACGTGGGCCTCAATTGATGGTTGCGATATTAGCGGTATTGAAGGCTGGAGGTGCTTATGTGCCACTTGATGCCGATTACCCAACAGAGCGACTAACGATGATGTTGGACGATGCTGCGTTACGTACGGTATTGACGATTGAAGCGCTAGCGGATGCACCTTGGTTATCATCGCCGACGGTTATGGCGTTAGACAATATAACGGTACAGGCCGAGCTTGAAACGCAGCCAACGAGGAATTTATCACTGGTTAGTGAGCCGACGCAGTTAGCTTATGTGATGTATACCTCAGGCTCAACTGGTACACCTAAAGGGGTAATGGTTGAGCATGGCAACGTTGTTTCACTTGTCTGCGATGTGGATTACGTCGAGATAAATCGCGATACCGTTACCTT
>NZ_JAUOPD010000073.1 GCF_030546745.1 Thalassotalea sp. 1_MG-2023
CGTTGTGGCAAGGCTTATTAGGTGTTGAGCAAATCAGCCGAGATGCCAACTTCTTTATGCTTGGCGGGCATTCATTACTGGTTACAAGGCTCACTTATGTGATTCGTGACCATTTTGATGTTGACGTTTCTATACCGCAATTACTCCAGTCTTCAACGCTAAGTCTACAAGCTAGTTTAATTGACGAATTATTAGTGTTGCAACAAAACACACGATTGGTGAATGACGATGAAAATTTGGAGGAATTCTCATGGTAAATGCGTCACAGCTAATTCAAAACTTGAATGAAAAAGGTATTCACATTCTTGTAGAACAAGGGTCTTTAAAGACTAAGTCACCTAAGGGCAGCATAACGGCAGAATTGGCTCAGCAAATTCGCCAGTTCAAAAAGGAGTTAATTGCTTTTTTAAGTCATCCTGATGAGTCACAACAGATGCCTCGTATTGAGCCGACCGAGAACCGTGAAACAATTCCTTTGTCTTACGCACAACAACGCTTGTGGATGTTAGACCAGATAGAGAGTGGAGCGAGTCACTACAACATGCCTTTTGCCTTAACACTAAAAGG
>NZ_JAUOPD010000074.1 GCF_030546745.1 Thalassotalea sp. 1_MG-2023
GAGTTAACAACTGAGCGCTTTATTAGTAATCCATTCTATCAGGCTCAAGAGGCAGGCAGTAGTCAGCGTCTATACCGCACAGGTGACTTAGTGCGCTGGAACCAAGACGGTCAACTTGAATACCTTGGACGTAATGATTTTCAAGTGAAAATCCGCGGATTTCGTATCGAGTTGGGTGAAATTGAAACGGTATTGCTAGACCAAGAGGATATTAATGATGCCTTGGTGATCGCTCAAGATAGCCCAAGTGGCAAACGATTAGTCGGGTACTACCGCGCTGAGCAACGATTGAGCAATGACATTTTACGTCAACGTTTATCGGAGCAACTACCGGAGTACATGGTGCCAGCCTGTTTGATGAGCGTCGAAGAATTTCCTTTGACGGCTAACGGTAAGGTAGACCCAAAAGCACTACCAACACCAACGCATCAAACTGATGAACAGTTCATAGCGCCTATCGGTGAAACCGAGCAACGATTAGCTCAAATATGGTCATCACTTCTTGGGGTTGAGCAGATCAGCCGCAATGCTAATTTCTTTAGCCTAGGTGGGCACTCGTTATTGGC
>NZ_JAUOPD010000008.1 GCF_030546745.1 Thalassotalea sp. 1_MG-2023
TATATCAACAGTAAACAAGCGGCTGCATTAGTGGGAGTAGCACCAATGAATAGAGAAAGTGGGCGATATAAAGGCCAGAGAAAGATACAAGGAGGTCGTGCACAAGTTAGAACCGTATTGTACATGGCAATGATGTCAGCGATGCAATCAAATCCCGTTTTTAAAGCAACATATCAACGATTATTGGCCGTTGGTAAACCTAAAAAAGTTGCGATAATAGCGTGTATCAGAAAGATGATTGTGATTTTAAATTCGATGCTCAGAGACGGTGTAATGTGGGAAGCGCCAAAAGTGTAAAATTAACTATTGACGCCATAGTCTCTTGTTATATGCCCAGTTGCTTCTGTAAGAAATAACTAGTGTGCCCTTTAGGCATATCAGGTAATTCGCCAAAAATTGAATAACCTGCTTTGATATAAAAATCTAGCGCTTGGAATGTAGTCGTTTCCAACCTAATGCTAGGGATATTTTGAGATAAAGCATATTCCTCCATACGAGATAATAATTTTGTTCCCCATCCACCTTCACGAATACTTTCATCAATCCAAAGTCCCTGAATATGCATCCAGTTCCAGTTGATTTCACCTAGAATGCCGCCAAGAATCACACCTGATTCATCTTTTATGAATGAAGATATTTTTTCTCTAAACACAGTACCAGTATGCGATTCGTTAAATTCCGTCAAACCAGTTTTCAGGGCTTCAAATTCATTATCTTGTGGTGGGAGAGGATTAGTTAATTCCATAATTATGCTACGAACTCCGTTTGGGCATATAACGCCGCAATAACCGAGCGGAGCATTGCGTGGTAAAGTGAGCGAAGCGAACCACGCAATGCGGAGTCCGGTTGATTGCTTTGTTAGCATTTTTTCTAGAACGGAATATCGTCATCGAAGGCATCCGATACTTGCTTTGGTGGTGCTTGCTGAGGCTTGGGAGCCGGAAAGGCCAATTCTTCATTTTCTAAAAGCAACTCAATGCCTGCTGGCGTGATTTTATATGTGTAATATTCGTTTCCGTTCATATCTGAGTCGTTTCGCTTTTCAATATAACCAACGCGCTCTAGACGAATTACAGATAGATCTACTTTATGGGATTGCTCATTCAAATTATTTTTTACTTGGTAAAGCAAGTGCCCTTCCGGATCGGACGTAGCAGTACCCAAAAGTTGAGCAAGGACTAAGTAATCGAAATCCTTAACATTGGCAGCATCGATATTAATCTTTGGTGGAGCGACTGCAGCGGTCACCTCCTCCACGGTATGTAGCTTTTCCATTTGCTGCTTCATAAGAACACAAGCGTGATTGACAGAAGATGCTAAATCGCCATCAGATCTATCGGGCTCATAATCTGCCGGGGTTACACCTAGAAGGTCTGTCGGAAAATGCAGATCTACTCCTCTAGGCTTAAGAATAAAACACCTTTCTTTTCCTAGTGCCCCAATAAATAAGCCAAGTTCAAAAAGGACGTTGTCACGAACTATAGCTTTTTGTTGGTTTCGAATTATCGCAATGTCATCTGGAGAGAAAATAAATAGGGAAAAATCGACTGCTTTAGCTTTGTTTGTCAAAGCATCGATAGTGTTGCTCGAAAGATCAAAGGTTCCATTTCTCCAAATAGTGACTTCAGCCTTATGATCTAGATTGAGATTCACGGCATCAGCTACGTCTAGACTCTCCGAAGAGGAACCTATAAATATTCTTGGCTTTCTACTCATCGATTTCCCATATCATTGTGAAGCTAACAGCTTATTCATAAGAACCATTCTCGCAAGTAACGCTACGAACAGGTTCTCATTTTCATAAAATTGAAATTTCAAATTATCACTTCTTCTTAACTATATCAACGAGATAGTGCTTTGCTATTCTCGTTTGCTCCGTTAATACGAGAATAGTTCTCGATTTTCTGTTAAAAACAAGAAAAAAGGGAGGCTGTATAAGTACACAGCACTAAATAAATTAATGTTGATGATGTTTTTCAACATTACCTCGCTTTTTTTGCTGCTATCAAAGCATTAATTTGGATAGGCCGTTACGCTAATAGAACGATTGAAACCAACCTATTGGTTCAAATACTACATTACCTTTAATAAACAGAAGCACCTTTAAATTGCTACAACAGAGGAGTTGAACGACGTCTTAATTATCTTGCAAGTTATGAAAATATTGCCCTTAAGACACTGCCCGAAATAAAATCGTTATTTTACAGCCCAACGGTTTTAAAATTGCTTTATTAATTCAGCGCGGTTCTGACTTAACAAATGTGTTAATTCTGTTTTTATTTTTAGCGTTTCTTTGTGGTTTTCACCTAATACTTTTGCACTTACTTTAAGAGTTTGTCGAAAAAGCGTTTCTGCTTGCTTATACCTTTCAGTTATCTGATAAAGCTCAGCTAAGGAATGGTTTGCACTTAATACCTCAGGGT
Source organism: Thalassotalea sp. 1_MG-2023 (assembly GCF_030546745.1). Lineage (GTDB taxonomy): Bacteria > Pseudomonadota > Gammaproteobacteria > Enterobacterales > Alteromonadaceae > Thalassotalea_C. Next base: position 2,424 of record NZ_JAUOPD010000008.1, read on the forward strand.
GTTCTGGCCCAAAAACTAACGTAGCAGCGCTTATATGCTGATTTAGTGATTGTTCAGCTAACTGATATTGCCCAGTTGCCATTTGAGTTAAAAATACACCTTTCATACAATAAAGTGTGTAAGGATTATTAATGCCTGATTTAGTTAACCATTTGTCTATACAAAGCTGATAATAGCGTTCTGCTTGTTCATAGTCTTTTTGGGCGTAGTAAAGGTTCCCTAACTTTTCTATAGAATACAACGTGTGACGATAGTCAGCGCCAAACAGCTGTGTTCGCTTTTGATATACTTGTTTAAAAATTTTTTCCGCCTGTGCAAAGTCTTTCTTAGCTAAGTAATAGGTTGCTAAATTATCTAGAGCGCCTAATGAATCTTGATGATCTTTGCCAACAACCTTGTTACTAACTTCTATCGTTTCTTTAATCACTGGCAATTTATCGGTTCCATCCTTTATTACATTCAGCCGACTGAGATTAAATAACAAACCTAAATAATCTTCATCTTTTGCTAAATGGTTTTCTTTATAAATCTCAAGTCCTTTTAGTATGTGCTTCTCTGCAGGCGCTATTTTGCCTAAATCAATATAAATAAGGCCTAACGTTTTATGTAGTAAAGCGTCTACATAGGGTGGATAGGTATTTTGAACTGGATCATTGAGTTTTCTGCCAGCATTGTTAAGTACAGTAGTTAATGAAACATCTTTACCTTTGGCAACAAAGGGGCTACTTGCCGCTAATGTTTCTGTTAAAAATTTTGAAATAGCTTTTGTTTTTTGACTTTGTGATAACGCGATATCTCGCTCGTTTTTCACTTGATTTGCTTGGAACCAAGTTAATACGCTAAACCCCATCAATGCGACAATAAAAAAGCTTAAAGTGATTCTTTTTCTTCCCTGATAACGTTTAGAGCTTTTAATGAAAGCAAGTTCGTTATCACTTAATGTAACTTCTTTACGTTTAATTAAATCTTCAGCGTCAAGCACTTTTTGCTTTGAATTGAGGAGCGCGTCGGTGGCTTTTCCAGTATTTAGCCAAAACATGCAATCATCAGCGAGTTGTTCTCGTTTATGAATAGCAACACTATTGTTGCTAAGCCATAATTGAATGCGTTGCCAATGTTTTAATAACGCTTCGTGCGCAATAGTGATAAATTGAAAGTCTTGTGCATCGCTATCTTGATGTTCAGTTAAATAACTACGTTGTTCACCTGTGTTTGTTTGAATGATAGTGGCAAATAACCGAGCATTGAGAAAGTGTTGAATAAACTGCTTTTCAACAGGCTTGTTAAAGTATTTTTTAGGTAGCTTTCGTGCTGTCACATTATGTTTATTTTTGTGATCTACTTGAATTAAGGCATGCATAATATTGTCCCAGCACGCTTGAACATTTACCGGTAAACGATTAAATACTTTTTCAGCTTGTTGAGCGATAGCCCCTTCAATTCCACCCATTTTTCGATAAACACTAAGCAACAATACATTCTGGCTACTACGTTGTTGGTACAATAAATCGAGCGTATATTCTAACAGTGGCAAGGCATCTGGATTTTTAACCGCAGCAGCAAGTAGTATTTCGTCTAAATGCTCTTCATTTTCTTTGTCGTGTTCAAAGCTTAATCCTGCAGCGATTGCAGGGTTTCTGATCATTCGACTAATTTCTACTGGGGTTGGCGCTTGTAAGTCGTACTGTTTTCCTTGGTCTTTTAATTCATAAAAACCTTTTACATCAAGACACTCAGCATAAAAATCATTTCTAAGCATTGCAGTAAAAAGTAACTGTTTACATTGCGCTATTTGTAATAAGCAACTCATTAAATTTTGCTTTAGTTTGACCGTTAAATTTTCATCTAAAAGAAATTGCTCAAATTGGTCGATAACAAGTAGTTTGTAATCTTTTACTTGCTCAGGTTGTGCAAGCTCTGCTTCATTATTGTTTAGATTACTGTCAACATTTAAAGCGTTTGTTAACTGAAATGGGTCTGCTTCTATCTGTGAAATTAAATGTGATAGCTCTATTGTCGTTTTAATTAATGCTAACTTGTTCAACGCATGTACTAATGCTGCAACTGGTGATTCATCGATACATTGACTAGGGCTTATAAAGTGATATTCAGTCACCCTGAGCTGAGAAAACCCCGTTTCACTGTTAAGGTAAGGTAACACTCCTGCCCTCATTAACGATGACTTTCCACTGCCACTTTTACCTAAAATCAATAGAAAATTATTTGACCGTTTGATGCTTGTCTTTAATTGGTAAATAACGTCTACAATAGCTTTTGCTCTGCCAAAGTAAATTGAACTATGTTGTTCATTAAAAGTATTTAACCCTAAATATGGTGAACCTTGCGTCCACTTTTTTAGCGTTTGACGTTGCGATACTTGATTAGATTTCGTTGGAAAATTAACTGGAGCAATAATTTTATAGCCACGGCGATAGATTGTTTCAATAAAACTTGGTTTTTTTGAATTACAGCCGAGTTTCTTTCTTAATCCCGCAATACATTTTTGTACCGGAGCATCTCCATAAAATGTCCCCGCCCAGCAAGCAATTAACAATTGTTCTGCACTAACGGTTTCACCGGCATTTTGACAAAGGTAAATCAACACATCCATCATCTTGGGCTCGATGGTGAAACGTGTACCTTCTTTGATTAGTTGATTGGAATCACCATCAACCGTCCATGTTCCTAAAGTGAAAGTACGAGGTGACTCAGTATGTTCAGCGATGCTCTTAGAATCCATTCTTTCGCAGCCTTTTTTAAAGATTAAATTGTCAATAAAGCTTACAGCATAAGGTTAGATTTCGCCACTTAACACAAAAAAACACAAAACCATTAAATCATTGAATAACAACATGTTTTTAACGCTCACCGAAATGGTAAGGAAACCGTAAGTCTTTTTTATATTTTTTGAACAATAATGCTAGTACAGGAAGTAACACGTAAATATTTAAAAGCCTAAGGAGCAGATGATGAACTGTACAATTAAAGTATTGATAGTAATTCAGCTAATGCTTTTTCATTTATTGGTAAATGCGCAAAACATAAATGGACTTGCATCACAGAGTAATGAAACATGGAGTTTTTCTAAAGAACTAAGAGCAACGTTTGTCAAAAAACAGAACCTTAATTATTTGGTCATTAGCAACTCAGAAGGCCGTATTCTCACTGAGCATCTTATTCCTAGAGCAAAACTCTTGGCTAACATCACTTGGGCAAGCAACGATCAATACCTTACCTTTACCGAAAATAACAGAAGCTTATGGCTCTTTAATATTGCTGATAATTCGGCAACACTAATTGAACAAAACTTTCAAAGCAAAGAGCCATTAAATTTTAATGCCCAATGGTCACCAAATGGCCAATGGATGCAGTATTTATCCAACAATAATTCACGATATCCAGCAAAAATGTACTCCTTAAAACGTAAACGGGCTTATCTTGTACCCGTGGCCTCAGACGTCATTGTTGATATTGCATGGCATGATAATAAAAATGAATTGGTAATTAATACCGATCAATCAACAAAAGAACAAACGGAAATGTCGTTATACGATATTAAAATGACACTTCAGCCAGAAGCGCAAATAGTACAAGTAATTCCCTTTGACTGACATTAAAAACACTAAATACACGCTGCTCTTTGCTGCTTGAATTAACGGGTAACAATAGTTAACGGCAAAGTTGCAAAGAGTAGCAAGCATTTAATTGAACGATTAGTGCGCTTGCTATCGGTACACTGCGTTTCTTTCCATCTCAGCTATTTTGCTCATTTCAACATCATGCCAAGTCGCATCACAATCGATATACGAAGCTGAATTTTGGGGTGATGGCAGCAACATAATTGTTCTTATATTATTCTTTGGCGTTGCTAATCGGGTGAGTTGCCATGCATTTATTTGTTGAGTTAATGCTTGCTTTAAGGGGGTGTCTATTTTTCGACAAAAGTCTATCAACGTTACTTTACCGCGTTTAGAAATAGTAAACTCTACCGCTAGCTTTCGTTCTTCAATAATCTGATAAATTGACTCATCTAAGCTGATCCTCATATCACCAACATGCCAATATTTTGCCACTTGATAAATAGGGGTAATAGGTAGTGAACTTGCGTCAATAACGGGTTCAGTAACCGTTGTTGTCATGTCAATTGGTTTATTCACTAACTCTGCTTGTTGCAAAGTGCCAAAATAATCCAAACCATTCATCAAGCTTAGAAAAGCTTGCTCTTTCTCATCAACACTTCCTGGAAATTGTTTGAATATGTTCACCAAGGCTTTTGCTAAAAACTTAGACTCGTCAATACTTAACACGCCATGGTAAGCAAATGAATTCTGTACCCATTCTTGATGGCTATTGCCAAAGGTTGGTTTCGATAAACGATTTTGGCGAAAGGCATTGATTTCATGACTTTCATGGGTTAATTCAGCACGGCAATCATCAGCATCGTATGTTGTTTGTTCAGAATCGTTAAGCCTAAATTCAAGCATCACTTTCTGTCGTTGTGCTTGTGATGATGGCTGTTCAGTTTGATATTGCCATTGCTCGACTGCTTTAACAGCTTCACCTTCAAACACTTGATGGCTACTGGCTATTGGCTCAACAAACTGTGTATTACCTTGCTTATTGATAAAAAACTGGACAGTAACACAGCCCTCAAGCTTTTGTTTTATCGCTTTTACCGGGTATTTAGGGTTTACTCTTTTAATGTTTTGCCAGTCATTTGCATTAGCAAATGTCGTTATAAGGCAAATTAGCAATATCCATATTTTCATGTGAGTCCTTTTAAAAGATTAGAGTTCGTGCAGAATGAGAACTATCTTAGTTTTCAATATTATAAAAGTTAAGGCGTTTTCTGTTATTTATTTCTCAGTATATATCAATCATTACCGGCAACAGTTTGCCGAAAATACATTAAATAGGCAATGGTTCGTCAGACAATCTCTTTAACTTTTCAGCGACTATTCTTTTGCCATAGCCTAACAATAATGTAAATCAGCAGTACAAGGTGTTTTTCCAAAAATTGTTAATGCATCAAGTAATGGAGTGATTTTTGCTAGGTTTTGTTACTAACTTGGCTTTTAAAACAATAAGGTGACGATAGAAATGGAAATTACCAGCAGTGCGTTTCACACGCAAATACAAGGTTCACATCAAGTTGGAAACGCTAAAAGCGATAGTGATTTCGCGCAAATTCTCGCGGGATATCAACCTAATAAATCAGAAAATAGCAAAGTTGAAGTCCGCGCTGAATCTGTTTTTAACATGAACACCAATCAAGGCAATAATGATGTTAATCTTGATGAATACCTAACCAATGGTCCACAAACTACCCCAGCGTCGTTAAAAGATGTAGAACTGTTATTACCAACAGCACATAATGTTGACACCTTAGCAAAATATTCCCAAGAAAAGTTCAAAGATTTGCTTAGCCAATACAACATCGCTTCACCACCTGAAACAATCTCGTTTGATAATGAAGGGCAAATTGTTATACCTGCAGATTACCCTTATACAGCACAATTAAAACAAGCATTAACAGAAAACCCTATCGTGGAAAACGCGCTTAGAACTACCGCAGCCTTAGCAAGCCATTATGCAGGTATCATGGAAGGACAACCGTTTCGAGATGAAATGGCAACAGCAAGATCGCAAGCAGATAGAGACAGGGTCATTGAAAAATACAGTTATTTATTTGACGATAACCGACCCGCTAAGCAAATTATTTTAAGTTTTTTAGAAGATGGTAGCCTGTTACTTGGCGAGAAAAAACTAAACGCTTAATAGGTTTTAATGTGTTTACAGGTATAAAAAAACCCCTTAGTAAATACTAAGGGGCGCCAGCGCTACAATAAACATAGCCAGGGAAATATCATTTAAACAAGTTGTTCAATGTGTACCGATTGGCCAAGTTTCGAGAGTTTATCTAACCATTGTTGTGCAATATCAGGCTGGCTAGGTGCCGCATGAACACCTGCAGGAATGTCGCCATTTATCACAGCTTCAATGCCAAGCGCTACCGTAATTGACACTAAACGTGCCATCGCTTGCCCTTCACTATTACCAGCAGCGTCCATGTAATAACGTTGATGCCAAACGGTGTTATCTGCTTGTTTTGCTTCTAACTCAACAGACATAACAACACGATCAGGTTCACCTTCTTCGTAACTGTATTTTTCTTCTAAATCTTGGCTGATCTCTGCCATTTTTTCTAAACCAGCTTCCCCTTGCAAGTCACCCACTTGATCAAAAAGATATTGCCATGCTTGTGACCAGCCATTCAATCGTAAGGTACCACGAACAAATTCTTCAACTTGCCACTCAGGTTCAAATTCATATTGCTTAACAAAAGGAATAGAATCGCGGTTTGGGTATGCTTGGAATGTTTCATTAACAGCACTTATGTGAATATCTTTTAATGCTTCCCATGGGCCTTTCGAGTTATTTTCTACGCCATTTTCTAGCCATTTAGCAGGTGATGTAAGTGCTTTTAGTACCCCTAATGGCGACCAACTGAATTTGTACTTAAAATCATTCGGTGTTTTAGGGAAACCGCCACAATAAGAGCGAAAATACAATTTTGAGTCGGCGCTACACGCATCACTTTCTTTAAAGCGTGCTACTAATAAATGTGCGAATAGGTGATCAATACCAGGATCTAAGCCAATTTCATTGATAAAGGTTAAGCCTTTCGTTTTGGCTTGTTGATCAAGCGCTCTCATTTCAGGTGCAATATAGCTACTTGAAACAAAGTGTGCTGATTTGTCTAAACAAAGTTGTGCTACTTCTACATGCATATTTGCAGGTAGCATTGATACCAAAATATCACCCGCTTTAACATTTTCAGCTAAAGTAGACCAATCTAATTGTTTTAATTCACATTCAATATGTGCTTCATCTAACATCGCTTGCGCTTTATCAGTACGACGGTTCCATACGACTAGATTATGTGATGAATTTGCTAAATATTTGATCCCTGGCGTGGCAGATAGCCCAACGCCAAGCCAATGTATGGTTGGTTTCATAGGAGGTTCTCTTATAGGTTTGTCGTTTTTTGATGAAAGATATCGAGTGCTTTTTGCCATACTGGCAGACTCAAATCATGTAAAGATGCTAAATAGGGCACTAATTGCTGACCGTAGTCTTCACTACTTTCTTTTGGCAATAATGATGGCAAATGATCAATCGCGATTAGATGCAAGCTATTTGGCTGTGGTATCACTTCTATAGTCGGTTCATTAAAGGTTGTGCAGTGGTTATAAATGCGAATTGGATTATAATCACCATAAGGGTCACAACTCACATCAGAAATTACACTCAGGTTTCGCTCAGCCGTATCAAGTGAAGCTAGTGTCACAAAAGGCGGTAAGTCTTGGTTAACCAATACACAATTAACTAATACATCCGCATCATTCACTTGTTCAAATGGCCCGCCTACTGCTGTTTCTGCCATATCCCATTCAATAGTGTTTAATTGCAATGCTTTTGCTAAGCCTATTGCGCCCGAACCGCTTCGACCTTTCGCACCAATTACCATTACTTTAGGTTTATGTTTGCATTGGGTAAGTAACCCTGATACTTCGCTGATCAACTTTTCTTGATCAGAAAAAGAGCACACTGGCGACAGTGCAGTTTTGCCCAGTTGTTTATTCGCCCAAGCCCATACGCCAAGTGCTGCGCCAGCAAAACCAGCCCAGTATCCAAACGCTGCAATTCGGCGTTGATTTTCATCGACTAAAAATTCTAAATCGTATAGTGCGCCTTCGCCTTGTTTAAAGCGCGATAAAATATCTTCAGCACCGGCTTGCTCTTTATAAGCGTGGGCAAAATAAATATGTTTATGAACCAATGGGAAATTATCTTCAGGTAACTCTTTTAACCCTAGAATAAAAGCACTTTTGGGTGCTTGTGGCCAACTACCTTCTGAGACAATTTCACACCCCACAGCTCGGTATTGTTCAATAGTGAAAATGTTCTGGTGGCCCTGCTCAACCGATACTTTATAACCAGCATCAATCAGTGTTTTTGCGCCTGTAGGGGTTAGCGCGGTACGTTGCTCCTGAGGTTTTGTTTCGGCACGTAACCAAATATGCGTCTGACTCATAAAAATATTTACTTCTCGTTTAATCAATTCAAAAACAAATGAATGAAAGTCAGTCAGTTATCATCAACATAACTGACTGACTTAACATTAGCTAAATTCAGTGATTAGAATTTTCCGCGAATACCTACTGAATACCTAGGTCCTGTTTCAGTAACCGTTAGGGTTTGGTTAGCGTATTCTGCATTTTTAATATATAGCTCGTTGGTGATGTTAATACCTTCAAAGAATACCGTTAGGTTTTCATTAAGGTCATAACTTCCACTGATATCGACTTGTTTATAGTCATCAACATAGTGGCCGTCTCGCCATGTTTGAGGCTTAGATTGCATGAAACGGTCACGATTGTTATAGGCAATTCGGAACTGTATCTCGTCTTTTTCATAAAATAAGATCAAGTTTTGCGAATCACTTAAACCAATTAATGGCAGTTTTTCAGCACCTTCATCAGCAGTAGATTCACTGTCAACAAAGGTCATATTTGCAATAACACCTAAACCATCAAATGGTGCAGGCAAACTGGTAAACATGTGCTGAACAGCAACTTCATAACCATCAATTTTTGTATTATCTTCATTGATTGGGCGCGACATTTTGTAAGTATATGTACCACTTGGTACTGTAACCGTTTCTTCTGTTTCACCTGAGCCTAAGTAACCATCAACATCTTTAGAAAATGCGGCAATCGCTGCATAACTGCCTTCTTGGTAGTACCATTCAAGAGTAAGATCTAAGTTAGTCGATTCGAACGGATCTAGTTTTGGATTAGAGCCAGAGCCAAATAATTGATCAATAGGACCATCGCCGTAACTTGCAAGCGGTGACATTTCAGCCAATTCAGGGCGCGTTAAGCTTTTTGACCAAGCAAAACGAGCGACAAACTCATCGGTAATTTCTAGCTTACTGTTCAAGCTAGGTAAAACATGGCTATAGCTATGACCAACTTCAACAGCCACATAATCATCTGAGGTTATAGCGCGAACCTCGCCTGGTTTTTCATTAGATTCAATTAAATCTAATAGTGCTACTTGATTACCTTTCGATGTACTATCAGTTTTCACATAACGTACGCCAGCAATAACTGACCAAGGCATTTCATTTACTTCGCCTTCGAAATAGAAGTCAGTATAAAGTGATTTTAACTCTTCATTGACTTCATACGCTGTAGGATCATCAACAATACCAAAACCAGCACGAGAGAATATTGCCCGTACTAAATCAGGATCATCTAACTGTGAAATTGCTTCATCCGTACCTAAGAAAGCAAATAAATCATCTGAATTTAAGGTTGGCCAGAATTCAGTTGGGTTACCTGAACCGCCTGATAAAAAGCCATCAGCATGGTAAGTCCATAACATATCTGCCGGTAATGGAATACGCGAGCTGTTATCAGCATAAGTCCACGGCAGTGGATTTTCTGTTTCTGCATAGGTTGAACCTAAGGTACGATCAGAGTAATGAAGACCAAAACCAATTTTTACTAATGGACCCATTTCAACAAAAACGTCATTATCTATTTTAGCCTCAAGGACTTCATCTTCTACACGAGTACCTTGTAAAGATGCCCAACCAGCTGTTAACACATCGCCTTCTTTGAAGTTTTCGAACGACATGGTAGGTACTAAATCGCCAGACGTTCTGTCATAGGTATACTCACCAGGGCGACCAGCAACAACATCAGACCAACCTTTACCAGGGTCATGTTCAGCTTTAGAGGTGTTAATATCTGCTGTTAAACCCCAGTTATCAGTAACTTGCCAATCAAGGTTTAAACCAAATGCTTTTAGTTTATTATCTGCATCTGATTGACGTACTAAGGTTTCGATATAACTATCAACAAAGTCAGCTTTGACTAAGGTATTATTTTCGTCGATAACAGGGTTTCTCACATTGCCTGTTTCAAACCACATTGGGAAAACATCTTGACGGTATTGCACATTATAATCTGAATATAGTGCGTCTGCTGTTACCGTAACATCTTTCGTAGGCTTATATTGAAGTACCAAAGTGCCACTGTTACGTTCACGAGTTTCTGTTTGCGCGATTTGATCATAGTTTTGCGGGAAATAAATTTCGCCATAATTCTGACCATCTAAATCGTCTTCAGTTTTGTAATAATATGCGGTATTCGCTTGGTCGTAACGGCTTTCACGTTTGTAATGTGAAAAAGAAGCCAGTACACCAAATTTATCATCATCAAAGGTATTGCTGATAAGGCCTGAGAATTGCGGGCTCATTTTTCCCGTCATGTCATCATACAAGCCTTTAATACTGCCAACGGCTTTAAATCCTGGGAAATCCATCGGCTTAACAGTGCTGATATCTACCGTTGCACCAATCGCACCTTCTTGTAAGGCCGCTGATTGCGTTTTATGCACTTCTGCACCATTGATAAGTTCAGATGCTAAAATATCAAAACTGAATGCTCTACCGCCACTTGTTGTTGCAAGGGTACGACCATTTAATAATACAGAGTTGAATTCTGGCCCCATACCACGCACGGTAATTAGCTGCCCTTCACCACCACTACGATCAATTGAAACACCCGTTATACGCTGTAATGATTCAGCAACGTTTTGATCTGGAAACTTACCAATATCTTCTGCTGATATCGCATCTACTACATTGCCAGAATCTTGTTTAATACCTACTGAGTTAATCAAACTACCGCGAATACCGGTCACGGTGATCACTTCAGTATCTTTTTCTGCTTGTTCTTCTTCTGCTTGATTCGCATCTGCCCATGTAATACCCGATACCCCAAGGTTTAACATAAGTAAAGACGTTAAATAGCTGAGCTTAAAAGGCTTGCCGTTTTTCATATCTATTCCTCTGTTTTGTCATGTCACTTAAGCGCGTGTCTTAATGCACACTTACAATACTATCGTATTTATAGTATAAATCAGATAATAGTATATTTAAGGATTAAAAGTAAACGGTTGAATATAAAATATGCAGATATATTGCATACAAAAACAATAAGGCACTGTTTTTAAAGGAAAGAATTATTTTGTTTTTTGATAATAACGATTGAATCGCTATCAAATGAGTCGCGTTTTTTTCACACAAAGAAAAATGTCATATCTATTACCACATGACATTTTAGCTTTTAGAATGATGAATATTCGTGTGCGCTAATCACTTACCAGTGTTTGCAAGCCTAAAGTCAAGGCATTGATAAATGTGTCAGCATCTTGCTTGTTGAACACGATAGGAGGCTTAATTTTTAAAATATTATAAAATGGCCCTTCTGTACTCAAAATGATTTGTTGGGTTTTCATAAATTCTACTAATGATGCTGTAAGGTCAGTTGCTGGTGCTTTAGTGTTGCGGTTTTCAACAAGCTCAACGCCAATAAACAGTCCTATGCCTCTAACATCACCTATCACATCGAACGCTTGCTGTAATTTACGTAACGCATGTTGCAGGTAATCGCCTGTTTGCTTCGCATTTTCCATCAGTTGTTCTTCTGTGATCACATCAAGCACCGCAGCGCCAATTGCACAAGAGACTGGGTTGCCACCAAAAGTATTGAAATATTCCATGCCTGTTACAAAGGCATCAGCAATTTCTTGGGTTGTGATCACCGCAGCCATTGGGTGACCATTTCCAATAGGCTTACCTAAAGTGACAATATCAGGCACAACTTCTTGAGTTTCAAATGCCCACATATGACTACCTACTCGACCAAAGCCCACTTGTACTTCATCAGCAATACATACACCGCCGGCATCCCTCACTTTTGCATATACTGCTTGCAAATACCCCTCAGGCATAATGATTTGTCCTGCTACACCCTGTAACGATTCACATATAAACATGCCTGGCTTTTTCCCATGCTCAGCAAGTTCATTTATCGCACGCTGCACATCTTCTGCATAAGCCGTTGCACTATCAGCGGTATTTCCTTGGTATTTGCCACGATAAGGATCAGGCAACATCACTTTATGCACATAATCTTTTGCCCCTTCGCCGCCTGGCCCATCAAACTTATATGGGCTCGCATTAATACATGCATTGGTATTACCATGATACGCGCCTTCAACTGTCAGTAACTCGGTTGAACCGGTATAATTTTTAGCTAAGCGAAAAGCCAATTCATTTGCTTCACTTCCACTGTTTACAAACATACAAACCGATAACGGCTCTGGCATAGTCGCGAGTAATTTTTCAGCATAATTGACTAAGTTGTCATGAAGAAAACGAGTATTAGTGTTTAGTTTTGCCATCTGAGCTTGCCCTGCAGCCACTACTTTAGGGTGGCAATGCCCGACGTGGCAGACATTATTAACCATATCTAAATAACGGTTTCCTTGCTCATCATAAAGATATGCGCCTTGCCCTCGCACAATTTTTAATGGCTCTTTAAAGCTCAAACTTAATGTTTTGCCTAAATGTTTTTCACGATACTTTTTAATCTCAGCTTTTGTTTTTCCTTGATCGGGATTCACCCCACAAGCAACTTTTAATCGACAAGTAATCGCATAAAAATTCACCTCTTTAAGTAACGAAAGTAACTGCCAAGCGGGTTTAACTGATACCAACAAATAATCGTTATTTGGCTGCTCTTTGATCGCGTTAGCAGCATTACATACGCTCGTACAAAGCCTTAACGCAATTAAATACGGTAATGTATCAAATTCATCGTCATTAATAGTATAGTGCTCATGAAAACCAGCAACGGTGTTGACCAATGTGGTTAATGGGTCTGCTTGTTCCATCATGGCATAAGCAGCAGTTATCGCTAGTTCATTAATCGTTTGGCTATACACCATATCGCCAAAGTCTATTAACCCCGTAATTTTACTAGGGGTGTTAGTTTGATCAACGAGCAGGTTATGATCGTTGGCGTCATTATGAATAACACTACAAGGAAGTTTTGCTAAGTTTGGAGTGACATGTGCTTGATACATTGATAAAAAATATTCAACAAGCGGCTTTTGATCTTGTGCTAGGTGTTGTTTTTTATCTTGGCAAATAGCATAGCCATGCGCTAAGTCCCAATCAAAATAGCGATACGCACCTTGGTGTTTAAAGTCGCTTAATGTATTAGCCACTTTAGCCATAAAATGTCCAAGATTTTGCCACAAGGTTGATGACATGTTTTGTTGATTCGCTTGAGCATAAAAATCACCGGGTAAATACGTTAGCACCCGCATATAAAATGTGTTCTGCTGGGTATCTACAATGTCAGTGATCTGCTGATCATCCTGATTCTTCACCACTTGAGGCACAGGTAACTCATTAGATGATAAATGCGTCATGGCATCATTTTGCATCATCAGCTCAATTTTTTTCTCGGCACTATTAGCGACTTTTACAACATAACGTTGTTGTGCTGTCACCAAAAGTAAATTTTGATCACAATAACTTGCAAGCGCTGTTAACTCGCCATCTAATTGATAGTGGTGTTGTAATAGCGTTGTTAATGTTTCAATTGAAAATGTTGGTGTAACTGAGTTCATGATTATCTCTTAACTGTTTTATGGCGAGCCTTGCGAAGACTCGCCATGATCTTTATTTGACCGCTATTGGTATTAAGGTAAAACGATAGCGTAAATCTTGTGCTTTAATCGTGTATTGGTCATGCACTAGGCGTCCCCATGAGGTATCGCCGCCTACTCCCATTTGCAGGTGGTCAATATTAACCGTGGTTAAATCTCGACGCGGCACATCAATCGCATGTTTAGTGGTTACCGGCACTAAACCTGATGCAGAAGCCGTTGCATCACCTTGAGCAAAATCAATATCAGCTTGTAAATACGGCCATGCGCTTGTGTTAAGCACTTGTTCACCAACTGCTTTAAAGCCAACACCTTGTTTATTGGTGATACTCATCCATCGAACATCGGTTTTATTGCCATTTTCCTGTGGACGAATATAGTGCTCGATTTGTTCATCAACCATAGCACGGTGCAACGCGATTTTAGCGCCGGTTTTTCTATCCCAATAAGATTCGTGCGGCCCTCTTCCATACCAAGTAAGGTGTTCATAAGCGCCTGGCATCACAAATTGCATACCAAATCGAGGAAGATTAGGTAGTGTTTGATCATCAGCTAAATCAAGTGATGACGTTATTTGAATACTACCATCATTCGCAAGCTGGTAATCAAGTGAATATGTACCGTTAAAGTCTGTCGACTTATAGTGTGCCGTTACCTTATTAGCTTTAGCTTCAAAGGTACTTAACGTTAATTTCTGTGCCGCAGTTTGCCAAACAGCAGCCCATTTTTGCATGTTATTCCCCAAATCATTGTCGGTAGGAGCACGCCAAAAGTTAGGCATTAATGGCTGTAATAATAAGGACTCATCGTTAAAAGTATAGTTAACTAAATAGCCTGTTTTTTTATCGAAGCTCGCTTGAAAATGCTTTCCTTTGTAACTAACCTTTTGGTGATTTTCTAACTTGATTAGTGATCCTTTTTCAGCCTTAACAAAGTTGTTAGCCTTTTCTTTACTGCTAACAACAAACTGCTCAAACGCAATTTCATGGCCAATTGGCAGTAACGGCTGTTGATCTTTAATCACCGCACTCAAGGTGATGACATACTCTTTACTGCTGTCTTGTATTAGCTTACTGATTGGCAGAGTAACTTTTGCTTTGGTTCTTGGCTGAACCGCAGGCATTTTTTGTTTGCCGCTAGCAATAGTTTTACCGTCAGCTGCAATGTTCCAATTCAGTTGATATTGGTCTAAATCTGTAAAGAAAAATTCGTTATCAATCGCAAAAGTACCTTGCTGAATATCCACTGTAGAAAAGTTGATATTTTGATACACTTTTTTAACTTCATAAGCATGAGGATGGGGCTTTCTATCAGGGTTCATCAAGCCGTTATTTAAAAAGTTACCATCTGTTGGTAGCTCAGGGTGGAAGTCTTTACCGTAAGCATAATATTTCTGGCCGTGCTCATTAACATACTCTAACGATTGATCAACCCAGTCCCAAATGAAACCACCTTGCAAAGATGGGTATTTCTTTATGACAGCCCAATAATCTTTGAGGTTGCCTACTGAATTACCCATTGCATGGGCATATTCAATCATGATCCCTGGGCGGTAAGGAGATCCTTCGGCATACTTAACTAAGCGTTCAATAGAAGGATACATAGGTGCAAAAATATCAGTGTAATGTTCTGTACCCGCAGGTTCATATTGTACTGGCCTAGTACCGTCGTTATCTTTGAGCCACTGATACGTTGTTTCAAACACTTTACCTTCACCCGCTTCATTACCTAGCGACCAAATAATAATAGAAGGGTGGTTTTTATCTCGCTCATACATACGACGCGTTCGGTCAATATGTGCCGGTATCCAGCTTTCTTCATCGCCAATTTGCGTGGCTTTATTTGTGGCTAATGGGTGTGATTCGATATTCGCTTCATCAATCACATACAATCCGTATTTATCGGTTAAATCATACCAATATGGATTATTTGGGTAATGACTTGAACGCACAGCATTAATGTTAAACTGTTTCATTAATTGAATATCACGTTCCATTGACGCTTTATCAACCACATGGCCTTTTCGTGGATCAGTTTCGTGACGATCAACCCCTTTGATATAAATAGGTTGCCCGTTAACCAGTAACTGCGCGTTTTTAATTTCTATATGGCGAAAACCAATATCATCTTTAACCGATTCAATAACTTCACCGTTATTGTTTTTCAGGTTAATGACCAAGGTATATAAATTTGGCGTTTCAGCGCTCCAAAGAGCAGGGTTATCTAACGTACTCGCTAAGCTAACTTTGGTGCTTTTGCCGCCGGAAAGTGTGACTTTTTTCTGGCCCTGTAGCACTGGTTTCATCCCTTTTCTAGGGTCAAGTAGCTTGTATTCAACTAAACGCGTTTCTGTTGATTTTTGAAAGTTCTCTACTGTAACATCAACGGTAAATTCGCCTTGTGTGAAATCTTTATTTAATTTTGGCTGCGCATGAAAATCAAAAATATGCTGTGCTTCGGTTGCAAACAGATAGACATCACGTTCGATACCAGAAATACGCAGCATATCTTGGCTTTCTAAGAAACTCGCATCTGTCCAACGCCTGATTTGAAAAGCTAACAAGTTTTCATTGTCTTGCAAATAGGGCGTCAAATTAAATTCAGCAGGTGTTTTAGCCCCTTGACTAAAACCAACTTTTTCACCATTTAACCATACATCTAGCGAAGACTTAGCCGCGCCAACATGCAAAAACACTTGCTTATTTTTCCAGCTTTCTGGCAAGGTAAATGGTTTTCGATATGAACCTATTGGGTTGTAGTCCGTGGGCACATCAGGCCACTTAGTACTAAACGGGAACCTTTCATCTAAATAGATCGGGTAACCATAACCTTCAATTTCCCAGTTCCCCGGTACGGGTATTGTGCCCCAATGTGTGTCGTCAAAATCAGATAAATGAAAATCACTGGCCGCATCATTAGGTGAACGTTGCCAGTCGAATGTCCATAAACCGTTCAGTAACATAAAGTTACTGCTTTGCTCTTTGAGATCAACAAGCGCTGCTTGTTCGCTTTGGTAAGGAAATAAACTTGCCCGAGGTTCAAGTTTGTTAATCGCGAAAACCGTATGATCACGCCACGGCTCTCTCACTTCATTCGCTGATGCTGATGTTGCAAATAACGACGTTGAAAATAATGCGATACTCGATAATTTTTTTAATAACATTATTATAAACCTGTAAAACTTTGTACTATTTATACTACAATATACAAAACTACTGACAAGGGATAAATATACTTTTTTCAATACTAGTTTTGTAACATCATGTTATTAAATAATATTTTTATCATTTATAGTATTTAATATACCAATGATGTAGTTATTACTGGAGTAAAGCAAATTACTCATTTATTATCAGCAGATTATGCAGATTTAAATCTGCTTTAGAATTCAATAAAAGGTAACACATGGACGCTAGGCACTTAAATTTAACACAACAACTTGTACACGAGCTTGGCCGTTCAATATTAAAAGGTAAATACAAAGTTGGTGGTAAACTTCCGTCGGAAGCGGAATTAGGTGAAATATATGATATTAGCCGTAATGCGACCCGTGAAGCGGTAAAAATGCTCACAGCAAAAGGACTCATTAGTTCGCGTCCTCGCAAAGGTATTCAAGTTGCAGATCAAAACAAGTGGAACTTGTTCGACACCGATGTGCTTGGTTGGATTCTAGTCGGAAAACCTGATTTATATATGTTGCGCCATTTTATGCAACTAAGACAACCCGTAGAAGCACAAGCCGCATATTTAGCCGCGCAATATGCAACCGCAGAAGACTTTGATAACATTGAACAGGCACTGTCAAATATGCAGTTAGCTGAAGTAAATAACGACGCTGAAGCTACACATCACGCTGATGTGAAATTTCATAAAGCGGTGTTAAATGCCACTAAAAACCCTTTCTTTATACAATTAGAAAACTTTATTGAAATAGCGTTAAAAGTAAACTTACGCTACACCAATCGTATTAAACCAGTCACTGAGCTCGAATACCAAGCACATGCTGATTTATTTGCAGCTATTAAAAAAGGTGAAGCGGCTAAAGCATACGAGTTCGCGATGTCGACACAATCTGCTACGTTAAAGTTAGTTGACGAAGCCATTACTAGATCAGAATCTGAAGCTTAAAACCTCAGTTATACGCATAACATCCGACGCCTAAACATAGTTACCAATGTGGTGAATAAACTAGGTTTATTTATGCGCTTTCTTTCGCCTGTATAAAACTCACCACTAATGATGCATATAGCTGTCCGATATCATTCATGCCGGCTTCGATTCCACTGGGATGCTGAGCAGGAGCACCTTCCGCTAAATGCAAATAACAGCTGGATGGTTCACTTCCCATGCGATAAACAAAATACTCCGCATCTTGAACGCTAATACCACAATTAGTATATGCGCTTGCAGGTACAAAAGAGATACTATCTACATCAACTTCAATGCCTATCGCTTGATCAACCTCTTTTAAATATGCTTGTCCTGCTTGTAATGCCGAGCTGAAGTCTTGATTTCGTCTAACCCAAATATCTTGATAACTTACCCACTTAAAACCAAAGTCATGTAGGGCTTGAATGTTTGTTTTTGAATTTTTTAACTCATGCATGCCTAATGAAAAATAGCGATTTAACAGACCTTGTTTAGCGGCATAACTAAAACCATTGCCACTATGACGCCCTTCTGGTGCTCTAAAATCAGTGTGTGGATCTAAATTTATTGCACTTATTGGTGTCTGCATACTTTGGCTTGCTGCTTTTATGATGGGATAAGCGTTATTATGTCCGCCGCCAACAACAATAGGCGTGAGCTTTTCATCAAAAATGATTTGGCATACTTGGCTAACACGATGATCTAACTCACTGACTAAGTTTCTTAACGCTTCAAGTTGCTTTTCGCTATTCGTATGTAAGTGTTCACTTTCGTTTTGCAGGTCTTCGCAATATACATGGCCAAGCACTGCTATTTGTTCACCACGAATAAAATCATTTTGTTGTAAAGCACAAAACTTAGTCAAAAAAGCTTGCCACCCTTTATCAGCACCCGCTTTACCTAAGTTTGCTCGCGGGCCTATATCTTCCGGAACGCCAAGCAAAATGTATTTGACGCCATCTGCTTTTAACGATTTTAAAATAGCTGCTAGGTCATCTTTGAACGTTGAATCAACGGTTTTAATCACTTCACCAAGGCGTTGTTCACCTGCTCTTTTTTGAAAATATGGTGTTAAGTATTGCTTTTCTGATGAGACTAAAAACATAGTTATTCCTTTCTGATGGGTATTTCAACGCAAACATTCAATGCGTAATACCCTTTTAGTGTAAACGTCACACGCTGTTTTTTGAACGTAAAATAGCAAAACGTAGAGCCTTTTATGTGAGTATTTTAATGCGCCAAACACAAATTGTATATACAAGCAGAATAAAAGGGGTCAGGTACATTTAAAATTAAGATAACCTAACTATTACAGTTTCAACTCATTTACACTAACTCCCAACAAAGAAAACTGATTTACAAACAATCCCCCAAAGCGTCAATGGCAAAACCACTGACTCTGTTACTTCTTAATAGGATTTAAACATTAACGCTTAATGAGTAAGGATTTACGCCATAAATAAAATACCGCAGGTAACACTAATAAGGTTAGTAATACGGCACTTGCCATGCCTCCAACCATTGGAGCAGCAATTCGACTCATCACTTCAGAGCCTGTACCACTACCATAAAGTATCGGCAATAAACCGATAATGATTGTGGCCACCGTCATCATTACCGGACGAACACGTAAACCTGCGCCTTGCATAATGGCTTCAACCAACGCGGAAGTATCAAAATCACGATGTTGTCTTTCGGCTTGTGCTTTCGCTTCTTTCAGTGCTTGATTTAAATACACGAGCATAATCACGCCTATTTCAACACAAATACCAGCAAGGGCAATAAAACCAACGCCAACCGCCACAGAAAAATTAAAGCCTTCTAAATACATCAGCCAAATACCACCAATCATGGCAAGTGGTAACGTTCCCATAATCATCGCAACTTCAGCAAAGCTTCTAAAGTTCAAGTACAGCAAAACAACGATAATCGCTAACGTTAATGGCAACACATAGCTCAATTTTTCTTGAGCCCGTTGCATGTATTCATATTGTCCAGCCCAAGAAATTGAATAGCCTGCAGGTAAATCAATTTCATTAGCTATTTTTACCTTCGCCCCTTCAACATAACTGCCAATGTCAACTTCATCTATATCGATAAATGTCCAGCCATTGATGCGAGCATTTTCACTTTTAATGCTCGGTGGACCATTTTCAACATACACATTAGCAACATCTGCTAACGCTATGCGCTGGCCGTTAGGGGTAATAACAGGTAGCTTCTGTAACTGCTCTGGAGAGTCTCGATAATCTTGCGGGTATCGTAAGTTAATCGGGTAGCGCTCAAGCCCTTCCACCGTTTGCGCAACGTTCATACCGCCAATCGCTGTAGCAACGACTTGTTGTACATCAGCGATATTTAAACCGTAACGAGCAGCTTTTATACGATCAATATCCACTTTAATATATCGACCACCGGCAACACGTTCAGAATATACTGACACCGTACCGGGATGATCTTTAAGCACGGCTTCCAATTGCTGACCAATTTCTTGGATCACCTTAATATCACTGCCTGCTACTTTGATACCCACAGGGGTTTTAATGCCCGTGGCTAGCATATCGATACGTGTTTTTATCGGCATAACCCATGCATTGGTTAACCCAGGAAATTGCACTAACTGATCAAATTCTTGCTTTAAACTTTCTGTGGTTACACCTTCACGCCATTGCGATTGAGGCTTTAATTGAATAAACGTTTCGATCATCGTTAAAGGTGCGGGATCTGTCGCCGTTTCTGCGCGACCCACCTTCCCGAACACCGTTTCCACTTCAGGCACAGTGCGAATAAGTTTATCGGTTTGCTGCAATAATTCCCGAGCTTTGCCGATAGAAATGCCAGGGTATGTCGTTGGCATATACATGAGGTCACCCTCATCTAAAGGCGGTATAAATTCAGTGCCAATTTTATCTAGCGGGAAAAAGCCTATACAAGTGACTGCAAACGCTGCGATTAGAGTTATTTTTGGATAGGTTAACACCTTTTTTAGTAGTGGTTTATAAATAGCGACAAGCGCTCTATTCACCGGATTTTTTTGTTCTGATATGATTTTTCCGCGAATAAAATACCCCATTAACACAGGTGTTAATGTTATAGCTAAGCCTGCTGAAGCTGCCATTGCATAAGTTTTGGTATAAGCGAGTGGCGCAAACATTCTGCCTTCTTGTGCTTCAAGAATGAAAACAGGCAAAAAACTCACTGTAATAATAAGTAAGCTAAAGAAAAGTGCGGGCCCAACTTCAGATGCTGATTTCGCGACTATTTGCCAGCGATTATCTTTAGTCAGAGGCGTTTTTTCTATATGTTTGTGCATGTTTTCAATCATGACAATCGCGCCATCGGTCATGGCGCCAATGGCAATCGCTATACCACCTAACGACATGATATTGGCATTAATCCCTTGGTAATACATGATGATAAATGACACTAAAATACCGAGCGGTAGCGTGATAATAGCCACCATTGACGATCGCACATGAAACAGAAATACCACACATACAAGTGCAACAATCGCTAACTCTTCAACGAGCTTCGACCAAAGGTTATCCACTGCACTTTCAATCAGTCTGGAGCGATCATAAACCGTGACAATTTCAACACCGTCTGGTAAACCATCTTTTAATGCATCAAGTTTCGCCTTTACCCCGTCAATGGTTTGCTGAGCATTTTCACCAAAACGCATCACCACAACGCCTCCGACGACTTCACCTTCACCATTGAGTTCAGCAATACCACGGCGCATTTGTGGCCCTAGGTTAATGTCTGCAATATCACCTAATAATAAAGGCGTACCGTTGACATTCAAACCAAGTGGTATGGCACTTAAGTCACTGATTGATTGAATATAACCAGAAGTTGTTACCATGTACTCCGCTTCAGCCATTTCAACCACTGATGCACCGACTTCTTGATTACCTTGTTTAATTGCCGTTTGAATTAAACTCAGCGGAAGGTCATAAGCGCGCAGTTTATCGGGGTCAACAACCACTTGGTATTGTTTAACCATTCCGCCTACAGCAGCAACTTCCGAAACACCTTCAACCGTTTGTAACTCATACTTTAGAAACCAATCTTGAAGGCTGCGTAACTGGCTAATATCGTGCTGACCTGTTTTATCAACAAGTGCATAAAGATACACCCAGCCAACACCTGTTGCATCAGGGCCTAATTGCGGTTTCGCCGAACTTGGTAAGTTAGGGGCAACTTGAGATAAATACTCCAATACGCGCGAACGAGCCCAATACAAATCGGTATTATCATCAAAGATGATATACACATAAGAATCACCAAAAAATGAATACCCTCGCACAGTTTGTGCACCAGGTACCGATAACATGGCAGTGGTTAAGGGGTAAGTAACCTGATCTTCAACCACATGAGGTGCTTGCCCAGGGTATGATGTTTTAATGATCACCTGCACATCAGATAAATCAGGTAAAGCGTCAACAGGTGTATTTTTAAAAGCAAAAACACCTACGCCAATGATAATTAATGTCGTCAATAACACAAAAAAGCGATTAAAGACTGACCAATGAATTATACGTTCTATCATCTCAGTCTCACTTAGTGGTGTTGGTTGTGATTGTTATGCTGTTGGTGATCAGTGTCACCAACGTTAACAGGTGTCATGTCAACAATAATGAAATCATCATGTACTTCAAACGTGAAGGTGACTTGCCCATCGTTTGAGAATACCTGTAAATCAATACTTTCATCGACGATAAAATCCATAGTGGCGGCTGGTCTATCCCATTTTTCAATGGCTTCACGGCTAATATTGACCACTCTTGTATCATGGTCAATTTGATTAATGACACCGTTAACCGTTGCCGAAGACACTGACTCATTGGCCGTTTCAGGTTGTGAAATTATATGAATGCCGGTTATTTCGAATCCGCCATCATCCGTTTTGCTCACTTCAAAGTGCAACACCTGCCCTGACATTAGCGTATCAACGTCAACACTTTGAGCAATATTGAAATCCATCGTCATTTCTGGCCAGTCCCAAGCCTCTGCAGGTTCATGGCTAATATTTGCCATGCTATGTTCAGCCATAACATGATTTACTTTTCCTTGCATCCATACTGAATTAGGCGTTTCATCATGATACATACGTTTAAAATCTGACGTTTTACTGGATTCTGAATCAATTAAAAATTGTGCGGAAGTCACCACAACATCATGCTGATCTAATCCATTTAAAATCTCGATATGGTTTTTATCTACACGACCAATAGTTACTTCAATAGATTTAAACTGGCCTTCACCCAATGCAAGCACAACACGATCTTGTTTCCCGGTGCGGATCACAGCCTCTTTAGGAACTAAAATAGCGCGGTTAGCTTGGTTTGCATGAATGGACACTTGCGCGAACATATTAGGTTTTAACAGATGTTTTGGATTATCAAATTTTAATCTTACGCGCAGTGTACGTGTTTCACTATTTAACGTTGGGTAAACATAATCAACAACGCCAGTCCATTCTTTACCTGGTAAAGAGTCGAGCGCCATCGTCACCGCAAGCCCTTGTTTGATTAACGCAATATCTCGTTCAAACACTTCAGCTTCCACCCATACCTGATCGAGTTTTCCAATACTTAGTAAAGTAGTCCCCGGTTGTACATAGAAACCTTCTCTGATTTGTAAGTCATCAACAACCCCAGCTTGCGGCGAATAAAACGTAACATGTTGTTTTACTTTACCGGTCTTTTCGAGTGCTTTGATAAATTCAGCTGATAACTGTAACGCCGTTAAACGTTCTTTTGCTGCTGTAATTATCGACCTGTTATTGCGTTTTAGTGCGATTAGAAACTCTTCTTGGGCATTAACAAGTTGTGGAGAATATAAGGTATACAACGGCTGCCCTTTTTCAACAGGATCACCTGCCGCTTTAACATAGAGCTTTTCAATCCAACCATCGACACGAGGGTGAATATGCACCAACGCATTTTCATCATATTGCACATAGCCAACCGTTGAAATTTCGCTATGCATCGCTTTTAGTGCAACAGGTTCGGTACGTACTCCAAGGTTATTGACCACATAAGGAGAAATTTCTACTGTCCCCGGGCCGTGTTCATTTGCTGAGTCAGTTTGCTCATATACCGGAATTAAATCCATGCCCATCGGCGACTTTCCCGGCTGATCTCGGCGGTAATTCGCATCCATTGGCGCTACCCAATATAACGGCTTTTTCTCTGATGACGCTGTAGAGGCGTTATTATCGTGTGAGCCCGTATTTTGTAATACACTCAATGTACTAGCACCTAGCGCAGCACCTGCAATAACAGCGATAATGATTTTATGATTAGATTGCATTATTGGTCTCCAAATTGCTGACTAAGCACAGTATTTACGTTTTTTTGTGAGGGAATATATTGATGAGGTTCATCATCTTGCGTGAAAAAATAATTAATGCGAACAACCGCTTTAAGGGCTTCTACATCAATGTTTAATGCTGCTATTTTAGTATTTAATTGTGCAATCCTTGCTCTAACCACTTCTGAAAAGTCACCGTCATCATTGGTATAGGCAGTTAGTGACGCTTCAGCTTGATTATGCGTTTGTTTAAGCAATTGTTGTTGATATAGCTTTTGTCGCTCTGAAAGTCGCTTTAGCTGTCTTGTTTCTTGTTCAACTGCGCTAATCATCTGTTTGGTTAATAGTAATTTTTCAGTTTTTACCGCGGCTGACTCAGCAATGGAGGCCGCTACTTGTTTGTCTTGTTTATTATCCGTAAATAGGGGTAAATCAAAGGTAACGCCTACCGAAAACAAATCAGCACGACTATCTCCAGAGGGCATATTATCTCGATAACTATAACTGGCATTAACTCCCCATTGCGGCTTATATTGCTGCTTTGCTAACACCACATTTTTCTCAACGACTTGTTGCTTAACATCAATCACTCGCAAAGCAGGATGATTTAATAGCACTTTTGCCAAACGATTACGTGAGTATTTTGCTGTTTTAAGCAATTCTGGTCGCGTTAACCGAAGGTCAGGCAATTGAGATGAAACATTAAATACCAAGGCTTGACTGTCAAAATCAAACGTGTCGGCTGCATTACTAGGATCATAAACATGCAACCATTCATTTAAACGTGCAATTGCGGTTTCTAACTGTTGTTTTTCAAGCATTAACCTATCTTCAAGTTGCACAATTTCTAACTGAGCACGAATAACATCTTGTTGACGAGTTTTACCAACAACGTTTGAATAGCTCACTTGTGCCACTTCTGCAATCTGCTCGAACAAAGCCCAGTCTTTTTCTATCAGGGTAATGGTGCGTTGAGCTAAAAAAGCATCCAGCCATAATTGTGAAACAGTGCTTTTCACCGTCGCTTGGCGAACTTTTCGCATTAATGGAAATTTAGTTGCATCAAGCTTCAATTGGTTTTGTTTAATCGCCAAGCTATCTCCGCGAGGAAACATTTGAGCAACACCGACTTTTAATTGTGTCATCCCTTCTTGCTCAGTATTCCAAGAATCAACAGGAAGGTTCATCATACCTATTGAAACCTTAGGATCTGGCAATGTACCCGCAGCAATACTTCTCTGGTGAACCGCTTGCTGTGTTAAGCGATTGCCATGTAGCCAAGGATCATTTTTTTCAGCGATCGTAATTGCTTGCATCAGTGAAACAGTGTTTTCTGCTTGCGATGTTAAAGCAAAAAAACCCATAGTTAAGCCTAACGATAATTTCGTTAATCCAATAAAAAAGCGATACATCAGAATTGCTCCTCATAAGATCGAACAGTTGCGAAAACTTTGCTAGTGCCATTTTTCGTTAACATTAAAATGTTATACGGCATAAAACGGTGACCAACCTCCATTCCTGGCGAGCCTATTGGCATCGCTGGTACCGTTAAACCAATAGCGTCGGTATGTTTTTCGCTCAAAAATTGTTTGATGAATTTGGCAGGTATATGACCTTCGAAAACAAAGCCGCTTTGTGTAACGGCGGTATGGCAAGATCGATGATTCGACTTTATGCCGTAGTGATTTTTTATTTGTTCAAGACTTCGGTAATCTTGCGAAAACGCGATAATACCTTGGTCTTCAATATGCGTGATCCATTTTTTACAACAACCACACGTTGGTGTTTTATAGACCAAAAGCGCGAGTGGATCGCCTTCAGACTCAGGTTCATGTGTGTGCTCATTAGCACCAACAATCATAGGTAATAGCAGTAATATTGCTGCTAGTGTTAAATAAGTTTTGATCATTTTGCCCCCAGACAAAGCTGGATGTTAATTCGGCGTATAAACGCTAAATAAATTTACAGAAAAGTTAATAAACTGCGGGTTCTATACTGCATTTGATAAAATGCAGACGCACTAACCCTGTATTAGGCAAATATGGGAGGTCGATATAAAGAGGTAAGCGTTTGACTTTGCTCAGCTTGTGAAACAGAAAGAATTTTCACTGACAGTTCGAGTTGTCGTGTTTGAATCGTTGAAAAGAGTGCCGCTGCAATATTAGAGCAACTACCACTAAAACAGCTGCAAGATTGCTGACAACAGCTATCATCCATGTTTTCATGGTGTTCAGTCGATTGTTCTGTCATCTGATGATGACTATGATCCATCATGTTCATCTGCGATGATGATTGACTCGTTTGCTTCATATTCATCATATGATAAGACATTACGGTAGACGCCAAAGCCTGACCTAAAAAGGACAAGCAGACCGTCAGTACTAATAATGTTTTAATAACGTGAGTCGACACCAGTGCAAAACCAAATAGCTCAATTGAGGAGATAATTACACAGTTATCGGTTTTAATCAATAAACTGATACCACTTTAGCTGTGATCAGGCCAAAGTGAAAAAGCAAAGGTGCTCACTCACTCGACAACAAGTATGTAAGCACCCTATCTTTATTTACCACATGATTTACTACATGGTTTCTTTATAAATTTTCTTCCGCAAATGATGCTAATCGCGAACGAACAACGCCATTTAAGTTCACCGTTGTACTGCCTGGAAAGTCTTTAAAGCGTTCAACAATGTAGGTTAAGCCAGATGTTAAAGCACTTAAATAATTACTGTCTATTTGCGCCAGATTACCACTGCACACTAACTTGGTGCCTTCACCACAGCGAGTGATAATTGTTTTCAGTTGAGATGCCGTTAAGTTTTGACATTCGTCTAAAATCACAAAGGCATTTTGAATACTTCTACCGCGCATAAAGTTTACCGATTTAAATTGAATATTCGCTTTATCCATAATGTAGTTTAAGCTACCTTCCATATTTTCATCTTGTTTATGCAATACTTCTAATGAATCGGTAATAGCCGCTAGCCAAGGCGCCATTTTTTCTTCTTCCGTACCGGGTAAAAAGCCAATAGATTCAGCAATTTCAGGCGTACTTCGGGTAACAATAACCTTGTCATACATGCCTCGTTCGATCACTAATTCTAACGCCGAAGCTAAAGCAAGTAAGGTTTTACCGCACCCTGCAGGGCCCGTTAAAATGACCAAGTCGATCGATGGGTCCAGCAACGCATCCATCGCTATACCTTGATAAATATTTTTTGGTGAAATGCCCCATGCCTGCTTTGACATAAGCCGTTCACGCCCTAGATCAGCAATCGCTAATTTTTGTTCATCCCAACCCACCACTTTACCCGCAAAATGTTCGCCCTCATCGAGTAAATATTCATTCATATAGGCGCTAGGAAACACCGATTTTTCTACATAGTGTGTGGTATTTCGTCCTTCTGATTCACTTTCACAGCTTTTTACTTGCTGCCAAAAGTCTCCTGAAAATTTGTGGTAACCCTTGGTAAGAAATTGAATATCATCAATTAACTGATCAGTTCGATAGTCTTCAACATGCTTAAGGCCCGCCCCTTTTGCCTTAAGGCGCATATTAATATCTTTTGTAACAAGCACAACTTTACGCGTTTTACGGGTGCCTTGAATGTGTAAAGCAGTATTAATAATACGATTATCATTTTCATTAAATGATAGCTTACCAGCGGTTTGTTCTAAGGTGTAGTCATTAAAAATAGACAACCTGCCCACTTTACTACCATCTTGTTGTGTGGGGATGGGAACACCCGCAAGTACTTCTTCAGGCGTTGCATTTACTAAACAGTCTTCTAATGCTCTGATAGCTACTCGAGCATCCCGGCTGACGTCTTTGTTACGATCTTTAATAGAGTCGAGTTCTTCAAGCACGGTCATGGGAACAATTACATCGTGTTCTTGGAAAGATAGAAAAGCGAAGGGCTCGTGCAGTAATATATTAGTGTCTAATATATAGATAGTTTTTTCTTCAGTCATATACACAAATTTCCTCAAAAAAATGAAAAACCTGTGTTAATCAAATTGGCAACTAACCACTAAACAACGCTGTCAATGTGATCAACAAGTCCGTTGAAGTTTGACCCTCCTCACGCCATCAAAATGTATGAAGCAATTTCACTTTGACACCTTCTGAGTATTGTTGCAAGTACCAATGTAATAGGTTTGCGTACTTTTTTAATAAGTCTATTTTCAGCTAGTTTGCAAGTTTTTATCCCGAAATAAAGCAGTTTACTTTTTAGTGGCTATGTTAGGAATGTTTATTGACGATTTAATCCATTAAGTGTGGTTCTCTTACACGTTTTACCGCTCCTACAAGCGAAATAGCTGCCCATGCAATTTCCAAAGCAAATACCGGTAGGTTCTGATCTTGCCAAAGCTGAGGTAACAGCACAATTGCCGCGTAGGCATTAAGTAATAAGTAAGCAAGATGATTCAACTTTTTACAACAAAAAAGTAAGTAACCTGCGGTAAAAGCATACGCTGAAGACCAACCCAGTAAGGCAATATTTATCACGCCGCTAGCAATATACTGATAACAGAAGTAGCTCACGAAAACGAATAAGCCTAGATAAAAAAGACGCGTACTTGCCGGTATTTTATTGATTGGCCAATGACGTAAAATGGCTAAACTAACCATTGCCCAAAAAGCATTAATAAATACTGCTTGATACGAACTTACCGCCAATGAACTGATGACCAACACCACGGCAGCCAGTAAATTACCACCGTAATAAATATTTGGCTTCCAATGTCGAACGAAAGAAATATAAGCATGATTAATTAAATAAAGTACTGTGCCTATCCAGCCTATTAATACCAACATTAAATTAACTCAATATGCATATTTCTAACGTACACTTCTTTACCCACTAGCGGCCCATTTAAAATGACCACTTTACTTACATCCATCATGTTCTTATAAATTCGGTCACTTTTAGACGGCTTTAACAACTTATTACTCCACTCTATCACTAACACTTTAGTGCCTTGTGCCAAGGTGTAAAAGGCTGCGTTTGCCGTTAAATCGGTTTGCGCTAAAATGGCAGGATATCCTTCAGAGGTAATTAATTTAGCAATGTCAGGTTCAAGCTCCAATTGCTCTGGCGACAAGGTAAAGCTTTGTAAGTCAGTGACTTGAGCAAGTAAACCATTTAACTGTTTTATTAAGGCATGACCTTGCGTGTTATTAGCTGCAATTAAATGTAAACTCTTAGTATCGCGAATATCCGTCAGCGGTTTTATCAATAATTTTTGTTCATTAAACTGATTATTTAAAATATAGTTCATCACACTTTCTGTCATCGGTAAATAATCAATCTCACCCTCTAACAGTGCTTTTAGCGCAGTATCTTCATTGTTAAATATTTGCGCATCTGCGACTAACGTATCTATATTTTCACCATAACTATACCCTGCCACCTTTCCAACACGGTGCTCTGATAATCTTGCTTGATCAATTTGTTGATTATATTGCCGGTTAAAATAAATATGACTAGTTACCTGAAAAATGGGTGCAGAGTAAAGCACCTGTTTTGCACGTTCAGCGGTTTTAAAATAAGGAAAAGATGCTAACTTTTCTTGGCGAGAAACCTGCTGAAAGGCGAGATCATAGTTTTGTCTAAGCCAGGTTATTTCAGTATTATTTTGACTAAACACTTGCTCTAATAATGCAACTGCAGAACCAGCATGCTGCTCGCTAACGTAAGGTTGCCAAGGAGCAGTAGTGATCGTAATGTTATTAGCATTAGCGCTTTGCCAGAAAAACATCATCAAGATTAAGCAGAAATAACGCATGCTATTTTCCTTTCATTACTTTATAGAGAATGACCAACGCGAACGTTAACCCAAAACCAAACGAAAACATGATATCTGCATCAATTTCAGCAATGAACTCTAAGAAGAACGAGCGATTATCATCGTTATAATCAAGCGCCGGTCGCGACATCATTTCGCGGCTAAATTCTGTTAAATATAATGACAATTCAAAAACAGCAAAAAAACTAAGCGTCACCAGCAGTAAATCTGTCATAACGGTACTTCGTTCACGCCGTTTATTGTCTGACTCTTCCAGCCTTGCCGAACAAATTTCGATCATTCTCTGACCATTTGCAGCTACTTCGTTAAAGTCCCAACTGGTTAAAATATCGTCTAACAATTTTCGCTTAAAGCGATTTAAAAACTTCTTATGTTCATGCAAATCAATTAAATGTAACCTTGTGACAACTCGCGCAAAAGACAGTTTCTCTTGAGTTTTGGCTAAATTATTGGCGTTATATGCACTATCAATTGCCTGTTTAAGCAGTTGATTACAATTTTCTTGGGCAGTGTAATAATACTGGGCCAGTACCATGGTATTTACCCGCAGATCTTCATGCGTTTTACTGCCATCAACAATTACGTATTGTAACCAAGTAATGGAGTAATCTCGCTCACCACGAATTATTGCTTCAGCATCTTGTGGTGTTTGAGTGTCTTTTAACCAAGTTCGAATTAATGCCTGAATATTAACATCTTTAATTTGAGTATTTTCTAACATTAAAAAGCGAGCGATCCAATGGATATCTGCCTTTTCTGGCATACTGCTTAAGCGAAGCATTTTATTTTTATCGTTGGGAATTAAGTGCTCAAGCTCAGTTAAAAACGTTTGATATACATTATCGATTTCTTGCTTGGTTTGCGCTTGGCATTGTTCAGATATTTGCTCGGCGGATAACGACGCATCGAATAAAATATCAAGCTCAGCAATGGCAACATTATTAGGAAATAAGTGCAAAATAACCGGAGATAGTGACTCGTTGTGCCAAGTTAATATTCTAATATCTCGCGCATCGTTATCGATAGTATTATAGTCATGCTCAACCTCGGGTTGGTTAAGTGCACGGCAATGCTCATTACTCGCCGCGATTTCATGAATAAGTTCAAGGTATTTGGTGCTGGATTGATCAACCCCGATAGTGACACTTAACGGCACATAAAGCGGTGATACGGTTTTAATGGTGATTTGGTTGCTCATTGTTATGTTTCTTAAATCAGGCCGAGCATCATAGCTTTGAGCATATCACTAGCTCTTAATCTTAACAAGAACAGAAACTTACATTAATATAACTGCGCCCCATACTGGTTGTTTTTGAGTCTTTTTCACTAAAATGCCAGCTTTAAAACAAGCTGGCATTTTCATACTTCATGGTGTTATTCAGTAAAAACCAAACCTGTAACAAACAGGTATTTATTAATTCTGATAACTAACCCCTAAATATACCGTTCTATCTTGCGAGAAATAACCATTTATGGTGTTGTATTGTTCATTAAAGGCATTATTTATTTTCGCTTCAACTTTAAATTTATCTGTAATTGCATAACTAGTGCCTAGATTAATCAATTGATAGCTATCTAGTTTGACTTTGCCAACACCCCAAACATTATCATACCTTTTACCTTTGTACTGCCACTCAACGTAAACATCTGCGTCAGCAATATCAGTACTGAACTTATAATTGGCAGATTCCTTAGCTCGACGAATAAGTTGATCATTTGTAGCAGCATCTTCAGCCTCAACATAACTCGCATTGAATTCATGTGTACCGTGACTTGCTGGGTATTTTAAACCAAGTTCAGCACCTTGAATTTCAACTTTATCAACGTTACCCGGCATTTTTATGCCGTCATTATTTACCGCACCATCCCACAGAATTAAATTTTCAACATCTGTTTGGTGTAAATTGAATGAAGCCGCAACACTGCCAAATTGGCTAATAATATTAAACTCAATGGAATCAGATGTTTCTGAGACTAAGTTTTCATTACCCATAGATCCCCAACTTAGTGGGTAGTATAAATCATTAAAGGTGGGGGCTTTAAAACCCGAGCCTGCTGATAAAACCAAACGCGTAGCCTCACTGACTTGATACCCTACACTGGCATTATAAGTAGTTTCAGAATCAACATCTTCAACATCATCATAACGAGCAGCTAGCTCATAGGTTAACGCATCTTGGTTATATACGGTATGAGCAAAATAACCTGAAACATCACGCTGATTGGTATTAAACTCATTTGTACCGCGTACCTCTTCATCATAAAAGTCAGCACCTACATTTAACTTCCATTGGCGAGTAAGTTCAGTATGGTTTATCAATGAAAGTTGGCCTCGACGAGTGTCAAAAACACTACCATCAGGCTTCTCAAAAGTATTGCCATAATTAATATTAGAGGTTCGACTTTGACCGACAGAAAATTGAGTTCGGTTATTATGCCCATTGATGTTCGATGAATAGATAGCACCAATATTCCAGACGTAATTGTTAACATCTGATTTATTTTGATAGCTGCTATCGTATTCTGTTTCACCATGTTCAACTTGTGCTAACCAAGTCAACATTAACGCATTGCTCACTTGCTGTTGCCCATTAACCGCAAGTGAATCATAACGAAAACCATCATCATCGGTTTCACTGTCATCTTTGACATCAAAGCCATCGCTTTCTTCATGGCTAACACTAACACTGGTAGAGCCATCACCGTGCTTGAGGCCAATACCGGCGCTATATTTTCGGTAGCTATCGCTACCAAAAGTGGCATTGGCAAAATGTTCACCGCCATCAACCTTGCGGGTAAAAATTTGTATCACACCGCCAATGGCATCTGAGCCCCATAGTGCTGCACGCGGGCCTTTCACGACCTCAATACGTTCAATTAGTTCTGGGGCAATTTCATTCAAATTGGTTGAACCTAGCGTTGCTGAACCAATTCGCACGCCGTTTAATAGCACTAAAGTATGATCCGAATTACTACCACGCATATACACAGAAGAGTTTTGGCCTCTGCCACCATTTGCAGAAATATCAATACCAGATACAGTCGCTAATAATTCTAGCACCGATTTAGCCTGAATTTTTTCAATCTCTGCTCGCGTAATAACTACTTGTGAGACTAAAACGTCTTCAGCACTTGATGCGGCACGATTTGCAGTAACTAAAATTTGCTCATCGGTTTGATAACCAGAAGTTTCAGCAAACGATGTTGATGAAAGTGAAAGTGCAGCTGAAATAGACGCTGCGATAAGTTTATGTTTCATGTTTTCCTCGCCACCTGAGCCCACCGCTCAGGTAAAACTAAGTTAAAAATTTAGGCCGGTCTCCGGGCTTCTAGGCGATAAAAGTAAGCGTACTTTGTATCG
The DNA here is from genome assembly GCF_030546745.1 of Thalassotalea sp. 1_MG-2023. Classification (GTDB taxonomy): domain Bacteria; phylum Pseudomonadota; class Gammaproteobacteria; order Enterobacterales; family Alteromonadaceae; genus Thalassotalea_C. The sequence continues at coordinate 35,664 of NZ_JAUOPD010000008.1, forward strand.
TCAGTTTACCGTTGCGGGGGCAGCACAAGAGTTTCACTTGTTTCCCTTCTTACTTAGTTTGTGACTAAGTGCCTAAACTTATTATGTACTGATCGTTATGATCAGAGGTTCGTATACCACGATTGATTTAGTCAACGGTGGCGTTTAAATCTCGCTGTTTATCAATTAATTGGCAAAGCGATGCTAATTCTTTAATAGAGCGCGATGTCATGCGATACAACATATCGGCGTTAGGGTTAATAAACGCATTATGTTTAACCGCGGGTATTTCTGACCATTGTTGCCAATCAATTTTATCTGGAGATTGATGACCATGAGACGATGGCTGAATAATTATTTCAGGTGACTTTACAATCACTTGCTCAATGTTTATTTGCGGGTAGTCTGTTTTGCTATCAACAAAAGGGTTAGTTGCTCCGCATACCTTTATTTGTTGTTGTAACCACGCATTTTTTGCAATTGTCGTTAACGGCCTAGGCCATAGTTCATAAAAAACCGAAATCGGTTCAGCGCCTTGATAATCAGCACGAATCTTTGCTAAATCCGCTAGGTAATCATCCGCTTTTTCATTAGCAATTTTAGTTAAACCTGTCCATTGCCCTAAATCTCTTAACTCTTGTGCTACATCTTCAAGCACAAGCGGATTTGAATACACGATTGGAATGCCGAACGAGGCTAACCGAGCTAAATCTTCACTTGGATTACCCGTTTTCCAAGCAATAATAAGATCTGGATTTGTCGCTAGCACTTTCTCAATACTTAATGCGGCATAATTACCGATACGAGGAATACTTTTAGCTTGCTCTGGAAAATCAGCATGATCGGTAGTACCGATGATACGATCCCCTGCACCTATTTGATAAAGGTTTTCAACAATATGCGGTGCTAGCGCAATGATTCGATGAGCCGGTTTATCTAGCGTATTGGCAATACTTGCCGCACTGATAAACCAAAGCAATGTAAAGACATACTTTGCCATAAGGATCACCAATCAATCCCTTTTTGCACTTTAATTCCAGCTTCAAAGGCATGCTTTTGAGATTGTACTTCCGAAACAGTATCAGCCATTTCAGTTAATCGGCGATGTGCAGCTCTGCCTGTTACAATGACATGTTGACCTTCAGGTCTGTTAGCGATGGCATCAAGCACTTCATCAATATCAAGGTATCGATAACTCAGCATATAGGTTAATTCATCTAGCAAAATAGTTTGAATGCTAGGGTCTGCTAGCAATTTTTTAGCCTCTTGCCACACTTTTTCAGCAGCCGCCATATCAGCTTCTTTATTTTGAGTTTCCCAAGTGAATCCTGTTTTCATGACATAAAACGGTACACCCAGTTTTTCTAATAGATTTCGTTCACCACAATCCCAAGTGCCTTTAATAAATTGGCATACAGCGGCAGTTAATCCATGGCCAACGCTACGAGTTATCATGCCAAAACCAGAGGTAGACTTTCCTTTGCCATTACCTGTTATTACCAATAATAAACCTTTATCGTCTTGAGCTGCGGCAATACGTGCGTCTACTTTTTCTTTTAGTTTTTGTTGACGTGCTTTATGTTTATCTTGTTTGTCTTGTTCATTCATGGTGCTGTCTCCAATGGGTTAATGCGTTTTCTATTTTATCTAATGCGAGGTATTGCTCGCATGTGTCGGCTAATCGTTCTATGGCGTGTTCTTGTATATCTTCTAATGATGTTGCTGCTGAAATTGTCACTTGGCACCATGAAGCAAGTTGTTCGATGGCATTTTTACTATCCCAGATGCCATGTAAATAACCACCAGCGATTTGTTGATCATCGCTTATAATGCCTTGAGCGTTCCCTTCTATTGTCATCAAGGGGGGTAAATCAGCTAAATAGGTTGTTTCACCTAAGTGAATTTCATAACCTTTAATGGTTTTATTTAACCCCGCTAAATGCAATATCGCTTGCCGATTAGCCAGTGTTTTTCGTGGTTGTAAAATCGTGGTAATCGGTAACAAGCCTAGCCCTTCACTGATACCCGCTTTGCCTTCTAAGCCAAGCGGGTCATTAATATGTTGGCCTAACATCTGAAAACCACCACAAATACCAAACACCTTACCGCCATAGCGTAAGTGTGTATTAATTTGTTGATCCCAGCCTTGTGCTTTGATAAACGCTAAGTCTTCACGGGTATTTTTACTACCCGCCAAAATAATAAGATCTGCCGCTGGTAACGGTGAATTAACAACTTCAGACGCATAGACAAAGGTTAAGTCTATTTCAGGGTGTACTCTCAACGCATCAAAATCATTATGGTTACTCATTCTAGGCGTTACTGGCACAATCACTTTTAATTGGGTGTTTGCTATGTTTTGAACATTATCTACCGCGTCTTCGGCAGCAATATGTAATCCATGAATATAAGGAAGCACACCTAAAACAGGCTTGTTGGTATAGTTTTCTAGCCATTGTAACCCTGGTTCTAATAACGAAAGATCACCACGAAAACGATTGATCACAAAGCCAATAACACGTTGTTGCTCGCTTTCGCTTAATAGCGCTAAAGTGCCAACTAAGTGAGCAAACACACCGCCTTTATCAATATCTGCAATTAAAATAACCGGGCAGTCTGCTGCTTCGGCAAAGCCCATGTTCGCAATATCCCCTTCACGAAGGTTGATCTCTGCGGGGCTACCTGCGCCTTCTACTACAATACGTGTATAATTTTTTTCTAATCGCGTATGTGAATCCATCACCGCGTTAAAAGCAATTTTTTTATAATCATGATACTGATCAGCATTCATGCTTTCAAAAACTTGACCATGAATGATAACTTGCGCATTTTTGTCAGATTGTGGCTTTAATAATATCGGATTAAAATCTACTGACAACGGTACATTGGCGGCATGCGCTTGCACCGCTTGGGCACGACCTATTTCGCCACCGTCTTGCGTTACCGCACTATTTAACGCCATGTTTTGGGGTTTAAACGGTGCAACATGTAAACCTTGCCGCGCATAAATTCGACATAGTGCTGCAACCAATGTTGTTTTACCGGCATCGCTAGTTGTGCCTTGTACCATTAAGGTTTTTGCCGGCATTACCGTGCCTCCATAATAAAGTCAGGCAATGATGCGCTATTATCAAGACTATGTTCATGCATAGGCCGAGCAATGTACTTAACCCGACACTGATGTGCTTTGATGTGAATTTTAGTTAAGCTGCCGTAACCAATCGACAGTTGTGTATACCACAATGGATTTCGCACATTAAGGTTCAACACTGCTGCCAAAATCATCCGGATAACTCCCCCATGGCAAACCACTAAGAGGTCGTCTTGTTGCTGGCTAGCTTGTTGCACTATCGCTTGCCATGCTTGATTAACGCGATAGGAAAAACCCGTGAGCAATTCTGCTTCTGGTAAAGGGTGCTGCACCGGATCTCGCCAAAATTTTTCTAACGGTTGCCATTGTTCAACCTGCTGATAGATATCGTCAAAGGCAATACCATCGTAACGACCAAAATACATTTCTTGCATGGCGGGTTCAATGCTCGGTGCTGGTAATGATAACGCCTGAGTAAGTTCTATCGCTAAGGTTTTACAACGTATTAACGGAGAACTAATAACATGCGAACATTTGCCCGCACGTTTTTGTTCATACGCTTTAAATTGTCTCACTAATTGTTGATTTTCATCATCACTAACAGCAACATCAGTTGTGCCATAAAGTGCAGCTTGACCTTGTACCTTTCCGTGTCTTAGTAATATAACGTTAGCCACTAACTGCTCCTTTTAGGGTTAGCGGTATTCCTGCCGTCACTAAAGTTACTTGATCTGCGATCTTCGCCACCTTCTGATTTAGCCAACCAGCATGATCAACGAATAATCTCGATTGCTCTCCCATAGGCACAACGCCAAGCCCTACTTCATTGGCTACCGCCACCATTGTTAACCGTGATTGATGTGCTGATAACGCTAGGATTAATTGCTCAATAGCCTGTGATAATAGTTGTGTCTTTTTTTGACGAGTATTCTCTTTACTCTCAACGCTCATTAATATATTCGTTAACCATAATGTTAAGCAGTCAATTAACACCACGCTATTATCAGGTAGCTTTTGCAATACGTGGTCGATGTGTATGGGAGATTCACATAACTGCCAATGCTGAGATAACCTATCTTGTTGATGTTTTTCAATTCTTTCTATCATCTCATCATCATAGGCTTGTGCTGTCGCCAAGTAATACCGTGAAGCATCAGCAAATTGATTGATTATCCATTGCTCTGAAAAACGGGACTTTCCACTGCGCGCACCGCCAAGCACCAAATGGATCATTGCGCACCGCCAATAGCAAAAGCGACAATTAACATATAGATAATTAACTCAGTAAGTTGTTGGCAAGCGCCTAAACAGTCGCCAGTAAAACCTTCAATACGCGCGATTAACCAACGTCGAAACACAGCACGAAAGATAAGCAGGGTAAACACTAATACGATCACAAAGGTCAAAGAGAAAAGCGTATAGGGTATAAACAACAATGGCAGCGTGCCAATTAACATCACCAGCAAACAATCTTTTTGGCTCTGTTGCTGTGCCAATGGTTTACTTTTACTACTCAAGTCTTCACTGACGTAAGGAGTATCAGCAATAAGACTTGCCGCTATGGCTCTGGAAAAAGCATGAGCAAAAAATAGTGAAAAAAGCATAAGTTCTGCATGCGCGATATGCACCAATAAAACGTACTTTAATAACATAACCAAGAATAGGCTGATTGCTCCATAAGTACCTAAACGGCTATCTTTCATAATAGCGAGCCGAGAAGAAACGGTATATCCTCCGCCAATACCGTCTGCCATGTCGGCTAAACCATCTTCATGAAACGCGCCAGTAAGCAAAACACTGACAATTAATAATAAAACAACCGATAAATCAATTGGAAAAAACGTAATTAATCCACTGAACACCACACTTAAAATGGCGGCAACTACTAACCCCACTAATGAAAAATAGCGCGTAGCTTGATTCAGATCAGATTCTTGAAAATCAGCAATATTACCCACAGGAATTCGGGTAAAAAACTGACAAGCAAGCCTAAACAAACGCCATTGTTTGCTGGTGTTTAGCATTAAACTGTCACTCCTGCACTTTCGAAACTTGCCATATCATTATAAAAACTAACAGCAGCTTGTAGCAGTGGGAACGCCAACGCAGCCCCCGTTCCTTCACCTAATCGTAAGGCTAATTGCAGTAAAGGCTGTGCGTGAAAATGTTCAAGAATTTGCTGATGGGCATGTTCATGAGATTGATGAGCAAAAATTAGGTAATCTGACACTTCGGGCGCTATTTTATGCGCCACTAAGGCTGCTGTACTGACGATAAAACCATCAACTAATACAGGAACTTTTCGTTTCGCACTTGCTAAGATAGCGCCAACGATATGAACTATCTCAAAGCCCCCTAGTTCTGCCAGTATTGTTGTTATACTCACATCATCTTTATGGGCTTTTAAACGTGTTAAGCCTTGAGAAATCAGCTGTTTTTTTACAGCAAGTTGTTCTGTGGTAATTCCTGTTCCTAAGCCAACTGACCGGTCAACGGGTATATCAAGTAATGTTGAGGTTATCGCCGATGCAGCACTGGTGTTAGCAATACCCATTTCACCAAATATTAATACATTACAGCCTTGTTCAATTGCACGTTCAGCAATGCTTTCTCCAGCAGATAAGCCGTTATTTACTTGAGCGATGGTCATTGCGGCTTGTCCGCTTATGTCATGTGTTCCAGCACCTAATCGCGACTCAAAAAAGTTACGATGTTGTTTTTTTAATGCCTCTGGTAACGGGGTACACATACCTGTATCAACAACGCTCAGCGGCATATTGTGACAACGACAAAAACAATTTATTGCCGCTCCACCGTTAAGAAAGTTAACCACCATTTGGTAAGTCACATCGCTAGGTGCGATACTAACACCTTGATTAGCGATACCATGATCCCCTGCAAAGACAATAACTTGTGCGTTTAACGTATCGATATTTTGCCATTGGCGAGTACGATCACTTTGGATTATAGCTAACCTCATAGCAAGTTGTTCAAGCGCGCCTAACGCACCAAGAGGTTTCGTTTTTTGATCTATTTTATTAGTAATTTGTGGCAAATATTGTTGCGTTAATTTAGGAACATTAAACATCATTACATTCTTCTCATGAGAAACAGAAAAAACACACTACCAATCACAGAAGTGATCACACCAATCGGTAACTCTTGACCCGGTAAAATTGTACGAGAAATCACATCAACCCAAATTAAGAAACAACCACCAACTAAGCCAGCACAAAGCATGAGTTTAGCAATGGTAAAACCAAAAAATGGCCGGACAATATGTGGGATCATTAATCCAACAAAACCAATGCCACCACAATAGGCAACCACCACTGCCGTCATTGCGGCACAAACACATAGCGAAAGTATTCGAACAAATGCAACATTAACACCGAGCGTTCTTGCACCTTCATCACTCAATAGCAGCGCATCTAATTGCCTTGAGAACATCAAGGCGATAAAAGTACACACTAAAATCACCGGCGCAATGAGCGCAATGGCATCATAATTTGCACGCGCAAGAGAGCCCATCATCCAAAAAATTACTCGATTGGTTTCAAAGGCTTCACCGAAATACAAAATAAAACTGGTGATAGCACTTAATAAGAAAGATACCGCCACGCCTGCTAGCAATAAATGTTCAACGCGTCGCCAGTTATTATTCATGAGAATAGTCATGACAATAAAAACGGCAGAAAGCGCGCCTAGAAAAGCAGCTAAAGGTAAAGAAAAGGTTTGTAAATGTTCAGGTAATAAACTTGAAAGGGTTGCACCAAGCCCTGCACCGGCAACAATACCAAAAAGATACGGATCCGCTAACGGATTACGCGTAACGTTCTGCATTAGTGCCCCTGCACCCGCTAAAGCAAATCCAGCCAAAAAGCCCATTAACACTCGTGGAAGCCGAATATCGAGCAAAATAGTTTGATAAATCGGTTGTTGGCATTGCGCGCTTACACATTGCCACACTTGAGAAAAACCTATCTCGGTGGTGCCAAAGCCCATGGATAACAGCAGTGATAGCATCACTAAGATCACTAGCGCCAATAAACCGGGTAAAAAAGGTAGACGCGTATCCATTAGCGCTGCTCCCCAAAGCTTACTCGTAGCTTCCCTGTGATGGGGTTATCATCAACGACACACGGAATTTTAAACACCTGCTCGAGTAAACTCGCCTTTAATACCGTTTCAGGCGTATCAAATGCTAAAACTTCGCCGTCAGACATCAACATAATTCGATCACAAAATAAAGCCGCTAAATTAAGATCATGAATGCTCATCACTAAGGTTAAATCGAGGGCTTTAACAATAGATAAAATTTGATGCTGATAAAAAATATCCAGATGATTGGTGGGTTCATCCATAATCAAGATTTCAGGTTGCTGAACTATCGCACGCGCAATAAAACAACGTTGTTGTTCACCGCCGGAAAGTGTATTAAACACTTGGTGCTTTTTATTCTTAAGATCTACACGTTCAATTGCTTGATGTAATAGTGCGTAATCTGCTTGGGTATTAACATCAAAGTACTGCTTATGCGGTATCAAGCCCATTTTTACGACATCGAGTACTGATAAATTAAACACCGCTTCACGATGTTGGCTAACCACCGAAATTTTTTGTGCTATTTCTCGGCGAGTAAATGCAGTTAACGCTGTTTCTGATAAAGTGATTTTGCCTGATTGCGGAGTATGCTCTCGATAGAGACATTTTAAGAAGGACGTTTTACCAGCACCATTTGGCCCTAAAATACCAACCGTTTCGCCGATATTCGCGGTAAAATCAATCCCATTAAGGATTAATTTATCATCTACTGACCACACTAAATTTTCCGCGCTTAAATGCAACAAAACACCTATACCTTAAAATAGATGTGCGGCGAATTAGGTTATTAATAGCAATGCTGTGTAATAACTCAACTATGTTACCCGCACAGTTAGTAATGCATTTTCATGGCAGGTCTCCTGACTTTTAGGGATCACCCAAATTTCACCTTCCCAGTGGCATACCAGTGGTTCTGAAATTCAGCCCTAATTACAGTTGCGGGAACAGTTGTGGACTTACACCACATTCCCTTTTAAGCCTTAATTATCAACGAATTAGAATCGTATAACAAACAGGCACCATAAAAATTTTGGCTACTCTAGCATAGTATGTAAATGAACACCAGAAAATAGAAGTATAGACGTCTACAATACTGTATAGATAAATATGCAGCCAGTTGAGTAACTGATTACATCGATTGTGGGTGTAGAAAATTTAAAGGGTTAACCCTAATTCTTTAACCACCTGTTCTAAGTGTGTCATTGCTTCTTCTGTTGGGCCTGGATAATCACCCATGATAGGAACGTTGCCCATGTATCCGATATCTTTCATACCTGCGGGACTAGAATAAAAAGCCGCTAGCACTAACGATCTAAAACGTGCAAAAGCAGGAATTATACGCATAAACGCGTTATCGTTATCTTCTCGTTCAAACGCGATATCATCAATAATTTGTAGACGCTTTTGTTCGGTTAAATTAACAAACGATTGTTCAAATCTCAATTGAGCTTCATCATCTATCCACGTTAACGCAGATAAAATCGTTAATCGATCGTGCTGCTGCCGACTATAAGGCGCACTAACCCACTCATCAACGACGTCAGGTACGCCAACTTCGCTCCCTGAAGGCACAGTGCCTTCTCGTGGCACAATAATATCTGCCAACACTGCAACAAGGGTTAATTGCTCTGTTGTTAAGGTTTTCGGCCACGGTGATTTAGGTGGGATCAGTAAATTTGGATCTTTACCATAACCTTTAGCATTAATTGGCGACAACGTTAGCTTCGGCCAATGCCCTTGCCCCGTATTCTTTTCAGCAGCCATCGTGAGCGCACTAACACTATTAGGAATTAACGTGCTAGCAGACAATGCACCCACCCATTTTAGTGATTCTCGACGACTGAGTTTTATCTGATATTTTTGTGTCATCTTATAGTGCTCCCTTGTTCATTTGCTCAGAAAGCCACGTTGCATTTCGCATCGCTAATGTCATGATAGTTAATGTACAATTCTTGTGTGGATTTGAAGCAAAAACCCCAGCGTCCATAACAAATAAGTTATCGCAATCCCACGTTTGTCCCCATTGGTTTGTCACAGAATCTTTAGGCGAATCGCCCATTCTTGTTGCGCCAACTTCATGAATGATTTGTCCGCCTTTCAAAATAGCTTTTTCAGCAGAAGGCAATGGGTAGTCAATCGTTGCTCCCATGGTTTCTAATATTTCTTTTGCGGTTTTTAAGCCATGAGCCACTTGATTCAATTCATGCTTTGACCATTTCCAATGAAACTTGGCAACGGGAATTCCCCACTTGTCTTTGACTTTGTCGTCTATTTCCATGTAACAATGTTCATTTGGCAGCATTTCACCTCGAAGGCTCAAGTAAACTGACGAACCATATTTATCTCTTACTTGTTGCTTTAATGCCGTACCATAACCTTGTAGGCCTGAACTTACGCCAGAGCCCGGTTGACCAAATCCACTGCCAATTTCAAAGTGATAACCTCTTGGAAAATCAAGCTCGCCTTTTTCTTGTGCTTTGTGTCCCCACCAAGGAATGAATAAATGATTAGCAGTATGACCGTCCTCGTTATACCTTGGTCTTCCGGCTAAAGCGGGAATGTACGCTCCTAGGCCAGTGCCCGTTGAGTCCATAATATTACGCCCCAACTGCCCGCTTGAATTAGCCAAGCCACTTGGGTGATGCTTGCTTTTAGAGTTCAACATTATGCGAGCAGATTCACAGGCACTTGCTGCTAAAATAACGACATTTGCACTGAGACATGTTTCAGTGTTGCTTTGCTTATCAATATAACAAACACCCGTTACTTTGCCTTGCTGATCAACCGTCACATTCTTAACCATTGCATCAGTAATGACGTCTAAATTTCCTGTTGCTTTCGCCATAGGAATTAAAGATGTTGTGGTTTGAAAAGCTGCACCAATAGAACAACCATGACCACATGGTGTTGCGTAAAAACACGCCTGTCTATCATCTTTAGGGCGGGTCAACACCGCTCGATGCATTGGCGCTGTTGGAATGCCGAGTTTCTTTGTCGCTGCTGCAATTAATAATTCTGGTACTCTAGGTTTTGGCGGTGGTTGAAGAATGCCATCTGATGAGTCTGGCATATCATCTAAGCCAGTATTTGTGCCACATACACCAACTAAATATTCCGTTTTATCGTACCATGGTGCTAAGTCTTCATATTCGAATGGCCAATCAGCACCTAAACCATCTCGTGACTTTCCTTTAAAGTCATGTTCACTAAAACGTAATGAATAGCGGCCCCAATGGTTGGTTCTTCCGCCTAACATTCGTGCACGCCACCATAAAAAATCAGAACCTTCACCAGTGGTATAGGGTTCTCCAGGAACGCTCCAACCACCGTCAACGGTTGCATCATAAAAACCAAAGTCTTTGTCTACATTACCTGCGCCCATTAACGGCGCTTCACCGTTTGTTTTAAACATTGGTGTTTCTGTTTTAGGGTCATAATTTCGACCCGCTTCTAACATTAATACTCGATGTCCAGCTTTGGTCAGTACATAGGCAGCCATTGCACCACCCGCACCAGAGCCCACTACGATTACTGGATGCTTTTTATCTTTCATGACTAAAGCTCTTTAATTTTGATATTTTTAAATGACACTACATCGCCATGATCTTGTAAGCCAATATAGCCATTCGCTTGTTCACCAAAGCCTTGCCACGTAGCAAATTTACTTTTAGCTACTAGCCCATTCCATCTATCACTACCAATAACGATATCCGTGGTTTTCACTTGATTTTGCCAGACCTCTAAATGCCCCTGATTTACACGTATCCTAACGCTATTCCACTCTCCTGCTAGTTTGTGTGAGCTGTCAGGCGATGCAATCATGTCGTATAATGAACCTGAGCGATGCGTCGGATCTTTTCTATCACTGTGCTTTAAGTTATCGAGAATTTGAATTTCTGGCGCGCGAGAATAGACATACTTCCCTTTTTCGTCGACACGAATAAAAATGCCGCTGTTGCCAGCTTCTGAAATACGCCAATCAAGCTTCAATTCAAAATTTTCGTAGGGTGCTTGTGTAATTATATCGCCGCCACCTTTACCAGTTAAGGTAAGTGTATCGTCAATTACTTGCCATTGTTTACTCAGTGTTTGTTGTTGGTAATTTCGCCATTGCGATGCTTGTTTTCCGTCAAACAACAATTGCCAGCCAGCTTGTTTTTCAGCATCAGTTAGTTGATTACTAGTTTCAGCCATCGTTGACGATGAAAATAATAAACACGCTGTTGTAATTAAAACGGCTTTGAAGTTATGTGTTGCTTGCTGCATTCCAGGTATTTTTGTCATTATTATGTTGCTCTTATGCTGTTTGTTATAATTGCTTAAGTACTTTTTCTAAGCCTTTTTTCGATTGCTGAACAGCTTCCATCGGCGTTAAGCCGTTTGGATATTCTTCTTGTTCAACCACGATCCACAATGTTCCACCAACGGCTATATTTGCCTTAGTTAGCGCTAACCAATCAATAGTGTCTTTTCCAATGATAGGCAGTTTCCCTTCAGTGCCTTCAGGCAATTTTACTTTGTAGTGTGTTGTTAATGTTCTTCCTGGATAACGTCTTACGTACTCTACAGGGTCTTTGCCGGCATAAGTTGTCCAACCAACATCTTGCTGTAACACTACGTCCTGTGAGGTGTTTTTTGCAATGTAGTCCCAATAGGTTGTACCCTCAAAACTGTTAAATTCTTGATCGTGATTATGAAAGCCAATGCGCATACCATGAGGTTTTAACTGAACGCTTAAGTCATTTAATAAACTAACCACTTCTTTCACACCTTCTGGATGCCAAGCTCTTTCATCCCAAGGTACAATAAGCATCGAGACGCCCACAGCCTTATAAAACGCAACCGTATCAGCAAAATTTTGCTTATTCAGTTGTTCAAAGCCTAAATGTGCACCACTCACGGTTAAGTTCTTTGACCTTAGAAACGTTTTCAACCCTTCTGGATTATTTTCAAATGGCCCAAAGCTTCCAGCAAACTCAACCCCTTGAAACCCCATATTAGCAAGTGATGAAATGGTCTGTTTAAAAGATGATTTAATATCGTCTTTCACCGACCATAATTGCACGCTTATTTTAGGAATTACGTTGTTTTCTTGATGCCCTTGGTCAGCTTGAGTAATAAAAGGTAAGCAAGCACACATTAAGGTAATTAGCTTATTTTTCATGATTTATTCCTTGTTATTTAAATTCGTTTAGCATTCATTTCTTTTACTGCATAATCAACCGCCCTTGCAGTTAATGCCATGAACGTTAGTGAGGGATTAACTACCGCTGAAGAGCAAAAACTTGCACCATCTGTGACAAATAAATTTGCGATATCATGTGTTTGGTTAAAGCCGTTCAGTACCGAATCTTTCGGATCACGCCCCATGCGTGCAGTACCCACCTCATGAATGGCTAACCCTGGTGGAGCGCCATCAATTGAGTTATAACTTTTTACATCTTTTAAGCCCGCTTTTATCAACATATCTCTTGCGGTTTCTTCGGCATCAGCCATCATGGCTATTTCATTTGCTGACCACGTGCAATCAATATGTAACTGCGGTATACCCCATTTGTCTTTTTTGGTGGAATGCAACGCTACATGGTTTTCAAAGCGTGGTAACATTTCACCTTGAGCCATCAAGTTAAAATACCAGTCACCCGCTTGGGTGAGCCTTTGTTTAAATCCAACACCTATGCCTTTACTATTAGCGGCGCCTTTCCAGCCACCGCGACCAGCGCCACCAGCTAGCGCATACCCTCTTACATAATGGTCTTTATAACGCTTTGGCTCAAATTGAAAGTTTGGAATATAAATACTGGTAGGTCTTCTGCCTGATACGGTTTCATCTTCAAAACCTTCAACACGACCAAAAGCACCAGCATTGTAATTATGATCCATCAAATAATGCCCTAGTGTGCCAGAACTGTTAGCGATACCATTTGGAAATTTTTTCGAAGTCGAATTAAGCATGATCTGCGTTGTACCAAGCGTAGATGCACACAAAAATACCACTTTTGCGTAATATTCACGGGTTGATAAGTCATCATTATCAACCACCCGTACACCTTTTACACGATTGGTTTTTTCATCATAAATTAAACTATGAACTACGCTATTAGGCGCAATATGTAAGTTTCCTGTTTTAGCCGCTGCCGGCAGCGTAGAGCTTTGTGTTGAAAAATAAGCACCAAAAGAACAGCCCTTTTGACATTCATTTCGTGCTTGGCACTGTACTCGACCTTGCGAATAATGAAGTTCAGTAGGTTTAGTTAAATGAGCGGTGCGGCCCATTATCATCGGTCGTTCTGGAAATAGTTTTGCAAATTTATCTTTCAGCATTATTTCCGGCGAACTAAAGTCAAAAGGAGGCAAGAATTCACTGTCTGGTAATTGAGGTAAACCATCATAATTACCTGAAATACCTGCATGTTTTTCAACATGTGAATACCAAGGAGCAATATCGTCATAGCGAATAGGCCAATCATTCCCATGACCATCTGACTTATTGGCATTAAAATCATAGTCGCTGAACCGATATGATTGCCGATGCCAAAGCAGTGATTTTCCGCCTAACTGATTAGCACGTATCCAACTAAAATTCGTGCCTTTTTTCGTACTGTAAGGCAAGTCTTTGTCATTACCGAAAAAATGTTTAGTACCATCGTGAAAAGCGTAACACTGTTGTTGCACTTTATATTGCTCTTCAACTAACAGATTATCGACCTTCATGCGGTTAGGGTATTGCCAAACACCCTTGCCTTCTGTCGGGTAATCTTTTCTATGCTCAACAATGCGACCGCGCTCGATCATCAGTGTTTTAAGCCCACGTTCACATAACTCTTTTGCTGCCCAACCGCCACTGACACCAGAGCCAACAACCAGTGCATCATAGATATGATCACTTTGTTGAATATATATATCTTGTTGCATAGCTAACCTCTTAACAACGCTAAACCCGTGCCAAATTTACTTAATAATAAGCAAGTGAGCCGTATGTTTTCCCAACTGAGTCATAAGGCACTGAACCTTTAAATCCTCCAGGAACTGCTTGATAAGCTAAGACCTCCGTTGCCCCAACCTCTGTCGTAAAATAGCCAAAAACAATCAACGCCTTTAAACCACTAAACTGCTGTTGATGTTTCGCAGTGAAACCCATAGCACCGGATTCAATACTTTCTAATATCTGAACTTTTTGCATAGTCGTAAGTTGATAAAAATCAGCGGTATATAATTGCTTTGCTTTAGCATTAATCAAATCAATTATCGCCAAAGCATTTAGTTGCTCAGCTTTTTGATGGCAAGTAACTAATTGATGGTCAACAAAACCATGTACGTTAAGTTGTGCCGCACTAGGCGTATCTGTTTCAGGGATAATCGTTGAGCAAACGGCACTAAGTACATTAAATTGTTGTTTAGTAAATAATTTACGTGCCTGTCCCCCTGTTTTCTGTTGAAAAGACATCGCAGACGCTAGCGCATTTCCTGCAGTTAAGTGCGCGACAGTGCTGGCCCCCATCAATGCAGACAAACCTTTAACAAAGGCACGTTTACTCGTTGATTTTAATAAAATATTGTTACTCATACTTTCCCCAACCTTGCTTTATTCTGTCGCGTGCTTACGTTTTCGCATATAAAATGTCAGCCCTGCAAAGGCGATAATAAGAATAACAGGAAAAATTGACAGGTTTGCTAACGCCGCTTGACCTGCGACTAACTCCGCCATTTGCGGATCAGGGTTTTCAAGCAAAGCCGCTTGTCGTGCATCGTCAATCCACTGACCAATAAATGGGTTCCACATACTTACAGCAAACATACCTGCTCCCCCCATGATCGACATACCTAAAGCGCCTGACTGAGGAATATTTTCAGCGACAAAGCCGATCATCGTTGGCCAAAAATAAGTAACACCCAAGGCAAAAATTAAAGCACATAAATAAACGGCACCACCTGTGGCAACACTCATGGCATAAATACCAATAGTGGTCATTACTGCTGAGCCAAGTAATACACCTGATGGATTTAAACGATGAACTAAAGGTCCTGCAAAATAACGGCCGACTGCCATAACACCGGTAATAAGTGCCATAATTAGCATAGGCGACGCACCTGATGCGCCTAAAATTCGCTCAATCCATTGTTGAGTACCTAACTCACTTGTTGCCGTTAAGGTCATACAAAACGCCATAAATAAAAACAAGGGTGAAAACAGTCCTTTAATGTTTTTACGCGTTGAGGTTTCAATATTATCGCTTTGCGGAAATTGATGGCTGAACATTAAAAAACCATAAATAAGCGTTGGCACGATCATGATCGCTATTTGAATTTGCCAGCCGATGCCCGCATCGGTAAATAATTTTGAAATAAGCGCACCAATAACAATACCGCCTGGAAACCACACATGAAAACGATTAAGCATAGTGGTTTGGTTTTTATGATACATATCGGCAATCATAGGATTACAACCGGCTTCAACCGCGCCATTTGCAAAACCGATACAGAAGGTTGATATTAATAACGTCCAAAAGCCATCCGCTGAAATGGTCAGCAATAAGCCAACAAGGTGACCAACAAAGGCAATGAGTACGAGCTTTTTTGCGCCTAAGTAGTTATAAAGTAAGCCGCCGAACATCATCGCTACAGGAAAGCCTAGAAAGGCCATCGCATTAATCCAGCCAAGCTCAGCATCTGATAATGCAAATTCTTGGCTTAATTGCGTTAAAATACCCGCTCTGATAGCAAAAGTCATTGCGGTAACGATCAACGCTAAGCAACAGGCAGTAAAAAGCGTATTTTTATTTATTGTTTTCATACTCTTCCTTATAAACCTAAAATTTTTCTGTTTAATGTCTCATCTTGACCACTTGCAGCAAAGTCATCAAAGGCATGCTCAGGTGTTCGAATTAAATGTTTTTCGATAAACGGCGCACCTTCACGAGCACCATCTACTGGGTGCTTTAAACAACACTCCCATTCAAGCACTGCCCAACCATGGAAGCCATATTGAGTTAATTTACTGAAAATTTGTGCAAAGTCGATTTCACCATCACCTAATGAACGAAAACGTCCAGGGCGCTCTTGCCAGTTTTGATATCCGCCATATACACCGCTACGTCCATTAGGTCTAAATTCAGCATCTTTTACATGAAAAGCTTTTATTCGTTCATGGTAAATATCAATAAAGGCTAAATAATCTAATTGCTGTAATACAAAGTGACTAGGGTCATAAAGAATATTTGCCCTCGGATGATTGTTTGTTGCCGCAAGAAAGCGCTCAAAAGTTACGCCGTCGTGTAAATCTTCTCCTGGGTGTAACTCAAAGCAAAGATCAACGCCGGCCTCTTCATAGGCATCTAAAATCGGTAACCAGCGATTAGCAAGCTCTGCAAAACCGTCTTCTACAAGGCCTGCTGGTCGTTGTGGCCATGGATAAACTGTTTGCCATAACAACGCACCTGAAAACGTAGCATGTGCTGTTAAACCTAATCGTTGGCTCACTTTCGCCGCCATTGTGACTTGCTTTATTGCCCATTCAGTTCGAGCTTTAGGATCATGACGAACTTCTTCAACCGCAAAACTATCAAATTGCGCATCATAAGCAGGATGAACGGCGACTAACTGGCCTTGAAGATGTGTTGAAAGTTCACTAATTGTTAGTCCGGCCTGCTTTACAATCGCGTGAACTTCATTACAGTAATGTTCGCTTTCGTAGGCTTTTTCTAAATCAAATAAACGTTTATCCCAAGTAGGAATTTGCACCGCTTTGTAGCCTAAACTAGCCGCCCATTCACAAATGGTTTTTAAGTCGTTAAACGGCGCTTCATCACTACAGAACTGAGCTAAAAATATGCCTGGGCCTTTAATTTGTGTCATCACTTTTCCTCTCTATTCTGTCGCACACGATAATTGATGCCATTTCATGTCTGATTGACTCGCACGTACGGTATTTTCAATAAACGCCATTCCTCTTACGGCTTCGGTAATACCGGGAACATCATGAGTCTCGTTGCTAGCATCTTCGCCACGCTGAAACGCACGCACTTGACCAACAAAGTTTTGGTAAACATTGGCAAACGCTTCTAAGTAGCCTTCTGGGTGACCAGCAGGTGTTCTCATCGCATTAAGAGCTTGGTCACACATCTCCCCAACACCAGCTCTTAACATTTGAGTAGGTTGGTCAGCTGATTTTAGCCACAAGGTATTCGGCTCCATTTGCCACCATTCAAGACTTTTTTTATCACCGTATATGCGCAAACGTAAATTATTTTCTTCACCAATCGACACTTGGCTAGCAAGCAGCACCCCTTTTGCCCCGTTTGAAAAGCGCAATAAAACGGTACCGTCATCATCAAGTTGTCGGTCGGCAACCGTCGTTTCAAGATCTGCGCATAATTGTGTAATGGTTAACGCTGAAACATATTCAGCTAAATTTGCGGCATGTACGCCGATATCTCCCATACAACAGCTTATACCTGATTTTTTAGGGTCTAAACGCCAGCTGGCTTGTTTACTTGTTTCATCATCTTTTGATGCAAGCCAACCTTGGCTATATTCCACAACAATTTTGATGACATTGCCTAATTCACCTGATGCAACAAGATGTTTAGCTTGTTTAACCATCGGGTAGCCATTGTAAGTATGTGTTAATCCATACAAGGTATTATGTTGCTCAAGCAATGATTGAAGCGCTAATGCTTCTGCTAAATCGATGGTTGCCGGTTTATCTGATAACACATGAAATCCGTACTCTATCGCCATTTTTGCGACGGGAAAATGCAAATAATTAGGAGTAACAATTGCGACAAACTCCATGCGTTGTTCAGCTGGAAGCGCCGCCTCTTGTTCAAACATTTCTTGATAGCTTGCGTAGCATCGCTGTTGAGCAATATTTAAGTCAGCTCCTGATTGTTGACTACGTTCGGCATTACTACTAAACGCTCCACAAACAAGTTCAATGTTGCCATCTAGAAAAGCGGCCATACGATGTACAGCGCCAATAAAAGCGCCTTGACCACCACCAACCATGCCCATACGTATTTTATTCATTACTGGCCCAATTATTTAGAGGTTATCCATTTAATATAGGCTTACTGCACATAAAGTGTTATTAATAAATCGGTTTTTAATGCAACAAAATCGGCGAACGGCTATTATAATTTGCAGAATTTCAATTTTTAACTTTGGACTATAAATGAGCGTTGACAGAACATTACTTGAACAAATAGAAACCTTACAGCTGATAAAAATGTTTGATTTATTACCCGATACACTTTTTTGGATCAAAAATGAAAAACACCAATTTATCTATGCCAATAAAGCTTTTGTAGAACATCAACGGGTTAAATCTATTGAGCAGGTTGTTGGTAAAACCGATTACCACTTTGCGCCTGCGCATATCGCTAAACAATTTATTCGTGATGATGAGAAAATTCTGGCTGGCGAACGAGTCACTGAAAGATTAGAAATGAATATGAATGTAGGAGGCCATATTGCTTGGTATAGCACGACAAAGCGCCCATTGTATAATAATCAAGGCAAGATTATTGGGTCATACGGTATTACCAGACACTTAGAAAAACAAGCCATGGCATTAACCGGTTTAGAGGCAGTAAAAGTTCCGGTTGATTATATTAAAGAACATTTTGATCAGCCACTGACGATTGAAACATTAGCGCAGGTTGCCCATTTATCAGTAAGCGCGTTAGAGCGAAGGTTTAAAAAGTATTTAAAGAAAACACCCAAGCAATTTATTAATGATTTACGTTTAGAACAAGCACGAAGATTATTAGTAGAAACAACCACGCCAATTGCGGAAGTTGCAGAAAAGGCTGGATTTAGCGATCACAGCTATTTTAGCAAAAAGTTTAAACAATTATTTGGCGAGCTTCCCTCTCAATTTAGAGATAACTATCAATAAATCGCCATTCAATAACCACTTTATTTACTTTTCTTTTTTGTTACTTAACCAACTGAAATACATTCGCCACTGGTGATTGATATTGAGGAATATCAACTTTAGCACTTACCATAGATGATTGTTTAAATCGGTCGAAATTAGCATGTTTTACCGACAACTGAGAACAAAATTCTTTAAAGGTTGTAAAATCATCTCGGGTAAACACTTCATTTTCCCTGCTAAGTAAACCATCAAAGTAGGCATTGTCACCGTTAACGGTCAGTGAGGCTATAGCACTATAGGGATCACCGTAGTTGTCAACACGTAACGCTCTTACGGCTTTGACTTCAAAGATCCAATTATTTAGTTGAACATATCGCGGCATTGTTTTCATTATCGGGGGCCTTTTTACACACGAAAAAAAGCCGACTGAGAGTTGGGAAGACAGTCGACATAAACGGGGGAATCGTAAATACCAAAACAACTGGTATAAGGGCTACTGATATTGATTTACATCACTCAGTTTGGCCGTGACCAATAAGCCTTACTTTGATAAATCACGTTAACTTATCAGCAATGAAAGCAATAATCGGTAACCCCTAATTCCTTAGTTTTAAAGCTATTGTTTAGCTATTACCTTCATACTGCGCAAATTCACTTGCACTAATTGCTTGGTCGCTATTGGTGTCAATATCATCAAATGATGCTAACAAACCAGTATCTAATACATTTTCTAGCTCTTTTTTACTTAATAAACCATTGCTATCATCATCATAGTTCTTTAATAGCTGGTCAAAGGTCATTTGTTTATCAGTAGTAAGGTTTGCAACTTTTTCACCCTTATCAATGCTAGGAGCTGTTGGTTTTTCATTAGCGTTAACTAGAAAAGCACCTGTGGTACAAAATGCTACAACTGCACATACCTTTTTTAAACTAACTGGTTTCATAATAAATTTTCCTTTTTGCTTTTGTTAATTAAAGAGTGTTGGGAATGTTCAGACTCACTAAAGCAGTAAGCGCGCCAACTTTACAAGGCATTGTTTTTATTTAATTTATAAAAATAAAGCTGACAATAAACGTTAAGAACTGTTGCCATTTGGCGACAGTATTGAAGGCTAAAAAATTTAATCGCTGGGATAAAGCAGTTCGAGAGTTATTTTTTATTTTAAGATCAGTGTGTTAAATATAATTTTTATTAATAAATTAACTGTCGCCAATTAAAGACAGTGTTGTATTCCCCGCTTAATACCGTAAAAATACGTACTATTCATACTCTTTACTTGTTAATGGTTAGGCGACTTCATTTGAACTTAACACTCCGCAATATTTCGATTAAACATTTAACCATTTTTGGTTTTACCTCAGTGATTTTACCCTTGGTATTAACCTTACTTTATGGCAGTCAAAAACTGCACCAACTAGCCGAACAAAGTGCCTCTAGTATTTCAAGTGTTGCTGCAACAGTTGCAAATGACCGACAATTAAGTGCTTCATTAAATTTATTACAACGTACTGCCAGCCAATATATTGTATTAGAAGAGAAAGAATTACTTGATCGTGTTTATCGCCAGCAGCAACAAGTAAACAGAGTACTCAAACAGTATGAGCAACAAGCCTCTTCACGGGCAATTAACAGGCTATGCCAATCATTGCGACAAGAAGTAAATAAAACCATGTTGCAAATAACCGCGTTAGAAAGACCCACCTTAGACGATTTGCAACAATACTTTAAATCCATGAATAACCTCAGTGCTCAATTAGGAAATGAAAGTGAAGCGCTTATTCAGTTCCAAGTAAGCCGAGTACAATCAAGTGCAAATACAACTCAAAAGGTATTATTAAATAGCGTTTTTATTATTCCCGTTACCATCATCATCGCTATTTTATTTTCGTTAATGATTTTAAAACCATTACAATCTTTACAGCGTAAAATTCAGCGTTTAGAAACGGGCAAGTTTGATGATGAAATTCTTTTTTCTGGCGCAACTGAGGTTCAAAATATTGCTAAAGCCCTGGAAAGAATGCGCCAAAGGTTGCACACCTTAGAGCAACAAAAATCTAGCTTTATTCGTCATATATCCCATGAATTAAAAACGCCACTTGCTGCAATACGTGAAGGTACAGAATTGCTCTATGACAACAGTTTAGGACAACTCAATGAAGGTCAATATGAAGTCACAGAAATTATGCGCAGTAACGTAAATCGATTACAAATGTTAATTGAAGGGCTCTTAGATTTTAATATTGTACTTGATTCAACGAGTTTACTTTCTGCTGCACCTGTTGATATTTCACTTTTAATTGATGAATGCCTCGCCGCACGAAAGCTTGAACTAAATGGAAAAAATATTGAAACCGTACTAAATATAGACAAAATTACCTTAACAACAAATAGTAAACAGTTATCAGTCATTTTTGATAATGTATTATCAAATGCAATTAAATATTCACCCAATAACGGTAAAATTTTTATTGATGTTTTTGAAGATGAACAGCAACTTATTTGTACTATAGCTGACCAAGGGCCTGGCATTACTTCTCCTGCTATCGAAAAAGTATTTGATGCATTCTACCAAGGGCCAGCACCAGAAAATGCACCGATCAAAAGCAGTGGCTTAGGGTTAACTATTGTAAAAGAATTATTAAAACGCTTAAATGGAACTATCGTGTTGAAAAACCATTCAAACAAACGTGGTTTAATTGCCATGATCAAACTTAACTTAACGGATAACCAATAACATGAACATGGAGAGCTTCCGCACCTTCGTTGCACCTAAGCAATATCAACTGAATAGTTATCTATTAATTTTTATATTAATGTGTGCGTTCAGCGGCTGTAAATTAACCTCAGACAAGGCAGTTACACCGACCATTAGTGAATATTATTTATGGTTAAAGTCATTGCCCGTTGAAGCATTATCCGATGAGTTTACGCGCGTAAATAATAATACTAGCACAACGCAATCACCACATAAAAACCATGCACAACTCGCTTTATTGTATGCCATACCGAAAGCTAATCAACACAATCCATACACAGCAAAAACCATTTTAAATCAATTAAATAAAAGTCATCTCTCAGCGTTTGACTTAGCATTTATTGAATTATTATCAGAACAATTAAATCAGCAGATTATTGCATTAAATAAAAATGTGCTAAGTACTAAGGCACTAGAAAATATGCAAAAAGAAAACAATGACCTTGAAGAACAAGTCAATAAGTTAACGACACAAATTAATCAATTAAAAAGCATCGAAAGAGACATTCAACCACAAGAGCTAAATTAATGAGCAGTAACACCGAACAACAAGAAAAATTAAACGTATTAGTGGTTGATGATGACCCAAGTTTGTTGCGTCTAATTAGTATTCGATTAAGTGCCGCAGGTTATCATGTGCATGCTGCAGATAACGGAAAAAAAGCACTCAATATTGTGGATAGCCACCCAATTCAGTTAGTGATCAGTGATTTACGTATGGAAGGTATGGACGGTATGGCATTATTTGAAAAAATACGTGCGGTTCAACCAAGCCTTCCTGTGATTATAATGACGGCTCACGGCACTATTCCTGATGCGATACATGCTACAAAACAAGGGGTGTTTAGCTTTTTAACTAAACCCTTTGAAAGCCAAGAACTGCTTGAAACAGCTAAGCAAGCACTTCATTTGCAACCACATGCCGATACCTTTACACAAGACGATAAATCGCAAATATGGCGACAAAAAATTATCAGTCGTAGTGCGGTAATGGCAGCTTTACTGCAACAGGCAAAACAGGTTGCACAAAGCGATTTTAGCGTATTAATACACAGTGAAAGTGGAACCGGTAAAGAATTGCTTGCACAAGCCATTCACTTAGCAAGTGATCGTAAAGACAATACGTTCACCGCGATAAACTGTGCAGCTATTCCCGAACAATTATTAGAATCTGAGTTATTTGGCCACAAAAAAGGTGCCTTTACTGGCGCAGAACAAAACCATGTTGGCTTGTTTGAAGCATCTGATGGCGGCACGTTATTTTTGGATGAAGTTGGTGACATGCCAATGAATTTTCAAGTTAAGTTACTGAGGGCGCTACAAGAAAGAGAAATTCGCCCAGTTGGCAGTACTAGCTCAGTTAGTGTAGATGTGCGCATTATTGCCGCAACACATCAAAACCTACAGCAAGCAATTGCAAATAATGACTTTCGGGAAGATTTATATTATCGACTAAATGTTGTTGAACTTGCCTTACCACCATTATCTGAACGAAGAGAAGACATCCCTTTACTTGCCAATCATTTTCTTAATAAAAGTAAGACCAGTACTAAACGAGAGATTAATGGCTTTACCAAAGAAGCAATAGAGGTACTTATTAGCGCTCCTTGGCCAGGTAACATCAGACAGTTACAAAATGTCATTGAACACAGCGTCGCACTCGCCACTGAGCCATTAATTAGTGATACGCTTATTCGTAACGCATTAAGAGATCGCACCTCACAATTACCCTCGTTTCAAGAAGCACGAGAGCATTTTGAGCGTGATTACTTATCAAAACTGCTGAAAATTACCGCTGGTAACGTTTCACAAGCGGCTCGTATTGCTCAACGTAATCGAACAGAATTTTATAAGCTACTCAAAAAGCATCAGCTAGACGCTGAACAATTTCGAGAGGATGTCGCCTCTGAATAAAGAGGCTATTAAAATTTAGCTGAACTTGAAAAAACCTTAAGGAATGTGTTCAGACGCTAAATAATCGTGTGATTGCATTTCTTGTAGTCTGCTTAAGCAGCGTTTAAATTCAAACGTTAACCTTCCATGACTGTATAAATTTTCCATTGCTACTTCAGCAGACATGATTAATTTTACTTTTCGTTCATAAAATTCGTCGACCAATGCGATAAAGCGCCTTGCGGCATCATCACTATCTGCACTCATCTGCTTAACATTAGCAAGTAGTACCGAATGGTACACTTTACTTATTTCCATGTAGTCACTTTGACTTCGAGCGGATTCACAAAGCACAGAAAAATCAAAATGTACGACGCCATCTGACGCTTCAATTGCATGTAATTGACGGTTATTGATATCGATAACGGTATTTGAACGCCCTTCTTCAACCGACAATTGGGTAAAATAATGATGAAGGTTCTCCGTCGCTTTTTTATCAAGCGGATGATGATAAATTTCAGCTTGTTCTAACGTGCGCAAACGATAATCGATACCACTATCAACATTAACAACGTCACAATGCTGATTAATCAAAGCTATTGCAGGCAAAAAGCGAGCTCGCTGCAAACCATTACGATATAACTCATCAGGTATGATATTCGAGGTTGCCACCAAGGTAACATTATGAGCGAACAACTCTTCAAATAACGTGCCTAAGATCATCGCATCGGTAATATCAGATACAAAAAATTCATCAAAACAAATAATACAGGTTTCATCAGCAAAGCGTTTCGCAATAATCTTTAGTGGATCAGCTTGCCCTGATAACGTTTTTAATTCTTCATGAACACGATGCATAAAACGATGAAAGTGTACGCGCATTTTATTCTTAAACGGTAAGCAATCATAAAACGTATCGACCAAATAGGTTTTTCCACGACCAACACCACCCCAAAAATAAAGACCTTTTGCCCGAGTAGGAGTGGACTTTTCAATAACACGCTTCCACCTATTTAACACTTTTTTGAAACCTTTAACGGGTAAAGGCTTGTTTTGTAGGTCTTCAAATAAGCGTTGTAGGTGTTTTACCGCATTTTCTTGTGCTTGATCATATTGAAAGTCGTCTCTTTCGAGATCTTGTTTATACTTGTCTATAGGAGATAAATGTATCATGTAACGTTACGTGTTATTGATTGTTAACCAATGCTTGAAAAAAATAATTTAGCATACATATTAACTTTCAAATAATTTGGCTTTGTGTGTTAATCTCTATTTTCGCCAATTTTTTCCGTTATTACAATTTGTACGGCTTGTTAAATAAGGTTTTTAATTATGAATATTGTTGTGGGTATCATTATTTTTATCGTCGGCGCTATTGCAGGCATGCTTGCCAATAAATTTATGTCGGCTTCAAACAAAGAGAGTAAAAATCTCGCTGAGAAAGCAAGCGAAGCAGAAGCATCATTAGCACAATATAAACTCGATGTAGCAGAACACTTAGATGACTCTAAGAAGCTGCTTGAACAGATGAATAGTACTTGTCAAACGGCAATGCAACAAATGGAGCAAAGTACTAAGCTACTTCAACAAGCCACAACCGCTGAAGAAATTGTGATGCCATTTTTCGCCAAAGAAACTCAAGAACAACTCGCGCAAACAGTGGAATTAAGACACGATCGTAAGGAGCGTGAAAAACAAGAAACTGTCACCGAAGCACCACTCGATTATTCTGGTACAGCAAGCGGTCTTTTTGCCGATCAGACACAAGCTGTTACAAATAGCGACATTGAAAAGTAGGAACTTGCAGTTAAATCCTTAGTCAGTAGTCATACCACTTTGTATAACGCAATGAACATAAAAGTATACAACGTGCTCTAATTTAACGTATTAATATCAGTATGAAAGTAGGAGAGATCTCTGTTATGAAAAAAATATCTGTGCTGTTGAGTAGTATTTTACTTTCAGGTGGCGTTGCCATGGCAAGCCTACCCGCACACGCAAACTTACCATTATCCGTTGCAGGGCAACAAATACCGAGTTTAGCCCCTATGCTCGAAAATGTTACCCCTGCGGTAGTACTCATTTCGGTAAGAGGCACACAAGAAATCAAACAACGTGTACCTGATGCTTTTAGATTTTTCTTTGGAAACCCTCGACAAACCCCATCAAGAGAGCGACCTTTCCAAGGGCTAGGCTCTGGCGTGATTATCGATGCTGAAAAAGGCTATATTGTTACCAATTATCATGTGGTCAAAGAAGCTGACGAAATTCAAATCACCCTAAAGGATGGTCGTCAAATTGAAGCAACAAAGATGGGGTCTGATGAAAACAGCGATATCGCATTGTTACAAGTAGATACCGAAGATCTAACCGCGGTAAACATCGCTGACTCAGACAAATTACGAGTGGGTGATTTTGCCGTCGCTATTGGTAGCCCGTTCGGCCTAGGCCAAACAGTTACATCAGGTATTATTAGTGCGTTAGGCAGAAGTGGTTTAAATGCTGATAACTTTGAAGACTTTATTCAAACAGATGCCGCCATTAACAGCGGCAACTCAGGTGGTGCCTTAATCAATCTTCGTGGTGAATTAATTGGTATTAATACCGCGATTATTGGCCCTAACGGCGGTAATGTCGGCATTGGTTTTGCCATTCCAAGTAATATGGTAAAAAGTTTAGTCACACAGATTATTGAATTTGGTGAAGTTCGCAGAGGCGTTCTCGGCGTTGCCGGTAGAAGTGTTACCGGTGAATTTGCTAAGGCAATGGAGCTTGAAGAAGCTCAAGGTGCCTTTGTTGAACAAGTCACTATCGATTCAGCCGCAGATGAAGCAGGTATTGAAGCGGGTGATGTGATCACAAAAGTTAATGGCAAAAAAATACGCTCATTTTCAGAATTACGCGGTAAAATTGGTGCTATTGGTGCAGGCAGTGAAGTTAAACTGACTGTCATTAAAAGCAATGGCAAAGAAAAAACCTATTCCGTTGTGCTGAAAAAAGCTGACAGCCCTAATGTAGAACCCGCGTCAATTCATCGTATGCTTGAAGGTGCTGAGCTTGAAAATCATGACCAAGCTAAAGGTGTATTGGTTTCAGACATTGAAGAAGATTCTCCTGCAAATATGATAGGTTTGCGCAAAGGCGATATTATTCGCGGTGTAAACCGCAGCCGTGTCAGTAACATTGGCGAACTTCGTGAATTACTTAAAGAAGGTGATGGTATCTCGCTCTTGCATATCATTCGAGGTAATTCAAACCTGTATATCCGTATACGTTAACCTTCTACCGATGAAGTGATACACCTGTTGCTAACATTTTATTCTAGCAACATCATACACAGGAAACGGCTCAATGATTGAGCCGTTTTTTATTGTTAACACATGTGTTAATCTTCTAAAAAAATAACCGTAAATTACGCCCTTGAAAATCATAGACTCAATAAAATACGTACTTAACGCTGTTAGCTATGGCGTTATTTTTGCTGTCGTCCTTTTAGTTATATACCCAGATTTAAGTGGTGAAGGTGACAACTGGTGGAGCTTTTTCCGTCCGCAAAAAACTTCGCCTGCTCCGCTTTCCTATGCAACGGCGGTTCAACGTGCTGGCCCTGCAGTTGTTAACTTGTATTCTGAAGAAATTCAAAACAGTGTTAATTATTTGCAGGCCCCACGTAGCGTAACGCGATTAGGCTCCGGCGTAATAATGGATCCTAATGGTTATATGCTGACCAATTATCATGTGGTGCAAAATGCCGCTCAAATTCGTGTTGATTTACAAAATGGTCAGAGGTTCCCAGCAACCATTATTGGCTATGACGTGTACACCGATTTAGCCGTATTAAAAATTGAGGCAAATAACCTACCGGTGATCCCACAAAACCTCGAGCTTGAAGCATCGGCTGGTGATGTTGTTCTCGCAATAGGGAATCCATTAAACTTGGGACAAACCATCACGCAAGGTATTATTAGTGCTACTGGCCGTACAGGCCTAAGCAATACAAACCATACTCAATTTTTACAAATGGATGCTGCAATCAACGAAGGTAATTCCGGTGGAGCGTTGGTAAACACCAATGGCGCGCTGGTAGGCATTAATTCGCGCTTATTTAGAGAAATAAATCCGCAACTTGATATTCAAGGTATTTTCTTTGCGATCCCCTACCAACTGGCTTACAAAGTGATGCAACAAATTATTGATAATGGTCGAGTCATTCGAGGTTGGTTAGGTATAGACACACAAGTATTTAGTCAAAACCCTCGCGGCTTTCTTATCAGTGGTATTGTTAAAAATAGCCCTGCCGACATTGCCAAACTTCGCGCAGGCGATATTGTCACTCAAATTGGCGACACACCGATTACTTCTACTATACAAGCACTTGATTTAGTTGCAGAAACAAGACCAGGCACTGAACTAATTTTTATTGTATATCGCGGTGAGCAACAATTAAAAATACCCGTCACTATTTTAGAAAGTGAACAGTAAAGCTTATTACGTGGTTAGAATTTTATAGATTGGGGAAACCACCTAAATTACTAGGTGGTTTTGATATGCTGTTAAGCGCCTTGAACACGTGTGATATCAGCGCCTAATGCTTGTAATTTATCTTCAATTTTCTGATATCCGCGATCGATATGATAAATTCGATCAACCTGAGTTTCTGTTGTTGCCACGAGACCTGCAATTACTAAACTTGCAGAAGCTCTTAAGTCTGTCGCCATCACCTGAGCTCCTGTTAACGTGTTAACCCCTTTAGCAATAGCGGTATTACCTTCTAAGGCGATATCGGCTCCCATACGCTGTAGTTCAGGTACATGCATAAAACGGTTTTCAAAAATAGTTTCAATCGTCGTTGAGGTTCCCTCAGCAATCGCATTTAAAGCAACAAACTGTGCTTGCATATCCGTTGGAAACGCTGGGTGTGGTGCCGTACGAATATTGACCGCTTTAGGCCTTTCATTCATTGCTAAACAAATCCAATCGTCACCTGTTGTTACCGTTGCACCAGCTTCTTGTAACTTACTGATCACAGCATCGAGTGCACTAGGATCGGTATTAGTACAGGTCACCTTTCCTTGAGTCACAGCAGCTGCTACTAAGAATGTGCCTGTTTCGATACGATCTGGCATTACCCGATACTGTTCTCCAGCTAATCGAGCTACACCTTCAATGGTCAGCGTGTCACTGCCCGCACCGGAAACATTTGCCCCCATCGCATTTAAACAATTTGCTAAATCAACAATTTCAGGTTCGCGGGCAGCATTTTCGATGATAGTTTTACCCTCTGCTAATGCAGCTGCCATCATTAAATTCTCTGTACCTGTAACACTCACTGTGTCCATGAATATTGTGGCACCTTTTAAACGGCCTTGATTTTTCGCAATGATATAACCGTTTTCCACGTCAATTTCCGCCCCCATCAACTTCAACCCTTGAATGTGTAAGTTGACAGGGCGAGCACCAATAGCACATCCGCCGGGTAAAGAGACTTCGGCATGACCAAAGCGCGCTAACAACGGTCCAAGTACTAGAATGGATGCGCGCATTGTTTTAACCAGTTCATACGACGCTTTATAATTATGTATTTTAGATGCATCAATGGATACTTGATCTTCTGCTACCCACTGAATAACAGCGCCTAAATCACTCAACAACTTTAACGTCGTGTTAATGTCATTTAACTCAGGAACATTACTGATAGTGATCGGGCGTTCAGATAATAAACAAGCCATCAAAATAGGTAGTGCTGCGTTTTTAGCACCAGAAATAGCTACTTCGCCATTAAGCGGATTACCGCCATTGATTTTAAATGCGTCCAAGGTATTCTTCTTAATTACTGATTACAGGGGTAAGTTAAACATTTTTTCACGTTGCCAGTCAGACGTTGTGAAGGTTTTTACTGTTACCGCGTGAATAGAGCCATCTTTAATAGCTTGTGATAAAGGAGCAAAGATCAACTGTTGACGTTTCACTCGTGATAACTCTCCGATAAAATCAGCGACAGCGATTACGGTACATTGTGAGCCATCAAACTTTACGTGTAATTCGTCAAGCTCAACAGCGTCATTAATTAGTTTTTCAATTTCAGAAACTTCCACAAGGGTCTCCCATTAACAAAGTTACTGGGATTATAGGGCTTATTGTACTGGCAAGAAAGCCGAGACCGCACTTAATTTTGCTAATTTCACCAAGTCGTCAGGTAAATCAACAAGTTTAAGGGGTAAATCTGCTTTTTGAGCATTTTCAACCATCAATAATAACCATGCTAGCCCTGCGGTATCTACCACATTAACTTGTGATAAGTTAATGTGGGTAATGTTATTTGAAAGGTCGCGGCTAGATTGTCGCTCTACACTAGCGGTAATAAATTCACGCGTTAAATTGCCTTTAACCACCAATTGATGTGCTTCTGGCAATATCTCTAATGTTTTCACGTAGCGTCCCTATTTAAAAACAATATCTTTTTCGGCTTTTTCTTTTAACAATTCCGTTACGTGTGGTAACCCTTTTTGGCGGATCAAGCTACCAAGTTCAGCTTCTTTACTATCAAGCAAACTGATCCCCTCTGCCACCATATCATAGGCTTTCCATTCGTCAGAATCTCTGCTTTTTCGCGTGGAAAATGAAATATCGATAGGTTCTCTACCTGGCTCTATCACTAACGTTTTGACAAATGCGATACGACCAGAGTTTGATAACCTAGCC
Source organism: Thalassotalea sp. 1_MG-2023 (assembly GCF_030546745.1). GTDB lineage: Bacteria > Pseudomonadota > Gammaproteobacteria > Enterobacterales > Alteromonadaceae > Thalassotalea_C. The sequence continues at coordinate 66,070 of NZ_JAUOPD010000008.1, forward strand.
TGTTCAAAGGTGACTTTTTGGTTGTTATAAAGCGTAAACACTTGTGCATAAGAAGTGATTAAATAATTGAGAAAAACAGGTACGAATTCATCACGCTCTGCTGCTGTCGTATTCTTAAAATTCTTAGCGCCTATCACTTTAAAAGCAGCATAACGATAATCGATGTACGGTACTAACTCTTCACGCACAATTTGTTTTAATAAGTTTGGGTTTTTACGTATTTCCGTTTGTTCTCTGGCAAAGCGTTTAAATGTGATATCAGCAACAGCTTTAATCATATCAAACGGATCTGCAGTATTAATGGTGGCAGAGCCGCTACCTTCATTTACATAAAAAGGCGTCTGAGATGTTGATAACGCATCATTATCGCCTGCTGCAAAAGCACTACTTGATGCCAAATATGCTGTAAGTAAAATTGCTGTGTGTTTAGATAACATTTTCATCTTTTCCCCAATCATTAATCACCATTCCCTTGGCCGAATAAAAACTGCCCTATCAATTCTTCTAATACTAAAGCGGGTTTAGTATCTTCTATGTAATCACCTTCTCTTAGTGTACCAACCGACTCATCAATAAAGCCAGGTAGCAAACCGATATACTGTTCGCCTAACAAGCCAGCGGTTAAAATAGACACTGATGTTGCTTCTGAAAAGTTTTTAAATCTTGTATCGATTTCCAGCGTAACTAAAGGTGTGTAATCGTCAGAATCTAAGCTTATTTCACTCACTCTACCAACAACAACACCACCCACCTTTATAGGTGAGCGTACTTTTAAACCACCAATATTATCAAATTTGGCGTAAAGCTTGTACGTTTCTCCGCCACCTGAAATACCGCTATCGGCAACTTTTAACGCTAGCATTAACAATGCAGCAATACCGATTACCGCAAATAGCCCAACAAAAACTTCTATTTTTTTTGACACCATGTCATCCACCCATTGAACACAAACACCGCTTAACCAAACCTGAACACATTTATTTGGTAAACATTAATGCGGTTAAAATAAAATCTAAACCTAAAACCAGTAAAGAAGACTGCACAACCGTAGCTGTAGTTGCTCTACTAATACCTTCTGAAGTTGGCACACAATCATAACCTTTATAAACGGCTATCCATGTCACAACAAAAGCGAAAACAATGCTTTTGATCACACCATTTAAAATATCTTTTTCAAATGAAACTTGCGCTTGCATTACTGACCAAAATGTACCGCTATCAACACCTAACCAATCAACACCGACTAAGTGTGCCCCTAAAATACCAACAGCAGAAAAAATTGCCGCTAATAAGGGGAGTGAAATAAAGCCAGCCCAAAAGCGTGGTGCTATAACTCTACGTAACGGATCAACCGCCATCATTTCTAAACTTGATAATTGTTCGGTTGCTTTCATTAAGCCAATTTCTGCCGTTAGTGCGGAACCTGCTCGTCCCGCAAAAAGTAACGCGGCAACTACAGGTCCAAGTTCTCGTAATAACGATAACGCTACCATAGGCCCTAAACTCGCCTCAGCACCATAGCCAACAAGTATAGTATACCCTTGTAGCGCTAACACCATGCCAATAAAGGTGCCAGATACCACAATGATAATTAGCGACAACACACCAACAGCATAAAGCTGTTGCACTAACAGAGGAAAGCCACGTTTTACATCAGGAACATGTGCTAGCGCAGAGGTTAGCATGATTATTGCTCTGCCAAGGGCGCTAACTCGACCAATAACCTTACGGCCTATTGTTTGCAACCAATTCATTTAACGCTCCCTTTACCTAATAGCTCTTCTTGATATGCTGCTGCTTTATAGTGGAAAGGAACTGGTCCATCGGCTTCTCCATTGACAAATTGCTGCACTAGCGGAGACGTTTGCTGACGAATTTCATCCGGCGTGCCATGGCCTATGACTTTTTGCTCAGCAATAATATAAATATAATCAGCGATGCTCATCACCTCGGGTACATCATGAGAAACTACAACAGATGTTAGTCCTAACGCATCATTCAACGATTTTATCAATCGAACGATAACGCCCATCGATATAGGATCTTGACCAGCAAAAGGTTCGTCAAAAAGGATAAGTTCAGGATCAAGCGCTATCGCACGAGCAAGTGCAGCTCTACGTGCCATACCACCAGATAATTCATTAGGTTTTAGGTCTCGAGCGCCTCGTAAACCAACAGCTTCGAGCTTCATTAACACCATTTTTTCAATAAGGCGCTCAGATAATTTGCTATGCTCTCGCATTGGAAAGGCAACATTGTCATAAACCGACATATCGGTAAATAGTGCACCACTTTGAAACAACATGCTCATGCGTTTTCGTACTTGATATAACTCATGACGAGAAAGCGTAGGAATATCATTACCATCAAACAGTATCTGTCCAGATTCAGGACGCAACTGTCCACCAATAAGGCGTAGAAGTGTCGTTTTTCCGATACCACTCGGCCCCATGATTGCGGTAACTTTACCTTTCGGTATTTGTAAGTTTATTTCATCATATATGATTCTTTCTTCCCGTTTGAAAGTCATATTTTTGATGTCGACCAACATATCTGACATGGTTTATTATACTGTTTAATTTTCCATCTTTTAAGTAGTGCTAATTCTACCTGACTGCAACAAATACTTCATCCAAATTTCATCATTTAATATGTCTAAATTACGTGAGAAAACGTGTACAAACGTAAGAAAGTGTAAGATGTGGTCATTATTTGCACACACGGTAGCCAATCAAAATAAAGTTGCGATAAAATTTGGTGCTCTAAAGTAGCTGTTTTGGTCAATATTTGTAAAAAAATCACGATCATTTAGCTTTTTTATCAATCTTCGTGCAATAACGCTTTTTTTTTCTCTTACAACGGGCGACAATTTACCCCTTAATATTGGAGTGATGAATGTTATTACAGATTTTTATATTATTAGTTTCTTTAATCGCCTTAGTTTGGAGTGCCGATAAATTTGTGTTAGGGGCCTCTTCCCTTGCCCGCAATATCGGCATCTCACCCATGATTATTGGTCTAACAATAGTAGCTATGGGGTCATCTGCACCAGAAATGATGATTGCAGGTACTGCCTCTTTGCAAGGAAACCCTGATACTGCAATCGGTAATGCTATAGGCTCTAACATCACGAATATCGCATTGGTGTTAGGTATCACCGCAGTTTTACACCCGCTTTCTGTTTCTTCAAGTACGATAAAACGGGAAATTCCCCTAGTACTTGCGATAACGGGTATCGCTTATTGGTTTGTTTCTGACAGTTATTTTAGTTTCGTTGAAGGGCTTATTTTAATTGTAGGTTTTGTGGCATATATTCTTACTTTACTGATTATTACCTTGCGTCGTTCTAAAACACACCCGCTTGATGATGCAATGGTATTAGAAGCTGAACAAGAAGTACCGGATGCTCTGCCAACGCCTACATCACTGTTTTGGCTAACCGTAGGTATTATTATATTGCCATTAAGTGCCACATATTTAGTTGATGCGTCTGTTTTCATTGCAAAGGCATTTGGTATTAGTGATTTGGTTATCGGCCTAACGGTTATTGCGATTGGCACAAGCTTACCCGAGTTAGCCGCAAGTATTATGAGTATCGTCAAAAAAGAAGATGACTTAGCCTTAGGCAATATTATTGGTTCAAATATTTTTAATATTTTAGCCGTGCTTTCTCTTGCTGGTTTAATTGCTCCAGGTAGCATTGATCCAGAAGCATCATACCGTGATGCACCATATATGCTCGGTGTTACATTTTTATTATTTTTCTTATGTTTCACACGACGTTTAGGTAATTTTAAAATCACCAGATTAAACGGTGTTATGTTGCTAGTTTCCTTTGTAGCTTATCAATTGTTATTGTTTAGCCAGTTAAAGCATTAGAGCTCACTATGAATAATTTTAGCAAAATAGCCAAAGACGTTATCAATATTGAAGCGCAATCAATTATCGAATTAACACAATTTATTGATGTTAATTTTGAAACAGCGTGCCAATTAATGTTAGAAACCAAAGGGCGTGTGATTGTAATTGGTATGGGTAAATCAGGCCATATAGGCGGAAAGATTGCCGCAACCTTTGCCAGTACAGGAACCCCTGCATTTTTTGTTCACCCGGGTGAGGCAAGCCATGGTGACTTAGGCATGATCACCCCTGAAGATATTGTGCTCGCTATTTCAAACTCAGGTGAAACCGGTGAAGTATTATCAATTTTGCCCGTGATAAAACGTATTGGTGCAAAGCTCATTGCCATGAGTAGTAACCCGAATTCAACGTTAGCAAAGCTCAGTGATACCCATGTTTGTAATAAAGTGTCCCAAGAAGCGTGTCCGCTTGGTTTAGCGCCAACTTCTAGCACAACAGCAACACTTGTAATTGGCGACGCAATGGCAGTTGCTTTATTAAATGCCCGTGGATTTACTGCCGATGATTTTGCCTTATCGCACCCAGGTGGCAGTTTAGGCAAGCGTTTATTATTAAGACTACAAGATATAATGCATACAGGAGAACGACTGCCAGTTGTTGATCAACACGCAAAAGTCAAAGATGCCCTAGTCGAAATGTCGCTAAAAGGGTTAGGTATGACTGCGATCACCAACCAAGAGCACGCACTTATTGGTTTGTTTACCGACGGTGACTTACGTAGAATACTAGATGCTAAAATAGATATTCATCAAGATAATATTTCTTCAGTCATGACGAAAACACCCACAACAGCGCCGCAAAGTATGCTTGCGGCAGAGGCTTTAAAAATCATGGAAGATAAAAAAATTAATGGTTTAATTATCGTTGATGAACATAATAAACCCATAGGTGCAATGAATATGCATGATTTACTAACCTCAGGAGTACTGTAATGGTTTCAACCTTATACGGTGAAGTAAGCTCAGAGGTATACAACAAAGCTAAAAAGATAAAACTATTTGTCTGTGATATTGATGGTGTGTTTTCGGATGGCCGTATTTATCTCGGTAATGATGGCGAAGAGCTTAAAGCATTTCACACTAAAGATGGTTACGGTATTAAAGCACTGAGCGCGAGCGGGGTTGACGTTGCCGTGATCACTGGCAGGCAATCAAATATTGTTCAAACCCGTATGACAGCATTAACGGTCAAACATATTGTGCAAGGCCAAGAAAATAAACTGCCAACGTTAAAGGCTATGATCGCAGACCTAAGCTTAACGCCAGAGCAAGTTGCCTATATAGGCGACGATATGCCTGATTATGAATGTATGCAACATGTTGGTTTGAGCATTGCGGTGAGTGACGCGCATCCAAGCATTTTGTCTCTCGCTGACTATACTACGTTTACCCGTGGTGGCTTTGGTGCAGTTAGAGAAACCTGTGACTTATTCATGCAAAGTCAAAATACATTGCACAATGCAACAGGCGCTAGTATATGAGCCGAACTCAGGTATTATCTTTTTTATTTTTTGCCTTTGCGATTGCAGCATACAGTGTGCTTGAATGGCATCACACAAAAAATGAAGACATAAAAGTGGTTGAGAATAACATCACGCCTGACTTTATCGCCGAATCACTTAAAAGTGAGGCTTTTTCGTTACTAGGGAGCTTAACCTATCGTATCGATGCAAAACGAATGGAACATTACAACGAATTAGCAGTCACATACTTTGAGTACCCAAAATATACCTTATACCCAAAAGATAGTGATGTTCCTTGGAAAATAAGCGCTAATGAAGGCACACTTTACAATAGCAATCGAGTCAAACTCGAAAATAACGTATTATTAATTTCAACGGATGAAAAAAGTTTAATTAGAGAGATTCATGGAAAGTATTTAGAACTAGATTTAAATACCAATATTATTAGCTCAGAGAATCGCATAGAAATTAAAGGTGTTGATTTTGCTATGCAAGGCACAGGGTTAATAATAGACTTAAACACGAAACAGGTAACACTCACACAACATGAACAAACTATTTATCAACCGTCTGCACATTAGTCTTTTATTATTAAGCGTGAGTGTTAGCACTGTATTCAATGTTAACGCTGCCAAAATTGACTTACAGCAAGAAATTAGCATTGATGCTTCACGGCAAGCTGCTGATCTTAAAAACAAAATTTTCAGCTATATCGACAATGTTGTCATTAAGCAAGGTTCATTGGTGATCAACGCTGATCTTGTTCAAGTTATTACCGCAACAGAAACCGATACAAAAACTTATATTGCCCAAGGTAAACCCGCCACGTTTAAACAAACGCTAGAAGATGGAACACCCATTTACCTACAAGCTGATGAAATAAAATATGAGCCAGCCAAAAACACAGTGACCATTTCCGGTAATGCAGAATTACGCCAAGAAGGCAGTAAAGTAAACGGTAGTGTAATTACCTATAATTTCTTAACTGAACAAGTACTTGCTAAAAGCGAAAATGATCAACGCGTTAAAACCGTATTACAGCCAAAGCAATTGGAAAAAAAGAATCCATGAACAACGCGAAATTAAATGCTACTCACTTGGCTAAATCCTATAAAGGGCGTATGGTAGTTAAAAATGTTGGCTTAGAAGTAAATGCTGGCCAAATCGTTGGTTTGTTAGGGCCAAATGGTGCAGGAAAAACCACCTCATTTTATATGATAGTGGGCTTGGTTACTCAAGATAACGGCAGCATTACCTTAAATGACGAAGATATCACTTTATTGCCAATGCACGAACGAGCACGCAGAGGCATTGGTTATCTTCCGCAAGAAGCGTCTATTTTTCGAAAATTGACCGTATATGAAAATATTATGGCGATTTTACAAACGAGAAAAGAACTAACAGAAATCGAACGAGAAGAAAAACTAGAACATTTAGTAGAAGAATTTAACATTGGACATATTACCGAAAATTTAGGTATGAGTTTATCTGGTGGTGAACGCCGTCGAGTAGAAATTGCCAGAGCCTTAGCAGCTGACCCTAAGTTTATTCTGTTAGATGAGCCTTTTGCGGGTGTTGATCCAATTTCTGTAGGTGATATAAAAAAAATTATTCTACACTTAAAAAATAAAGGCATCGGTATATTAATAACCGATCATAACGTTAGAGAAACACTTGATGTGTGTGAACATGCTTACATTGTAAGCCATGGCGAACTTATCGCCCAAGGTGATGCAGATCAAATCCTCGCGAATCAACAAGTCAGAGATGTATATCTTGGTGAACAATTCACGTTATAGTTATAATATGCTTTAGAAAAATAAGATTTACTTGAAAGGATAAGAAGTAATTAATGCGCCCAAGTCTGCAACTACGTATCGGACAACAGCTCACAATGACGCCGCAACTCCAGCAGGCGATCAAGTTATTGCAGTTGTCCACGTTGGATTTACAACAAGAAATTCAAGAAGCACTAGAAAGCAACCCTTTGCTTGAGGTTGACGAATCATCATCGTCTGTAGAAGACAACCAACCTGATCGTTTAGAAGAAGCTTTTTCCGCAAACACTAATGACGAGAAACCAAACAATAACGATGGTACAGAAGACTCTACACCAACGGTAGATGAAATTAGTACCACCGAAGCAATGGATAAATCCGATATCCCCGAAGAACTTAACATCGATACAACGTGGGATGAAAGTTACAGTGCTGGTGTTTCAAATACCGGCGCAGCTCCTATCTCAGATGATTATGTATACCAAGGTGAAACTACAGATTCCATTCAAGATCACCTACGTTGGCAAATGAAGCTTACACCGTTTAGTGAAACAGACGAAGCTATTGCCATGGCAATCATCGACGCCATTGACGACGCGGGCTATTTACGCGTCACCACAGAAGAAATTTTAGAATCAGTTGGTGTTGAAGATGTTGAACTCGACGAAGTAGAAGCCGTTTTAAAACGAATTAATGTTTTTGATCCCGTAGGTGTAGGCGCTCGGTCGATTGCTGAATGCTTAACAATTCAGCTGAATCAATTTGATAAAGACACGCCATGGTTAAATGAAAGTAAACTAGTGATCAATGAATACATTGATTTACTCGGTAATCGTGATTATCGACAAATCATGCGAAAAGCGAAACTCAAAGAAGATCAACTACGTGAAGTGATCCGCTTAATTCAATCTTTAGATCCGCGCCCTGGTGATTCCGTGATCCAAGGTGAAGATCAATACGTGGTACCTGATGTATCCGTTGAGAAAAAAAATGGTCGCTGGATTGTCGAATTAAATCCAGATACGGCACCAAGGCTTTCAGTAAATCAGCAGTACGCTTCAATGGCTCGCTCGATGAAAAACACAAATGACAGTCAGTTTATTCGTTCAAATTTACAAGAAGCTAAATGGTTTATCAAAAGTTTAGAAAGTCGAAATGATACCTTATTAAAAGTGTCTAATTGTATTGTGCAACGTCAACAAGGATTCTTTGAGCACGGCCCCGAAGCCATGCGTCCAATGGTGTTAAACGATATTGCTGAAGCTGTAGACATGCATGAATCGACCATTTCACGTGTGACCACGCAAAAATATATGCATACACCGCGTGGTATTTTTGAACTTAAATATTTTTTCTCTAGCCATGTAAGTACAGAAAATGGCGGAGAATGTTCTTCAACAGCGATTCGCGCTTTAATTAAAAAGCTCGTTGCTGCAGAAGTGCCTGCTAAGCCACTGAGTGATAGCAAAATGGCAGAACTATTGGCTGAACAGGGTATCAATGTTGCTAGACGGACGATTGCTAAATATCGAGAATCGTTAAATATTCCACCGTCTAATCAACGTAAAAGTTTACTTTAACTCTCTAGTAAAAGGATAACGCTTATGCAAATTAACCTTGCCGGACATCATGTTGAAATTACTGAACCTATGCGCGATAGCGTCAATAAAAAGTTTGCAAAGCTAGAGCGACACTTCGATCACATTAACAATGTTTATGTTGTGTTAACGGTTGAAAAATTGAGTCAAATTGCTGAAGCAACCGTACACCTAAGTGGCACCGAAGTTCATGCTAAAGCGGAAAACAACGACATGTACACATCAATAGACTCACTCGTCAATAAGCTCGATAAACAAATCCTCAAATACAAGGGAAAAATTAATCAACATTAGTTTGTTGATCACAAAATCCACTATGAATTTTATCGATATCATCAAAGAGGACTGCACACTGTGTGCAGTCCAAGCTACCAGCAAAAAACGTATTCTTGAACTTTTATGCAGTAAAGCTGCTGACACCAATGATCAAGTGACCACTTATAATTTACTTGAAAGCTTAATGCTAAGAGAGAAAATGGGTTCTACAGGTATCGGTAATGGTATTGCTATTCCGCACGGTCGGCTAACATCAACAGATAAAGTCATGATTGTTATCGCGACTGCAGAAACCCCCATAGAGTTTGACGCCATTGATAATCGACCTGTGGATATTTTTATCGCCTTATTTGTACCGGAAGCTAAATGCCAGCAGCATCTATCCACGCTACAAAGTATTGCCAAAGTATTCAGCGATAAAAGCGTGTGTAAACAAGTTCGCAAATGTGACAACAACCACGAATTATTCCAATTACTAAAATCTACTGCCCAATAACCTAGGATTTCATCAATGAAACTTACGATCGTAAGTGGCCGCTCCGGCTCAGGTAAAACAGTCGCTTTGCGCGTATTAGAAGATTTAGGTTATTACTGTGTAGATAATATTCCTGTAAATTTATTACCCGCATTGACCCATACGGTTATTAATGATTACGAAACAGTTGCGGTAAGCCTAGACGTTAGAAATCTACCTGCAGAACCAACAGATGTACCCGAAATACTCGATTATTTACCTAGTGCAGTAGAACTTTCAATCGTGTATTTAGACGCTGACGACGGCGATCTTATTAGACGATTTAGCGAAACACGTCGTTTGCATCCGCTCATTCGCCAGAACATCGCACTTGATCAAGCGATGACTTTAGAAAAAAAATTACTTGAACCCATTGCTGCTCGTGCCAATTTATATATTAATACTAGCCAATTAACACCACATCAACTTGCAGACTTGATACGCGAACGAGTCTTGGGCAAAAAAAGTGGCTCTATGGTAGTAGTATTTGAATCATTTGGCTTTAAACACGGGCTACCAAAAGATGCCGATTTTGTCTTTGACGCGCGCTTTTTACCTAATCCTTTTTGGGAAAAAGAATTAAAGCCGTTTACTGGGTTAGAGCAACCAGTAAAAGATTTTCTCGCCAGCCAACCAATTGTGACCAAGTTTATCTGGCAAATAAACAGCTTTATGATGACCTGGTTACCGCATTTAGAACGGAATAATCGCAGTTATATTACTATCGCTATCGGCTGTACTGGTGGTAAACATCGTTCGGTATATATCGCCGAATTGTTAGCATCTAATTTAAAGAAAGAACGTAAAGACGTGCAGGCTCGTCACCGCGACCTTAAATTGCCTAGCACATAATCAAATTATGTCTGGCAAATATTTCTCACAATAAAAACGTTGTAAATAATTGAATGAATACAACGATAAAAAGTAGCAGCGTTGATTAAATTACGTTTACACTAACAATACGTCAACTTAAGGGGTAAGTTTAATCATATGAATCGCTTTTCTCGTTCAATCATAATCACCAACAAGTTAGGGATACACGCCCGGCCTGCCACTAAGTTAGCGCAATTAACTCAACAATTTAAAGCAACAGTAATGATAGAGTTAGAAGGTAAGCAAGTTGATGCCAGTAGCATAATGGGGTTAATGTTACTGGCTGGCAGCCAAGGGAAAACCGTTAATGTTCATACAGAAGGCCCTGACGCTAAGCGTGCATTAGAAGAAGTACACCAATTATTTACTAACAAGTTCGATGAAGAAGAATAATGTGTACGCCTTGGTTAAATGACAAACTTACACGAAAAAACTCCCCTTTATGCCAATGCAGTGTTCACATTTACAATAAGAAAAAAGCTGCTAAAACCAACCAGTTGAGATAGACTATAATACCAAATATAGTGGATGCCTTGGTGACGTTCTCAGAACATCGCCCATCTGTTTCATTTTTAGCATTCTAATTTCGTGAAAACGGCAAAGGGTAGCATGATGCCGGAAGTGTCAGAACAAGAACAAAGCCAACAACGCCTACAACAAGTCAATGAAGCGCTTGGCAGCGGTATGTTTGTTTATGTCCGCAAACTACTACAGAACATGCCCGCTTATGATCTCGCGCTACTGCTTGAATCGTCTCCAAATAAAAGTCGTACTATTTTATGGCAACTTATCGATCCCGATCATCATGGTGAGGTCTTAGAAGAATTAAGTGAGGAAGTACGTAAAGGTATTTTAAAAAATATTCGTCCAGAAAAATTAGCAGAAGTTGCTGAAGGGATGGATGTTGATGATCTTGCAGAAGTATTAAGAACCCTACCAGATACCGTTTATAACGAAGTGCTAAACTCGATGGATTCGCAAGACCGAAGCCGGGTAGAACAAGCACTTTCATACGAAGAAGATACCGCTGGTGGTATCATGAATACCGATACCATCACAATACGCCCTGACGTAACCGTTGATGTTGTGCTTAGGTATTTACGTTTAAAAGGCGAATTGCCTGTCGCCACTGATTCATTTTATGTCGTTGACCGTAATGACAAATTTATCGGTGCCGTATCACTTGCAGCTATCGTAACTGCAAAGCCAGAAGAGTCAATTTCAACCTTAATTCATGCGGATATAGAAGCAGTAAACGTTGAAATGCCTGAAACAGAAGTTGCGCAACTATTTGAACGTTACGATTGGTTCTCTGCCCCGGTGATTGATGATAACGGTCGATTATTAGGTCGTATTACTGTAGATGACATTGTCGATATCATTCGTGAAGAAGCCGAGCATTCTATGATGAGCATGGCGGGTCTTGATGATGAAGCAGATACTTTTGCCCCTATTTTAAAAAGTACTCAACGCCGCTCTATATGGTTAGGTGTTAACTTAATAACCGCTATTTTTGCCGTTGTTGTGTCAAACATGTTTGAAGATATTTTAAGCCAATTAACCATTCTGGCAATTTTAAACACACTCGTACCTAGCATGGGCGGTGTAGCAGGCAATCAAACGCTAACACTGGTGATTCGTGGTATCGCACTTGGCCACGTTGGTGATTCCAACTCCCGCGTCTTGTTAATGAAAGAATTAGCCGTTGGCTTTTTAAATGGCATTATTTGGGCAATTTTAATTGCCGCGGTAGTAGGTATTTGGAAACAAGACATCATACTCGCAGGCATTATCGCGTTTGCTATGTTAATGAATATGACAGCGGCAGGAATCGCAGGGGTTACCATTCCATTAATGCTCAAACGAATGAATATTGATCCTGCGTTAGCGGGAAGCGTGATCTTAACAACGATTACCGATGTGGTAGGTATTTTTGCTTTTCTAGGTACTGCAGCATTGCTGTTAGGCTAATAACTATAACCACTTGGCTTAGCCGCAATTGCAAGATTGCGGCACTCACCTAAACCAGTTAATTTCCAGCAACTTGCATTTGGTCAATAATAATTGACCCGGTTTTAATCGCGCCCTTTAAGTCATAATCGTTACCAACAGCCACTAAATTTTTAAACATGTCTTGTAGATTGCCTGCAATAGTGACTTCAGAAACCGGAAAAGCAATTTCACCATTTTCAACCCAAAAACCTGCCGCGCCACGCGAATAATCGCCGTTAACAACATTAACACCTTGGCCCATTAATTCTGTTACTAATAAACCCGTGCCTAAGGTTTTTAACATTGCGTCAAAGTCGCCACCATTAGCACTGACCTGCCAGTTATGAATACCACCAGCATGCCCTGTTGTTGTCATACCTAGTTTTCTCGCAGAATAACTGGTCAATAAATAGGTGGCTAAATCACCGTCTTTGATAATTTCCCGATCTTTCGTTGTGACACCTTCGCTATCAAACGCACTGCTGGCCAAACCTTTTAAAATGTGGGGTTTTTCTTCGATGGTTAAAAACGAAGGGAAAATTTGTTCGCCCAACGCATCTAATAAAAATGAGGATTTACGATATAAATTACCACCACTAATCGCGGCAATAAAATGTCCCCAAAAGGTGTTAGCAATATCAGCACGAAACATGACCGGCACCTTAGCTGTAGGCAGTTTCTGTGCGTTAAGTCGTGCGAGCACTTCATTGGCCGCTTCTTTACCTATAGCTTCTGGGGCAGTTAACTGAGAAAATTCGCGACTGACACTATAAGCATAATCTCGTTGCATTTCGTCATTATCTGTTGCAATCACAACACAACTTAAGCTGTGGCGAGTACTTGGATATCCCACAATCTGACCATGACTATTGCCGTAAACTTTAAAGCCCTCAAAACAAGCCAAAGTAGCGCCATCTGAGTTAGTGATCTTGTCATCAGCACTTAAAGCCGCTTGCTCACAGGAATTGGCTAAATCAATCGCTTCTTCAGTGGTTAATACTTTAGGATGATATAAGTCTAAATCTTTCGGGTTCATTGCCAATAATGCTTTATCAGCCAGCCCTGAGCTTTCATCAACGGAGGTATATTTGGCAATATTGACCGCTGCTTGCACCGTTTGATTCAACGCATCTTGTGATAAGTCAGCGGTTGAAGCACTCCCCTTTCGCCCTTGCTGGTAAACCGTTATTCCTAAGGCACCATCACTGGTAAATTCAACCGTTTCAACATCACCTAGTCTTGTTGTTACACTCAAACCTTGTTGTCTGCTCATCGACACTTCAGCGCCATCTGCACCTAGTGTTTTCGCTAAAGCTAAGGCGTCGGCGACGGTTTGTTTAACATCTGTCATTTGTTCAGGGATTGTTTTTATATCGGTCATTCGTCAATATAGCTCTTTTGTTGCAAGCAAATGCTCTCACTGCTAGAGGCGAGTTCACGCTTGTTGTATAATGCTTAAAATTTTTAATGATAGCGTTATTATGCCTCAGTACGAACACGATATCGATGAATTCGATGAAGATTATAAAAGTAAAACCGAAATAAAACGTGAAATGCACGCTATGCAAGACTTTGCCATGAAATTGGTTAAGCTTTCCAAAGCACAGCGCGCGAAAGTACCGTTTCCTGAAGAAATTCTTGAAGCGTTAGCGCTCGCAGACAAAATTAAAAATAAGCCTGAAGCCTTACGCCGTCATGTCAGGTTTATGAGTAAAGTGTTACTTGAAACTGATTTAACAGATGTGAATCAAGCATTAGATGTAATGGCGAATAAACACCAACAAGATACTTCTCGACATTTACGTTTAGAACAATTGCGTGACGACCTTATTACTCAAGGTAACGATAAAATTGAAGCCATGCTTGAACAATATCCAGCAATGGAACGACAAAAATTAAGGCAACTTGTTCGCCAAGCAACGAAAGAGCATAACGCTGAAAAACCGGGTAAATCATATCGAGATCTCTTTGCTTATATCAAAGAACACGCGGAAGAATAATACCCTCAAACGCTGAGAATAACGTAAATTGAAGACAGGTTACACCAATAACGCGCTACTGAATTATTGGTGTAAACACTGTTTTATTTGACTAAACTTTTCACTTACAACGTAAAATACTTTGTAAAAACTTTATAAAGTTCAGTACCTTGGTTAACACTTGCTGATGCAAAATGCAAAATAGGAATAACTTCTTCATCCAAAGATAAATAATGCAAAGGATCACCATCACCATAGTTATCCATTCTTAATATTCTTGCTAACGGCTCGCCAGCCGGTAGAGGTTGTCCAAATTCAGCCAAATAATCTACCATCCCGCCCATGGGAGAATAATAGGCTTTATAGTCTTTTAACATACATGCATAACGAGTCATTGGTTTTGCTTGGTATTCTGGCGCATCAATTACACCTTTGTATTGCAAGTAACTCAAAATACTTTGCGCATCTTCTAAAGCGACATCTAGATCAATTTGTTCTTGTGACCCAAGCTCAACGGTAAAGCTTTCTTTATTCAATGAAGCAGAGCTTATCGAAAAGTTAATACCTAACTCTGCGAAAGCTTCTTGAAGATGCCACCAAGGGCAAAAAGTTGCTTCATCTAATGCGCCGTCAAACTGGTTTGGGATCAACAATGTATGCGGAATATCAAAGTGTTTAGCGCTTTCTTTTGCGTATTCCGGGCAATATAAGTGTTTGCTAGATATTGGCCCTGTATGCAAGTCAAGTACAAGGTCAGCTTGGTGTGCTAAGCGCTGCAGCTGATAAGCGATTCGTTGCCCAGTCGTTAAACCAAATATATTGTGATTAAGTTTTTGCTCAATACTTTGGATCATTAATGCTTTAAAGTTCGCTTCAATGGTTTTATCGTCTTTACCAATGCTCTCACGGACAAACGGCTTTATCATTTCAGGCGCAAAATGATACATGCGATTCCAGTTAACACCGGTGATAGGATCAAATCGTCCAAGGGTATATTCACCATTTTTATGGTTACATCCTACAGGGTTAGCATACGGTACTAGGGTAATATCACCCTTGACCTGCGTATTCCTTAATAACTCCAGCAATTGGAAAATTACCGCGTTACCTTGTACTTCTGCACCGTGCATGTTCGCCTGAATATAAACACTCGGCGCTGTTGAATCACCTTTAAGTCGGTACACAGGAACCGTTAAGGCTGCGCCGCTGGCCATTTCACCAACGTGCATAACGTCTTTTGTAAAATTTGTCATTTTCGTCTCTTTCATTATTATTATGCTAAATACCACTGCGCAGGCTTTGCTGCACGTACAAGAGATAATGTTTGCTCGCAATAAACATATTCTGCAGCGGTTTGATGGCATAAGAAAAATGGCATACTCTCAGTAAAGCCATACGCACCTACATAACCAAATAATAATCGGTCATCTATATCGACATCTGTTGGTAACGGTAAATTACCAAGCTTATCCATACTGGTACATAACGGGCCATGTAAGTCGAATAGCGTATTTTTATGCGAGGAATCCCGTAAAAGCCGAACGGGAAAAGGTTGATCGGTTATCCCTGGTCGCAACAAATGATTAATGCCTGCCGCTAACACTAATTGCTGTTGATCAAAATTAACTTTTTTATCAACCACTGAGGTCACATAATAACCACAGTTGGCTACAGCATATCTACCAAGTTCTAGCCATAATTCGGCTACATTGGCTTGTTGCTTAATTTTCGCCAGATCGGCAATAATCTCTGACCAGTGTAGCTCCACTCCTTGCTCATGATAATCAATCCCTAAACCACCACCTAGATCGAGCACTTTTAACGACATACCAAGGGTTTTAGCAAGTGAAACTAAAGGCTCTATCATTTGTTGCCATAGGGCATACATTTTTTTATTCGACAACATGTTACCCCACTGAAAAATATGCAGACCACATATATTAAGGTGCGGATACAAAGAGACATGATGGTTTTTCCAAGCGTCTAATGACATACCAAAAGGCGTTATTTGGTTGCCACCTAACGGATTTTTATCGCCGTCAGGCCACTGTAACTGTACTCGTAACAGCACATCAGGCGTTATCGATTGCTCTTTCGCTAGCTCATTCAACCACTTCAGCTGATTAGGACTTTCAACAACAAACGTGTTTACCCCTTTAGCAAGAAATTCGGCAAGTTGAGCACGCGATTTGGCAGGGCCAGTATTGAGAATTCGATCAGCACTCACATTTTGGTCAAGCACTTGTTGTAGTTCACCGCTACTGGCAACGTCAAACTGAATACCGGCTTGATCAACCGTTTGAATAATACGTGATAAAGGGTTTGCTTTTACTGCATACCAAAGCTTTACAGTATCTTGCTGTTGTAATACATCTAAATGACTTTTTAATGCATTTAAATCGTAAACAAAGTAAGCAAGTTCATCGACATTATCACTAACATGATGACTTAAAGCCTGCTGTAGACCTTCACTTTTTTGAAACTGTTGATACCAGTTATTGGTTAGTTGCTCACCCGTTGAGTGCTGCATGTTCTCTCCTGTTATCGAAGTACTGATTCAAGCGTTAATGAAGCGTCACTTTGTTCATCACGATATTTAACAATCAGCGCACAAGCCATGTTCAGCCCATTTTCATTAGCCCATGCACCTGATACAGGTCGAGTACCTGGCACTACAACAGCACGTTCAGGAATATCAGCACCTTTTGCTAGTTGTACTTGATTCACACAATCATAAACAGGCACTGACGCAGAAAGCGTTACCCCAGGAGCCAGCACAGCCCCTTTTCTGATCACAATACCTTCAACCACGACAACCCCTGCACCAAGAAAGGCGTCATCTTCAACAATAACGGGGCTAGCCCCAATAGGCTCTAATACACCACCAATTTGTACTGCGGCAGAAACATGCACATTTTTGCCTATTTGCGCGCATGAACCAATCAAAGCGTGACTGTCAACCATGGTACCTTCATCGACGAAAGCGCCAACATTGATATAAGCAGGTGGCATAACAATTACGCCAGCTGATACATGTGCACCTCGACGTATAGAAGATCCACCAGGCACAAGGCGCACACCGTCAGCGACGGTCATTTCTCTGGCCGGTAGATTATGTTTATCAACAAATCCTTGGTATGGCCCGGTAAATGCTGTATTTTCTCCAGCTTTAAAAGCCGCTAAGATCGCTTCTTTAGCCGCGACATTTGCATGCCATGTACCATGCTCATCTTTATTAGCCGCTCTAACGGTGCCTGCTTCTAATTGTTCTAAGGTTTGTTGCCAACTCACTAGGTAAATACTCCAAAAACTAACAGTTCAAAAAGCGCGACAATGAATGTCACGCGATAACGTGTAAATTAAATGGAAAGCTGAAGGCTTTGCAGACGAATAACTACGTAAGAGAAGTAGCTAAAGCTGACAAAGGCCAGAAGCTCTCCACCTTACGGTGACAGTTGTCAGGATTCAGCCTGAACAACCGACAAATACATCATCAAATATGTATTTATCTCGGCGTTATACTCCCTGGTTAATGTTCATAAGAGTTTGATCTCTTCCCATTAACTACCTAGTAAACGCTCCTCTTCTGGCCCTATTTGCGTAGGTCGGTGAAACCCACCTACGATAAAAAGGGACGCCATATTAGAACATTTATTCTAATATCTCGCAACCACCAAACCTTAGCAGTGATATATTAGTAGCGAAATAAAAGAAAAATCGTAAGCACACCCGCTATAGCGTTTTAACCTTAACCGGATAACCTTCATTGCCAAACTCAGCGTTTACCTCAGGAGGTTGTGAAATTGCTTGTTCGATTAAAAAGAACCTATCTTGTCCCCAACAACTTGTGCTTTGATACTTAAAACATGGGCTTCCCCATAAACCCAAAGCAGATAACTCTTTGACATGTTGTTCAGCCCAGACTTGCCAGTCATGTTGTTGTTGATACGCTAGTGCTTCACTATGATCAATTTGTAATTGTTGACACAACGTCTTCATTGCTTGCTCATCATTTAGGTTAATTGAGTCAACAAATAAAGCGTTAAAAACCGCGTTAACATAATCAATGGTTTTCCCCTGTGCTGCTGCATAAGAAAAAATTTGATAACAACAAGCTACGTGTTGATCAAGCCGAGTAAGCGTATTTGAAAATGCGATATTGGCTGCTTTCGCTTCACGGTAGGCATCGTTAAACATATATTTTTGTTTATTAATAGGAATTGTGAAGCCACGTTTTTCAATCGGTATAATTGGTTTAATCGCTAATGTTAATTGATGCTTTGTTGCCAATCGAACCGCTTTAATAAACCCGATATACGAATAAGGACAATTTAATGATAAATAAACGTTTATGGTTTTATTGTTAATGACAGGTACCGTCAGATCAGTGTAGGTTTCGTCGTTAAATTCATGCTGGAAATACGGCTCGCTGTCTTTTTTTAACAGACCTAAGCTCAGTAACCGCTGCTCTAAATATGTTAACCTATCAACGCCTAAAAACCATTCTCCAGCAAAAAAACAAGTGGCAGCTAAATAATGCCCCTTATTAACGAGTCTGCGCTGATTTTTAATTTGAAAGTTAATTACTGGGGTTGATGTTTGACAGTAGTATTCAAAAGCACCTTGCCAAGTCGTGGTAAAAAGTTTCTCAGCATCTACAACATTTTTCACTGAAAGCTGCCAATACTGCTGACCTGTTAATAACTGAGAATCATTCGGCACAACGGTAATTGCCTTTAAATCATAGCGATGTGCGATAACATTAGCATCATTTAGCACCCATTGGCGCATGAGCTTAGGGTAAACGTTTATCCCCGGTAATGATTCATAAACAAGATATAAGTTTATGTCTACCTCATAGCGTTGCTCAATATGAATAAGCGCTTGAATAAGCATATAGCTATGAGGATCTTTTAGGGCAACATATACTTCAATACACGGTTTTTTATTTAACAATGATGGCAATAAAAAGTATTTCGCATTTTGCATGCGTTGGTAAAAATTGCTTCTAAACCACCAAGCCTGTATTTGCTTCAGCCATTTATCAATAACTTACTCCTAGTAATCACGTCTTACAATGTAAGGCTAAACCTTGGTACCATCAAGATAATAAGGTAGAATACCGCCTAATTATGACACAAATTTACGTACTTTCCTGTCTGCGTAGAATACAATTTGTACTGAGCAATCGATGTTTTTAACCAACCTTAGCCAAGTGTTAGCCCGTCATGATGATTTACTCATCGCTTCGTCACCTTTATTAGTTAACATGCCACAAGATAACTTTGCTGACCACTTACAGCAAATTTCAGTTGCTGACGAGATAACATTTTACGATACCCAATATGATGCGCATCTATTTAGAGATATTAGTGTAAAAAATAACGCCATCTTTCATTGTCAATATCAAAGTAAAACATTACATGACTTAGTAATAATGACCTTTCCTAAAAGTAAAAAGGAACTGACGTTCACGTTGTCAATGCTCAGCGAAAACTTGTCAGAAAATGCAAGAATACTCGTCGTTGGAGAAAATAAAAGTGGTATAAAATCAATGAGCAAATTGACTCAAGATTACCACAACACCCTTGATAAAATTGATACTGCTCGGCACTGTGTTTTATACGAGTTAACCTTAAAACAGTTGCCTACTTTTAACCTTGAAGATTGGTTTCAATATTACGATTTAACCATTGAAGGTGAACAATGCGTAATCGCGGCATTACCCGGTGTTTTCAGTCAAGGTGGCCTTGATAAAGGCACAAAAGTTTTATTTGAACATCTGCCAAAAAACCTATCAGGCCATGTGCTTGACTTTGGTACTGGTGCGGGTGTTATTGCAACATATCTGGCGAAAACGAATCAACATATCACGATTGATCTTGCTGATGTTAGCGCATTAGCTTTAGCGTCGGCTGAAAAAACGCTTAAAATAAACAAACTCTCTGGAAACTTAATTGCAACCAATAGTTTATCGTCAATTAGCGAACAGTACGATCACGTTGTCACTAATCCGCCGTTTCACCAGGGAACCAAAACACACTATGCCGCTACAGAGAGCTTTCTAGCAGGTATTCATAAACACATAAAATCTCACGGCACGTTAACCGTTGTAGCCAACAGCTTTTTGAAATATCAGCCAATTATGGCGTCATACTTCAAAAAGGTATCAACAGCAGCTATCAAACATGGCTTTGCTGTTTATTCGGCTTTAAAATAAGATAAGTAATTGAAATTTACAGATTTGAGTTGCAATTTAGCTTGATATCAACAATTATCAAGCTATAGATAAAATAAACTATATTATTCTAATGCCAGTTCATCAAGACATAAAATCAATACGTCGCGCAATTCTGATCAGCATTGTAGGTTTTGTGTCGCTATTTGTTTTACTCGCCTGCGCCTACATGGCAAAAACCTTCTTAAGTGAATCTGAACACCAATTAGAAAAGAGTACTATGCAATGGGCTAACTACGTTGTTCAACTGGCATCAGATGATTTACGCAGTGGTGACAAGTTTGCCTTAGAAGATAAATTACAGCTTTTTTCTGCCAATGAAGCGATACAAAAAATTGATGTTTACGCATTAGAACATAGCACAGATAATTTCAATTATTTTGCGGGTTACGATTACTTAAAAAGCGCTAAAACCATTGGCGAGAAAATTACTACACAAGAAAAAAACCGTTATTTAACTCCCGTTAAAGAAGGTGATGTTGTTAAATTTGTAACACCTGTTGCGCTACAAGATCAAAAGCTAGGGTATGTCTATATTGAACTAGATACCCAGCAAGGTTTATCGTTCGATACCCATATTATTATTATTTTTGTTTTGTTGATTCTGCTACTTTTTTGTTGTGTCTTTTTTGTCAGTTATCGACTGGAAAATTACATAGTGACGCCATTAAGAACGTTAAGTACCGATATTTTAAAAATTACACAATCAAAAGATTACAGCTTACGCATTTCAAGCTTACCTTATAGAGAAGCAGAAATTGTGGCCATGAATATTAATAGCTTCCTAAACCGTACTGAACGGCATATCACGCAATTAGGTTTAGCTGAAAAGCAAAGTCTAGAATTAAATATTGAGTTAGAAGACAAGGTCACCAAACGAACTGATGCATTAAAAGAATCGAACCAAGAGTTATTATCTACCTTAGAAAAATTACACCAGTTCCAAGACCAATTGGTTGAAAGTGAAAAGATGGCTTCTTTAGGTGATATGGTCGCGGGGGTTGCGCATGAGGTGAATACTCCTATAGGCTTAGGTGTTACGGCATCTACGTTGCTTTCCGATAGGCTGACAGATATTAAAGCATCCTTTGAAGATAAATCCTTAAAATCAAGTCAACTTAAGAAATTTCTTACCGAAGGCGAAGAAAATGTAGGCATTATATATCGCAATTTAAAACGCGCTGCTGAGCTTATTTCTAGTTTTAAAAAGGTGGCGGTTGATCAGTCAAGTGAAGAATTTAGACAATTTAACTTTAATGATTTGCTTAATGAAATGATGCTAACCTTAGCACCTCAAATTAAAAATTCACCATACAATATTACTTTCCATTGTCCTGAAGAACTCACTGTTGTGAGTAAACCAGGCCCCATTAACCAAGTGCTAATAAATTTAATTCTAAATTCAATTACTCATGGTTTTGATGGTCGAGAAAATGGTAATATTACCTTGTCAATTGCTCAACATAGCGAAACGCTTCATATGGTGTATCAAGATGATGGGCAAGGTATTGCCACTGAAATTAAAGATAAGGTTTTTGAACCTTTCACCACAACTAAACGCGGTGAGGGAGGTAGCGGCTTAGGGCTACATCTCGTGTATAACTTGGTAACACAAGCACTAGGGGGGAATATTAAACTGGAAAGCAACGCCGAACAAGGTACAAAGTTTGAAATTCAGTTCCCTATCAGTGAGCAGCTACTTTAATCAAGTAGGCAGCTTAACACTCTATTAACACTGGTTAGAGATTAGCCATTGGAATATTTGTTATTTTATATTAGGGTGTATAAAATTGTTATTAAGATGTAACGATAAACAATAATTCTTAAATTCGTTATAATTGTACTAACAGACAAAAACCAGATTACGTATTACTGTATTTATTTTGGAAAAACGCATGCAAAAACCTCATATACTTATTGTAGAAGACGAAGAAGTTACTCGATTTAATTTACGCAACTTATTCGAAGCAGAAGGTTACATTGTTTCAGAAGCAATAAACGGCGAAGCGATGGAGCAGCAACTAAAAAATAATACCATTAACCTGGTAATTATGGATATAAATTTACCTGGAAAAAATGGGCTACTTTTGGCGAGGGAATTAACCACCAATAGCGACCTAGGGCTCATTTTTCTTACTGGCCGTGATAGTGATATCGATAAAATTTTAGGGCTAGAAATTGGCGCAGACGACTACCTGACTAAACCATTTAACCCTAGAGAGTTAACCATTCGAGCGCGCAATATATTAAATCGTATCACCCAAGGAAAAAGTGATACTGAAAACGCTGTTATTAAATTCAATCAGTGGACACTTGATGGCAACTCTCGACAAATGACCTCACCTAATGGTGATATCATTTCAATTCCACGCGGTGAATATAGAGCATTACGATTACTAATTGCCAATGCAGGCCAAATCGTTACCCGCCAACAATTAATTAAAGAAATGACCGGACGAGACTTACGCTCAAACGATAGAACAGTTGATGTCACCATCCGTCGATTAAGAAAGCACTTTGAGTCAGTAGATAAACAAGTCGAGTTAATTAATACTATTCATGGCGAAGGCTATCGATTCGTCGGTAGAGTAGAATAAGTAATAACCTTCTTTATATCCAAGCAATACAAAATAGAGGTTAGCGTTGCTAGCCTTTTTAATATCTGCCAATAACTCAATTTACTGATATAATCATACCATCAATGACTGCAATAAGTTATTGAGAGTCTAACCACTTTTCAAATGCTGTAATGGCTAGCTGATTTTCATGTTTCAACGAAGCTAAATACTCACGTTTGTGTGGCCAGTCATCCGTCGATTTTTCTATCTGTACTAATCGCTGGTGTACAACAGATAAGCCAACACTCCCAGCAGCACCTTTCATTTTATGACATGCTTCTTGCCAACCTGACTGATTTTCATTGACCGTTGTTTCTGCTATATCATCCAAATAGACTTGAGATTGTTCAATGTATAACGCTAACATCTGCCTCACAACATCTACACCAAGGTTATCAATATAACCAACAAGCAGTTCAGTATCTAACTGTTTCATATTATTAAACATTCATTTTTCTACATACGGTTAATATTCATTGTAACAGGCAAATTCATTTTGTCATTAATCTGCTCCAATATTGCTTTGTGGATATATTTTCTGACAGTTGGCCGATATAGCATATACCAGCTTAATATTGCTTTTACCGATGAATTCATTCAAAATACCCGCCCTTTAAAACTAGGCGTTAGCATTACTAAAAACGCTTAAATGCATTAACCCTGTTATAACTGAAGTTAGGGGAAGCCTAGCCCTTTATATAACACCCTATTACCGGAGTCTCCATGTCTACCTTAATGCCTGATATTGCAAATCATACTACTGCCCAAACCGAAGGAACACTAGATTGGGTGGGAATGAGCAATATTGAAATGCCTATTATGTTATCTTCAAAAGATGAGTCTCCTAGAATGGTTTCTGCGTTTGTTGATGCGTTTGTTAACTTAAAAGAACCACAAGCAAAAGGCATTCATATGTCTCGTTTATATTTGTTGCTTGATGAGCTCTCCACAAGTAATGAATTAAACTATCAAAGCTTAGTTACCCTGCTTGATGGCTTTATCAGTAGCCACCAAGAGCTTAGCGATAATGCTAAAGTGGTTTTTCGCTTCGATTACCATTTAAGAAGAAAGTCGCTCATTAGCGGCAAACAAGGCTGGAAAGCCTACCCTGTCACAATTACCGGTAGATTAAACCAAGGTAAACTAAGCATAGAACTTCATGTTGATGTACGTTATTCATCAACTTGCCCTTGTTCTGCGGCATTAGCTCGCCAGCTGATCCAACGTGCATTTAAAGAGTCATTTAATGAAGAAAGTGTTAATCTTGATGATGTTCATCAGTGGCTTGGCACAACAGAAGGTATTGTTGCAACACCTCATAGCCAACGTTCAGTAGCTGAAATCAAAGTCAGTCTTAGTGAAAACTTAACTGAATTTCCAATTAAAGACATAGTAGATTTAACAGAAGGTGCGTTAAAAACCCCAGTTCAAGCTGCAGTAAAGCGTGAAGATGAACAAGAGTTTGCAAGATTAAACGGTCAAAACTTAATGTTTTGCGAAGATGCTGCACGTAAATTGCAATTTGCGATGAACCAAGTACCTGCGTTTGAAGACTTCTGGTTAAAGATAAACCATCTTGAATCGTTACATGCTCATGATGCCGTGAGTATTACAACGAAAGGCATCGCTGGCGGCTACCAACCTTAGTTTTCAGTCATACGTCCTTATAATAGCAGGAACGATTCCTGCTATTATTTCTCTATTTTCCGTAAAGAACACGCACCAATCGCCTAAAATGTATTGCCTTGTAGTCATCATTGCTACTCATTGTTCAGGTAATGTAACTAAATAGTGCTTTTCTATATGCAATTACTCATTATCTCGTTCGGCTCGCCCAACTTTTTTTAATAGCAATTTTTTATAGGTTAGTTTTTTAATGCTTAAGGTGAATAATTTTTTGCATAAATTACCTAAAACGTCAACCTTCCGCTAGCCCTTACCCATCATGTAATAAACTTACATTATACAACCACATAACGATCAAAACCCCTTTAAATGTAAATAATTATCATTAAGATAAAGAGCTTTACCATGTAAAATATATAGTTTTACCCTTTAAATACAACAAGATACAAAAATGTAAATAAATTACGAGCAAAAACTCTATTTTTATTGACCTTTAACCAGTTTGCGTTTAATGTTAGGGGTTCCGCTTAGCTCAAAAACCAGAGTAATTATGCATTTTTTACATAATTTTATTCTAATTTTAACCACTCTGGTGCCAAGTAGGTATTTTTTTTAGGAGAGAAAACATGCAGCTTTATGATCCCAACTTTCAAAAAGACAATTGCGGGTTCGGCTTAATTGCACATCAACATGGTGAAAACAGCCACAAGCTTGTAAAAACCGCAATTTCAGCACTTGATCGTATGCAACACCGTGGTGGTATAAATGCTGACGGTAAAACAGGCGACGGTTGTGGATTATTAATGAAAAAGCCTGACAGCTTTTTCCGTGCTGTTGCCGAAGAAAATGGCTGGAAACTCGGAAGAAAATATGCCGTTGGTATGATTTTTTTAAACCCTGATCCTGTCATCGCAGCGCAAACTAAAGAAATACTTGAGCAAGAACTTGCACAAGAAATGCTAACCCTAGTTGGCTGGCGCGTAGTGCCTACTGACAAATCAATTTTAGGTGACATTGCAGTCGGTAATGTACCTACTATTGAACAAATATTTGTCAATGCGCCTCCGGGTTGGCGTAATCGCGATTTAGAGCGCCGTTTATATATGGCTCGTCGCCGTGCAGAAAAGCGAATTGAAGACGAGCGATTCTATGTGGCTAGCTTGTCATGTTTGGTTACCATCTACAAAGGCTTAATGATGCCTGTAGATTTACCTAATTTTTATTTAGATCTTGCTGATATACGCATGCAAACAGCAATTTGTGTATTTCATCAGCGTTTTTCAACCAACACATCGCCACAATGGCATTTAGCACAACCTTTCCGTTATTTAGCGCACAATGGTGAAATCAATACCATTAAAGGTAACAGACAATGGGCAAGAGCACGTACTTATCGTTTTCAATCTCCACTCTTACCTGACTTACAAAATGCGGCACCATTTGTTAATGCAGCAGGGTCTGATTCATCATCATTAGATAACATGCTTGAGCTATTTTTAGCCGGCGGTATGGATTTATTCCGTGCTATGCGCTTACTAGTGCCACCTGCATGGCAAAACAGTCCATTAATGGATGATGATTTAAAAGCATTTTATGAATTTAACTCAATGCACATGGAACCATGGGATGGCCCCGCTGGTATCGTAATGACAAACGGCCGCCATGTTGCTTGTAACCTTGATAGAAACGGTTTACGACCTGCGCGTTATGTGATTACCCGTGACGGTTTTATCACCCTTGCTTCTGAAGTAGGTATTTGGGATTACGGCGAAGATGAAGTAGTAGAAAAAGGCCGTGTAGGGCCAGGTGAAATGCTTGCAGTCGACACCTACACAGGTAAAATTTTCAACTCCAATGCTATTGACAACGATTTAAAAGTTCGTCATCCGTACCGTGAATGGTTAGATAAAAATATTAGCCGTTTAGTGCCATTTGAAAAACTGGATGCAGAGCTTATTGGTAAGCGAGCATTTAACGATAAAAGTATTGCCCAATATCATAAACTGTTTAATTACAGTTATGAAGAAATTCAACAAGTGGTTAAAACTCTGGCAGAAAACGGTCAAGAAGCAACAGGTTCAATGGGCGATGACACGCCAATGGCAGTATTATCGAGCCAACCAAGAACCTTATACGATTACTTCCGTCAACAATTTGCGCAAGTGACTAACCCGCCTATCGATCCATTACGTGAGCGTTACGTGATGTCATTAGGTACGTGTATTGGCCGTGAACATAACGTATTCAATGAAACGACTGGTCATGCAGATAGAATCCTTTTTGATACCCCTGTATTAATGTACACAGGCTTAAAGCAATTACGAGAACTTGATCCTGAACATTATCGAAGTGATACGTTAAGCCTAAATTACCATGCTTCTGAAGGGTTAGAAGCCGCAATTCTTCGTTTATGTGATGAAGCTGTTGAGCTTGTCCGTAATAAAAACACAGTAATTTTAATTCTTTCTGATCGCCAAATTGATAAAGGTTCATTGCCTATTCCTGCAGCAATGGCTGTTGGTGCGGTACAAAAACGCTTAGTTGATGAACAATTACGTTGCGATTCAAATATTATTGTTGAAACAGCATCAGTCAGAGATTCACACCAATTTGCAGTGTTACTCGGTTTAGGTGCGACCGCTATCTATCCATATCTTGCTTTTGAAACGGTAGAACAACTTGTCGATCAAGGTCAAATCAATTTATCGGCTCGTGAAGCCGTTGAAAACTACCGTAACGGTATTAATAAAGGTTTGTTGAAAATACTCTCTAAAATGGGTATTTCTACCATCGCGAGTTATCGCTGTGCTGGTCTTTTCGAAGTGATCGGTTTAAACCAAAATATCATGCAGCTTTGTTTCCCTGACTTACCAAGCCGTATTCAAGGTGCTGATTTTACCGATATAGAGCAAGATAATATTAATTTAGCTCGCAAAGCTTTCTTAGCCCATCAAAAAATAAGTCACGGCGGCTTATTAAAATATGTTCACGGTGGTGAGTACCACGCGTACAACCCTGATGTGGTGAAGAATTTACAAGATGCCGTGCAAAGCGGTGAATACAGCGACTATCGTAAATTTGCTGAGACCGTCAATAATCGTCCGGCTGCCGCTTTACGTGATTTACTTGCGCTTAAATCAGACACTAAACCAATCAGTATTGATTCGGTAGAAGCAGACACTGAAATGTTTAAACGCTTTGACAGTGCAGCAATGTCTATCGGCGCTTTGAGCCCTGAAGCACATGAAGCTTTGGCTATTGCGATGAATCGCTTAGGTGGGTTCTCAAATTCTGGTGAAGGCGGCGAAGATGAACGTCGTTTTGGTACAGTGAAAAACTCACGTATCAAGCAAATTGCATCAGGTCGATTTGGCGTAACACCACACTACCTAGTCAATGCGGATGTATTACAAATTAAAGTAGCGCAAGGTGCTAAACCAGGTGAAGGTGGCCAATTACCGGGAGATAAAGTAACGCCACTTATTGCAAAATTACGTTTCTCAGTGCCAGGTGTAACACTTATTTCACCACCTCCGCATCATGATATTTACTCGATAGAAGATTTAGCTCAGCTAATCTTCGACTTAAAACAAGTAAACCCTAAGGCTGTCATTTCTGTCAAGCTCGTATCTGGCCCAGGCGTTGGTACTATCGCTTCAGGTGTTGCCAAGGCTTATGCCGATTTTATTACTATCTCTGGTTATGATGGTGGTACAGGTGCTAGCCCATTAACCTCGGTTAAGTATGCTGGTTGTCCTTGGGAACTTGGTTTAGCAGAAGCACATCAGTCACTCGTTTCTAATGGTTTACGCCATAAAGTACGATTACAAGTAGATGGTGGTTTAAAAACAGGCTTAGACATCGTAAAAGCCGCTATTTTAGGCGCTGAAAGCTTCGGTTTTGGCACAGCTCCTATGGTAACACTAGGTTGTAAATTCTTACGTATTTGTCACTTAAACAACTGTGCGACAGGTGTTGCAACGCAAGATGATGTATTGCGCGAACAGTTTTTTAAAGGCTTGCCTGATCAAGTGATGAATTATTTCAAATTTGTTGCTCAAGATGTGCGTGAAATTTTAGCTCAATTAGGTGTTGAAAGCTTGACCGCAATTATTGGTCGAACAGATTTACTTGAACCACTTGCTGGGATTAGTGCTAAACAACAAAAACTTGATTTATCACCTATCATTGCGCCGGTTGTGCCTAAAGACAATACGGCCGTTCATCAAACAGAGCCAAACAAGCCATTTGATGAAGGTAAGTTAAATCAAGAAATGTTAGCTGCTACGCGTGATGCTGTAGCACACAGTACAGGTGGAAACTTCCGATTTAGCATTAAAAACGTTGATCGCTCTGTAGGTGCGGTATTATCGGGTGAAATTGCGAGGCAGCATGGTGATCAAGGTATGGCTGCACAGCCAATCAAAATTCAATTAACTGGTACGGCTGGTCAAAGTTTTGGTGTCTGGAATGCTGGTGGTCTTGAATTAACCTTAACCGGTGATGCAAACGACTACGTGGGTAAAGGAATGGCTGGTGGTAAACTGACTATCAAACCACCCAAAGGTGTTGCCTATAAAAGTCATGAAACGATGATCATGGGTAATACATGTTTATATGGTGCCACCGGTGGCAATCTATATGCGTGCGGCCGTGCTGGTGAACGTTTCGCTGTGCGTAACTCTGGTTGCCAAGCAGTCGTTGAAGGTACAGGTGATCATACATGTGAATACATGACCGGCGGTATCGTTACTGTATTAGGTCAAGTTGGCGTTAATTTTGGCGCAGGTATGACAGGCGGCTTTGCTTATGTACTGGATGAAGCGGATGATCTCGCCATCCGAATGAATAATGAGTCAATAGAAATGTTAGCTGTTTCTGATTTCAATATTCATATGGAACATTTACGCGGTATTATCAATGAGCATTTCGAAGAAACAGGCAGCTTACGTGCCCAAGAAATTCTTGCAGACTTTGATAAATTTTCGCCAATGTTTAAATTAATTAAACCAACAGCTACTGACGTAAAAACACTTTTAGGTCATCGTAGCCGTTCTTCTGCTGAACTTCGCGTTCAAGCACAGTAACTAAAGAACGCGAAGAGGAAGATTATAATGAGTAAAAATGTATACCAGTTTATCGACGTAAATCGCATCGAACCGCCGAAAAAGCCGATAGATGAACGAAAAATCGATTTTGTTGAAATATATAATCCACTAAGTAGTGAACAAAGTTCAGGACAAGCAGACCGTTGTTTAGATTGTGGTAACCCTTATTGTGAGTGGAAATGTCCTGTACATAACTACATTCCACAATGGTTAGAATTAGTCACCGAAGGCAAAATTTTTGAAGCTGCTGATTTATGTCATCAAACAAATAGCTTACCTGAGATGTGTGGCCGTGTTTGTCCGCAAGATAGGTTGTGTGAATCAGCATGTACCTTAAACGATGAATTCGGAGCGGTTACCATCGGTAATATTGAAAAATATATTACTGATACGGCATTTGAACAAGGTTGGAAGCCTGATCTTTCAGATGTAGAACCTACCGGTAAAAAGGTTGCTATCGTTGGTGCTGGGCCTGCTGGCTTATCATGTGCCGATGTTTTAACACGAAATGGCGTTGACTGTGTCGTGTTTGATAAACACCAAGAAATTGGTGGTTTATTAACCTTCGGTATACCCTCTTTCAAATTAGAAAAAGAGGTAGTCAAACGTCGTCGCGGTATTTTAGAAGGTATGGGAATTGAATTTAAGCTCAACGTAAATGTGGGTGTTGATATTCCCTTCAGTGAACTAACCGATAATTACGATGCTGTTTTTCTTGGTATGGGTACCTATACCGATATGACAGGTGGTTTTGAACACGAAAGTGCGCTAGGTGTGTATAACGCACTTGATTTCTTGATTGCTAATACGCAACACATTATGGGTATCACTGAAAACGCAAAACCGTATGTCAGCTTTACTGATAAAAAAGTTGTTGTGCTTGGTGGTGGTGATACCGCAATGGATTGTGTCCGCACTTCTATTCGTCAAGGTGCAAAAGAAGTTACTTGTGCCTATCGACGTGATGAAGCCAACATGCCTGGTAGCCCTCGTGAAGTGCAAAATGCCAAAGAAGAAGGTGTTGATTTTCAATTTAATATTCAACCATTAGATGTTGCGGTTGATGAAAACGGCCAAGCATGTGGTGTTAAATTTGTGAAAACTCAATTAGGTGCTCCAGATGAAGCAGGTCGTCGCCGACCAGAACCCATTGAAGGAAGTGAGTTTATTATGGAGGCTGATGCTGTAGTAATCGCATTCGGTTTTTTACCAAGCCCACCTAAATGGATGCAAGATGCAGGCGTTTCGCTTGATGAAAGGGGCCGCGTGGTCGCCAATGCAGATAGTGAATTTGCTTTACAAACTTCCGCGCAAAATATTTTTGCCGGTGGCGATATGGTATTAGGTTCAGACTTAGTTGTTACCGCTGTAGATCAAGGTAGAAAAGCAGCATTAGGTATTTTAGATTTTGTACTAACTGAATAGCACAATAGTCAACCTATCTGTACACAAAGAGACGCATTTTAGCGTCTCTTTTTTTTAACAATTTTCACCTTTAGCTAGTCGTTAAGCATTCATCCTCTAAGGTCTGCAACTTTCTCTATTAAACGGTTTTATATTTATCTAATACTTTGTTACTGCTAGGTATAATTGAAATGTCGCAAGTTATTTACCTAAACAAAGTTATCGCAACATCGTTTGTCAAAATAATGCGGTATAACTCCTTAAAGTGCGGTATCAACGGGCGGAGTTGATCATCCGTCAATTAAATTAAGTATTATTACAAATGAAAAAATCGGGTGTGTTATCTGCGTTACGAGAAAAGTGGCTAACACTAACCTAAATATTGCTCGATAGCCTCTGCTGGCATAGGCTTATGAAAATAATAGCCTTGGCCATACATGCACTCCATTTGCAGGAGTAGGTTTGCATCAGCGAGGTATTCAATGCCTTCGCCGACAGTCCCCATTTGTAAATTTGTCGCTAAATCTATAATGGTTTTAATAATCGCTTGGTGATTGCCTTGTTTATGAATATTATTAATAAATGAGCGATCAATTTTTAACACATCAATAGGAAAACGATGTAAATAACTTAAGCTAGAATATCCTGTGCCAAAGTCATCTAGTAGTATTTTTACACCCATTTCTTTTAGCGCTCTCATGTTTTTTAATACCATGTCGCTATTTTCAAGCAGTGCTCTTTCGGTTAACTCCACCCGTAAATGTTTCGCTTTGATACCAACTTTTGTCAAAATAGCGGCAATGTCCGTTGGTAGTTTAGGATCGAAGAAGTGGTTGCCATATAAATTGCAACTAACGTACAGATCATCACGTTTAAAGTTGAGTTGCCATTGTTTTAATTGAAAACATGCTTGTTCCATGATTTGTAAATCTAATGCCAAAATAAGGTTAGTTTCTTCTGCGAGCGAAATAAATTCGTTCGGCATGACAAAACCTCTTTTCTCACTTTGCCACCTTGCTAATGCTTCAAAGCCAACAATTTTTTTATCGGATAAACGTACGATCGGCTGAAAATAAGGAAAAAATTCTTTTTTATCAATTCCTTCACGAGCATCTGCCTCTAAAGTCATCGCATTTTGCACTTTCTTATGCATGCTAGAGTCAAACACTTCATAACGCCCTTTCCCCATATCTTTCGCATGATACATCGCTATGTCAGCATCTCGCAGCATAGTTTCAGCATCTTGGTACCTTTCGTCGTTAAAAAGTACTCCCATACTAGTGCCAATGAACACTGGTTGGTTTTCAATTAGAAATGGCGTAGAAAGAAACGCAGTAATGCGCTCAGCAACATCATAAGCTTCTTGCTGCTCGACTAAATCTTCAATTAATATGACAAATTCATCACCACCAAGTCGCGCTACGGTATCTTTGGTTCTGACGATATCTTTTAAGCCTTCAGCAACTTTCTTTAATAACACATCTCCCGCATGGTGACCTAAACTATCATTGACCACTTTAAAGCGATCTAAATCTAAAAATAAAATAGCGAATTGCAGCTCTGGCTTTCTCACCCAACAAGCAATGGCGTGATTTAATAAATCTAAAAATACTGCTCTATTTGCCAGCCCTGTTAAGCCATCATGGGTTGCAGCATGCTTAAGCTTTTCTTCAATTGCACGGCGCTGTTTAATTTCTTCTTCAAGTTCAACAGTACGCAACTTCACTTGTTGCTCAAGTAGCTCTTGTGTTTGCCGTTCAAACAATGCCAATTCACGCCGTTTAATGGCGGTAGAAACGTGTTGTGAAACAAAGTTAAGCAGCTCGGCATCATTCTCATTAAAAATAATTCCCGATTGATAACTTTGAATAACCATTGCCCCTATGGCTTCTTCCGATTGCATCAAGGGCACGCCAAGCCAAGATTTAGTTTTCGTTTGTGGCTTTGCTGTTTCACCCTTTTCATACAATTCAAATATTTGCTGCCTATTTAACAGGATGGTGTCTTTTTGTTTAATGACTAATTCAGTTAAACCATTTGAAAATTTGCGAGGTGAAAATTTTTCAGCCAGATCTTCAGAGTCTTGCTCTGAGTAATAAACAAATGTAATGGTATTTTTAATACGGTTAAAATTAGCAATATAAAAATTTTCTGCATTAAGTAGTTGACCGACAATGTTATGCACCATTGCATAGAATTTTTCGATATCAATTGAAGCATCATTGGTTAATTCAGAAATCCGGTATAGAGATTCTTGTAATAACTCAGACTTTTCTCGTTCACGTATTTGCTCCATCAACTCATGAGTACGTGCATCTACAGCCTTTTGTAGACGTTCTCTATCTTGTAGTCGTGTCATAGCAGTAACGATATGCTGTGCGGTAAACGTTAGCATTTCAAGATCGTGCTCTTGATAACGTGTTTCTTCGTTATAGCTTTGTACCGCCATGACACCAATCACTAAATCATCACAAATTAAAGGCACACCTAGCCAGTCAGTTCCGATGGTGCCCACCGCTGTCAGCAAACCTTGATTTTGCATTTCATCCATTTTTTCTGGCGTCACTAATAAAGGCTTACCTGTTTCAATAACATAACTTGTCATTGAGCCTATCCATTCTTTATAGTCAACGGGACCAGAAGGAAAGCTGTCTTTTTCATCGATATCATAAACAAAGTTTAAAGTATTAAACGTTTGATCATACATAACAATGTAAAAATTTGGCGCATTCATAATTGACGCGATTGCTTTATGTACTTGCGGGTAAAAGGTATGAAGATCAGCACATTCATGCGAAAGCTGATTGAGGGTAAATAACGCAGTATATCGCCCTTGTAGCGTTCGGTACTTTTTCAGTAATGACAATGCTTC
Organism: Thalassotalea sp. 1_MG-2023; assembly: GCF_030546745.1. Taxonomy (GTDB): domain Bacteria; phylum Pseudomonadota; class Gammaproteobacteria; order Enterobacterales; family Alteromonadaceae; genus Thalassotalea_C. The sequence goes on from NZ_JAUOPD010000008.1 coordinate 100,329, forward strand.
TTTTGCTAATGCATGATCATTATTTGGTAGTGAATTAGCGTCACTTGATGATTTATTACTCATATATCATTAAATTATCATAACTTTAGCAAAACCTCTAATTGGTATAGCTAGACTTTTGAACAATATTTGTCATGAATATGCTCGCTTTTTAATTATTTACCCCTTTTTCTTCTAGCGCTTGCATTTCTTCTTTGTTACCACAAATCGCATCTTGCTGACTGTCACGATAGTAGCGCATGTCAACACAGTTTTGTTGATAACGACGTTCTAATTCCGTGCGAATAATAGGTTTATCTTTCGCTGCATCAATTTTACCCTGTAAAGTTTTGCACTCTTGTATTTGTTCAGTGGCTAACGTAATGTCTTCACACGTTTCTGGGTTGCTTGAACAAGCCGTTAACAGACCGTTTGTTATTAACGCGATTACTACAGGCAATTTCATTATTTTTTCTTCCTAGATTCAATACATTATCCTTTCATTATAGCGATGTTTTTTATTCTAGATAGCTTTAGGCTATGATTATTTAAAATCTTTACCTGACCATTTAGACAGGTTTTGATATACTGAAAAAAGTACAACAACAGAATGAGTTTTCACTATGCAAGTTCAAGTGGTCGATTACCGTGAAAAAGACGCGCCGAAGCGTTTCGTCCAAAGTTTAAGAGATACTGGATTTGGTGTTTTAACGCATCATCCAATAAAACAAGAACTGGTTGAATCTATCTACCAACATTGGTATGACTTTTTTCAACATGGTGATCCAGAGCAATATGCTTATGATCCTGCAACTCAAGATGGCTATTTTGCTCCAGCCATTTCAGAAACTGCCAAAGGTCATCAGAAAAAAGACATCAAAGAGTATTATCATGTTTATCCATGGGGAAGAATTCCTGAGTCATTAAAAGAAGAAATACTTACCTACTATAAACTGGCAAGTTCACTTGCTGCTGAATTACTTGACTGGATTGAGCAATATAGCCCTGAAGATGTCGCTAAACTTTATTCTGAACCGCTTTCTTCGATGATTAATAATACGCCAAATACCCTGTTGCGTGTTTTACATTATCCACCGTTATCAGGTGAAGAAGAACCTGGTGCAGTTCGAGCTGCTGCTCATGAAGATATTAATTTAATCACTATTTTACCTGCAGCAAATGAACCCGGCTTACAAGTGCAACTTAAAGATGGAGAATGGTTTGACGTACCAGCAGATTTCGGACAATTAATTATCAATATTGGTGATATGCTGCAGGAAGCTTCGAAGGGATATTTTCCTTCTACAAGCCATCGCGTTATTAATCCTTCTGGCGAAGAAGCTAAAAAATCTCGTATATCTTTGCCGCTGTTTCTACATCCGCGCGATGAAGTTGTTTTATCAGAACGCCACACACAAGAAAGCTATTTATTAGAACGGCTGAAAGAGTTAGGTGTTAAATAAACCATCGTTGTGCAAACGCAATAAAAATCGCTATTTTTCAGAAAAATTAGATGATCAGCGCTATGATTAACGTTACCATAGCGCCCCTTTTTTACATCGCATTTTTTGGAGTTTATTTCTATGTCGTTTCAGCCGGGTCAACGTTGGATTAGTGATGGAGAATCAGACCAAGGATTAGGAACAGTTACCAGTGTCGAAAGTCGCTTTGTCTCAATTATGTTTACCGCGACTGGAGATATCAGAAAATATGCGATCGATAACGCACCGCTCACTCGCGTTATCTTCCAGCAAGGCGATATTATCCCTAGCCACGAAGGTTGGCAGTTATCTATTAGTGATGTAGAGGAAACCAATGGGATATTAACCTATCACGGCACACGTGTTGATAACGAAGCACCAGAAAGCTTAAAAGAAGTGATGATTGATCACTTTATTAAATTTAATAAGCCCCATGATCGTTTACTCAATGGCCAAGTCGACAGACTAGACTGGTTTCGTTTAAGAAAAGACAGCCTCAAACATCAATTCCAACAGCAACAATCCTTACTTACCGGATTAACTGGCGGTCGCGTTAGTTTAATACCGCATCAGCTTTACATTGCCGATGAAGTAGGTAGCCGATTTGCGCCACGAGTGTTATTAGCCGATGAAGTTGGCTTAGGTAAAACCATCGAAGCAGGGTTAATCATTCATCAGCAGTTAGTTACTGGTAGGGCACAACGTGTATTGATCATTGTGCCAGAATCGCTAACTCATCAGTGGTTAGTTGAAATGTTGCGTCGTTTTAACCTTCATTTTAGCATTTTCGACGAAACGCGCTGCCAAGAAATTGCTAACTCAGGCGATGAAGGTGAAACAGTTAACCCGTTTTCTTCAGAACAATTAGTGTTAGTGAATCTAGATTTTATCACTAAACAACCACAATGGTATGAGGCACTCATCGAAGAAGAATGGGACCTAATGGTCGTTGATGAGGCTCATCATTTAAATTGGCAAGTTGATAATGCAAGTATCGAATATCTTTGTATCGAACAACTCGCTCAAACAATTCCAGGGGTTTTACTGTTAACGGCAACGCCTGATCAACTTGGTCATGAAAGTCACTTCGCCCGTTTACGATTACTAGACCCTGATCGCTTCTATGATTATCAAACCTTCACAGAAGAAGAAACGCATTACACTGAAGTAGCAGATGCAGCTAACGCACTTGTTGCAAAAACTGCATTAAATGATCAACAACAACAAGTATTAACTTCCTTACTGGCTGAAAGTGATATCAGTGCATTACTTGCTGATCTTAATGGTGATGAAGCACAACAATCAACAGCACGTAAAACATTATTAAATCAGTTACTTGATCGACATGGCACCGGTCGTATTCTGTTTAGAAATAGCCGAAATACCATCAAAGGCTTTCCAGAAAGAAAGCTTCATGCGACTCCTTTAACGATGCCACAAGCGTATCAAGAAAGCATTGAAGACTTTTTATTATCTGACAGCCGAGAAAATTTGGTTGATAAAAAACAGGCACAATTTCTTAACACACCAGAACGCTTATACAGCTTAGCGTCTGTTGAACAATGGTACGACATAGACCCACGCGTTGATTACTTAACCACTTTATTAAAAGATCTAAATAAAGAGAAATTGCTGGTGATATGCGCACACGCTGAAACCGCAATTGAATTAGAAACGGCACTCCGCGTAAAAGCAGGTATCAGAGCAGCTGTCTTTCATGAAGGGTTAAGCATTTTCGAACGAGATCGTGCAGCTGCTTATTTTGCCCAAGATGAAGACAGTGCCCAAGTATTGTTATGTTCAGAAATTGGCAGTGAAGGAAGAAATTTTCAATTTGCCCATCATTTAGTGCTATTTGATTTACCAACCAACCCTGACTTACTCGAACAACGCATAGGTCGATTAGATCGTATCGGCCAAACACAAACCGTTAATTTACACGTACCTTATTTTGAACATTCAATGCAAAGCGCTTTATTCCAATGGTATCACCAAGGGCTAAACGCATTTGAACATACTTGTGTTACTGGCCGCGCCGTATTTGAAGCACAAGCAGAACAATTAGTAGACTTACAATTTTCACCTATTGCTGACGATGCATCAATCAAACAATTTGTAGATGACAGTCATACATTACATCTACAAATAAAAGCAGAGTTAGAAACTGGCAGAGATAAATTGTTAGAGTTAAATTCTTCGGGGCAAGGCCGAGCTGAAACGTTAGTTGATGAAATTATTCAGCAAGATAACCATACCCGTTTGCCGCAATTTATGTTTCAAGTATTTGACGTGTTTGGCATAGGACAAGATGACAAAGCAGACAATGCTATCGCCTTACAGCCTACAGAACATATGTTAAGCGGTAACTTTCCTTGTCTCCCTGATGATGGCACAACAGTCACTTTTCATCGCGATACCGCATTAGCTTGCGAAGATTATCATTTACTCACGTGGGATCACCCCATGGTAACAGGTGCAATTGATTTAGTGCTTTCTGACGATGTCGGTAATTCAAGTATTGGTCTGCTTAAAAATCCTGCGCTTCCTGCCGGTACCTTCTTTCTTGAATGTATGTTTACTCTTGAAGCAACAGCGCCAAGCCAACTGCAACTGAAACGTTATTTACCTACCACACCAATTCGGGTGCTGGTTGATAAAAATGGTAATAATCTTGCTGATAAAGTCAGCGAAGCGGTATTAGATCAACAGCTCATTCCAGTTAAAAAACAGGTTGCATTGCAATTAATAAAAGCATTGAAAGAGCAAGTTTCTCCACTGGTTGAAAAAGCTGAGGTTCACGCCAAGTCGCATATTGACCCACTTATCACTTCAGCCAAATCACTTATGACAGATAAGCTAACGCAAGAATGGCAAAGACTGTCAGCGTTAAAAGCTATCAATCCAAGTGTTCGTCAAGAAGAGTTAGACTTTATTAATCTGCAGCAGCAAGAGTTAACGACTTATATTGAAAAAGCACAATTAAAATTCGAAGCAGTCCGTTTAATCGTGGTGACTCACTAACAATGAGCGCAAACCCTGACTTTGTTTATTCACCGCCGTTATCTCCTTACCTTGATATACTTTATCGAGACAATGATATCGTCGTGGTGAATAAGCCAAGTGGTCTTCTTTCTGTACCAGGCAGACTACCAGAGCATAAAGACTGCCTGCAAACACGTGTTCAACGTGTACTACCAACGGCCACCATTGTACACAGATTAGATATGGCAACTTCTGGTGTCATGCTGATGGCTTTAAATAAACACGCGCATGTAGAAATTAGCCGACAATTTGAAAAAAGGTTAACGCAAAAATACTACCTTGCGCGTATTTTTGGTCATCCAGAGCAAAAAACAGGAACCATTGATCAGCCATTAATTTGTGACTGGCCAAATCGACCAAAACAAAAAATAGACCATGATATTGGCAAAAAGGCACTGACCCATTACCAAGTGCTTAGTGCAGACGAGAATACCAGTTTAGTGAAGTTAACGCCGATAACAGGACGCTCTCATCAATTACGTGTACATATGTTGTATCTTGGCCACCCTATACTTGGAGATAGATTATATGCCCACCCACAAGCACTAAGTATGAGTAACCGTTTATTATTACATGCACGTGAACTAACATTTAAACACCCAGTTCAGCAACAAATGCTAACCATCGAAGCCGTTTGCCCTTTTTAATACTAGGGTCTGTTGACCTCTCGTGTTTAGTTCGAACAACTTTTAATTTCGAAAAATCAACCGCCCCTAGGTAAAACGCTTGTTTTTAACAACAGTTTTTCGCTAAAGTGTCGATATAGTACCAATTGATATAATTATTAGGAATCGTAATGGGCATACTAACAAAAGCAGTACTTTTGCCTGTTACCATCAGCTTTATTCTTGCTAGCTCAGTTATTTCTACTCGTTCGTTCAGCCAAGAAAACCAAGAACAAGAAACACAACAAAGCACGAGCGAATCTACTCCAGAAAAAGCATCAAAAAATGCTTCAGAAAAAACGACGAGCAACGGTGATGCTGCACCCGTGACTAATGAACAACAATCACCTGAAAGACCCGACATATCACTACCTAAAGCATTACCTGAAATTTACGAGTTAGATTTAAAGCATTATTTACCAGAAGGTGAATATGAAAATATTATGGTCGGTGATAATGAACACGTTGCCTTAGTGACTACCCATGATAGCGAATTACCAAAAGGTATTGCCATTTTGATACCAGACTGGCAACAACCGGCTACGAGCCCTCAAGCTATCAACGAGTTACGAAAAATATTACCTAAGCAAGGGTGGACAACATTAAGTTTACAACCGCTTGATAAACCTGAAAACTATCCTTCAAACGCGCTTGACGATACAACTAAAACAGCAGAAAATGCAGAACAATTGGCTCAATATCAACAGCAACTAGCGCCGTTAATCGCCGCAAGTATTGAGAAAGCAAAAAGCTTTCCAGGGATTATTATTTTAATTGCTCAAGGGCAAAATGCTGCACAAATTTTGTCAATTTTACAGCAGCCTGAATTTGCTAAACCAAATGCTTACATTATGTTAAGTGCTTACATGCCAACGACACAAGAAACACAGATTGCCGCAGAACACCTGACTGAATTAACCTTGCCTATACTTGATGTTTCTTTGAAAGCTGACCATTTTCAGGTTCCTCGCAATGTGGCTCTACGTAGCAAGTACGTTAAACAACTTGCAAAGTCGCAATATCGACAAACAACCTTATTTAACTTCACTACCGGCTATTACGATGCAAATGCGTTAGCAACACAAATTAAAGGTTGGCTGACATCGCTTGGGTGGTAATTCGCTCAGGCACGTCGTAACCACATGGCTAACTTTTCTTTTTGTTGATCAATTCATACGCCGCCTGAATGTCTTGTGCCTGCTCTTTTGCAGATTCCATCATTTCAGGGGGTAGACCTTTTGCAACAAGTTTATCTGGGTGATGCTGAGCCATGAGTTTACGATACGCTTTTTTTATTTCTTGTGTTGAGGCCGAAGGAGAAACGCCTAGCAATTTATAGGCATGATCAAGTTGTTCTTGAGGTGACTGTCCTTGTTCTGCACCTTGATGAAACTGTGCTCCTGCCATGATCATTTCAAGCAACTTATCTAAATCACGCGCTGAAAAACCTAATTTTTTTGCTATCACATGCAAAGCTTCACGCTCGCTTTGCTCTAAACTGCCGTCAGCAAACGCAACTTGAATTTGAATTTCCACAAACATTAACAGCAAGTCTTGTCGGTGACCACAACGTTTTTTGAACGTTGTTAATTGTTTTTCTATAGGAAAGCCCGCCAATTTACCTTCACGAAATGCCTCTTGTGCTTGCTTCTTCATTTCAGCATTTAAACCAAGCTTATTCATATAGGCACTAGCAAAGGCGATCTCATGCTCTGTTACACGCCCCTTGGCTTTAGCGATATACCCCATGACGGTGAACGTGGTATAGAAAAAAGTTTGTTGTTTACTTTCTTCATCTTGCGCTGCAAATCGATCGAAATCAAAGCCAACACCTTTATCAAAGCGATGACCCAACCACATTCCTAATAACGCACCGATTATATGTTTACTCAGCATAAAACCGAATAAAAAACCAAGTACCTTGCCCCATATACGCATTAATAAAAACCTTCTAATTCTTTGTTAAGTAAAGCCAGACGTTCCGGAGTTCCTACATCTGTCCAGTTACTGGGTAACACACTGCCCGATACCGTCTGTTGATTAATTGCATCACGCAACAATGGTGCTAGCTTTGCTGGCTGACCTTTTTGACAGGTCGAAAATAAGCTAGCACGATAAATACCGATGCCACTATAAGTATATCGAGAAGCAGCATCTCCATTATTACTTACCTGCTCATCTTCCAAATTAAAGTCTCCTAAAGGGTTATGTTCAGGGTTTTTCACCAGCCATAAGTGTGCCTGTATTTGTTCTGCTAACTTAGGGATATCGTTAAAATGATAATCAACGTAGATATCACCATTGACCACTAGAAAAGGAGCGTTATTATTGTCAAGAAATGGCAGTGCTTGGCATATACCGCCAGCAGTTTCGAGTGCTTGCTCTCCTTCATGACTATACACAATGGATACACCCAATTGACGACCATCCTTTAAACATGCCACTATCTTATCGCCTAACCAAGCAGTGTTGATGACAAATTCACGAAAACCTGCTTGGCGTAGTTTTTCAATATGATGAACAATTAATGGCTTTCCTGCTACTGATAACATTGGCTTAGGCAAGCTATCAGTTAAAGGTCGCATTCTTTCGCCGCGGCCGGCTGCTAAAATCATAACCTTCATTTAACTTCCTTGTGCTCAACAAGCGGTAATACTTTATCAACGACTAATTGTTTTAGTGATGCAAGCTCAGGATAATGCTGACAAACGTCCACAATATAGTGCAAGGTCAACGGAATATCCTTCACATAACTTGGTTTATTATCGCGATGTTTTAATCGTGCAAATATTCCCGCCGCCTTAACATGACGTTGAATTCCCATTAAATCAAACCATCGATGCCATTGCGCAGTAGATATATTCTCTCCTGCTAATTGTTTACCATAGTGAACAATAAAATATTTCAATGCTTGTTCTACCACATCATCCGGCCATTTAACGTAGCAATCTCTAAGTAATGACACAACATCATAGGTAACAGGGCCAATCACTGCATCTTGAAAATCAATCACCGCGAGTTGCTGTTGATAGCACATTAAGTTTCGACTGTGAAAATCTCGATGCATTACAACTTGTGGTTGTGCCAATGCATTATCAACTAAACAGTCAAAACAGGTTGCTAGTGACTGGTGTTCTTCAGGTGATAAGGTGATATCTAAATGCTCTTTTAACAACCATTGTGTAAAAATATCGAGTTCCATTCTTACAAAATCAGCATCGTAGCGTGGTAAATTTTGTTGCGGAAGCATCGCAATAACAGGTAAAAGATCAATCGCACGTTGGTAATATTCAATCACAGTTTCTGGCGATAAAACATCAGCGAGTAAGGTATCCCCTAAATCCATTAAACAAAAAAAGCCATTCTCAGTATCGTGGTAAAAAATGTCAGGTTGCAGCACATTCGCTTGCGCTAAACGTTGTGACATCTGAACAAACGCTTTATTGTTGCAATACTGAGCCGGTGAATCCACCGCAATAAAAGACTGTTCATTTAACTGGAACCGAAAATATCGTCTAAATCCCGCGTCACCCGTTAAAGGCTGCAACGTAACTTGATTGCTTTTATGTTTTTCAGCTAACCAAACAGTTAGCTGCTCCTGTCTAACGTCGTGCAAAAATTTCTCCTACTGCTGACTAATACAATTAATATAATGAAAAAAGTAATCAGGAAAGACGAATTACCGTTTATTTATTGGGCTCACATTATCGCTATATGTACTTATATTTCGTTATACCGCTATAATAATGTTTCATTAGATAAAATTGCTATATTATTAACAACTTTAGGGGTAAAATAATATGAATTTTTGTGATACCTAACAAGCCATTTTACTTATCGGAACATTAATGCATTTTCTCCGGACATTGTTGGTCATAGCAACGACATATTTTTTTTCTTTAAACGTGTTAGCGCAAACTGCTGATTCCATACAAAATATCAATGCCAGCTGCCCGCTTCCAACTTACCCTAATATTGTTGATGGTACAGAAACCTTAAACAGCGACACCTATAACATATGGTCAAAATCTACGCATATTAAACGAGAAAAATTTGCCCAGTTTATTGGTGGAGTAACCCTTTCAGGTCAAGGACAAGCAATTTCAGCTGATGAATTATTTGTTGATAGAACAACTTCTGCTTTGTCGGCCACGGGTAATATACACTTTCAAAACCCAACTGTTGATATTTTTGCCTCATCTTTAGATGCTAGCAAGTCACAAAACTATACCGAGTTAACACAAAGTTCTTATCAACTGGCAGGTAACCCCGGTCACGGTAGTGCGGGTAATATTAGAGTCACTGGCGATGGTACGTTAACATTAGTTGATTCTAATTTTACCACTTGTTATGGCGAGGTGCCTGATTGGCAAATTCAAGCCAGCGAGATCAGTATTTCACTCGATGAAAACCACGGTGAAGCCTACAACGCTCGTTTTAAACTATTCGGCGTGCCTGTTTTTTATGTACCGTATTTTTCATTTCCTGTTTCGAATGAACGTAAATCGGGTTTTCTCTACCCGAAGTTTTCTTCTTCCCAACGTACTGGCTTTCAATTTGAATCGCCTTTTTATTGGAATATTGCCCCTAATATGGACGCCACTATCACGCCGAGATACATGTCTAAACGTGGCCTACAACTATTGACTGAATTCCGATATTTAACAGGCCAACAAAATGGTCAATTAAATATTGAATATCTAAATAAAGATGATGAACTAAATAATGACGACAAACGCTATTTAGCACGTATTCAACATGTAGGTACTATTTCTGAAAACATTCGCGCCTATGTTGATTACACGACAATTAGCGACGACAACTACCTTGTGGATATTAAAAGCGAACAATACAATTCAAACGATGCCTATTTGTATCAAATAGGCGAAATCGCATATTTCAGCGATAATTGGTTTACCAAACTGCAACTGCAAGATTTTGAAGTATTAGGTGAACACCAAACGAGTTACCAAACACTGCCGCACATTGAGTTTAGTCATTTTACACCTCTTAACTTTTACCATGCCGAGTTCGATGTGTATTCTGAAATTACCCGATTTACATCAAATAACCTGACCTTGCCTGAAGCTGACAGATATCATTTTGAGGCGGGGTTCACGTTACCTATCTCAACACCTGCATGGTTTCTTAATTCTGAATTACGAGTGTTACAAACCAACTATCATCAAACCCGAACAGAGGCCTTTGATCGTTTAGAAAAGTCAGTAAGTAGAACCCTGCCTAAAATTCGATTACATGGCGGAATGAATTTTGACCGAGACATTACCTATTTCGATCAAGCTTTCACTCAAACCTTAGAACCACAACTACAATATTTATATATTCCAGATGAAGATCAATCTGCAATTGGCGTTTACGATACAACAACATTGCAAGATGACTATGATGGCCTTTTTCGTGATAGACGTTTTAGTGGTTTAGACAGAATTGCACAAGCAAATCAGTATTCGTGGGGTATCACCAGCCGTTTACTCGATAATGACAATACAGAAAAGTTTAGATTAAGTGTCGGTCGCATTGTCTACTTAAACGATACCCATGTTAGCCATAACAACCAGCAAATTGCCTCATCTGGTGAATCAGCACTAGCCAGTGAATTGTACTTAAGTTTGAATAGAAACTGGCAATTTAGTAGTGACATTCAATACAATACAAAAGAGAACTCAACCAATCGCAGCCAAAGCTCGTTAGATTATGTTTTTGACAATAATAATACAATTCAATTGAACCATCGCTATAGCAAAAATGTCTCAGGTAGCAAGCTTGAACAAGTTTCGTTACTGACAAGTGTTGCAATGAATAAAAATTGGCAATTTGTGGGTCGTGTGACACAAGATTTAAAAGATAAACGAAGCTTAGAAAGCTATGCAGGGTTACAATATGAAAGCTGTTGCTGGGCAGTTCGCTTTGCTTTTCACCGACATATTAACTCAAATATTGATGAGCAAAATCAATTTCAGCAAAACCGCGATGAATTTGATAGTGGATTCATGATACAGTTCATCATAAAAGGATTAGGCGGTAACAGACAACCAATAGACACAACTGAAATGTTTAACAATAGTATCTTTGGTTACAAACGCCCTTATTTTCTCAACAATTAAACGAAGAAATATAATTAATGAAAACCATATTTAAATCTTTTGTATTGGCTTGTGCCTTTATTGGCAGCTATGCATCAGCTCAAGAAGTAAAACTAGATAGCGTCGCCGTAATTGTTAATGACGGTGTGGTATTAGAATCAGAAATTCAAGATTTTCTAAGTAAAATTAAACAACAAGCGGCAAAGAAAAATCAAACATTGCCAAGTGATAAAGCATTACGTGTGCAAGTTACTGAAAAGCTAATTGACGACAACCTCGTGGCACAGTTAGGCGAGCGTATGGGCATACAAATAAGTGATGCTCAACTTGATGAAACCATACTGTCAATTGCTCAAGATAATAATTTGACCCTAGAGCAATTTCGTCAATCCATCATCAGTGAAGGCTTAGATTATGAAAAATATCGTGAAAATGCTCGCCAAGAACTTATTAGTGGTGAAGTAACACGAAATTCTGTGCGCCGCCGCATTTATATTTCACCACAAGAAGTAACCAACTTACTTGCTGTGATGAAAGAGCAAACGAACAATGACGTTGAGTATCGCTTAGGCCACATTTTAATTGAATTTCCACCTGAGCCTTCTCAAGATGACATAAACGCCGCAAAGACCCGCGCAGAAAAAGTGCTAAAACTACTAAATGACGGTTCAGATTTTACCCGCATTGCAATTGCGTCTTCAGGCGGTTCAAATGCCTTAGAAGGTGGTGATTTAGGCTGGCGTAGTATCAATGAATTACCCACCCTGTTTTCAGAGCTTGTTGACGGTAAAGATAAAGACACCATATTAGGCCCAATTAGAACAGGATTAGGCTTTAGTATTGTAAAAATTCAAGATATTCGTGGTCGCCAAGTCATGGAAGTTGAAGAAGTCAACTCAAGACACATTTTGATTGAACCCACTATTATTTTAAGTGAAGCTAAGGCCAAGGAAACATTAGAAAATCTTCGTGAACAAATTGTTTCAGGCGAAGCAGACTTTGCAGAACTTGCAAAAGAATATTCTGATGGACCAACCTCAGTAAAAGGTGGAGAGTTAGGCTGGACAGATCCAAAATCATTCGACCCTGCATTTTCGAATACCTTAGCAAAGCTAAAAGTGAATGAAGTCTCTCAACCCTTTCGTACTTCATTTGGTTGGCATATTGCGGAGTTAACCGGAAGAAGAACGCTAGATGCAACCCAACAAATGAATGAAAACCGCGTTTATCAAGTGCTATACAAACGTAAATACTCAATGGAAAGTGCTCGTTGGTTAAAAGAAATGCGCGACGAGGCTTATATCGAGATACTGGAGTAATTTAAACCATGGTAAATCGTATCGCGGTAACGCCAGGAGAACCTGCTGGCATCGGTCCAGATTTGATGATCCACATTGCCCAACAAGATTGGCCAGTGCAGATCGTCGTTGTTGCTTCGCAAACACTCATGGAAGCACGCGCAAAAGAACTCAATATTGATATTGAGTTCTTAGCATACAACGAAGACCAACCTGCAATCACGCATCAAGCCGGAACGATGACTATTTTACCTGTTGAACTGGAAGCCCCTTGCATTACCGGACAACTAAACCCTGCTAATGGCCACTATGTCGTTGAAACATTGCGCATTGCTTGTGAAAAAAACATCAGTGGCGATTTTGACGCCGTAGTCACGGGCCCTGTTCATAAAGGGCTAATCAACAAAGCTGGCATTGCTTTTAGCGGCCATACTGAATATTTTGCGCACCAAGCCAATTGTTCTGATGTCGTCATGATGTTAGCAACAGAAGGACTACGTGTTGCACTAGTAACAACACATATTCCGCTTGCTTATGTCTCAAAAGCCATCACTCATGAACGTTTGCAGAAGGTTACCCAAATTCTTCATCACGATTTAATTGAAAAGTTTGGAATAGAATCTCCGAGAATTTATGTTTGTGGTATTAATCCCCATGCAGGTGAAGATGGTCATTTAGGTCGAGAAGAAATTGATATCATGAACCCCGCTCTTGATGAACTTCGCGAGCAAGGCATGAACCTAATAGGGCCACTACCTGCTGATACAATTTTTCATGAAAAATATTTGCAAGATGCCGACGCCATTTTAACCATGTTTCATGATCAAGGTTTGCCAGTATTAAAATATAAAGGCTTTGGTAATTCAGTCAACATTACACTAGGCTTACCTTTTATAAGAACTTCTGTAGATCATGGTACAGCCGTTGAATTAGCAGGTACAAATCAGGCAGACCCAGGTAGTTTTCGCCAAGCAATTTCGACAGCCATTGAGCTTGCTAATAACCATAATTCAAGAAAATAGGTATGTTTTACATCAATGAGTAAAAATAGCCATTTAGGTCATCAAGCCAGAAAACGTTTCGGGCAAAACTTTCTTCATGATCAAGCAATCATCAGTCAAATTGTTGATGCAATTAATCCTGAGCCAGGTGAAAACCTGGTAGAAATTGGCCCTGGTTTAGGCGCCCTTACAGAACCTGTGATAGAGCGAGCTGGTGACATTTCTGTTGTAGAGCTTGATCGGGACTTAGCGCATCGATTAAGACATCACCCATTTCTAGCCAAGCACCTAACCATTTACGAGCAAGATGCACTAAAATTTGATTTTACCTCGATTTGTAAAGCAGATAAGCCGTTAAAAATCTTTGGCAACCTGCCATACAATATCTCTACACCACTTATCTTTCATTTGCTTAGCTTTCGCGATGCGGTAAAAGACATGCATTTTATGCTGCAAAAAGAGGTTGTAGAAAGAATGGCCGCGGGCCCTAATAGCAAAACATACGGCCGACTTTCCATCATGACTCAATATCAATGTCAGGTTATTCCTGTAATGGAAATTGGCCCAGAAGCTTTTCAGCCACCTCCGAAGGTTGATTCTGCTATTGTACGTTTAGTGCCTCACAAAGAAATAGCCAACCCAGTGAAAAAATTGTCAGCATTAAACCAAGTATGTCTTACTGCTTTTAATCAACGCCGAAAAACAATTCGTAACAGCTTTAAAAAACTTATTGACGTTGATGCGATTGAATCGTTAGGCATTGACGCAAGTTTACGTCCAGAAAATATTTCATTAGATCAATATATCGCCTTAGCCAATTATTTAGTTGACCACCAAAGCAATGACCAATAAATCAGAGCAAGTTATCGTTACCGTTGATACACATTACCTCGAAGAGCAGTCAAGTGAGCGTGATCAACGCTATGTGTTCAGTTATACCATCACCATTGAGAACCAATCAGAGTTTCCAGTAAAGTTATTATCTCGCTATTGGCTGATCACTGATGCGAACGACGAAAAATCAACGGTTGTTGGTGAAGGCGTGATCGGTGAACAACCAATTATTAACAGTGGTTCATCATTTACTTATACCAGCGGCTGTGCTTTAAAAACCCCCGTTGGTACCATGCAAGGGCACTATCAAATGATTGATAACAACAATGCCCCATTGAAAGTCGATATACCTATCTTTCGTTTGGCAACACCCAATATTTTACACTAACGTTTATGGCTACGTACTTCATCGGTGATATACAAGGCTGCTATCAAGAATTACGTTTATTGCTTGAGCAGGTTTCGTTTTCTCCTGATAAAGATGAATTATGGGTTGCAGGTGACATGGTGGCAAGAGGACCTGACTCATACCACACGTTAAAATATTTGATGTCATTAGAAGACTCAGTTAAAGCAGTATTAGGCAACCATGATCTGCATTTACTCGCCACTTATGCAGGGTTAAAAAAAGCAAAAGATAAAGACAAGCTTCAGGCGTTGTTATCAGCCCCTGAAATCGAAAATATTATTGAATGGCTAGCTCGACAACCTTTATTGCGAAAACTTCCCAATGAACAAGTTTACATGTCTCATGCGGGCCTTTCTCCTCAGTGGAAAATTAAAAACGCTATAGAGTGCGCTGATTTTGCAACAAAAAAACTGTCCGATAAAAATAGAAACTATTGGCTCTCTATTATGTACGGAGAAACACCTAATAATTGGCAAGATGTAAATAGCAAAGAAGATAAATTTCGCTACACCATTAACGCCTTAACCCGCATGCGGTATTGCTATAAAGACGGCAGTTTAGATTTTTCTTGTAAAAGCTCTCCTGAAAATACACCGAACCACCTAAGCCCATGGTTTTGTCAAACAACAAAACAGTTAAAAAAAGCACATTGGGTTTTCGGTCATTGGGCGGCATTAGAAGGTGATGTTCCTGTAGAAAACATTTATGCGCTCGATACCGGCTGTGTCTGGGGTGGAGAATTGACCTTACTTCGTTGGCATGATAAACAATACTTTAGACAGCAAGCCATAAAAAACTGACGTAAAGCAACAAGTAAAGGTGTAATTCATTTCAAGCTTGTTATACTAGCTGTTAAGGAAAGTAGGCAAGGTGCCGATATAGGCATAAATAACAAATAAAATACCTACTTTTTGTATCAACACCCAAATTAACTATTGGTGGTCTCAATGAATTTGACTGTGAAAGTAAAAATAATTGGTGGTTTTTCCATCATTGCTGTTTTACTCGTTCTTACAAGTATTATCTCTTTAAGCAACTTAAATAATATTCATCATGCAACACTTAAACAAAGTGAACTTGCCATTCCAACACTAAGCTCGAGTACAACCCTGGCAAATGAACTTAGTCAAATAGGTGGCTTAACGTTACGTGGTTATTATCAAACCGAACTAGATGGCTTGGCAGACAACTTAAAACGTTTTAATACTATTAACCAATTGTTTATTGCTGAGCATAAAAAATTAAAATCTATTGTTAGCAAAGAGAAAGCATTACTGACCAATTTAGCAAAGATTGGTGATATACATGCTAATGTTGAAGAAAATATCAACGCCGTATTTAGTAACCGAAAAACAGCAATAGAACAATATAATGTTGCATTAGATACCATCGATGTACTTGAAGAGAAAGCAGATGATGCTGCAACGCTCATGCTCGATTTAGCCGATCATGACTTAGCAGACACCAAATTACAGCGAGCTGTGTCATTAGGGGAGCAATTAGAATTTCAGTTAAATGGTATTGTTGCTTCATCGTTTGAATATCGAGATCTAAGAAATACCCAAGCAACAGAGTTAGTAGAAAGCCAAATTTTAACTGGCTATGAAAATGCTAAACGCGTTATTCGTGAAATAAGCAACGAACTTACCTTAAATAATGCTGGTGGTATTTCTGATGAACTGACCAATATTGAAAAGCATCTCGATGATCTTTTACTAGGTAGCTCGAGCATTTTCACCATCAAAAATGCACAATTAGCTGCCCGCGAACAAGCAACTTCTCAATTAGAAGCGGCAGATAAAAACATTGCTTTAGCAAAAAATGTGCTTGCCACACAAGTTGAATTAGCCAATAAAACCACCAATGAAGCAGGTATTTTAGTTGAAGAGTCGGTGTCTACAGGTACAACCGTTACCTGGATGATAATGTTAGTATCGATTGCTTTGGCGGCTAGCATTGCCTTCTTCGTGTTAATTAGCATCACACGCCCACTATCACGTGTTAATGACATGCTAAATGTTGTTGCCTCTGGCGACCTTTCTCGGAAGCTGGATGATTCAGGTAAAGATGAATTTGCCACATTATCGCGTAATTGTAATACTGTAATTGATAGCCTACGTAACCTAATTACGGGTATCGTGAGCCGTTCGACGCAACTTGCAACCGCAGCCGAACAAACATCAGCAGTGACAGCACAAGGCTCAACAGCGATTGAAGAACAACGCACACAGGTTGAACAAGCAGCTTCTGCAACCACAGAAATGAGTAGTACCTCACAAAGCGTGCTTTCAAGTGCCAATGATGCGTTAGGTGAAATCAAACAAGCCGATGATGAAGCAGAAAGAATCAAAGGCATTTCTAATCGCAACCGTATGACCATCGAACAGTTAGCAAGCGAAGTAGAAGACGCCTCGCAAGTCATTAACAAACTACAGCAAGACAGCGCATCAATTGGCGGTATTCTTGATGTAATTAGAGGAATAGCAGAGCAAACCAACTTACTGGCGTTAAACGCAGCTATTGAGGCCGCACGAGCTGGTGAACAAGGCCGTGGCTTCGCCGTTGTTGCCGATGAAGTACGAACGCTAGCAAGTAGAACGCAAGAGTCTACTCAAGAAATTCAGAACATGATTGAAGTATTACAAACAGGTGCAGAGAAAGCGGTATCTGTCATGGAGACCGGTAAGAAACAGGCCTCTGAATGTGTGGTACAAAGTGGCGAAGCAGAAAAAGCGCTAGAAGTTATTACCCATGCAGTACATGAAGCCTTTGATCGTAGCTCACAAATTGCCAGTGCCGCCGAAGAACAAAGCACGGTTGCCCATGAAATCAGTGAAAACTTAGAGTCTATTGTTGCCATTGCAGAGCAAACCACAGCTGGCTCTCAACAAACAGCTCAATCAAGTAGCGAAGTGGCCCAGTTAGCCGAGGAACTACAACAATCAGTTAGAGAGTTTAAGCTGTAGCTGTAGTCTTAATAATCTCGATAAAACGGCACCTCGTTAGGTGCCGTTTTTTTAAGTGATTTACCGCGCATTTTTAAATTCAAAAAAGTCGATTATAGTGTCTGCAACCACTACGTTTGCTTTGATATACCAGTTTACTCTACTTACCGTGTGGAAAATCAGGAACTATAAAATATTGGGTGACTTAATTAACGTCTTTCATAAACACAGAAATCTAATGCATAGGCATTTTTATCATCCGGTGCACGTGTTTCACAACTCACTTTTTTCCAATCGTTATCATATTCAGGAAAACGAGTATCACCAGCAATGTGTCCATCTATATGAGTAATATACAAACGATCGGCTTTTGGTAAACAATGTTGATAAATGGCCCCACCACCAATAACCATTATTTCTTCAACACCCTTTGCTGTATCTAGTGCTTGTTCAACAGAATTTACCGTCGTGATCCCATCAGCTTCATACGATGGATCACGAGAAATAACAATATTTAAACGTCCGGGTAATG
Organism: Thalassotalea sp. 1_MG-2023; assembly: GCF_030546745.1. Taxonomy (GTDB): domain Bacteria; phylum Pseudomonadota; class Gammaproteobacteria; order Enterobacterales; family Alteromonadaceae; genus Thalassotalea_C. The sequence goes on from NZ_JAUOPD010000008.1 coordinate 118,619, forward strand.
GTCTACCTATCGACTCAAAAGTTTTTCTGCCCATGATCACAGGCTTACCAAGCGTGGTTTTTTTAAAATAAGCGAGATCGGCAGGTAAATGCCACGGCATATCATTATCTCTGCCAATAATACGATCAGCTGCATGCGCAACAATCATAGACAAAATAGTCATAAAAATCCTTAGAATAAAAGCGATAATAAATTTTACCGCAAAGGGAATGAGCAAGCTAGAAAGCCCTGTATTTTCTGTTCAATAAAACTACGCTTTCTTTGAAAGTAGACAACGTTAAAAAAACCTTATTTGCGGTTGTAAATAATAACGATTTGCAATATCATCCACGAAATTTTTAAACATCATCTCTATTTTTTATGAAAGCATTCCCTTTTCAATTAACATTTATCGCTACGCTTATTTCTCCTGCCGCTATGGCATATTTTGACGAAGCTCCTACCGTTGATGACAACACAATCGAACGAGTTATTGTTACCGGCAGTCGTATAGAAGAAAGTATTGACGAAGTACCAGCTACCGTAACCATTATTTCGCAACAAGAAATAGCTCAACAAATGAAGATAACCCCTGAGTTACAAGACATTCTTGCCGCGCTTGTCCCTGGTATGTCTCCCACAACAGGCACATCGAGTAACTCAGCACAAACATTACGAGGCAGAAACCCTTTAGTGATGATTGATGGTGTACCTCAATCTACACCATTGAGGAACGGTGCTTTAGGGATCAGAACCCTTGATGCTTCAGTTATCCAGCGAATTGAAGTAATAAAAGGTGCAACGTCAATTTTTGGTAATGGTGCAGCTGGCGGTATCATCAATTACATTACTAAAAAAGCCGCAACAGATAGAGCATTAGTAGGTGAAATCAGCCTTTCTAGCAGATTCAGTGCGGTTAAATTCAAAGATAGTGCCGGCCACCGTATCACTGGAAATATCCACGGTCAGCAAGATAAGTTCGCATACGTTATTAGTGCAAGCTATGAAGAAAACGGCGTTCAGCGTGATGCAGAAGGTGATATTCTAGGGTTAAAATACGGTTTGAGTGACGCAGTTACTGAAAACCTTTTTACCAAGTTTAATTACTATTTTGATGATGAGAAAAGCGCTCAACTGACATATAACTACTATGAGTCACAGCAAGAAACTGACTTAATTGATGTGGTAGGTAGTATCAATACTGGCGAAAAAACTTACGCAATAAAATCACCAAGTGGTGAACGTTTAATTGGAGCACCGCAAGGCCCGCGTGGCAATCACAACATTATGTTGAAGTATACCGATGACAATATTTTTGCTGATACAGCATTAACCTTTGATGCTTATAAGCAAGACATCGAAAATGTATTCTTCTTTTCAGCAACGTTAGCAAACCAAGATGAAGGCTTTGACGGTGGTCAATCAATGATCAAGTCAGAAAAAGAAGGCTTACGCGTAACATTCAATACATTAGTAGATTTCGAAAACCTCAACGCTACTTTTATTTACGGCATGGATATGCTGCAAGATATCACCTCACAACCCTTATTAGATGGTCGTATGTGGGTGCCTGAAATGGATATGGAAAACCAAGCGTTTTTCTTACAATCTAAATGGCATTTCAATAACGATATAATCGTAAAAGCTGGTGTTCGCCGCGAAAGTATTGATTTACAAGTTGATGATTATCAAACACTCAAACTATGTAGAACGCCAAGCCAATGTTCAGTAGCAATGCAGGTTAAAGGCGATACATTACAGTATGATGCAACAACCTATAACTTCGCAATAAAGTATAATTACCATCAAGCTTTTTCACCATTTATCAGTTACTCACAAGGTGCTGATATCTCGGATATTGGCCGTTTACTTAGAACAGCAACCGTTTCAGATATCGCTGATATTCACACGGAAGCATCAGTAATTGACAATTACGAACTTGGTTTTACGAGTAATTTTGAAGATATTCGCATTGAATTTTCAGCTTACCGCAGTACTTCAGAATTAGGTACAACTAATCAATTTGACCCCGTAACTGGCGTGTATATGCCAATCAGGGCACCACAGGAGATTTGGGGCCTTGAAACGGCAGTAAGTTATCAAATCAGCGATACCTTGAAGTTAAATGCGACCGCAAGTAAAGTTGAAGGCACAAATACAGCGACTAACGAACACCTAGGGGGTAAGCAAATAAGCTCTCCTAAAGCGACTTTGCAAGTTAACTGGCAACCAAACCAAGATACACAAATGATGGCGACACTACTTTACGTTGCTGATAGAAATAAGTTTGAGCAACAAAATGGTGAATGGGTTGGCGATCAAGGGCCTATTGATAGTTACTTCACAGTAAATCTATCAGCCAATCATCAACTAGGTGATTGGCAATTATTTGCTGGTGTAGAAAACTTATTAAACAAGGACTACTACCCTGCTCGCTCTCAAATGTATAGTTACAGTGGCTATAACTTAAAGGGGCTAGGTACAACAGTCACCATGGGTGTTAGTTACCAGTTTTAAGTGAATATCCCCTTGCTGAGCATCCATAGATACTCAGCAAGGGGACACTGCTTAGGTAAAACAAATCACCATGAAATTACTGCTACGCCGAATACACTTAACTCTAGCACTCATTAGCGCAATATTTCTGCTAACGCTATCAATTTCTGGTGCTCTCTTACTCTATGCAAAAGATATTCAACGGACACTTTTCCCAGATCAGTGGACAATCAGCCCTCCCCCAACAACGATTAATGTTGAGCAACTCATTGCTACCATTGAACAACAACACGCTGTTAACGTTAGCTTAATTACCTTACCTAAAGATCCCTCTGCACCTTGGCAATTTCGGTTAGCAAGTGGTACTTACATGAATGTTGACCCTCAAACGCAATCGGTGATCCACCAATACGATTATTACTCAACATTTTACGGGTTTTTAATGGCTTTTCATCGCTGGTTAGCGATTGATAATGTAAATAAACCCTTGAAAGTGTTTATGTCAATTGCAAGTCTTTGTTTAGTTGTTCAATTAATCCTTGGTTTTTACTTATGGTTTAAACCCAAAAAACCATTAAAACGATTAAAAGTTCGGTGGCAAGCAAAAGCCAAAACAAAGTATGCTCAATTGCATAACGTTACAGGCGTGATCGTTTTATTACCATTAGTTTTAATTGCCATTTCCGGCATGGCATTTCATTGGAGTGTTCCTATTCAAACCTTGCTGAATGGACTATTCGTTGGAGAAATACAAACGTTACAGAAACATACAGTCAATGAAACTAACTCTAATCGTTTGCAAATAAATCAAGCCGTAGTAAATGCTCAAAAGGTGTTTCCTGATGCGTCCTTGTATCGTATCTACATTCCGTCAGAGCAAACAGAGCCTATACGTTTACGCTATACACAACCAGCAGAAGCACATGGCAATTCATGGCTTTGGGCACATCCAAGTACCGGAGAAACTATTGAACATTTTGATGCAAGTAGAGCCAATTGGGTGACACAAGTATGGAACTTTAGGTACCCTTTCCATGTTGGTGAATTTATTGGTTGGCCGATAAAGTTACTTTGGTTAGTAATTAGCTTAACGCCTATCTTTTTTGTAGTTACTGGCTTTTATTTATATTTTTCCAGAAAACCCAGCAATCAAAAAAGCACTCAAAAGCAAACTAGACAAGACAATCTTCAAACGCTTAAGTAATTGCTAAATAAAAACAAAAAAGTCAGCTAATTTAACATTAACTGACTTTTAAAATTATATGTAAATCGTAACTTTTAACGTCGATATTCTACTTCTACGTCGTAATCGTCTTCGTCCCAATCTTCATCATCAAGATCGTCTTCAACATCATCAAGTGCTTCTTGATGATAAGTATCCCATTTAAACTCAACCGCTTTGTCTTCTGGCGCTTCTTCTTCGATTTCGCCAGGTAAAGTCTCAATAAAGCTCATTAAGGCTTGGCATAACTCTTCAGTACCCTGCTTATTAAAGGCCGATATTTCAAAAACTTTATCTTGCCAATCTAAGCCATTAACAATACGTTCAGTGACTTCTTTTGCTTCTTCTTCAAGCATCAAATCTAGCTTATTTAACACTAACCAGCGTGGTTTATCAGCCAGTTTGTCAGAATGCTTTTCAAGCTCTTGAATAATCGTTTGGGCATTTTCAAGTGGATCAGATTCATCAACGGGCATTACATCAACAACGTGCAGCAAAACACGACAACGTTCTAAATGTTTTAAAAATTGAGTACCTAAACCTGCGCCGTCAGCTGCACCTTCGATTAACCCCGGAATATCTGCAATGACAAAACTACGCTGGGCATTTAACCGCACCACACCTAAATTGGGAACAAGTGTTGTAAACGGATAGTCTGCTACTTTAGGTTTTGCGGCTGAAACACTACGAATTAGCGTAGATTTTCCAGCATTAGGTAAGCCTAATAAGCCAACATCAGCTAATAATAATAATTCTAACTTTAAATTACGTATTTCACCTGCGGTACCATCAGTTTTCTGACGAGGTGCACGGTTAGTACTACTTTTAAAACGTGAATTACCTAACCCATGCCAGCCACCTTTGGCCACCATAAGCTTTTGTTTATGTTTTGTTAAATCACCTAGTTGTTCTTCGGTATCAACATCAACAGCACGCGTGCCGACGGGTACTTTCAAGACCAAGTCTTCCCCCCGCTTTCCGGTCATATCGCGGCTTTTACCATTTTCTCCACGCTGGGCACGGTGAAAACGTTCAAATTGGTAATCGATGAGTGTGTTCAAGTTTTCATCTGCGATCAAATAAACATCGCCGCCATCGCCGCCATCGCCGCCATTCGGACCACCAAATTCTACATACTTTTCTCTGCGGAAGCTGACACAACCATTACCACCATCACCTGCTTCTACACGGATTTCTGATTCGTCGACAAATTTCATGAGGGTTTTCGTTACTCCAATGCTAATTGCATGTACTCAGTATAATACCAAATAATGATTTTACTCGTTGCATAAAAAAAGCCCCGCTAATTCAGCAGGGCTTTTTCAAATAAGTAAATCTGATTATTCAGCGATAATGCTTACAAATTTGCGGTTTTTAGGACCTTTTACTTCAAACTGTACTTTACCGTCTGATAAAGCAAATAAAGTGTGGTCTTTACCGATACCCATGTTATCACCAGCGTGGAATCTAGTACCACGTTGACGAACAATAATGTTACCTGCTAAAACAGTTTCGCCACCAAAACGTTTAACACCTAAGCGTTTACTTTCTGAATCGCGACCATTTTTGGTACTACCTGCTGCCTTCTTATGTGCCATGTTAGAATGCTCCTAAATTAGCCGTTAATACCAGTAATTTTCACTTCAGTGAACCATTGGCGATGGCCCTGCTGCTTGCGTGAATGCTTACGACGTTTAAATTTAACAATTTTAACTTTATCACCACGACCTTGCGAAACAACCTCAGCTGTTACTTTGCCGCCTGAAATGTAAGGTGCACCTACATTAACATTTTCGCCATCAGCGATCATTAAAACGTTATCGAATTCTACTGAAGCACCTACTTCAAGTTCTAGCTTTTCTAAGCGAACTGTTTGTCCTTCAGAAACACGGTGCTGCTTACCACCGCTTTGGAATACCGCGTACATTTGCTACTCCGAACTGCGCCTATCAAGGGTATGACGCATAAATTTAAAAATATAGGGCGCGAATTCTACGCCAAGACAAAAATTATCGCAAGTATATTTATGCGCTATTTTACACTTTTTTGACTAATTAATGATGATATTAATATCCCCCTTCTTTATTGCCTATTTTAGTGTAAACTTGGCGTCATTAAATAACGTAACGCTTTAATAAGACATACCAGTCATTTTTTCTTATGGATCTTCAACAAATTCAAGCACTCGCACAGCAAGATATGGACGCGGTAAATGATTTAATTTATCAGCAGTTACAATCAGATGTCGTTTTAATCAATCAACTTGGTGTGTATATCGTTAATGCCGGCGGAAAACGAATGCGCCCAATGTTAACGGTATTAGCCGCAAGAGCATTAGCTAACCAATCTAGTCAACATATCGATATTGCCGCCATTATTGAATTTATCCACACTGCCACATTATTACATGACGATGTAGTAGATGAATCAGCATTACGCCGCGGTAGAGAAACAGCCAATGCATTGTTCGGTAATAGTGCCAGTGTATTAGTTGGCGACTTTTTATATACTCGTTCTTTTCAAATGATGACCAAGCTCAACAATATGCATATTATGGACGTATTGTCAGATGCAACGAATATTGTTGCCGAAGGTGAAGTATTACAGTTAATGAATTGCAATGACCCTAATACTTCAGAAGAAAGCTATATGCAGGTTATTTATTGTAAAACAGCCAAGCTCTTTGAAGCAGCAACACGTTTAGCTGCTGTTGTTTCGCAGCAACCTAAACATATAGAACAAGCGATGCAAGAGTATGGTAAATATTTAGGTACGGCATTTCAGCTCGTTGATGACATTATGGACTACACAGCTGACGCAAAAGAAATGGGGAAAAATGTTGGTGACGATCTCGCCGAAGGAAAGCCCACCTTACCCCTTATTTATGCTATGAATAACGGCACTGTAGAACAAAAGCAACTCATTAGAGATGCCATTGAACATTGTAACGGTATGGATAACCTTGATGCCATATTACAAGCAATGGAAGACACTGGGTCGCTTAGATATACACAAGAAATAGCCGAAAAAGAAGCTGATAAAGCCATTAATGCATTATCTGTATTGCCTGAATCTCAATATAAACAAGCATTAATTGCATTAACACATATTGCAGCCAATAGACGCCATTAAATCACTTCTAAATCTATCCCTCAGTGTGGCGTAATCACCACACTGTAAAATTTCCTTCATTTTTCTGTCGCTTAACTGAAACCTTCGCTTTTTATGCTGTATTAACACTTATAAATGGTGATCACTATGACTTCTCAATTGCCAGAAAAAATTGTCACTCGTACGGTTTGGATTTCAGACATTCATTTAGGCTACAAAGACTGTAAAGCAGAATATTTATTGCAATTTTTAGATCGACTGGAATGTGAAACACTCTTTTTAGTCGGAGATATCATTGATGTATGGTCGCTTTCTCGTCGATTTTATTGGCCAGAACAGCACAATAAGGTTATCAGTAAACTAATGACAATGGCAAAGCACCAATGCCGCGTTATTTATGTTCCAGGCAATCATGACATTAACTTTAGAGAATTCTCTGGGCATATTTTTGGCAATATCGAAGTTCATCGCTCTTATATTCATGAAACCATCGATAAACGAAAATTATTGATCATCCATGGTGATGAGCTCGATAGTGTTGTTCGTTTTAGCCGCATCAATAAATACATTGGTGATAGTGCTTATGATTTTTTACTGTTTTTAAACCGTTGGACCAACATTATTCGGAAAAAACTCGGTTATGGCTATTGGTCTTTTGCAAAATATCTAAAAGTTCGCATTAAAAAAGCTAAAAAGGCGATAGAAACCTTTGAAGATGCCGCCATTGATCTAGCGAAAAAGCAGCAGCTCGATGGAGTAATTTGTGGTCATATTCATCATGCAAATATAAAAGAAAAAGACGGAATTTTATATTGTAATGATGGAGACTGGATTGAAAGTTGCACTTTTATCGCCGAAGATTATCATGGCACTTTAGCCGTCACTCATTGGTCGGAAACAGTAAAAACTGCGCAAATGATTGATCTAGCTAAAATAAAACGCGTAGCATAAAAAAGCCTGAGCAGTGCTCAGGCTTTTATGATCAAAAACGCAATACTAGCCGTTGATGAAGTCGATACCTTCTTGAATATCTTTGTTCAACGTTGCTAACATATCTTCTTTAGCTTGTTGTTCAAACGCGCTTAAGTCACCGTATGGTAAAATTTCTTCAACGCCATTTTTACCTAAGCGAACAGGGTGTGCAAAGTAAGCTGCATCACCATTTTCAACAGACACATAAGCATAATCTACAACACTTTCGCCTTTTAAACCTTTCACAAGCGATAAGGTAAAACGTGCTGCTGCTGCACCCATAGATAAGGTTGCTGAACCACCACCCGCTTTAGCATTTACCACTTCTGTACCTGCATTTTGAATGCGAGGTGTTAATGATGCTACTTCATCATCAGAGAACGTTACGCCTTCAACTTGCGAAAGAAGAGGTAAAATTGTCGTACCAGAATGACCACCGATAACAGGCACTTTCACATCGCTAACATTTAAGCCTTTTAATTCAGCAATAAAAGCTTCTGAACGAATCACATCTAGCGTTGTTACACCAAATACTCGGTTAGCTTCATAAGTACCTGCTTTTTTAAATACTTCAGCCACAATAGGTACAGTGCCATTAACAGGGTTAGTAATTACACCAACTAGCGCTTTAGGACAATTTGCAACAATACCTTCAGCTAATGTTTTTATAATGCCAGCATTTACGTTAAATAAATCAGCGCGATCCATACCTGGCTTACGAGGCATACCTGCTGGAATAATAACAATATCAGCACCGGTTAATGCTGCTGATAAATCATCTGCACCGTAACCTTTAACCGTTACAGCTGTTGGGATATGACTTAAATCAACAGCCACACCTGGAACAACAGGTGCAACATCGTATAATGCTAAGTCAGAGCCGGCTGGTAATTGAGTTTTTAATAATAAAGATAACGCTTGGCCGATACCGCCAGCTGCGCCTAGAACAGCTACTTTCATTGGAATTCTCCGAAATTTGAGTATTTACGTAAAATTTGGTTGCCAAAAGATAAAGCATTAGCTCCCAAAAAACAATGTTTAATAATTAGCCCTAGCGTTATCAGGCTGTTTATACTTTATACAAAGTAAATGATGCCTGTCGTTCACTACAAAACGCCACCCAAAATATTCTAGAACAAAATGATATACCGCAACATACCGTGGAATTAACCATTAGTTACTGCCAATATAGTTGCGGTGCTCCAGCAAAATGGTAGTTCTACTGTGCTAATCTGTAATGACCTACAAGGATAGCGTATAATCGCGAGAACGGTATAATACTTAAACAACCTCGGGGTTGAATAAGAAATAGTGCTATATCAATTAAAAAATACCTTAGCCTTACTGCATATTTATAGCTTATATAAAGCTGAGGTACGGAATTAACTCAATTTACTCTAGTGGGATAAGAAGCATTTTTATGACAACGGTTCAACAAAAACAAGAAGCATTGGTTTCAGCCTTTAAAGATTTACTAAAACAAGAACAGTTTGGTTCGCAAAGCGACATTGTTGAAGCTTTAAAAGCACAAGGTTTTGATAACATAAGTCAATCGAAAGTGTCTAGAATGTTGAGTAAATTTGGTGCTGTTCGCACCCGAAATGCGCGTCAAGACATGGTATATTGTTTGCCTGCTGAATTAGGTGTTCCTACTGCAAAAAGCCCCCTTCGTCAGTTAGTTATTGATATTGAACATAATGAAATGATGATCATCATTCGTACTAGCCCAGGTGCTGCACAATTAATCGCGCGTTTATTAGATAGCTTAAGTAAAGCTGACGGTGTTTTAGGTACCATCGCAGGTGATGATACTATTTTTATTGCCCCTACAAGCGTTAAACAAATTAAACAAACGTTGGTACGTTTAGAGGAGTTATTCTCTAAAAGCTCTGCATTGAGTGGCTAATACTTTCCTAACATGGAAAGTTAGTTCGCTTTATCATTATTCGAAACCTACAATACCAACGAGATTAATAGCTAACCGCAAATGCATCATTCAAGTTGGTATTCTATTGATGCAAGCAAACAAGGAAAGTTTCATGAAATTACTACCATTATTACTAACCCTTTTATTCAGCTACTATGCCCTTCCTGTTCAAGCTGGCACATTCGCTAACTTTAATGGAAAACTTATCGAAGCAAATAGCGCTGCAAAGGCGAAAGGTATATTACTGAACAAGCTTATAGCGTATTACGGAAAAATTCATAACATTGAAGTACCGACTCAAGACAAGGCAGCATACCTAACCTTATTTAACCTCACTTCAGAAATTTCAGTACTAAAAAACCAACAAGCGTTAGCGGAGTTAACTGAGCGGCAAAATACGCGGGAGCTGACAGAAAAAGAAAGTAAACAACTTAAACTTTTTCAATCTTTATCTAACACACCTATTTCCTCTCTTAAGGAGTTAACGCCACTGTCGTTATTGCTATTAAACAGAGCGTACATCAATAAGGCGATGCATAAAGAATTTGGTGGAGGGATCATTTTTCAACAAGCAGGTTTAGAAGTTCCAGAAGCATGGAGTGCTTTCGCTCAAGAGCAAGAAGCCCTCAATAATTTAACTTTTATCAATGAATCTTTCAAATCGTCTTTTTATCACGCTCTAAAGCCCAAGAAAAATCATGTAAGTTATCTATCTTCTGGTGATGAAGAGTTTCCAATAATCGATTACCAAAAAGCAATAACAGAAAAAAAAGCGGAGCTAGCCGCGCTAAAGAACAACACACAATAAAACCAGTTCAGGTCAACAATGACTTACTGCTCTCCAGCTAATGCAGCAAGAAAGTTTAAACTTGGGGCGAAAAAGGAAGCCCCTGTTTCGGCTTGTGTATATTTAAGCATATGGTCAAAGTTTCCTTGCCCATCGCCCTCTATCATGCTTTTTAGCATTAATTCAAAATGTACTGGTGTATGACAATAAGATACGAACATTAATCCTTTTAATTTCATATCTCCATAAGGCATGCTTTGTCGTAGTATTTCTAAGCTTTTACCTTCACTGTCTTTTAAATTAGTGCGTTTTATATGAGATGTAGGTAGCTTATTTTCAGCCGTGTACTCTTCATTATCAATTTTAGTGCGGGCAATAATATCTTCTTGCTCTTTCACTTTGAGCGTATTCCATAAGTTTAAATTATGACGATAACGTTGAATATGTAAATAACTACCGGCTGCAAACTCGCTGTCTTGTTCATTTTTAATTAATGCAACGTCACGTCTAAACCGTCCTTGAGGATTTTCAGTGCCGTCAACAAAGCCAGTAAGATCTCGTCCATCCAGAAAACGAAAACCTCTTACTTGTTCTGCTAATTCAACACCTCCAGCAAGTAATGAACATACCTTTTCAGCAACAATATGATTTACATCTGCACGATCACTGCGTAGTTCTATATATAAGTCATAATTTATCGCTGGTGCAATACGATCATCACACTTCAATTCTTCAAATGAACGAAGCATGGTTGGCCTTGCCTCAGGCCATAGTTCATCCCAATAATTCGCACCAATAGCAATAACCCCTGTTAAATTCGCTTCTGAGAATCTATCTGCGTAGTTATCAAAGAGTGCCGGTAATCTAGCAAGCGCTTGCTTAATGTGTTCATTTTTATCATCCAGTACATTAAACAATAAATAATAGCCATGGAGGCTAGGCTCTGCACATATACCGAATTGTTCTCTTGCCATTGGTTATTTCTCAAAAAAGCTAATGTCTTAATATTACACAATTTTAACTACTTTTCAGTAAGAGTTATACATAAAAAAGCCAACGTCGTTACGTTGGCTTTTCACTCATGTAAACAGTCGCTTAACCGCGAGTAAATTCAGGGTATGCTTCTAAACCACAATCTGATTTATCAACGCCTTCATACTCTTCTTCTTCCGTTACACGAATACCGATAGTCGCTTTTAATGCAAACCATACGATAAAACTTGTTGCAAATACCCAAATAAAGATAGTTGCAGCACCGATTAGTTGACCAGAGAAACTTGCGCCATCATTTGTTATCGGTACTAATAATAAACCGAGTAAACCAACAACACCATGTACTGAAATCGCACCCACTGGATCATCGATTCTTAATTTATCTAAACTAACAATCGATAACACAACAACAATACCACCTAATGCGCCAAACAATGTTGCTTGTAGCGCTGTTGGGGTAGAAGGCTCAGCAGTAATCGCAACCAAACCAGCTAATGCACCATTTAACGCCATGGTTAAATCAGCTTTCTTAAATAAGATTCTTGCTAACACTAGCGCAGCTATCGCACCACCAGCCGCTGCCGCATTGGTGTTTAAAAACACCATCGCCACTGAATGAGAGTTGCCAATATCACCAAGTTTTAACACTGAACCACCGTTAAAACCAAACCACCCCATCCATAAAATAAAGGTACCTAACGTTGCCAATGGCAAGTTAGCGCCTGGTATGGCATTTACACGACCATTGCTACCATATTTTCCTTTACGCGCACCTAGTAATAATACACCTGCTAACGCTGCAGCAGCACCAGCCATATGAACAATACCAGAGCCAGCAAAGTCAGAAAAACCTAAGTCACCCAAGTTATATAAGCCAAAAACAGCGTTACCGCCCCATGTCCAGCTTCCTTCCATCGGGTAAATAATCGCGGTTAACACAACAGTAAACAACAAGAAAGACCATAGTTTCATACGCTCAGCAACAGCGCCTGATACAATAGACATCGCTGTAGCAACAAATACTACCTGGAAGAAAAAATCAGAAGCAGTAGAGTAAATTGCACCACCGGTAAAACCATCTTCTCGGCCGGCAAAGTCTTTTAATACAGCATCAGCATCTACGGTTTCAATACCCGATAATAAAAAACCACCGCCATACATAATTTCATAGCCACATACTAAGTACATAATGCAAGAAATAGAGTACAAAGCGACATTTTTTGTGAGTATTTCGGTCGTATTCTTAGCACGTACTAGACCAGCTTCTAGCATAGTAAAACCAGCAGCCATCCACATTACCAAAGCTCCACAAACTAGAAAATAGAATGTGTCCATGGCGTATTGAAGGTGAAAAATATTTTGTTCCATCATTAACCCCTAAAGTGCTTCTACATCAGTTTCACCCGTACGAATACGCACGGCTTGCTCAAGGTTGTAAACAAATATCTTGCCGTCACCTATTTTACCTGTGTAAGCTGATTTGCTAATCGCCTCCACTAAGCGTTCTACTTGATCATCATTTACCGCAACTTCAAGTTTTACTTTTGGCAGAAAATCAACCTGATACTCTGCTCCACGATATAGTTCTGTATGACCTTTTTGACGACCAAAACCCTTTACTTCACTTACGGTTAAACCTTCAACGCCGATTTCAGAAATCGCCTCACGAACATCATCGAGCTTGAAGGGTTTAACTATTGCGCTTATTAATTTCATTGACTACCCCTAGTTATTGTTTGTAAGTGAATATTCAATCGTTATGCCAATAAAAATAACAAATAAATTACAACGACTTACAACAAAATAAGCATTGGAAGTACCATTTCGTGCACTACATTAGTGCGCTAAACAAAAGCGTACGTTGTCTTTTGGTGCACCAAATAAATGAAAGAAATAACGATGATTAGGGTCTGTTGAACTGATGATAGTTAGAATTTTGGGGAAGTTATCGCGTTGTATCTATAGTTAAACGATAACAGTTAACCTACTTACTGATTACCTATCTAAAACCAACCTTATGAAGGCTTTAGAAAGGCGTATTTAAACGTTGTTCTGTACTCGAAAAACTATTTAATAAATCATGGCTGCGCTAGGTTTTAAAATAGCAAGAATCGCTAATCGCTCCATATCGCAAAAGTTATTCGCTGCGTTTACGTTATCAGTTTTTAACATCAACTCTTGCATTTTTTCTTCCGCGAGTATCTTGGATTGTTCATGTTGTTGACATTGATGGTTCATCAACATAATGCGCTTAGCGATAAACAGCAGTTTAGTCTCCATGGTACAATGTTCGAAGTTATCCTCGTCTTGAAAACGTATCGGCTCAATTAAGCTATACGGAAGCTGCCATAATTTTAATAGCTCGCCTGTACAGTCTGCAAAGGTAAAACCAAAGATATCACGCTGTTTTTGCCAAGGTAATTCATTTGAAGCAATACGCCTTGCCTCATTTACCTTTTCAGGTGCAAATTGTTGCATCACCAATTCACCTAAATTATGCATTAACCCTAAGATAAACAGTCGTTCAGCATTAGGTACTTTTAACTGAAAACCTAGATATTTAATAATTAACGCACAATCTACACTGTTTTCCCAAAATGCTTCTAAGAATTCAGGCTCAGCTTTAACCCCTTTAAACGCCTTGGTTGTAAAATAAGCAATGACCAAGTTATACACTTCAGTAATGCCAAGCACTAAAACAGCTTTGGAGATAGTATCAATTTTACCGGGATAATTAAAAAAAGAACTATTGGCTAACTTTAAAATTGTGCCTGCTAAAGCAGGATCCAATAAAATAACATCCGCTATATCATCTATAGTAGAGGCCTCATCATCAATAAGTTGTTTTATCCTGATAAAGGAATCAGATAAAACGAATACTTCATTGGCTTTTTCAGCGTAATCTAATGCTTCCATATTGCTACCTTACGTGGTTAGACCAAAAGTACGTTGAACACTTTATACTCACAACACATACTCCAGTTGATGTTATAAATCGCTACTTTCTTTGATTATAGACGGATTTTTCGTTACTGCAGATTATTATTCTACTTTAGCTTCAACATGGTACGAGGTAAATTTACGAATATTAATCACCCCAGTATCAAAAATAAGGTACTGCCCTTTTATCCCTTGTAAAATACCACTAACCTCTTGATGTTTATCAAAATTGAAAGAAGATACTTTAGTTGGGTATTGTGTGACAGGAAATGATAAATCTACCACTGAATGTTCTAACTCTTCAATGGCATCTTCCCCATAATTCAGTTGTAATTCGGCTAATTTATCCCGAATTAACGGTTTTAACTCTTGCGCGACCTGTTGTAAATCAACATTCTTTGTTTCGCCCTTTAGCATTGCTCGCCAATTTGTTTTATCGGCAATATGTTGAGCTAGCGCTATTTCAACTAAACCTGACTGAAGACGAGAACTCACTTTGAAAATAGGCAGTGCCTGCGTCGCACCTTGATCAATCCAACGTGTTGGTATTTGTGTTTCACGGGTAATACCCACCTTAACACCAGAAGTATTTGCTAAGTACACATAGTGAGGCATAAAACAATTTCTCTCTCCCCATTCAGGCTCTCTACAAGTACCTAAATGAAAATGACAGGTTTCTGGCTTCATAATGCACATATCACATTGTGCTAATTTCTGCATACAAGGAAAACAAAAACCTTGAGAGTAGCTTTTTTTCGTTTTTCGACCGCAGTGTTGGCAAGTTATATGCTGCTGAAAAGTGAGGGTAAGATGATGACCAATCACATCATTTAACGGTAAGGCATTATCACCAATAGGCAACTGATAGTTAACATTGCCTTGTTCAGAGAGCTGTGCCGTCATTTTTTTTAACGGGCCTGCGGGTATTTGCATATCAAACTTCAAAATATGTTATTTTGCAGACATGTTAAGTAAAACAACCACGCAATAGCAAGCGAAGATTCATTGATTATGCCCTCAACAACATGGTTCGTTTATTTTTTACGCTGCGCAGATAATAGTTTGTATGCCGGAGTCACAACTGATCTTGCACGGAGAGTGCACGAACATAACCAAACAGCGAAAGGCGCAAAATATACACGTGTACGCCGCCCAGTACGTTTAGCTTATGCAGAGCCGGCAGCACATCGAAAGGAAGCTTGTCAGCGTGAGTACTACCTTCGTAAACTATCAAAAAAACAAAAAGAACAGTTAGCGGCACAATTTACCCTTGAAAAAGAGGTACAAGTGTAAGCTGAAGCCCTTGTTTTTACTGGTCTGCTTAGTTAGTAGATGCTATTAATCTTTCGATTTTTTAGCAAACTACTGGTAGAATGCGTCGGTTTTTACTTGAAGTACCAGAAGAATAACTTATGTATTTAGAAAATTATTGCCATATTGATAACGGCAAAATCAGTTTTAGCCGAGAGCAGGCAAGCAACTTTGCCAAAAATATTGCCGATGATTTTAACCCTTTGCATGACATAGACGCTAAAAGGTTTTGTGTGCCTGGCGATCTATTATTTGCCTTAAACTTAGAAACTTCTGGTTTATCTCAAGAAATGAAATTTACCTTTTCAGGTATGGTTTCAGACGGTATATCTCTAACCTTTCCTAGCGACATCCATGAAAAAGCAGCAATTATTGATGATAATGGTAAAGAATATTTAACCATTGAAGCCAGCGGTGAATGCACAAAAGATGCGAAAACAATTGCAGCATTAACCTCAGCTTATGTTGAATTTTCAGGGCATACTTTTCCGCACATTCTGGTTGAGTTAATGAAGCAAAACCAAGTGATGATCAACCCTACTCGTCCAATGGTCATGTATGAAAGCATGACAATACACTTAAACTCATTGTCGTTTAAAAATGTTAAATTGTCTTTAGCAGACTCAAAGCTTTCATTAGAAGGTAAGCGCGGTGTAGCTGATTTAATTTTCAATTTATACGATGGCGACAAAATCATTGGCCATGGCAAAAAACACATGCTTCTTAGTGGTTTACGCCCATATGAACAAGACGTGATAGATAATATTGTCCAGTTGTATATTGATAAAAAACAACAGCATATTAAATCTTAATACTCCAAATTAACGCAGCAAGTCGCTGCGTTAATTTAACCGCGATATTTACGGTTTAGTAACCAACGATCAATTACAACTGCACGTTTACGAAGCCAACGCTGACTTCGTTTCAACCATTGCTGTGCCCACAGGTATCTTGTGCTTAACATCGCTAGGCCCAATGGAATAAAAATAACAGCGGGCCCAGGTAATAAAATAAAAATAATGCCAATAAGCAAAAATATAAATCCACCAATGATCATCAAAGATGATTGTAATCTTTTCACGCAAACCTCATCGATAAAAAATTATAGAGACCTGTCTTTACAGCAAAATTCAAACCAAAACCTAAGCCATTGTATTAAAAGCAAATAAATATAACTTACTCTATTAATTATCGCGATGTTCACGACTATTGTACTAATTTGACCAATCATTAACGATTCAATCACTGCTGTTCAAAAAGCAATTGCTGACGTTCTTCATCCTTTAAACACTTTGCAAAGGTAGACAATTTTTTCGGCGATTTACATATCGCTAACGGTTGATAAAAATCAAGCCACGCTTGTTGTTTAGCACCATGATATTTTGCTTTTATCCTAATGTTATTAGTCAGTGGTTTAACAGTAGTTAACTTGATTAGAGCTTTTGGTTTTAATTCACGTTTCAACAGTTTTTTATCGCCTTTGGCTTTCTTAGTTGCTTTCTTTAACTTACCTCGTTTGCAATCCCACCATTTGTTATATGCCGCACGTTCCTGCTTAGCAAGTTTGACGCCCTGCGAAGCACTGTAACCTTGACGCTGTTTTGATTGAATAGTGTTTAATTTAGTTTCATATGAGGAGCAATTTGTCTTCGCATGTAAACCAGAACTACCCATCAAAAGCGTTAATGTCACCACAATACGTGTATTGTTCATATGCAATTCCCTTTGCGTATTTATTTAGCAACGAGTCTAGTACATAAAAACGGCTTTGCTCGCATTTTTATCGTTAGCTTCTATACTTGCCAACAATTTTATTCATCCTCCCATTACTGAACAAGGACGTTCCACATGGTCAATCACCTTATTATTTCTCACTTACTATTGTTATTATTCTCAGGCTCAATCACATTAAAAGCCGCCAAAATTGATGGGTTGCAGCATAGCATTGCTTATCAAAAACCAAATGATATAAGTCAGTATTGGGTCAGTGAAAAACTAGACGGTATTCGCGGTAGATGGACAGGTAAATCATTAATAACACGCAATGGCAACCACATTAATGTGCCTCCATGGTTTGTTAAACTATGGCCAAACACCCCACTAGATGGTGAAATTTGGTTAAACCATGGTGAGTTTCAGGCGACTATGTCTTGTATCTCAAAACAAGGGGTTCAGCATTATTCATGTTGGCGTCAACTAACATTTATGCTCTTTGATTTACCTGAACATCCAGGCACGTTTACCGCACGAATTTCAGCATTAAAAACACTTATTCAAGAGACTAATTCACCTTACCTTCAATTGATCCCACAAGTAAAAGTCAGCACTTTTTCAGCATTGGAAAACACACTTTCAACAGTAATTAATAACCAAGGTGAAGGGTTAATGCTGCATCATAAAGACGCCTATTATCAAGTAGGCAGAACACCGACGCTGATGAAGTTAAAGCGAAAGCAGGATGCCGAAGCGCAAGTAATAGCACATATCGCAGGCAAAGGTAAGTATACCGGTATGCTAGGTTCATTGCAGGTAAAGATGCCCAACGGCTTAACCTTTCGTATTGGCTCAGGTTTTAGTGATAAAGAACGGCAACAACCACCCGCAATTGGCAGTACAATAACCTACCAATATATTGGTAAAACCAAACGAGGTGTGCCAAAATTTGCGAGCTTTTTACGCATTCGCCCAACAGAGTAGGATTTTTCAATGGAATTACATTTGTGGCTATCGTTAGTCGCTATTTGCATTATGGGAGCATTATCACCTGGCCCTAGCTTAGCTGTGGTGGTTAAAAACACCTTACACGGTAATGCAATACAAGGGTATGCCACTGCAATAAGTCACGGTTTAGGCGTTGCCTTATATGCCGCACTTACCACTTTAGGTATTGCAGTACTTATTGTTCAATCGCCCATTCTCTTTCAAGTAATACAATACGCTGGCGCTGCTTTCTTATGTTACTTAGGTATTAAAGCCTTGATGAGTAAGCCTAAAAAAGCTAGCGATAATAACGATACGGCACAAAGTGCTGACAAAAAAGTAAATGGTTGGCGAGACGGCTTTTTAATTGCATTTTTAAACCCTAAACTTGCGATTTTTTTTCTCGCGTTATTTAGTCAGTTTGTAAGCCCTGAGGCAACATTCAATGAAAAAGCTATCATGGTGGCAACAGTAGGCAGTATCGATGCCTTATGGTATATCCTTGTCGCTTTTTTGTTTTCCAGAGGCCCTGTTATCGAAAAACTTAAAAACAATAGCCATATCATTGATAGGATCACCGGCAGTTTTTTAATTTTACTTGCCGCGCGCGTTGTTATTAATTAAAGCGGTAAATACTTAAACCTGAGTGCTTTTAATCCCTTACCAGCAGTCGCTTCTTTGAATACTGTTGGATTCAATATTTTTTCGATATATTGACAATTAGGGCACTCTCTTTCCATTTCTTCACGTAAAAACTGTTCATCAAGATCTGGCGAATTTAAACATAGCAATAATTCTGCATCAGGGCTGAGTAGCTGTGGAATACGTGAAAGAATTTTTTTGTAATCACGTGCGATATTTACACTGCCTTTTTGAAAGGAAGGGGGATCGCAAATCATGAGCTGATAAGGTCCATATTTTTTTAATCGATTGTACGACTTAAAAATATCAACGCCTTCAAAAATCACTTTTGATAAATCATGCTGATTAAGTCGATGATTATCACGCCCTTTAGCCAATGCTCCCTTTGCCATATCGATATTTACCACTTTGCTCGCGCCGCCGGCTATAGCAGCAACAGAAAAAGCACAAGTATACGCAAACAAATTAAGTACTTTTTTGCCCTCAGCGTGAGATTTCACCCATTGACGACCATTCGCCATATCTAGAAACAAGCCAACATTTTGCGATTTACCTAATTGAATATGATAGTGCAAACCATGTTCGGTAACCTCAGTTTCAGAAATGGTTTTACCTAATAAAACTTCAGTGGGTGCTTTAGCAAGGTAGCGCCTTTGTACTTGCACTGAACGACATAAAGGTACACGGTTTAATAGCATGTCGGCCGTTTCATGTAACCACACATCGTCAACAGCTTGATACAAGGTGATCAACACAACTGGTGCTAACCAATCAACGTTCACATGTTCAAAGTGTTCAAAGGCATGTCCACGACCATGAAATAAACGTTGGCACTGGCTGAAATCAGCCGTCGTAATATTTTGCTCAACTTCGGTTAAAAACACAGTATTTCCTTAAAAACAAAAGCCGTATCAAACTGATACGGCTTTCTTCAACACGTTTATTAACGATTACACACCAAACAGGTTAATACCCCAAAACTTTGTGATAACCGTATTGATAAAGATGAAAAACACAATAACTGGCACAAAAGTACCTAACGAAAAGTTAACGTATTTTTCTACCCACGAGCCTGCGTAATTGTCATTACCCACAGATAACTCTTTTGTCAGCTGTTGCTTCTTCCAGCGATAACTAACAAACACACACAATAAGAAACCATTCAGCGGCAATATCGTATCGTAGAAAATGTCGTACACCACATCAAAGAACGATCTGTTCCCGCCGGCATACGAAGTAAATTCAGTGAAGAATGCAACCATACCAAATGATAAGGTAGCAAACACAGCGAGTACGCCAGCAGTCATTAATAAAATGGTTAAGGCTTTTTTACGACTATGACATTTTTCTGTCACCAAATATGATACAGGTACTTCTAGTATCGAAACCAAAGAAGTAATAGCGGCAAAAAATACCAGCGTAAAAAAGAACGTAGCCACAACACTTGCACCAAGGTAACCAATGGAGGTTTGTAGTGCTAAAAATATTTTAGGTAAGAAAGTAAAAATTAACGATACAGAGCTATCACTTAATTCTTGAGGGTTTACCTCAGGATTAAATGAAAACACCGCTGGCAGTATCATTAAGCCGGCTGTAAAGGCTACCCCAGTATCTGTTATTGCCACTAATTTTGCTGAATTTGTGATATCGGTTTTTCGGTTAATGTATGAGCCATAGGTAATTAAAATACCCATACCTAACGATAATGAGAAAAACGCCTGCGAAAGCGCGCCGTTAATGACTGAAGGGGTAATTTTTGAAAAGTCAGGAATAATAAAGAATTTAACCCCAGCAAAAGCATTATCTAGTGATAGCACGAACACCACCATGATGATCAACATCACAAGTAATGCTGGCATCAGTACTTTTGCAGCTCGCTCTATGCCGTCTTTAACGCCGGCAACCAATATGTAATTGATAATGCCCGCAACAACTGCCATAGCAACAAATAAATAAGGACTATTGATGAAGATACCAAACCCTTCGCTACTGGCTAAAAAGTCAAGTTGCCCTGAAACCGTTAACGCAATATAACCAAATAACCAAACCGTTAACACCATGTAGAACACGGCTATCATAAACGGCGTTAAAACGCCCAGAAAGCCAGCAGCTCCCCAAAACTTGCTGCCACCGCTTAAGTCTTTATAAGCACCTACCGGTTCTTTTTGCGTTTTTCTTCCTACCGCCATTTCTGCGATCATCACAGGCAAGCAAATAAAAAAGACGAATAAGGCATACATTAATAAAAAAGCGCCACCACCATTTTTGGCGGCATTTACCGGAAAACCAACTAAGTTACCAATACCCACTGCTGAACCAGCAGCGGCTAAGATAAAACCGAGTCGTGAGCTAAAGTGTTCTCTAGATGCGGTCATAAATGTCCTTCATTATAATATTTTTTTAGGCACGTAATCACAGGATTAAAGTTGCTAAATTTGGCTGCAGCGCCGTGCTAGACTCGCGCTGACAAATTTTAGTTGCCAGATGCTATCAAGCTTTTAAGAGAATGTCTTGTCTTACTCGTCGATCATTTAAGTACAAATGTATAATAAACAGTGCACTTAACCATATCGATTCAAATAAAACATTACTTAACAACAAGTTATCGAGTAAATTGTTTAGCATCCATTATCGATAATATATGTTCAGCTTCTTGGCTCGCAAAGTCAGCAGCTAAATTTAAATCATCGGTTGAAATGCCCAAGCTTTGGCATAACGATTCATCAATCGTGTCATCATAACTAAAGCGCTCAGGGTGAGCATCAACAAGCGCTAAACGTGTCGCTAAATAAAGCACCTTAACATCCTTATTTATTTGAATATCTTGTGCTGCATTGTAATGCCGAATAGGTAGAATTATCTTTTCAGGTATCTGCCAAATTTTTAACAGCTCGGCTGATATTTCTGTATAGGTAAATCCCAAGGTTTGTTGTTGAACTATCCAAGGTAAATGTTCAGCATCATAATTTTCACAGCTTTTAGCAAGTTCAGGTGATACTTTCGCAACAATTAATTCACCAAAGTTTTGTAATAACCCTGCAACAAATAAACGTTCTATATCGCGAATTCCCGCTTTTATTGATAAATTTTTAGTTGCTAAACCACAAAAAACACTCATCCGCCAAAACCGCTTTAGATCTATAGCTTGATTTGAAAAATGTTTAAAGGCAGAGGCAGCAACATCAACGAGCATCATGTTATAAATAGCTTGTGTGCCTATGATGGTAATGGCTCTTGAAATTGTACTAATTTCACCCGAAAAGCTGTAGATTGCGCTATTAGCAATTTGCAATAACCTTGATGTCATTGACGGATCAACACTGATCACATTAGCAAAATCTTCAATACATGAAGATTCATCTTCCATTAAAGCTTTAACCTTGAAACATGCATCAGGTAAAGCGAACGAGCCATTCGCTTGTATTGCATAATCATGAGCGTTCATAGACAGCCTTTATTTATTATTGTCACATTTGAGTGTAACGCTTTTTTTTAGGGGTTGAAAATAAAAAACGTGGCAATAGCCACGTTTTTTAGCATCTTATAATTTACGCTAATTATTGTGCAAATGTTTTACCGAAGAAGTCACCTTGGTTCCATGCTGGACGTTTGTCACCATTGGCAATTTCTAAACCAATCATCATATTCACTTCGGCAAAGTCAGCCGCAGCATCCCAACGAATGGGTAAGTCAATTTGATCACTGTGTTGGTGATAATGGTTTTTTAAGAAATCTTTAAACATTTTGCCGCCATCAATGTTTGGATCTTTTGATTTAAAGCCTGTCATCAAGAATACCGATGGAATGCCAGCTTTTACAAAACTGTAATGATCGCTGCGTGTAAATAACGCTTGTTCCGGCATTGGATCTGGGCTCAAGCTAACGTCAACTTTACCAGCCGCTGATTCAACGATTGGTCCTAAGCTAGAGTGCGTTGAACCAAACGCAATCACATCAGCAAAAGGATATAATATTAATGGCATATCTAAATTTACATTCGCTACCATTTGTGTACCAGGTACGGTAGGGTTATTGGCAAAGTAAGAAGAACCTAATAAACCTTTCTCTTCACCGGTTACTACCACAAATAATACTGACCGTTTAGGAGCAGGTTGTGATGCTAATAAACGTGCAGTTTCTAATAGAATAGACACGCCAGACGCATTATCTAATGCACCATTATTGATGCTATCAACTTCTTCACCTTCTTGATGATCACCGTGATGTTTACTCACACCAATATGATCTAAATGAGCAGAAAAAACGACATATTCATTTTTTAATTTAGGATCGCTACCCTCTAAAGTTGCAACAACGTTCGGGCTAGTAATTTCTTCATGACGAGATTTCTTCGCCATCGTTACCTTGCTGTTTAACGCAAAGCCTTTTACTGCTTCATCATTTGAATCTTTTTCAAACACTGACGCTAAAGACTCTGCAGCACCTTCAAACAATACAGCCGCTGCTTCATGATTAATGTAAGCGCCGCCTTTAATCGATTCATATACACCATTAGGCTTGCCATCTTTACCAACCCAGCTTAAACGAGGCGCACTCGCATATTTTGCTGAAACAGAAAAGTCGCGTACTTTATTACGTTTTGGTGTATGAACAGTGATAAAGCCAACAGCTCCACGCTCTGCTGCATGACGAATTTTTTCACGTCCTGAACCAATATGAGCACCTTCTTCTGAAGGTAAGTCATGTGGGCGACCCGTTAATGCAACAACAACTTTCCCTTCAACATCAATATCTTCATAATCATTGTAGCCAAAGTCAGAAGCAATAATACCGTAGCCTACAAAGACAGTTTCAGCTTGTACAAATGACTCTTTTTCGATTGAAGAACCAGAAGCTAAGAATTCTTCCTTAAACACTAACTCTTTCGTGCCTGATGCAGTTTCAACGGCTAAAGTTGCAGAGCCTTCTTCAAGAAACGTTTTACGAAACGTTACTTGCTGTTCAAACGTATCGTGATCACCTTGTGGTTGTAACCCTATTTGCTTGAAGTTTGAAATAACGTAATTTGCCGCAATTTGATAACCAGTGCTACCAGTATCACGCCCTAACAGCGTATCATCAGCTAAAAATTCAACGTGTGCTTTAATACGTTCTGCATCGACTTGTTCAGGTTGTGCTGAAACAGTTGTTTCTTGTTTTGCCTCTTGTTGACCACATGCTGTCAACAGCGCAAGTGATAATAGACTTGCTGAGGTAAGGTGTGTAAGTTTCATAAAATACTCTTTGGGCTTTTTAATTATATAATTTATTCACGACCGCAGGTTGCGAATTGGTACTCACTATAAAGGGCATTGCAAGAAAAAACCAGACCAAGCCAGCGTATGTTTTTGTTGATTGGTCGATTGCTAGTCACTCCTTGCCATTAACGAACACCTATTAACAAAAACGTCTTCATCAGCTTTCTGGGCAAAGTTTCATTATCAACTATTCATTGTGCAAGCCGTCACTCCACAAGCAGCGATTGCTTAACGCACGATTGCAGTTGATTTTACTTGTAACCACACTTCGTTGTCGGGAGATAAAGCTAAACTTGCGATCGATTTTCGTGTTAATTGCGCAATAAACTGACTGTCTCCGACACTTAATTGCACTAACGCCATAGCGTGTTCTGCTTGTTCGCTAATAGCGACAACCTTTGCAGCTAAGCGATTTAAAACACTCGAGTCATCAAGACATGTATTAGTAACACTAATATCGGAAGCCTTCACCTGAACACGAATTTCTTGGTTAAGATTAAAATCGTGATCAGCAAGCCATAAATGACCACCAGAGAATTCAAATTTTGCCAACCGCCATTGTGGTTCAAACGCAACAATTTTCCCTGATAACACTACCCCTTTATCTTGCCCTAACCTTGTGTCTAAACGTGAAAACACATCGAAAACATTCCCTTGCGCACTAATTTTCCCAGCCTCTAGCACTAAAACATGATCAGCAAGACGCATTATTTCATCCACCGAGTGACTGACATAAATAATAGGAATATTAACAATGGCTGTTAACGATTCTAAATACGCTAATATCTCTGCTTTATGTTTCCCATCTAGTGAAGCAAGAGGCTCATCCATCAGTAATACCGTTGGCTGAATAAAAATAGCCCGAGCAATAGCAACGCGTTGCTTCTCACCACCTGAAAGCTGAGTTGGATATCGTGTTAGTAGTGTATCAAGCGCAAGCAACTGAATTACTTCATTATAGTGTGTTTTTGTAACGGGTGAATCAGCACGTTTAAGTGCGTATTGTAAATTCTTGGTAACGGTTAAATGATCAAACAAGCTCGGTTCTTGAAATACATACCCTACAGTGCGTTGATGGGTTGGTAAAAACACCTCCGCTTGCTGCCAAATATGTTGGTCAACTATCAACTGCCCTTGCTGGCACTTCTCCAAGCCGGCAATTAAACGCAACAGCGTTGTTTTTCCAGAACCTGAATGACCAAAAATAGCCGTTACACCGCGAAAAGGGATTGAAAAATCAACGGCTAACTCAAAGCAGTGATTCTGTGATTTCTGCTTTCTTGTTAACGAAAATTTTGCTGATAACTGCGGTTGATTAGCCATTAGACGACTGTCCTTTCGCTGAAAATAAACTCGAGCTCGAACGACGTTGCACCGAGTGTAATAACAACAATACCGCAAATGAGAATAATACCATGGTTAACGATAACGTATGTGCTTGGCTGTATTGCAACGCTTCAACATGATCGTAAATCTGCACTGAGATCACTTTCGTTTCATCTGGAATATTACCGCCAATCATCAATACAACACCAAATTCACCCACGGTATGGGCAAAGCCTAATACCGCAGCACTGATAAAGCCTGGTTTTGCTAAAGGTAAAACGACCGTAAAAAATTGTTCTATTGGCCCGGCCCTCAAGGTTGCAGCAACCTCTAATGGTCTTTTACCTACCGCCTGCATTGCATTTTGAATTGGCTGCACAACAAAAGGTAACGAATAAATCATAGAAGCGATCACCAATCCCCAAAAAGTAAAAGGTAATATGCCAAGGCCAAGCATTTGTGTGAATTGGCCAATAAAACCATCAGGCCCCATTGTGATCAGTAAATAAAAACCAATAACTGTGGGCGGCAATACTAAGGGCAAAGTAACTAAGGCATTTACAAAGGCTTTAAGCCGACTGTTTGTATGCGTTAACCACCACGCAATAGGAGTGCCTACCAACAACAATAAGACAGTAACCGTAGTTGCCAGTTTTATCGTTAGCCAAATCGCAGCAAAATCTTCTGCTGAAAGTAAAGTAGTCGTTAACATCAAAAAGTCTCGTAGCCGTACGCCTGAATTAACTTTTTGGCTACATCTGTGTGCAAAAATGTCCAAAAAGCCATGGCTGCTTTATTCGTTTTGCTTTTCATCAATAATACCGCATCTTGATTAATGGGCTCATAAAGTGAACTAGGTATTTGCCATACTTGTCCACTCACCTTACTCGTATTCAATTGAGATTGCGCCACAAAACCTATATCAACACTGCCATACGCAACAAAACTATACACTTGGCTAATGTTTTCTCCCATTACCCACTTTTTCCTCGTTACTTTTTCCAATGACAAATTCACTAATACCGATTTTGCAGCCGCGCCATAAGGGGCCAATTTAGGGTTTGCAAGTGCAACTTTTACAAATTGTCCGCCTGTTAACAGTTCAGAGGCGGTTTGTGCTGAATAATGGTTTCTCGACCATAACACTAATTTCCCCTGAGCGTAGGTAAAACGATGCTCTGCCGTTGCTAAGCCTTTAGAAATAAGGGCATCAGGCTTTGCTTGATCGGCAGATAAAAAGATGTCAAAAGGTGCGCCGTGAGATATTTGTGCGAAGAGCTTTCCCGAAGAACCGTAAGACGCTTGTATATCATAAGGTGAATCTGCTTCAAATGTTTCAATAAGCGATTTCATCGGTAAAATGAAATTTGATGCAACAGCAATTCTTGCTTGTTCAGCCAACACCGAGGCAGAGAAAAGCGAGGTCAGGAGTAATGTAAAAAATAAATTCATCACGGCATTAAACTCGAAAAAAAAGATGGTGGC
This sequence comes from Thalassotalea sp. 1_MG-2023, assembly GCF_030546745.1. GTDB lineage: Bacteria > Pseudomonadota > Gammaproteobacteria > Enterobacterales > Alteromonadaceae > Thalassotalea_C. Next base: position 145,768 of record NZ_JAUOPD010000008.1, read on the forward strand.
AGAATATCAAGATAAATTCAATTGGCATCTGCTTATCAATTTGGTAAAACAATATTGATAACCCAAGGTAACACTATATACTTAAAAAGCATATTTCATCGTAGCCGTTGTAATAGTGCACTTATATTTTGTTAATTTTCCGACTCATTACTCGGAAAGCTTACTACACCGTTATCGTTTATAGTAGATTGAACACATTTGAGGGTTTAAATTCTGTCATTCTCTAAGCTAAATCTATCTAAGCAGCAATTTTTATTTAGTTGTTTAATAATTATTTTTGGACTTGTATTTTCCGCTTACCAACAATTTAGTCATCAAGAGAAGATTGAAAATCAAATTCAACAAGCATTAAAAACACGATTAAACTTTATTACCAATGGCATTATTGAGCGACTTGATCATTATGCCTTAGGCGTTGCCAGTGTACATTCGGCGCTGTTATCGCACGAACGTCAGAACCATACGCATCAAACAATTCACACGTTTAGCAATGCTCAAAACTATCCGGAACGCTACAAAGGAGCAAGAGGTTTTGGCCTGATAAAGCCTGTATCAGTAGCAAATGAACCACAATTTATTCAGCAAGCAATTCAAGACAGGCCAGATAAAACATTTACGATAAACTCATTAACTCCACATAAAAGAACGCGTTTTATTATTCAATATATCTTTCCTGAGTCTGTTAATAAAAAGGCGATTGGCTTAGACGTTGGTTCAGAGAAAAATCGCAGAGTTACTTTAGAAAATGCAGCGCTAAATAATCAAACGACCTTAACGGCTCCTATTACTCTGGTACAAGCAACCGGAAAAGTGGAACATGGATTTTTATTAGTTAAACCCGTGTATAACAACAGTGGCATACCGCAGTCGAACAATGAGATTGAAAATACCGTTTATGGTTGGACCTATGCCCCTCTGCTGATAGGTGAAATTTTAGCCACAGTAACACAAGTTGGTGATGATCTACTCGCCATTAGCGACACAACGGATAACGTGCCTTTTTACCAACCACAGGCTGAAAATTTAAGCCGTGTGCAATACATTGCTCAAGCGGTGCCTATTTATGGCCGCACATGGGAAGTTAAGTTATTTGCCACCGAAAGTTTTTTACAAAATTTAAATTTACCTCATCAATATTTAGGGATGATGACAGGCACAATATTCACGTTAGTTACACTATTATCGTATTTTTTATTGCACTTAGCTTTACAACGAAAAGCGCAGCTAGCGCAATATCAAATAGATATAGCCAAAGCACGAGAGGATAAGTTAACACTTACCAACTCACAATTATCCATAGCCGTTGAAAATAAAACCAATGAGCTGAAACAAGCCAACTTGCTTAATGACACCATACTAAAAAATGCAGCGTACGCTGTAATAGCAACAGATCAAGCAGGGATCATTCAAGTGTTTAACCCTGCTGCAGAAAAATTATTAGGCTATCGTGCTGATGAAGTCATTAATATTCATTCGCCTGCACTATTTCATCTTGAGCGTGAAGTTATTGCCAAAGCCATTGAGCTCTCAAAAGAGCTCAATGAAAATATTTCACCAGGGTTTGACGTGTTTGTGGTGAAAACTAAGTACGTCGATATAGATACCAACCAGTGGACATATGTCAGTAGATCAGGCGAGCATATTCAAGTTAAGCTCAGTGTAACCTCGTTAGCGAATTCAACCTCAGAATCATTGGGTTACTTAGGAATAGCTTACGATTTAACTGAAACACTACAACATGAGCACGAGCTAAAAGAAGCCAAAATAAAAGCTGAACAAGCATCAATCGCAAAATCAGAATTTCTAGCTAACATGAGCCATGAATTACGTACTCCTTTAAATGGCGTTTACGGTACGATTCAATTATTAAAAGAACAAAAGTTTGACGCTGAGAATAATAAGCTCATCTCAACCGCTTATCATTCAACTAAATCCCTCATTACCATAATCAATGATATTCTCGACTTTTCGAAAATTGAAGCGGGAAAGCTTGAGTTAGAAAATGAAGTATTTAAGCTACCTGTGTTAATGGAACAATTAAATTCTGAATTGTCACTGTTACTTCAAGGTAAAAATATTAGTTTAAGCTTCGATAACCAAGTTAAAGACGAATGTTGGCTGGGCGACATCGTACGTATTCGGCAAATATTGATTAACCTAATTTCTAACGCGATTAAATTCACCGAGCAAGGTTCAGTTAGCATCACTGCAAGTGCCGAAAAACATAATGGTGTTTTATTTACCATTAAAGATACCGGTATCGGTATTGATCAACAAACGTTAAAGCGTTTATTTACTCGGTTTGAACAAGCAGACACCTCTACAACACGTCGCTTTGGTGGCACTGGTCTTGGCTTACCCATATCAGAAAAATTAGTGAAGCTAATGAAAGGTTCTATCAATGTTCAAAGCGAGATCAATAAAGGTACAACTATCGCTGTAGCCTTGCCATTAACAGCAGCCACTGGTGACAAATCTACCAGCATAACACTTGATACTCTCTACCCTGATATGCACGATAAAACAATTCTCATTGCTGAAGATAACAAAATAAATCAACTTGTTATTTCTAAAATGATGAAACCTACCAATGCTAATATTGTAATGGCCAATGACGGTGTTGATGCGATTAATAAATTTCATACTTGCGACCCAGACTTTATTTTTATGGATATACAAATGCCAGAAATGGACGGTTTAACCGCTTGTAAAAAAATAAAGGCAGAGGCACCTGAGCAACCCATCATTGCGTTAACTGCCAACGCATTAAAGAACGAACAAGATCTATATCGCCGATATTTTGATGGTTACTTATCCAAACCCTTAGAAAAAGATGAGCTAATTAAAGAGCTTAACAGACTGTTGCGTGAATGATTATTCTGCAATGATAGACATAAATCGCCTTTACCACTATTTATCAGGTTGATGCAAACGTAATGATGCTACTGCTAATGCTTGTGTTCTCAACGCTTTTAATTGTGGCGCTTCTGATTGCCAATAATGCCAATATAAAGGTACATCAATAAAGTATTCGTCTCCTAGGGTAATTAGTTTATTTTCGGCTAATGCATCAACACATTGCAACTCAGGTAACATACCATAGCCAACCCCTGCGATTAACGCTTGTTTAAAACCCTCAGGGCATGGCAATAAATGAACAAAATCAGTATCGCCTTTTACAATATCTGCCAAAAATTGATGTTGTAAGTTGTCATTTTCATCAAAAATTAGACATGGGCATTTAATCAAATCTTGAACGACAACCACCTTATATTTAGCTAAAAATGTCGGAGATGCGACAGCTCGATAACGCAACATACCTAGATAACTTACTTTGCCGCCATTAATCGCGTTAGGCTCTGAAGAAATACATGCCATCACCTCGCCAGATTTCATTTTATTAAGCACAACAGATTGGTCGTCAACTAGTAATTCGAATTTCACCTGTTGTTGATCTAGCCCATTTAAAATACTTAACGCTTCTGGTAACCAAGTAGCTAATGAATCTCGATTGGTTGCTAGGCGTATAGTGATTGGCATCGCACTAACTGCTGTATCAGCAAGTGACTCTATATTTAACTCCATTTCTAATTGTAAAACCTGTTGGAAATGGTTTAACAAACGTATTCCTTTACCCGTCGGTTTTGGCGGTTTTGATCGTATTAATACTGGTTCACCTAACAGCGATTCAAGCGTTTGTATTCTTCTACTTATTGCGGACTGGGTAATAAAAAGTTTGTTTGCCGCCTTTTCAAAACCACCTTCATTTACTATCGCGTGAAGGGCTTCTAGCAACTGATAATCCATCATGATAAATACTCATGTATAAACATTATTATTCATTAGAATAATAATGAGATTTACGTATGATGCCAACATAAACTCACCTTTTTCAGAGAATAAACGTAAGGGCTAACATGTTATCTTTTTTCTCAGGGATCATGCTTGGATTAAGCTTAATTATTGCCATTGGTGCACAAAACATTTGGGTATTAAGTCAAAGCATGGCTGGTGCAAACCGTTTTGCTTTAGCATCTGCATGTATTTTTTCAGATGTTTTGCTAATAATTCTTGGCGTATATGCCGCAAGTGAAATTAAAGCACTCTTACCCGCTATAATTCCCTGGCTTACCTATGGTGGTGTGCTCATGTTAATTTATCTAGCAGGAGGTGCAGCCTATAGAGCTTATCAAGGTAGTTCAGGATTAAGTACCGCAAAAGCAAATACTTATCACTGGAAAGTTACTGTCTCACAAACATTAATGATCAGTTTCTTAAACCCTCATGTATATTTAGATACAGTAGTGTTACTTGGTAGTATCGGCGCATTACAACCTTCACCTCAAATGTTTGCTTTTGGTGCCTGTATAGGCTCAATTATTTGGTTTATTGCACTGACTGCGTTTTCTCCAACGTTAAAGCGCTGGCTTAGCTCAACAGTGAAATGGAGAATTTTTGATAGCTTTATTGCTTTTATATTATTATTTATGGCGTATCAATTACTTAATTTCATCTATTAATGTGCAAAAAAACGAGAATGAATCATTAACGTTTATTACTTCATTATTTATCTGTCATTACCATCATGTTTTAGCTCGCGAACAGGTCTAACTTCAACAGTGCCGTAGCGAGCAGGAGGTATTTTTTGTGCTAACCGAAGCGCATCATTCATATCTCGGGCTTCCAGCATATAAAAACCTGCTAATTGCTCTTTCGTTTCGGCAAATGGTCCATCGGTAATTAACGGCTTGTCATCACGAATGCGAACACTTAATGCCGTATCTGTTGTCATTAAAGGCGCACCATCAATAAAATTACCCGCCGTGGTTAACCCTTCAACACAGGCAATGCATTCCTGATTCAAATCATCCCACTGTGTTTGGGATAAGTTCCCCATTTTAGTTTCATCATAATAAACCAAGCATAAATATTTCATCTGCATTTCCTATCGCTTATCTACATTGTTTAATGAATGTTACATAACAAAAAAAACGGGGGATAACTTGATAAACTTAACCACACTCCCCCGACTATAAATACGTTAATCGTGCTATTTATTCAGGGTGATCATAGGTACAAATCCACCATAGATAAGTCGCATACCATCAAAAGGCATGGGGTTAGACTCCATATTCATCTTTGGATCAGATTTCATTGCCTGTTCCATTTTTTCCATGCCGGCATTGCGAGTTGCTTTGTCAGGCCACTCTATCCACGAAAATACGATTTGCTCATCAGGTTTTGCTTTAACGGCCTGACGAAAGTCTGTTTGTTTACCATCGGGAACATCATCTTCCCAACATTCCACTACGCGCAATGCGCCCCATTCAATAAAGGCTGCATCAAATGCTTCAGCATGTGCTTTAAACTTTTCTTTATTCATTTTTGGTACTGCTGCCACCATGCCATCTATATAAGTCATGTTATTCTCCTATTAGCACTATTACGAGGGCTACTTATCTTTGTTCACCCCGTTAGAAAATGTGTTTTATTATTCAGCCGCTGCTGCTGGGTCCATCCACATGGCTTCCCAAACATGGCCATCAAGATCAGTAAATGCTCTAGCATACATAAAACCATAGTCTTGGATCGCGTTAATATCTGCAGTTCCACCACATGCGCCCGCAGCTTGGGTCATTTGTTCAACTTGTTCACGATTCGGTAATGATAAAGCCAGCATTACTTCACTTGATGTAGCATCAGGGATAGGTCGTTGGGTAAAGTGACGCCATTTATCATGCGTTAACAGCATGACATGAATACTTTCACTCCACACCATACATGCCGCTGTATCGTCAGTAAATTTGGGGTTATTATCAAAACCAATGGCTTGATAAAACTTTATCGCTGCCGATAAGTTCATCACTGGTAAATTGACAAAAATCATCGATGTCATTGTTATACTCCTTACTCGTTCATTTTTAGGTGTTCTAAGAGTAGTCGTACAGCAAACATCGATTTCGACAAGGCAGCAAAAAAATTAAAGCGCCGCCATTCTTTTTTCAATGAAACGTTTCTCCGGTGCTTGCTGGGTTAAACCCAAGGCACGTTGGTAAGCAGACAAAGCCTTTTCCTTTTGCGCAAGTTGTCGATATAAGTCAGCCTTAGCAGCATAAAGTAAATAATAATGTTGTAATGCTTTATCGCCTTCTATTGCTTCTATTGCCTTTAAACCGGCAGTAGGCCCGTCTCGCATCGATAGTGCGACCGCATGATTTAACGCGTAAATCGGTGAGAAATTTATCGATAAAAGTACTTGATATAACCCGGTGATTTCAGCCCAATTTGTTTCCTCAAAATGTTGCGCTTCACCATGAACAGCGGCTATAGCTGCCTGCAATGTATAAATATCAGCCGGCCCCAACGATAACGCTTCTTTTACCAGCTGACATCCTTCTGCTATTTGAGGCTGATCCCATAACAACCTATTTTGCTCTTCTAAAGAAACAAGTTCGCCGTGCTCATCCATACGCGCTTTTTTGCGAGCATCATGAAGTAACATTAATGCTAATAAGCCAATAATTTCTTTTTGTGGCATTAACTCAGAAAGCAGCCTCGTTAGTCGGATAGCTTCTAAAGATAGCTCTGTGCATGTAACATCTTGGCCAACGGTTGCCGAATAGCCTTCATTAAATAATAAATACAAAGCAGCTAATACCGACGTTAACCGCTCGGGTAATTGATCCTTATCGGGTACTTCATAAGGTATCTGTAATTCGCAAATTTTATTTTTCGCTCGAACAATACGTTGCGCAAGGGTTGGTACCGGAATTAAAAATGCCGCAGCTATCGCTTCTGTTGTTAAGCCACACACTTCTCTAAGGGTTAACGCAAGTCTTGCTTCGATGGCTAATGCAGGATGACAGCAAGTAAAGATCAATCGCAATAAATCATCTTCGATGGTTTCTGGATCTTCAAAAGATGCAGTTTGCACCATATCGTCAGGTATCGTTGAATTGAGATAATGAGAGAAGCTGCTATTTTTACGAAGTTTATCTATCGCTTTAAATCGCCCTGTTGAAATTAACCAAGCTCGAGGTTTTTTAGGTACACCGTCTTTTGGCCATTGCGTTAAAGCTGCCGTGAATGCATCTTGTAACGCTTCTTCCGCCAAATCAAAATGACCATTCAATAAACGCATAAGCGTGGCCAATACAGCACCTGACTCACGCTGATAACATGCGGTAATTTCTTGCTCAATAGTTAGGTCTGCTTGTTTAACATTGATCATAATTTAAATACTATTATTTGCACTTAACATAAGGCATGTTGCTGTTTGGCGTATGTGTAAACATGGTCAAAAACTATACCACAAAATTCAAAAGAGTCTCACGTTTGTCGACAACAAATCATTAAAAAGCAACCGCTCAATAGCCCACGTTCAGGGTACATATAGTGTTTTTTGCTAGGCACAAAAAAACCATCGAACAAGTAAGTGCGATGGTTTTTATTAACGAAATATAAAAACTATTGAGCGAGATACGCTATTTGATAAGGCGCTACCGTAACAGTTGTATGTTGTTCATTCGTTGAAACGTCAGCAATTAAGAAACCATGACCTTCCACTAGCTGGTACGCTGAGTTGGGTAAATCAAATACCACGGTAGTGTCTGAGAAGTTAGCCAATACATATAGTGTATTCCCTTGGTACTGACGCGTAAATACGAGTTTATCGTCGCTACTCTCTAAAAAGTTGATATCACCATATAGCAAAGGTGATTGACTTTTACGCCAGCTTAAAAAGGTTTGATAAGCATTTAATACCGACGATGGTTGGTTTTGCTGCACTGAAACAGCATTAATTTGATGCGCATCGCTTACCGGTAGCCACAAATAATCACTTTGGGAAAACCCTGCGTTACTTTCTTGCGCTGACCATGGCATTGGAGTGCGGCAACCATCTCGTCCTTTAAAGGTTGGCCAAAAAGTAATACCGTAAGGGTCTTGTAAGTCATCATAGGCAATGTCTGCTTCGGTTAAACCAAGTTCTTCACCTTGGTAGCTGCACACACTGCCTCGTAGCGAGGCAAGCAACGCGTTAAACATTTTACTCTGTGCTTGACGATTATTTTCATTGCCCCAACGCGAAGCTACTCGCATAACATCATGATTGCCAATTGCCCAACACGGCCAACCATCAACCAACTTATCTTCTAATGCTTCAACGGTTTGTCGAATATAGCTAGGACTACCGTCTGGTGTTAATAATTCAAAACTATACGCCATGTGTAATCGCTTATTACCTTGAGTGTAATCAGCCATCGTTTGCAAAGAGTCTTCTGAAGAAATTTCACCTAATGCCACCACATTGGGATACTTATCCATTAATTGGCGAATATCTTCCATAAAGGCGATATTTTCAGGTTGTGTATTATTGTAATAATGATACTGAAAAGCATAAGGGTTATCTTCGCTAAACCCGCGGCCTTTTCTGTCTTTTGGCGCTTTGGCGGGATTGTCGCGTAATTGTTGATCATGAAAACAAAAATTAATCGCGTCTAAGCGGAACCCGTCAACACCACGTTTTAGCCAAAATTCAACATTTTCTAACACTGCTTTTTGCACTTCAGGGTGGTGAAAATTTAAATCGGGTTGCGAGGTAAGAAAATTATGTAAATAGTATTGTTGGCGACGAGGCTCCCATTGCCACGCACAACCCCCGAAGATAGATAACCAATTATTAGGTGGTGTACCATCTTCTTTAGCGTCAGCCCACACATACCAATCAGCTTTCGCATTGGTTTTATTTTGACGACTTTCAATAAACCATGGATGTTGATCAGATGTATGGCTTAACACTTGGTCTATCACGACTTTAATATCATATTCTTTCGCTTTATTCATTAAGCGATCAAAATCGTCCATGTTACCAAACATCGGATCAATTTCACGATAGCTACTAATATCGTAACCAAAATCTTTCATCGGTGATTTGAAAAACGGCGAAATCCAAACAGCATCCACGCCCAAGCTTCTAATATAAGGGAATTTTTCAACAATCCCAGCAAGATCGCCAATGCCGTCATTGTTGGCATCCATAAAACTGCGAGGATAAATTTGATATATTACGGCGCCACGCCACCAAGGTTGAATTTCCATACAAGTCCAATCTACTTTATTTTATATTAATCATGTGGCTTAAAGCATTATATGACAGTAGCCAGTCACGATTTATCGAGACCTTGTAAGCATAAGTAGCCCCATGGCTTAGTGCAATGCTACTGCATACGTATGCATGAGTAATCAATGCCTGAATCGCTATGCATACGTATGTAATTTTTATACTTGTCACTTAGATATTTGTACTATCAATACAAATGACCTTTGCTAACGTAACAATAAAAAACAAGGCAACTTATGACATTAAGCTTAAAAACACTAATGACCACACTTATATTGAGTTGCTGTGCAGCTTTTATGTTTGGTTGCATACATGAAAAAAACAGCCCTCAACCGCTACAACCTTCAATCACACCAACCATCGCGAGTGATTTAGCACCTTATCAACAAAGACCGATTGAAGATGAAGTCTTTTACTTCGTATTACCCGATCGTTTTAGTAACGGTGATACCAGAAATGACAATGGTGCGAAAGAAATACCTATTTCTTTTGGCGGGTTTAACCCAAGCGATGAAAAGTATTTCCATGGTGGTGATCTCGCTGGATTAACGAATAAACTTCCCTATTTAGAACAACTTGGTATTACAAGTATCTGGTTAACGCCTATTTTACGTAATCAAGCAGTACAAGGAGATATTGCTGGCTATCATGGTTATTGGGTATTAGATTTCACCGAAATTGACCCTCACCTAGGGAGTAATGATGACCTTAAAGCTTTAATTGATGCAGCACATAAACGCAATATTAAAATATTTTTTGACATTATCACCAATCACACTGCTGATGTGATCAAATACAAAGAATGCCATGGACAAGACGGTTCAGGATGGTCTGAAAGCGGCGAAGCCTGCCCTTACATCTCTCTTGCTAAGCTAGCTCAAGGCAAGGGGTATCAAACAGTCATTCAAAAAGGTAATGAGCAACTTAAAACACCAACGTGGTTAAATCATCCTAAACATTATCATAACCAAGGTGACTCTACTTTTAGTGGTGAAAATTCATTAAATGGTGACTTTTTCGGCCTTGATGATTTAAATACTGAATCGCAAGCAGTCGTTGACGGTATGATCGAAATTTACCAGCACATCATCAGCGAGTTTAAACCTGATGGCTTTCGAATCGATACCGTAAAACACGTCAATATTGAATTTTGGCAACAGTTTATTCCTGCACTTGCTGATCATGCCAAAGCTCAAGGCATAGAAAACTTCTTTATGTTTGGTGAAGTTTATAGTGGCAACCCCGCTGAGCTAAGTAAATACACTACGCAAGGCACTTTACCTTCTGTGCTCGATTTTGGCCTACAGTCAGTGTTGTATCAAACGTTAATCGAACAAAAGCCTACTGCATTGTTTAGTACACTTTTTGCACAAGACGGTTTATATAAAAATGCCAATCAATTATTAAACTTTACTGGTAATCATGACATGGGCCGCTTTGCCTATTTGCTTGCTAAGCAAGAAAAGTTTAGTCACCAAGAAATTAGCCAACGACTCAAACTAGCCAGTGCAATGACTTTTTTCTTAAGAGGAGTACCTGTTATTTATTATGGTGATGAACAGGGCTTTATTGGTACAGGTGATAACCACAACGCGCGGCAAGACATGATGCCATCTAAAGTAGCTACCCATAATGCCCAGAAATTGTTGGAAACAACAGCAAGTACTGCACAGGATAATTTTGATATCAGTCACCCGTTATTTACTTACTTTGCAAAATTAGCGGCCCTTTACCACCAACATGAAACCTTACGTGTCGGCGAGCAAGAAGTTATATTGACTCAAAATAAAGCAGGCTTATTAATACTGCGTAAGCAAGATAAACAAGATGATTACTTAATTGCTTTTAACACAGCAATTGCTGAGCAATCAGCACTATTAACTCTTGATAAACAATATCAACTCATTCATCCGTCTGAACAAGCATTAATAGAAACAGTCGGTGAACAGTCACGTATTTCTCTGCCAGGTTTGTCATTTGCGCTTTATCGCGCAGTTAAATAACGTAAACTGAACGTAAAAAACCAGTGCAATGCACTGGTTTTTTTTACTTTTAATCGCTTATATCAGCGAATACATGCATCAATAAATTGATGATGCGGTGGTACCTTTTCAGCCGTTTTAGTCATTATTTGTTTAATACTGTAAAGCATTTCATTTAATTCATCAGTGTTTAATTGATCTGCACTCCGATGATAATCATCAGGAATTAACCCTTGACCTAAAAATACCTGCTGCCAGGCAATTTTTGTAAAAAGCTCATCATTTTCTCGAAACACTAACCCTGAAGACTTAAATAACGCCATTTTATGCTTTAAAGACTGGGGCACTTCTACTCGCTGGCAGTCACGCCAAAACTTGCTATCGTCACGTTGATTAAGCTTGTAATGTAAAATAATAAAGTCACGAATACGCTCGTATTCAAGTTTAGATTGACGGTTAAATTCTTCTATCATCACCTCATCAATACCTTGATGAGGAAATAGCTTCACTAAACGCACAATCGCGCTCTGGATCATATGTATACTGGTTGACTCTAACGGCTCTAAAAAACCACTCGACAAACCAATAGCAACCACATTTTTATGCCATTGCTTTAAACGACGTCCGGTTTTAAATTTAATCACTTTCGGTTCTGCTAGCGCTTTACCATCTAAATTTGCAAGCAAGCATTGTTGGGCCTGTTCATCTGTTAAATATTTTGAGCTATATACAAAGCCATTACCCGTTCTATGCTGCAATGGAATACGCCACTGCCAGCCAGCTTCATGGGCAATTGATTGTGTAAATGGTTTAATCGGAGAAACGCTTTCACTAGGTACTGCTACAGCACTATCAGCAGGTAACCAATGAGACCAGTCTTCAAAACCGGTATTCAAATTTTGTTCGATCAGCAGCCCTTTCATTCCAGAACAATCAATAAACAAGTCACCTGCCACTTTAGTGCTATTTTCTAAGGTTAATGACAGAATATTTCCTGTTTTTTCACATTGATCAACCTGTGCAACTTTTCCTTCGATTCGCTTCACGCCTTTGGCTTGGCAATATTGAGCTAGAAATTTTGCATAAAGTCCAGCATCAAAATGATAAGCATGCGCGAGTCCATTAAGGTTTAAGCCGGGTATTTTATCGAGTAACGCAAAGGCATTACGCTTAGCAACTTGGTAATTTAATGAAAAGTCCCAAAAGTCATAGTTAAGCCCCGCGTGGTGTGCTTTTGTAAAAAAGTGATTAAAATCGCAAAGCGGAAAACTTTTACCGATATCACCAAAGGCGTGCATATAACGATTACCAACTGTTCCCCAGTTTTCAAATTCAATACCAAGCTTTATCGTAGCGTTAGTGGCTTTGATAAAAGCTTTAGGGTCAATACCTAATTCTTCATTAAAATGCATAATCGGCGGTATTGTCGCCTCACCAACACCAATAGTGCCTATTTGATCTGACTCGATTAGCGTAATATCTAGTTTATTGCCGAAGGTTTTCACTAACAGCGCTGCCGACATCCACCCTGCCGTGCCGCCACCTAAAATAACAACCTTATTCACTTTATTTTTCATGATAATTCTCTCGACCTAAGCACCGAAGGGTAAATTTCAATAGGAGAAAAAGTAGAATGCCCCAATAACATGACATTACCAGGGCACTTATTCAACTAACCATAAAAGGTATTACCATTAAAATTTATAGGTAAACCCTGCTTGATAACTACGACCATAATCAAAGTATTGATCGGTAGCGTAGTCAGCATCGTCAAATTTAGTTTGAAATGCCTCATTCGTTAGGTTTTGGCCTTGCACATATATGTATAGGCTATCAGTAACGTCGTAACCAATTTGCGCATCAACTAACGTTTCACCTAAGCCGAAACGTTGTTCAGTGGTTAAGCCAATAGTTGAATAGATTGACGCGGTAAAATCAGAACGTTTACGCATCGAAGTACGCACTTGAATGCCGTCTTTTTCATAGTACGCGGTAATGGTTGAAACACGCTCAGACAGGCCAGGTAACGTATAATCATCACCATTAAAGTCTTTCATATCTTGCTTAACCATTGTATGGCTGGCAAAAATACCAAAGCCTTCCAAGCTTTCATCAATCATTTTAAAAGGGAATGACACTGAAAGTTCAACACCACGTAAGTCACCTTCACCACCATTTTCTTTTGCATTCACGGTAGCTGTTTTATCGCTAAAACCATCAATATTGCTTGCAACAGGGTGCGTTGATAACGATGCATCATCTAACGGAAGTTCGGTTTCATAAACGCTATCAAAGTTCCAGTTTTTAATTTTCTTATAAAATAACGCTACCGAGAAGTAGCCTTCATCTGAGAAATAATTCTCATAGCTTAAATCAAAGCCATTTGCTTCACGGGCTTCTAATTGATAGTTGCCCCCTGAAGCTCGCCAATAATTGCCATTAATATCTGTGTCGTCAGGATTACCACTCCAGCTTGTTGGTTCAACTAAAATACCACCTTTCATATCATCCATCGTAGGGCGGGCAATAGTTTTAGCAAAACCAAAGCGTAGAATTTCATCATCTGATACGTCAACAATAATATTAACGCTTGGTAAGAAGTTTGAATATGAGTGCGAGAAATCTAATTTAGTATCTATTCCACTCCAGCCAAACGTGTCGCCAATAGAGCTTTGCTCTGTTTTGATGTAGCGTAAGCCAACATTACCGCGTACCGATTTACCGGCTATTTCTGTTGAAATATTACCTTGCACGAATGCTGCAGATACTTCTTCACTCACCTGAAAGGCATCATTAATTTTGCCCCAAGAATACGTTACATCTGTTTCGCTATAAACAGCGCCACTTGAAAGTAATGCTTCTTGATCAAAAATAAGCGTATGACCCATATTTGCGTGTGTTAAATCAACTGTACCCAGCAAGTATTCAGGTGAAATAGCAGCTACATTAGTACCTGGGATCATCGCAGACGGTAAAACATCTGTTTTTGAGTAGCTAATCGTTTTTTGTTTATCACGTTCACGATATGCCAAACCGAATTCAATCGAGTCAAACACGTCGCTTTCTAGCATGTGCTTAGCTGCAAGCTTAAATGACTTAATTTCATCTTCTACTTTCGGGTTTGATCGTTCACCAGCAAGATCCCAACCCATAATGTCACCTAAGCCAACAACACTAGGGTCACCATAATCAAGTGAACTTTCAAAAGTACCGCCCGAACCGTCTTTATTTAATTGATACGTTACTTCGTTACCCGCAAAAGATGATGCGCCACCAAACGTAGCATGCTGATATAAATCACGCTCTACTTCAGAAGAGCTGGCATCAAATGTTACTGTTAGGTCATCATTAACACGGTATTCGATGTTTAACCCTAAGTTTAATAAATCAGCTGTGCGATGCTCTTGATTGTTTTTTACATAAAAAGGAAAATTACGGTAAGTAGCACCAGTAACAAAGCCGTTTTCAACACTATTAATGGTATATTCACAGTCTGGGAACTTACCTTCATCATCACAGTTATTAAAACCGAATTCTATCGCCCCGATATAGCGTTTATCACTAAAATCAACGTATAGAGAATCAACCGTGATGGTTAGGTCATCTGTTGGTGCATATTCTACAACAGCCATAACAGAGTCACGCTCTAATACTGACGAACGGCCTTTAATATTCGCCCCTTTAATGCCAGTATAGCTATTGCCTTCTTCATCAGTCAGGTCATACAAAAAAGGGTCACCGTGACGACCAAATTGCTTCTCTTGGCCAGGGGATTCCATCGTATTAAAAGCTAACGCGACACCTAAGGTGTCATCAGCAAATTGATCAATGTAGGAGAAATTTAAACGATGGCCGGTATTATCATAGCCATCTACCACTGCGTCATGGCCATTTTTTTCATACTGACCATTAATAACAATCACTTGTTCCGCTTTTGATAGCGGGCTGATCGTTTGCATATCAATGACACCTGCGATGCCTTCACCGGTCATTGATGCGTTCGGTGTTTTGTAAACGCTAACACCGCTCATGATTTCGGATGGATAAAGATCAAACTCAACACCACGCCCATCACCAATAGACACCTGTTCACGACCATTTAGCGTTGTAGTAGATTCGTTTTCACCAAAGCCACGAATGCTAATAACACTCGCACGACCTTCCAAACGCTGCGCAGCTAACCCTGAAATACGTGATAAGGAATCAGCAATTGACGAATCAGGTAGTTTACCGATATCTTCGGCACTTATGGCATCAACAACGTTTGAAGAAAAACGTTTTGTGTTAATTGATTTAATTAAGCTGCCACGAAGACCTTTTACTTCGATGACTTCAACCTCTTGGTCTGCTTTTTTTGCTTGCTCTTTTTCTTCGTCTGTTTGCTGTGCAAAAGCAAACGATGAAGCGCTAACTGCCATCAAACCCGTCGACAACAACGCCAATGTTAACTTGCTCGGTGTAAACTTAACCATCTGTATTCTCTCCCCTACCTTCCCTGTACTTTATTTTAATTTTCAGCGTATCCAATAGCTGTTGTAATAACTAAATGTATATTTCATGTGTAAGTCGATACCCACTGTCACGTGGATGACCTAAATATAGAGAGGTCGGCTTCTGAAAAATACATTATGCATACGTATTCAATTTATGCATTTATCTGCATACGTATTCAAAATGAAGACAATAAAGGCTTTTTTAGTGTTGAAACATTTGGTTACAGCCCTGATAAAATATAGCATTCTTCACTATAGATAGCGGGTAATTTTTAAACAAAATTTTACAAAGTGCCAACTCAACCAAATGATTGAATACGTATGCAATAATACCCAACTACTTCTTATTCATGGCCTCGCAACGTAAATTAAGCAACGTTCAGCGACTATACTGCTTATAAATTAACGGGATTTAAGATGCGCTTTTTTTTAACCATCATGTTATGGCTATGCATAACAGAGCAAGTAAATGCACAACTTCAACATTTTTCACACAGCAGCACTACAACAGTTGCTCCAAAAAAAATATCGAGTCATATAACGTTGGCGGGAGCCCACTGGTTAACACCAAATACCATCGTAGTTGCCACACAATTTTCATCCGATGAATTAGCACTGGCTACGTTCAATGCTGAAAAAATAGACCAAACATTGCCATTAACTAAGTGCCAATTAAGTCCGGCGTTAGCGAATAAGTACCCGCATTTACAAACCTTTCAGTGTTTCAAAATAAAAACGCATACCAAACAAATAAAGCAATTACTTAAACAACCTCTTATTGTATATAAACAACAGCATGGCGACCTCGTAGGTACATATGTTCAAACCGCAAACATTATCGATGTGCTTTATACCTCAGGACAAAAAGATGCGAATGAAGATAATGAATTAGGCGCACGACTAACGAATAATGGCGTACAATTTAAGTTATGGGCACCAACAGCACTGGCGATTAATGTACAACTTTTTGATAAAACTAAGCGCCCGATACCACCTTACAAACTCAAGATGAGTGAAGATAAAAACACAGGTATTTGGTCAGCTGATACTTCTCAATCGCTAAATGAACAATTCTATCGCTATCAAATCACCTTGTATCACCCAAGCACGAAAAAAATAGAAGAAGTGATTACCACTGACCCATATTCTCTTAGCTTATCGACCAATAGTGAGTACTCACAAATTATTGATTTAAATCATCCCTCCACACAGCCAACTGGCTGGCTAACGCAGTTAGATACCCCTGTTAAAACCCCTGAAGATAATATTTTTTATGAAACTCATATTCGTGACTTTAGTTCACACGACACGACGCTATCAAACAAGCATTACCGAGGGAAATACCTTGCGTTTACCGAGAAAAATAGCGCTGGAATGCAACATTTAAAAGCATTGAGAACAGCAGGAATAAACAGTATTCATTTACTGCCAGCCTTCGATATAGGCACGGTAGATGAAAATAGCGAATCTGTAATTGATATCAACCGCTCACTAAATGATATTTGCCGAAAAAGCCAACTTGAAGAAATTTGTGCACTAAAAACCGATAAATCACAGCAATTAAATGAATATCTTGCAACGTTGCCTAGCACTAGCAAACAGCTGCAAGCTATTATTTCAGCACTACGAAGCCAAGACAATTATAACTGGGGTTATGATCCATTCCATTACACAGTGCCTGAAGGTAGTTACGCAATAAACCCTGATGGGATAAGTCGCATTGTTGAATTTAGAACGATGGTGCAAGCATTACACAATTTAGGATTTCGCGTGATCATGGATGTTGTTTACAACCATACTCATCAGGCAGGCTTAGCACCAACAGCTATTCTCGATAAAATTGTTCCTAATTATTATCACCGATTAGATGCACTCACAGGAAAAATTGCCCAGTCAACTTGTTGCGATAACACCGCAACAGAACATGCAATGATGGAAAAATTAATGATTGAGTCATTGGTCGTATGGGCAAGAGATTATAAAATTGACGGTTTTCGTTTTGACCTAATGGGTCATCAACCCAAGTCTTCAATGCTTAAAGCCCGTAAAGCCGTTAAAGCCTTTGATGATGACACCTACTTTTATGGTGAAGGATGGAATTTTGGTGAAGTTGCCAATCACCAGCGATTTGAGCAAGCCAGTCAACTAGCACTTGCTGGAACTGAAATTGGTACATTTACCGACAGATTAAGAGACGCTGTCAGAGGCGGTGCATTTAATGCGCAAGGACAAGATATTCGCAAAAGCCAAGGTATTGCTAATGGTTTAGCAACACTGCCTAATGAACTGCAAACAGAAGACGATCGCCAACGTTATCTCGCGTTAGCCGATCAACTCAGAATTGGTTTAACTGGCAATTTAGCTAACTATTCATTATTTACCGCAGAAGATACCATTCGAAAAGGAAGCGAAATTCCATATGGCGATCAACCAACAGGCTATGCACTTGATCCTGCCGACACCATTAACTACGTGTCAAAGCACGACAATCAAACATTGTGGGACAATAACCAATATCGTATTGCTTATGAGTTAACCACTAAGCAGCGTGTGCGAATGCAGCTTTTATCTCTTGCGTATCCGTTATTTTCCCAAGGCATTCCTTTTATTCATATGGGCAGTGAAATGTTACGCTCAAAAGGTTTCTTGCGTGACTCCTATGATTATGGCGACTGGTTTAACTATGTAGATTTTACCAAACGATCAAATAATTACGAGATCGGCTTGCCGCCAGCAGAAAAAGACCAACAAAATTGGTCAACCATTTTAACACTACGCCATCAAAACGCAGGCAAAGATATAGTCTCTGCAGAAGATATTGCGTTTAGCACCAAGGCTTTTCTTGATTTGGTCAACATAAGAATGTCTAACCCACTATTTCGCTTAACCACCGCCAAGCACATTATTGCTAATGTTCAATTTCATAATACTGGCAGCAAACAACAGCTTGGTTTGGTTGCAATGAGCATCAAAGGAGATAAAAACCAGCCGAGCACCCTCGTTATATTCAATAGTTCAGGTAGTCGAAAAACGCTCAACTTTGCTAAGGCAAACGACTACCAACTTCATCCAATACAACAACAAGGCATTGATAACGTTGTTAAAGAAAGTCAAATAAGTGCCAACAGTTTTACCGTTCCGGCACTCACCACTGCCGTTTTTATCAAGCAATAAGCACAATATTGAAAACGTTTATCAACATGAATTTCGACAAAGTCGCGATGAAATTATGCTGAATACGTATGCAGCTAGCTGTAATTTGCCATCAGTAATTTTATGCTGTTAACCATTAATAAACCCTCAGGAAAAATAATGAAGAAAAATCTGCTGGTTCTAACAACTCTTTTTGCAAGTACTTACTTAAACGCACCAAACCTGATCGCTAAAACAGTTAAGGTAAGCTCACCAAACAACAAAATAACGGTCTCTGTAAGTGATGAAAACACACCAAGCTACCGCGTTAGTTTTAATGGCAACCAAGTGATTGATACATCGCTGCTTGGTTTAAGGTTTCAACAATCGGCGGATTTAGCGGAAGGCTTTACAATTTCGTCAAGCAAACAACAAACCGCTGACAGCACATGGCAATTACCTTGGGGCGAACGCAAAAATGTACGTGATAATCATCATGAATTAATCGTGAATTTTACCACTAATAGAGATAAGTCTAACCAGTTTAGCGTACGCTTTCGCGTATTTAATGATGGTATAGGCTTTCGCTATGAAGTACCCAAACAACCAGGCCTTGATGGTAATATTGCCATCGTCGATGAGTTAACAGAATTCAACGTGCCAAATGCAGAGAAAACCACTGCGTGGTGGATCCCAGCACGTGGCTGGAATAGATATGAGTATATCTACCAAACCACCCCATTATCGGAAATAGATCTTGTTCATACTCCACTCACGATGAAGTTAGCTAGTGGCGAACACATCAGTATTCACGAGGCCGCATTAGTCGACTACGCTGGTATGACGATTCTAAAAGGTCGTCATAATAAACTAAAAGCGGATTTAACACCTTGGTATGATGGAGTTTTAGTAAGAAAAACACCTGACTTCACCAGTCCTTGGCGCACGATTCAAATAAGCAAGAATGCAGCGGGATTACTCAACTCTGATTTGATTTTAAACCTTAATGAACCCAGTAAATTAACAGATACATCTTGGATAGAGCCAGGGAAATATGTCGGTATCTGGTGGGGCATGCATGTGGGGGAGACCACTTGGGGAAGCGGTAAGAAACACGGAGCTACCACAGAAGAAACCAAGCGTTACATGGACTTTGCCGCAAAGTATGGCTTCGACGGTGTATTAGTGGAAGGTTGGAACATCGGTTGGGATGGAGATTGGTACGATAATGGTGATGTATTTAACTTTACTCAATCATATGACGATTTTAATCTCAAAGCAGTGACAGATCATGGACTGGCAAAAGGTGTACGTTTAGTTGGTCATCATGAAACATCAGGCAATGTAACCAATTACCGTAATCAAATGGCTGACGCATTTGAGTTGTACCAACAACATGGCGTTCGTCAGGTTAAAACAGGTTATGTCGCAGATGGTGGTAAAATCAAGCGTGTTGATGAACACGGTATCGCACGTTTTGAGTGGCATGACGGCCAATTCATGGTTAATGAATATTTAGATAACGTGACACTTGCTGCCAAATATAAAATTAGTATAAACACTCATGAACCTATTAAAGATACTGGCTTGCGCAGAACCTACCCTAACTGGATCAGCCGTGAAGGCGCTCGCGGTCAAGAATATAACGCGTGGGGTTCACCACCAAATCCGCCATCACATACCGCTATTTTACCTTTCACTCGTATGTTAGCAGGGCCAATGGACTTTACACCTGGCACCTTCAATATGGCATACAAAGGTTTAGGTGCTGATACAGACCGTCCACAAACAACACTGGCGAAACAATTAGCCTTATATGTGGTTATATTCAGCCCGATTCAAATGGCATCAGACCTTCCTCGTAATTATGAAGCTAATTTACCTGCATTTCAGTTTATTCGCGATGTACCGACCGATTGGCAAGAAAGTAAAGCTCTTGACGGCGAAATAGGTGAATATGTGGTAATGGCACGCCAAGAACGTCTTGGTCAAGATTGGTATTTAGGCGCTCTAACTAATGAAGATGCGCGTAAAATCACCGTATCTTTAGACTTTTTGTCACCAGATAAGCGCTATCAAGCACAAATCTACCGTGACGGTGAAAAAGCAAACTGGATTGATAATCCGTATGAAATAATCATTGAAAATAAGCCAGTTTCAGCGAATGATAGTTTAACGCTATCACTTGCAACAAGCGGTGGTACCGCCATTCGCTTTAAAGCGCTAGACTAATCAAGTTCAGTAATTAGGTATTTAAAATGACAATGTCAACTTCCTCGATAGCGCAACAAAAGCCAACATTAAATTTTTGGCAAATTTGGAACATGTGCTTTGGCTTTATGGGTATTCAATTTGGCTTTGCTTTACAAAATGCCAATGTCAGTCGCATTTTCCAGACCTTAGGCGCTGATTACGGTAACATGGCAATTTTATGGGTTGCCGCCCCAATAACTGGGCTAATTGTACAGCCAATCATCGGCTATATGAGTGATAATACTTGGGGAAAATTCGGCCGTCGTCGTCCTTATTTTTTAATTGGTGCTATCGCAGCAAGTTTGTCACTCTTTATTATGCCGAACTCTCCTACCTTATGGGTGGCTGCTGGTATGTTATGGATCATGGATGCCTCGATTAACATTTCCATGGAACCATTTCGCGCGTTTGTGGGTGATATGTTACCGAGAAAACAACGAGCCATGGGTTATGCCATGCAAAGTTTTTTTATTGGCGTTGCTTCTGTCGTTGCATCATCATTGCCTTGGATCATGACCAATTGGCTTAATATCAGCAATACCGCTGCGCCAGGGCTGTTACCTGATTCAGTGAAATTTGCTTTTTACGCTGGCGGAGCAGTATTTTTACTGGCAGTGTTATGGACTATCTTTAGTACCAAAGAATATTCACCTGAACAATTAGCCGCGTTTGAACAGGCAGAAACCACAAAAGCGACTCATTCAATGCCTCGCGTAACACCACCTTATGGTATTTATGGCATGATCACGCTAATAATCGGCATCGTCAGTAGTGTGTTAGTTTATAGCAACATATCGCGCTTAGATAAAAGTCTCTATATTTTAACCGGAGGCTTCACAGCTTTTGGAATGTGTATGCTTATCGCCAGCTATCTGCATAAACAGCATAAAACGGATAATGGATTTGCTCATATCATGGCTGATTTATTCGCAATGCCACAAACCATGAAACAATTAGCTGTTGTACAATTTTTTTCATGGTTTCCTTTCTTCGCCATGTGGACCTATACCACAGCAGCTATTACAGAGTTTCATTATAACACTTCTGATGTCACCTCTGCCGCATACAACAAAGGAGCAGATTGGGTGGGTGTTTTATTTTCAACTTATAATTTAACCGCCGTTTTTGCTGCCATCTGTATCCCTTTAATCGTTAAAGTGTTTAATTTACGTATAGCACATATGATTAATTTATTTATGGGCGGCACTGGCTTTGTTTCATTTATCTTTATACATGATCCAACGTACTTGGTTATATCGATGGTAGGTGTCGGCTTTGCTTGGGCGTCAATATTGTCAGTACCTTACGCCATTCTTGCTAATGCATTGCCTGCAAAAAAAATGGGGGTATATATGGGAATTTTTAATTTTTTCATTGTGCTGCCGCAAATTTTAGCTGCAAGTATTTTAGGCTTTTTGATCACTAAATTTTTCGATAATCAACCAATCTACTCATTAGTGATAGGCGGGTTAAGTATGATTTTGGCAGGTGTATTAACCTTAAGGGTAAAAGAAAGTCACCGGCATATTTAAGGTAAATACCTAGAGCGTGTTGATCTTTCAAGTTTGTTTTTGCAGCAATTTGTTTGGTATTTATACAAGGCAGAGCTTGTGCCGTG
>NZ_JAUOPD010000009.1 GCF_030546745.1 Thalassotalea sp. 1_MG-2023
CAAACTAATTATGGCTCTGTCTTTTTAAGTTAACCCACGATGATGGAGGCTAGCCTCGTGGGGAGTCATTATGTCTATATTTCAAAAGGAGAGTTGGGTGACAAATCAGCCATTAAGTAGTAGTGATCAAAGTAAGATATTGATATTTTCATTGTTGTTAGCGCCTTCTGTCGTATTTGGTGTTGGAGCTATACCGGCTCTCTTTATTATTTTTGGTATATTTATGCTGAAAAAAAATGAAGACTTCTCTCATATTGAAACCGCTGTAAAGAACTCGAAAGCATATATTTCACTCTTATTATTTGGATGTATTATCGCTACGATATATTTTGGTAGCACATACGGAAATCCAGATCACTATTCCGAATATTCGGGGACATGGATAAACCAAAATGATTTTATTGTTTCATTAATTTTTACAGGGATAGCCTTAACCTACATAATTTTAATAAGCTTTCTTTTTTTCAAGCCGTTAAACTCCCATAGAGGTTGGGTAGAAGCAAATGGAATTTTCTCTTCAAAAAATAAATCGTCTATTATCAATTCTAAGTCTTCTGATGTAGACATCATAAAAGGTGAAAAACTAAAGCAATACTCTGTGGCGGATGAGCTCACAAAGTGGGCAAAACTCAAAGAAGATGGTCACATCTCTGAAGAGGAATTTAGCGAAGCTAGGACCAAGCTTTTGAAGCGAAATTGAAAAATGGATCTTTACAATAAGCAGTTCGAACAGCGTCAAGAAACCTCTGCTTACTGGCACAATAAATCACACGATCTTTTGGTGTCGGCACGCACGCTATGGAATGCAATGGAAAGCGAGAGAAAACTGGAGACCAATTGTTGGGCGACTTACAAGATGCTAATGGGAATGTCTTTTGAACTTCTTTTTAAGGCTCATTGTGTTGGTTCGGGTACAGAGTTTAAGTCTACACATGACTTAGTAGCTTTGGCTAATATAGCAAACCTACCTATCTCAAAAGAAGAAAAAAAATTATTAAAGGTGTTGTCTGAATATGTTATTTGGGATGGACGTTACCCTACACCGAAGAAGCCTGAACACTTAAAAGGTCATTGGAAGAATCAAGCTGACTTATTGGATGACAAACTGGACTTAGAAAATTTAATGCCACTTTGGCGTCAATTTTCTGATTCATTCATGGAGCACTACAATTGAAATATAACAAGTTGCTGCACTCGGAAAAATTACTCGCTGCGCTCCTAAATTTCCGGTGAGCAAAGCGTTAGCTTTATCAAGGATCGAATCTCACATGACTAGTGGTTTTTTACATAAACTGTTCGATTGGAAAAATTTTGAGTTATTCGTAAAAGATTTATATTCTACGGATGGAAATCTTCTCGTTGAACATGATGTTACCGAAATTGGAAAATCAGGAGCATCACGCCAGATTGATGTGAAAGTAACACAAAGAACTGGCTTTCATACATATGTAACTCTCATCGAATGCAAGTTTTGGAAGAAGGCAGTCGAGAGAACAACTGTAGATATTGTTGCAGCTTCTATAGATGATTTAAATGCATCTAAAGGTGTTATTTTTACGACAAAAGGATATCAACAAGGCGCGGAAACATACGCTAAGTCTAAAAACATTGATATTTTTGTAGTAAGAGATTTACGAGAAGAGGAATGGGGAGCGCCCGGTAGAAACCTTCAACTTTATTTAAACATAGTTGGCGGGCAAATGAGTAAGACTCACTTTCCAAATGCTCAAGCAAAACTGATAGTGCAAGAGCAACCCGACAACATGAATCTTAATATAGAGTTAAGTAAAGACAGTATTGATGATGAATCATTGCTTTTATATTCGATTGTTAATGGTGATACCGGAAATAACTTAACAAGGATACTTGCAGAGGTGCATAGCGTTGTAATTAAAAATATTAATGCAGCTGTAGGGCAAAATAACGAGCTTTTAAACCAAAAGTTAACCGTAACATCTGACGTACGTTTAGATCTTACTGGTTTTGAGTTTCGCCAATTAAGAAATAAATATGCGGCCATAGATTTATCTGAAATGACATTAAGCTTCGTCACACAAATTTCTAGAAGTGAGCTAAATATTGATAGAGGAGAGAAACTAGATTATGCACTTGTCGTCCAAAACTACGTTAATGAGCAAGCACACTACGTTTCTAAGAAGAATGGCGATCTTGTAATATCAGCATATGATAACGAAACTAGCGATGTTACAACCTCAAATGATACTTTTATAAATGGTTCTACTGCCAATATTTTTCTTAGTCCATGGGTTGGTGTAGATATTCAATCTAGTACTAGGGTTGCGAAGTCTAGCTTATTAAACCTAAAAATTAAAAAAGCAGATAACACTCTGGGATTTTGTATTTTTCCTGTGGAGTCAAGATAAAGCTAACAAACACTTCAAACGGTACAAAAACAGTTGGTTAGGTTCCGCTTCGCTGCACATTTTAGCAAGCTATTATCAGCCCCTGAATGGGCGTTGAGGCTGTAGAATTTCTCCCAAAAAGATGTTTTCACGTCTTTTTTTATATATTCTCAATTGTTTGTTTTTTAAGCTTGAAGCAAATTCCTCGTTGTAATCTAATAGATATTATTCACCGATAGCAAATTATCATGGCCAATTATAAAGCAGATTTATCCTGTCAAAGTAAGTTCATTCCCATCGACTTCTCACAACAAATAATCCCTGGAACCTTTGAATATGCGCTTGCGCATATTGTTGATAATCACCTTGATTTATCTGGCTTCGAACATTGGTATCAAAATGACAATGGCAACTGTATTGCCTTATTCATAATATTGAAAAGTTAAGAAACCATCTGTATTAGGGATTAAGTGGCCAACATCTCATCATATAAGCCGCTATAACGCCGAATCATCAGGCGCTAATTAATAATTTTACTGAATTAACGATGTAAAAATAAAATCGCCAAAAACGTAAAGTTTATTGATTGTTAAAAGAAAATAATCCAGTTAGAGTATTTTGATTAATAAATAATATAAAAACGAGTTATTCTACAAGCTCGTGATGTACTAAAGGAATCATCAAATAATGGACTATGAACCAGACTTTTCTGAATATTCTTATGACGAGTTACTGGATGCTGAAAGGCACATAGATAGAGAAGCCTACCCTGAACGATATGCAACGGTCATCAAACTCTTAAACGACTCAAACCACGTACCTGAAGGAAAGGTTGAGGCGCAACAGGAAGTTAAAATTGATAAATATTCTACATTCTGGCCTCGTTTTTGGGCTGCAACAATTGACGGGATTTTATTTGCGCTGCTTTTATACATTGAATGTTTAATATTTGGAATTGAATACAATACTCAGAATAGGTTTCTTCAAGCTTTAAATGGTGTTCAATTCGCAATATACGCTATTTTTATGCACGGTTATTTTGGTCAAACGCTTGGTAAAATGTTTATGGAAGTTAAGGTGCTAAATCATGATACTGAAACCGATATTAATGTTAAACAAGCACTGCGAAGAGAGTCGGTTAATTTGGCGTTAAATATTATTTGGGTGCTAATTATTTTAACAGTTGCAACAATATTAGAAGTCACAGGCACTATTTCTGTCGGGCTGTCATATGCAGTTATTGGTTTTGGTATCCTAGCTATTGTTTGGATTATATCCGAATTTGTTACCATGCTATTTAATGATAAACGAAGAGCTATTCATGATTATATAGGTAAAACAGTTGTGGTACGTACATAACAAGCCATTACAGTAACGAGACTGCTAACAGCTAGCTCGGTTCCGCTTCGCTGCGTATTTTAGCAAGCTATTATCAGCCCATTAATTGGGTGATATGCGTAAATGGAGGAAACATGGAAAATCAGGGTAAGCTGTTCTTCTTCTGTGGCAAGATGGGAGCAGGAAAATCGACTAAATCTATGGTTGTGGCTGCTGAAAACAATGCAATCCTAATTTCAGAAGACGATTGGTTGTCAGCTCATTATCCTTCTCAAATTCAAACATTTGACGATTACATTAAGTACTCAAATCTCATTAAGCCTTTCGTTAAAAGCCATGTTCAAAGTTTGTTGAATGTTGGGGTTAACGTGGTCATGGATTTTCCAGCTAATACTATTAAGCAAAGAGCTTGGTTCGTTTCACTGTGCGTTGAAGTAGATAGTAAGCATGAGCTATGGTATTTAGACTTAACAGATGAGCAATGTTTATTCCAAATTGCTAAACGCCGAGTTGAACAACCTGAAAGAGCTATGTTTGACACAGAGGCCGTATTTCATCATGTGACTCAGTATTTTGAAGCTCCATCATCGAGTGAAAACCTCAGTCTGGTACGTGTGTGATAATACGTATAACAAGAACATTAAACAAAATTTACTATTGGCTGTTTTTCGTTCCTCAAACATTTTAGCCAACTATAATTTTCAACTTATGTACGCGTTATATTTTTCAGAGAGCGCGGTTAACATCCATACTTTTGTGTAATAGTCTTACAATCAGAATTTGGTTTTTTTTGTGCTCTTTATAATAAATTACATGACTACCTTGAGGCTGTTTTCGATAACCTTCTCTTATATAATCGCAATTAAACCCTAACATCGTTTCATCTGCTAATTGATGGAAAGTATGATCTAACAGTTTTAAATAATCATTTCTTTGCGCCGTTCCCCAAGTTAATTGAGTATATTTAGCTATTTTAATTAAATCGCTTTTTGCTTTACCTGATAATTCAAGTTTCGACATTATTGGTTATCTTTGTCCAACTCTGAGATCAAAGAATCATATGAATAATTAGTAATACCACTGTCTTCACCTTCAACAAGCATATTACGTAAATTAAGTATTTTTGTTTCCTGATCTTCCAGTGCTCTTAAACCAGCACGAACCACTTCACTTGCAGAGCCATAACGACCAGAGTTAAGTTGCTGATTTATAAATTGATCAAAATGCTCGCCTAATGTTACGCTCGTATTCTTAGCCATAATGAAATCCATAAGTACCAATATATATGTGATTATGGTATATAAAATATAGCAAGGCAATAAATTAAGACACGAAAAACACTTAGCGACACTGTTTTAGCAAGCTATTATCAACCCCTGAATGGGACGTAATATACAATTGGATTTATGAATATTATTCAAAGGGGCGTATGGAAAATTTAGTTGTAATAAGGGAAGCGCAGAAAAGTGATCACCCATTTATTTTTGAGCTTTCACCTTACTTAGCTGAAGTCGCTCAGTTAGATTGGCATAGTGATGAAGCTATTCAAAAAATGCAAGATGATTACATTTCTAAAATGCTTGAAGAAACTCCAAAACCAAATATTACCTTTATCGCTGAGGTCAATAATATTTCATTGGGTTTTATTCATGTACGCACATGTGAAGATGGAATTTCAGGTGAAACTTGTGGAACCATACCGCTTCTTGCAGTATCACCTAAATCTCAAGGTTTGGGTTTAGGTAAATTATTAATTGAGCATGGTGAAAAGTGGGCTAAACACTTAGGATGCAGGCTGTTGCATTTAGAGGTCTTCGCAAATAATAAAAGAGCAGATCTTTTCTATCAAAATATTGGGTTTAAACCTGAAGTTGTTCACATGATAAAAGAAATAGAGTAATTTTCAGAAAACAAGCACTTAAAAGGAACAAACAGTAGGTTAGAAGCCGTTTCGCTACACATTTTAGTTAAGAATAATTAGCCTGTAATTTAAGCGTTAGGGCTATCTGTCAATTTTAGGATAAATTATGGATAATAGAGATAAATTAATACGTTTTACTAAAAAAGGAATTGGATTTCCTCTGGCAGGCTTGCTTGTTATTTCCATTCTTACGCTATTCATTAATGTGCTTCCACAGAGACAAGCTTTAATTTGGAGTATTATTGCAACGGGCAGTACTTTTCCTTTAGCCTTTTTCATCTCAAAGATATTCGATGTTAATCCATTTGCTAAATTACCACCGTTAACTGATTTAGGAGCTATTTTAGCGTTCGCTCAATTCCTATATTGGCCGGTTCTTATCATGGTTTTTCAACTCATTCCTAATTGGTTTCCTTTTGTTTTTTCGGTGCTTTTTGGATCTCATTTTATTCCTTATGGTTGGCTATATAAAAGTACCGGATATTATTTTATAGGGTTTAGTATGCCTATTGTTGGATGCATTATCGCTTTCGGAGGTAGTGAATTTTCATACGCTTATACATTTGCTGCACTTATTCCAATTTATGCAATAACATGCGGCTTACTTTTGAAAGAAATTCAACTTCAAAAGAAAGAGTAAAATAACCCATACAAATGCCTATGACAGCAATATGTCATGTCTACGACTTCCTTTGACGGACGTTTACTGGTTTTATTGCTTGTTACGCTTTTTCTATAAAATTAATCGTACAGCATCGGTATTGTTATCTACTCCGTTCTTTGTCGTGAATCCTTCATAAACTCGTCATGTAATTGTCAATCAATGCTTCTACTCTACACGTTGTTTTTAATGTGAAATTTGAAGGAAGTAATGTGAATAATTATAAAAAAAGTGCGCTATGTTTATCATTGATTATTGTTTTATCGGCTTGCGGTGAAGACGTTAAAATAGTTGAAAAAGAAGTTGTTGTTGAGGTGCCTATTACACCCGAACAACCTCAAGAACCTCAAGAGCCAGAACCTGTTGTTTATCAATCGTTTAAAATTGGATTGTTACCAGATACACAAGGGGGAACTGATGCAGAAGGTCAGGCACATGTTGCTTTGCACCCGATGGCAGAAGTGGTTAAGCATCAAAAAAATCACGATGTTGATCTGATCATTGCTGTTGGAGACTTAACCGACAATGGTACCGATGTTGAATTTGCAGAGTGGCGCTCAGTGGCAGATACCTATGCGGAACAAGGCATCGAATTTTTACCGGTGATGGGAAACCACGAAACCAGTTATGCTTACACATATAACTGGATTGAAAATATGAAAAATTTTATCCCAGAAGATGCCGTTCATATGCCAGCTTATGAATGGGTAAACTATTCCGTTATTCGTGAAAACGTGCTGATTTTTGGTCTTGCGTACTACAATTTACCTCTCGCTTTTGATTGGATAAAAGAAACCGTAGAAGCTAACGAAGGGAACTTTGACCACATTGTTGTAGCCAGTCATGATGGTTTAATTGGCGCTAAGTATGGCCAAACTCGTGAGCAAATTGTAGACGGTACTAAAGATGATAATTGGTTGTATGATGTGCAGCCAGAAATACGTAAGTTTTTCTCAGCGTATGATGTGATTTATGTGCAAGGTCATGAGCATCAATATCAGCGCTCATTAATTACCGCTAAGTCAGTACTTACTACTTATCCGTCAAGCTCTACGCCACTGGGTGGAAATTATCGCATGGACGCTTATACTCAAATTATGGTCGGCAACGCATCATACAAAGGGTATGAGTACCGTTACGGAGAGCGCGATCTCGTGCAGGCAGTTGTTTCGCAAAAGAACCAAACTGACCACTCAGAAGATCCCGGTTACGATGTTAATTCATCCATCTTAACGTTTAACAATGATCGAGTTGAATACGAGTCGTATTTTGCGAATCACCAAGCACATTCAAACGCGCCTGAATATGCATTTAATGCACAATGGCAATTAATGGATAAATTCGCTCGAACCAATAATCGTTGTGAAACATTAGTCTATCCGAATGCTATTCATCCTAACACACGCCCAGCAATGGTATTTCAACCGGAATATATAACCAATGATTGTTACGCGAATGATGGCTCGTATGCCCGCTTAGTCGGCGGAAGTAATGATACCTTTAACCGTACTGATACGCGTGAAAGAGATATGAGTTATACACCAGGTATCAGTCGTGCAGAGTCAATGAATGATCTCGTTCGATTAGCGTATCAATGGCTATTTCAAGTTCACGAACGTTGGTCGCCTAATTTAAATGCTGCTTATCGAGTCGTTCCAGACAATGAAAATGAAGAGTTGATCATTCCTGAAACGACTTTTGATTTAAAAGAGCATGTTACCTTAAGTTGGACACCCGCTAACGACAATACTGCTTCAGACATTTTGATTGTCAGTGGTACACAAAACCAAACAGGTATGTATCAAGATGATTATGGTGTTGAAAAAGATATTGAAGCAGATGTTGGTCTCGCGTTTTCTTTATCTGGCCCTGATTTAGGTGATATTGAACAAGGAGCTGGCAAACCAGCTGTCATCTTACCTGAAACCGCGACTAAATCTTGGGATATCAGTGATGCTGTATCAGACAAATACGTAGTGCAATACAGTGCGAATGAAAACATTGATTCAGCGACCGTTCAATTAGCGATAAAGAAAGCGAGTTGGCAGCCGATTGCGCCAGATGAGTGTATTGTGAATGCTGCTTGGGATGATACGTTTTTAACAACATTACCTACTCAAGTTGATGGCTGTAGTGATTACCCATTGGTCGGTTTTGATTCAGCTTTTGGTAATCGCTGGTGGGTGGTGCTTAACGCTGATGCTGAGCTAGCTTTAATCAGCAAGTAAACTAAAGTAAATGATATCAATTAACCAAACGGGGCGATTCTCGTTTGGTTATTTCTATTTGAAATGAATCTTTAACACAATTTTAAATGACAATAACAGCAAACTATATGCTTTATGTTCTAATTCTGTATACTGAATATGGATAAAAAACAAACAACTTATACGTTGTTAAATCAGAACAATAATAAACATGGAGTTTACTAATGAGAAAATTTCCATTACTAGCCACTATTATTTTTACTGGCTTTTACCTATCGGCTTGTTCAAAGCAAATTGAAGAGGTTTCTGAGCAACCTACTGCTCAAGAAGAATCAAGCTTTCAAACATATAGTGCTGAAGAGTTTCATAAAACGACATCTGTTTTTGGGTCATCCATTAATGCAGATGCTACGGCAATACTAGTAAGTAATGATGCAACCGGTATCTTTAACGCGTATAAAGTACCGCTTGATGGTTCGCCTGTAACACCGTTAACGCATTCCACTGTTGAATCAATTTATGTGGTTAGCTGGTTCCCAAAAGATGACAGAATACTTTATACCGCTGATAAAGGTGGTGATGAATTAAATCATTTATATGTAAGAGAACTATCAGGCGATGAAAAAGATTTAACCCCAGGCGATAACTTAAAAGCAAGCTTTGTTGGTTGGCATGAAGACGATAAACAGTTTTATGTTGCCACAAATGAAAGAGATCCAAAATTTTTTGATGTCTACCGTTATCAAGTGAGTGATTATTCAAGGGAGCTTGTGTATCAAAATAACGCTGGCTACTCAGTAGAAAGTATAAGTCCTAATGGTCAATATATTGCATTAAGTAAAACAATCACCAACGCTGACTCTAATTTATACTTAGTTGATCTTAAAGAAGAAAATAAAGTGGCTCAATTAATTACTGAGCATGAAGGAGAGGTTGAACATAGTGCCTATACGTTCACGCGAGATAGTCAAAAGCTTATTTATTCCACTGACGAATTTGGTGAATATCGACAAGCATGGGCCTATGATCTAAATACAAAAACAAAGGAAGTGAATTATAAGGCGAATTGGGACGTTAGCTTTACTTACTATTCTAAAGATGGTCGCTATCAAGTTGTAGGCGTTAATGCAGACGCGCAAACAAAAATAGAAATTTTAGACTTATCAACCATGAAACCATTGACCCTACCTAAACTGCCAAGCGGTGATTTACGTGGTGTTAACTTCTCAAATGATGCAAACACGTTAGTATTTTATATTAACTCAGATACCTCACCGTCAAATTTATATGTTCATCAACTGGGTTCCGATAACGTAAAACGTTTAACGAATACCGGAAACCCCAACATAGTTGAAGACAACTTAGTCTCTGGCGAGGTTGTTAGGTTTAAGAGTTTCGATGGTTTAGAAATTCCAGGGATTTTATATAAACCCATACAGGCAGAAACGCAGAAAGTACCGGCATTAATTTGGATTCATGGTGGTCCAGGTGGGCAAAGTCGTAAAGGGTATTCGGCAACAATACAACACTTAGTCAACAATGGTTATGCCATCTTTAAAATTAACAATCGTGGTTCAAGTGGTTATGGCAAAACATTTTTTCACTTAGATGATAAAAAACACGGTGATCATGACTTAAAAGACGTGGTGTATAACAAATATTACCTACAGTCTTTAGATTGGGTCGACAATGACCGAATAGGTGTGATTGGTGGAAGCTATGGTGGGTATTTAACCATGGCAGCAATGGCATTTGCTGATGAATTTGAAGTGGGGATCAATATTTTTGGTGTTACAAATTGGGTTAGAACGTTAGAGAGTATTCCGCCTTATTGGGAAGCCTTTAGAAAATCACTTTATGATGAGTTGGGCGATCCAAGTACAGATAAAGAGCGACTTCACAGTATTTCACCTGTTTTCTTTGGCCATAAAGTTAAAAAGCCAGTATTAGTGGTACAAGGAAAAAATGATCCTAGAGTGTTGAAAATTGAAAGCGATGAAATGGTTGAATCAATTAGAAATGGCGGTACTTTTGTCGACTATTTAGTGTTTGATGAC
Organism: Thalassotalea sp. 1_MG-2023; assembly: GCF_030546745.1. Taxonomy (GTDB): domain Bacteria; phylum Pseudomonadota; class Gammaproteobacteria; order Enterobacterales; family Alteromonadaceae; genus Thalassotalea_C. The sequence goes on from NZ_JAUOPD010000009.1 coordinate 10,548, forward strand.
GAAGGTCATGGCTTCAGTAAAAAAGTCAATCGTATAGAAGCATCCAAAAAATACGTTAGCTTTTTAAATGATCATTTATAGTGCTTAAATTACGCACTTAAAAACTTAATCATAATAAAACCAGCAATAACGCTGGTTTTATTTTGAGCGCATCGCTAACCACGTTGCGCTTATACACCTCTTATTTTGTTTTCAATGGCAATCAACGCTGGTACATGTTGTAAAGATGACATCATTAAGTCGAGTTGTTTGGTTAATGTAGAAGAATACTGTGAAGATGACTTAATTTGCTGCCATTTGTTTTGTTGAAGAACATATAATCCAGACATCTTTATCTCGGTGTCATCATTTAACGTAATATCGAGTTTAACGGGTTCTAATAATGCATCATCGTTGAATGGAAATAGCGTATGCGAACTATTTTCTTCATTGCGAAACTTTTTACTATGTTGGTTAGTTTGATGAATGCTTCCATGATCAGTTAAGTGGGTTAAATAAATAGGTGTATAACCGGATGCTATTTTCTTAAAAAATATTGGATATTGCTGGCTAACCTTGGATAAGTTATCACTTGATAAGAATTGCCATGGTTGATTGTTTTGTTTATTGTCTTGATTTATATCGATGAGAATTTCGCGGTTCTGTTGGCGAATTTCGGTGAGTATTTCTCGGTTTGTTGGTAATAACGAAGGCATTTTATGCTGTCTAGATTTTACTTTATCAATCGCTTCGTTCGATTGTTTTGCCAATTCTGATTCGTTGCCTAAGCAGTTGGCTTGAGTGTTAAAGCCCATACCATAAAGAATATACTGATAGCTTGCCGCAGGGAAAAGATCATAAGGGCTTAAAAAACCATTATTTTCTGGTGGTTGAAACTGCCATAAAGTCAGTAATTCTTTTAATGAATCAGGAATTGTTGCTGGATCGCGGTTATCACACCAAAAATCACTGTCATCTCTTTTACTCAGCACATAATGTAACTTTAAAAAGTCGATAATACGTTGCCAGCGAAAATGCATGTTTTTATTGTACTGGCGGGCGATAACATCCATTGCTTCACGACTCGCTGGCATTTGTAAAGCAATGGTTTTCGCTGCCAGTTCTACCATGACTAGAGCAGATGCCTCTAAAGGCTCTAGAAAGCCGGAAGACATGCCAACTGCAACACAGTTTTTATGCCAAAAGGTTTCTCGATGCCCAGGATTGATATCAAGTGTTCTAAAGGTGAGTTGCTCAACGTTATCCACTGATTGAGCTAAATACGATTTAAGTTGTGTAGTCGCTGCTTCGATAGATGTGTATTTAGTACTAAATACATGGCCAACGCCTCGTCTTGTGGGTAAGCCTATATCCCATATCCATCCAGCGGTTTGTGCGGTAGAAAGGGTGGCAGATTCCACAGGCGAATTTTCACATGGGTAGGGCACTTGTACCGCAATGGCTTTATCAATAAACAAAATATCTTTTTTACTGATAAAGGGGACTTGATAATGTTTGCCGATTAAAGCTGCCGCTTGGCCTGAACAGTCTATGAACAAATCTCCGTTAATATCTCCGTGTTCTTTGGTTGTTAACGATGCAATATCACCGTTTGATTTACTATTTACCGCGATGACATCATCAAGAATATGTTTAATGCCCAGTTTTTCAGTGCCATGTTCTGTTAAAAGCTGTGAGAATTTACCGGCATTTAAATGATAACCATAGTTTTCTATGGTTTTAAAGTCGCCAAGCTTTAACTGTTTAGGGGCCCGCTTTTGCTGACAAAGTAATGCTTGTAAACATACGGTTTCGGCAAATGGTTTATCTGCGTAGTGTTGTTGCCAAGTACTGGCTAAGCTAATTTGATCAAATGACTGTGGTGGTGTAAACGGGTGATAATACTCATCACCCTCTTTATTGTTCACCCAATTGACAAATTTCGACGCTTGTTTAAAAGAAGCATCGCAACGTTGCATAAAGGTTAACTCACTTATACCAAGTTGTTGTAACGTGTTCACCATGGTTGGCCATGTGCCTTCGCCTACACCAATCGTTGGAATATTAGGAGACTCTATTAATGTCACGGAAAAAGGGGAATTTTTGTTAACGTGTTTAGCCGCAATTAAGCATGCGGTTAACCAGCCTGCACTACCACCACCTAACACAACAATTGATTTAATCATTTACTTTCCCCTGAAAATGTGAAGAATATAAAATATATAGTATAAATGGGATATTTTAAAGTGTTAGCTAAAATGATTGACAACCATTATGCTCGTTATTCGCATAAACACTTGATATTCATATTAAAGAGGGTGTTATGATAAAAAAATGGTTAATAGGGTGTATCTCCTTTTGTGTGCTCAGTACTGTTCAAGCATCGGTGGAAGAAAAGCCGTTTAAAAATTTGATCAACCGTGCAGGTACACCAGTTTCATATCAAAATTTTGACCAATATGGCAACCAAAAATACAATCCGCTTTTTGATGCAGGTAGTTGGCATGGCTTTTTGCTACCTGAAAGTAAACATGAGTTAGGCGGCTTTACCGGACCAATGATAATCGCTGAAGAGTATGGTGTTTTCATTGCTAAACAGTTAGATAAACTAACTCTAATTAAGCAAAAAAGTGGTGAGAAGGTAGACTGGTCAACGTTCACTGTTAGCAAGTCATCACAACCTGGAAAGCTTACTCAGCATTATCGTGGTGAAGACATTAATGTAACCTTTACATTGCAATTTGTCTCGAATCGAACGGCATTGGTCAACACGACAATAATAAATAACAGCAAGGATACTCAAGCATATTCACTAGCATGGTCGGGCGAATTATTATCTCAATGGACGCCAGAAATACCTGTGTCAAAACAATACCCTAATTGGCAACGTACATTATCGAAATCAGCACAAGGCGTTTCCGTTGAGTTTGACCGTTTACGTAGTACATGGAATATGATGTTTTCAGGCACTTCTCGTTATGTAATAAAGCGTTCAATAGAAAGTAAAACAAGCTTAAATCAGCAGCAATTGTCTTATATCAGCCAGGCTTCATTAACGCTATTACCAAACGAAAGCCAGACGATTTATGCAACCCATAGTTATTATCATAACGAACAAGAAGTGGAACATGGTGAAGCATTAACGACAAAAGTATTAAAGAACCCTGAACAATATTTGTCTGCTACCGCTAAACGTTGGCAACAATATTTAGCCAGTGTTGAAGCGATTGAAAGCACTGAACAACAGCACGTCGCTGCAAAGTCGATTGAAACGCTGATTGGTAACTGGCGAAGTGCGGCTGGTGAACTAAAACATGATGGTGTAACGCCTTCTGTTACGGCTAGATGGTTCAATGGTGTGTGGGCTTGGGACAGTTGGAAACATGCCGTTGCCATGGCTTATTTTGCACCTGAGGTGGCGAAAGATAATATTCGAGCAATGTTCGATTACCAAGTCAAACCAAACGATGCTGTTCGCCCACAAGATCACGGTATGGTGATTGATGCTGTCTTTTATAACAAAGATAGTGTTCGCAATGGTGATGGTGGTAATTGGAATGAACGAAATACTAAGCCTGCATTAGCGGCTTGGGCTGTTTGGGAAGTGTATAAAGCAACGCAAGATATAAGCTTTGTGCAAGAAATGTTTGAGCCATTAATGGCTTACCATGACTGGTGGTATCGAAATCGCGATCATAACAACAATGGGTTAATAGAATATGGCGCAACCAAACACCGTTTTCATAATGATGCGCAAGGAAATATTGGCTTTACGCTTAAAGTTTCAGATAAAAACAACGATAAATATCAACACCAATGCCAGCCTGCAGAAAATGGCTGGTTGTCTTGCCATGGCTTAGCTCTCTATGAACAAGTGCTAGCAGAAGGTGATTATGAACAACTAGATATTGGTGCTCAACACGGCGCTGGTTGGGAATCTGGGATGGATAATGCCGCACGTTTTGGTTTTATCAATCAAGCACAGTTAGCTGCTTATGCGAACAAACACTACCAAGGAGATCTGGCTAAAGCGAAACAAGATTGGCAAGTAAGGTTCTTTGAAAATCGCGATAATAAAGGGCAGCTACTTGGCTTTTCTATCGATCAAGAGTCAGTTGAACTGAACGCTTACTTGGTCAAAGAAAAGAAAATTTTAGCTGACATGGCCTCTTTACTTAACAAAGACACCCTTAAAAAAGATTTATTAAAAGACGTAAACAGATTAACAGCATTAATAAATCAATGCTTTTTTGATGAGAAAACAGGGTTCTATTATGATCTGCAAATATCGTCTGAATCGTTAGCACCGTTACAATGTCAAGGTACATTACTCACTGCTCGAGGTATGGGGCCTGAGGGTTGGAGTCCGCTTTGGGCTGAGGTTGCCGATAAAAAACAAGCAGCGCAAGTAGTTAAAAACATGATGGCGAAAACCCAGTTTAATTCGTTAATACCATTACCTACTGCGGCGCTTACAAACCCTGCATATGATGAAAATATTTACTGGCGTGGGCGTGTTTGGTTAGATCAGTTTTATTTTGGCATAGCAGCCTTAGAAAAATATGGTTATTATCAACAAAAGAAAGCGCTTACAAATAAGCTTTTTAATAATGCACAAGGTTTAATATTAGCAGAGCCGATCAGAGAGAATTACAATCCAATGACCGGTGATATGCAAGGGGCAACTAACTTTAGTTGGAGTGCTGCACATTTGTACATGCTTACCATTAACAATAAAAAATAATTAACGCACATAAGAATAGTAAGATTTAGGGGAGAAATGATGAAATTAGAGATGTTGGATGCCGGTGTATTCATCGCCTATGTGTTAGGGCTTTTAGTCTTAGCGTTATGGGTTTCACGAGAAGATAAACAAGGTGGTAAAAACACCGAAGATTACTTTCTTGCAAGTAAAGCGCTACCTTGGTGGGCAATTGGTGCATCGTTAATCGCATCTAATATATCAGCAGAGCAAATTATTGGTATGTCTGGCTCCGGTTATGCACTGGGCTTAGCAATTGCGTCATACGAATGGATGGCTGCTATTACGCTTATCTTAGTGGGTAAGTATATGCTGCCTATCTTTTTGAAAAATGGCATCTATACAATGCCGCAATATCTAGAACAACGTTTTGATAATCGTGTTAAAACGACCATGGCATTGTTTTGGTTGGCGGTTTATATCTTTGTCAACTTAACCGCCGTTCTTTGGCTTGGTGGTTTAGCGATAGAAACTGTAGCGGGTGTTGATTGGATATACGGTATGATCTTTCTTGCTGTTTTTTCAATTGCTTACTCATTATATGGTGGTTTAAAAGCGGTTGCGTACACAGATATTTTACAAGTTGTCTTGCTTGTATTTGGTGGATTATTCTTGAGTTATCTTGCACTTGATGCTGTTTCTGGTGGTGAAGGGGTACTTGCTGGTTTTGGTGTATTAACCGAAAAAGTACCGAGTCATTTCGATATGATTTTAAGTAGTGATAATGAACACTACATGAGCTTACCTGGTATCTCTGTATTAATTGGCGGTATGTGGGTTATGAACTTTAGTTACTGGGGTTTTAACCAATACATTATTCAACGCGCGCTTGCAGCGAAAGATGTAAAAGAAGCGCAAAAAGGTATCGCTTTTGCCGCATATCTTAAACTATTAATGCCGATTATCGTCGTGTTACCGGGTATAGCAGCAGTGATTTTATATCCTGATTTAACTACGCCTGATCAAGCATATCCTTCGATGATGGCCTTAATGCCAGTAGGTATAAAAGGTTTAGTGTTCGCAGCACTTGTGGCAGCGATAGTGTCATCGCTTGCTTCAATGACAAACAGTATTTCTACTATTTTTACCATGGATATATATGCCAAGATGAAGCCTGCGAAATCGCAACATCACTATGTGCAAGTAGGTCGAGTTGCCGCATTGGCTTCATTGGCAATTGCTTTGGTTGTTGCAGAACCATTGTTAGGTAAGTTTGATCAAGCATTCCAATACATTCAAGAGTTTACTGGCTTTTTTACCCCTGGAATAGTGGTGATTTTTGTGATGGGCATGTTTTGGTCTAAAGCGAGTTCATCAGGCGCTTTAGCCGCTGCAATTGGCTCTGCTGTATTTTCGTTGATACTTAAATTTACGTGGCCAGAATTACCCTTTATGGATCGTGTTGGCTTAGTGTTCTTAATGTGCTTAGCATTATGTGTATTGGTATCATTATTTACTGACAGTAAAGCATCCAATTCTAGTGTTAGACTAAAAGAAATTAATTTTGCAACTGATAAAGGTTTTAATGTGGCAACGGTTGGTGTTGTGATTATTTTAATCGCGTTATACGCTGCATGGTGGTAATAAATAACGCTTCAAAAAGGCCGATTTATCGGCCTTTTTACGTTTAAACGCCTGTAATCATTTAGTTGTAACATAAATTCAGTGTTACGACTGATTGATTATTTGATACTGTATTTTCTTCAAACAAAAGAGAATTAGATTTTTGATAACATTCAACACATGATTTTTTTATCATTAATGTTTATTATCGCGTTAAGATGACTCTTTACATCAGTTATATCCATGAACCTTAAAAAGCAGGGCAATAATCAAGTTGTTACACGCTATAAACTCTCAATTATAGGGATTTTTTTCGCGATCTTGCTGGTTGCGGTATCTATGGCTGGTTATCGATATTATCATGAACTTGAGTCACACGAGCTAAATGAGTATGGAGCATTAGAAAACCAAAGCTACACGTTAAATGAAACGCTAAAACAAGCAATTAATTCTATTAGTTCTATCCAACGTTTTGCAAACTATGCATTAAGTAAACCTGATCATTTTCCTTTGGCAACACCTCTACTTGAGCAAGAAGGCGAACGTTTTTATTTAGCCCAAACTAAACGCGATATTATTGAACAACGGCAGCAACTTAGCGTTAATATTACCGGTATTGGACAAGTCACAGAATTCAACGATGAATTAAAACATGAATTAGCAATGGCTTATACCTTAACGCCGGCATTTGTTAATGCACAAAGCACTAACCATGCTGCAAACTGGTTTTATTATGTATCGAAAAATCAATTTGTTAGCATTTATCCATGGATAAGCCGTGAAAACTGGCAGTATTCAGCGTCTCTACTCGACAACGACCAAATTAAACAGTTAAGTAACACCGCCTATTTTTCTAATAGCTATCGGTGGTCAGCGCCCTATTTGGGATCTTCTGCCACCAGTTTATACAGTTCAGTTGGTGCAGGGGTTTTTGATAAAGAAACTTTTGTCGGGGCGGTGGTGATCAATATTGATCTTGCAAGGTTACACAACGCGATAATAATGAATGATGACGATAATCACAGATATATTTTATTTAATCAGCATGACCAAGTGTTGCTGCACAAAACGGCGAACAATTTAGCGATTAATCAAGTGAGTAAATGGCAAAGCTTCATGCCTGACACTCTAAAAGATTTAACATACGAAACATTGCAAAATGAGCCCGCATCGTTCCAGCACAATGGCTGGTTAGTGCAACAATTTCTTTTACCATCAACCGATTGGGTATTATTAAGGTATCAACCTTATAAGCACTTTTCTCAACCAGTAGTTAACCGTTTTATTTGGTCGTTTTTGTTGCTTTTTATTGGTCAAACAGCCTTATTGAGTGTTGTTTATTTTGTCACGCGTAAAACGTTTATTAAACCGACACAGGCATTTATCAGTCATATTGCGTTTAGTGCACAAGGTGACCATGGAAAAATAACGCCCCCTTCTGGTTGGCAGCATTGGTTCAATATTGTTGGCGATATTTTTAGTCAAAATAGAAGCCTATTGCAGCAACTTAAAGATCAAAATAACGTGCTTGATATGCGTGTGCACGAAAAAACACAAGCACTATTAGAAAAAAGCCAACAACACCAACGAGACTATGCCATTTTACGTTCCGTCATGAATGCGATTCCTGATTATTTGATTTTCAATGATTCTAGCGGTCAAGTTATCGGCTGTAATTTAGCCTTTGAGCGCTTTGTTAGCTCTTCAGAAATGCAAATAATAGGTCAACAGGCAGGAAAGTTAATTAATAACGAACTCGGAAAAGCATTGCTAGCCTGTGAAACTGGAGGAAAAACGACTGAAAGTATGCATGGCATTTTTCGTGTCATTGAAACCGTGAGTAATACGTATGAATTATTCTCATCAAACTTTTATGATCAAGACAATCAAGTGCTTGGTACGATTATTATTATTCGTGATGTAACTGAACAGTACGCAGTCAATGCCGCTTTAGAAAATGCGAAAGAACAAGCTGAATTAGCCAATAAAGCTAAAAGTCAGTTTTTAGCGAATATGAGTCATGAAATCCGCACCCCGATTAATGCTATTCAGGGCATGCATGCTTTGCTAACAAATACACAACTTACGTTGCAACAAACACAACAAATTGCCAACGCTCAAGATGCTTCAGATACCTTATTACACCTTGTTGACGAATTACTCGATTTAGCAAAAATTGAATCAGGTAATATGAACATAGTTAAAGATTTTTGCAGTGTTGATCATATTGTGCATCGCGCCATTAATCTTAATAAAAATTTAATTGTACGAAAAAAATTAACGCTACAGGTGGTGATTGAACCTGATGTACCCGAGATGGTTTTTACTGATGATATGCGATTGGTGCAAGTGTTAAGTAACTTACTCAATAATGCGGTGAAGTTTACGGAGCAAGGCTCAATAAATATAAATGTTGGCGTTATTGCCAACAGTAGTAATAAAACCTTAGTTAAATTTAGTGTTAAAGATACCGGGATAGGAATTGCTTTAGATAAACAAAAAACACTCTTTGATGCGTTTATTCAAGCGGATGAGTCAATGACGCGTAAATATGGTGGCTCTGGCTTGGGCTTGTCAATTTGTCAAAGAATTGTCAATTTACTTGATGGTGAAATAAAAATTAAAAGCGCGCCAATGCAGGGTAGTGAGTTTAGTTTTATTTTACCTTTTAACCAATCAAATAATGCGCAACAGCAAACGATATATACGCCTGTTACCATTGAATCATTTGGTGTTACATTGCCTGATTCATTTGTACAGTTATTGTCATCTCTGCATTATCGTTATCAACAATTGTCTGATTTTGAACAACATCAAGTAACAGAAGATGATACCTGTTTTTTGTTTGTCAGACTCGATGTGATCACCACTGAAAACTGCAAAAAGATTGTTGAATATTTTTATCATGCAACAGCAAAAACGGCGGGTGGTTTTGTGCTAGCGGTTTACCAACAAGACAACACATTACCAACAAATAATGCTTATCAATTGTTAGATCAAGCGCAAATTCCTTATGTAATATGTGATGCGCCATTATATCGGTATACGCTATGCCAGCTTCATTTAGCGTTGAAAAGTGTTCAACAAAATAAGCCTTTGACTCCCATAAACAAACAAAAAATAAATAACAAACAACAAGTTAAGCAGAAAAAATTATCAGGTGTAACAGTATTGTTGGTGGAAGATAATTTGGTAAATCAATTGGTGGCAAAAGAATTATTATTATCAATGGGTGCAAGTGTTATTGTTGCTGAAAATGGTGAAGTTGCTTTATCACAATTAGATAAAAGCGCTGTCGATATTGTGTTAATGGACATACAAATGCCTGTAATGGATGGTCTCACCGCAACTAAAATTATTCGTGAAAACTCAAAATTTACCCATTTACCGATAATTGCGATGACCGCACACGCTAGACAGGAAGACAAAAATAACAGTATCGCAGCTGGTATGAATATGCATGTCGCTAAACCCGTAAAAGCAGAAGTGTTATTGAAGAACATCTTGGCAGTACTAAATTAGCCCGCCCTCTCGCCGTAATAAATTTTTATTTTATCGCTTTTTCTTTGATTAACACTTCATTTGCGAGCAATATTTTTTCACTTTGTTTGGCTAGTTTTTCAAATGCAGTCGCTAAACATTGCTTTTCTTGTGCTGACAGAACTGATAAAAGCGCTTCTTCCTGTTGATTCACCAAGGGGACTAATTGTTTAAATAATAAATCACCTTGCGCAGATAATGATAACAATTGCGCACGTTTGTCTGTTTGAGAATCTACGCGAATAATAAGTTGCTGTGCTAATAAGCCTTTAATAGCCCTGCTGGTAGGCATTTTTTCTAAATCGGCAAGTGTACCAATTGATTTAGCATTGATAGGGGCATGCGTTGCTAAAATAGCTAATACTCGCCATTGTTGCCGAGAAAGGTCAAATTCGCCTTGATATACTTGAGCAATAGATTGACTAACTAACGCTTGTAAACGGGTTAGTTGATATGGGAAGAAGTGAGATAATGCAAATTGCTTATTCGACATAGCTTTATTGAGAATGAGTGTCTTTTAATCTTATTGAGTTAACACAAATTATAACGGACAACGCGTCGTTATTAAATGTATTGAAAAACGTGTGATTTAAATACAGTGAAGAAAGCTCAAGCAAGCCTGGGGGAGAGCCAAACTTGCTTGAGTGAAAGCGTAACAACGTAGAAAATTAAATAAGCGCACCAACACCCCTGCAACTGCACTAAAATTAACCTTTTATTAACAATATTTTGTTACGCTCTCAGTCTTAAAGGTCAATTAAGACAAAATAAGACTAGCAGAACGTTTGCAAGTTAACAAAAAAATAACATAAAAGTTTTACCTATTGGTAGCTGTGCAAAATGAAATTTGTACAAAAATTATTACAGCTAACGAAACAAATACTCTAAAAAGCTATCAGAACAAAAGAAAAACATCGCAAAATAAAACAATACACTTGTAAAATGAAGCTTTCATAGTGCTTCATAATGTCGTTGCGTTATTTGGCAAGTATGAATTTTTTTGGCAAGGTGCGCGGCATTAGATAACACCGCACATGAACTAAAAGGTTATTTTACTGTTTTGAAATGTGTCATTAGTGATTCTAATTGGTCGGTTAATTGAATTAATGCAGAAGTGGCATCTTTGCCTTTATGGGCAAGTTCTGCTGCATCATGCGAACTTTCAGCGATCATATTAATACGTCGTGAAATGTCGTCACCAACTTTATTTTGTTCATCAGATGCTGTGGCAATGTGATTATTCATATCAGTTATAGAGCTCAGTGCTTGCGCAATTTGGTTGAGCGCTGTCGCTGCTTCTTGAGTTTGCTCTACTGTTCCCTCGCTTGATATTTTGCTTGTTTCCATCGTTTCAACACCGCGGTTAGAACCCGTTTGCAAACGTACTATCATATTTTGAATTTCTTCAGTGCTATCTTGCGTGCGTTTCGCTAAGTTACGTACTTCATCGGCAACCACGGCAAAACCCCTACCTTGTTCACCAGCACGAGCAGCTTCAATGGCAGCGTTTAGCGCTAATAAGTTTGTTTGATCTGCAATACCACGAATAACATCGAGTACTGAGACAATGTTCGTGACATCATTACCAAGTTCTGTAATAACGACGCTTGCTTCTTCAATTTGGCTGGCAAGGGTTGTAATTGATTGAACAGCTGAATCAACAATTCCGTGAGCTTTTACTCCTTGTTGATCAGCTTCTGCTGTTGATTGCGCCGCAGCATTAGCGCTGTCAGCAACGGTTTGAGAAGATGATGACATTTCTGTCATGGCAGTGGCAACCATATCAATTTCGCTACGCTGTGACTCAAAGGTATGATCAATTTCTGCACTACGACGATTGGCGTCTTCCGTTTCTTGTCGTAATTTTTGAATAGATTCTTCAATGCTACCTAAAATAGTCGCTAATGATTCGCGTAAACGTAATATCGAGCCAAGAATTGAATCTTCTCTCGTATTTGAACTAGAGTTATTTCCCGTTAAGTCGCCGGCTGCTACCTTTTGGACAATTTTTAACACAGCTGATGGCTCGCCGCCAAGATCATCAAGTAATTTACGGGTAAAAAAGAATAATAAAACACCCAAGCCACCAGTTAACGCTAAACAGATAAACACCTGCCAGCTTGCGTTAGACCAAAAACGTGCTTCAACCTCGGCAAAGCCAATCCCGGTACCAACATACCAACCCCACACAGGCGTTTGTTGAGCGATAGATAACTTGTCTTCTATGGAGCCATCGGGTTGTTTTTGAGTCCATTCATAAGTGGCAATGCCATTAGGTTTTTTATTGACAGCATTTTGAAGAATATTACCTACACTTTGTCCTTTACCATCTTTAAATTCGTGAAAGCTAGTGCCATGTAACTCAGGATCTAAAGGGGTCGCGATAAAATTTAGGTTTTCGTCAGCGACGTAAACGTATTCAGATTTATGATATTTGTTTTCTCTGAGTAGTTGAGTTGCCAGTTTCTTGGCATCTTGCTCTGACATTTTGCCATCAGCAACATATTTTTCCATTTCAACAATTATATTGTAGGTAGACTTAAATAATTGCTCAACACGCGCGCGGTTATCATCATTGCTTGCTATGCGTAGTGCCGTTAAGCCTACTACCATTAACATTAAAAACGAGACTAAAATGAGCGCAACCAGCGCACTTACTTTAAAGCGTAACTTCATTCTGCTTACCCCAATTATAGTAGTTCTGACAATTCGTTATGTAATTCTTTCCCTGTTTACACTGATACTTTAATAGCATAAGGCTAGTTATAGTTACAAGAATTACTGTTTTTTATTTAGCCTAACATTGAAAGGGAAGTATTTGATAATTGATTTAATAATAAACAATTACTTAGTGATATTAGCGAAAGATTATCTTTATACAATAATTATTAATCAATAAAGGATTGTCACCGTTAGATGTCAAATTTTTATCGTTAAATCAAATAATTATATTAAAAAAATATTGACGTGTTCTGTTTTGAACACTTATGTCGTGTGACTTTCGGGGAAAATAATTGATTGCACATAATAGAATTACAGAACAACAACCCAGTGCTTGTTGTTATCTGGTAACGTTAAGTAAGTAGGGGAGATTAAACACTTTATGTAATGAAGCAGGTTTACCTATGAGCACTCATTACGATATCGTGTAATGTTTCACGTTGGCCTTTTAAGCGTTGATACATAGTGATTTGATTTAGCGCGCGTGATAAGTTGTGTTCGTCGTACTGAGTATGAAAGTAATTATCGCCATCTAAATAGTCAGTTAAAAAGCGTATGCCGATCATAAAAGGTAATAGCTGAGCGCCAATCACTAAGCTTTGTTGTTCAAGTTTAGTTAACTTGCCTTGAAAGCTCTCAATATAGCCTTGTGCTAACCCTTGGAAAATTTCTATTGAAATAGATAGCTCGTCAATATTTTTGCCATCTTCTGGTAAGTTTGAGCAGCAGGTTCTCACCATGTCGCCGAAATCATGCATAACAAAACCTGGCATACAGGTGTCTAAATCGATAACTGCGATAGGTTTATTGGTGGCCTTGGCAAACAGCAAATTATTAATCTTAGTATCGTTATGAGTGACTTGAATCGGTAACTTCTCCACGATATCAGCCACCTCATTAATAAACGCGGTTTCTGATAAACAAGCGGTGACTAAATGCTGGCAGTTTGCGAGACGACCCTTAGGGTCATTAGCTTGTGCTTGGCTAAGTTGAGATAGCCTAAAGGCTAAGTGGTGAAAATCAGTGATAATTTCATTAAGTTGCTCAGCAGGAAAATCACTGAGGGCGCAAGTAAATGCACCAAACGCGTTTGCGACTTCGTGAGCTTGTTGTACAGATTCTACTTTTTCTACGGTAAAACAGTTGGGAATAAATTGGATAGCGCGCCAACTATTGTCGCGATACTGCACCATTGAATCACCTTGATGATTCTTGATTTGCCAGATTGGTTCGAGATGGTACTCACCTAGCTTTTGCTTGGCATGTAAATGTTCGTTGATCAAATCGGCATTGTTAATGACTTGGTTTGGTTCAGTGAACACATGATGATTAATACGCTGTAATACAAACTTTTTGTCGGGATTCGATACCAAATACGTTGAATTGATCAAACCGTTACCTAACGGCACAATTTTACTGGTTTCTGTGTCGCATAGGTACGCTTCTAAAACGTGGCTTATTTGTACACGATCAATATTAATGTTCATAAAAGTATCGCTGTCCCTAGATTTATTATTGTTAATCGCTAATGTCGAACGCTCCATTACTCGACAGGTTATTTAACGCTTGCTCTACAGATGGAGAATCGGCCGCATATGTTACGCCAAACCACGCATCTTGTGAAGTTAAAAGCGTTACACCTGCATTTGTTGTTGCCATGTAGGCAAAAACGGTTTCAGGTAAATATACTTCTTGGGCTATTTGTTCAGAAGTATTAGTTGCGTTAGAGGGAAAATATTTGATTAATTGGGCTTCAATACAGTTGAAAATAGCTGGCGTTAAGCGCCAGAAGTTCATTGATACTAACTGTGTTTTAGAAAGGGAAACTTGTTCTCCCTCACAAAGCCCCTGACAGTTATTATCATCTACTTCAGTGATTTCAATGACTTCTTTGATGTTTTCTAATCGATTATTTGTATGGTGGCACAACCCTCTGTTTACTCCGCCATGTGCAGATAAAGTTTTGCCTAACTCAAAGGCGACAAGGCCAAAGTCATTTCTTGCAAGGGATTGAATGTTAGCGAATGCTTGCTCACCGTAGTAATCATCAGCATTGATAACGATAAAACCCTCTTTGATGACATCTTTAGCACACCAAACTGCATGAGCGGTACCGAGCGGTTTGACTCTGTCTTTTGCTACCCCACAGTTTGCGGGTAAATTGCTTGTTTCTTGCAACACAATGTGTGTTTTAATACCTTTGGGCAAACGAGGCAGTACATGTTCTTGCAGAGTAGCTTTTTGTGACACTTGTGTGATGAAAACAACCTCCCTAATACCTGCTTTAACTGCTTGAATAATGTTGTATTCCATCAGTGTTATTTGCTTTGGGCCAAATGGAACAAATTGCTTGGCACGGCCAAAACGGCTGCCTTGGCCGGCTGCTAATATTACTAGGGTTTTGGTGTTAACTTCATTTTTCATATCTATACAACAGTTAAGAGGCATTGGAAATAGGCGCGGTATTTTTCCATAAACCGCGGGTAAAGTCAGGAATATCTTTACGGTTGCTATTCTCGGTAACTAAATCAGTCATTAGTGGTGAAATTACCGACAAAGCTGCAGCGTCATACACACTTTGATCAAGTGCTTGACCATTACGTAAACAATAAATGATGCGCCACATCATCAGAAAATCTTTGCCATGCGTTTCGCCGTTCTGAAAAGCTTCGGCTCCTTTACTCTGCCATAAAGGGTGTTGATAGTGTTCTTGCCAGTAAGCCATATTGTCATTCCATTGCTGTTGGTTTTGCATGTCGGGCTTCTGACCTTTTTGACCATTTTCTTGCCACTTTTTGACCGCTAATTGGTGAATATTTTGATAATGGCGGTTAACAGTTACTGGTAATTTTTCAAGAGTTATACGATTTGGGGGACCAGAAAACGTGCCGTTTGTACCCTGTATAACGGTATGGTGAGTGTAAGGGCTTTGGCTGTTAATTTCGTGTTTTACGTTAATGGTTCGACCGAGTTTTGTCGTAATGACGGTGGTGTTAAAATCTCTTGCAACAGGCTTCGATTGATTTTGAGTGGCTTCGGTTCGTTTTAATGTCGTAGACTGGTCAGCGGTTAGAAAATCAAATTGATCGCCACGGTTAATGTTCATGTATTGTGATATGGGTCCTAGGCCGTGTGTAGGATATAAATGCGCTGGAATTTTCTTATGCGATGAATCGTTATTATTTGCTTCTTGCTTTTGTTGTCCATGTAACTCAATGAGCGAAGTGCTTTCTCCATGTTTTAATTCGCCAAACAGCCCTTGTTTTACCATTTGAAGAACCATTAATTCCTTTTGGCCGTAGCAAGCACTTTCCATCATCATGCAATTTTTTTGTGTTCGTTCTGAGGTGTCTACCAATAGCCAGCATTCATCAACAGAGGTTGCTGCGGGCACTTCAACGAAAGCATGTTTGTTGCTGTTCATCGTATCGACGGCCATGGGAGTATGCCATTCAGTTGGTGTGGAAATAATAACAATATCGATATCATTTCGGGTGAGCATGTCTTTATAAGCAAGCTTAGAACCTGAATATTCATCAGGGAGAGTTATTTTTTGTTGTTCAAGGTATTGGCTGGCTTGATTCATGGCGTTTTGGTCGATATCGCAAAGCGCTTTTATTTCTATGCCATCAATATGACTACAGTGTTTAACATGACTTAAACCTCTTTCTCCTAAGCCAATAAAGCCAATACGAACGGTTGCCATTTTAGGGGCAATTAAGTGCATAACACTTTTATGATCAAACAGTGTTGAAGGGGATATTTGAGTAAAGGTATCGGCGAGTGTCGTCGCTATATGAGTTGTCGAAATTGCTGCGGCAGATTTGATAAAAAAACGCCGATCGAATATTTTCATGAATAGTAGTGCATTTTAAGTCATTTGCTTAACGTTACTTGTATCGAAATATGAATGCAAGCAAGTGTTTAGGGGACTTCGTTATTAGCATTCTCGTGGGATGGATAGTATGAATTTAGCACCTTTTAACGATGTTGATTGACTGGCTGATATTTTGCCATGATGCCAATCAACCACTTTGTGACAAATGGCAAGTCCTAAACCAAAATGTCCTTGCTCTCTTGACCGGTTGGGATCAAGTTTGACGAATGGGTCAAAAATAGCGGTAAGTTTTTCCTTCTCAATACCTTTACCATCATCTTCAATGATGATGTTTATATTTTTGTGAGATATTTTTGCTCGGATAAAGACGCGGCTTTTGGCGTAATGAATCGCATTAGTGATTAAATTTTGTAGCGCTCTATTTAACCAGTACAGATCACCCGAAATATATTCTTCGTTCACTAAATCTTTATACTCAAAAGAAATGTTATGTTGCTGAGCCAGTGATTTAAAGTCTTGACAAAGGGTGCTAATTAATTGATTAACTTCTATTTTTGTCACATTTAAATGTACACCTTGTCGCTCCATGCTGGCATATGATAAAAAGGCTGAAGTCATGTCTTCCATCCGAGAAAGTTCTAACTCCATTCTTTTCAAGTAATTATTTTTACTTTCAACATCGTTAGCTTCTAGGGCGGCATCTATGCCAAATCGTAAACAGCTCATTGGCGTGCGAATATCGTGTGATAAGCTTCTGGCAAGCAGTTTATTATCTGCCATGAGTTTCTCTATTTGGTATGCCATTTGATTAAATCGACTTTCAAGTAATGAAATATATGAAAACCGACTGAGTTTAACTCTTACGTTTTTTTCACCTTTTCCAATAAGTTCTGCAGCTTGAGTGAGTAAATACAAACGTTGTGCTAGGGGTAGCAACCAAAGAATAAGAATAATACCTACACCTAAATATAATATGGCGGTTAAAAAAACATTTAACTGTTGATCTTCTTCGGAGGCTGTTGGCAAATGTAATTTTACTAAGTGTTGTGGAAAGGTAGTTAGCTGTTTAACTAAATATGCTTGTTTTTCTGAGGCTAACAGCAAACCGCCTTTTTCTGAGAGTTGTTTAAATAAAGCAGGTGGAAGTGCTATAGCTGATGTACTTTCTAACGTAAGGTCAAGGGAAAAGCGTTTAGCCAAAAGGGTGAGACGTTGTGAAAGTTGTGGTTCTGGTGTGTTATTAAGTTCTGCGCTTATACCTTCTATAAGGTTTTCATAGATAAGAGTATCGGAGTATTCACTTTCATCGCTATGTTTTGCGATGAATTGATCGACTCCCCAACTAATGAAAAACAATGAACCAAAAACAGCAAAAATAATACTGATGAAAAGCTTTTTCATGGTTAATCATTCCAAGCGTCAGCAACAAACAAGTACCCTTTACCCCAAACGGTTTTAAACTTTTTCGGGCTTTGTGGATCATCTTTGAATATTTTTCTTAAGGTAGATAACATCACATCAAAACGACGATCTTGCCCATCATATTCACGCCCTTTTAGTGTTTTAAACACGCTGTCACGGTCTACTACTTCACCGGCATGACTCGCTAAATACCATAAAAAAGCAAATAAACTTGTAGAAAGTTCAATTTCTTCGTTAAGGTATGTTACTCGTTTTGCTTCGCCATTTATGTGTAAGTGACCAAAAGTGAAAGCGTTATTCTGTTTAGCTGACATGGGCTGATATTTTAAAGCACTTTGAATTCTTGCCAATAATGCACGGGGTCTCACTGGTTTGATGACATAATCATTTGCACCTGCTTCAAAACCAATCACTTCATCAAATTCATCTGCTCTTGCTGTTAGCATAATAATCGGTGTGTCAGATTGTTGCCTGAGTAATCGACATACTTCAATTCCACTTAGTCCGGGTAACATCACATCAAGCAATACTACGTCGGGTGTGAAGTGAGTAAATGCAGCGGCAACTTTATCGCCATGTGCGACATGTTCAACATCAAACTGTTGTTGTTCAAGGTATTCTTTGACCCACTTAGCGAGAGATAAATCGTCTTCAACTAATAATACTTTTTGCATTTTGCTCATGATAACTCCCGCTGTTAAAACAATCGCCAACGGCGTTTTCTAGGCGTTGTTTTGTGTACCCAACTGACATTAATACTGGTTTTTGCAATCACTTTAATTTTATTAAGTGAAACTAATTGGTAGTCAGTTGTTTCGCTGCCTTGAAATTCAAAAGTCCACTGACCTTTTTGGCTTTTTTGCCAGCATTTCATGGATTTTCCCGTTGTTTTATGTCGTAAACAGTAATCACCCTTTACATTGCTTTGCCAAGCAATGATGACTTGGGCGTAACAGGTTCTACCTTGGCGTAAGGTGACACAATTATTTGGGGTAGCTGTGAGCGTTATCGATTCATCTAAGGCTTCTTGCGCTAGTGAATATGTACTTACAGTTAATAAAATGATTAAAACAAACCCTGCAATTCCTTTGCGGTAGTTAAAAAACATAGAGCACTCCAAACATGGCGGTTACTTTATGAGATTTATCAACAATGGGGCTATCTGTTATATTGTCAGTGTATTTAGTAAAGCTTATGCCGGCGCTAAATGTCCATGACTCAGAAATAGGGCGTTGTACAAATACTTCAACTTGGCCCTTTAACGTTGTGTCAGCTTCGTAATATGGCCTTGTATCGGTAACTTCGTAACCTTTTATGCCATAGTAATAGTCCATCATGCTATCTGGATAATAACTTAAGCTGGTATTGATATAAATGTCCCAATTTCGATAAGGGATCAAATGGCTGTAAAAAGCTTCTACTAACCAACCTTTAGCATGGCTAGGCACAGCAAGGTTTGCA
Source organism: Thalassotalea sp. 1_MG-2023 (assembly GCF_030546745.1). Lineage (GTDB taxonomy): Bacteria > Pseudomonadota > Gammaproteobacteria > Enterobacterales > Alteromonadaceae > Thalassotalea_C. The sequence goes on from NZ_JAUOPD010000009.1 coordinate 29,834, forward strand.
ACATCTATGGATAGTTGGCTATCAGCATAATAATGGGTATAACGTAAGCCAATACCTTCACCAACATCGCGATCGAAAAGCCCATAGATACTGTCTATTTTTTTACCGGCTTCTTCCATAATATTATCGGGTGAAATACCTGCAATATAAGCTTTGCTGATAATATCCAGTTCCCAATTTTCACGCACCATTAATTGATAACCTAGCTCGGCACCAAGGGCAAAACTTTCAGAGCGTCGATGATTGGATTGTATGAAAAAACCTTTGTAATAAAAATCGAACAGTAGCGGTATGGTGAGGTAACTTTTCAGATCCGTTTGTTTAACGTCTTTGAGTATAATGTCGGTATAGTAAGCTGAAATGCCTAGTTGTGCTTGCCAACTGAATGTTTTATTGAAAACCGTACTTTGGTTCTCCGGCTTTTTTTCATTTGCGTTAACATTGGCGCACATCAAAACTAACATGATGCTGATGAGCAATTTAGGCATTTTGGCAAGATCCTATGAAGTAAAAGCAATTATTTTTTAGCAGGATTATTGAATAATGTTCAACAGCCCTCAGTGAATTGAGTAATGTTAACAAATTGTGCTATTTCTAGCATAAGGTAAAGTGTTTAAAAATTGTAAATAAAATCACTATATAGTTAGCATTGTTGAATGCGCATTATGGTTCATCTGTTCAAGTACGCTATTTACGAAGGTACAAAATGCTAACTTGAGCTCTTCATGTTTTGAATTGTTGACTGTAAACTGGTCAGCAATGGCGAAACTTGTTGAAAGGCGAGTACAACTTCTCGTGTTAACGCTAAACCTTTTACTGTTTTAAAACAGATATCGGGTAATTCGGTGACTTCTTTATGTGCTGGAACAATTGCCCCGCCAAGTCCAGCTCGTACTAATCCTATTGCATAATCAATTGTTTGAATCTTTGCTCTTATTCGAGGGTAAATACTTGCTTCTGTTAACGTTGATGAAAGTGTTTGCCAGGCAGAACAAGAGGCACGTTGAATAAAATCTATTTGCTGAAAATCCGCTAAGGTGATTTCATTTTTAAGCGCAAGAGGATGATTATGCGGCAATGCAATAACAAAACTTTCTTGCCAAATTGTAGTGAAGTTTTCAGCGGAGGTTAACTCTTCTTTGGTGATAATTCTAGCATGGCATTGCGCATCTTGAGGCACTAGAGTCAGCGACATAGAAGGTTCTTTAGAAATAAAGGCCCTAAGCAATTGGCTCATACGTTCTACGCCTAAGCCTTTCGTTACACCAAGTGAAAATTCACTCTTAATGGTTTGTTGGTTAAAACTAGTTTTAATCGCTTGTGCTTGGCCAAGCAATTGTTTAGCCATAGGGTAAAGTTCTTTACCTTGTTGTGTTGGACAAACTCCGGTTGATTGTCGAGTAAATAATACCTGCTTAAGTTCATGTTCTAACTGTGCGATGGCATGTGAAATTGAAGGTTGAGCAATAAAGCAAACTTTGGCGGCGGCGTTGAAACTGCCATGTTCATAAACAGCGACAAAATACTTTAATTGTTTTAAATCCATGTCATGCTCATGCGTAATAATTTGCTATAGTTTAAAGCTATAACAGTTAGATAAAAACTATATCTTACCTTTAATGAGCGTTTGCGTAACCTTAGACTGTAAATTGGTAAGCAAGATGAATTGTACTCGCCTTAAAAGAGATATATAGCATGAATACACCACATTTTAACTGGCAAGATCCGTTATTGTTTGATGCGATGCTTTCTGAAGAAGAAAGGTTGATTCGTGATACTGCTCAGCAATATTGTCAAAAGTCATTAATGCCTAGAATTTTACAGGCAAATCGTAATGAAATTTTCGACGTGAGTATTATGCAAGAGTTGGGTGAACTTGGATTACTTGGGTGTACCTTACCTGAAAAATACGGTGGTGCAGAAACCAATAATGTTAGTTATGGCTTAATTGCTCGCGAAATAGAACGAGTTGATAGTGGTTATCGTAGCGCAATGAGCGTGCAGTCTTCGCTGGTTATGCATCCTATTTTTGCTTATGGAAGCGAAGCTCAAAAGCAAAAATATTTACCACAGCTTGCCGCGGGTAAAATGATTGGCTGCTTTGGTTTAACGGAGCCTGACTCTGGCTCTGACCCTGCAAGTTTAACAACCAGGGCTGAAAAAGTGTCTGGTGGATATCGTATTACGGGTAACAAAATGTGGATCACAAATGCCCCAATCGCTGATATTTTTATCGTATGGGCGAAACTTGCTGGCGAAATTAAAGGTTTTATTTTAGAAAAAGGCATGCCAGGGCTTTCAACCGCTAAGATAGACGGTAAATTTTCACTTCGAGCATCGAGCACGGGTGAAATTATCATGGACAATGTGTTCGTTGAGGAACAACAAATACTGCCTAATGCCTCTGGCCTTTCAGGACCTTTTGGTTGTTTAAATAAAGCACGTTTTGGTATTGCTTGGGGAGCGTTAGGTGCCGCTGAGTTTTGTTGGCACGCGGCCAGACAATATACTTTAGATCGTGAGCAATTTGGTAAACCATTAGCGGCAACACAGTTAATTCAAAGAAAACTGGCCGATATGCAAACTGAAATTACCACAAGTTTACTTGCCGTTTTACAAACAGGTCGTTTAATGGATAGTCAACAATTGGCACCACAAGCAATTTCGTTAGTAAAACGAAACTCTTGTGGTAAAGCATTAGATATTGCTCGTGCAGCGAGAGATATGCATGGTGGTAATGGTATTTCTGACGAATATCATGTAATTCGTCATATGATGAATTTAGAAGCCGTGAATACTTACGAGGGTACCCATGATGTGCACGCGTTAATTTTAGGCCGTGCGCAAACAGGTATACAAGCGTTTTATTGACAAGGACATATTACTCGTTGTTCAGATCACTCTCATAGGCAGCTGTGTTAAGCAAAGTTGAAACGGTAACGAAGGTATAATCATTAGCAAGGTAGTGTGAAATAATGTTGTCTAAAGCGTTAACAGTGTTTTTACGGTTTCCACCACCATCATGCATTAGAATAATAGCCTCAGGGTGCATAAATTCAGTTGCAGAGCTTACTAAGTTGGTAACCGTATTTGTTTTTTCATTCCAATCTTGAGTGTCTATCGACCAGATAATGGTTTTAATGTTACGCGCGGCAAGAAATTGCACTTGCTGATCAGAAATGCGGCCAAAAGGAGGCCTAAATAATAGTGGTGTTTTACCCGTAATAGACTGACTGATTTTGCGTTGTTTATTTATTTGCTGATGCCAAAATTCATCAAGATTAGGATAATTGAGCATATCGTCATGATCCCAAGAATGATTTGCAATTTCATGACCATCGTTGAGCACTTGAGTAACAATGTCAGGATATTGTTGCATTTGATTACCCAGCATAAAGAACGTTGCGTGAATTCGGTGTTTTTTGAGAATCTTTAGCAACGCGATGGTATGGTGCGAAGGGCCATCATCAAAGGTAAGCGAAACGGTTTTATTGGTGTAACGACCTTCTAATATATAATGCTGAGGGAACGTTTTAGCTCGATGTTCATGTACACCAAAGCTTGAAGGCTCTGCGCGCCTTATGTGAGAAGGTTCTGATTTTTCATTAATCGCTGGGATTTGCTGGCAACTGAAAAGTAATAAAAGCACAGCTAAAAGAGTAAAACGCATGTTCATAAGGGACTGTTAAAAAGCAACGGTTTTATATACCTTAAAGTAAGCACGGGCTCATTACAATCTGACTGTATAAATATTCATAGTTTTATTATATTTATATTTAACAAGCAAGGGAGTATTCAGTCTGTGTAAGTGATGTAAACTACAAAAAGAATGAATAAAAGATAGGACTAAAGCTAAAAAGTCGTTAAAATATTCGCTAATACACTTACTTGAAATAAGACAGATAATGACATCTATACGCAAGAAAAATGAAGCTGAATTAATTATAGCCTTTAAAAGTTTATTAAAAGAGCAATGTTATGGCTCTCAAGGTCAACTTGCAGCGGCACTTGCTGAGCAAGGCTTTAAAAATATGTCTCAAGCTAAAATTTCGCGTTTGTTATCTAAACTTGGCGCCGTTAAAATGCGTAACGCCAGTGATCAAGTGGTCTATATTCTTCCTGATGAATTAGCTATTCCAAAATCTCGTCAAGCGATTCAATCTGTGGTTGCCAGTGTAAAACACAACAACATGCAAATTATTGTTAAAACAGGCATTGGTGGCGCACCACTCATTTCTCGTATGCTAGACAGCATGGGAGAGTCTGCAGGTATTTTAGGTACTTTAGCGGGTGATGATACTATTTTTATTGCACCAATAGATGTAAAAAGAATTGATCAAACGACTGAAGATATCAAACGCCTACTTGATGTTTAAGATTAAAAAAGCGTCTAGAAATTTTTTCTTTAATTTCAATTAAATATAAAATGTGACACTCGGTGTCATATGACATTTTATTGTCCTGTCATAAGCATGTCGCAGACTATTTTACTCGCTAATGATGTAATTGCTCTCGAATTGACTTAAACAGGGATATCAAATGAAAAACGAAAAACAGCAAACGAATATGGATGGGTTAATGCACCAAGTAGGTTATCGAGAAGGTTATCATTTTTATTTTACTTTTGATGAACAACATATTCACGTGCACTGCTCAGCGCTATCAGGAAAAGAAAGTATCTATGTAAATGAAGAGCTAGTGATAACTCAGCGCAGTTTAGGATTAAAATCTTGTCAAACGTTAACAATTGCCAATAAAACGGTTGAAATTGAAATAACCATGGCAAAAATACTTACCGGTGAAGTACATTGCACTTTAATCGTTGATAACACACATGTTGCAACGCAAAAACAAGTGCTTAAAAAACGCTATCAGCTTAATGACAAAACACTGCTACCTTGGATGTTACTTTTTGGCTTACTTGGTGCGGTATTAGGTTATCTGAGTGTTGATATCTTCAATCAACTGTTTTTGTGAACATCGGAAAATAGAGCCTATTCATGGATATCAACGCAAAAAAAATAAAACAGCTTCGTACGGATAGGGCATGGACACAACAGCATTTAGCTGATGCTTGCGGGGTAAGCCTACGCACTATTCAACGAGCAGAGCGATATGGTAATAGTTCCAAAGAAACTCTTATGGCATTGGCTGCGGTTTTTGAGCAAGAGCAAGCAACATTATTAGATCAAGTGAATCAAGTTGAGGTAGTAGAGCGTTTTGTTGAGATCACTCCTCAGCTGAAGCGACGTACTTTGTTGTTAGCTGGAATTGTCGGTCTGGTACTGGGTGTGTTTATTACTATTATCGTACAAAGCTTAATGTAAAACTAAACAGTACTTTTTAGAGAAATTAAACGCATATTATAAGTAACAGATAGCAGAGAATCATTAATCTCTGACTAACCTAAAAATATTTATCGAGGAAAACAAGATGACAACATGGTGGAAATCATTAACAAAAACGGAGCAGTCAGCACTAGCAACGTTAGGTGGCTTTTGTTTGGTTATTTTCCTATTTAGCAGTGGTGTTACCATTGGAAGTACGTTAGCAAATTTATTATAACAATTTGTTTTAATATGAAAAAAGCAGCAAGATGCTGCTTTTTTGCTTTAAATTTTCTCAACTTTCAGTTGAAAATACATACCGTGATTTACTATAAAAAGGTGTATTGGGGGTTAGCAGGGTATTGTTAATGTCAGCGCCTGTTTTCATGTTGTTCGCTCGTTGTGGCTCTAAGCATAACGCTGCACGTTGTTGATACCGACTGTTGTTTTTTCCTATGTGACTTCCGTCAATATAATTTGCTGTGTATAAAATGACACTTGGCTGATCACTATATAAGGTAAGGGTTCTTCCGGAGGCTGGATCAACAGCTTTCGCTACGTAATTTTCACCTGTTTGAGCATCTGGGTTTACCAACCAATAATTATCAAAACCTTTCGCTATTTGTACTTGTTCATCATCGCCGTCTATATGTTTATTTAAGGGGGTTAATTGACGAAAATCTTGTACTGTTCCTGATACCTCACAAATTTCACCTGTGGGGTAAGCTGTTGGCGTCATAGGTAAAAAGTGATCAGCATTAATTGCCACTTGATGCTGTGCTATTGAACCACTGTTATGTCCTGCTAAATTAAAATAACTATGCTGGGTTAAATTGAGCAATGTTGTTTGATCAGTTTCAGCGAAATACTCAACCGAGAGTGTATTATTATCGTCAAGTGTGTAGACCACCTTAATGGTAACATTACCAGGGTAACCATTTTCCCCATCTGGGCTAACATAGCTTAACGTTAAACTGGTGTTTTGGTGTTCGTGCTTGGTAACTGCATGCCATAGTTTTTTGTTTAAAGCATGTGGACCACCGTGTAACTGGCTGTCAGGGGCATTAAGTGCTAGCTGATACTGTTTGCCGTTAAGTGATATTTTCCCGTCGGCAATTCTTCCAGCATATCGACCAATAATAGCGCCAAGGTAATAAGTGTCTTGTTCGTAATCTGCAACGTTATCATAACCTAAGACAATATCGGCAAGGCGGCCGGTGATGTCGGGTGTGAAAATTGACACGATAATACCACCATAGTTGGTAATGTTAACTTGCATGCCTTGCTTATTTGTTAAGGTGTATAGCGTGGCTGATTCACCTGATAATAATGTACCAAAAGGCTGTTCAGTAATGCTTGAATCGCTAAAAATGCCGGTCACACTTCTCTCCATTTTTGATGATACTACTGTGATATCTTATCCATGTGACAGCTAGGTGCAAGTATTTGCTGATAAATCAACTTTTTAAAATGTATTATGGTGTTTTAGGGGGCTACTATTATTGAGATTCTCAGGTTGCAATTTCGCGTGTTGTTTGGGAAGCTTAGCACTATAAAAAAACTGATAAGAAGTTGTTATGAAAGGACTCAACATTCGTGTTGCTACCATAGACGATATCCCAATATTACAGACGTTAGAGCAAGGTGTGATAGCTGCAGAGCGTCCGTTTGAAAATCAATTTAAATCTGAACCTGTTACCTATTACAATCTTGATGAATTGATTAAGAGTGATGAAAGTGTATTAATTGTCGCCACATTGCAAGGGCAAATCGTCGCCAGCGGTTATGCCAAACTTAAAGCGGCAAAGCCTTATTTACAGCATCGATTTTTGAGTTATGTAGGATTTATTTATGTTGCGCCAACTCTTCGTGGAAAAGGGGTGGCTGAACAGGTTTTGCAATACCTAGAAGAGTGGTCGATGTCGCAAGGGGTTAATATTTTGCACTTAGATGTGTTTGCTCAAAATGAACCAGCAATACGCGCTTATGAAAAATTTGGTTTTGTGCCACATTTAATTGATATGAGAAAGGTTATCTAACTGTTAAACAGGGATGTAATGATGAAAAGTATAAAAACAACAATCGTGTTAATGTTTACAACGTGGTTTGTACAGGCGAGTCAAGCAGAAAGCCAAGGCTTAGCAAAACATTTGAGCACTGTTGAGGCACCAATACCTATTAAACGCATCAACCCTAAATATCCTATATCTGCAGCAAGACAGGGAAGAACGGGTTGGGCGACTTTTAGTTTTGTGATCGAAAAAAATGGATCTGTTTCAAACATCGTGAAATTGGACTCATCCGGCAGCAAAGATTTCGAACGGGAGTCTTTAAAAGCAATAAAACATTGGAAATATAAGCCCGCAATGGAAAATGGCGAACCTATTCAACGTTGCGTCAATACTGTTCAGCTAGATTTTAAAATGTCAGCTAACGCTGGAGAAGATGGAGTTCGTCGACGTTTTATGAAAAAGTATCGCTTAGCACTAGAAGCGTTAGAAGAAAAGAAAATAACGGCTGTTGAGCAGTATATCGATGAAATGTCGTCGTTTAATAATCGCTATGCGTCTGAAAGCAATTTACTGAATTTGCTAAAAGCCAGATACAATGAAGCAATCGATAATAAGCAATTACAATTCACGTATTTATCAAAGGTTCAGTTTAATTACGGTAAAGACAAAGGTGTACAATATAAATTAGCGTTAACGCATAATAAACTCGTATTAGCTGTGCAATTAAATCAATTAAACAAAGCGTTAATGCTTTTAGATGCATTAACAGCAATGCCTTTAAACGAGCAACAAAAGTTAACTTACCAACAACTTGAACAAAATATTCACAATACCATTAAGAGTGACAAAACGATCGTGGTCAAAGGGGCGTTACATCAAGCACCGTTTTGGAATTTTACCCCTGTTCGTAATAATTTTTCGATAGTTAATGTTTCTGGGTTACTGACTAAAATGGACGTGCGTTGTGCCAATAAATACCACTCTTACACTGTGAATGAGCAATCTACGTGGCAAATACCTGAAAATTGGCAAGGGTGTAATGTTATTTTATATGGTCAATCAGGGACTACGTTTGATTTTGTCGAGTTATCTGAAGTGGCTAACGAAGCGTAAAGGTTAATTTCTGTTTGTTTGTTATAACAGCAAATGACAATGGGTGATCAAAAAGTATTGTTTTAATGTTCAGCCAATGGGTAAAATAACGCTAATAAAATATGTAAGTAACTACTATGTCAGACAATTTGTTTTTTCAAACGCAATATAAATTAGATAAAGCGTATTATACCGAATGTTTTGAACAGTCTTCTCAACAAGAGCAGGGTTGGCAAAAGTACCGTAAAGCGATGATGTTAAGCGGTATTGGTGCAATTTTGATTCTGCTTACTGATATTTTGCCTTATGCTGCTTGGTTTTTGTTTATTTTAGGTGTAGTTGAAGCGTTAAGTGTTAAATACAAAAAGCCGTGGTGGATCACCCGACAAATGTGGAGTCAGGCGGCCAATAATACTGTTCATTTAACCGTGGATCATCGTGGTTTTACCACTACGTTAACGGGTGTTAAGCAACATACTGCTTGGCAAGATATCAACAATATTAAAATGACTGAGAAAGGTTGGGTATTAGAAACCGATAAAGGTAAACAATATTTATCATCACAATCTTTGTCACCAGAAGTGAGCACTGTATTAGCTGAGAAAGCAAAGTAAGTTAACACTATACGGTTTACATAATTTTTAATTTCAACAGCACTAATAAGTAAATAAATCTATAGATTGAAATTAATCCTATTGATTAGAAGTGCCAAGTTTAGTGCCAATTTTCTTCACTTGAAATCAATATTTTTGCATCTTTGAAGTACTTTAATGGTTATCAAAAAAAATGGAGATACACCATTAGTAAATGAGAATAATTCTCAGAAACCTTGACTCACCATGCTAATCTGATTAGTCTTGCTGCATTATTTTTCCAGTATTGGTTGAGACCTTGTTATGTTAAAAAACACACTGATAAAATTTACGGTATTAGCGAGTTGCTTTTTACCATTTACCTCCGTTCATGCTAATGAGGAAGTAAATGTTTACTCGTATCGTCAAGCTAACTTAGTAAAACCACTTTTTGATGTTTTTACCAAAAGTACTGGTATTAAAGTCAATGTTGTATTTGCAAAAAAAGGGATGGCAGAACGGTTAGCACGTGAAGGTGAACATAGCCCGGCAGATGTCTTATTAACAACCGATATCAGCCGATTAATTGCCCTACAAGATAAAGATTTAATACAGCCTGTTTCATCAACTGTGTTGGAATCGAATGTTCCTGCTCACCTTCAAGCAAATGATAATACTTGGTTTGCGTTAACAACACGTGTTAGAAATATATACTCTTCGAAACGCTTAGGTAATATCAACGTAAATTATGAAGATCTTGCAGATCCTAAATGGCAAGGACGAATTTGTACCCGAAGTGGTAAGCACCCGTACACAGTTGCGTTAGTTGCATCGATGATAGCAGAACATGGTGAGCAGAAAACACTTGAATGGTTAAATGGTTTTAAAGCAAATTTAGCGAGAAAGCCTCAGGGTAATGACCGTGGTCAGGTTCAAGCTATTCACCAAAACTTATGTGATTTAAGTTTAGGTAACAGTTACTATTTCGGAAAAATGTTAACCAACCCAGAGCAAAAAGTATGGGCTGACGCGGTTAATATTAACTTTCCTAACCAAAATAACCGTGGCGCACATATCAATATATCTGGCGTAGCTATGGCAAAACATGCACCAAACCGTGACAACGCACTTGCGTTGATGGAATTTTTGATTTCAGAACAAGCACAGCAAATGTATGCTGAAGCTAATATGGAGTATCCGGTGAGAAAAGGTGTGCCATTAGCAGAGTTGGTTGCGTCTTGGGGGAATTATAAAGCGGATGATTTACCGTTAGCTACAATTGCAAAACACCGTAAAGCTGCAATTTCTTTGCTAGATCAGGCTAAATTTGATTTGTGATCTCTCGCGTTAAATATCCTGTTTGGTCTGCAACAAGTTGGCTAATTGCATTGGCGTTAATGACGCCAATTGCAGTAATGTTTTTTTCAGGTATCGCAGCTAATAGCGATACCTTTTTACATTTATGGCGAACTGTTTTACCTGATTATGTATTAAACACTGTATTGTTAGCAGTGTATGTGGTGGTACTTGTCATCTTATTTGGTGTGCCTAGTGCTGCTTTAATTAGCTTAACGAATCTAAAAACACGCGGTGTACTTCGTTGGTTACTGTTATTGCCGCTTGCAATGCCCGCTTATGTAATTGCTTATTTGTATACTGATTTATTTGATTATGCGGGACCCATACAGCGCTATTTACGCGCACTTTTTTCGTGGCAATCACCAGCTGATTATTGGTTTTTTGATTTAAGAACCTTAACAGGCGCAGCAGTGATGATCGCCTTAGTGTTATTTCCCTATGTGTATATGCTGACAAGAACAGCGTTTGAATATCAAGATCAACAACTTGTGAAAGCGGCCCGTTCATTGGGCCTGAGCTCACGTCAATGCTTTTTCAAGGTCACACTCCCACTTGCCCGACCAGCAATTGCTATTTCAGCTAGCTTTGTATTAATGGAAACCTTGGCCGATTTTGCCACGGTGCAGTATTTCGCAGTTAATACGTTAACAACCGCAATATACGATACCTGGTTGGAATATGGTGAATTATCAACTGCCAATGCACTTGCGAGTATTTTGATGGTGATGGTGCTGTTAACGGTAGCTGCAGAATATCGAGCAAGGGCACATCAACGACATCAATCAAAAAATAAACAAACCAGTAAGGTGCGTATTTCACTGACAACCCGTCAACATATAATAGGGGGGATCTATTGTTGGTTTCTGGTGATTGCTGGTTTTCTTCTCCCTTTTATTTTATTAGTAGATATGGCGGTTCAGTATTTTGAGCAAACAAGCTTAGCAGGTTTGTGGCATGCAGGTTTGAATAGTTTAGAGGTATCGATTTATGTTGCAACCGTGGCAACATTGATAGCTGTTCTGTTAGGGTTATATCGTCGGTTAAGTGGTGTAAAAAATTGTGCAATACCACTACAAATTTCTGGCTTTGGTTATGCTGTACCTGGAACCGTCCTAGCAATGGCTATGTTAGCAACTTTTGGGCCTTTAGATCATTGGCTGAACGATGTTGCTAAATGGCTTGAAGTACCTATGCCTGGGCTATTGTTGTCAGGAAGTCTATTTGCCATTATTTTTGCATTAGTGACGCGCTTCGCTGCGATAGCAAATGGTACGATTGCCAGCGGACTTACCAAAATTCCGAAGTCTTTGGATCAGGCGCCTGCAAGTTTAGGCGTGAGTAAATGGCAAAGTATTCTCACCGTACATTTACCGTTATTGAAATCCTCCATTATGGTTGCTTGGCTATTAGTGTTTGTAGAAGCAATGAAAGAGTTACCCGCGGTTTTGGTTTTACGACCTTTTAATTTTGATACACTAAGTACTCAAGTATACCAAATGATTTCAGATGAAAGGTTAGAGCAAGGGGCTATAGGCGCTCTCTTCATCGTATTATTTGGTTTATTACCTATTATCGTACTTAATAAAAAAGAGTAATAGCGTTGAGTGAAATATTAAAAGTTCAAGACTTATCCGTTGAACTTCAACAAAAGCATATACTTTCTGATGTGAATTTTTCGCTCTATTCCGGTGAAATTTTAGGCTTGGTTGGCCCAAGCGGTTGTGGGAAAACAACCTTGTTAAATGCTATTGCAGGCTTTGTTGACTTTACTAAAGGGCAAGTAATAATTGATGGTGTTACGATCAGCTCCTCACATTCTGTGCCAGCTGAAAAACGTAATGTAGGGGTTATTTTTCAAGATTATGCATTGTTCCCACATTTAACGGTTAAGAAAAATATCGCGTTTGGTATCAGTAAGTTAGCTAAACAAAAACAGCAGCAACGTATTGATGAATTATTAACGTTATTAAAATTAACAGAACAGGAACAACAATACCCTCATCAATTGTCTGGAGGCCAACAACAGCGTGTAGCAATTGCACGAGCATTAGCGGTTAGGCCGTCAATTTTGTTATTAGATGAACCTTTTTCAAATATTGATACCAGATTAAGAAATAGCTTAATGATTGAGTTACGTGCGTTACTCAAGTCATTAAATATTAGTGCTATTTTCGTCACTCATAATAAAGACGAAGTGTTTTCTTTTGCCGATAAAATCGCTTTGATACATCAAGGGAATATTATTCAATATGGTACACCTAGGGCAGTATTTGATCAGCCAAAAAGTTGGCATGTGGCTGACTTTTTACAAATTGGCAGTTGGCTACCAATCACGCGTAATGGCGACAAAATATCTACTGCGCTCGGCGAGATAACTACTATTGAAAACACGAATATTAACGAACAACAACAAGTTATATTAGTAAAACCGCAATACTTAACACTATCTTCTGCAGCACCGAACTGTGTGGTTAAACATGTATCTTTTACCGAACAAGGCTACCACTATACGTTAAGTAGCATTAATCAAGATGACGACTTATCTTTTGACGAGCTTAGTTTCTATAGCGACACTTTATTAACCATTGAGCAAAAAATTTCAGTGATACTTGAACCACATGAATATCAATTGTTCTTGAAGCCTTGTCATCAGTAGACGTTTATAGCGCATATTGAAAATGTTTTTATAAGCTTTTAAGTCTTGATGATAAGGTTTACGCTATGATTTTAATCGGTATTTCTAATGCTATTAATGTGTAGTTCATTGACAAAATGCCGTAAATCATAGAATGTAATTGAGGAATAACCGGATACGAATAAATAGGCAAAAGGAATATGCAGTTGTTATCTCAGTTTTATAACGACAATGCTACAGAATTAGCGCAGCAATACCTTTCAAAATCATTTGATGAGGTACATCAAAGCTGGTCTCAATTTTTGCCATCAATTATTGAAAACCCTAATGCCCGCATTCTAGATATTGGAGCAGGCTCTGGGCGAGATGTTAAACACCTTGCTGAGTTAGCCGCCAAAACACATACCGCAAAAAATAATATTCAAATCTTTGCTGCCGAGCCAGCAAAAGCACTATCTCAACTTGGTCAAAAAACAACCCAAGGCTTAAATGTAAAATGGCTGGAAGACTCGCTTCCTGCATTAAGTAACGTAACTAAACAAGAAGTCAGTTTTGATTTGATTTTACTGAGCGCAGTGTGGATGCATATCCCGCCTAGTGATCGCGCACGTTCAATTCGTAAACTCGCCAACCTACTCAAACCTGGTGGAAAATTAATAATTTCTTTACGTCATGGGCAAACAGATGATGAGTGTAAGCAACGTAAAATGCATCATGTTTGTGCGGACGAATTAAAGAAATTAGCGACTGAAGTGGGGTTGTTCACTAAATTAGAAACGCCTAAAGAAGAAGATAAGCTAGGTAGAAATCACGTATCTTGGCAAACTTTGGTATTACAAATGCCTGATGATGGCTCTGGTGCATTCCCCTTTATTCGCCACGTAGCAATTAATGATGGTAAGTCGGCAACACACAAACTTGCTTTGTTAAGAGTGTTACTCCGAATTGCTGATGGTCACCCTGGTGCTGTATTACGAAGAGAGTCATGTCAATTTGGTGATAGAGTTATTTTACCCGTTGGACTCGTTGCGCTTTATTGGTGTCATCAATATAAAGATTTAATAGATACGCACCAGTTATACCAAACTCCCAATAAAAGCCCGAATATGGGTTTTATGAAACCTGATGGCTGGCATAAGTTAACACACCGCACCGCTTCAGATTATCGTATTGGTAATTTATTTACGGGTGATGATGCTAAGGCACTATATAAAACCATCTCAGCAGCAGTAGGCAATATTAAAACCATGCCATGCCGCTTCATTACTTTACCCAATAGCGATGAAACTGTATTCGAAGTTACTAGCAAATCAGTAAAAGCTAAAGATAGTATTTTTCTTGATTTAAACACACTTGAGCAATGGGGCGAATTTTCACTACCTGAAACTACGTGGCTGGCTTTCAATCGTTATGCATGCTGGATAGAGCCTGTACTCGTAAGCGAATGGGTAAAAACCATGGCAAGTTATTCAGGGAATGTTGAATATAGCTCCCCTCAAAAACAATTTCACTTATATCAAGCTTTAAACTGGTTAGAACCTAAACGTACTACGGTAGAAGTTAGAAGCCGCTTCGAGCAACTTAAAATACAACAGCCGAATAGTGAACTGATGCAATGTGTGTGGTCTGCTAAATCATTAAAACAACATTACGATATTGACCATAGTATGCCATTTGCTCGCTGGCCAAATAATGATCTTTGGAACTTATTACCAACAGACAGGAATGTTAATAATCAAAAAAGGGATCGATTGCCAACAGAGCATAAGTTAAAAACAGCAAAAGGTAGAATTCAACATTGGTGGTTAGAGGCTTGGCTTGAAAACAAAGGAAATAAAGATGCTAGTGTCAATGTAAATGAGGTAAATGATATTTCTGCTAAATATGAAGTATTTCCACCCCCATATAGTACGCAAAGAAATAAAACCCTAAAAAATAACACTGAAAGTTCAATGTATAGACGTTTTTTTGCTGAAGCCAATATTGCTTTACCTGGATTAAATTCAAATAATTCATCAATAGATGATTTATTTGAAGCTTTAGTGGTGCAACGTGGAAGATTGAAAGAAATGCAGCAATTAAGGGATTGGTAAACGACAATTAAAATCTTACTGTTGAAAAAATAAAAGTAACACAACCTATTAAATGTAATAGAAAAATAGAAAAGTACTCTTTTCACTTACAAATTAAACTTTAAGGTCCTTACTTTTGTCAGAATGATGGCTAGTGAATATGTAAACTTGAATGTTCCGGTTAGAGAAAAATTTCAATTTCCATTTGAATATCTAAGGGAATTTATCAAACTGAACAGTTAACCTTTAATAAATATTAGTTATTCAGTGAATTAAACTTGTACCGTATTATGTATTAGACCCAAGTTAGATATTCATTTTATAACTCGAATTAGGCTCACTGAATAGACCTTGTTCAAGCATTGTATGACATATTTAGTAAAAGAGTTCACACCAAAGACTTTGAACTCTTTTAACCTAAAAGGAATGATGGCAAGCAGCTCGATTTATAGTAAAATTAAAATCTTATAGCAGTTTCATCGTTCTGGACATCCACTTCTGACACTAAAACCAGCAGTACTAATCAACTTTACAGGTTATTTTACCTAATTTAGTTAATTTTTTGGGCGAGAAAACCACAAAACTCCACAAAAACATAAACTTCCTTCTATCCCGCAATTTTATTGCTGATCACGCAGATCAAATAAGCAATTCTTTGCTTGACATACCTTTACTAGACTCACTAAACTGTATAAATGTGGAGAAAAGTGGTAAAAAGTGGATCATAGAAGATCTTCAAATAAAAAAGGCAGCATGTTTAGAGGCACCAGTTCAATCACGCTTGATAGTAAAAGCCGTATCACGATACCAACAAAGTATCGCGAAGAGCTTGTGGCTGATTGTCAGGGAAAAATGGTGTGTACAGTAGATATACAACATGCGTGCTTATTGCTATATCCACTTCCTGAATGGGAAGAAATTGAATTAAAACTTTGTGGGCTTTCGAGTATGAACCCACAAGAACGTTTATTACAGCAAGTATTGCTGGGAAATGCGTCAGACTGTGAGATGGATAAGAGTGGTCGCTTATTAATCAATGGTCCGTTACGCAATCATGCTGGTCTCGACAAAAACGTGATGTTAGTCGGTCAGCTGAAAAAGTTCGAAATTTGGAGCGAACAAGCATGGCAAAGCCAAATGCAGCAAGGCATTGCCAAAATACAGTCAGGTGAAATTGAATTAACAGAGCGTTTGCTCGACCTGTCTTTATAACAAAAGAATTCATTACAACTAAAACGGCGTTTATTTAAAATGCAAACTGATAAGTCTCACATTTCTGTGTTGCTTGACGAAGCAATATCAGGACTCGCGATTAACCCCGACGGTATTTATATCGACGGCACTTTTGGTCGCGGCGGCCACTCAGGACTTATCCTTTCCAAGCTCTCTGACCAAGGGCGTTTAATAGCAATCGATAGAGACCCTACCGCAATAGCTGCTGCAGAAAAATATTCTGCCGACCCGCGATTTTCTATCGAACACACTGGTTTTGCTGATTTGTTATCAATCGCAGAAAAAGCACAGCTATTAGGAAAAGTAGATGGCATTTTACTTGATTTAGGTGTGTCTTCACCGCAATTAGATCAGGCTGAACGTGGCTTTAGTTTTATGAATGATGGACCACTTGATATGCGTATGGATACCACGCGTGGGCAAACAGCCGCACAATGGCTTGCGGTTGCTGACGTAGAAGATATCACTTGGGTACTAAGAACCTTTGGCGAAGAAAAACACGCGTGGCGAATTGCTAATGCGATTGTTGACAGCCGAGAAGAGTCGCCGCTTATCACTACGGGCCAATTGGCCGCGTTAATTAAGAAAACAGCGCCGCAGCGTGAAATTAAGAAACATCCCGCAACTCGCAGTTTTCAAGCTATCCGCATGTATATTAATAGCGAATTAGAGCAAATTGAACAAGCGCTTGCTGCATCGTTATCAGTCTTAGCTGCTGGTGGCCGCTTGGTGGTGATTAGTTTCCACTCGCTTGAAGATAGATTGGTGAAGCAGTTTATGAAAAAGCATTCACAAGGAAAACAAGTACCGCGAGGTTTACCTGTAAGTGAAGAAGAAATTAATAAAGGTAAGAAATTACGTTTAGAGGGCAGGCAAAAGCCTTCAAAACATGAAGTTGGTGAAAACGTTCGCTCTCGTAGCTCTGTTATGCGAGTAGCCACACGGTTGGCTGAGTAAAACATGTCAACCAAAGTGGTTTTGGCGTTTGAGGTTTGGCATGACATTAAACAGCATATTTGGATGTATTTACTGTTGCTTGTTGTGGTTTTTTCAGCGTTTACGGTGATTTATTTCACCCATTTAAATCGGCAAAGCACTAGCCACTTGGAAGTACTGTTAACAGAAAGAGATGAATTAGATATTGAGTGGCGAAATTTGCTACTTGAACAAAACAGTTTAGCAGAGCACAGCGCCATTGAGAGCAAAGCAGAAAAGTTGCTCAATATGGAAAAACCCTCTGCTGACAATGAAATAATTATTAGGTTGAAATAATTAATGGTTAAGAAAGTAAGTAAGTACAAACAAATGACAGCATCATGGCGATTTTATCTCGTCATTGGTGTCATTGTGCTTGTTTATTTAGGGTTAACGGCACGCACGGCTTATATCCAAGTAATTGAACCTGATATGTTAAAGCAACAAGGCGATATGCGCTCGCTACGTACGGCGGCAAATAAAGTGCATAGAGGCTCAATTGTTGACAGAAATGGTGTTGAATTAGCGGTTAGTGTCCCCGTTGATACCGTTTGGGCTGATCCAAAGATTATTATGGAGCAAAATGCGCTTGCGAAAGTAGAGCATTGGCAAGCCCTAGCGGATGTATTAGACAAAGATGTAAATAGTTTAAAGTCGCGAGTTACTAAAAACCCTGCGAAGCGTTTTGTCTATATAGAGCGTCAAGTGTCACCCGCCATGGCTGACTATATTAAGCAACTAAAAATACCGGGCATTCATTTACGAAAAGAATCAAAACGATTCTATCCAGCAGGCGAAATAAGTGCTCATGTTGTGGGTTTTACCAATGTTGATGACAAAGGCATTGAAGGTGTAGAACGCGTCTATGATGACTTATTAACAGGTGAGCAGGGCAGCAAGCGTTATCGTAAAGATGCTAAAGGAAATCGCATTGAAGTGCTAGAAACAGTAGACGCTAAACCACCTCAAGATTTAGTCCTTAGTTTAGATCAACGTATTCAAGCATTAGCATATCGTGAATTAAAAGGTGCAGTAAAAGCGTTTAATGCCAGCTCTGGCTCGGTTGTGGTAGCTGATGTTGATAGTGGTGAAGTATTAGCACTTGCCAATAGCCCGTCTTATAACCCAAATAATCGCCGTAATGTAGCTTTACACCGTTTACGAAACCGTGCGATTACTGATTTTTATGAGCCAGGCTCAACGATGAAGCCAATGGCTGTGTTGTCAGCGCTTGAATTTGGTGAAGTCACCGAAGATACCGTTATTGATACCAGTAAACGCATTATGCGCTTAGGTGGTAGAAGAGTTGGCGATCCTCGTAATTACGGTAAACAAACACCGGCCGATATTCTAGTGAATTCATCAAACTTAGGTACTTCAATGCTTGCCTTATCTCTGCCTAAGGAATTCTTTTTAGATAAATTCTTCCAAGCAGGCTTTGGTGAAAGTACCGGTATTAATCTCATTGGTGAAAGCCAAGGTATTATGCACACACGCTCTCGTTGGTCGCAAATTGAATTAGCAACCTTGTCTTATGGCATGGGCGTATCAGCAACCCCTATCCAAATGGCACGTTTTTATGCCTCAATTGCTAACGGTGGTGTTAAAAAGCCATTAAGTATTTTAAAGCGCGAAAAAGTTAACAGTTATGACGAACAGCGCATTTTTTCAGAAAAAAACACCGAAAGCTTGCTAGGCATGCTAGAGCAAGTTGTTGAACAAAAAGCCCATAGAGCAAAAGTAGAAGGGTATCGTGTTGGTGGAAAAACCGGTACGGCATTTAAAGCGGTAGCTGGTGGATATGGAAATGATTATGTTGGTTTATTTACTGGCATTGCGCCTATCTCAGATCCTAAAATTGTTGTGATCGTGGTAATAAATGAACCCGGTGGTGATTTATATCACGGGGGTGAAATTGCTGCGCCCGTTTTTTCTAGAGTGATGCAAGGTGCGTTGCGTTTACTTAATATTGAACCTGATGCAGATACTCGCGTGGTAAGCGCCAATGATGATAACGGAGGTAAACGTGTTTAACGTTGATGGTCGTTATCTAGAAACGCTACTTGAAAAATTTAATATTACCGTATCATTGACGGTTCCAAGTATGCCACGTCAATTATGCAATGACAGCCGACAACTAACTGCTGGAGATGTTTTCTGCGCGGTGAATGGCACCTTACAGCAAGGCAAAGCCTATATTAGCCAAGCACTACATGCTAATTGTAGTGTGATACTCGTTGAAACCTCTGTTAAAGCTGAACATGGTGACTTAACTCATCAGCCTAATAAAGCAGGTGAGTTAGTCGCGATTATTGCGTTTTATCAGTTGAATGAACATTTATTTGATTTAGCAAAAGCATTCTATCAAGCACCGCAAGCGTCATTAACCATGGTGGGGGTCACTGGCACAAACGGTAAAACAAGTACCAGCCAGTTAATTGCGCAATTGCAAGATCAATTAGGTTATGAAACAGCAGTCATTGGTACCAATGGCGCAGGAAAAGTGAATGCGCTTGAACCGATTAACAATACTACGCCTGGGGCATCAGAACTTCACTCGTTATTACAGCGTTTTGTTGAGTCAGCTCAGCAAACAGTAGTGATGGAAGTGTCTTCACATGCATTAGATCAAGGGCGAGTTAATGCAGAATTGTTTGATATTGCCGTGTTTACCAATCTATCTCGTGATCATTTAGATTACCACGGCACGATGGAAAATTACGGCGAAGCTAAGACAAAAATATTTGCTCAACATGGAAACCAACATGCAGTCGTTAATGGTGATGACCTTTACGCTCAACAATGGCTGAGTACGAAAGTTATTAAACAGCCGACCATTGTCTATGGAAAACTAAGTAACATTCGTCAATACGAGAAATTCGTGTACGCTGCAAAAATAACTCCAAGCCATGATGGCGTGAAAATTACATTACAAACGCATTGTGGAGAAGCCGAAATACACAGTCCTTTGTTAGGCTTATTTAACGTTGATAACTTATTAGCTGCGATCAGTGTATTGCTCGTGCAAGGGATTGATTTAGCTGATATTGCAACTGCAATTACCAAGTTAACACCTGTTACTGGCAGAATGGAAACATTTCACGCAAACCACCTACCGCTTGCTGTTGTTGATTATGCACATACACCAGACGCATTACAAAATGCATTGCTTGCGTGCCGAGAACATTGTTCTGGCCAATTGTGGGCAGTGTTTGGCTGTGGTGGTGATAGAGATAAAGGAAAACGTAAATTAATGGGGCAAGTCGCTGAAAAATATAGCGATAGAATTGTTGTGACTAATGACAATCCGAGAAGCGAACAGCCTGAAGCGATTGCTAACGATATTTTGTCAGGCTGCGTTAAGCCAGAACATATTACTGTGATGTTAAACCGCCAACAAGCGGTTATCTATGCGTTAAAAAACGCAAGCCAGAAAGATGTGGTGTTATTTGCCGGTAAAGGGCATGAAAATTATGTCGAAATACAAGGGAAACGCCATCAATACAATGAACGTGAGTGGGTAAGCTCACAATATAAAATTGGTATCACGCAATGATTAAACTACAACTATCAGAAATTGCTAATGCGGTAGATGGCACCTTAATAGGTGAAGATATAACGATTGATGCTATCAGTACAGATAGCCGTACATTGGCAGAAAAAAATGTTTTTCTAGCATTGCGTGGTGATAAGTTTGATGGTCATAAGTTTGTTCAACAAGCTGAAGATATTGGTTGTTCAGCAGTAATTGTTGATCATGACTGCCAACTAAATATTGCTCAAATTGTGGTTGCAGATACCCACAAAGCACTAGGAAAAATAGGTGCTTACGTGAAAGAAAAGGTATCACCGAAAACCGTTGGAATTACTGGTAGTAGCGGTAAAACAACGGTAAAGGAAATGGTTGCGGCTATTTTGGCTCGCTTAGGCAACGTGCTTGCCACCAAAGGTAATTTCAATAACGATATTGGTGTGCCATTAACGCTATTACGTTTAGAAGAAAACCATGATTTTGCTGTGGTGGAAATGGGCGCAAATCATATGGGCGAAATTGCCTATACCTCTGGACTTGTTCAGCCTGATGTTGCTGTTATCAATAATATCGCTGCCGCTCATTTAGAAGGGTTTGGTGACTTATGCGGTGTTGCACGAGCAAAGGGCGAAATTTACGAAGGCATGAAAAGCAACGGTGTCGCACTTTATAATCAAGATTGTAAGTTAGCGAATAAGTGGCAATGGCGTTTAGTAGATAAAACCGTAAAAACCTTTTCTTGTTATAACAAAGCAGATTGTTACAGCAACGATGTTGTACTTGATGACAATGGTTGTGCAAGTTTCAACCTGTATTGCGACCAAGTAGGCTCTACTTTTGTTGAATTAAATATTCCTGGCCGACACAACGTTTGCAACGCCGTTGCAGCCGCATCAATTGCACTAGAGTTTGGTGCTAGCTTAGAAGATATAAGATTAGGTTTAGCTGAAATGACCCCCGTTCAAGGCAGGTTAAACCTTCATCATTTAGATGATAATTGTAAATTAATTGACGACAGCTATAACGCCAATGTTGAATCAATTAAAGCTGCTAGTGATCTACTTGCTAGCTATCCAGGCAAGCGTGTACTGATTCTTGGAGATATGGGGGAGCTTGGCACAAATGCACGAAGCTACCATCAAGAAGTGGGTGAATATGCGGCAGGTCGAGATATCGATGAACTTCTAACGCTTGGTGTGTTAAGTCAAAGCACGGCAGATGCTTTCAATCAACGTAAACCTTCTCACGGTAAGCACTTCAGCGAACGCAGCGTTTTATTAAAGCACCTTGCTCAAGTATTGGCAGGTGAGCAACAAGAAATTTCGATATTAGTGAAAGGATCTCGTAGTTCTCATATGGAGTTAGTTGTTCAAGATATTAAAAAGTGGCGTAGTGGCCAAATGCATGAGGAAATTGCTTAATGTTACTTTGGCTAAGCGAATACCTAACTCAATATTTTACCGCGTTTAACGTTTTTTCCTATTTAACGTTTAGAGCGATTGTTTCTACGTTAACAGCGTTAGGTGTTTCTTTATATTTTGGTCCTAAATTAATACGCTACTTACAGCGGATGCAAATTGGGCAAACAGTACGTGACGACGGCCCTGAAAGTCATTTATCAAAATCAGGTACGCCAACAATGGGCGGCATTTTAATTTTAGCTGCCATTGTGTTTAGTGTTTTATTGTGGGGCGATTTAACAAATCGTTATGTGTTAACCGTGCTGTTTGTTGTGGTCAGTTTCGGCATTATTGGTTTTGTTGATGATTACCGTAAAGTAATTCGCAAAGATTCTAACGGTTTAATTGCGCGCTGGAAATACTTTTGGCAAACGGTGTTAGGGTTTGGCACTGCATTATTCTTGTATTCAACTACACAGCAAGCCTCTGAAACTGCACTGATAATACCGTTTGTAAAAGATGTACTACCGCAATTAGGTATGCTTTATATTTTATTAACCTACTTTGTCATTGTGGGTACAAGTAACGCGGTTAACTTAACTGATGGTTTAGATGGATTAGCTATTGTTCCAACCATTATGGTTGCAGCGGCTTTTGCAGTATTTGCTTATGTAACTGGCAATATTAACTTTTCAGCATATCTCAATATTCCATATATCCCACTGACCAGTGAATTGGTGGTGGTATGTACAGCAATTGTTGGTGCCGGTTTAGGATTTCTTTGGTTTAACACCTACCCAGCACAAGTATTTATGGGTGATGTTGGCTCTTTAGCCTTAGGTGCATCCCTAGGCGTTATTGCTGTACTTGTTAGGCAAGAGTTGGTGCTGTTCATTATGGGTGGGGTGTTTGTCATGGAGACAGTCTCTGTCATTTTACAAGTAGGCTCTTACAAACTACGTGGTCAGCGTATATTTAAAATGGCACCTATACATCATCATTATGAATTAAAAGGCTGGCCTGAGCCGCGCGTTATTGTGCGCTTTTGGATAATTTCTTTAGTGCTGGTTTTAGTCGGCTTAGCAACATTGAAACTTAGATAATTAAAAAGGTTTGTAATCAGTAACATGAATTTAAATGTTGTCAATAATTATAAAAACAAACGCATTGTGGTGTTAGGCGCAGGCCTAACGGGCATGTCTTGCGTGCGTTTTTTACAACAACATAATATTTCATGTTTGATCAATGATAGCCGTAACAACATTATTAATGACAATGAGTTTTCCCGTGCTTATCCAAAGAATACATTAGTGACTGGCTTTTGGGATCTTGATGAAATTAGTCAGGCTGATATTTTACTTGTTAGTCCAGGTATTGATTTACATGCTGAAGATCTATTTCCTCACATATCAATGGGTTGTAAAGTCATTGGTGATGTGGAGCTTTTTTGCCAGTTAAATGATAAACCAATTGTTGCTGTCACTGGCTCAAATGGTAAATCAACCGTTGTCAGCATTTTATCGCATATTGCTAGTGCGCTTGAAGTCAATATGGCACTTGCAGGCAATGTTGGTACCCCGGTACTTGAATTGATTAACGCGGAAGTAGATGGCTTTATTTTTGAGTTATCAAGTTTTCAAATAGAAACATTGCAGAGTATGCAGGCTAAAGTGGCCACTGTGTTAAACATAAGTGACGATCATTTGGATCGACATTTAACCGTTGAAAACTACAGCGAAATTAAACAAAAGGTTTATCAGCAATGTGAATTTGCAGTGATTAACCGTGATGATCCTGCAAGCTATAACCACTTAACTTTAACCGCTGAACGCGTGACATCATTCGGACTAGGCGTTCCAAGCCAGAGCGATTTTGGCATTATTACGGAAGGTGAGTGTCAGTATTTAGCGTTTGGCAAACAAAAAATTATTGACATAAATACACTGCCTTTAGCGGGTTTACATAATGCCTTAAATTATCTTGCGATATTTGCCATTGCTCATCGCTTAGGCTGGCCGCTTGATGCGGTGGCAAATGCGTGTAAATCGTTTCACGGACTTGAACATCGTTGCCAACGAATTATAACTTCTGACAATATCAATTGGATCAATGATTCGAAAGCAACCAATGTGGGTGCCACTGTAGCTGCTATTGAAGGACTTTATCCAACCTTAACCTCAGGTGAAATAATTCTCATTGCTGGTGGTGAAGGGAAAGGCGCAAACTTTTCCATGCTTGAAGATGCCATAACGAATAAAGTCGCTAAGCTTATTACATACGGTAAAGATGGTCATCAAATCGCACAACTTAAATCATCAAGCTTACAAGTCGAAAGCCTTGAACAGGCGGTAAAACAAGCAAGTGTATGTGCTAAAGCTGGTGATATTGTTTTACTTTCTCCTGCTTGCGCAAGCCTTGATATGTTTAAAAACTTTGCCGAACGTGGTGATGTGTTCGCTCAAACAGTTAAGTCGTTACAGGGGGCGGAATAATGTCGTCAGTAACTCAGCTGTCTTTATTCAAGTTTCATCAATGGTTCACTCATGAACGTAAAACAGTGGCTACGTTTGATAGAGACTACGTGCTACTTGCTGCTGCTATGTATGCTATTGGTCTTGTAATGGTGATGAGTTCGTCAATGCCTGTCGCTGAACGGTTATTTGATAATCCATTCCACTTCTTTATCAGACACAGTGTTTATATTGTATTAAGTGTGATTATTGGTGGTTTGGTCATGCAAATCCCTATGGTTAAGTGGCAACAATATAGCGGACCGCTGTTGATATCTGCGATCGTGTTACTGCTCGCTGTACTTGTCATTGGTCGCACCGTGAACGGTTCTACTCGTTGGATTGTTATCGGTCCGATCACGGTACAAGCTGCTGAACCGGCAAAACTTTATTTTTTCTGTTATTTATCTGCTTATATGGTGAGACGTAGAGAAGAGGTGATGGAAAACTTTAAAGGCTTCTTCAAACCTCTTGTTGTTTTTGGCGTTTTAGCTAGCTTACTGTTATTTCAACCTGATTTAGGCACTGTGGTGGTGATGTTTGTTACCACTTTTGGCTTATTATTTTTGGCTGGAGCAAAGCTCTGGCAGTTTATCTCAATTGCCTCTGTAGGTTTGTCAGCGATTGCTGCGTTAGCTTACTTCTCACCGTATCGCTGGGCGCGAGTAACCAGCTTTTTAGATCCATGGGCTGACCCATTTGGTACAGGTTACCAGTTAACACAATCATTAATGGCTTACGGGCGGGGTGAAGTATTAGGGCAAGGGCTAGGTAATAGTATTCAAAAACTTGAATATTTACCAGAAGCTCATACCGACTTTGTAATGGCAATATTAGCCGAAGAAATGGGTTTTGTTGGTGTAGCTATTGTGCTTATGTTGAGTTTAACACTTGTTTGTAAAGCCTTACTACTCGGCAGAAAAGCGTTATTAAAAGAAAAGTATTTTGAAGGTTTCTTTGCTTATGCCATTGGTATTTGGTTTAGCTTTCAAACGGCAGTAAACGTTGGTGCAAGTGCAGGTATTGTACCAACTAAAGGGCTAACAATGCCGCTGATCAGTTCTGGTGGTAGTTCAATGATCATCATGACGATAGCTTTAGTGGTATTAATGCGTATTGATCATGAAATTCGAGTGCAAAGCTTACAAGCGACGAGTAAAGGAGGTAAAAAATCGTGAACACGACTAAAACACCTACTTTATTAGTCATGGCTGGCGGTACTGGTGGACATATTTTCCCAGGTATTGCAGTAGCCGAACAATTAAAAGCACAAGGTTGGCATATTCATTGGCTTGGCACCAAGAAACGTATGGAAGCCGAGATTGTACCTGCACATGGCTTTGATATCTCATTTATTAATATTGCCGGAATACGCAATAAAACATGGTTAGATTGGCTAAAACTACCGTTTAAACTAGGGCAATCAGTTTGGCAATCAATTAAGGTTATTCGCAAAGTTAAGCCAGACGTTGTTTTAGGGCTTGGTGGTTACGCAAGTGCGCCAGGTGGAGTAGCTGCGTGGTTATGCGGTAAACCGTTAGTTTTGCATGAGCAAAATGCCGTTGCGGGGATGAGCAATCGTTATTTATCCAAAATTGCTGAAAAAGTGCTTTGTGCCTTTCCTGATGCCTTTATTGATAGCGTTAATTGCCAGGTCGTGGGTAACCCGTTGCGCGGTAATATTATCGCATTAGAGCAAGTTATACCTGTACAGCCAACAAGTACTAAAAAAGTGTTAGTGGTAGGTGGAAGTTTAGGAGCAAAAGTGCTTAATGACACTGTACCAAAAGCTATCAGCCAAATTAAACGTCAAAATATCCAAATATGGCATCAAACGGGTAAAGGGCATTTAGCCTCAGTTGAATCGCTATATCAACAATACGGCATTGATACTTCACAAGTCATATTAAATGAATTTATTGATGATATGGCGAGCGCTTATCAATGGGCTGATGTAGTGATATGTCGAGCGGGCGCATTAACGGTTTCTGAATTAGCGATGGCAGCTAAGCCAGCAATATTTATTCCGCTCCCTCACGCCGTTGATGATCATCAAACAAAGAATGCGCTGTATTTAGTTGAACGACAAGCGGCGAAATTAATTGCACAAAAAGATTTAAACGGAACAAGCTTAGCTCAAATGTTAAATAGCTTATTTATCTCCGATAGCGTCATACAAGCCATGGCGAAAGCCGCGCATGATGCTGCACATGCAAACGCAACAAAAGATGTTGCTAATATTTGCCAGGGGCTTGTTCAACGATGAGTAAATTTATGAAAAAAATATCAAATATCGCTAGCATTATTCCTGAAATGCGCCGTGTTAAATCAATCCACTTCGTTGGTATTGGTGGTGCTGGTATGGGGGGGATTGCCGAGGTATTACTCAATGAAGGTTATCAAATTACCGGTTCAGATATCGGTGAAAATCTGGTCGTTAAACGCCTTGAAAATCTTGGTGCAAAAGTAACAATAGGCCACCAAGCAGACAATATTCTAGGTGCAAGCGTTATTGTTGTATCAACGGCCATAGATCAGGAAAACCCTGAACTCATTAAAGCAAGAGAGTTACGTATACCTATAGTAAGACGTGCTGAAATGCTAGCAGAATTAATGCGCTTTAGACATGGCGTTGCTATTGCTGGCACACATGGCAAAACGACAACGACTAGCTTAATAGCCAGTGTCTTTGCAGAAGCTGATCTAGATCCAACGTTTGTTATCGGCGGTTTATTAAATAGCGCAGGTACCAATGCACGTTTAGGTTCGAGCCGTTATTTAATAGCCGAAGCTGACGAAAGCGATGCGTCGTTTTTACATTTACAGCCTATGGTTGCAGTGATCACTAATATTGATGAAGATCACATGGAAACCTACCAAGGTGACTTTGAAAAGCTTAAAGATACCTACATTGAGTTTCTTCATAACTTACCTTTTTATGGGCTTGCCGTGGTATGTATTGATAACCCCGTAGTGCGTGAAATACTGCCAAGAATTGGTCGTCAGGTGATCACTTATGGTTTTTCTGATGATGCAGATGTTGTGGCGACTAATTACCAACAAAGTGGTGGCGTTAGTTATTTCTGTGTAGAACGCCAAGGCTTGCCTAACCTTGACTTGAGCGTTAATTTGCCTGGTCAGCACAATGTGTTAAATGCGTTAGCGAGTATTGCGGTAGCAACCGATGAAGGTGTTGCTGATCAAGCGATTGAAAATGCTCTCTCAAACTTTGCAGGCATTGGACGAAGATTTGAACAACTGGCTGACTTATCAACTGATAAAGGGCATATGGTGTTGGTGGATGATTACGGTCATCACCCACGTGAAGTTGCCGCAACGATCAAAGCGATGCGTAATGGTTGGCCAGACAAACGCTTAGTGATGATTTTTCAACCGCACCGATATTCTCGAACACGAGATTTATATGAAGACTTCACTGAAGTGTTGTCTGAAGTCGATAGCTTATTTTTGCTTGATGTTTATGCCGCTGGTGAAGTACCTGTAGCAGGTGCAGATAGCAAAAGTTTAGCTAGAAGCATAAGGCAACGAGGCCAAGTAGAGCCCATTTACGTAAGCGATTTAAAGAAACTCCCTGAGCTACTGGCCAGTCATCTCGTTGATGGTGACATGGTGATCACTCAAGGTGCCGGTAATATTGGTGCGCTTGCGCGTTCATTAGCGAATGATGCGATATTAGGAGGCAGCGATGAAAGCTAACCTTCATATTGCGGTATTATTTGGCGGTGATTCGGCAGAGCGAGAAGTGTCATTACGATCAGGACAGGCGGTAGCAAACGGCTTAACCGAAGCCGGTTTTAAAGTCACGTTAATTGATACTAAAGATTATTGCTTGTCTGATTTAGCAAAGGCCGATGTTGATCACGTGTTTATTGCTTTGCATGGTCGAGGCGGTGAAGACGGTAGTGTGCAAGGTGCCTTAGAGTACATGAATATTTCATATACCGGCTCTGGTGTACTTGGTTCAGCCCTTGCGATGGATAAAATACGCTCTAAACAAGTGATGCAATCGGCGGAAATTCCAACCGCTGCATTTGAGATAGTACATAAAGATAGCTTTAACAGTGCTCAGTCTGAGACGATCCTGAGAAAACTGGGCAATAAAGTGATGGTTAAACCGGCGCATGAAGGCTCTAGTATTGGTATGTCGGTAGCTGAAAGTGCCACTGAATTAACTCATAGCCTTGAAACCGCCTTTCAATATGATGATGAAGTATTAGTAGAAGCATGGATTTCAGGGCCTGAATACACTGTTGCAATTCTTGGTAATAACGCATTGCCAGCCATTCATATGGAAACGCCAAATACCTTTTATGATTACCAGGCGAAATATCAATCAAGCACAACACTTTATCACTGCCCTAGTGGTTTATCTGATGATGATGAAAAAGTGCTAAGTAACATTGCATTGAAAGCATTTAAATCTACAGGTGCTAAAGATTGGGGCCGTGTTGATGTTATGCGTGATGATAAGAACCAATGGCAGGTATTAGAAGTAAATACGGTACCAGGAATGACAGAAACATCTTTAGTGCCGAAAGCGGCGAAAGTTTATGGGTTATCGTTTGTTGAACTGGTAACCAATATTGTTGAATTAAGCATAGAAAATAAAGGCAAATAAGCACAGTGGCAACTAAGCAGAAAAAAGCAACTTCGCAAAGCAACAAAGCAGAGCAACTTCATTGGGGTTTTTGGTTTGGTGTTGGCTTTTTTGTGTTGGTTATTTTATCGCTTTGTTATATGGGATGGTTGATGTCAGAGCGCTTATCTGCGCAAGAATCTACGCCGGTAACTTCTGTGGAAATCATGGGTGAAATGCCATATACCACTCGATTAGATATCGAAAAGGCTATCGAAACGATAAATTTAGGTAACTTTTTTAACGTTGATGTGAATAAGGTACAACAGCATGTTGCTGATTTACCGTGGGTGTACTCTGTTTCTGTGCGAAAGCAATGGCCAAATGAATTGAAAATTTATGTAGTAGATCAAAAGCCCGTTGCATTTTGGAATGGTGATTTTTTAATTAATACACAAGGTGTTGCATTTCAGGCAGATACTTCAAGGGTTGTTAAACATTTACCTGCATTTTACGGCCCAGAAGGTAGTGAACAAACCGCGTTAGAAAACTACACAAATTTGAGTGAGATTTTGGCATTTGGTGAACTGGGCATTGATGAATTAATGCTTTCAGAGCGATATTCATGGCAGCTCACACTAAATGATGGCGTATCGCTAAATTTAGGTCGAGAAAATAGAGTACAACGAATACAGCGATTTATCGATGTATATCCACAAATTAAAAAAAATGCTGAACAAAAGCAACAAGTAGATTATGTGGATTTACGTTATGACACCGGCCTTTCAGTAGGTTGGAAACCTTTAACAGAGAAAGAAAGAGTTTAACTTAGATGGCAAAAGTTAATGACAGAAATTTAGTAGTAGGCTTGGATATTGGTACATCCAAAATCTCTGTTGCTGTGGGCGAAATTACTTTAGATAACCAACTTAGCATCGTTGGTGTTGGGAGTCAGCCGGCGAGAGGAATGGATAAAGGCGGCGTAAACGATTTAAACCTCGTGATCCAATCTATACAACGCGCAATTAATGAAGCGGAATTGATGGCTGATTGTCATATTACCTCTGTGTACTTAGGTATTTCAGGTAAGCACATTAGTTGTCAAAACGAAAACGGCATGGTGCCAATTAACGATCAAGAAGTGACGCAAGAAGACGTTGATAACGTGATCCATACCGCACGTTCAGTACCGCTTTCAGCAGAAAGACGTATGTTGCATGTGTTGCCACAAGAATACTCGATTGATTGCCAAGACGGTATAAAAAGTCCAATAGGTATGTCTGGTGTACGTATGGAAGCAAAAGTACATATCGTAACGTGCGCTAATGATATGGCAAAAAATATTGTGAAATGTGTTGAGCGTTGTGACGTAAAAGCGGATCAATTAATTTTTTCAGCCTTAGCTTCAAGTTATGGCGTGATCACTGATGATGAAAAAGAGCTGGGTATCTGTGTAGTAGATATTGGTGCAGGTACCATGGATATTGCTGTATTTACTGGTGGTGCTTTGCGTCATACCGCGGTTATACCTGTTGCTGGAAATCAAGTAACCAGTGATATTGCTAAGATATTTAGAACACCGTTAAGCCATGCGGAAGATATAAAAGTGCAGTATGCCTGTGCACTACGCCAAATGGTGAGTATGGAAGAAAATATTGAAGTTCCGAGTGTCGGCGGTAGACCTGCGCGCTCTATGTCTCGTCATACATTGGCTGAAGTTGTTGAACCTCGATATCACGAATTATTCGAGCTTATCCAAGAAGAGTTACGCCAATGTGGTTTAGAAGACCAAATAGCAGCGGGTTATGTGTTAACCGGTGGTACCGCAAAAATGGAAGGCGTTGTTGAATTTGCAGAAGAAGTTTTTCAAATGCCAGTTCGTGTTGCAGCCCCTCAACGCATAGCGGGTTTAAAAGAGTACGTTAATGATCCTACCTACGCGACAGTGGTAGGACTATTGCAATATGGCATGCAAGCGAACGAACAAAGTCAAAGTGAAGAAAAATCAACAGAGGGTGTCACCAGCATTGGCACGAGAATTCTGGCTTGGTTTAAAGGTGAATTTTAAAAGGGGTGACATTGTTACCCTGTTATTTTTAAAAGTTTTGGTGGAACAAAACATAACAATCGGAGAGAGATAAAATGTTTGAATTAATGGAAGATCATAACGAAGAAGCTGTAATAAAAGTTATTGGTGTTGGCGGCGGTGGCGGTAACGCCGTAGAACATATGGTTTGCCAAACCATTGAAGGTGTTGAATTTATTACGGCAAATACAGACTCACAGGCTTTACGTAACTCATCAGCGAATGTAACGCTACAAATAGGCGGTGATGTCACAAAAGGTTTAGGTGCTGGAGCTAACCCAGAAATTGGGCGTCGAAGCGCAGAAGAAGACCGCGAAACCATCAAAGAAACCATACAAGGTGCGGACATGATTTTCATTGCTGCTGGTATGGGCGGTGGTACTGGAACTGGCGCGGCACCAGTTGTTGCAGAAGTTGCTAAAGAATTGGGTATTTTAACAGTTGCTGTAGTGACTAAGCCTTTCCCATTTGAAGGTAAAAAGCGTATGAACTACGCAGATCAAGGGATTGAGTTTTTAGCACAAAACGTAGACTCGTTAATTACTATTCCAAATGAAAAGTTATTAAAAGTGTTAGGTCCTGGTACGTCATTATTAGATGCATTTAAAGCTGCTAATAACGTATTGCTAGGTGCTGTTCAAGGAATTGCGGAACTTATTACCCGTCCTGGACTCATAAACGTAGATTTTGCCGATGTTCGTACGGTAATGTCTGAAATGGGCACAGCAATGATGGGTTCAGGAATTGCATCAGGTGAAGACAGAGCAGAAGAAGCAGCAGAAGCTGCGATTTCTAGCCCATTGCTTGAAGATGTTGATTTAGCCGGTGCACGCGGCATTTTAGTTAATATTACTGCTGGCATGGACATTTCTATTGATGAATTTGAAACAGTCGGTAATGCAGTGAAAGCTTTTGCTTCTGAAAATGCAACGGTTGTTGTTGGTGCGGTAATCGATCCTGAAATGACTGATGAATTAAGAGTAACTGTTGTTGCAACAGGTATTGGTGCAGAGCGTAAGCCTGATATCACGTTAGTGAACCCGACGCCAGCAGTTGAACCTATTGCGGTTGGCCAAGAATTTACTTCGACACCACAACCAGAAGTAAATACGCAATCAGCAGCAATGCCAGAAGCAAATGCTCAGGCACAAACACAAAAAGTGACAGCGGCAGCGATTGATGATTACTTAGATATTCCAGCGTTTTTGAGAAAACAAGCTGACTAAGAATATATTTAATCCGATATAAATACGCTGATAACGCGTAGGTATTTTGCTAAATTTTGATTTTGTTAAGCATTTTTGCTATATTATGCCGCCGCTCGAAAGGTGGTGCCATATTTGGCAATTAATTAGAGCTTAAGAAGGCTACTTATGATTAAACAACGTACATTAAAAACGAGTGTTTCAGCAGTAGGTGTTGGTTTACACAAAGGTAAAAAGGTGCAGCTCACTCTCCGTCCTGCGCCTGCAAATACAGGTATTGTATTTCGCCGTGTAGACTTAGAACCTGTTGTTGATATTAAAGCAACGCCAGAGGCTGTTGGTGAAACCACTATGTGTACTTGTTTAGTGAATGAACAAGGTGTGAAGATTTCCACCGTCGAGCACTTGTTAGCTGCTGTTGCAGGTATGGGAATTGACAATTTAATTATTGACGTTGATTCTCACGAAATTCCGATCATGGATGGTAGCTCCTTACCGTTTGTTTATCTGATTCAATCGGTAGGTATTGAAACATTAGAAACAGCAAAACGCTTTATCCGTATTAAACGTCCAATTAGAGTAGAAGAAGGCGATAAGTGGGCTGAGTTACGTCCACACGAAGGGTTTAAAATTGATTTTGCAATTGATTTTGAACACCCGATTATTGCCAACACGGTTCAACAGAAAACGATGGACTTATCAACGTGCTCTTTTATAAAAGAAATTAGTCGAGCACGTACCTTTGGTTTTGTGCGTGATATCGAGTTACTACGCTCACATAATCTTGCGTTAGGCGGCAGTCTAGAAAACGCGATTGTGCTAGACGATTTTCAAATGTTAAACAAAGATGATTTACGTTATGACGATGAATTTGTTACACACAAAATTTTAGATGCCATTGGTGATTTATTTATGTGTGGTCATAATATGCTGGCTGAATTACGTGCATTTAAATCAGGACACGGATTAAATAATTTATTATTAAGGGAAGTATTCAAGCATAAAGATGCTTGGGAATGGGTAACGTATGAAGACTCATCGGTTTCCCCGATAGAATTTCAAGAAGCGAGTGCAACGAGCTTCTAATAAACATAAAAAACCGAACCATTTGTTCGGTTTTTTATTTATTGTGGCAAAATACAGTTTTGGTATTACCTATCAGCTAGTTTAGCTAAGTTAAGAATTTTTTGTTTAAGTGAGTCAGATGCGTGCTCAGCAACAGCTTCAAGTTGCTTAGCGGTATTTTTGGAAAGGTGTTTGCGTGGCTTTGAGTCAGCGCTTTCTTTTGCTATTTGATTTGCAAACGGGCGAACTTTAATTTCAATTTGATTGAACTGGCCTTGCGTTATTTCAGCGAGTTTACGACAAATGTTCATTCGCTCAAATTGTAATCGTTGAGACCACACTGCAGAAGAAACACCAATAACACAGGTGTTCTGATTAAAGTTACTGATGTGCCACACTTGCTCTGGCAAGTCAGGACAAGACTGCCGGATGATGTCTTCAAGCTGTGATAAAAATTTGGTTTTTGTGGCAATTTGTGCCAAAGTGCCTGCTGACGATTTTAGTAAGCTAGACGCATCAAACGGTGATTTATTTTTTCTAGCCATCGTATTTATGAAATATCAACAAAAGGTGAAATAGGTAGTATGAGTTTAACACTACTATACCGAGGAAAAAACGTAAGATTCTCAATGAAGCTTAATAAGTTTCATTGGTTGTCTGCTATTACAGTATTTGCCGTTATTTCTGGTTTTGTTGTTCACCTTTTTATGTCTGCAGATGCAGTGCCTAACAGCTCAACATTTACCGTTAAATCTCCAACTAAAGAGCCAGAAGCATTAACGGTAAGTAAGCAACAGGTTACGGCACTTACCATGAAATTAGCTGAACTGCAAAGCCAAGTATTAAGGCTTAATGCCTTAGGCGATCGTTTAGCAGAAGAAGCAAATATTCCTGCGAAAGAATTTAATTTCCAAGACTTACCCCCAAGTGGTGGCCCCATAGAACAAACACTTTCAAGTCAAACTAAAACCTTAGCAGAGTTGCTTGCAGACATTACGAGTGTTGAATCATCACTCGCGTTTGAAGAAAAACAATTGAACTTGCTTGAATCTTTGACGTTAGGTCACCATATAGAAAATACCAGTTATTTATCCGGTCGCCCTATTACGAAAGGTTGGCTTTCGTCGTATTTTGGTACGCGTAAAGACCCTTTTACAGGAAGACCTGCGATGCATAAAGGGGTTGATTTCGCTGGTAAAGAAGATGCTGAAATTATTGCCACAGCTGCAGGCGTTGTATCCTGGGCTAGCCGTCGTTACGGTTATGGTAATTTAATCGAAATTAATCACGGTAAAGGGTTAAAAACACGCTACGGTCACAATAAAGAGATTTTAGTTAAGATTGGTGACGTTGTGAGTAAAGGGCAAGTTATTGCACGGATGGGAAGTACAGGGCGATCTACTGGACCGCATGTACATTATGAAATCTTGCGTAATAATAAGCAAATTGACCCTATTAAATATGTCTATCGCAAAGCAAAATAGATTTAAGATTTATTGAATAATTGCATATGTTGTATGATATTTTTCACGCTTTCTGGCAAGCAATGTATTAGGTAGGTAGTTTTTCTACGTAAACATGCGATAATACGGAATTACTGACAAGTAAGTGCAAATAACAGGGCAATTAAACTCCAGTTTATTAACGATTGATGGCAACCTATTTACCAGGGGTTTAATAGGTGTGAAGGTAAAATCATCAACGTGAGTGGAATGTGCACAGTAAAATTCAATTTGTCCTAGTAAAATGTAAGTTTCTGGTGATCGGCTTAGACCGATCACTTTTATTTTTATAAGCTGAAGAATTTTCTTCTAACAATGGTTATACGAGATGTTTGTAAAGTTAATGACAAAGCTGTTTGGTAGTCGTAATGATCGACTTATCAAACAAATGCGCAAAGAAGTAGAAAAAATAAATGCCTTAGAACCAGCTATCGAAGCGTTGAGCGACGAAGAACTAAAAGCAAAAACTGCTGAGTTTAAAACCCGATTATCAAACAATGAAACGTTAGATGCTATATTGCCAGAAGCGTTTGCTGTTGTGCGTGAAGCAAGTAAGCGTGTGTTTGGCATGCGTCATTTCGATGTACAAATGATCGGTGGTATGGTGCTCAATGACGGCAAAGTTGCTGAGATGCGTACCGGTGAAGGTAAAACACTTACAGCAACCTTACCCTCGTATTTAAATGCATTAACAGGCAAAGGTGTTCATGTTGTTACGGTGAATGATTACTTGGCAAAACGTGATGCTGACTGGTCTCGCCCGTTATTTGAATTCTTAGGGTTGACGGTTGGTTGCAATATACCTGGTATGTCTCCCCCTGATAAAAAAGCTGCGTACGAAGCTGACGTAACCTACGGTACCAATAACGAATTTGGTTTTGATTATCTTCGCGATAACATGGCATTTTCTCCTGAAGAACGTGTACAAAAACCGTTAAACTTTGCTGTAGTTGATGAAGTTGACTCTATTTTAATTGATGAAGCGCGAACACCATTAATTATTTCTGGAGCAGCAGAAGATAGCTCTGAACTATATCGTTCTATTAATGAGTTAGTACCAACACTTGATATACAAAGTGAAGAAGACAAAGATGAAGAAACTGGCCAATCAGCCGACTTTGTTGAAGGTGACTTTACCGTTGATGAAAAAGCTAAACAAATTTATTTAACTGAACGTGGTCAAATTCGTATTGAGCAAATATTGCAAGAAAAAGGCTTAATTGAAGAAGGCGATTCATTATTCTCTGCAAGTAATATTACCTTATTACACCATGTGATGGCTGCACTGCGCGCGCATAAATTGTTCCAAAAAGATGTTGATTATATTGTTAAAGATGATGAAATCATTATTGTTGATGAACATACTGGTCGTACGATGGAAGGCCGTCGTTGGTCAGAAGGTTTACACCAAGCTGTAGAAGCGAAAGAAGGTGTTAATATTCAAAATGAAAACCAAACATTAGCATCTATTACCTTCCAAAACTTTTTCCGTATTTATACAAAACTTTCAGGTATGACAGGTACTGCGGATACCGAAGCTTTTGAATTTAATCATATTTATAGTTTAGAAACTGTGGTTATTCCAACCAACCAGCCAATGGTGCGAAAAGACATGGCTGACTTGATTTATTTAACGGCAGAAGAAAAGTTTGAAGCTATTTTAGAAGATATTCAAGATTGTGTGAAACGAGGCCAGCCAGTACTTGTTGGTACCATTAGTATCGAAACGTCTGAATTTTTATCTTCATTTTTGAAAAAAGCTAAAATTAAACATAAAGTGTTGAATGCTAAATTTCACCAAGAAGAAGCTGACATAGTCGCTCAAGCAGGTAAAGTTGGCGCAGTAACAATTGCCACGAATATGGCAGGACGTGGTACGGATATCGTTTTAGGCGGTAATTTAGATTCTGCCATTGCAGCGCTTAAAAACCCAAGTGAAGAAAAAATTGCCAAAGTAAAAGAAGAATGGCAGGAAGAACACGATAAAGTGCTTGAGTTAGGCGGTTTACATATTGTCGCAACAGAACGTCATGAATCACGCCGTATTGATAACCAATTACGTGGCCGCTCTGGTCGCCAAGGTGATCCTGGTTCTACACGTTTTTATCTATCGATGGAAGATTCGTTAATGCGAATTTTCGCTTCTGAACGCATTACTAACATGATGCGTAAATTAGGCATGGAACGTGGTGAAGCAATTGAGCACCCTTGGGTGACAAAAAGCATTGAAAATGCACAACGTAAAGTTGAAGGTCGCAACTTTGATATTCGTAAGCAATTATTAGAATTTGATGATGTAGCGAATGATCAACGTAAAGTTATTTATGAACAACGCAATGAGTTAATGGATGAAGCAGACATTAAAGAAGTGATTGCGAATATTCGAACTGATGTTGTTAATAGTGTTATTGAACAGCATATTCCGCCACAATCTCTTGAAGAAATGTGGGATATTGCCGGGTTAGAAGAGCGCCTAAAAGGTGACTTTGCGATTGAGATGCCAATCGCTCAATGGCTTGAAGAAGACACAAAACTGCACGAAGAAACATTACGTGAGAAAATTCTTGAGACCATTGAACAAGAGTATCAAACAAAAGAAGAAATGGTTGGCCCTGATGTATTGCGTCAATTTGAAAAAGCTGTGATGTTACAAAGTTTAGATTCACATTGGAAAGAACACTTAGCGGCAATGGATCACTTAAGACAAGGAATTGGCTTACGTGGTTATGCGCAAAAAAATCCTAAGCAAGAATACAAACGTGAGTCGTTTGAACTGTTTTCAGAGATGCTAGATAACTTGAAGCATGATGTAATCGGTATTTTAAGTAAAGTAAGAATTCAAGCTGAATCTGATGTTGAAGCCGTTGAAGAGCAACACAGAAAATCAGACGAAGCACCTAAAGCCTTTACTCATGAATCAGCCAGTGAACCTGCAGGTGAAAACGCGATACCACGAGTTGGTCGTAATGAACCTTGTCCATGTGGTTCAGGTAAAAAGTATAAACAATGTCATGGCAAGCTTAGCTAAGTTTGAAAAATTGATAATATTAAAAAGGGCTTTTTTAAAGCCCTTTTTAATGGCTAATTTTGAGTGAATAAAATGAATACAAAGGTAAAACAAGTTCATGTTGCTGTAGGTGTCATTATTAATGGCGATCAAATATTTTTAACTAAACGACTCGACAACGCGCATCAAGGCGGAAAATGGGAATTTCCTGGTGGTAAAGTTGAACAAGGTGAAAGTGTTGCTGGAGCTCTGCATAGAGAGCTGCAAGAAGAGGTAGCGATAGATATCTTATCATGCTTACCATTGATTAAAGTATCACATGACTACGGCGATAAAAGTGTACTGCTTGACGTGTATATAATTGATAATTACCAAGGTGAGCCTTGTGCTCAAGAAGGCCAAGGTGAAGGTTGGTATCATGTAGAAGAACTAAAAGCCCTTGAGTTCCCTAAGGCAAATGAAGCGATTATTGATGCTGTAACTGCTTGGTTTCAAAACAACAATGAGTGAATAGCCATGCTTAAATGCCAAGTTTCAAACCTATGAAATAGCTTGGCATTATTAACGCTAAACTACTGCAATAGGTGTACAGGGGAACGGCTGGTTATGCTCAATTTAGCTTATCTCGATTATTCAGGTTCGATGAAAAACTTGCTGTGTTGTAACACTTCTTCTTCGAGTTGGTCTATCATTTCTTCTGTCAGAGGAACATCTTGTTGAATTGGTTGGGTTATCTTGTGATTTTCGTCGGCCCAATCGCCAAGATCAATTAAACGACAGCGCTCACTGCAAAAAGGTCTGAATTTACTCGATGCTTGCCAAATTACGTCTTTTTGACAGGTTGGGCAATTCACGTTAATGGTCATTTATTCCTCCCATAAAAAATGCGTATTATAACAGTAGATTTTGTAATTGATATAACAGATGGTTTAGCAGCGGGCTAACTCAAAGGGTATCGCTAAATCACAGTACTTACGACCAGTTTGTTCACATGGGCACATAAATCGAATGGAATATCGTATGCGGTTACCACTTACCGTTGGGTAATACTCAGCGCCTTCAGGTACTTTCATTCTTAACAGCAATAACCCGTCACCACTTTCTTGAAAAAAACCATTATTGGTATTTATTTGCTGATAAGTTCCACGTTGACGGATAAACTTGAGAATTAAAGCAAGCGCTTGATACATGTTCTCAAGCAATGAAAGCCACTCTGATTGCTGCTCACGCGTTTGTTGTTCTGGCTGAACTAACCAAAATCGAAGTTGTGGTAAATCAAAGCTAGAGCTGCCTCCTTGCATAGCAAAGCGCTGCTTGAGTGTAGCAAGAAATTTATCGTCTTTAAGTTGTAACCACTGCGGTGAAGGAGATTTTAATTGGCTTAAAAGTGCAACAGTTTCTCTTAAGGTATCTTGTAATGCACTGTTATCAATTTCTGGAGACTTAGACCAAACGACAAGGTTTTGTTCTAACTTTTCTAAATCTTTTATTAAATCACCGCGTATGTCGTTTCTTTCAAGGGTATCAAGAATAGCAAATAATGCGTTGAAAAATACTTGGTGACTTAATGATATGTCTAGCGTTAAACATTCCTCCACCTGAGCAAATAATTGCTCGAGTTTTAAATAGTTTCGGATCCGTTCGTTCAAAGGGTGTTCGTATAAAATGCTAGTCATAATCACTTTTTACTGGGAATCTAACCGCTTATCTTAACCATACATAAATTAAATGGCTAATTTTTTAGGGAAATAGTTTTAATTCTTTGCTAATTCTAAGTATTTTAGGTGAATTTCTTTCACTTTTTCATTCAGTTGTGAAAACGTTAGGGTAGTGTTACTGATTATGTCATCAGCAAGCAAACACTTTTCTGTTCGAGGC
Source organism: Thalassotalea sp. 1_MG-2023 (assembly GCF_030546745.1). Taxonomy (GTDB): domain Bacteria; phylum Pseudomonadota; class Gammaproteobacteria; order Enterobacterales; family Alteromonadaceae; genus Thalassotalea_C. The sequence goes on from NZ_JAUOPD010000009.1 coordinate 69,893, forward strand.
ATTTGACTGTTAATTATTGCGCGAATTTGTGTTTCGTTACTGTTGTCCCGTTTTACACTACGCGATATTTGTGCGTCTTGTTCTATATCAATTAATAACGTGCGATCAGTATATTTATCTAAACCATTCTCAAATAATAGTGGTGCAGAAAGTACCGCGTATTCACTTTGTGCGGCAGCCAATTTGTCGAGTAATTGTTGCCTAATGAGTGGGTGCAATAAACTATTTAACCATTGTTTTTCATGTTCGTGTTGGAAGATTAACGATCTTAACGCACTTCGGTTTAGAGACTTATCTTTGTTGAGGATTGAGTTGCCAAAATGTGCCTCGATTTTATTCAACGCATCACTTCCTTTAGCCACTATTTCACGAGCAACAACATCGGCATCAATAATATCGATGCCATATCCGGCTAATTGATCAGAGACAGTGGTTTTTCCGCTTCCGATTCCGCCGGTTAAACCGATAATTAACGACGCCATTATAGTAGTAAATCAAGGTACCATTGCCAGATAGCTTGTCCCCATAATAAACACACCCAACCAGCGACAGCAATATATGGACCAAAAGGGATTGCTTGCTCACGCCCATGTCCTTTAAAAAGTATTAATGCAATGCCAACGATAGCACCAACGGCTGAAGACATTAAAATTAATAAAGGTAGTAATTGCCAGCCCATCCATGCGCCAAATACGGCAATAAGCTTAAAGTCACCGTGTCCCATGCCCTCTTTACCTGTTATTAATTTAAACAACCAAAACACACTGTATAAGCTTAAATAACCGGCAACTGCACCAATTACAGCTTCATCTAAAGGAACAATCAAGCCGTTAATATTAATCAACAGCCCTAACCATAATAAAGGGTAAGTGATTTGATCGGGCAGTAACATATGATCAAAATCAATCATGGTAAGGCAAATCAGACCCCAAGTTAGTAATAGAACGGCTATTGTTGTTGCGGACACATCAAAGTGTACAGCAACAACAATACTTAATAGTGCGGTTATTGCTTCGATAATAGGATATCTTGCAGAGATCTTCTGTTTACATTGACTACATTTTCCACGTAAAACTAACCAACTGACAACCGGAATATTTTCATAAAAGCGGATCTTATGCTGACAATGCTGACAAGTTGATGCAGGTTTTGATAAAGTGATTGGCGACTGTTCTTTTACAGGTTGAGCGCTGAGTTCATCAGCTAAAAATTCCCGACACTCATGGTACCAAGTTTGTTCTAACATTTTGGGTAAGCGGTAAATAACCACATTTAAAAAGCTACCAATTAATAGCCCTAAAATACCAACGGTAAGATAAAAGCTAGCTGGGGAGGTGGAAAACAATAATTGAAAATTTTCTAACACAATGACACTGCCTTAATAAAAACTAAAGACAGTGTAAGCGAATGCTTTTGAAAAGAAAACTAGCTAATGCGTATTGAATTTGTCTAGGTCTTTATACTTGAACTACAGCGCCTTACACAACATCGTTTGAAAATGACAAAAAACATGAAGCAAAGTGCACTATTATTGATGACTAAACCACTTGACCGATTTGGAAAATCGGTAAATACATCGCGATAATTAAACCACCAATAACGACACCTAATACCGCCATGATCATTGGCTCGAGCAAACTGGTTAATGAATCTACCGCATCGTCTACTTGCTGTTCGTACACGGTAGCTACTTTTGCTAGCATATCATCAACAGCACCTGACTCTTCGCCAATCGCTACCATTTGAATCACCATATCAGGAAAAATATTACAATTACGCATCGCTAAATTCATCTGCATACCCGATGAAACTTCTGCACGAATATCTAAAATTGCATCACGAAATACTGCATTGCCTGAGGCACCAGCTGCAGATTCTAAAGCGTCAGGCAAAGGTACACCGGCAGCAAAAGTGGTTGATAATGTGCGTGCATAGCGGGCAACGGCTGCTTTTTGCAATAAATCACCAATGACTGGAATTTTTAAAATATTTTTATCAACAGTATCTCTAAGTTTTAAGCTATTTCTGTGGGCTCTTTTGAACAGAAAACCCGCTCCAAACAATATGCCTAATCCAATATACCAATAGGCTTGCATAAATTCTGATATGCCAATAACCATAAGGGTAAAGGCAGGAAGTTCCGCACCAAAACTATCAAAAATTTCTTTAAATACAGGTACAACAAAAATTAACAGGATGGAGGTAACAACAGCGGCAACCACTAATACCGCAATAGGGTAGGTCATAGCCTTTTTAATTTTTGCTTTTAACGCTTCTGCTTTTTCTTTATAGGTAGCAATGCGGTCGTATATGGTTTCTAGCGAGCCTGATTGTTCACCTGAATTCACAAGATCGCAATACAAGTCGTCGAAATAACGCGGGTGCTCTCTTAAACATTCTGAAAGCGGAATACCCGATTGTAGTTTATTACCTATATCACCGAGTAATTTTTGCATTTTACCATTGTTATGGCCTTTTCCGATCATCTCGATGGTTTGTACTAACGGTACACCAGCGCCAAGCATCGTAGCAATTTGTCGAGTAATTACAGCAATATCGGCGGGTTTTATGGGCTTATCACCACCTAAGCCAAATAACGGTTTAGGTTTCTTTTTTACGCGGCCAGGAGTTATACCTTGTTTGCGAAGTTGTGCTTTAAGCTCCATCATATTAACAGCGGAAAGTTCGCCATTAACTTTTTTGCCTTTACGGTTTACACCATGCCATATAAAGACATCTAACGCTTTGGGCGCGGCTACTTTTGCTTTTGTTGCTGACACTGCCATACACTATTCCTGCTATCGCTGAGTGTTGTTGCTATGAATTCGTTACACGGTTTACTTCTTCTAAACTGGTTACGCCTTGCATGGCTTTTTTCAACCCAGACTGCCGTAAATTGTTAAAGCCTTCTTTTTGACATTGTGCGGCAATATCTAATGAATTGCCACCTTTCATAATGATGCTGGAAATACGCTCGTTAATGCGAATAACTTCATAAATACCCACACGGCCTTTATAACCACCAGTACACTGTTCACAGCCGACAGGTTTAAACAAGGTCATATTATCTAGCTGTTCAGGTAAGAAGCCTTGATTAAGCAGCTCAGGCTCAGGGATATGTTCTTCTTCTTTACATTGCGTACATAATCTTCTTGCTAAACGTTGTGCAATAATGATTGTGACAGAGCTTGCCACGTTATAAGAAGGAACGCCCATGTTTAAAAGTCGTGTCAGGGTTTCTGCGGCAGAGTTTGTGTGTAACGTTGATAAGACTAAATGGCCTGTTTGGGCCGCTTTTATCGCGATTTCTGCGGTTTCTAAATCACGAATTTCACCCACCATGACAATGTCGGGATCTTGCCGTAAAAATGAACGTAACGCACTAGGAAAGGTTAACCCCGCTTTGGTGTTGATTTGAACCTGGTTGATACCTTCTAAGTTAATTTCCACTGGATCTTCTGCGGTAGAAATATTTCGCTCTGCGGTATTTAAAATATTTAGGCCAGTATAAAGAGATACCGTTTTACCAGAACCTGTCGGCCCGGTTACTAGTATCATGCCTTGTGGCTGCGCTAGGGCATCCATGTATATTTGTTTTTGTTCTGGCTCGTAACCGAGCATATCAATACCAAGCATGGCGCTAGAAGAGTCTAAGATCCTCATTACTATTTTTTCGCCCCACATGGTGGGAAGGGTTGAAACACGAAAATCAATTGATTTTCGTTTTGATAATGCGAGTTTTATCCGTCCATCCTGGGGGACACGTCGTTCTGCAATATCTAATTTAGACATTACTTTTAACCGAGCCGCCATACGCGATGACAAAGCAATAGGAGGTTTAGCGACCTCAGTTAAAATGCCATCAACACGAAAACGAATACGATAAGATTTTTCATAGGGCTCGAAATGTAAATCAGAGGCCCCTTTTTTAATGGCATCCAGCAGTATTTTATTGATATACACCACAATAGGCGCATCTTCTTTATCGCCTGTTGCGGTATCTTCATCATCGTTACGATCTTCTTGAACATCTATACCCGATAATTCTTCGGTATCAATATCGCTGATATCAAGCGCGCCGCTTTCTTCTTCTAAGACTTTTTCAATGCAATTGTGTAATGCTTTTTCATCCACTAATACTAATTCGGTGGTAAAGCCGGTATTAAATTGAATTTCTTCTAGGGCATCTAAATTTGTCGGATCTGAAATGGCAACATAAAGCACTTTTCCACGTAAAAATAGCGGTAAGGCATTATGTTTTCTAATGAGTTTTTCGTTACGTATACCTTCGGGAACAAGGCTGGTATCAAAGTGTGCTAGATCAATTAATGGGTAACCAAAGCTTCTTGATAATATAGTGGCAATTTTTTGCGCGTTATAGTTTTTATCTTCTACAAGAAAGCGTACAAAAGGTTTTGATTGCTGAATAAAATCTGCACTGATTTTATCGACCATTTCAGTCGGTACTAAATCATGCTTAGATAAAGCAGACAAAACGCTAGATTGTTGATGCAGTCCTTTCATAACACCTTGGTTACATTAAATTTATATTATTATTCTACAGTGTAACGCATTTTTGTTCACAATCACAAAGAAGGGGAATGTTTTTGTGAGAAAATTAATTTTCGTAAAATTGTAGACCCTTTAAAGTTTTAAGTAATTGTTATTAATATAATTATTAACAGAGCCCTGACGCTATACAGCCACCTGTGCCGTTTGACCATAACACTCTTCCACCGGTTACATTGCCGATTAAAATGTAGGTATCGCCAGAAGTAATACCACCAATATTATCTGGTATGACGGTAATGGTTATTTGAGTAGCATTGCCAGAAAAGGTTACCGTATCAACTAGCGTTGTTGCTGACCATTCAGGTTTTTCGGGTAAAGTGCTGCAATCAGCAACCATATCGGTTTGAACGCATATATCGATTAATTTTCGTGCTGGATCTGCAGCAGCAACAACTGTTGCAAAGCGTGCACGGTCAGAATAAGTTTGAAAGGCAGGGATAGCAATAGCGGCTAAAATACCAATGATTGCTACAACAATCATTAATTCAATTAAGGTAAAACCGCTATTTAATTTTTTCATAATTCAGAAAGCAAAAAGCTCCCGTAGGAGCTTAATAACTGATTAACATAAACCAGCAGCTTGACATGTACCGCCAGGTGTCCACTGAATTGGCGCTGTAACACCATTTGGTGTCATTGTATATGTCACATTATTTACATCTGTAGCAGTAATTACACCATCTACTACTTCTACTTTAGATACTTGTCCACTTGCACCAGCAGCAGCAGGAATACCGTTAGTACCGTGATCTGCATCTGCTAGAGCGGTAATTCTGCCAGTTTGTGCGGCAACTTCAAACGCACTTTTGTATGGCGTTACTGCAAGTACTACTTCTGAAAACTCAGCGCGATCAGAGTACGTTTGATAAGCTGGCAACGCAACAGCAGCCAAAATACCAATGATTGCAACAACAATCATCAATTCAATTAAAGTAAAACCTTTTTGGCCTTTTTTAGCGGTTAAAATGTTTTGTAGTGTCTTTTTCATAATAAGTAAATCCATACTAGTTATTACGGGGGCTAAATTCATACTGCGCCAAAAAATGCGAAATGTAAAATATTGTGTGCAATTTTTTTCGAATTTTTTTTATATTTACTTGTTTTTGTACTAAATCGGGCTGATTTTTAATAAGTTGGTAACGAGCTAAGCAAAAAATAAACCGATAATTGTTAAAAGTTTTGCTCTACGTAAGTGCGACTTTAAATGGTTATTCTTTAACATTAATAAGCGAATTGAAATTGGGTTAGATTAGCTTTAGGTGAGCGCACAGACCATCCTTTTTATAGAATGAACTGTGCAGTTTTAGTGTTGGTTTATTGCTATCTGGCTAAACAAAGCGCATTGAAAGGTCAATAGCATTAACATGCTTAGTGATGGCACCTACTGAAATAAAATCTACGCCAGATTTCGCATAAGTCGTTAAGGTATCAAAGGTCATATTACCGGATACTTCCAGCTTTGTTTTACCTGCTGAAATACTCTGAGTTAAGGCTACCGCTTGTTCGATCATTTCTGGTGTGAAATTGTCTAGCATAATAATATCGGCTTTAGCTGTTAATGCTTCGGTAAGCTCTTCAATACTTTCTACTTCCACTTCAACTGTTTTTGATGGATGATTTTGGCGTGCTGTTGTAATCGCTTTGGTTATTCCACCACAGGCTGCTATATGGTTTTCTTTGATTAAGAATGCATCGAACAGGCCGACACGGTGATTAACACCGCCACCACATGTTACTGCATATTTTTGTGCCAATCTTAGACCAGGAATGGTTTTGCGGGTATCTAGTAATTTAGTGTTTGTGCCAGACAAGCGTTCAACGTATTTAGCGGTAACGGTTGACGTTGCTGATAAAGACTGTAGAAAGTTTAATGCTGTGCGCTCGCCAGTCAGTAAGGTTCTTGCATTACCTTTAAGTTCAAATAAAGTGGTGTTTGCTTTTACTGTTTGGCCATCGTTGACGAACCAAGTAATGTCAGTGTTTTGTGCTTTACTGTTAGCGAGTACACTATCCAGTTGGGTAAATACTTGATTTACCCATTCTACGCCGCAAATGACACAGTCTTCACGTGTGATCACTGTTGCTACAGATTGCTCATCGGCAGGAATAAGCTCGGCGGTAATATCAGCGGATGAAGTAATATCATTCAGTGTATTTACACCTAGATCTTCACACAAAGAGCGAGTGACCGATTGATTAATATCATTTGTTAATTGCGCAGAAAACATGAATAAGTCTCTTATCTTTCTTTTAAAGTCAGTTGGGTACCAGATTGGTTAAATTCTACCTGTTTCAGTGCGCTCATGCCTAATAGAATTTCATCTGATTTCATACCAGGGTTAATGCTAGCGCGTACATCGTATAAAAATAAGTTACCAATGCTAAGCTCATTGAGCGTGGTATCAAAAACTCGTACGTTGCCATTGGCAGTTTGGGCAATATGGCTACCCGTACTTGTTAGGTTAAGGTTATCAGCAATATGCGCCGGAATAGAGACATTGGTAGCGCCCGTATCTAATAAAAATGTTACGGCCTTACCATTAATTGTGCCTTTAACCACATAATGGCCTGCTCTGTTTTGGGCTAAAACCACCTCGGCTTTTCCTGAATTAGACAGACGAAATTCAGGTGAGCTATTAGGGTTCCATTGTTCATCGAGCAGATCTTGAAAGAAAAAAACAAGTAAGCCAATGGCGATTATCCAAGCTACCCAAACAAAATATTTTGCAAAGCTTATTTCCGGTGGTGTTTTCTGGTTCAAAACTTTTAATCACTCCCGTGTCGCAGTATGATGCGTTTAAATGTACATCGATATTGTAAGATGATTATGACTGATTCACTATCGCAAAGTGAACACAAAATTGTAAAAGGTTGGTACTCGAAAGCTGAAAAATGCGAATCACCGCACTTTGATATTCGCGAACAATGTTTACCAAAAGATATCAGTTTATTGGTTATTCATAATATTTCATTACCCGCTGGTGAGTTCGGTGGCCCATATATCAGTGATTTATTTTTAGGTCGTCTTGACAAAAATGCTCATGCGAGTTTTAACGAAATATATCAATTACGGGTATCTGCGCATTGCTTGATCAGACGTGATGGGCACATTGTACAATATGTTTCCTTCGATCATCGTGCTTGGCATGCGGGTGTTTCTTCATACTTAGGGAAGTCGAAATGTAATGACTTTTCCATTGGTATAGAGTTAGAAGGTACTGATAACATTCCTTATACTGATGAACAATACAAATGTTTAGCAGAATTAACGCAGTTACTGAAATCAACTTACCAGCAAATCAATGGAAACATCACGGGGCATTGTGACATTGCGCCAGAGCGAAAAACAGATCCTGGCCCCGCATTTGATTGGCAGCGTTATAAATCGTTACTTAACACGTTATCTGGTGTAAATTAGAAACAGAATAAATGAGTAGCACTCATTAACCTTGTGAAGTCAGAATAGAATATACCTTTAATTGAACATAGCTACTTACTAAAAGTATACAGCAACAATAATGGAAAAATGGAAGCAATCATGAGCTTGATCAGTTTATTAATTGCCTTAGCCGCAGAAAAGTTCCTTTCTTCGTCAACATGGCAATTCAGTGTTTATTACCAGCGTTACTTAAAAATGTTTAAAAAAATTAAAACATTGGCAGCACCACAACGCTCAATGGTGGCAAATGGGATTTTTATCATAGTACCCACAGCACTTTGTTATATAGTGCTAAGCATAATTAGTGACGGTATATTACATTTAATTGTTTCTACGTTGGTTTTGATCGTTTGTTTTGGTTGTGTAAAAACGCGGGATACCTATAAACAGTATTTGATGGCAGCATTTCGTGGTGAGCAAACTACCTGTAGCTTATACCACCAACAACTGATTCAAGATAAAAACTTACCTGAACTAGGTTTTGGCCAATCATTAGTATGGTTAAATTACCGTTATTTTATTGCCATCATGATCTTTTTTGTGCTTTTTGGTGCACCTGGGGCTTTATTTTACCGTTTGCTCACGAAACTTAATGAATCACCAAAATGTCAACTTGAGCGTAAAGAGCAGTTAATGAAAGCTGATTTGGGGGAGAGCACTGCCGTTGATGATCATGAAGCAGTTACTGAGCAACAACAAGAAGCAGGATATGATGAGTACCCAGAAGTTAAGCGCTTTAACAGCAAGTTGTTGTTTTTTGTTGATTGGTTGCCAGTCAGAATAGTAGCCTTTGGTTATATGTTGGTGGGCCACTTCTCAAAAGCACTGCCTATTTGGTTAGAAAATTTGTTTGATGTTGAAAAATTACCACATAAGGTATTGATCAGTGTTGCACAGCGATCAGAAGACTTAATGATCGAACAAGACGACTGTACTGCTGAGCCTTGTTTGTTAGTAAGGCTAGCAAAACGAACGCTATTGTTATGTTTAGCTGTTGTCGCAATTTTAATTTTAACAGGCGTAATTAGCTAAGTTTTTGAATTTATGAACTAATTATTTTTTGTTGATACATATTTGTGTTTTATTTTAACAGCCTTTAGTTTTTCTAAAGGCTTATTTATATTGAATTTTCGCATTTTTTCTCGTTAATTTCTCTACGATTCGCCGCCAATTTTTGTGATTTATTATTGTTGTTTTTTTCAACAACTAGGCTATGTTCTATTTACATTGCTGCTGTTGTTTGTTATTTTTACATCAGTTTTTACATTGGTATTACCAATTTACCACGATGATTTGGTGCTGAATAATGCACGATTTTGCGTGATAACATTTTGTATAAGATGGATATTTATGGTGCTTCCTAACATCAAACAGCCACTAAAACAGGCAAAGCTTTCAGATGTGATTCAATCGCAATTGGAAACGATGATTTTAGAAGGAAGTTTGAAGGCTGGGCAAAAATTACCGCCTGAACGTGAACTGGCGAAACAGTTTGATGTTTCACGGCCTTCATTAAGAGAAGCAATACAAAAGTTAGAAGCAAAAGGCTTAATTAATCGCCGCCAAGGCGGTGGTACTTTTGTTAGTGATCAAATTTTAAAGGGGTTTTCTGACCCGCTGTTTGACTTAATGGCGACAAGTAATGAGTCACAATTTGATTTATTAGAATTTCGCCATGGCATTGAAGGTATGTCTGCTTACTACGCAGCCATGCGTGGTACGGCTGCTGACTATGAGTTGATCAAAGAAAAACATGAAGCGATTGGTAATGCTCAAATTGAGCAAAATTATCATGAAGAAGCCGCGGCAGTTTATGAGTTTTATTTAGCGATATGTGCTGCCTCGCACAATGGTGTTATTTTACATCTTGCCAGAAGCATGTCGCTACTGGTGATAGATAACATCGAGAAGAACCTTACAATTTTGGCGCAACGTCCTGATATTTTCGCCAAAATTGCAGAATATAGAACACGATTACTCGACGCTATATTAAGCGGGCAACCGCAAAAAGCTTGGGGCGCGAGTCATCGACATTTAGCATTTATTGAAGAAGTTTTACTGAATTTGACTGAAGAACAAAGCCGTATGGAACGTTCAATTCGTCGAATGCAGCGAATTTAAGCCATTAAGCCATTAAGGCATAAGGTTAAGAAGTTGGCAGATTCATGCTTACTTGGTTGTCGCTAGCGATAATAAAAGTAATCGTCAATCTACAAATTTTACATTTATAAATAACAAATCGGAGACTAAGTAATACTATGTCTGAGCTCCCAGAAAACATGGATATCGATTCATTAGAAACAGAAGAGTGGATTGAATCAATGGAAGCGGTTTTGGAAAACGAAGGTCCAGAACGTGCTCATTTCTTATTAGAAAAGCTAATTGATCAAGCGCGCCGTAGTGGCACACATTTACCGTTTGATGCAACCACAGCGTATGTAAACACCATTCCTCCTGGGCAAGAACCGCACATGCCGGCGGATCAAACTATTGAGCAGCGTATACGCGCTGCGATTCGTTGGAATGCGATGGCCTTAGTTTTACGCGCATCGAAAAAAGATTTAGAGCTAGGTGGCCATATTGGTTCATTTGCTTCTTCTGCAACACTCTATGATGTAGGTTTCAATCACTTTTTTAAGGCAGCAACGCCGGAAAATGGTGGTGATTTTATTTTCGCTCAAGGCCATATTTCTCCTGGAATTTATGCTCGTGCCTTTTTAGAAGGACGTTTAACGGAAGAGCAAATGGCAAACTTCCGTCAAGAAGTGGATGGTAAAGGGCTTTCATCTTATCCTCATCCTCATTTAATGGATGACTTTTGGCAATTCCCAACAGTATCTATGGGCTTAGGTCCATTACAGGCCATTTACACAGCTCGTTTTCTTAAGTACTTAACGGATCGCGGTATCAAAGATTGCTCTGAGCAACGTGTCTATTGCTTTTTAGGTGACGGCGAATGTGATGAGCCAGAATCATTGGGTGCAATTGGCTTAGCTTCTCGTGAAGGCTTAGATAACCTAACGTTCGTGATTAACTGTAACTTACAACGTTTAGATGGTCCTGTGCGTGGTAACGGTAAAATCATTCAAGAATTGGAAGGTACCTTCCGCGGCGCTGGCTGGGAAGTGATTAAAGTAATTTGGGGTTCTTATTGGGATCCATTAATTGCTCGTGATACTTCTGGCAAGCTTGTGCAATTAATGAATGAAACCGTTGATGGTGAATATCAAAACTGTAAAGCGAAGGGCGGTAAATATACTCGCGAGAAGTTCTTTGATAAATACCCTGAAACGTCAGCGATGGTTGCTAATATGTCAGATGAAGATATCTGGCGTTTAAACCGTGGTGGTCATGATCCTGTAAAAGTATATGCAGCCTATGAAAAAGCAATTAAAACGAAAGGTCGCCCAACGGTTATTCTTGCTAAAACCGTAAAAGGTTTTGGTTTAGGGCAGTCAGGTGAAGCTCAAAATGTTGCACACAATGTCAAGAAAATGGACATTGAATCAATCAAGCAATACCGTGATCGCTTTAATATGCCAATTGGTGATGATCAAATTGAAGAGTTACCGTTCTTCAAATTTGATGAAGACAGCCCTGAAATGCAGTACATGCGTGCTCGCAGAGAAGCGCTAGGCGGTTCATTACCAGCACGCCGCGTGCAAGCTGATGAACAATTAGAAATTCCATCATTAAAAGCGTTCGATGCCATTACAAAAGGTTCTGGTGATCGCGAAGTGTCATCAACCATGACATTCGTGCGTGTATTAAATGCCTTATTAAAAGACAAGAAAATTGGTAAACGTGTCGTGCCAATTATTCCGGATGAAGCGCGTACTTTCGGTATGGAAGGTTTATTCCGTCAAGTAGGTATTTACGCGAATGAAGGACAAAAATATGTTCCTCAAGATGCGGATCAAGTTGCTTATTATCGTGAAGATAAAAAAGGCCAAGTGTTACAGGAAGGTATTAATGAACTAGGTGCAATGGCCTCTTGGGTTGCTTCTGGTACTTCGTATTCGACATGTAATGCAACGACTATCCCGTTTTATATCTATTACTCTATGTTCGGTTTCCAACGTGTTGGTGATTTAGCATGGGCTGCTGGCGATTCGCAAGCGCGTGGTTTCTTATTAGGTGCTACGGCGGGTAGAACAACCCTGAACGGCGAAGGTTTACAGCATCAAGACGGTCATTCACATGTACAAGCGGGTCTTATTCCAAACTGTGTTACTTATGATCCAACCTACGGCTATGAAGTTGCGGTGGTTGTACAAGACGGTTTACGTCGCATGTACGAAGAAAATGAAAATGTTTTCTATTACTTAACGTTAATGAATGAAAACTATCAGCATCCAGCTTTACCAGAAGATAAAGACATTGCTGAAAAGATTATTAAAGGGATTTACCAACTAGAACGCGTTGAAGCAAAATCTGCTAAAGCCAATGTTCAATTAATGGGGTCAGGTACAATTTTACTTCAAGTTCGTGAGGCTGCACAAATTTTGGCAAATGATTACGGTGTATCTTCTGATGTATATTCTGTTACTTCATTTAATGAGTTAGCACGCGAAGGCCAAGCGATAACACGTGACAATATGCTAAACCCAGAAGCTGAGGCAAAAGTGCCTTATATTACGCAAGTGATCACGAAAGAGGCAGGTCCGGCTATTGCCGCGACTGATTATGTCAAAGCATATTCAGACCAAGTACGTGCCTTTATTGATACAGAGTATCGTTGTTTAGGTACGGATGGTTTTGGTCGTTCTGATAGCCGCGCTAATTTACGTCGTCATTTTGAAGTGAATGCTGCTTACATTGTCGTTGCTTCATTATATGAATTAGCCAACAGAGGTGATGTTGAGCGTAAGGTTGTAACAGAAGCAATTAAGCGTTTTGATATTGATACTGAAAAACTTAACCCGCTTTACGCATAATTAAGACTAGAGGAGAAGATTATGTCTGATGTTCAAAAAATTCTAGTCCCAGATGTAGGTGGCGAAGAAGTTGAAATCATTGAAATCTGTGTTGCCGAAGGTGATTCAATAGAAGCAGATGAAGGTATCGTTACTGTTGAAACTGACAAAGCATCAATGGATATTCCTGCACCTATGGCTGGCGAGTTAACCTCGCTAAGTGTCAGTGTAGGTGACAAAATTAAAGAAGGTGATGTTATAGGTGAGTTAAAGGTTGCTGGTGACAGTGATTCATCTGACGATGAAGAAGCGCCTAAGAACGAGCCAGAGCCTGATACGAGCGCTGAGTCGGAAGAAAAACCTGAGTCTGACTCTAATTCTGAATCTGAAGCTGAAAAAGATGCTAAGTCAGAGTCTAAACCGGCATCAGGTGGCAGTGAAGTCATTGATATTGTAGTTCCTGATATAGGTGACGATGGCGAAGTTGATGTTATTGATGTTCTTGTATCTGTAGGTGATGAAGTTCAAGAAGAAGACGGCTTGATCACATTAGAAACAGATAAAGCTACCATGGATGTGCCATCTTCACATGCAGGTATTGTTAAAGAAGTTTGCATTAGTGTTGGTGACAAAGTAGGGCAAGGTTCACTTGTTGTGAAGCTTGAAACTAACAGTGGTGCTCCAGCAGCGATAGAAGAGCCGGAAGCATCTGAACCAGCACCTGAAAAGCCAGCTGCAGAGAAATCAGAACCTAAGAAAAAAGCGGCACCTGTGCCTCATCATCCGTCTGCTGGCGAGTTTAAAGCTACTGGTAAAGTTTATGCATCACCGTCAATTCGTCGATTAGCGCGTGAATTTGGTGTTGACTTAACCTTAGTCAAAGGTACTGGCCGAAAAGATCGTATTTTAAAAGAAGATGTTCAATCTTATGTGAAATACGAATTATCTCGTCCTAAAGCAACAGGTTCAAATGCTGTAGCTAGTGGTTCGGGTGGCTTGCAAGTGGTGGCAAGTAAACCTGTCGATTTTTCTAAGTTTGGTGACATTGAAACAAAAGAACTGTCGCGCATACAAAAAATATCAGGGCCTTTCTTACATAAAAATTGGGTAACAATTCCACATGTAACGCAATTTGACGAAGCCGACATCACGAATGTTGAAGCTTTCCGTAAAGAACAGAATGTTGTTTGTGAAAAACAAAAGTTAGGGTTTAAAATTACACCACTCGTTTTCATTATGAAAGCTGCAGCAGACGCATTAAAAGCATTTCCGACCTTTAACGCAAGTTTAAGTGAAGACGGCGAAAGCTTAATTTTGAAAAAATACATCCATATTGGTGTTGCCGTTGATACACCAAACGGTTTGGTTGTGCCTGTTGTACGTGATGTTGACAAAAAAGGTATTCATGAGCTTTCAAAAGAGCTGCTCGAAATTAGCGTTAAAGCGCGTGAAGGCAAGCTAAAAGCTGCTGATATGCAAGGTGGTTGTTTTACAATTTCAAGTTTAGGTGGTATTGGTGGTACGGCATTTACGCCGATTGTTAACGCCCCTGAGGTTGCTATTTTAGGTGTGTCAAAATCTGAAATGAAACCAAAATGGAATGGTAAAGATTTTGAACCTAAGCTAATGTTACCGCTTTCGATGTCTTATGATCACCGTGTAATTGATGGCGCTTTAGCGGCACGTTTTACCGTTCACTTAGCATCGGTAATGAGTGATATTCGCAAGCTTATTTTATAAAGATAAAGTGAAAAAGAAAGTAATCAGCAATAATGTTGATTACTTTCTGCTACTTTGGTCTTAGAAAGTAAGATAAAAGATGGCGATTTAGCTCGAGTTTAAGTAAACTTCGAGCCAGAAAAATCAAATGAATAAATACTTGTGGCTTTAATTTTTATAAGTGGCAAGTGACTAAACAACAAGTTAATTGAGGTTAGCATGAGTAACGAAATTAAAACTCAAGTAGTAGTTTTAGGTGCAGGTCCTGGCGGTTACTCAGCGGCATTCCGTGCTGCTGATTTAGGCCTAGATGTCGTATTAGTTGAAAGCCGCGAAACATTAGGTGGTGTATGTTTGAATGTAGGGTGTATTCCTTCTAAAGCATTACTTCATGTTGCAAAAGTAATCGATGACGCAGCAGCAATGGCTTCGCACGGTGTTACCTTTGGTAAACCAGAAATTGATTTAGATAAAATTCGTAGTTGGAAAGAAGACGTTATTGGTCAATTAACTGGTGGTTTAGGTGGAATGTCTAAAGCACGTAAAGTTAAAACTGTAACAGGTTTTGGTAAATTTACTTCAGACAAAGCAATTGAAGTTGAAGGTGCCGATGGGAAAACCACCATTAACTTTGATAACGCAATTATTGCCTGTGGTTCTTCGGTGATTGATTTACCTTTCATTCCAAATGATGACCCACGTGTCATTGACTCAACAGGCGCTCTAGAGCTTGAAGATGTGCCAGAAGAGTTACTTGTTCTAGGTGGCGGTATTATCGGCTTAGAAATGGGTACGGTTTATAAAGCACTTGGTTCAAATGTTTCTGTCGTTGAATTTGCTGATCAATTGGTTCCAGCAGCAGATAAAGACATTGTACAGGTATATACTAAGTACAATAAAAAGAAATTCAACATCATGCTTTCAACCAAAGTGGTTGCTGTAGATGCAAAAGATGATGGTTTATATGTGACGTTTGAAGGTAAGAACGCGCCTGAAAAACAAGTTCGTTATGACAAAATCTTAGTGGCAGTTGGTCGTAAGCCAAACGGTCATCTAGTTGCCGCTGACAAAGCAGGTGTAAATGTTGATGAGCGCGGTTTTATCAATGTTTCAAATGAGTTACGTACTAATGTAAACAACATTTTTGCGATAGGTGATGTGGTTGGTCAACCAATGCTTGCACATAAAGCTGTTCATGAAGCACATGTTGCTGCTGAAGTTATTGCAGGTAAAAAACACGTATTTGATCCACGTTGTATTCCTTCAATCGCTTATACTGATCCTGAAATGGCATGGGTTGGTGTTACAGAGCGTGAAGCGAAAGAACAAGGCTTAAACATTGAAACAGCTAACTTTCCGTGGGCTGCTTCTGGTCGCGCTATTGCTTCAGCACGTACTGAAGGTAAAACTAAAATGATCTTTGAAAAAGAAACAGGTCGTGTACTTGGTGGTGCTATTGTCGGTATCAATGCAGGTGAAATGTTAGGTGAAATTTGCTTAGCTGTTGAAATGGGCGCAGACGCAGAAGATGTTGGCTTAACCATTCATGCTCACCCAACGTTAAATGAATCAATTGGTTTAGCAGCAGAAATTTTCGAAGGTTCAATTACTGATTTACCTAACCCGAAAGCGGTTAAGAAAAAGAAATAAATTGTTGAACGTTTAACGTTTCGATAAAAAGGCAGCGATTTACGCTGCCTTTTTTGATCTCCAAAAGAATATAATGACAAAAATAAATCCTCCTGTACTATGTGCGTAATTGTAATGTAATATTTCAAGGATGATAAACTCCATGCTTTTCAGAATTTTACTTCTTTTATTTCTGTTCTCTACTACCGTTGAAGCTAGCAAGACATTAACATATTCAGCATTTGGTCATTTACCTATGATCGAATCTCCGAGCGTGTCACCAAATGGTGACAAGATTGCCGCAGTTTACAATTCAGATGATGGACCGAGTGTCGTAGTAAGCGATTTTGGTAGTAATGTTGTTACACCGATAGCACAGTTAAAAAAATCTCGTGATCGCATTGATGATATTTACTGGGTAAATAATACACGTCTGCTTATCATTGCAAGTTACTCTGAAAAGTTTTTTAATCGATATTTTAAAATGACACGAGTTTTCTCAGTAAATATTGATGGTAGTGATCTTCGAGAGCTAAAACGAAAAGTTACGAGAGACCTTCCGCAGTGGGAACTGCAGCAGATGGGGGATATGTCGTTAGTTTCATTATTGAAAAAAGATGATGAGCACGTGATATTACAAACCTATGATACACGTGATAAAGGGCAATCGGTTTACAAGGTTAATGTATACACGGGTAATTTCGAGAAGCTTTTTGCGAATACTTACAACGTTTATTCGTGGGTTGTTGATGAAAAAGACAACGTAGTATTCGGTTACGGTGTTGATGAAAAAGAAAGAGATGTCAGAACCATTTGGTACAGGAAAAATGTTGATACCCGATGGCAATTACTTCACGAAAGAAAGTTATTCGAAGGGGAAACATTTTACCCTGTAGTGGTGCAAAATGAAAAGTTGTATGTATTGTCAGATAGGCAGACAGGAAAGCAAAGTTTATGGCTTTATGATATCGCCACTGGCGAGTTTGAATCTATGCTCTTTGGCCATGATGAATTTGACGTAGAAGGCGTATTATATAATAACGAAAGAAATAAAGTAGTTGGTGCTTATTACTTTGAACATTTTAAAAAGCATCATTATTTCGTGCCAGAAAATACTCAGTTATCAACATTGGTAAAAAATACCTTTAAAAAGTATCAAACGACGATTTACAGTTTAAGTAAAGATAAAAAAAAGCTATTAGTCTCAGCATTAAACGACAATAGCCCAGGGAAGTTCTTTTGGCTTGATTTAGAAAAAAAGGCGGGTGGTTTTTGGTTTAGTCAGTATCCGAAGCTCGAAAAGCAACCTTTAGCTAATGTTCAACCTTTCTATACTAAAGCTAAAGATGGTTTGCCTTTATCAGGGTATTTGACACTACCTCAACAAAGTTCAGGAGATAAACCGCCTTTAATTGTCTGGCCTCACGGCGGACCTTTAGGAGTTCGAGATTACATGTACTTTGATCCATATGTTCAATTTTTTGCGGCTAAAGGTTATGCAGTGTTACAGGTAAACTATCGCGGTTCTGGTGGTTTTGGTAGCAAATTTCAGGCATCAGGTCACTTGCAATGGGGTAAAGCAATGCAGCAAGACGTGTATGATGGTGTTGATTGGTTACTAGAAAAAAATCTTGTAGATAAAAAGCGTATGTGTTTTGCAGGCTATAGTTATGGCGGCTATGCCGCATTAACTGCCGCATTCCAAAAGCCTAATCAGTACGATTGTATAATTAGTATTGCTGGTGTTAGTGATTTACTCGAAATGGCAGAAAAAGATTACGCTTGGGAAGGCACGTCAAGAGCTTTCGTACTTAAGACATTAGGAGACCCTACCAATGATAAAACAGCTGAAGAATTAAAGTCACTTTCAGCGATAAACAATATTGATAAAATAAAAGCTCCGATATTATTGTTACATGGAACTCACGATACACAAGTACGCACTAAACAGTCGTCAGAATTTTATCAAGAGGCTAAAGATAAAGGACTAGACATCAAATATGTTGAGTATAAATGGGGCACACATTATTTAGACGAGCAAGATAACAGGCTGGATGCCTTCAAGCAGATGGAAGATTTTTTAGAGCAGCATTTAAAATAAGTATTAGCCTGTAGTGTCGAAATACGCCAGCGTACTCGCTGGCTTTTTGCTATTCTTTATTAAGTAATTTTTATAAATTAAGGTGTAAATACGTATGGTTAAATACTTTATAATCAGCTTGCTTATAACGCTGTCAGGTTGCGCAAGTACTCAATCGAATAGTCAATTTGACTTTGATCATGGTGTTCATTTTGAGCAAAGCACCTTAGATGATGGGCGTGTGAATATTGTTGTTCGTGCACAAGAGAAAATTCCGTTTAATCGTTTAGCCACGTTTTTGGTTAGAAAATCTTTAGACGTATGTAAATCTTATGGTTTTAAAATTGAAATTTTAAGAGGTGTAGAAGAATATGATGATCGCCTTGCGCATCCAAATTATATTCTTCCTTCCTTAGCTGCAAATGTTGAGTGTCCATCGAAATAGCCTGTTCTAAGGGTACTTCTATCTTAATAGAGTTATTGATGAGTATTAGGTCTTTCAATTTACATAATTTGATAGGGCACAGGTTCGTATAATTAATTACATCAAAATAAATAAAGCATTGAAGTGGGAAGGGTGTTAATAATCGTAAGGTATTAAAAAAGGGTTGCTATTTAGCAACCCTTTTCAGTTTAATGAGGCATTAAACTGCTTTAACTGGAATGTACTTAGTACTCATTTCTTCTGTTGGTGGTTCGAAGTTCGTTAAATCGATACCTTCAACGGCAGCTGTATACTCGTCCATTGTTGGGAAACGACCCAATACAGTAGAAAGCACTACCAATGGTGTTGAACCTAGTAGTGATTCACCTTTTTTCTCAGTGGTATCTGCTACTACACGGCCTTGGAATAAACGTGTTGATGTAGCAATTACAGTATCACCTGGTTCAGCCTTTTCTTGGTTACCCATGCATAAGTTACAGCCTGGGCGCTCTAGATAAAGAATGTTGTCATATTTAGTACGTGCTTCACCTTTTGGTTTGTCATCATCAAAAACAAAACCTGAGTATTTTTCTAATACTTCCCAATCACCTTCTGCTTTTAATTCATCAACAATGTTATACGTTGGTGGTGCAACAACTAATGGCGCTTTAAATTCAATAGAGCCATTTTGCTTTTCAAGGTTACGTAACATTTGCGCAATGATTTGCATGTCACCTTTGTGAACCATACAAGAACCAACAAACCCTAAATCGACAGATTTGTTTTTGTAGTATGAAACCGGGCGAATAACATCATGTGTGTAGCGTTTAGATACGTCTTCGTTGTTTACGTCAGGGTCAGCAATCATTGGCTCAGAAATCGCATCTAAATCAACAGTAACTTCAGCATAGTATTTCGCATTGTCATCTGGTGATAGAGCAGGTTGAGCGCCTGTCTTAATTTCTTCAATACGCTTGTCTGCTAACGCCATTAAGCCCGCTAACATACCCGCTTCATTGTCCATACCTTTGTCGATCATGATTTGGATACGGCTTTTCGCAAGCTCAATTGATTGAATTAACGTTTCATTGTTTGAGATACAGATAGAAGCTTTCGCTTTCATTTCTGCTGTCCAATCTGTAAACGTAAATGCTTGGTCAGCCATAAGCGTACCAATGTGTACTTCAATAATACGACCTTGGAATACGTTTTCCCCACCAAATTGCTTAAGCATTTGTGCTTGCGTAGCGTGTACAACATCACGGAAGTCCATGTGCGACTTCATTTTACCTTTAAAAATTACTTTAACAGAATCAGGAATTGGCATTGCTGATTCACCCGTAGCAAGTGCGATAGCAACGGTACCTGAATCAGCACCAAATGCGACCCCTTTAGACATACGAGTATGAGAATCACCACCAATAATAATGGCGCGATCATCTATTGTAATATCATTTAATACTTTATGGATAACATCCGTCATTGCATGATAAACACCTTTTGGATCACGCGCTGTAATAAGACCAAAGTTATTCATAAAGCTCATTAATTTAGGAATGTTTGCTTGTGCTTTACTATCCCAAACAGATGCAGTGTGACAACCAGACTGATATGCACCATCTACTAACGGTGAAATCGTAGAAGCAGCCATTGCTTCTAGTTCCTGACAAGTCATTGGTCCTGTGGTGTCTTGTGAACCCACAATATTCACTTTAACCCGAACGTTAGAGCCGGCGTGAAGCGGTGTGTCAGATATCACACCAACCGCATTGCGGTTAAAGATTTTTTCTACGGCTGTTAAGCCTTGACCTTCGTGTGAAATCTCTTTTGATGGTGCGTAAACTTGTGGAATATCAATGCCTAATGTTGCAGCAGCAAGTGTTTGAAGCTTCTTACCAAAGGTCACAGCATAGGAGCCACCTGCTTTCATGAATTCCATCTTTTGTGGCGTAAACGCAGAAGATACATCGACTAATTCTTCATCGCCTTTGTAAAGCTTTTTGGATTTTGTATCGATAGTTAATACAGTGCCAGTTGCAACTGAGTATGCTTCTTCTAAAACTGGGTCACCATTAGCGTCAGTAACAGTATTACCGTTTGCATCTACTTTTTTCACCCAATTTTTAAGGTCAAGACCAATACCACCCGTTACATCAACTGTCGTTAAGAAAATAGGCGCGATACCGTTAGTACCGGCAACAACAGGTGCTATATTAATGAATGGAACGTAAGGAGAGGCTTGCTCGCCTGCCCAAAGCGCGACGTTATTAACACCTGACATACGTGATGAGCCTACACCCATCGTACCTTTTTCGGCAATAAGCATAACTTTTGCATTAGGGTGTTTAGCTTGTAACGCTTTAATTTCATCTTGAGCTTCTGGTGTGATCATACATTTGCCGTGTAATTCACGGTCAGCACGTGAGTGGGCTTGATGACCAGGAGAAAGTAAATCTGTTGAGATATCACCTTCACCAGCGATATAAGTTACAACATCAATTTTTTCGTCAACCTCAGGCAGTTTTGTGAAAAATTCTGCCTTTGCATAACTCTCTAGAATGTCTTTCGCAACAGTGTTACCTGCCTTATAAGCAACCTGTAAACGTGAAGTGTCTGCTTCATAAAGAAATACTTGGCTTTTCAATACTGCAGCAGCAGGTGCTGAAACAGATGTATCGTCACTTAATGCCAGATCAAGTAATACTTCAATTGAAGGACCACCTTTCATATGAGAAAGCAATTCAAACGCGAATTCCGGTGTAATTTCAGTTACAGATTCTTGGCCAAGAATAATCTCTTTCAAGAATATTGCTTTTACACCAGCAGCGCTAGTTGTGCCTGGCAATGTATTGTAAATGAAGAAGTTTAATGAATCTTCACGATGCTCATGGTTTTGATCTTTAATTTGTGCGATGATTTCTGATAACAATTCTGCACTATCGATAGGCTTAGGTGCCAGCCCTAAATCGGTCTTACGGCTTTCAATTTCTTTGATATATTCTAAATAAAGACTCATTTAATACTCTCTTTAGCTTTTTAATTTGCCAATAACTTGTCATCAGCAGACAATTAATTGCCTATAGTTTACCTGATTTTTGCCTTACTTCGAATCCCTTGCGGCAATAAACACCATTCATCACATTTATAGTTAATAGAAACCCTAGTTATAATGGTTATATTATCCACAAAAAAATACCGCTTGCCTGTCGTTATTATGCCGCCTTGATTCATCACTTGAATTTAGATCAGTTAACTATTTTCGCCTCGAGTTTTTAGTAACGTAGCTTACTGAATTTTGTGCGTATTCGTAGCCTGATATACAGTGTTATAATACTTACTCAGGTAAGTGACTAAACTTTTTAAGAGAATTTCATGAATCATCAGTCGAACAACCCATTACACGGCAAAACACTTGAAGCCATTTTAAGAGAATTAGAAGCGAAAATTGGCTGGAAAGCGATGGGAGAAAATATTGATATACGATGCTTTAATCATGATCCTTCAATTAAATCTAGCTTAAAATTTCTTCGCAGAACACCATGGGCGAGAGCTAAGGTTGAAGCTCTGTATTTAAAAGTTTTTCATGGTGTTAGTTGGCCTAATTCATAGTAAACGATTTATGCTTGCAATTGCTGATTAACAATAAACTGTATAGGTTTTATTTATAAATATGTGTATATGTTAGGTTGTCAGGTTTTAGTTTAATGTTGATGTTTAAATGTTGAACCACTGCTGGAACCTGTAATGGAATTACTCGCACTTGTACTTTTTATTTTGTCTTCTTCTGGAACGCCAGGACCTAATAACGTGATGTTATTAACCTCAGGTGTAAATCACGGGTTCCGTAAAAGCCTTGCTCATGTTCTTGGCATTAATATTGGCTTTCCAATTATGGTCATAGCAGTAGGCTTTGGCTTGGTAACCTTGTTTAGACAATTTCCAAATATATACTTAATGATTAAAATAATCGGGATCTTATACTTATTATTTTTAGCTTATAAAATTGCCACGTTACCTGTAGAGTTTACAGCTAAAGAGAAAAAGCGGCCTTTTACCTTTATGCAAGCAGCTACGTTTCAGTGGGTCAACCCAAAAGCTTGGGTGATGGCAGTTAGCGCTATTATTGCATTCACTTCATCTGCAAATAGCGAAAATACCCAAGTGTTCTATATTGCAGCGGCATATTTAGTTTTTGGGTTACCTTGCTCATTATTTTGGCTAAGTATGGGAACGGGTTTGCAAACAGTATTGAAAAATCCTAGATTCATCATTTGGTTTAATCGCTTTATGGCATTGATACTCGTGTTGTCTATTGTACCGATGATTGAATCAACGATAGCCATTTAGCTAATCAGTGTGGAGTAATTGCACTTTCTGCGAAGCTGTAACACAGAAAGTGCAAGACATAATGATAGAAAGGTTTATCCACCTACGGTAAGTTTTCCACCTTTTCCTAAGCCACCTTCAACTTGTTGCGCCTTGTAATTACGCAATGCCTTAACCATATGATTATATGAATCGGCGAATGCTGCGGTAATGACTTTACCTTCTGGCGTATCACTATAGCCACCGGCGCCAACTAATGCACCAAAGAAGCCAAGACCGAATGCTTTAAAGTCCCAGTTTTTCGCATTACCAACAGAAGACGATACTTGCACACCTGAGCGGTTATCAACTAACAATAATGTTGTGGCTGCTTCGTTACTCTTAGCTCCACCAATAAGTAAGCCGCCAATACCGCCTACTAAGCCGCCTAAACCACCCGTTCCTTTTTCACTAAATTGAATAGAAGGTTGCATGGTGTAATCAGCTGCAACCATTTGGCCTTTGCCAAAATTGCTGTTACTGCGTAATTCGCCAGAATTCATCAATTCACGTTCTTTATTTACCGCCGCCATTGCTTTGCCGCGCTCTACTAAAACAAAACAATTTGATTGTTGGATCATAGTACGTAGCACAGGAAGCGTGCTGCCTAAATTAGGGTAATGACGTTGATAGTACCCCCACCAATCTTGGTGCGTATCTTCAAAAACAGACAAAGTACCTAGTGTTTGTGTACAATTTTCTAAGCTACTATTTTGTCCTGACGATTCTCCGCCAGCTGCACCACCTGACACAGTATTCCCTGATGACCCCCCCATAGACGGGCTAGTACTCATACACCCAGATAAACCAATACCAAAGGCTAGAGAAAACATTATTGTATTAAAGGTTTTCTTCATAAAAAACTCCATTCATTTACTTCCAATCACTCAAGGGGTGCCATAAAACAAGGTAAGCCCAAGAAAACTATACATATAGTAGCGTTAAATGCTATTTAGTCGCTAGTCATTTTTTTACATAATCATATTTTAAAACTGCGTATATTGAGGTTTCGATACTGATGCCGCTTATTATAAATATGATCGTTTGCTGAATTTTTCACGAGGTAATACTACCCACACCATGCGGTTGGATGTTTAATTCGTTTCCGATACTCTTTAGGAGTTGCCCCTTTAAGCATTCTAAACCGACGGTTAAAATTCGAGAGGTTGTTAAAGCCACATTTATCGCTAATTGCTGATATTTGCGTGTCGCTATCAATTAATAGCTTACATGCCTTGCCAATACGTAGTTGATTGATAAATTGGTTAATGGTGTGTTCAGTTCTTTGTTTAAAAAAGCGATGCAAATGATTGGTGCTCATATGCACAAGCTCTGCTAAGTTCTCTACTGTTAACGGCTCAGTATAGTGTTGGTAAATATAGCTCATCACTTTATCGAGTTTAGCAACTGAACTACTTTGTTGATAATCTTTGCTAAAAGTACTGCTTGATAATACTGTTGCATGTTGATCTTTTACCATGAGATTAAGAAGCTCTAGTAACAGTAAGTAACGTTCTAGTGGATCAGCATAGGTCATTGCTTTAAAAATATTGGTACTTTTGGCAACAACTTCATTGCTAAACTCAATACCGCGTCTGGTGAGCGTTAAAAAATTTTCTAATATTTTTAGCTCTGGGTTCTCTTGTACTAAAGAATCAAGCCATTGCTGTGGAATTTGAGCCACATATACTGTGAGTTGTTTAAAACCTTTTAGTGGCCGACAATGCCAACTATGAGGTAGGTTGGGCCCTAGTATCACCAAGTTTGCTTGCTGATAATAATTAACATGATCTCCTACATGTTTTGAGCCGATGCTATTTAAGGTTAAGCAAATTTCATACTCTGGATGATAATGCCAATTGAACTCAATGCTGTCTAAATCGACTTGTGCGAAACGCCAAGAACAACTGTCACTTGGAATACTTTTGCCACAGGTTGCTTTCATAGCGGTCTCCTATCTTCAAATGCTTAAAATTTATCAGTTGTAAATTTCGATAACTTCCATGCTTCACATTTAAATGGGGGACGGTGAAGATTGAAAAATAATAGCGTAAATACTATTTTTTTGTCTTTCATTTTTTTGATCAAAACTATAACAAATACATCTATGTAAGAGCTTTTTGCATGATTTTTGTTCAGCGTCTTTTAAGTAAATAAACTCTTTCAGTAGATGTACTAGTTTCTCGGCTTATTAATTTTTGAGTGAATAAAGGTACTACACCTGATCTGTCGAAATGAAACTTTGAGTCGTTAAGTTTACAAAATCAATGTTCTGCAGAGATTGAAAGACTATGTTAGAAATTTACATAAATTGAAGAGTTTAGTACCACTTATCTTTTCTCACTGTTCTAGGATATTTACCAACCATTGAAACTGATCGATGGCTTTTAAAAACGTGTGAAAGGAAACAATAAAAATGAAATTTACAAATTTAGCGTGTGTAATTGCCTTAGCTTGTGCAGCTACAACAGCAACAGCAAATGATAAAAAAATATATCTTACTTTTGATGATGGTCCAATGAATGCAACACCCGCTTTATTAGATACATTGAAAGCTGGTGGTATAAAAGCTACTTTTTATATCAATGCTTGGCATTTAGATGGCATAGGTGATGAAAATGAAGATCAAGCATTAGTAGCTTTACAACAAACACTTAATGATGGTCATGTTGTCGGTAATCATAGCTATGATCATATGGTACATAATTGTGTTGATGAGTTTGGACCTACAAGTGGTGCTGATTGTAATGCTACAGGGTTACATCAAATTAATTCATATGTTGACCCAGTGTATGATGCATCAATGTTTGCCAAAAACTTAACAGTGTTAATGCAGTATTTGCCAAACATTACCAGTTATCCAAACTATCAAGCAGAGACGCTTGCTCGACTACCCTACACAAACGGTTGGCGCTCAAGTCAGGATTTGAAAGCAGATGGTTTATGTGCAACATCAGATGATTTTTTACCCTGGGAGCCAGGGTATGTCTGTGATCCAGATAACCCATCTAACAGCTCTGTGGCGGGTATTGAAGTATCTAATATTCTTTCAGATCAAAATTATATTTTACATGGCTGGGATCTTGATTGGGCACCTGAAAACTGGGGGATCCCTTTCCCTGCAAATAGTCTTACAGAAGCCGACACTATGCTAAGTTACGTGGATGCAGCGTTAAATGCTTGTGCACCAGTGACGATTAACCCTGTTAATTCGAAAGCGCATAACTTCCCTTGTGGCGATCGTTTACATGCAGATAAAGTAGTTATTTTAACTCATGACTTTTTGTTTGAAGACGGAAAGCGTGGTCAAGGTGCGACTAAAAACTTACCCAAATTAGCAGCATTTATTCAGCTTGCAAAAGCAGCAGGTTATGAATTCGACACAATGGATAACTATGCACCTCAATGGCAAGTAGGTAACAGTTATACTGTTGGTGATTATGTAACATATAATAATGTAATTTATAAGGCTGATAGCACCCATACAGCACAAAATGACTGGGCACCAGCAAGCACACCTTCGTTATGGTTACGTAACATGCCTACAAGTATTTGGGGTGAAAATGTATCGTATCAAACGGGCGATCTAGTGAAGTATATGGGAACTGAATATACAGTTGCTTCTGATCATGTATCTCAACCAAATTGGGCACCAAATGTAACGCCTGCTTTATACACTGCACAATAGAACAACGGATGTTTAATTTAAGTTAAGACCCCAATTATGGTGTCTTAACTTGGATTACATCTTAATATTGTGTTCAACAATTATTTTCCTAATTTTAGCTTGAGCTTTTTCATGTGCGCGTTAAACGCCTTATCGAATTCAGATAATCCACATGCAAAGCTTTCTCGTGAGGTTACCCCACTCATGCCAATTGAAGATAAATCGCGTTCAACGTAACAAGTACCATCTTCGCCTTTAATCATTTCTATACCACCACCGAGCGTTTGCGTTGCATTTTTACGTTTTTCATCCACATTAATTGTTACGGTTGAGTGAGGAACAAGTGCAGGCTTAGGGTTGAAGATTGATCCTTTTGCTTGACCTTCACCAAGTCGTGTAACGTTGTCGAACATTGCTTGTTCACGTTTTTCATTGATTGCTTCAATAGCACTAAATGTTTTTGTGCTTAAAGGGGACTCCAAAACCTTTTTCTTTTCAAGCATCTTATCTGGGTTGTTAACTATCGCTGGTAAAGATTGACTCTTTTCTTGGTTAACAGGTGTAGACGTTGGAATCTTGGCTTTAGGTGTAACAGATACATCAGCAACACGTTCTTTAGCAGTTTCGGTTACGTGTTTATTATCTTTTTCTATTTGAACACTTTTAGTAGGTTTCTCAGAAGGTGTTAACGGGGTTTCTTCTATTTGTGGTCGTTGATATAAATAACTTTTTATTGGCTTTACATGCTCAATGGCTTTATCAATACTCACCTTTGCTTGACTAATCACCCATAATAAAACTAGGTGAATAGCGATGGAGAAAAATAAAGCTGAATAGATTCCTTTTAACACTATTTAAATTATCGTTAATTACACTGTAACGATAGACCTCCTAGTTGCGCCTTAGTTCAAGATAATAATGAACTTTTTAGCTTTCTGTGTTTTAAGTTGGGGTAATAATCTAAAAAGCCATTTAAGGCTGATGATGTTAATAATCAGTTGGTATTCATCGAAAACTAAAATGGTATTTATGTGTTAAGAAAAACGGTCAATAACCGACTTTTCAGGTAGTAATAACATATGATAAGTCGCGCGTTAGAGACGTTTTTCCTCTATACTTATATTACTCATTCACCGCGTGAGACAGCGATGGAATACGATTTTATTCATGATCCTATTACAGGACAGGCGAAAGCCAACTTTTCTTTAGACCACCAATTATTAGGGCCTTGGCTAGAAACTGAAATTGGGTGTGATGTTGATAAATTATCAAAAATATTAATAGCGATTAAACGTATTGAGCAAGGCAAAGAACAAGAATTAATGATTATGGGGAGTGAATACACACTAACGCTGAATAGCCAAGACGCCATGGTAAACATGAACGTGATGCTTAATGGTGAAGTGATTATGCCAGATGAATTAATCGCTGATGCGTTACAATTTGACTTTCAAGAAGGAGTGAGCTGTGGTGTTGATGATTTACGTTATATATTGTTGTCTTGGGAGCAATTCATCAATAGTAACTAAAATTAAATCAAGTTGAATTATCTTATTAAATTTATTGATATTTTGCTCACTCGGGCAAATAATGAAAGCAACCTAAATATAAAGTGTGTCGTGTGTGAATGTGATATTGAGCTATTTACTGCGATTTAAGCATATGCAGGGCTGTAAGTTGTGATGATACATACATTACCTTTTCTGTTTTCTTATAATTTCAGCCTTTATTGTCAAAATTATAGCTTCAAAAATGAAAGAAGAATAAGTGTAACTGTTTGACAATAATGGCAATACTGTTCATCTTGTATTATCAAGTCTTACGATTAATTACTCTGTGGATTCTATTCGTCATGAGATAATATTCGCAGATTTTGCTATGTTTTCTAAAGCATTCAAATAAAGTTGAAGCGTTTAAGTGGTACTGTTTAAAACGGTCTGAACACTATAATCAGCATAAAGGCAATTATGCCAATGCAGGAGGTCATCGTTTAATGTCTTTAAAATCAATATTAAAGTGTCAGTTTTTACTGACTGTCATCTTATTTTCTCAGCAAAGCTATGCTTTAGATTCACATCCGCTTGATACTCAAACTTATGCTGATAAATTTACGACAGAACTTGTCACAAGCGGTATAAATGTTCCTTGGGGCATGGTGCAATTGCCAAGTGGCGAGCTATTGGTGACAGAACGCAGCGGATCTTTATACCTAATTTCTCCTAAAACGGGTAAAAAACATACTCTATCAGGTTTGCCTGCTATTGATGCAAATGGGCAAGGAGGTTTGCTCGATATTGCTTTACACCCTAATTATCAAGAACATCCTTGGCTTTATTTTACTTATGCAAGTAAGGCTGGTAAGCCTGAAGGCAGTCATACCGCATTAGCTCGTGCTAAATTGTCATCGAATAAGCAAGCACTTGTTGATGTGGAGGTGCTTTATAAAGCAACGGGGAACACAACGCGTGGCCAACATTATGGCAGTAGAATTGCCTTTGATAATCACGGTTATGTGTATTTTTCTATTGGCGATCGTGGCGCTCGTGATGTAAATCCGCAAGATTTAACTCGTGATGCTGGAAAAATACTCCGCTTACACCTTGATGGGCAGATACCTGAAGATAATCCTTTTGTGAGTACTAGCAAGGCAAAGGCTGCTGTTTATAGCTATGGTCATAGAAATCCTCAAGGGTTGGTTTATCGATTTGATACTCAACAGCTTTGGTCGCATGAACATGGACCTCGAGGTGGTGATGAACTTAATTTAATCGAAAAAGGTGGTAATTATGGTTGGCCCGTTGTTAGTCATGGCGTTAATTATAATGGCACCATTTTTACACAATTGACCGAAAAGGAGGGGATGACTCAACCGAAATTATACTGGAAACCGTCAATAGCGCCTTCTGCCTTTATTCATGTGACCTCAGATGTTTTTCCTCGTTTAAAAGGAAAGCTATTACTGGGTTCGATGAAGTTTGGTTATATTGTCGCTATTGAGATAAATGAACAACAAAGTATTAACCAATACCAAGTATTAAAAGGTGTAGGGCGAGTCAGAAGCCTGCTTCAAGGTAATGATGGAAATATTTATATTGGCTTAGATGGTAAAGGTGTTCATAAAATTGTCCTATCAAAAACGGAATAAGTATAAAAGGATTTTGCCATGAGTGAATTAACGTTAACGCGAAAAGTGAGAAAGCGTAATATTACTGCGTTATGCTTTTTTGCATTGTTAGCAACGTTATCTTATGCACTGACAAGTAATGTTATTAAACAACAGCAGCATGATGCGCGTATTATTAATGTTGCTGGAATGCAACGCATGTTGTCACAAAAAATAGCATTGCACATTCATGAATATTCGAGGTCCGTAGAGAAGAACCAAAGCACACCGAATATCACTCAACTTCTGCAAGCAGCAACCTTAAAAATCAATGAAAACCAACAGTTTTTAACCAATACTATTCTAGCCAATGATGAGCTGTTTTCTGAAAAATTAACTCGGTTTTATTTTGATCCTCCTTTGGATCTTAATAAACGAATCAACCTCTTAAATAAACATGTATCGACCATATTATCATTAAAAAATGTAGACGAAATTAACGCTTATATTGCAACATATCTACCAGCTCACCTGATAGAAAATTTACTAAGCGACTTAAACAAAGCTGTTACTTTAATTGAACAACAAGCACAAGAAAGAGTTGCGCTAGCAATTACATTAAAAACAGTCACCTGGTTTCTTAGTATCGGTGGGCTTCTTATTGCTTACATCATATTATTTAGACCTACTCAGAAAGCGCTTAAAACAAATTATACTGAGCTAATACAGGCTAAAAATGAAAGTGCTGAGTATCAATTTGCTATTAATCGACATGCTGTTGTTTACAAAATTGATCAGCAAGGCATGCTAACTTACGTAAATCAAAATTTCGTGAAATTTTATGGTTATCAGGAACATGAGTCGGTTGGTTTAAGCGTATTTACTATTTGCTCTGATGATTATTCTCAGGAAACTTTTTCAACAATTTTTGCAACCTGTCTTAAAGAAGGATATTGGCATGGTCAATCGGAAAATATAGACAATGCTGGTAGAACATTATGGTTTGATACCACTATAGTTGCATTAAAAAATGAACATGATGAGCATGGCAGAATTGAAAATTTTATTGTTATTCAAAATGATATCGAAGAACAGAAAAAAACTGAATTAGCCTTAAGTGAATTACATCGTATTACTTCAAATACTGCGCTTGCATTTGATGTGAAAGTTAACGAATTACTTGCGCTGGGCAGTAAATTATTTAATTTACCTTTCGGCATTTTAAGTGAGATAAAAGAAGGTCAATACACCATTCTTCATTGTATATCACCGAATGGAGAATTAGCACCAGGCGCTCAGTTTAGCTTTGACCATACATACTGCTGGCATACCTACTTAGCCAATGAACCTAAAGCTTTTCATCATGTAGGCGAAAGTGAAATACGTGAACACCCATGTTATGAAAATTTTTCTTTAGAAAGTTATATTGGTGTCCCTATTTACGTAGAAGATAAACGTTTCGGTACGTTAAATTTTTCAAGCCCTGAACCGGCTGCGAACCCATTTAGCGAGCGAGAACTTGAACTTATCCAGCTTATCGGCAATTGGGTAGGAGTAGAATTCACGCGACAATTTCAACAGAAACGTATGTTTGAGCAGCAAAGAATGATGGAGCAAATGGCACATCAAGCTCGTATTGGTGCATGGGAAGTTGATTTAACCAATGAAACATTACATTGGTCAGCAATGACAAAAATGATCCATGAAGTTGATGATAATTACCAGCCCAATTTGCACACCGCCCTTGAGTTTTATAAAGAAGGGAAAAGTAGGCTGCGCATTGAAGAAGCCTTAAAAAATGTGACTGAAAAAGGTGGTTCGTTTAGTGTTGAGTGTCAAATTGTTACGGCAAAAGGCCGAGAAATATGGGCTGTAGCCCGTGGTACAGCTGAACATAAAAACGGAAACTGCGTTAGAGTGTTTGGCTCTATTCAAGATGTATCAGAGCGTGTGCGTACAGCAGAAGAAATTAAACGTTTCAATCAACGAATGACATTGGCGGCAGACTCTGCGGGTATTGGTGTTTGGGAATATGACGTCGTAAATGATGTACTGAAATGGGATGATTGGATGTGCAGGCTCTATGCCATTGATCGTAATAAATTTTCAGGAGGAATTGAGGTTTGGGAAAACAGTATTCACCCAGATGATAAAGCGCGTGTTCAGGAGGCATTTAACAAATCAAATATCGCCGATCAAAAGCTTGAAATTCAATTTAAAATCATTTGGCCATCAGGTGAGGTAAGGCACATTCAAGCTGCTGCACTTGCATTAGTTGATATAAACGGTAAAACAAAAGCATTAATCGGTGTGAATTACGACATTACAGAGCGCGTTGAAAATGAAATGGCGCTTACGCAAGCTAAACTTCAAGCGGAGTCTGCAGCCAATGCCAAAAATGAATTTCTCGCAAGTATGAGCCATGAAATTCGCACACCCATGAATGGCGTGATAGGTATGTTAGATCTGTTACAAGATACCAAGCTTGATATTGATCAAAGTCAGCGGGTTAGAATCGCGCAAGAAAGTGCGAATTCTTTATTAACGTTAATTAATGATATTTTAGATTTTTCAAAAGTTGATGCTGGGAAGCTAGATTTAGAGCATATTTCTTTTAATATAATTGACACGCTTTCCAGCTTTATTCGTTCTATGTCTTTGCAAGCGCAACAGAAAGGGCTTGAGTTAATCTTGGATGCAACAGAGGTCGAGCAATGTTTAGTGATGGGAGATCCTAACCGTATTCGTCAAATATTGATAAATTTAGTCGCAAACGCAATTAAATTTACTGAAAAAGGTGAGGTAGTGGTTAGTGTAGCCCTAAATGAAGCTAGCGATACAGATTATCAATTAACGATATCGGTAAAAGATACCGGTATTGGCATACCTACAGAGCGTCAAGCTAAGTTATTTAACGTTTTCGAACAACTAGACGCATCAACAACTCGCCAATATGGCGGTACAGGCTTAGGTTTAGCAATCGTGAAAAAGCTTTGTTTACAAATGAGAGGAAATATTCGAGTTGTCAGTGAACATGAGCAAGGAAGTGAGTTTATATGTCACATATTGTTAAACAAAGCGACAGATAAATTACCGGTTAAACCAGCAAACCATAAGATAAATTCCGTGCTTGTTGTCGATAAAAACCGTACCGCTGGTGAAGTGCTTTGTCGTCAACTCAATCATTGGCAGATTAATGCGCAATATGCTGAGGATGGAAAACAAGCAATAATGATGTGCGAACAACTTGTTGCAAGTGAAAAGCCGTTATTTGATGTAATATTAATCGATGTTGAATTACCGCTTGTTGGTGAAAATCACCTCATTGAACGATTAGATGCTGATAGTCGCTTTGATGCACTAAATATCATTATTATGACGCCCGTGAATATGCCAAGTATTGTTAGTCCTTTTATGTCGTTAAACTTACATCAACATATCACAAAGCCTGTGACGACAGATGCTCTGTTATCTATTGTGAATGCCGATAATAAAGGTATTGATAATGTGTTAAGTAACACGATTTCTTATAAAGAAGAACGCACGAACGCTTCGAATAAACCTATCGATGACGTTGTTAACCCACGCGTATTATTGGTTGAGGATAACCGTATTAATCAGGTAGTCGCCAAAGGTGTATTAACAAAATTTGGTATTGAATGTGAGGTTGCACAACATGGCCTGGAAGCCTTAGCGACATTAAATAGTTTTGATGATGATTATTTTCAGTTGATTTTAATGGATTGCCAAATGCCAGAAATGGATGGCTATCAAGCAACCGAAGCAATACGCGCAGGAGAAGCAGGTATTAGCTATCAAACGATTCCTATCGTTGCTATGACAGCTAATGCTATGAAAGGAGACCGAGAAAAATGCCTAGCTGCAGGAATGGATGAGTACATCACCAAACCTATAAGCCAAGAAAAAGTAAAATCGATTCTCTCGCAATACTTTTCTATCGTAGAATAAGGTATGTTGATCTCTCGTGTTTGTTTTTTCAGCAGTTTATTGGTATTTGGGCAAGGCATTGCGATTAATGTGTATTCCACATGCAAAAGCAATAACGACGTATAAATGACCAAAAACACTGCCCTTTGGGTTCAGCTTAAACGCTATATCTTCATCGTTGTTCGCCATTTACATGGAATAACCATGTATCATTGCTCACGCCTCGAATAAAAAGCGTTTTGTTCGACAAAACGTAATCTCGAAGAGCAGCAGACCCTAAACTTATTAAGCACTTGCTTGTAATTCAATGCTTTCTTCTAAGAGGTCGAGGTAATCTTCCTGATCAAAGTCTAAACAGCAAAAAACATCTTCTTTAATCGCTTCCCAATCAGGTGCATCACGGAAGTGCTTTTGTTGAAAAACAAGGTTTTCTGCCATTTTTAAAATAGCAAAATAGACTTGTTGGGATCGACTTTGAGATGTTGAGAGAAATTGACGATCATGGTGGCATAAAATTAACTGACAAATCTCCTTGGGTAAACGCCAAGATTTAGCAACGTAATAACCAATGGTGGCATGATTAACGTGAAAAATCTCATCTTCTATGGCCGTTAAGGTTTTACTAGGTGTATTAAATGCTTGCTGGTAAATTTCTGAGTAATTTGGGTATTTCATTGCCAAAACAGGAATGCCGCAATCGTGAAATAACCCTAACGAAAACAGTTTATCGGTAGATACCGCTAATTTTATTTTTTTGCCAATATTAACTGAAGTACTAGCAATGCTTTGAGCATTATCCCAAAACTCTTCTAAGGCGATACTAGAATCATTTTGACTAAAGCAGCGTTGCATCAAAATGTTAGTCACTAACGTTGAAATGCCCGTTAAACCAATAAACTTGGTCGCTTTATTGATATCGGAAATAGAGCGAGCTAAACCGTAAATGGGCGAATTAATGGCTTTAATCACGGTAGAGGAAACGGCAACATCTTGAGAGATAATTGATGCAACTTGATTAATATCAGGTTCATCTGCCGCAATAACATGTTGTAAGCGTAGCAGCAACTCAGGTTGAGGCGGTACTGAAAACCCACGTTTTATATCCGCTAATACTTTTTCATCGACTTCTAGCATAATATTGATCTTTTTTTATTGTTCTTGTTTTCGTTATGCTTCCCATTCATTATGATGAGAATAAAACTAACACTTTGTTTAAAAAAACGACACTTTACTATCGCTCAAATTGTTAAAATAAACAATGCAAATTTTAAGTATCTCTTTTAAACAGCCAATAAAAGTAACCATAAAAATGAAAACATCTAACAGAACATTCGATCGTACTGACTTTTTAACCACATTGCTGATGCTGGTTACATTAAGCTTTTCAGCGGTGGCAAATGAGCTTTCATGGCAGGTACAACAATTACCTAATGAACCTTCTTTACGTGGCAGTGCTATGGTGGATGGTAAAATGTGGGTCACGGGTACAAACAACAGTGTGTTTGTCAGTGAAGACCAGGGAAATACTTGGTTTGATAAGTCAGTAAATAGTGAGCAATCGTTAGATTTTAGAGATATTGAAGTTTTTGATAAGAAAACCGCCATTATTATGAGCGTGGGCTCAGGTGACGATTCTAAGTTATTGAAAACCGTAGATGGTGGAGATAGTTGGCACTTACTTTATCAAAATGAAGATGAGCAAGGTTTTTTTGATTCCATTGGTTTTTGGGATAATCAAGCGGGGTTATTATTAGGTGATCCCGTTGATGGCTATTATGTTGTCAAAAAAACACAAGACGGTGGAAAAACATGGCGACGCATTGCCATCAATAAGTTGCCAAAGTTTCAAGCCAATGAGGCGGCATTTGCTGCTTCTGGTAATACCTTACTCATCGGCGAGCAGGGCAAAGCATGGATCACAACCGGTGGTTTCTCTGCATCTGTCTATGTATCTAATGATTGGGGCGAATCATGGCAGCGTCAATCAGTTCCGCTGTATCAAGCAACACAAACAGCAGGTGGTTACGGATTGGCGTTAAATCATAATCAACAATTGTTTGTTCTCGGTGGTGATTATCAACAACGCCCTAAAGCCTATGCCAACATTGCACGTTTTGATGAACAGTGGCAATTAGTAAATGCCGGGCAAAGAGGCCTGAGAACCGCAATGAGCTGTTCTGAACGATTGTGTATCGCTACAGGAAAAACAGGCAGTGATTTGTCTTTTGATCAAGGCAAAAAGTGGCAAACCTTTGATAATGAAAATGCTGAACAAGGTGATAAAGGCTTTTATACACTGGCAAATGAAGGCGAAATATTTATTGCCGCAGGCGCGAAAGGCAAAGTAGGTGTCGTTCGCGTAAAACCTTAATGCCATGAACGGTGCTACGTAATATCTGACAGCACCGTTGTGCCTTAATTAATTTCAGCTTTCAACATTAGTTAGCTACCGTTGGTTTTATTTTTTCTGGCTGACAACTCAAGCGCTAAAGCAAGTAAACTTGCCAGAATGATGGCAATAAATAAAAATTCTTTATTTACCGTTTTATCTGAGGTTTTAATCATAATTTCAGTGGTACGTTGTGTTTTCTGTTGCGCAGTATTGATAACTAATGAGAATGTTAGCTTAATATCGTTTGATATTTTAGGTGCTTGAAACGATATTTTATTATCGTCAGTTGTGAAATTAACGGTAGGGCCGGTGAGTTGTTGCCAATTGAAATGTACTGGTAGCCGTTTAGCGTGATCAACCTCGGCAATTAAAGTCACTTTTTTGCCTGAAAAAGCGTTGTATGCGTTAATGCTTTTAATCGTCGGTGCATGATGATTAATAGGCGTTTTTTTTAAGTTGCTCTGTTGATATTGGCTAAGCAAAAATGCACCGATGGTGATCGCCATTAATATTCCAAACAAAAGGCCAAAAATGCGCAATAGGTGGTGATGATAAAATTCGTTAATATTGTTTATTTTGTTCATATAATTCCTACTGTGATGATTATTTTTATAAAGTGGGGTAAACGTTAATAGGGACCAAAAATATTTTCTGGTGCATACCAGAACGTGCGCCAAAGATGATTACCATGTAAGTAGTAAATATCGTCAAGGTTAAAAATTGCTCTATCACCTAATGATGAAGGGAAAGTCGGGGTTACATTCCAAGCATCATTAATCGCAAATACATTGCCAATATGATGCAATTGAGCATCAGTGTTTTCGCTGGTAATTTCTATTAAGGTTAGAAAGTTTTCTTTAGTCCAAGTCTCTATATTGCTATTTTGTTGTTCGTTATTCACATGCCATCTCTCCATAGGAATTCCAAAACGATGACGTTCGTCATGTTTAGATGTGTGGTGTGTGAGTGCAAGATAATTGAACTCAACGGGAGTGAAGGCTGCGGGCTGTGTAAAAGAAGCGATTACTTTCGGTGAATTGATGTTACTGATATCAAAAAGACTGATTTTCGCTCCTTGTGCTTTTGGTTTGTTTAATTGAACATTGTCATTTTGATTTTTTGGAAAGTGTTGCTCAATACCCAGTAAAAGTTCAGCTGAAATAGGCAGTAGGGACGATAAATAGCCAGGTACGTTAAATGTTCCACGTATATACGGCGCGTCTGGTGTTGATAAGTCTATCAGATAGATCGGATCGGTTGCTGAATATGTCAGTATGAATGCTACATTATTAACAAATCGCACTGCTTTTATATCTTGTTGCTCATGGTGATTAAGATTGGCAGCGCCTATTTTTATTGGCTGAGTATCATTGGGTAACTGTGAAATAATCTTAAGTTCTTTATGCGGGCCAGTTGTGGATTCTTGTAAGACAAATAACTGATGTTCAAAACCTGTATTGGTACTTCCTTCAGTAGTCACTACACGTAGCATTGACTGATGCTCATTGAACCGTAAGTTTGCGTTGATTTCGCCAAAACCTCCTGGAAGTTCAACGGAGCCGCTATAGCTAAATTCTTGCTCTTTAAATGAAAATTTATGAATTGCAGAGGTTTTAGCCGTGTTTTGTTTTTTGGTGTTGTATAAATACATTGCTGTGTTCGAAGTATAAACACCTTGAATATCGCTATTAACGCACAGTGATGTGATTGATTCTGGCTCATTAACATCAAGTACTGTCAGTGTTGTTATGCCATCGAAACCATCATCCTCGTTACTGGTGGCAGGAGTAAAACATTGTTCAGACGTTACCAGTAATGAGCTAATACCTTGAGCATTGGTTATTTTGGGGAGAATGTCGGATATTGGTGTTGAATAGATTTTTCGAAAATTCGCAAGGTGTTCAGCGTCGTTGTTGGCAAGTGGCAGCCCAGGAATATAAGGGGAAAAACTGCTAAGAAAGTACAGCTTATTGCCAATTCTTCTGCTATCAATAATACGTCCATCAATGGTGAAAGTATGCTGCAGTATCGCTTGTTCAGGTGATGAAATATCAACAATAGATAAGTGAAAACTATGCCCTACAGGAAAAAATGATGCGTTTGCAGAGGTATTTTTGCTTGCATAACCGGCATAATGTTGTTGATTACTGAAAGCTGCTAATCGCTTTTCCGTGATATATATCCCATTAATTGCGGCATCGTTTAACCTCAATGGCACATATGTAACTGGCGTGATATCACCCTGTTGATGCCGTGATAAAATTTTAATGTTCGGCGCTGACTCTTCAGTTGTCTGATCGTTATAGTGCGGATTAGTTGCGATAAATATATATTGATCGTTTTGCTTTATTCGATCGCCTGCGAAGGTATTATTTTTTATGATTGCCGATGATGAATAACTTAACGATGTTACTGCGTGATCTTCATTATATATTGGTACTAAAGGATATTTATTCCTCGCTTTACTTCTTAAATAAATACCGTTTCGTAAATGTCGTTGAAAGCTATGACGATCTGCTTTTTTTAACGGAGTTGTTGAATTTTCCAATGCATTTAAAGGAGGGATTGCGTGAATGTTTTGTGTCACACTAATGCTTGCTTTGTCTGAATCGCAGCCAACAACACAGAGACACAGCGTTAAAAGGCTAACTTTTAAGGTCGTCATGTTGTTCCTTATCGAATACTATGGATTATTGAATTACTATGAATGAAGTTAAGGTGAACTGCTGTTGCCAATTGCTATTAAATGTAATCAGGTGTAATCGCCGCTAGTATTTGTTGGCTTCTGTGGTAAATTGAGGCAAAAATTTTCGGAGTAACCTTGTTGAAGTATTTAGCACTGCTATGTTGTTTTATTACTTATACTGCAATTGCTAGTTGTCACCCTGATAGTGATTCATGCGCACCTGTATCGCAATGGCAGTTTTCAATCGCGCTTGGCGGTGGTGTTCATACGAATCCGCTCAATGGCGGAGACAATATACCTTTAGTGCTTGTTCCTTCTGTAAGTTATTACGGTGAAAACCTTTTTTTTGATAATGGGTTGCTAGGTTATTCATTGTTAGAAAATGAACGTTTGGTTTTTAGTGCTGTTACCCAGCTTAACCAAGAAAAAGCGTATTTTACTCGTTGGCATCCAAAAAATATCTTTGTTGTAAGCATGAATAATGCTTTTCATGGCGCGGCAAAAGAATCTATTGATATAAACCAAGTTGATGATCGAGATTGGGCGCTTGATGCCGGTGGGCAAGTTAATTGGTTTATTGAACAACACACTGATGTTATGGCAAAACTTCTGTGGGATGTTTCGAGTGTTTACCAAGGTTACACGGGGGAACTGAGTGTTAACCATAGAGTAACGGTTCCCTTTATTGAACATAGCCAACTTTCTTTTGGTCTAGGCGCACAGGTTAATAGCCGTAAACTAGTGAATTACTATTATGGCGTTGAGCAACAAGACAGTCTTTTTACTCAAATAACCTTTAAAGGTAAAACCAGTATCAACCCGGTTTTTCATGTGAAATTCACGAAAGCAATTTCAACTCAGTGGCGCTTATCGTTTTATTGGAAACGAAAGTTGCTTGATGCTAATACAGCTAACAGCCCACTGATTAATTCATCACAAATAGATACCGTATTTCTAGGGATGGAATATGCGTTTTAAACTCGGTGTTAAGCGATGGTTACTTATCGCTGGAATACTTAGTCAGCCACTTGTAAATGCAAAAGAAGTGGTATTCAGTATTTCACCTACCATATGTATTGTGAATAAAATGGGTGAACCTTGTACCATGACAGTAAATGTTAATTGGCAAACCCCAAACGCTGGTGATTATTGTTTATATCAAGACACTGAGCAATTAACTTGCTGGCAAAATACGGCAAGTATCGCCACACGATTAAATATTCATCTACAGCAAAATATGGTATTCAGTTTACGTGAACAGAACACCATATTGGCGCAAAAACAAATTCGCGTAAATGCAAGTGCACCAAGAAAATTTAGACGTAAATTACGAGCTCAGTGGAGTGTATTTTAATGGCAAACATATTGTTGGTTGAAGATGATGAACGTTTAGCTAAATTGATCAAAGACTTTTTAAAACAAAATGGTTTTGATGTTACGGTGTTACATCGTGGCGATCATGCGCTAGATTACATAAAAAAAAGCCAGCCTGACTTAACCATTCTTGATGTAATGTTACCGAAAGTAGATGGTTTTTCAATTTGTCGTGCTGTACGACCATTTTATCAACAACCGATACTTTTTTTAACAGCTAAAGACAGTGATATTGATCACGTATTGGGTTTAGAAATTGGCGCTGATGACTACCTAACAAAACCCATTGAGCCACGGGTACTACTTGCTCGAATTAATACGCGTTTGCGGCGTAAGAGTGCTCCTGAACTTGCTGTTGAATCTCTCACATATGGTGAGTTGTTTATAGATAAAACGGCTCGAAAAGTGATGTTGTCAGATCAACTTATTGACTTAACAAGCCATGAATTTGAATTATTATGGTTGTTAGCTGAAAACGCAGGGGAGCCGCAAAGCCGTGATTATATTCATCAGAAAATGATCGGACGTGAATACGACGGCTTAGATCGCAGTGTCGATGTGAGAGTGTCTAGACTTCGTAAAAAATTACATGATAACGTAGAACAACCCTTTCGTATTATCACTGTTTGGGGTAAAGGCTATATGTTGAGTAAAACGGCTTGGCACAGTTAATGGTACGGAAAGCTTTTCACTGTGATGAGGCATTGAGGCAACATTGAACCGCTTATTTTTTCATTTATTTCTCGTGATCGTGCTAGGTTTAGTGACCATCAATTGGTTAACCGAATCACTATGGCAGCAATGGTACCCACAAATAAATAATGAAAACCCGCCGCTAGTTAAATCATTAAGCGTTATTGTAGAACAACAAACCTTACAGCCTTTGCCGTTATCGTCACTCTCTACCATGTTAAATATGCCGGTAAGTATGCTTGCTTTGCAAGAGGTGGCATGGTTACCAGCGCAACTGCAACAGTTAACAGCACACAAGCCAGTCGTAACCTATGATGCTTTTGATCAACTCATTGTTTATGTCAAAGAGCAGCGCTCCCAACAAGTGTATATGTTTGGACCGATAAAGGTTAGCGCGATGGAAGCTGAGCATAATACATTAAAAATCATGTTGCTTTGCTTGTCTTATCTGTTGCTCGCGCTGATTATTTATTTATGGAGTAAACCGTTATGGCAAGATCTCAATCGATTAAATGCAATGACCGCACAAATTGCCAAGGGCAATTTCGCAATCACGGGCTTGAAGAGCAAATCATCACCTATCAGTAATATTGTAAAAACATTTGATACCATGGCGCAACGCGTTACCCAGTTAGTTTCTGATCAGCGGCAGTTGGTTAATGCAGTGTCGCATGAACTTAGAACGCCGTTAGCAAGATTAAGGTTTTCACTTGAAATGTTAGAACAAGTTCCAGAGCAACATCGATCTGAAATGAAGCAAGATGTCACAGAAATGTCGACGCTCATTGATGAAATGCTTAACTATGCGCGACTAGAAAACATTGACGCAAGTGATAACAAACAACAGAACGACCTAGTGTTGATTGTTAATCAAGTGGTTGATAAAGGAATTCGCCTATCTGACAAACAGATCCAATGTCACCTGCCAACCCATTGCGAGTTTTATTGTAATGCCGTGCTTATTGAACGCGCGCTACAAAACTTATTGAGCAATGCGATAAGGTACGCTAAACAACAGGTCGTCGTTTCGCTCACTCAGCATGAAAGTGGCAACATTGAGTTAATTGTAGAAGACGACGGTTGTGGTATCCCCCGAGAAGAACGAGATAAAGTATTTGATGCCTTTTATCGCATTGATAAAAGCCGCAATAAAGCATTAGGCGGCTTTGGTTTAGGTTTAGCGATTGTTGAGCGTATTTGTCGCTCACATCGTGGTTACTGTCAGGTAAACGAATCTTCGCTTGGTGGTTGTAAATTTATTATCAGCTTACCTAAAGCTTAGGTAGTGCTAACATCACTTTCTTCAAGTAAGCAGTAAAAATCAAAAGCATTAGGTAAGCTTTCTCCATCAAGCTTATAGGTACCCAAAATAAATTCGTAAGGCATATAGAGATAGCCAGATAAACCAAAATTTTCCCCATAAGAATTACGAATCAGTAACGCTTGTTTTTCATCATCAAAACCAACAGCACAAACGGCATGGCCGCCGATACGTAATTCTTCTTCACTTGGAATAGGCATAACGCCTGAAGATGGAATATTAAAAAAACTGCGAGGTTCCATAAAACCAAAAATAATAGGCGTTTGGTTGCTAAGCGCATGCTTTATTTCGTCAATTCCGTGTTCGATGCTTAAGCGGCAATACTTAACTTGTCTGAATGTTTTAGCTTGTTTAATGGCTTTTGGGGAGGGTTTTTCGTTCATTAACTTTTGAATAATTGCTTGTTTTTCCACTAGCACTTGTTCAAGGTTTTGAGTAATTTCTTCAAGGGTTGCGGTTTTTATTAATTGATATAAAGAGTCTGGAACATGTGTTTTAGGGTAGGGCCATAAGTCCGCACAACATACGCCGAAAAGCTGTAATGCTTGAAAACCATCGCTGATCAAAACAGGTGTGTTTTGTAGTTCTTTGCCAGCTAATAAGCGCTCATGATAGTAAATATACATT
The DNA here is from genome assembly GCF_030546745.1 of Thalassotalea sp. 1_MG-2023. Taxonomy (GTDB): domain Bacteria; phylum Pseudomonadota; class Gammaproteobacteria; order Enterobacterales; family Alteromonadaceae; genus Thalassotalea_C. The sequence continues at coordinate 112,848 of NZ_JAUOPD010000009.1, forward strand.
GCAGAGGCTTTAGAAACTTGGCTGCAATCATCAAAAAACTCAGTTTTTTGTCTATTTAATGTGATCTCCATTGCAGCTGATAATGCGCACCCAGTACAAGCATTCAGTAAACCCTGATCCATCACCGGTGAAATAATAAACTCACGCAGATCAACACGTGCTTGAGCACATGCTTGCCAATGACTTGAATCACAGTTTTGTTGATATAGCGGGGATGCAGTGCATTGAGCATTTGGCACGACACTTCGGCAGTATAAATGTTGCATGTATATCCTTATATATGAAAGTTCTAGCAGCTTGTTTTGATTAGCATAATAACTGATATAAACTTTTTACCAAGTAGCTTTTAATTTTTGTACTAAAAATTAAATTAATCGGTGTTCAACACACGCTTAAGAAAGATATTATTTGATTTGAGCAACTTTTTCTAATACTTGCGCTTTAAACGACTTACCAATATTGATCTCTCGTTCATCGATGAGCGTTATTTGGTTTCCTTCAATAAAACTAATATGTTCAAGGTTTACTATGGCTGATTTGTGCACTTGTAAAAAGCACGTGTCTTTAAGTTGCTCTACAAAACTTGATAGTGTTCTTGGTGTTAAAACGCTTTGACCATCACGCCAAACTTTCACGTAATTTCCGTAAGCTTCAAAACAACTAACGTCTGCTAAGTTTATTTTTAATTGCTTTTTATCTACTTTAACAAATATTTGCTTAATAGCATTTGGTTTATCTGTGTGTGTTGCTTGTTGAACTAATTCGTAGTGACTAAGGGACTTATTACATGCTTGTAGAAAGCGTTCGAATGAAAAAGGCTTTAAAAGATAGTCACTCACATCTAATTCAAAACTTTCTAATGCGTATTCTTGATAAGCACTGGTGATAACAACCTGTGGTTTTTCTTTTAATACTTTAAGCAAATCAAGGCCTGAAAGCATTGGCATATTAATATCCAAAAATAGCAGGTCAACAGATTGCTTAGATAGGAAATCAAGTGCTTGGGTGGCTGAATAACACTGTCCAACAACGTTTATAAACGGTACGTTGTCACAAAAGCTTTGTAAAATATCGTGTGCAAGTGGTTCGTCGTCAATGATTAAGGCGTTAAGCTTATCCATTATTTTCTAGCTCTATTGTTAAGATTACTAAAAATTCATGTGGTTGTGCCGAGATATTCAACTGATGCTTATTGGTGTAATCAAGCGCTAATCGACGTTGTAAATTTTCAAGCCCAAGGCCACCGTCTATTTGTTTTTCTTGCGATTCTTTTTGTTTTATTTTTAGTCTATCATCAATGGAGTTATGGCACCTTACACTAAGTTCATTGCCTTTAAGTGATAAATCGACCGATAACCAAACGGACTTATCCGTTGCATCAATACCATGTTTAAAAGCGTTTTCTATGAGTACGATCAACAGTAATGGGGCTATTTTATATTCTGTATTACCCGCTAGTTTTGGGTCAATATTAACGGTAATGTTTGCTTTATGGCTAACGCGGATTTCCTGTAGTGCCATATAGTCAGTTAAATAAGCAATTTCGTCTTTTAAACTCACACGATGATTACCTCCTTTGTATACCACAAATCTTAATAAATTGGATAACTGCAGTATACATTGAGGCGCTTGGGACTTGTTGGTTAATACCAGCGAATACAGATTATTAAGGGTATTAAATAAAAAATGCGGATTAATTTGTTGCTGTAACCACTTTAATTCTGCTTCGGTGTTTTGCTGTTTGAGTAATGATACTTCTGCAACTTGTTGTTGCCACTTAAAGGCTAAAATCAAAGGTAAACTTATCATCATGATAATAAAAGTAATGCGTAAATTCCAAATATCAAAGGGATCATGGTTACCGCTAGGTAACAAAGTGAACTCAACGTTATTAATCGGTAGAAATAGAATTAGTTGACTTAAAAGTGGCGCGGCTATTAACGTGAATGTGCAGGCCGCCCATAAATAATGAAATACGCCAAATCGAGCCATAACGTTGTTTATTAAAACATGATGATTTACCCAATAAATAAAGTAGCCACACAGATAAAAGGCAAAAAACTGAATAAAGTAAAGAAGTAATTCGTCAATACGTAACAGGTTTCGTTTAATGTCTATAAGAATGTGAATAGGTTGGTTTTCCATTGGATTGTCAATCGAGTTAAACACTAATGACCAAAACAAACTAAAACACACTATGATGGCGAGCAATATGTTGTCCATTGTGACTTTATCTTTAAACTTCGATAGATTCAGTGGTTTCATTTTTCGTTTTAAAAATATAATGGCTTCAATGACTGCTAGATAAATAAAGATGCCTAACGTGTTATCAAAAAACTTTTCATAGCTGTTGTATCTTTCACTAAGAATTAAATGTCCTAATGGCAATATGATAAAGCCAATAGCCCACCAAGTGAGTGCTACTATTTTTTCAGATCGTAAGCTTTGATATTTGCACCAAAGCACCGGTGAAATAATTAGGCACAGCACGATAAATTGATGAGAATAACTCAGCCATGTATGTTGAGGAGCCGTTAAATAAGAGTATGACATCAACAAGAATATATATAGGCTGAACGGCATAACAGGAGAGAATAAGAAATGAGAAAATCTTGTTACCAATGCGTTTGAAGGCATATTATCGCTTGCTGTAATAGATAAATGAATAAATGATATTGCTGTGTTTATTGTTAAATGTCAGTAATTAAATGACAAAAAGCATTATTTTCATGATCAACGACTATTATGATGTCATTTTTTCCTTTTACTGACATTCGTCACTGAAGATACGACCTTGGTCATTGTTTGCTCGCAAAGTCCTTAAGAGTTAATAACAATTACGCCATGTAACACTCATTGTGGCGGATATATGCTAATAATCACAGACTTATGTAAAACTTACGCAGAGAAAAAGAAACAAAATACTCCCGCGTTAGACCATGTTAATTTGTCAATTAGCTCAGGCATGTTCGGACTTTTAGGGCCAAATGGTGCTGGTAAGTCGAGTTTGATGAGGACGATTGCAACCTTGCAAAAGCCGGATTCGGGCACGATAACATTTGCCGGCGAAAATATTATTCAACACCCTGAATTTATGCGCAAACAGTTGGGCTATTTACCTCAAGACTATGGTGTTTATCCAGGAGTATCTGCCTACGAATTACTTGATTACCTAGCAAAACTAAAGGGCGTAACTGATCGTAAACAACGCCATGCTCAAATCGATAAGTTGCTAACACAAGTTAACCTTATAAAGCATAAAAATAATGCCGTCAGTCGATTTTCAGGCGGCATGAAGCAACGCTTTGGCATAGCGCAAGCATTATTGGGCGATCCTAAAATGCTTATTGTCGATGAACCTACAGCAGGGCTCGATCCAGAAGAACGCAATCGCTTTCATAATTTACTCGTTGAGATAAGCCGCGACAAAGTGGTGCTGTTATCAACGCATATTGTGGAAGACGTCAGTCATCTTTGTTCTAACATGGCGATACTTGCAGCTGGCAGAATTGTTAAACAAGGTTCTCCTGCACAATTGATTGAACAAGTTAAGGGCAAAATTTGGCAGATAAAAACCTGTAAATCCAACCTTGAAGACATTCCCCCAAAGGCACAAGTTATCAGTCAACGGTTATTCGCGGGAGACGCTACCATTCATGTTTATAGTGAGCATCAACCTAGCGCCGATTTTCATCAAGTATCACCTGATTTAGAAGATGCTTATTTTACAGCTTTGCATTGCCACGCGCTTGACTCACAATTAAATAAGTAAGGAATTTAGTATGAAAAGCTTATTAATAGCCGAGCTAAAATTACAAAGTCGTCATTGGCTTTGGTTACTTGCTATGGTGTTAACGTTTGCCTTTGGTGCTTTTGTTATAAATAAGCAAACGCCGGATATGGATATTCAGATCAGTGGCTCATATTTTCTGATCAAAACGTTTGCTATTCAACTTTTGCTATTGCCTGTTCTCGTTGCGATATTTTCAACGCAAGCGACTATCCGAGATTTTGAAAGTGACATGGCAGGTATTGTGTATGCAAGCAGTACCAAACTTACACAAGTACTCATAGCGAGGTTTATTGCTTTTTTTATTCTATGTTGGTCTGTTTACCTGAGCTTTGGCGCTGGTATTTTCGTTGGTTTAGCAACGCAACAGTCTATCTATTTTGGTTTACCTATTGCCAGCCTTTGTTGGGCGTTATTTGTACTAGCGTTACCTAACGTTTTACTTGTTTGTGCGATATTTTTTGCGATTGGTTTATATGGTAAACGCAGTATTTATTTGTATTTAATAGCGTGTTTACTTTTCTTTGCCTACCAATTCTTTTTAAGCATTAATGGTTCCCCGTTGATGGCAAGTAGAGTAGTGGTTTCTGCTGAGTTGGCTTCATTGTATTCATGGATAGACCCTTTTGCTTTAAGCACCTATTTTGAGCAAGTAAGACAATGGCAGCCATCAGATAAAAATACGCAGCTACCTACGTTGGATAGGGTCTTAATCATCAATCGCTTACTGGTTATTTTCGCCGCATTAGCTGTCACGGTTTATACCATAATGCATCATGTGAAAAACTTTAAAATTGATGCAATGCAAGATGAAAGCATGTTGATACCAAATTGGATAAAGCGCATGACGTTTTCTTTAACAAGTTCGTTTGCGCTTCCTTTCATTGCTCGGCTTCGAGCTCGGTTACCCGCCTATAGTGTGCTTACCATTGCGCATAAAGAATGGCAGCTTAGTTTTAAAACCAAAACCTTCCTTGCCATGTGTTGCGCACTAGTGTTTTTAATTAGTAGCGAAATATATTTTGGTTATATACATCTTGAAAACTTAGGTACGTCGGCAATTGCCTCTACGATGATCACCGTTAATCGATATATTGCCGATATTTTGCCGCGCTTTGGTGGCTTGTTTATGTTATTTCTTGCTGCTGAATTGTGCTGGCGTGATCAGCAAAGTAAGGTTAAATCACTTATCGATAGTACGCGAGTTAGTAATGCTGCATTGTTTTTTGGCCGTTTGCTAGCGCTATGCTTTGTCCCGCTATTTTTTATTACCTTGAGTATTATTGTTTCCATCATCATGCAGTCGGCAAATGGTGGAGAGTTTGACTTTGATGTTTATTTATCGATGTATGTTTATTTTGGACTTCCGTTGATTTGGTTAGCAACGCTTTGCGTTGTGGTACATGCATTGTTGCCAAATAAATATTTAGCATTAGGTATTAGCTTTGCCTTATTTGTCTTTTTTGAAACCAGTTTACTGCAATCGCTTGGTTTAGAGCACCCATTATGGACACTCGGTCAATTGCCTCCTTTAAGTTACTCTGAGTTTGTTGGCTTTGGTGGAGAATTAGATGCACTTGCTGGCTACTTAAGCTTTAGGTACAGCTTACTTATCGTTTTATCGCTTATTGCGTTTAAGTTTTTCCGTCGAGGAGAAGAGTTATCATCAGCCTTTACTTCGCCTGTGCTATGGCGTCGTAATGAGAAAGCTATACTCATTTGTGGTGCAGTAGCAGTTATTATAACCCTTGGTAATATCGTTCATCAGACTTGGTATACAGGTCATTACCAATCAAGCAGTAGTCGGCATGTGTGGAAAGCAAGTTACGAAAACAAATACGCTTACTTAAAAGATCAACCGTCACTGTCTACTGAGAAAATTACGACAATCGTTGAATTAATGCCTGATGAAAGGCGCTTGACAATTAATGCCAATTACCAGTTAGTTAATCGTAGTAATAGGGCGATTTCACAGTTGGTGTTCTCAACCCCTTTACCCTTTAACTACCGTAACGTGGCAGTAGGTAATGCAGAACAAGTCTCTTATGATCAATTTCATCAAACGCATATTTACGCGTTTTCTCAGCCGATTCAACCGGGTCAATCTGTAACTTTAAGCTTTGTTGCCGATTATCAGCAAAACGGTTACTTAGGTGTGCCTGGAGATAACGTTATAAACAGTGATTACAGTTACATTCGTTTCTTACGTTATCTACCTTTTTTAGGCTATGTTAAACATTATCAATTAACCAATAACGGGTTACGCGAAAAGTTTGCTTTGCCTAAACTTTCGCATCAGTCAATCGAACAAGATCTAGAAAAATATCAAGGTGATATGTCTGCGCTTTATGACTGGGCGACGTTAGATACCACTATTGTAACCAGTGAAGACCACATTGCCTTTGCGCCAGGCAAGCTTGTTAAACAATGGCAAGAGGGTAATAGAAAAATCTACCAATACCGAACGCAAGGCAAAGTGAGAAATATCGGGCATATTGTTTCGCAAAACTTACCGGTGAAAACGGCTCAAATTGCACATACGAATGTTGATGTTTTCTACCCAGAAGGTAAAGAAAATTATGCTGAACGTCATTTAAGCGCTATTCGTGACGCTCTACAATATGGCAATGAACACTTTGGCCCAGTAATGACCAATAACTTGCGTTTGGTGCCGTTCCCAAGTTTTTTCCCAGCTACTGGTTATGCTTTGCCACAGACTGTTTTCATTGGTGAAGAGGTTGGATTTCATGTTGATTTGACGAATAAAGATGGCTTTGATCATTTATACCGTCGAACGGTGCATGAAGTCGCGCACCAGTGGTGGGGACATGGATTAAATGGCGCTGCAACAGAGGGGGAAGCCGTATTAGTAGAGACGCTGGCGAAATATACTGAAATGGTATTATTGGCACGAAAATATGGTGATGAATATGTAAAACAGCTTATTAAGTATGAGCAGCAGCGCTACTTTTCTGGGCGTTCACGTACCAATATTAATGAACTACCTCTTTACCGCGGTGATGAAAATTATTTAATTTATTCAAAAGGTGCAGCCGCTATGTACGCGCTTAAGCAGCAACTTGGCGAATCGGCTATCAATACAGCGTTAAAAAAGCTAGTCACGTTACATTCATTCCCAAATAAGCCAGCAACAACGTTAGACTTTATTGCCTATTTAACGGAAGGTAAAACTGCTAAACAACAACAGTTGGTAGATAACTGGTTTAAAAAGATCATTGTTCATGATGTTGAAATTACCAGTGCAGAGCTGAGCAAGTCTGAACAAGGACATGAGATCAATGTATGTTTGCAAGATAATAAAACAGATCTTACAACGGTGAAGTTAAGTGCATTTACCGATGACGAAAAGCTAATAGCGAGTACAGACATTATCGCGAATACAAAGCAGGGCATTAACGCCTGTAAGGTGTGGTCATTGGAAACAAAGCCTAGCCATATTGAGCTAGATTCCGAGTTATTATTACTTGATAGCAATAGAGAAAATAATCAATTCTACTTCCCCTCCTTATAAGTTTTAGCGCACACCGTCGTAATTCAATGCGGTGTGCGTTATTAAAGTTTTACCGCCAGTTTTGTACCTTACTGGCTAACTTTTGATTTGGTCAGTATTGGCCAAGTCAGTAGGCCAAATTCAGCTACTGAGAGAAGTGTTTCTTTTGAAGCGCCATCACGGGCTTGAATAGACATACCTTGTTGAAGGGTGATGTAAAACGTTGCAATGGCATGGCAATCAATTTCTGGATTCAGCATGCCGTTTTCAATATCCCGTTTTAACAAGGTAATAAGATTTTCTTTACTTTCTACCCGACACTCTTGCAGTGTATGGTGCACCGATAAATTTGTGTCATCTTGATTCATTGCTCCTAATATGATCAGACAACCTTTTGGTCTATTTAGGTGAGTAAATTCTTCTGCACTCAATGTTAATAGGGTTTTTATGGCTGCTTTGGCAGACTTTTCTTGCATGGTTTCAAGCCATATTTTACTGCCTTCTGTTGCGCGATAAAGAGTAACAACTTCCTTAAATAAAGCTTCTTTCGAACCAAAAGTTGAGTAAATACTAGGGGTGTTAATCCCCATAGAGGTTACGAGATCTGCCATCGAAGTATTATCGTAACCTTGTTGCCAAAAAGTCATCATGGCATGTCTAAGGGTCTCTGTTCTATCAAAATTACGTGGTCTTCCGCGCTTATTCATTATTGTGCTCCATGATGCGGTAAATTTATTTTATAATGATCGTTACAAAATAAAAAAATAATGCTACTGTATATTTTTGTAACGTTCGATACGTATATTAACAGATATAAGGAAAGAGTATGCAACGATTAAAAAATAAAGTAGCCCTTATCACCGGTGGTAGCAGAGGAATGGGGGCTGCAATCGCTGAGCGACTTGCGCAAGAAGGCGCTAACGTGGTGATTACCTATGTTAACAATGCGGAAAAAGCAAACGGTGTAGTGGCAAAAGTTAGAGATATGGGTAACAAAGCTTTTGCGGTCAAAGCCGATAATGCCGACCCTCAAGCAATAATGTCTGCTGTTGACGCAACAATAGCAGAGTTTGGTCAACTTGATATTTTAGTAAATAATGCGGGCATTTTTAGTCCAAAACCGATAGAAGCACTTACGCTAGAAGAGATCGATCAAACCCTTAACATTAACGTTCGTGCCGTAGTCATTGCTTCACAGGCAGCTGCTGCTCATATGAAGTCTGGTGGTCGAATAATTTCTATTGGCAGTAACCTTGCAGAGCGTGCGGTAATGCCGGGGTTAAGTTTATACAGCCTCAGCAAAGCTGCACTCATTGGTTTTACTAAGGGGCTAGCGCGTGATTTAGGTCAGAAAGGTATCACGGTTAATATCGTTCATCCAGGTTCTACAAATACGGATATGAATCCAGCAGATGGTGAATATAGCGATATGCAACGTAGTGCTATGTGTATACCGCGATATGCTGAGCCAAACGACATTGCCGGAGTTGTAGCTTTTCTTGCCAGCGAAGAAGGAAAATGCATGACGGCTTCCGGGTTAACCATTGACGGCGGCACTAACGCGTAATTATTACAGGGAGCATTAAGGTGAGAAATCAACCAAGCGTTAAAGCACCGAATAAGCTTGTGCTTTTGAACATTCTCGCCTTTTTATCTTTTGTGGTTGTTACAACCGAATTTGCCATGATAGGTTTTTTGCCTGAAATTTCGTTACAGCTTGGGGTTTCTTTAGCAAAAGCGGGGTGGTTTGTTACATGGTTTGCATTAGGCGCTGCGATGGCTGGGCCTTGTTTAACATTAATGGTGAACGTATTTGATACGAAACGTTATTTTATGTTCACCACCAGCGCTTTTACCTTGGCAAATGTTGTTGTTATTCTGCTGCCTCATTATGAAGTGATTGTTGTTGCTCGATTTATTCAAGGTGGGTTTTTACCCGTTATTTTAAGTATTATTGCCATGACAGCAGTCGATATCTCAGGTGATAATCATCAGCATTGGGCCATTTCCCGTGTCAACTTAGGGTTAGTAATTGCCACAGTGTTAGGTATTCCACTTAGTGCTTTTATCGCTGTGGAATATAATTGGCAGCTTACGTTCTTGCTGCTATCAATACTCGGCCTTTTTGCCATAGTGGGTATTGTATTTTATTTTCCAGCAGAAGTGCCTAAAAAAAGTATCGCTAATGAAAATGATAGGCCATTGTTATTACAACCATTGTTTTTATTACATTTAGTGTTATCAATGTTGTTATTCACAGCAATGTTTACTGTTTATACTTATATTTCTTCTTTTATCTTAACTGTAACTACGTTTAGTAACGCAGCAATAGGTTGGTTGTTGGTAGTCTTTGGTGGTGCTGGCGTGGTAGGTAATTGGCTGATTGGACGATCCACTTTTAAACAAATTCTGCAGCCAACCATTTATCTCATGTTAATTTTCTTTATGGCTGTTCTGCTACTGACTTTTATTGGCATTTATTGGAAGGTACTTGCCATAATCATACTAGCACTTTGGGGAGCTACACATATGGCCGCGTTTGTTATTACGCAGGTAAGAATAATGCAAGTAGCTAAAGATCATAAAGCATTTGCCTTATCACTTAATATGGCAATATGTAATTTAGGTATTAGTATTGGTGCAATGGTAGGAGGCTGGGTTTCTAGCCAATATGCGGTAGATATAATAGGTTATGTCGCTGGAGGCTTTGCCATGTTTACTGTGCTGATTGCTTTCATTATGCAAAAGGCAGAGGAAAACCAGCGACCCTATTCAAGCATTATTGAATAAGGTACTTTTTAAGCTTGAGCTAAAACATCGAGTTTTTCTTGTGTTAATTTCACTTGATTACGCCCTGCTGATTTTGCGTGATACAACGCTTTGTCAGCTGCATTAATAGCACTTTGTATGGTATCGCTAGTTAAATCTAATTGATGTACGCCAATACTCACCGTATAGGTAACAGGGTTTTGTTGTGTGTTTACTATCACTTCTTCACTGGCTGCTTGGCGGATCCTTTCGGCGACTTTATAAGCGTTATCACTATCACAACCTGGGAGTAATAATAAAAACTCTTCACCACCATAACGACAAACAATATCATTATCTCGCTGATGCTGCATAAGTAACTTTGCAAACGTGATAATGATATCATCCCCCATCGAGTGGCCATAATTGTCGTTGATGGTTTTAAAGTGATCAATATCAATTACCATAATACTAATAGTATTTTGCTTTTCTTTAGCATCATGTATTGCTTGCTGAGCCGCTTTTTGAAAATACCGACGATTAAATAGCTCTGTCATCGGGTCAGTTTCAGCTAAGCGCTTCAATTCTTCCTGTTTACCTTTTATGCGCTCTAGCTCTTTAATACGATAAGATAAAACGAATGCCATCATTAATGCTTCTAATAAAATTCCAATGCCCACACCGTGGCTGTTTATTTGATTGAAATCACTTAACCCCTTGTAATAGAAAACCGCTAGCATGTTAAAAATAATGAACATTGAGTGGCCTAAAAAGAAGTATTTAGCCAGTGGTTCACGTTTTCGCCATAAAGAAATAGAAACCCCAAAGGTGATAAGCATCATTGTGGCAGCTAATGTACTGGCAGGCTTCAATGCTGCAGAGATATCAAATAAACTATAAATAAAATCGCCTACCAAAAGAACTAATAACAAACTTAGCGCAAGGTGTTCTTTAGGGTAACGCTTCTTCGTGTCAAAAATTAGCATAATAAATAACACTAAAAAGCTTGGCATACTTAAGACATTAGAATTTAACTGGAACACTTCTGCACTAAATACACCGAAGAAATTGGCTGCAACACCGTACGATAGAGATACCCAGATCGTGCCTGAAATTAGATATAACGCGTAAACGAAATTTTCTACTTTACGTGCTGAAATATACAAAAAGAAATTATAAATCATCAGCGCTAGCATCATCCCTACTAATAACGCAATGTACTTACCCGTACCAACTAATGCTTGCTTTGAAGCTTGCTCGTCATACATGCTTAACTGAAACCACTGATGAGAAAAAGATTCATTCTTTACATAAATCGCTTTCGTTTCATTTGCTGCAAGTGTAAATGGAAAAACAGCTGTACCACCATACATAAGTGGCTTTTTGCCAGATTGATAAAGTGGGATATCGAATTTTTCAAGCACTTTCTTGTTTTGAGTTTCATAAAAACTGACAAACTTTAAGTGATAAGCATGAGGGTGATGTAAATAAAGTGTGATGGCTTGCTGCTGCTGATTATGTACCTTTATTTTAGCCCAAGTAAATTTGGCATCTGTGCCTAGTGATAATTTACTCACTATTGGGGTAAATCGCTGCAACAATATATCGTTTATCAACATACTCTCTGAGTTATCCACAAAATAACTCATGGAGAACTCTGTTAATTCAACACTGGAAGATTTAATCAGTACACTGGGTTCATCAAAAGGTGTACTAAATGCAGAATTTGAAATGAAAAGCGACGGAAAAACCATAAAAATAACTAAAAATAATTTAAGGATATTGATTCGTACTTCCATGATTTTTCTCTGTTTATTAGCGCTATGCGTCAAATGTAATTCTCACTTTTTTTTGGGTAAAAGTCGAGAACTACGTGATTTTATAGATAAATATGCGCTGAGTTAACATATGTTGAGTTTATTTGTTTTACTTTTATCGCATTATAAAATGCATGTTTTGGTTTGACTGAATGAAAACGTGGCAGAACTCTACACTAGTATGTAGCGTTATTAATTGACCTAAATCAAACGTGAGTGTTTGAAAAAAGTGAAAACAAAAACTAAGCGAGTCGAAATTTAGCTAGTACATTATGCATTATCAATACTTCGACTCGTTATTAATAAAGGGACAGACCACGTTTAATGAATCGGATCTGTTTTTTGTTTATTATTCTTTTGAATTAGCCATTACTGGCGGAGTTGTTTTTTGGTGCTATAGTTTTGGTTCAATATGCAAGGATGCTTATTATGCCAAGACGTGCAAGAGTGACATTACCTAATGTCGCTCATCATATTATTCAACGTGGAAATAACCGCCAAGCTTGTTTCTACTGTCAACAAGATTATCAAAACTACCTAAGCTGGCTCAAAGAGTATGCAAAGGAATATTATTGTTATATTCATGCATTCGTTTTAATGACCAATCATATTCATATACTAGTAACACCTGAATATCCTAATAGCCTAGCACTTATGATGAAGCAATTAGGCCAGCGTTATGTACAGTACATCAATCGGACATATAAACGAAGTGGAACGTTATGGGAAGGGCGCTTTAAGTCATGTTTGGTACAAAGTGAGGAATATGTATTAAGTTGTTATCGCTATATAGAGCTAAACCCAGTAAGGGCTAATTTGGTATCAACGCTTAATGAGTATAATTGGAGCAGTTTTCACCATAATGGATTGGGCGAACGAAACGATTTGATCACTGAACACCCATTTTATATAGCGCTTGGAAACAATAATAGCGAGAGAATTACATCATATCGGCATTTATTTGATTCAACATTAACCATCAAGACTATTGAACAAATTCGAAATACTACCAATGGAAATTATGTTTTAGGAAACAATAAATTCAAGCAAGAAGTTGCAAAAGTGCTTGGTCGCCGAGTTAGGCCAGGTAAACCAGGAAGACCTCGAAACGACAATAGATAAACGTGGTCTGTCCCTGAGCTATCCCGAAACGACAATAGATAAACGTGGTCTGTCCCTGAGCTATCCGAATAGCTGAACCTTTTTTTCAATCTGTTTTGAATGTGAATAGTTTCTGGTTAGAATGAACGTAATTATTTTGGCTTGTAGGGATTTATTGCGTGGATACTGACAATAGAATTAGTGTAATTTCTAATGACGATGACTTTGATGAAGAGTTTGAAGAGGAAATTTTGGAGCCATTTGATCCTGATAAAATATCAATTGAGCAAAAAGTTGTATCTATGGATGCAATTAAAAGACGCTTAAAGCAGGGGACGATTAAACTAGCACCAGATTTTCAACGAAGTGAAGTTTGGGATGAAACACGAAGAAGTCAGTTGATCGAGTCTATAATGCTCAAAATACCATTGCCTATGTTTTATGTAGCGGCAAATGAGTCAGGTGAATGGGAGGTTGTAGATGGTCTTCAGCGTCTTTCTACAATCCGAGATTTTCTACTTTCCAACCCTGATACAGGTCTACCTTTAAAGCTTCAAAAACTTGAATTTTTGCATAAAAAATTTGGAGGTATGACATTTTCAAAGATGGAAGACGATCCTAAGTGCCAAAGAGTTTTAAATACAATTTTGGAAACAGAGCTTCGATTTACTGTTATTAACCCAGGTACACCAGAAGAAGTTAAAAGAAACATATTTAAAAGGATCAATACTGGGGGCTTACCGTTAACTACACAAGAAATAAGACATGCTTTATATCAAGGAATTTCAACGGCTTTATTAACGGAGTTAAAAGATAATAGTTACTTCATTAATGCGATCAACTCTAAACTAAATGATAAGCGTATGGCTGTTAGGGAACTAATTCTTCGTTTTGTTGCATTTTATGTACTAGATAAAAAAGATTTTAAGGCTAACCTTGAGAAATGGTTAAGCGATTCAATGAGAGTGATAAATTTACTCCCTGATTTAGACCATAAAAAATTATTGAAAATTTACCCTGAAGGTAATATTCCAAATATTCGCTGTAATGAAGTTAGAATCATTACTCATAAGTTCCAACTAGCAATGTATAGAGCTAAAGAGCTATTCGGCAATCATGCATTTAGAAAATCTACTATTTTTGATGAGAAGAAATCACCTATCAATAAAGCGCTATTCGAATGTTGGTCAAATATACTATGTGAATTATCGGATGATAGGTTCAATATATTGTTAAAACATAAACAGGAATTTATTGAGCAATATAGAATTATGTTAAAAGAAGATTCAAATTTGTTAAACTCAATCAGTCGACATGCATCTCAAGCAATTCGAGGGGTTTCATATAGGTATAATGCCTTTAATAACCTCATATCTAGTTTTGTGGATTAATTATGTTCAATTTAGTTAGCTTAAAAGGCTTTAAGTCTTTTCGAGATTTAGATTTACCGTTAAAAAATCTGACATTGTTTTCAGGGCTTAATAACAGTGGTAAAAGTTCTATAATTCAGTCAATCAGAATGTATGCTAGAGCATCAGAGGGAAAATCTCCTTATATTGATGGCTTCGGCACAATTAAAGAGCTACGCTCTAAGTTTGTAAACCCTGAATCTTTAATTGAAATATCACTTCAACATGATAGAAATGGGATAGATACGCTTGCACTTCATGAAAAAGATGAGTTACAAATATATCCAACGTTATCTCCAATTATTTCATATTTATCTGCCGATCGTTTAGGGCCGCAAACTTTTCTTCCATTGAGTAATGATGAAAATTCTATTCCTAAATTAGGAGACAGAGGTGAATATGTCTATGAATTTATAGATAAGCTGGCTTGGAGTATTGTTCCACAATCTATACTGCACGAATGTAGTGAAGGAGAAACTTTACCTTTGGCTTTAAAGGGCTGGTTATCTGAAATATCACCAAACCTTGAGTTTCATTATATATTTAATAAGAAAGCAGATATTGCACAAGCAGAGTTTAATTCTTACCGCTCTAAAAATGTAGGGTTCGGCATTAGTCATGCCTTACCTGTTATCGCATCTTTATTAGGTCATGTTGCTCAACGTCCCTTGCATGATTGGGATTTTGATTGGGGTAAGGAATGGGATCAAAGGCGAGAGAATAGCACTTTAGTTTTAATAGAAAACCCCGAAACACATATTCATCCTAAGGGACAGACGGCGATGGGAGTTTTAATTGCCTTAGCTGCCTCTCATGGTGCACAAATTATTGTTGAAACACATAGTGATCATTTAATGGACGGCATTAGGTTAGCCTGTAAGAACAAATTAATCTCACATGATAAAGTCATTTTTCACTATTTATCTAAAGAAAGTATTGACTCCGAAACTAATATTCAGACGCCTAAAATGGATGAAAATGGAAAGTTGGATTTTTGGCCTAATGGTTTTTTTGATCAGTCACTTAAGGTGAGGGCTAAATTAGCAAGGAAATAAAATGGAGCATTTGCTTTGTATTAATACAAATAGTTTTCCCGCTGTAAATAAAGAGGAAGCAATTTCCTTGTTTATGAGCTCTTTACAAGGCGTCTTGGAATTGTTTGTAGGTGATGATGATAGAGTTGTATTTTATCTAGATACTGATAACAATGCAGGATTGCAAGAGCTAGAACTGAGTTCAGGGTTTTTCTTTAATGATTTCCTTTTACACCTAGAGGAACGAAATGAATTAGATTTACTAACAGTCTTATATGAAATTATTGATAAATCACCAGCGTTGGATTATTTTAACGACGAACAATTAGATAATATTAGCCAGTATACCTATTACATAGCGGGTTATGGTCTACATGATAGGCCTGAAGTTTTTAGCATATCTAATTATTTTAACGCAAAGCTTTTTAGCCTCGAAACTGGTGGGTTGTGGCGAAACCATAAACTCACTTTCACCAGAACAGAAGCGGGAGAATACAATTCATATACTGTTGTAATTGACAATATAGCAAACAAAGAACATGGAAGGTTGCTTTCTGAAGAATACAGTGCGGTTGAATTGTCTAATGCTTGTCCCAATAGCATAATTTCATCGAATCTAACTGATTGGTTTAATGGGCTAGATTCTAACAACAAACTTGTCGTTTATAACAAACTAAGATACTGCAATCAAAGGGGGTTTAGAGGTAATGAACCTTTGTTTAAGCAGCTTCAGAACGCTGACTCTATTTGGGAAGCAAGATTTGATGCATATTCTGGTGGGACTATAAGAGTTCTTTACAAGCTTCATGACCAAGTAAATATTTTACTACTAGGTTTCATAAAAAAATCAAACAATGAAGGTTATGATACGAATATTGAAAGAGCTAAAAGAATATTCGATGAAATGACAAACGCTGAAGCTTAAGTATACTTTTAATCGTTCAGTACTTCTGTCAGCATGAGCGAATTATAAAATGTCTAATAGCTACAAATTTGCTACTTTTTGAAGGTGACCTTAATAAAAGTTAGTAGGTAATTACGCTGAAAGCTTTGAATTAAATGGTGGCCCCTCCCAGACTTGAACTGGGGACCTACCGATTATGAGTCGGGTGCTCTAACCAACTGAGCTAAAGGGCCATTTATTTGAAAGGTGATTGTGAATGCTTTCACAAATCGGCGTGCAGTATAAGCATTTTTTATTTTAATGTCACCACTAGAACTTTAAATTTTATCAATGATCTGTTTGTTAGCTTATTTGTTGAGCAATACAGCACTAATAGCTGCATTGCTCAAGCGTATTTAGCGCCTAATATGACGAACAACTAACATTGGTATCATCAGAAATGTTAACCAATACCATGAACCACCACCACTACTACCGCCAGAGTTTGGTTCTGTTACCGTTGGCGCAACAACGGTTATTTCAATGCTTTCTGTAGTCGTAGCACCTCTAAAATCAGTAGCGGTAAAGCTAAAGGTTAAATTTGTAGCGCTATTAGGAGCGATAAAGCTAGCTTCTAATTGGTCTGCATTGGTGAGTTCCACATTTGTGCCCGCAGTTTGTTGCCATTGGTAGGTCATATCATCATTATCGTTATCTTGAGCTGTTGCGGTTAAGTTCACTGTTTGACCAGTATTTACTTGGAAATTTTCGCTTAAAGTAACGTTTGGCGCGTTGTTTGTGTCATCGTCAGCAATGGTAATCGTGATGGTACCATTTGTACCAATACGACCGTTGGCAATGGGTGAGAGCGTTAAACTAAAGGTTTCTGCTTGTTCTTCCAGTTCATCGTCAATTATTGTTAAATCGATATACTGTGTCTCATTATTACCGTCAGCCCATGTTAATTGGCCAGCAGCATCAAGTACATCATCTCCAACACTGGCTTGAATGCCTGTTAATTGATATGCGAAGCTGATCTCACCTTGTGAATTACCAAGGCGATTAACGGCGATAGATAGCGTTTCTTGTGTCTCTGGCACTTGTGTTTCTGCAAGGGCAAATGATGCCGCGCCAAAGTCAGGCTCTCCATTAATGGTTACGGTTATGTAGCTATTATGACCCAATGAAGCACCATTAGAAGGGTTAAAAAGCTTAACGAAAAAGGTCTCGTTATTTTCAACACCTATATTGTTTTCAGATATATCTACTTCAATGGTTTTTTGGGAATTGTCATTGGCTGCCCAAGTAAGAGAACCATTCGCTACCTGAAAATCATTGCTATCAGCGCTGCCAGGCAAAATAACATAGTCAACTGAAACCTCATTGCTCGTGGCATCTGCATTATTGCGCTCAATGGTGATTGACAATGTTTCATTATCATTTGTGGTAATATTTGCTTGGCTAAAGGCAACCGTGCCTTGTGCTTCGTCTAGCGTATTATCTTTAAAGATAAACAAACCGCTGTTGATATCACTGACAATAATATTGCCAGAGGGGAGAAAAGGGTAAACTCCCCAAGCGCCATTAAAACTCGCGTTATCGCTTGGTGTGAAGGTATCAAAAAAGCCCACTTGTTCAGGTGATGCTGGATCGGTAATATCTAATACCGTTAAGCCTCGTTCATAGTTTGACATGTAATAGCGATTACCACGTACAAAACCATTATGGTCAATCGCTTTGCTGTCACCTATCCATGTACCCACTTGTGTAGGGGCTTTTAAATTAGTTATGTCGAAAATGCGCAGAGTTGTATTAATTCCTAAATTAACTTCATCAAGCTCGTCATGCACAAAGACATAATTATTGTCTTCGGTTGACCAACCAGAATGTACGTATTGTGCACCAGAATAACTTGCGCGACCTAAGCCGGTTGTTTTAGCTGTGTCTGTAATATCCCATAGTAAAAATTCCGACTCATTGAAGTCGAAAAAGATAGTGCAAAAGGCTTGAGCATTAACACAATCAGTATCTTTTCGGCTATCTTTGATGGTCATAGATGCACCATCATGTGTATATGGTCGAGAACCTACGGAAAGTTCTGATTGATAGCTGTCAGTAAGTTGCGTTAGCGTTTTAGGGTTGGTTAAATCATAATTAAGAAATTGTCCCGTTTTTTTATTGGTGCCGGCCAAATGTAAAATCGGTGTAGTGTTTGGATGCGCAATATTAAGGCTATAATCCACATTTGAAATATAAACGTTATGGGCGTTATAAACGGTTTGATTTTTTTCTATCACATTGATTGAATGGGGTAAATTATTTAAATCAATGATCGTGACATATTCGGTATTACTTGGAGAGGCGCCATCTAAGGTGACATAGGCATAAGCCTGCCATAAGCTAATGTTTTTATCAAAATATTGATAAACTTTAATATCTCGCCAAACAACGGCTCTGCCATTTACTGCACCTACCTCTGTCGGGTTACTAGGGTCGCTTACATCTATAACCGCTGCGCCACGCTCTAAACCAATAATGGCGTATTCTTTACCCGTGTTTAAATCAACATGTCCCCAAATATCACTGGCAGCACCGCTATTTGTTGATAATTCGCTTAAGGGTAAGTGACCGAGCAAATCAATATTATTGCAATCAAAACTGCCCGCCTTACCATTAACACAGTTAACGTTTTGTTGGACAGATTGCATGCTTTGATAAGCTGTTAGCTTAGCTTTTAATCTATCGTCTTTTTTAAGTGCTTTACGATCTGTAATGATGTTAAAACCATGACTGGCAAGTTCGTTAGCAAATTCATGAGGAATACCTACAAGAGTAGAAATATTGGTTGCTGGGCTTTGGCTTTGGTAGTGATCAAATTTATTATAACCACCGCGTATTGGTACAATTTTACTTTTTAAATAAAAAAGTTCGTTAGTGTCGTTGATATGATATTCGCCACTAGCGACTAATACTTTGTCGCCTTTATTCGCTTGTGTTACAGCGTATGCAATCGTTTTACAGGGGCGTAAAGCGTTATCGCACTTTCCAATATCTTTTCCATCAGGGGCAACAAATCGTGCTCTGTCGTGCTCTGAATGGGCTAACGCTTGTGTAGTTAATAATGCCGATATCAGTAATAGAATCGCGCTTAAGGTGGTTCTCATTATAGAATGTCCATTTTTACATTGAATTCACTTTCTTTAGTATAACTTAACAATTTGGGCATAAAGTTTTAACTTATATATGAAATTAATAATGTGGTGTGTGTATTAATTAGTTGTCAGTATTGGCGTACTATACTTGTAAACTCACTGGCTTTTTGGTCACTATTTATGAATAATATCTATGTTAGCTGTTTATTTTTGTGACTGATTATAAGGTTTTTAATGAAGTACCTAACTTGGATATACATAGCGTTTTTGTTCACAATCATAGGTTGTTCGCAAGCAAATAAAAAGCATCTAATAACGGTAGATATTCTTTATCAAGGAATTCCGCTTAATTGTAATTCGCTGCTAGCCAATAAGTGGCAATTGTCGCAATTATATTTGTATCTCAGTGATATCGCTGTTTTGAATGAACAACAAAAATGGCAACCAGTAATGTTGGCTGAAACCCCTTCTCAGCATCAAAACGTTGCTTTGCTCGGGGTAAATTGCGCTGATGAAACAAATGCAACTTGGCAGCTTGAACTTTCAGATAACCTAAAAGGCAAGCAACTAAAAGCCACTGTGGGTGTGCCTTTTGATTTAAACCATCAAAACCCAATGATGCAACAAAGCCCATTAAATGTGCCAAATATGTTTTGGGTATGGCAAACCGGCCATAAATTTATGCGCTTTGAAATGCAAAGTAATACTGAGAATTGGTTGTTTCATTTAGGATCAACAGGTTGTTCATCTGCCAGTGCACTTAGATCACCCAAACAAGCATGTGTACACCCCAATCGAGTAAGTATTTCGTTAGGAAAAATCAAGCAGGGTGTTGTTCAGTTGGATATTGCGCCATGGTTTAATGATATTGTTTTTAGTGAACAAAGTAACTGTAAAAGTGCACGAGATAATATTGCTTGCCAATTAATCTTTGCCAATATTGCACGCCGTACGCCGAATTCGCTATGAAAATATACTCTCTAATTCTGATAGCATGTTTGCTGTTGATTATTGCTTGTGGCAAAGATGCTAAGCCACCTGAGTATCAATGGCCAATAATGGCTGGTTTTCCTAAACCTCAAGTACCCGCTGATAACCCGATGAGTGAAGCAAAGGTCATGCTTGGCAGAAAAATTTTCTATGATAATGCATTGTCGTTTAATCAAACTCAATCTTGCGCTAGTTGTCATCAGCAAGCGTTTGCTTTTGCAGAAAGTAGGCACACTTCTACTGGAGCAACAGGGCAGGCTCATCGACGAAATGCTTTAGCATTGGTTAATGTGGCATATAATAAAACACTGACTTGGGCACATGATGGTATTACGTCTATTGAGCAGCAAGTGTTAATTCCCATGTTTGGAGAAGCGCCCATTGAACTTGGCATCACTCAACACGAAGAAACTGTGCTTAATCGTTTTAAGCAGGGAGATTATCCCGCGCTATTCTCTGCGGCATTTCCCGATGAAAGTATTTCTTTTGTGACAATTTCTCAGGCACTTGCAAGTTTTGTCAGAAGTTTGATTTCATTGGATGCCCCCTTTGATCAATACGCTTACCAAGGGGAAGATACTGCAATTTCTGAGGCGGCAATTCGCGGCATGAACTTATTTTTCTCAGAAAAGTTAGAATGTCATCATTGCCATGGAGGTTTTAATTTTACCCAATCAACCAGTCATGAACGGCAAATTCTAGATCGTCGTCCTTTTCATAATACCGGTTTATATTTTACTGATAGCACGAAAGGCTATCCGAGCAAAGATATTGGCCTAGCAGAGGTGTCTGAAATTATGCGAGATAACGGACGTTTCAGAGCGCCAACGCTAAGAAATATCGAAGTTACCGCACCTTATATGCATGATGGCAGTATTACAACGTTAGGTGAGGTATTAGACTTTTATGCTGCTGGTGGTAGAAGCTTGATGCAAGGTGAATTTGTTGGTGACGGCAGGAAAAATCCGTTAAAAAGTCCATTTGTTCGAGGCTTTGAAATGACTGAACAAGACAAGCAAGATTTACTGGCATTCTTAGCAACACTTACGGATCAAACGTTCTTAACTAACCCAAAATTCGGGCCACCAGAACAGGTAAAATAGCGTTTAATAGTCATGATTGTTAGACAAAAAAAATCCAGCCACTTGGCTGGATTTTTCATTTTTATTTGACCTGCTTATTCACCGTCTAAGAAACTCTTAAGTTGCTCAGAGCGAGAAGGATGGCGAAGCTTACGTAATGCTTTTGCTTCAATTTGACGAATACGTTCACGTGTTACATCAAACTGTTTACCCACTTCTTCAAGCGTGTGATCAGTATTCATATCAATACCAAAACGCATACGTAATACTTTAGCTTCACGCGCAGTTAGCCCAGCGAGTACTTCGTGTGTTGCGTCTTTAAGGTTTTCAGATGTTGCTGAGTCAACGGGTAATTCACCACTGCCATCTTCAATAAAATCACCTAAGTGCGAATCTTCATCATCGCCGATGGGGGTTTCCATTGAAATTGGCTCTTTGGCAATTTTTAATACCTTACGAATTTTATCTTCAGGCATTATCATACGTTCTGCTAATTCTTCTGGAGTAGGCTCTCTACCCATTTCTTGAAGCATTTGGCGAGAAATACGATTTAGCTTATTGATGGTTTCAATCATATGCACAGGAATACGGATTGTACGGGCTTGGTCAGCGATTGAACGCGTAATAGCCTGACGGATCCACCATGTTGCATAGGTAGAAAATTTGTAACCACGACGGTATTCAAATTTGTCTACTGCTTTCATCAAACCAATATTACCTTCTTGGATAAGATCTAAGAATTGTAAACCACGGTTTGTGTATTTTTTCGCGATAGAAATTACGAGTCGTAAGTTAGCCTCTACCATTTCTTTTTTCGCACGGCGAGCTTTTGCTTCACCAATTGACATACGACGGTTAATGTCTTTAATGCCATGTACGTTTAAAAAGGTTTCTTGTTCAAGGTGACCAAGTTTTTGAATACAACGTTCAACGTCTAATTCTACATCAGCTAATTTAGTTGACCATGCCTCACCAGCTTCTTGCTGTGCAACAAACCAATCTTTAGATGTTTCATTACCTGGAAAAATCTTGATAAAAGTTGCTTTTGGCATGCCTGCGCCAACAACACAGTGCTTCATGATCAAACGTTCTTGAACACGTAACTTGTCCATAACCTGACGCATGTTCTTAACAAGTTTGTCAAAAACCTTCGGTACAAGTCTGAATTCTTTAAATACTTCAGCTAGTTCATCAATGGCCGCAACGGCATCTTTATGTACACGGCCTTTTGCATCAATGATTTTATTTGCCGCTTCATATTTTTCACGAAGCATACCGAACTTTTCACGAGCAAGTTCAGGATCTGGCCCTGTATCTTCTTCCTCTTCATCTTCGTCATCGTCAGATTTGTCTTTATCTTTTTCAAGATCTTCGTCTTCATCGTCCAATTCTTCTTCAGAAAGTTCTGAACCAATATGCGTTGCAGCTGCCGGAATTTCATCTTCTTCGGCATCAGGGTCAAGAAACCCTAAAATTATATCGCTTAAACGGCCTTCTTCTGCTTCAAAGTTATCCCATTGTTCAAGCAAGTAGTTAATTGCAGGGGGATATTCAGCAACAGAACGCTGTACTTCTTTAATACCTTCTTCGATACGTTTGGCGATTACAATTTCGCCCTTACGTGTTAGAAGTTCAACAGTACCCATTTCACGCATATACATACGTACTGGGTCAGTTGTTCTACCAATTTCACTCTCAACAGTCGCTAATGCCTGTGCCGCTGCTTCAGCAGCGTCTTCATCAGTATTAGCTTCTGACATCATTAATGTATCGCTGTCAGGGGCATGTTCAAATACTTGAATACCCATGTCATTGATCATTCGAATAATGTCTTCAACTTGATCTGAATCTATGATGTCTTGAGGAAGATGATCGTTAACCTCGGCAAAAGTTAAGTAACCTTGTTCTTTACCTTTGGTTATTAACTCTTTGAGTCTAGATTGTGGGGCTTGATCCATTGACGAGTGTCCACCTGTTTTTTGACGATAAAATACGAACAGTAAAGCCGAAAATTTTAGCAAATTGATTGTAAAATTACCAGCGATAATATCTGTTGGTTTGTACTATTTATGTTTAATACCTTGTGAAAATAAACGTTAGTTAACTCACATGATATAAATTATAGCAAGTTTACAAAAATAAATGCCTGTTAAGCATTTAATAATATTTGTAACTCTTGCTTCTCTTGCGGCGTCATGCCATCTGTTCTGGCTTTTGCCAGTAAATATTCCGTTCGTTGTTCTACAAACTGGTTTAACAGTTTTTCAATACTGTCTAAAAATACTTGCTCGGCAGCGTCGTCGACTACGAGGTGCTGCCAACACATTAATTTGGTTAATTGCTCACCTTCAGTTGTACCTCGAAAGTGCTCTAGCAATTGCGCACTGTTAGCTTCTGGGTTTTGTGAACACAGTATAATCAATTGATTCAGCAATGCTACGCCAGGCAATTCTACGCCTGCTAACATGTTTAAATCTGGCAGTGCTTTTACTATATGGGGATGCTCAATCAATAATGCAATGGCTAGCCTTACAGGGGTAACTTTTGCTGGTTTTGTAGCCGCTTTAATGGCTGTTTTTTTGTTTCTACTTTGTAATTCACGTAAACGCTTTTCACTGGAGATACTGAATCGAGAGGCCATTTCTTCAATCAATGCATTTTTGATCATACTATCAGGCATTTTGTTGAGTAAGGGTTGTAATTGATCAATTAACGCGGCTTTTTCTTCATGGGTTTTCGCTGGGTTATCTGCTAAAAATTTATCAAAGATAAACTTAGATAAAGGGGATGCATCAGCGAGCACTTGCTCAAAGCCTTCTTTACCGAGCTGTCTAACTAATGAGTCAGGGTCTTCACCGTCTGGCAGAAAAACAAACTTTAAGGTGATACCATCTTGAATTAACGGTAGCGCATTTTCCATGGCTCGCCATGCAGCATCTTTTCCGGCGCGATCACCGTCATAGCAACAAATGACTTCTTTTACGGTCCGAAAGAGTGTTTGAACTTGTTCAGCTGTGGTTGAAGTGCCTAAAGAGGCGACAGCGTAGTTTATACCGTGTTGCGCAAGTGCTACTACGTCCATATAACCTTCAACAACAACTAAACGCTGTAATTGTTTATTGGCTTGTTTTGCTTCGAATAAGCCGTATAACTCTTGCCCTTTGTGATAGATTCGTGTTTCGGGCGAGTTTAAATATTTTGGTGTGCCATCACCTAACACTCGGCCACCAAAGCCAATAACACGGCCACGTTTATCGTGAATAGGGAACATTATGCGGCCACGAAACCTGTCATAAGGTTGGTTACGTTCCCCTTGTATTGCCATGCCTAAATCAATTAATTGTTGACGAGAGTCGCTTGTTTGGCCGTAAACTTTCATCATGCCATCCCATTGATCGCTGATATAGCCAATACCGAATGTTTTGGCAATTTGTCCGCTTAAACCGCGGCCTTTCAAGTAATCAATGGCGACTTGTTTATCATCGGAAACTTTTAACTGTTGTTGATAAAATCGACTTATGTTTGCCATAAGTTCGTAATCATTTTGTTTTTGCTGATAGGCTTGATGTTGCTGTTTAAGTTGCGCAGGTGTCTGATGAGATTGCTCTCTTGGCACATCCATTGAGTAAAAACTGGCTAATTCTTCTATCGCATCGGGGAACTCTAAACGATCAAACTCCATTAAAAATGAAATAGCATTGCCGTGTTCACCACAACCAAAACAGTGATAAAATTGTTTATCAGGACTGACTGAAAAAGAAGGTGACTTTTCGGTATGAAAAGGGCAGCATGCTTGATAGTTTTTCCCTGCTTTTTTTAAAGGTACACGAGCATCTATAATTTCAACAATATCAGCGCGAGCTAATAAGTCGTCGATAAACTGTCTCGGGATCATCCCGGCCATATCGATTATCCTCGTGTTAGGTTAAGCGGGTTAAAAAGTGTTTAAACACATTGGTAATATACGTTACCGTAAAATGGTTTAGTTTTCACTTTCAGGGATAAAAAAACCGCAAATGTTGCCATTTACGGTTCTTACAAAACGTGCTTGATTAGTTAGCTATTTAATGTAGCTCTAACTTGTCCGCTTACGGCACCTAAATCAGCTCTGCCTTGCATCTTCGGCTTTAAAATAGCCATCACTTTACCCATGTCTGCCATTGAGCTTGCGCCCGATTCAGCAATCGCGTTTTGAATTAGCGTTGCTATTTCATCATCGCTAAGTGCTTGCGGTAGAAAGGTTTCAAGTGTTGATACTTCGGCTTGCTCAATTTCTGCAAGTTCTGTGCGACCACCTTCATTGTACATTTTGATTGATTCTTTGCGTTGCTTAACCATTTTGGTCAAAATCGCAATGATATTCTCATCTGTAGCTTCTGTATTGTGGTCAATTTCTGCTTGTTTAATCGCAGATAACGCCATGCGAATAACGCCAAGACGAATTTTGTCTTTGGCACGCATAGCGTTTTTCATTTCGCTTTTGAGTTGTTCTAGTAGGCTCATGCTACTCACTCAGATATGCAACTAAGGTTGGCTTAGTACATACGAACGCGACGTGCGTTCTCACGAGATAATTTCTTAGCAGCGCGCTTAACAGCAGCAGCTTTTTTGCGCTTACGCTCCCAAGTTGGCTTCTCGTATGATTCGCGACGGCGAACTTCTGATAAAATTCCTGCTTTTTCGCAAGAACGTTTGAAGCGACGTAACGCTACGTCAAATGGTTCGTTTTCTCTAACTTTAATTACTGGCATTGTGCCTCTTACCTTAGTTGAATCTCTATAGATTTGACGAAGAGCTTTACGTAATTTTGATGAAAATTACCTTACTTCCGCCCACTCTGTTAAAAAATGGTGCGGTATTCTACTGCCACAGCGTGTAGAAAGTAAAGTTTAATTTTGCTTTTCTCTGGTGAAATGCGACTTTGCTAGGTAAAATCGCCGCCAAGTTGATTAATCTATGACAAGTGAATCGGTAAGTATGCGAATTTTAGGTATTGAAACCTCTTGCGATGAAACAGGTATTGCTATTTATGATGAAGAAGCAGGTATTTTGTCTCATCGTTTATATAGCCAAATTAAAGTACATGCTGATTATGGTGGCGTGGTGCCTGAATTAGCTTCGCGTGATCATGTTAGAAGAACGTTACCGTTAATTAAAGAAGTTTTCGCTGAGGCAGGCATGACGCCAAAAGACATTGATGGTGTGGCGTATACGTCTGGCCCTGGGTTAATCGGTGCGCTGTTTGTAGGTTGCTCTATTGGTAGAAGCTTAGCGTACGGTTGGAATTTACCCGCGGTACCTGTTCATCATATGGAAGGGCACTTGTTAGCCCCCATGTTGGAAGACGACGTACCTGAATTTCCTTTTGTTGCCTTACTTGTTTCTGGTGGCCATACACAGCTTGTTCGGGTAAATGGTATTGGCCAGTATGAAATGTTGGGTGAATCTGTAGATGATGCTGCAGGTGAAGCATTTGATAAAACAGCCAAATTGCTTGGCTTAGATTATCCAGGTGGTCCAGTGCTGGCCAAAATGGCCGAACGTGGCAATAGTGGCCGCTATAAGTTTCCACGACCAATGACAGATCGCCCAGGGTTAGATTTTAGCTTCAGCGGTTTAAAAACCTTTACAGCTAATACTATTCGTAAAGAGCAAGCCGCTGGTAATTTTGACCAGCAAACCCACGCTGACATTGCTTTCGCTTTTCAAGAGGCCGTGGTCGATACCTTAGCGATAAAATGCAAACGAGCACTAAAACAATGTCAGCTAAACCGCTTAGTGATTGCTGGTGGAGTGAGTGCCAATACAGCATTACGTGAAAAACTAGCACATATTACGCAAAAGTTAGGTGGTAAAGTGTATTATCCTCGTCCTGAATTTTGTACTGATAATGGCGCGATGATCGCCTATGCTGGTATGCAGCGTTTAAAAGCAGGGGTTTTTGCTGACTTAAGCTTTAAGGCAACACCAAGGTGGCCATTAGATACTTTACCTGCAATATAAAACCACTTCGTATAAAAGTGTCAATACTTCGCTGTATAAACCAGTGCGGTTAGCTTTTTGTGTTAAGGAAGTTTATTACGACCAATTTTTGGCTCACTACCCGTTAATAAGCGGACAATATTATGCCGATGGCGGAAAATAATCAGTGCGGAGAGCATTAATACTGGAAAGGTGTATAAAGGCTTAAGTAACCAAGTATAAAGCGGTGCTAAACTGACGGTAATAATGGCAGCAAGGCTTGAATATTTGGTTACTCTGGCTACACCATACCAGGTTAAAATTAGTAAACCGCCAAGATCAAGTCCAATAGGTAGAAGAGTACCAAATGCTGTTGCAACAGCTTTCCCACCTTTAAATTGGAAAAAAACAGGAAACATGTGGCCCAAGCAAGACGCGATTGCGATACTGGCAAGATACAGAGGTTCAATGCCAAGAAAATAAGCAGCCCAAACAGGTATGGTGCCTTTTAACACATCGAACATTAACACCGCTGCTGCAGCGCGTTTACCACCAATTCTTAATACATTAGTGGCACCAGGGTTTCCCGAGCCTTGTGTGCGTGGGTCAGGTAAGTTTAATAACTTACACAATAATATGGCACTAGACACTGAACCCAATAGATAGGCAAAAACAACCATGGCTAGCGTCAACGTTAACATTTGACTCAATTTCCCTGTTAAACAACATTACGTTATGTTCATTGTGCCCTTAACAAACTAGTTTTTCTACTCTTGTACAGGTAAACTCGCCATTTAATTTAGAATAATTAAGTTTAGAATCTAATGGATAAGGTTTTTATTAGTGGTTTGTCTATTCAAACAACGATTGGCTTTTACGAATGGGAAAAGCAAATAAAGCAAACATTGGTGCTAGATGTTGAAATGGCTTGGGATATTAAACCAGCCGCACAAAATGATGAATTAGCTAAAACGCTTGATTACGCTGAAATTTCTCAAGCATTAGAACGTTTTGCCAATGAACACCCCGTTGATCTTATTGAAACATTAGCGGAACGTATGACCACCTTTTTAATGAGTCAATATCAGATCCCATGGATTAAGCTACGTATTCACAAGCCCAATGCTGTTTTTAATGCGACCTCTGTCGGGGTAGAAATTGAACGTGGGCAGTGTGATTAATGGCCAGTGTTTATTTATCGATAGGCAGTAACATTGATCGTCAAAAAAATGTTGAGAGTGGTTTAAATGCCTTGTCATCGTTATTCGGTCAATTAACGTTATCGTCTCTTTTTGAAAGCGAAGCCGTGGGCTTTAGTGGCTCACCGTTTTATAATATGGTTGTTGGTTTTACTACAACTCATTCTTTGCATCAACTTGCCGATACATTACGGCAAATAGAATATCGTCATGGTAGAGCGCTTGATGCAAAAAAATATAGCCCGAGAACGTTAGATTTAGATATTTTACTTTATGATGATGTGATTTGTCAGCAACCGGCACAATTACCGCGTGATGAAATATGCTTTAATGCTTTTGTACTGTGGCCGCTTGCAGAAATAGCGCCTGACATTATACATCCAATTGAAAAGAAAACATTTGCTCAATTATGGCAAGCATTTGATCAACACACACAACAACTAGAAAAAGTTGCCTTACATTGGCAGCAACCGCAAAAGGACCTGACATAAACATGACATTTCTAGAAATATTCTGGTTAGCATTAATACAAGGGTTAACTGAGTTTTTACCTATTTCAAGCTCAGCTCATTTAATTTTGCCTTCAGCAATACTAGGATGGCAAGAGCAAGGTTTAGGGTTTGATGTTGCGGTGCATGTGGGTACCTTACTCGCAGTGGTACTGTATTTCCGTAAAGAAGTTGGTGCAATGGCTGTCGCCTGGTTTGGCACATTAGGAGTTGGCCCCGCAAAACACGAACGTAATTCGTTTGATGGCAAGTTAGCGTGGTGGATATTATTCGCTTCTATTCCTCTAGGCTTAGTAGGGCTTTTAGGTAGCGATTTTATCGAAGCACATTTACGAACAGTAGCGGTTATTGCAGCAACAACACTTTTATTCGGCGTATTGTTAGGTTTTGCAGATATTAAAGCAAAAGAAAATGTATCAGTTGAACAACTTGGTTTTAAAGGTGCGATGATTATTGGTTTATCACAGGCATTAGCGCTAATTCCTGGTACATCGCGTTCAGGTATTACCATGACATTTGGTATGATGTTAGGCTTAAGTAAAGAAAATGCAGCTCGATTTTCATTTTTGTTATCTATCCCTGGCATAATGATGCCGGGTGGATATTTAACCTATAAATTTGCCACAAGTGCAGCCACTGTTGATTGGCAAGTGCTTGGTTTAGGTAGCGTTTTAGCGTTTATCTGTGCCTATGCTTGTATTCATTATTTTTTAATCATTGTTGGTAAGCTTGGCATGATGCCTTTTGTTATTTACCGCCTTATTCTTGGCGCGGGTTTGTTATGGTTTATATTCGCATAATATATAGCACATACTAAGCTAACGACCACCATTAAGCACACTCTAGATATCATGCCAGTCAATTAAATCGACTGGCATTTTTATATTTGATCATAAAGAAGATACTAAGTACGCGGTTATTTTTAATAAAGCGATACTTTGAACTAGTAAATCATAGTTAACTATCTCAAGTTAATTGTACCTGACCCCTTTAATGTTGATTTGCAGTTAACGTAAACGTTAAATAATTTCGTGTTTATAACGGTATTTTTGTATAGAATGAAAAGAAACCTTTAACGCCTAATACTAAAGGGGCAAATCAAATGAATTTATCGTTAACTGAAGAGCAAGTGATGATACAAGATATGGCAAAGAAGTTTGCTGAATCTGAGTTAGCACCTGTTGCCAGCCAACTAGACGAATCACCCGATGAGTCGTTATTTTTATCAAATTTAGCCAAACTTTCTGAACTTGGCTTTATGGGGCTTAATATCAAAGCCGAATATGGCGGAGTAGAAGCTGGCAGTGTGGCATTTAGTTTAGCGATCACAGAATTAGCAAAGGCGTGTGCCTCAACGGCAGTTACTACTTCAGTCACAAATATGGTGGCCGAAGTTATTCAAGCGGTTGGTAATGAAGTTCAAAAGCAACAATATCTACCCAAACTGTGTGGTGGAGAGTATCGTGCAGGGGGTTTTTGTTTAACTGAAAATTCTGCTGGTTCTGATCCTGCTGGAATGAAAACAGTCGCTGTTCGAGAAGGTGATGACTTTATTATTAACGGTAGCAAGTTATACATAACGAGCGGAACATTCGCTGACGTTTTTGTTGTTTGGGCAGTAACAGATTCGAGCGCCAAAAAAGGCAAAGGCATATCATGTTTTATTGTCGAAGCGAGTACACCGGGTGTAAATATAGGTAAAACAGAAGATAAAATGGGGCAGAAAGCATCGCCCACGAATGAAGTACATTTTGAAAATTGTCGTGTGCCTGCGTCGACATTACTTGGCCAAGAAAACAAAGGTTTCGGTGTTGCTGTAGGCGAACTTGCGGGTGGTAGAATCGGTATCGGTTCTCTGGCACTCGGTATTGGTTTAGCCGCAATGGATTATGCGCGCGAGTATTTAATAGAACGTAAGCAATTTGATCAACCGCTTGCTAATTTTCAAGGGTTACAATGGAAACTTGCAGAGCGTTATACAGAGCTTGAAGCTGCAAGATTATTATTAATGCAAGCGGCTTATACTAAAGAACAAGGCTTGCCGTTTGGAAAACAAGCATCAATGGCGAAACTTTTTGCCGCGGAAAAAGCAAATATCGCTTGTTATGATGCTTTGCAAATGATGGGTGGTGCCGGATACATAAAAGAATATCCGTTGGAGCGATTTGCTCGTGATGTTCGTGTAACCTCTATTTATGAAGGTACTAGTGAAATACAAAAAGTGATTATTGCCCGCGAGCTACTCAATGAAGTGAAATAGAGCATAGCGTTGTGATTGGTGCGCCTCATGTTAGGCGCACCAATCACTTTTTCAACTAGGCATTATCAATGGTGAAAATGGTATCTTTGCCAAGCTCTTTGGCTTGATACATTGCATTATCTGCGGCAATAAACCATTGATCTGCACTTTTACTTTCGCGCAATGGGGCGATACCAATACTACAGGTTACACAGGGTAGATCGTCTGAAGATGTTTCAAATAAACATTGCTGAAAACGTTTTGCGATAATTTTAGCTTCATCTATGTTGGTTTCAGGGCAAAGTATAACAAATTCTTCGCCTCCCCAACGCGCCACAATATCTGTATTTCTGGCACATTCTGTTAACTGCATTGCAAAATATTGTAGTACGTCATCGCCAATTTTATGACCAAATTGATCATTTATTTGTTTGAAATCGTCAATATCTAAAATAAGTAAACAGGCATCTTTATTGTAGCGTTCTTTAAGTTTTATTTGTTGTTGAATGCACTCAGATAAATGCCCGCGATTATACAAGCGGGTTAACGAGTCACGAATGGCTAGATCAGCAAGTTGCTTATTTTTATCATCAAGCTGTTGGTGGGCAAGCTGCAACGCCTTATTTTTTGCCTCTAGAATGCTTGCATTGTTAACTGAGCGCCAATAGCCAAATAATAAACAAATGATCACCGCGGAAAACGCAGAAGCTGATTTAATCGCCATACTATAGTCTTTCACTTGGGTGGTGTTTATTTCTTTTAGATATGAAAACACTTGCGCGTGCTCTGCAACCGTTATTTGTGAAATAGCTTGATTAAGTATTGGTACCATATCTGATAATGATTTACTCACCCCGATACGAAGTTTATCTTCTAGTTCAGATATACCTACTATTCTTAAATTATTTAATGCATTGTCTTTGATGTATTTATTGGCTCCGTGAAAAGAACCTAAGTAAAAATCAATTTCTTTATTTTGTACTTTTTCTAAGCCTTGCGCTTCGTTTTCTACTTCAACAATATTAATTTCAGGGTAGTTTTCTAATAAATATCGGTGTAAACGATAACCGGTAACCACAGCAACCGATTGTTGATTAATATTTGCTAAATGCCCAATGAGTGGTTGATTATAATGTCCATAAAGTGCATTTGGAGCGCGAAATAACACTTTTGTAAAGTCAAGAAAGCCTTTTCTGTTCAAAGTGCTATTTAACATGGGGATCAAATCACACTTGTTTGTTTGAATATACTCAAGTGTTTGTTGCCAATTACTTGTGGGGACAAGAGTAAAGCTAAGATTGGCGTTTTGTTCAATGAGCGATAGGTATTGGCGAGAAAGTCCAACATGTTGCTCATTAATGAGTGACTCGTAGGGTGCCCAATCTGGGTCGATACAATAACGAATAGTAATAGTATTTGACGAAGCCGCCATCAACGAAAAACTTTCGCTAAGGAGTAAAGCATAAAAACCGATCAATACAGCATGTTTCATCATTTTTTGTAATATTAGTGAAAATTATTACGCCGACTACGAAACAAGCGTAAATTCACTATATCGTTAATTAATATCAATTGAAATAAGTATTTAATCACTTAGTTATAACTTAATGTTTTAAGGTAAGATTGTGATTACAAAAAGGCTTTAAACCATAAAGGCAAAGTTCCTAGCTTATTTGGAGAGTTTAGTGCTATTACACTTGTTAATTTTACCTTTGCCCCCACGTTAAAAGTAAATAATCTGACGAGGAATAATTGTGTCGAATGTAACCGTAGCCATGACGATGGAAAACTTTCAAAAGATTGTATTGGAAGATTCAAAGGAGAAGCTCGTATTAGTCGCTTTTTGGGCTGAGCAAGTGCCAGAAAGTGTCGAATTAAAAGACAAATTATCAGCGCGAGTATCGGGTGCAGGTGAACATATCTTAATGACAACGGTTGATTGTCAGGCTGAGCAACAAATTGCTGCGCAATTTGGCATTCAAGGTTTACCAACGGCTGTTTTAGTCAAAGATGGACAACCTATTGATGGGGTTTCAGGACCACAAACGGATGAGAGCATTGAGGCCTTTATTGGTAAGCATTTACCTAAACCTGAAGATGAGCTTTTAACTCAGGCAAAAGCATGTTTAGCTGAGAACGATGTGAACCAAGCGTTTGGTTTAATTACTCAAGCACATCAACTAGATGCAGAGCGAGCTGATATTAAATTTATTTTGATTGATGTTTATTTACAGACAGGCAAAATATCAGAAGCTGAACAATTACTTGGCACGATAAAAATGGTCGATCAAGACAGTGATTATGCAGCTTTAGTTGCTAAATTGGAGTTAGCCAATGAAGCTGCTGATTCGCCAGAAATTCAAGCATTAGAACAAGCAATTGAAAAAGAGCCTGAAAACAATGAACTAAAACGGAAATTGGCTGCGCAATATAATCAAGTAAATCGTAATGAAGAAGCGTTAACGATATTGTTTCGTTTAGTTCAGCAAGACTCAAGTGATGCGGATAGTAAACAGTTATTGCTAGATGTACTTAAAGCCTTGCCAGACGGTGATCCTCTTGCCACTAAATATCGTCGGAAACTATATACCTTGATGTATTAATAAAAGAAAAGCGCTTAAGCGCTTTTCTTTTGGAACAAGCAAACGTTATTTTAATTTTTCGACAAATGTTTTTCTAAATTTAGCAAGTTTTGGAGAAACAACGGCCTGACAATATTGATTTTCAGGGTTATTGTTAAAATAATCTTGATGGTAATCTTCCCCAGAAAAGAACGGGCTTAATGGGTTTATTTCAGTAACAATTGGTGCTGAAAAAGCTGTAGACTCATTAAGTTCTTTAATGATGTTTGAGGCAATTTGTTGTTGTTCGTCGTTGTGATAAAAAATTGCTGAACGATATTGAGTACCAATGTCATTGCCTTGACGGTTCAATTGCGTTGGATCGTGTAAGGTGAAAAATATTTCTAAGATTTCACGAAAACTTATCATGCCACTGTCATATGTTAATTGAACAACTTCTGCGTGCCCAGAATTTCCTTCACACACCATTTTGTAAGTAGGAGCGTCAGTATGTCCGCCCATATAACCAGACTCGGCGCTTATAATCCCCTGTAAACTATTGAAAGCTGCTTCGATGCACCAAAAGCAACCTCCGGCTAACGTTGTTTTTTCAATAGTTGACGCCATAAATACTCCCTATAATTAGGTGGAATAAAGAAACGCATTATACCGTGCTTCACGAGGTTGAATAGTACCCGAGTTTATATCTAAACGTTATATGCAATATGTTGGTGAAACCTCACCGTTAATTCCTCTTTTTCTGGCGGAAGTGCCAACTCTGTCGCTAATAATCGCGTTGCTTGTTCTATTTGATTAAGAAATCGTCCATAGCCATGATCGCTGCGATTATCGCGTGTTGCGACAAAAATAAGTTGTACATTGTCGGTTAGTTGATCTGCTTGCCATTTACTTATGATGCCACATGGGCTGTTTTCAGGATTGTAGCCTAACATTTGTAATTCACCAATCGTAGAAACCGTTTCGTGTGCGCTGTATCTGACAATAGGCACGAGTCCATTAGCAATCAGCGCGCCGTTATTTAAATTAAACCTTTTTGCTACTAGTGAAAAACTATCGGTTAAAAAGGTATATAACGGATTATAGGGATCAATCGATTGAGGATCGATTTCAACCATATTTAGCAATCGGTTGTTGATTGCTAGATTAATAACTGCATAAGTAATGTTAGAACAATTATCAGGTATTTTAGTGCCTTGATTGGCATATCGTTGAACCATGGTACGTAATTTATGTGCTGTAACACCCGTACAACCTTTATTTCGAGCGAAAATATCATACGTGATATGTTGGTGATCTCGAACTCGAATGTCCTCTTTAGGTAAGGCTAATTGCTCTTGGTAACACAACAAAACCTTGAGCACCTTTTGGTGAAATTCAGCAGCATTTTGCCTGATGTCATCGCCTTGTGCGAGAAACAGCAGTGTTATTTTTTTTGCGCGTACATTGGCATCAAAAAATGAATTTTGTAATTCATGAATGTTTGGATCATAGTAGAAAAGAATTTGCTGGCTTGTTTGCCATTGATGAACTTCTTGACTGTAACGCACTCGTACTAATTTATCATTGGCAACAAAAACACAATTTTTAATGGCAAAGTCGTTACATAGGGTAAACAATAACTGAGACATGCTCTGATAAAATTGAAAGTAGGCCTGTTGATTTGATTGATCAAGCGTTGGGCTTACTTTATTGAGTAATTCATTGCTGATTGGAAATTCTGCTAAAATATACTGATTATCTCTCGCGTTAGCAGGAATAAAAGCTTTGTGTGAGGCACTGCGTTTACGAACTATAGACATTGAAATTCCCTGTCTGTTGGTTAATGTGATGATTCGCGGCGATTATAAGTGGTGGATATGACAAATTTATGTCATTGAAGACGAGCTATTAGTGAACAATGATGAAACTTTTATGACAATATTTTATCGCTATTTTAGCTAAGCCCCTTACTATCTATTGTTAATTTTCTATGATGTTGATATTTCTCCTTAGAGCGTGTTGATCTTTCAAGTTTGTTTTTGCAGCAATTTGTTTGGTATTTATACAAGGCAGAGCTTGTGCCGTG